>CAVWZX010000001.1:0-197794 GCA_963759595.1 uncultured Actinomycetota bacterium
TTCAACAAGGACGTCTCCAAGCTCACGCCGTCAGAGGGCGCGCTGCTCGCCTCGGTCGTCAAGGGGCCCTCGTTGTTCGACCCGGGCCTGGGAGCGAGCCAGAAGGCGAATGCCGAGGCCCGGTGGAACTACGTCATGGACGGGATGGTCACGCAGGGGTGGCTGACGCCCGCAGGACCGCGCCAAGGCTGCGTTCCCGACGAAGTCGCTCGTCAAGTCCAAGCCCGCCGCGTCGATCTCCGGCCCCAACGGCTACATCGTCGACGCCGTCAAGCGTGAGCTGAGGTCCAAGCTCAAGCTCACCGACGCCGACATCGACAAGGGCGGCTACAGCGTCGTCACGACGATCGACAAGAAGACCCAGGACATCGCCGTTGCGGCCGTCAAGGACCGGATGCCCACCGGCAAGGGCACCTCGACCCTGCGCGTCGGCCTGACCTCCATCAAGCCCGGCGACGGTGCCGTGGTCGCGATGTACGGCGGGGCCGACTACCAGAAGAACCAGTTCAACACCTCGACGATGGCCACCATGCAGGCCGGGTCGACGTTCAAGGTCTTCACCCTGCTGGCAGCCTTGTCCCAGGACAAGCCGATCAGCACCCACACCAAGTTCAACGGCCGCAGTCCCCAGTACTTCAAGGAGTTCGAGGACGAGTCCGCCGCGACCGACTTCCTCAAGCGTGGTGGCGTGCGCAACTTCGGCGCGTTCCCGGGCGAGCAGTTCGGCACCATCGACCTGCGCAGGGCGACCGGCCACTCGGTCAACACCGTCTACGCCCAGCTCAACATCAAGGTCGGCCCCAAGGCGACCAAGGCCGCCGCCATCGCCGCTGGCCTGCCCGACGACGCCCAGTCCAAGGCGCGCAAGCTCGCGCCGCTGGGCAGCAACTACGCCAACGTCCTCGGCACCTCGCACGTCACCGTCCTGGACATGGCCAACGCCTACGCGACCATCGCCGCACAGGGCACGCGGGTGACGCCGTACTTCATCCGCAGCGTCACCGGCGGCCCGGGCGGACTCGCCTACAAGGCCAAGCCGGTGAAGAAGGCGGCCTTCGACAAGGAGGTCATGGCCGACACCATCGACGCCATGGAGCAGCCGATCAAGGACGGCACCGCGACGTATGCCGCGAACCTGGGTCGTCCCGTCGCCGGCAAGACCGGCACCACGACCGACAACAAGGCGGCCTGGTTCGACGGGTACACCCCGCAGCTGGCCACCGCCGTCGGCATCTACAGCACCGGCAAGAACGGTGAGGAGCTGTCGATGAACAACGTCCCCGGCGCTCGGACCGGGAGTCAGGCGAGCTCACCGGTGCGACCGTGCCGTTGCACATCTGGACAGACTTCATGGAGGCCGATGCACTCAAGGGCCAGAAGGTCATCGACTTCCCGAAGCGCGCCGGTGTCGGTGACGACGACGTCTACACCCCGCCGCCGCCGCCACCGAGCTCGACGTCGTCCAGCACCAGCAGCACCACCACCTCGACGACCACGACCACCACCCAGCCGCCGACGACGACCACCACGACGCCCTCGACGACCAAGACGACCAACACAGGACCGCTGCCGCCGACTACCGACGAAGACGACGAGACCAACGCACCGGCGCCGTTGCGGATCGGGCGCGGAGCACCGCCGACCCGTGACGCGGCATACCGATCTGCTGCCGGGTGGCTCGCTGGCGGTCGCCGGCGGTCCACTGGGGCGGCACGCCTCCGCGCGGGCCACCTCGTGGGTCGCGACCCTGGTGCCGCTCATGGTCGCGACCGGCGCGACCATGGCCCTGTCGGTGGCCGAGCGCGCGCACTGCATCCAGAAGGGCTGGGTGGGGTCGGACCAGTTCTGGCACGCCTGCTTCTCCGACCTGCCGTCGCTCTACCAGCTCGGCAACCTCGACGCGGGACTCGGCGCCTACGTCGGCGACACGGGCGCACGGTCGGACCACCCGGTGCTGACCGGCGCGGTGATGGCGTGGGTGGGCGGCTTCGTCCCGGATGGTGCGTTCCTCGACCAGACCCGCTGGTACTTCGCTCTGTGGGCGCTGCTCGGCACCGCGCTGGCCGTCGCGATCGTCTACCTCACCGCCGCGTCCCGGCCGCTGCACTCGACCAACGCGGCGCAGGTCGCGCTCAGCCCCGTCCTGCTGCTCACGGCGATGCTGTCGCCCGACCTGTTCGGGGTGGCGCTCGCCAGCGCGGGCATCTGGGCCTGGAGCCGGCGCCACCCCGTTCCTCGCCGGCGCGCTGCTCGGTCTCGGGGTGACGGCGCGCACCTACCCGCTGCTCATCCTCGTGGCGCTGGTCCTGCTCGGGCTGCGCAGCGGCCGGCTCGAGGCGGTCGGGCGGACCCTGCTCGGGGCGCTGGCCGCCGTCGCCGTGGTGCTGCTGCCGTTCCTCATCGGCAACCCGGGCGCGATCCTGCGCACCTACCAGGTCTGGTGGGAGAGCCCCGCAGGTCTGGGCTCGCCGTGGATGGTGCCCGCAGCTCGTCGGGCACCCCCTGCCCGACAGGGGCCACGCACCCTGCTGACCGTCGTCGGGTTGCTGGTGGTGCTCTTCGCTGGCGCGCTGTTCGCCCTGAGCACCGCGCGGCGGCCCTCCGTGGCCGAGGTGGCGCTGGTCCTCGTGGCCCTCGCGCTGCTCACCGGCAAGGCGTTCCCGGTCCAGTCGTCGCTCTGGCTGGTGCCGCTGGTGGCGCTGTGCGGTCTGCGCTGGCGCGACCACCTGGTCTGGGCCGGTGCCGAGGCGCTGCACTTCGTCGCGGTGTGGCTCTACGTCGGCGGGCTGTCCAAGCCCGACCGTGGCCTCCCGCCCGGCTGGTATGCCGTGTTCCTGGGCATCCGCGTGCTGGCCGTCGCCTACCTCGTCTGGCGGGTCTGGCACACCGCAGCCCGTCGCGCCCCCGCTCCGGACGCAGACCCCGACTCCGACCCCCAGCCCGAGTCGTTGATGGATCTGCCACATCAGGACGTGGCGGATCTCTCGAAGACTCCCGCTCGCGGTCCGCACGGCGACTCGGAGGACTCGGACGACTCGGACGCGGTCGTGGACGAGCTGGCCGGCGACTTCACCGACGCCCCCGACCGGCTGCTGGTCCGGCTCGGCTGACCGTTGTGCGGGGTCGGGTCGGGCCTGTGGACAACGATTCGGCGTTGTCCGCGCGGCCCGGTACTCTGTGTCAGGTTCCTCCGCGGCACACCTCGACGGTGTGACCTTGGGGGATCGCACTGCAACCCTCCTGTCACGGAAACGCCGTGACCGCCATAGACCAAAGGAGGCGGGTTAACAGCATGCGTCAGTACGAACTCATGGTCATCCTCGACCCCGAGCTCGACGACCGGACCGTCGCGCCCTCGCTCGACAAGTTCCTCACCGTCGTCACCAAGGACAAGGGCACCGTCGACAACATCGACATCTGGGGCCGGCGTCGCTTGGCGTTCGAGATCAAGAAGAAGGCCGAAGGCATCTACGCCGTCGTCAACTTCACCGCAGAGCCGGCCACGGCCAAGGAGCTGGACCGTCAGCTCGGCCTCAACGAGTCGGTCATGCGCACCAAGCTCCTGCGCCCCGGCGCCTGAGCCGCACCTGATCTGCACCTGCACACCGAACTGAACCTGCACCACCAGTTCCACCAGACCTGACCAACGAACAGGGGACAAGCTCCATGGCTGGCGACACCGTCATCACCGTCATCGGGAACATCACCGGCGACCCTGAGCTGCGCTTCACTCCTTCCGGGGCTGCCGTCGCGAACTTCACCGTGGCCTCCACGCCGCGGCAGTTCGACCGGCAGTCCAACGAGTGGAAGGACGGCGAGACGCTGTTCATGCGCTGCTCGGTGTGGCGTGACGCCGCGGAGAACGTCGCGGAGTCGCTGCAGCGCGGCACCCGCGTGGTCGTCACCGGTCGCCTGAAGTCTCGCTCGTACGACACCAAAGAGGGCGAGAAGCGCACCGTCATGGAGCTGGAGGTCGACGAGGTCGGCCCGTCCCTGCGCTACGCCACCGCCAAGGTCAACAAGACCCAGCGTGGCGGCGGGGGCGGCGGCTTCTCCGGCGGCGGCCAGGGCGGTGGCCAGGGTGGCTCGCAGGAGGACCCGTGGGCGACCGGCCCGTCCGGTGGCCAGCAGGGTGGGCCGCAGGCAGCCCCTGCCGGCGGTCAGCAGTCCGGTGGCCAGCAGGGTGGCGGGTGGGGCGGCAGCGCGCCGTCCTACGACGAGCCCCCCTTCTGACCGGTCCAGATCACTCGGTATGCCGGGTGGGAAGCTTCCGCAGGGAAGCCGGCCACGCGGCATACCCACTGTTTGACACTTGTGAAACACACCATCCCTGGGAGACCAGGGCTCATCCGCTGAGATTCTCGGCAGAAGGAGAGCACCACGATGGCCAAGCCCGTTGTGCGCAAGCCCAAGAAGAAGGCCAACCCGCTGAAGGCGGCGAAGGTCGAGAACATCGACTACAAGGACACCGCGCTGCTGCGCAAGTTCATCTCCGACCGCGGCAAGATCCGCGCGCGTCGGGTGACCGGTGTGTCCGTCCAGGAGCAGCGACTCATCGCCACCGCGGTCAAGAACGCCCGCGAGATGGCGCTGCTGCCCTACTCGAGCTCGTCTCGCTGAGTCAGGAAGGACGCAGAGAATGAAGGTCATTCTGACCCACGAGGTCTCCAGCCTCGGCAACCCCGGTGACGTCGTCGACGTCAAGGACGGCTACGCCCGCAACTTCCTGTTCCGCCGTGGCCTGGCCACCGCGTGGACCAAGGGCGGGCAGAAGCAGGTCGACTCGATCAACAAGGGCCGCGAGGTCCGTGCGATCAACTCCCTCGAGGAGGCCAAGTCGATCAAGGGCAACCTCGAGAACAAGGCCGTCAAGGTCGAGGCGCACGCAGGGGCCTCCGGTCGCCTGTTCGGTGCCGTCTCCACCGCCGACATCGCCGCTGCCGTCAAGGCGGCCGGTGGCCCGGAGCTCGACAAGCGCAAGATCGAGGTCACGACCCCGATCAAGTCCGTCGGCAGCCACGAGGCGCTGATCCGCCTGCACCCCGAGGTGCAGGCCAAGGTGACGCTGGACGTCGTCGCCGGCTGACACCAGCCAGTTCTCCCGCGTCGGGCCGGTGCCACCTCAGGGTGGCGACCGGCCCTTCGTCATCCGCGCGGTTCGGCGGGCCTGGCCCGTGTCGCCGCTCGAACGTGCGGCCACACGGTGTGGTCACGAATCGGTACACAGCCGGCCGTCGTGCGCGGTGCCATCGGCTGGTGCGGCTCGCCGACTCTGCACTCGACATTCGCACGGTCATTCGCCTTGGGGGAACCACACCATGAGCACGCACCCGTACAACCTGTTCCAGCCAGCCTGCCGAGCCCGGCCTGCTCGCCCGGCCCGGTGCCGCGCCTCGACCGGTCGACCAGCCGGCGCCCGCGCCGCGCCGCGGTCGCACCATCGCCCTGGTGGGCGGCATCCTCGCCATCGTGGCCGTGGGCGCCGGCGGCGCCTTCGCGTTCGGGCAGGTCGGCGGTGGCGGCGCCCAGCCCGAGTCGGTCATGCCCGCCAACACCTTCGCCTTCGCCAAGGTCGACCTCGACCCGTCGGCCGGGCAGAAGCTCGACGCCATCCGGTTCATCCGCAAGTTCCCCGACGCCCAGGGCGAGGTCAAGGAGGACTCCGACCTGCGCGAGGTCATCTTCAAGGGCCTCCAGGACGACGGCCAGCTCAAGGGCGTCGACTACGCCAAGGACGTCGAGCCGTGGCTGGGCCAGCGCATCGGCATCGGCGCGGTCCCCGGTGCGCTCTGCCGACGCCGAGCCCACCCCGGTCGTCGCGCTCGCCGTGACCGACGAGGGCAAGGCCAAGGCCAGCCTGCCCAAGGTCGCCAAGGCGCGCCGGTGGCGAGTGCCGGCTCGTCGAGGAGTACGCCCTGTGCACCGAGGGCTCCGGCAAGCTCGGCGCGATCGTCGCCGCGGCCAAGAAGGGCACCCTGGCCGACTCGGCCAACTTCAGCAAGGACATGGGCGACCTCGGCGAGGACGGCATCGCCTCGGCGTGGTTCGACGCCGAGCAGGTCGGCAGCGGCCACGAAGTCGCTCGACGCCGGGCTCGGCCTTCGGTCTCCCCTCGTCGGGCCTCGGCCCCTCGACGAGCGGGCGGGTGGCCATGGCGCTGCGCTTCGACGGACCGCACCTCGAGCTCGCCGGTCACACGCAACGGCTCCGAGCGTGAAGTTCGCCGGGTCGAAGAAGGGCACCGACACTCGCCACCCTGCCCAAGGGCACCCTCGCCGCGGTGAGCGTGGCCAACGCCGGCGACCAGCTGAAGGCCGGGCTGGCCCGCGCTCGAGAAGGCGATCAAGGGCGCGGCCGGCGAGCAGGAGTTCGCCGACGGCCTCGCCCAGCTCGAGGACACCTCGGCGTCTCGGTGCCCGACGACCTGTATGCCGCGCTGGGCAGCCAGTTCTCGCTCGTCTTCGGTGGCATGGGCGAGGGCCAGAGCGAGTTCCGGGTCGCCGCAGTGACCAACGGCGACAAGGCGGTGCTGCAGAAGCTCGCCGACGCGGCCGGGCAGGGGATGGGTGCCGGTGGCCTGACCCTCACGTCCGGCAGGGACCGCACCATCGTGTCGCTGTCCGACGGGTATGCCGACGAGATCGCGTCCGGTTCGGGCCTGGGTGACACCCCCGGCTTCAAGGACGCGGTCAAGGACGCCGACTCGGCGCGGGTCGCCGGCTACGTCGACATCGCGGGGCTGGTCACCGCGTTCAAGGACGAGATGGGCGCCGACACGGCCAAGGACTTCGCCGGGCTGTCCGCCCTCGGCTTCACCGTGTCGGGTGAGGGAAACAGCGTCCGACTTCAGCCTGCGCCTCACCACGAAGTGAGGTAGCCCGACGCGCCACGGGCACTCGAGAGTGCACGACACGCTGACGACGCCGTCCGGCGCACCAGCGTGTCGTGCACTCTCGACCCGAGCCGCTGGGGGGCTTCGATGGGCCGCGGCGGGCGGCCTCGATGGCAGGCCGTCCGCGCCATGGGACAGAATCGGCGCATGGGCAGACGCGTCGCGATCGCGGCGACCGGTCCGGCGTCTGCCGACGCGGGCCTCGCAGCCGCGACTGCCGGTGGCAACGCCGTCGACGCGGCCATCGCGGCGATGGTCTCGCGCCATGACGACCGAGCCGGGCATCGTCTCGCGGCTGGGCGGCGCCTTCGTCAGCATCTGGCCGGCCGGCGGCGACCCCGAGCTGGTCGACGGCAACGTCGAGATGCCGGGCCGCGGCCAGGACCCCGACCGGTTCGGCGCCGGGCTGCGCGAGGTGCACACCTCCTACGGCGGCGGCCTGACCCTGTATGCCGGGCACGGCTCGGTCGCCACGCCCGGCGCCTTCGCGGCGCTGGGCATCGCCCACGACCGGCATGGGGCGGCCGCCGTGGCGCGAGGTGCTGGCGCCGAGCATCGCCGCGGCCCGGAGCGGGTATGCCGTCGGTGGCGCGGCCGCGAGCTACCTCGCCATCACGGGTGAGTCGGTCTTCGGCTGGGACGAGCACACCCGTCCGCTGGTGAGGGGCGCCGACGGGGCCGTGGTGACTGCCGGGCAGGTGGTGACCAACCCCGACCTCGCCGACACCCTCGAGCAGATCGGCACCGAGGGCGCGCGCTCGCTCTACACCGGTGACCTCGCGGCCCGGATCGCGGCGGACAGCGACGCCCGAGGTGGGCTGGTCACGGCAGCCGACCTCGCGGCATACCGGGCGGTGGTCCGCACGCCGCTGCGGCTGGCCCTCGGTGAGTGGGACCTCGCCCTCAACCCGCCGCCGTCGGTCGGTGGCCCGATGCTCGCGGTGATGCTGCGCGAGCTGGCGGCGGCCGGGTGGGACTGGTCGCGGATCATCGACATCCAGCGACGGGTGCTGTCCTACCGGCACCAGGTGCACGACCTGTCGACGGACCTGGAGGAGGACGGCTACGCGCTGCTGGAGTCGATCGACCGCAACGGCCTGGCGGGTCTGCCGACCTCGTCATCGACCGCCCACGTCTCGGCCGTCGACAGCGACGGCACCATGTGCGCGATCACCGCCTCGAGCGGATACGGTTCCGGCGCAACGGTTCCCGGCACCGGGCTGATGCTCAACAACTGCCTCGGCGAGCCCGAGCTCAACCGGCTGGGGCTGCACGCCCTGGCGCCGGGCACCCGGCTGGCGTCGAACATGGCGCCCGTCGGTGGCCCGGTCCCGCGACGGTGCCGGCGCTCGCGATCGGCAGCCCCGGGGCCGACCGGATCACCACGGCGCTCATGCAGGTGCTCGGCCGGCACTGCCTCGAAGGCGCTGCCGATGCAGGAGGCGATCGACGCGCCGCGGGTGCACGTGCGGATCCTCGACGACGGCACGCCGCGGGTCGACCACGAGGACGACGAGGCGGTCTCCGCCGCGGTGAGAAGCCTTGGGCTGCAGTCGTTCTCGCACGGTGCGACCTCGATGTTCTTCGGCGGGGTCGGGGCGGCCAGCCGGTCCGCCGACGGCACCCTCGACGCAGCCGGCGACCCCCGACGCGAGGCCGCCACCCGCGTCTCCTGAGCGCCTTCGGGCTGCTGGCCCACCTGTCGGGTCAGCGCGCCGCGCCGGTCACGGCCCAGGCGTCGCCGCGGATCCGCCACCAGAAGAAGCCGGCGCGGATCGCCATGAACGCCGTGAAGACGACCCACAGGACGGCGACCGCCCGTGGGAGCGCCCTGGGCCAGGAGGTCGTCGCTGCTCGCGTGCACCCAGACGGCCAGCGGCAGGTAGAGCACCAGGGTCGCGGCCATCGCCTTGGCCAGCCACCGCCCGTCGCCGGCCCCGATGAGCACGCCGTCGACGACGAAGACGTAGCCGGCGAGCGGCTGTCCGAGCGCGACCACGATCAGCGCCGCCGAGAGCGCCGACCGCACCGCGGGGTCGGTCGTGAAGAGCGCGGGCAGCAGCGAGTGCACGGCCAGGACGAGCAGCCCCAGGACCGCGCCACCCCAGACGCCCCACCGGATCATCGTGGTCGTCGCGGCCCGGGCGGCGGCGACGTCGCCGGCCCCGAGGGCCTTGCCGGTGAGCGCCTGCGCGGCGATGGCGAGCGCGTCGAGGGCGAACGCCAGGAAGCTCCACACCGTCGCGGCCACCTGGTGCGAGGCCAGCGGCACGTCGCCGAGGCCGGCCGCGACCCAGGTGGTGAGGAGCAGGATCGCGCGCAGCGCGAGGGTGCGCACGAGCAGGGGTATGCCGGTGAGCCCGGCCCGCAGCACGCGTCCCGGGTGCGCGTGCAGGGTCGCGCCGGCGCGCCGGGCGTGTCGGACCATGACGGTGACGAGGCCGACCGCCATGCCGGTCTGCGCGATGACGGTGCCCCACGCGGATCCCGCTATGCCCCAACCGAACCCGTAGACGAAGAGCAGGTTGAGGACGACGTTGGACGGAGAACCCGGCCACCGACGCGACCAGCGGGGTCCGGGTGTCCTGCAACCCGCGAAGCACCCCGGTGGCGGCCAGCGCCACCAGCATCGCCGGGATGCCGAGGGCCGAGATGCGAAGGTACGTCGCGGCATACCCGATGGCGTCGTCGGAGGCGCCGAAGACGCGGCACAGCGGTTCGGCGGCGAGGGCCACGGCGACCGAGGTGACCGCGCCGAGACCGACGGCGAGCCAGGTGCCGTCGATGCCGGCCTCGAGGGCGCCGCGCTCGCTGCCGGCGCCGATCTGGCGGGCCACGATCGAGGTGGTGCCGTAGGCGAGGAAGACGAAGATGTTGGCCGCGGTGATGAGGGTGGCGCTCGCGACGCCGAGGCCGGCGAGCTGGGCGGTGCCGAGGTGGCCGATGATCGCGGAGTCGGCGAGCAGGAAGAGCGGCTCGGCGACGAGCGCGAGGAACGCGGGGACGGCCAGCCGCAGGATGTCGCGGCTCTGCGTCAGGTCACCGCTCTGCGCCGGCTCGCGGGGGCTCTGGCTCACCGCGCCACGCTAGCCGGGTCGGTCCGGGCCGTCGTCAGGGCGTCCAACGAGGGCCACGTGGTCGCCGCCCGTCGGAGGGGGCGGGCATGATGGCGTCGTGTCCACGATCGTCTTCCTCCACGCCCACCCCGACGACGAGGCCTCGCAGACCGCGGGCGCGATGGCCCGTGCGGTCGCCGAGGGCCACCGCGTCGTCACCGTGTTCGCCACCAACGGGGACCACGGCGAGCTCCCAGCCGGCGGACTGCCCGAGGGCGAGACCCTGGTCGACTGGCGCCGACGCGAGGCCCAGGCGAGCGCGGACGCTCTGGGGGTGCAGCGCATTGCGTGGCTGGGCTACCGCGACTCGGGGATGACCGGCTGGGCCCAGAACTCCGAGGAGGGCGCGTTCACCCGGCGTCGACGTCGACGAGGCAGCCGGTCGGCTGGCGGCGATCCTCGACGAGGAGGACGCCGACATCCTCGTGGGCTATGACTGGCACGGCGGCTACGGGCACCCCGACCACGTCAAGGTCCACCCCGTCGTCCACCGTGCTGCCGAGCTCGCTGCCCGGCGACCGCGTCTGCTCGAGTCGACGATGAACCGCGACATCGTCCGAGGGGTGTTCCAGGCGGCAGTCGCCGCGGGCGCCGGTGACCAGGCCTTCGACCCCGACAGCCCGATGGACGACGGCAACCCCCTCGGCACCCCCGAGGCCGAGATCACCTGGCAGGTCGACGTCAGCGGACTACCTGGCAGAGCGACGGGCCTCGCTCGAGGCGCACCGGAGCCAGGCCACCGACATCGAGGGCATGCTCTCGATGCCCCCGACTTCTTTGCCACCTTCTTCGGCCGCGAGCACTACATCGAGCCCGGCATCGACAAGGCCCAGCACCCGCAGATGCAGGTCGGCTGGCCGTTCGGTGACTGAGGCCGCAGCCGGTCCCGCATCCGGGCCCTCACTCAGCCCCGCCCGGCTGCTCCGGCTGCCCGCAGGTCGCCCGCCTGCTGTTCTCCGCCCTGGTCGGCCGACTGCCGAACGGCATGGTGCCGCTGGCGCTGGTCCTGTTCGCCCGCGACACCGGCAGCGGCTACGCCCGCGCCGGACTGCTCACCGCGGCATACTCCCTCGGTTGCTGCCTGGGCGGCCCGGCACTGTCGCGGGTCATGGACCTGCGCGGTCAGCGCCCGGCCCTCGTGCTCGGCGGGGTGGTCTCCTCCCTCGCGCTCGCGGTGCTCCCGTGGATCCCGTCCGGTGGCGCGCTCGTGGTGGCACTGCTCGCCGGGCTGGCCACCCCGCCGCTCGAGCCGGCACTGCGCACGCTGTGGCCCTCGGTGCTGTCGCCGCGACAGGTGCCGTCGGCGTTCGCCCTCGACGCAGCGGCCCAGGAGCTGATCTTCGTGCTGGGGCCGCTGCTCGTGCTGGTCGCCCAGCTGGGTGGCAGCGGTGGCGGCCTGGTCGCGGCCGGCCTGATCGGACTGCTGGGCACGCCTGGTTCGTCGCGTCCCGGGCCTCGCGGTGCCTGGGTGCCGCCGGTGCACGAGGACCGGCACTGGCTCGGGCCGCTGCGCTCGCGGCGGCTGTGCGTCCTCTACGCCGCGGTCGCGCTGGTGGGCCTGACCATCGGGGTGCCGGCCGTGGCGCTGGTCGCCTACTCCGAGTCGGTCGGCGACCGTGGGCTGGCGCCGTGGCTCGTCGCCGCCAACGCCCTCGGGGCGCTCATCGGCGGCGTGGCCTACAGCCCGCGCGCGCCACACCGCGACCCGCGCCGTGACCTGCTGCTCGGGCTGGGGGTACTCGCCCTGACGTATGCCGCGCTCGCCTGGGTCCCGTCGAGCCCCGTGGTCATGGGGCTGCTCACCGTCGCGAGCGGGGTCGGGCTGCCACCGGTGCTGACCTGCGTCTTCCAGCTGGTCGACGCGATGGCGCCGCCCGGCACGACGACCGAGGCGTTCGCGTGGCTGATCTCGGCCTTCCTGGTCGGGCTCCTCGGCGGGTGCTGCGGCGGCCGGGTCGCTGTCCGATGCCGGCCGGATCGGCGGGGCGTTCCTGGTGGCTGCCGGGTCCGCGGTGGCGCGCTCTGGGGGTGGCGCGGTTCGTCGTCCGCGGAACGGCCGTGCGCGGCGAATCGTGGGCTAGGACCTGCCGTTCGTCGTGCAACCCCGTTATCCGGGTGCGCTCAGAGGTGCTTGAGCGCCTCGCGGCGGCTCAGCCCGCTGAGCCGCTCGCCGTACTCGGCGACGACGGCGCGCACCCAGTCCGGGTCGGTGCGCGCGTGCTGCCGCAGGGCCCAGCCGATCGCCTTGCGGATCCAGAAGCTGGTGTCGGAGAGGTTCGGCTCGATCGCCTCGCGGAGCAGGGCGAGGTCGGTCTGCTCCTTGAAGGTCAGCTGGCTGATGATGGCGGTGCGGCGCAGCCAGAGGTCGTCGTCGGTCGCCCACTCGCGGACGATCGGCGTCATGACTCTCGTTGTGCGACAACAGGATCGGACCGATCCGGTTGCTGGCGACCTCGTCGACGTGGTCCCACCACGCACCCGTGACGACGAGGTGCCGATAGAGGGGGACGGCGTCGGGGTCCTGCCATCCCCGGTAGGCGCGGTGCCCCGTGAGCGCCGTCGCGGCATACCTCTCCTCGCGGTGGGTGGCACCGTCCCAGAGCTCGCGCACGGCGCCTTCCCAGTCGCGACGATCCACGACCCGGTATGCCGGGTCGGCCAGGATCGGGCGCAGCAGCGCCTTGAGCTGGGGGGAGGTGATGCCGCGGTAGGGCATCGAGGACTTCATGTAGGCCTGCTGGGCAGCTGCGCGGTCTGGGTCGCCGGCCACGGCAAGGGCGGCCCGGATGGCCTCGACGACGGGGTGTGTCACGGAGCCAGCATGCCCGCCGCCGCGTCACAATGGCGCGCGTCAGAGCTGATCGAACCACCGGGGGGACCACGTGTCGCAGATCCAGCAGCCTTACCAGCAGCCGAACCAGCCGTCGGGGAAACCACCGCTCGTGCGGTTGTCCACCTGGGTGAATGTCGTCCTGGTGCTGATCCTCTTCGCGTCGTGCGGTGCCAACAACGACAACGACAGCGGCCCCAGCTCGGGCCAGGTCGCCGACGAGGTGGTCAACCGGCTGCAGAACCAGGACAACCCAGATGGCGCGCAGGGGCCGGCCAGCTCGGCCGAGGTCGAGGATCTGTGCCGGCTGCTGGGGGCGGTGGCGGCCAAGCAGGGCGTGCCGCTGACCGTGATGAGCTCGGACGAGCTGACCCGGTGCCACCAGGTGGCCGAGGAGGCGGCGCAGGCGAAGTCGCCCTGACCCTTGTCGTCCCGCCCGAGCGCACCTCTGGCCACCCGTCGCGCACCGGGCCACTGGATCGTGGTCCTGCTGCGCTGTGGGTGGCCAGAGGTGGGGGCCGCCAACCGGCCGTGCAGTGGGTCAGTGACCCGCAGGCACGTCCTGTCCGTCCGGCACTGCTGGGGTGCGGACCGCGAACGACACGGCGACCACGACCAGGGCGAGCACCGCGCCGACCCCGAAGCCCCAGCGGACGCCGCTGCTCAGCGCGCCGAGCTGGCTGGCTCCGTCGGCGGCGGCGGTGGCTGCCCGGCCTGCCATCACGCTGACCACGATGGCCGTGCCGGCGGCGGCAGCGACCTGCTGCAGCGAGCCGAGGACCGCACTGCCGTGGGCGTAGAGGTGCGGCGGCAGGACCGACAGGCCCGAGGTGAAGACGGGGGTGAAGACCAGGCCGAGCGAGGCCATCAGCGCGACGTAGTCGGCCAGCACCAGCCAGGGTGAGGTGTCCTGGCCGACGCGGGTGAACAGGGCGAGGGTGACGGCCATGACGACGGCGCCGGGGACGACGAGCCGGGGTGCGCCGAACCGGTCGTACGCGCGGCCGACGACCGGGCCGAGCAGTCCCATGACCAGCCCACCGGGCATCAGCAGCAGCCCGGTCATCAGGGTGCTGAGGCCGAGGACGTCCTGCAGGTAGAGCGGCAGCAGGATCATCGCGCCCATCATCGCCATGAAGGTCAGGCACATCAGGCCGAGGGCGATCGCGAACGGCGCGAAGGTCAGCGTGCGCAGGTCGAGCAGCGGCTCACCGCCCCGCTGCAGCCTGAGCTGGCGGACGACGAACGCGACGAGCGCGAGGACGCCGACCGCCGTGACGACCGCCGGCGGGACGGTGTGGGTGGAGCGGCCGCCTTCGCCGAGACCGCTGAGGCCGTAGACGAGGGCGCCGAAGCCGACGGCCGACAGGACGATGCTCGGGAAGTCGATCCGGGTGACGCGGGGTTCGCCGATGTTGACGAGCTCCCGCAGGCCGAGCAGGCCGATGACGCCGGCGATGGGCAGCACGACGGCGAAGATCAGCCGCCAGGACCCGAGCTGGAGCAGCAGCCCCGAGACGGCCGGCCCGAGCGCGGGCGCGACGGACATGACGAGCGTGACGTTGCCCATCACCTTGCCCCGCTCCTGCGGCGGCACCAGCGTCATCATCGTGGTCATCAGCAGCGGCATCATCACGGCGGTGCCGCTCGCCTGCACGACGCGGGCGCCGAGCAGGACGGTGAAGGTGGGCGCGACCGTGGCGATCGCGGTGCCGACGAGGAACAGCCCCATCGCCAGGGCGTATGCCGTGCGGGTGGTCACCCGCTGGAGGAACCAGCCGGTGGCCGGGATGACGACTGCCATCGTGAGCATGAAGGCGGTGGACAGCCACTGGGCGCTCGTGGCCGGGACGGCGAAGTCGCGCATCAGCCGCGGGATCGCGTTGACCATGATCGTCTCGTTGAGGATGACGACGAACGTGGACAGGGTGAGGATCCGCATCACGAGGTTGACGTTGACCTCGGGCCGGTCCGGGGCCACCGGTCGGACCTTGATGGCGGGCGCCGTGGCGGTCCGGTTCGGGAGCTCCCAGGCGTTCAGCGGTGGTAGTCATGTCAGAAGTCCTTTGGTCGGCGGGTTCACAGGATCAGACCGGTCTCGGTCGCGGAACTCATCGCTTGGCCATGACAAGGAATTCTGGTGGCTGGTCGTCGGTGCGATCAAAGGCTTTTGCGCCGCACCCTCTGCGGGTGAGGTGACGGGCGAGATCCCGGTCAGCCGGCCGTGCCGAGCGCCTGGTCGCGTCGCGCGACGAGCAGGGACCGGGTGGCGGCGACGAGCGCACCGGGCAGGCCGGTCGCCCGCAGTCGCGGTGCGCCGGCGGGTGGCACGAGGAGGTCCGCGCCCGGGGCGAGGCGCTCGAGCATGGCGGCCCCGCGCCCGGCGGCCGACGGCGGTATCCCCAACCGGCGGCCACAGGTCCCGGGCCAGGACCTGACCCTCCGGCCCGATGAGCCCGTTCGCCTGTCCGACGGCCCACACCAGCGCGCCGGTGGCGGTGTCGTCGCGGGCGCTGCGCTGGAGCATCCCCGGGTCGGTGGCCAGGGCGGCTTCGAACAGGTGCCGAGCCGGCGGCGACCAGCTCGTCGTCGGCGAACACCTCGGTCACCCACCGGTCGCACGCGGCGCTGACGGCCTGCGGCCCTGTGCCGCAGGTCGGCGGGCAGTGCTCCCAGGTCGACCGGCCGTGTCACCAGGGGCCGGACATCGAGGGCGAGGAGCGCTGCTCGACCGCCGACGAGGCCGTCCAGCCAGCGCAGCTCGCGGTCGCGCGCCTCCTGCCGGCGCGGATGTCTCGCTAGATGGCGGGGCGCCGCGGCGTCGCGCCCGGGCCTCCCAGCGCCCGTCGCTGCCGTCCTCGACCCAGTGGTCGGCCGGGAGCCCGTCGACCAGGACCAGGTGGGTGATCCGCGGCCGGCGCCCAGCGGCTGCTCGGCGGTCGCACGCGGCCGGGTCGGCCCCCTCCTCGGCGGACCAGCGGTGCGACCAGTCGTGCCGTCCCCGGCTCCGCGTCGGCGGCAGCACGGCGAGGGTGAGGACTGCTGTGAGGACGTCATGGCCCCACCATCGCAGCGATCCCGTCAGGTCCTCGCCGATATCCACAGGCCACCGGCGCGCGCGGGCGAGCAGGCGGCATACCCGGTCAGAGCACGAGGTATGCCGGGTGGTTCAGGCGGCGCCGTAGCGCGCCTGGGCGCGCGCCCGGGCCTTGGCGGCCTCGGTCTCGCGGTCCTTGGGCGGCGCGGTCGTGGTGAGGTGGTCGAGCAGGTGCTGGGTGGCGTGGGCGACCTCGGCCACCGCCTCGTCGAACGCTGCCTGGTTGGCCGCGCTTGGCTTGGTGCTGCCACTGACCTTGCGGACGTACTGGAGGGCAGCGGCGCGCACCTCGTCGGAGGTGGCGGCGGGCTCGAAGTTGTGCAGTTGGCGAATGTTGCGGCACATGTCCTCAGGCTACGACGGACGGGGCGAGTGTGTCGCGCCCCAGGTGGATGAACCCGCGAGGTGGACGGCGCGCGGACACGCCCGAAACTTTCCTCGGTCCACACCCGGTGGATCATAGAAACCGCAGGTCAGAGGGCGAATGGTGGACCGGACGACGTCGAAATCCACAGGGTTATCCCCGGGCTGTGCACAAGGGTCCCGGGCGTTGCGCACACCTTGTCCCCACCTCGTCCACAGCGCTGGTTTGAGGTGGAGGGACCCGCAGCCATACGTTGTGCCCGATCACGGGTTCCGGCGTTGCTGACGAAGGTGTGTCGGTGGCTGCTGGTGTACTCGAATCACACAGGTGGAGTTTGCCGCCGGGTGGCCGCGCAGCGGTGACCGGCTGACAAGGTGACAGGGAGTTGTCCGGGTGTCTCTCGCAGAGCTGAGCACGAGTGCCTTCGGCTCCGGTGGTGACGGCCCACCGCCCAGCGACGAGCGGGTGCCGCCGCAGGACCTGCACGCCGAGCAGTCGGTCCTCGGCGGCATGCTGCTGTCCAAGGACGCGATCGCCGACTGCGTCGAGGGGCTGCGCGGCACCGACTTCTACCGCCCGGCCCACGAGCTGATCTACGACGCGGTCCTCGACCTCTACGGCCGGGGCGAGCCGGCCGATGCGATCACCGTCTCCGACGAGCTGTCCAAGCGCGGCGACCTGCAGCGTGTCGGCGGGCAGGCCTACCTGCACACCCTCATCCAGGCCGTCCCGACGGCTGCCAACGCCGGCTACTACGCCGAGATCGTCAGCGAGCGGGCGGTGCTGCGCCGCCTCGTCGAGGCCGGCACGAGGATCGTCCAGCTCGGCTACCAGCAGGGCAACGGCGACGTCGAGGACATCGTCAACGCCGCCCAGGCCGAGGTCTATGCCGTGGCCGACAAGCGCGGGGGCGAGGACTACCACGCGCTGGGCGACATCCTCGAGGAGACCCTCAACGAGATCGAGGTGGCCGCCGGGCGCACTGACGAGATGATCGGCGTGCCGACCGGGTTCATCGAGCTCGACGAGCTGACCCACGGCCTGCACCCCGGCCAGATGATCGTCTTGGCGGCCAGACCTGCCGTGGGCAAGTCGACGATGGGCCTCGACATCGCCCGGGCTGCGGCGATCAAGCACAACATGGCCACCGCCGTCTTCTCGCTGGAGATGAGCCGGTCCGAGATCACCATGCGTGTGCTGTCGGCCGAGGCGCAGATCCAGCTGCAGGACCTGCGCAAGGGCACCATCGGTGATGCGGGCTGGAAGAAGCTCGCTCGCATCATGGGTCAGATCACGGATTCACCTCTGTTCATTGACGACTCGCCCAACATGTCGCTCATGGAGATCCGGGCGAAGTGTCGCCGGCTCAAGCAGCAGCACAATCTCAAGCTCGTGGTGATCGACTACCTCCAGCTGATGAGCTCGGGCAAGAAGGTCGAGTCCCGCCAGCAGGAGGTGTCGGAGTTCTCCCGTGCTCTCAAGCTGCTCGCCAAGGAGCTCGAGGTCCCGGTCATCGCGATCAGCCAGCTCAACCGTGGACCCGAGCAGCGCACCGACAAGCGGCCGCAGATGTCCGACCTGCGTGAGTCGGGGTCGATCGAGCAGGACGCCGACATGGTGATC
The DNA here is from genome assembly GCA_963759595.1 of uncultured Actinomycetota bacterium. GTDB lineage: Bacteria > Actinomycetota > Actinomycetes > Actinomycetales > Dermatophilaceae > Pedococcus. The sequence goes on from CAVWZX010000001.1 coordinate 17,923, forward strand.
CTGCTGCACCGCGACAAGTCCGACCCGGGTCGTGAGGGTGAGGCCGACGTGATCGTGGCCAAGCACCGTAACGGCCCGACCAAGGACCTCGTGCTCGCCTTCCAGGGCCACTACTCCCGCTTCGCCAACATGGCCCGCGACGGCTTCTAGGACAGACACTGCGCAACACTGGCCGCATGGACATCGCCGTGGCGGGACAGCAGGACGTGTCCGACCTGGCGCTCCTGCTGTGGCTGAACGCCTCCCCGGACGAGCAGGGCACCCAGTCGGTCGAAGCCTTCGGGGCCGACCTTGCCGCGTGGTGGGCCGACCACGCGCACTCCCATGTCGCCCTGGTCGCGCGCGCCGGGTCCGGGGTGGTCGGCATGGCCTGGCTGGCGGTCGTCCCACGGGTGCCGCGGCCGGGGGTGGCCACTCGCCGGTCGGCGGACATCCAGAGCGTCTTCGTCCTGCCGGAGCACCGCGGGAAGGGCGTCGGCTCGGCGCTCATTGAGGCTGCCACGGAGCACGCAATGCGCCTGGGAGTGAGTCGGGTGACGGTCCACTCCGGCCATCGGGCCGTGCCTGTCTACGAGCGGCTCGGTTTCGCGTCCTCGACTCTGCTGCTCCAGAGACCAGCCGAGTGATGCCCGGCTCGGGGCGCCTCGAGGAACAAGAAGGGAATGAGGAAGCTGAGGCCCAGCGATGAGTCCTGTCGGGGAGCGGGGTCTGTACCCATGACCGAGGAAACCCATCCGAGGAGAAGCGACATGACCGCCACGTACACGTTCGACGTCTTCACCAGCCTCGACGGCTTCGGCGCCGCCACCGGCGACTGGACCGGCTACTGGGGCAAGCAGGGCCCGGAGCTGCTCGACCACCGCCTTGCCCTCTACGAGCAGGACCAGCGGATGGTGTTCGGTGCCAACACCTTCCGTGCCTTCGTGCAGATGTTGGGAGACAGCACGGAGGAGTCAGACGTACGCGACCCATGGGTTACCCGGATGGTCAGCCTGCCGGCGACCGTGGTGTCGACGACGCTCGAGAGCCCGCTGGACTGGCCGGACGGGACGGTCGTGAGCGGCGACGCGGTCGAGGTCGTGGCTCGCCTCAAGGAGGAGTCCGACGTGCCGCTGCGCTCGCACGGCAGCCTGTCGATGAACCGGGCCCTGATGGCCGCAGGACTGGTGGACCGCGTACAGGTGACGTTGTTCCCGGTGATCACCGGTGCGAGCGGGGTGGAGCCGATCTTCGGGGGTGCCGAAGACTTCGACCTGGAGCTGTTGGAGCAGCGGACCCTCGACGGCCGCACGCAGGAGCTCATCTACCGACCCACGCTGCACTGACCGGTCGGGTCAGTCGCCGCCACCCAGACCCAGCTGCTCACCGCTCCAGGTGGACAGGCAGAACGGGTGACCGGCCGGATCGGCATACACGAAGCAGTGGTCGGAGTTGGGCTGGAAGCCCAACTGCGTGGCCCCCGCCGCGAGTGCGCGTGCCCCCGTCGCCTCGAGGTCGTCGACGTGGAAGTCGAGGTGCATCTGCATCGGCACGTCGCTCCCCGGCCAGACCGGCGGCCGGAAGTCCTCGACCTGCTGGAAGGCGATGGACCCGTTCGGTCCGGTGACCGCGGCCCAGTGCGAGGAGCCTCTGGCCACGCCACCAGTGAGCCGGGCATAGAACTGCGCCAGGGCGAGTGCGTCGGGTGCGTTCACCGTGGTCCCGTCGAGCCGGATCGTGTCGGACATCAGCCGGCACCTGCGTCCTGGTATGCCGGCGTGAGCTCGGTCCAGCGCGCGTGCCAGGCCGGCGCCGCCTTCTCCGGCGACCACCCGTCCGGGTGGACCGGGGCGTCGCTGGCCAGGGAGGCCCCGAGGTCCTCCAGGTGGGCCTGCCAGCCGGAGCCGTGGAAGTGCAGCGCTGTGACGGGCAGGCCGCGCTCCTCGACCACCAGTCTGGTCCTCGCGCCCTCGGCGGTCAGCCACGCCTCGATCTGGGTCTCGTCGTCGGCTCCTGGCTCCGCGGTGAGCAGCAGGTGGTGGGGGGCGTCGCAGACCTCGATCCGCGCCGGGCCGCTCCAGGTGCTCGTGAAGACGGCGTCCACGGTCTCGCCCACGCGCAGGTCGCCGGACACCCTGGCGATCCAGCGGGCCAGTCGCTCCGGCGTGGTGCAGGCATCCCACAGGTCGTCGATGTCGGTGTCGTAGACCTCCTCGACCCGCACCGCCCCGCGCGTCTCGTCGAGTGCTCGCATCGTCCCGCTGATCTTCATCTGCGCGCCTTCTTTCCTCGTGCGATCTCGGTGTGCAGCGCGTCGAGCCGGCCCTGCCACAGGACCCGGTAGTCCGCGAGCCACTCGTCCACCTCGACGAGGGTCTCGGGGCGAAGGCTGTAGATCCTTCGCTGGGCCTCCTGGCGCACCTCGACGAGTCCCGCCTCGCGCAGCACCCGCAGGTGCCGAGACACCCCGGGCCGCGCGATGGGAAGGGCGTCGGCCAGCTCACCGGCCGTCGCCGGGTGGTCCCGGAGGATCCCCAGCACCGTGCGCCGGCTCTGGTCCGCCAGCGCCTGCATGACCGCGTCCATTCCCTGAATGTAACGGATCAGGTACGTAACCGCAAGGGTACGCGCGGGCGCCACCATCGACGATGGGGTAGGACGGTGGGGCAGACTGAGGACGAGGCGCGAAGGAGTGCACATGGCCACGAGGACACCCCTCCCGGAAACATCCGCAGGACAGCGGGCACGCGGCGTCGAGCGGCGCAGCATCGACGTCGTCCCGGCCGCCGAGCGGCACGGCCGGCCGAACAACCAGTTCACCCTGTGGTTCGGCGCAAACCTGCAGATCACCGCGATCGTCGATGGCGCCCTCGCCGTCGTGTTCGGTGCCGATGTCCTCTGGGCGATCGTCGGCCTGGTCATCGGGAACATCCTGGGCGGCGCCGTCATGGCCCTGCACAGCGCACAGGGGCCACGACTGGGCCTGCCCCAGATGATCAGCAGCCGGGCGCAGTTCGGAGTCCTCGGCGCGATCCTGCCGCTCCTGCTCGTCGTGCTCATGTATCTCGGGTTCGCTGCGACGGGCACCGTGCTGTCCGGCCAGGCGATCAACGAGATCCTCGGGACAGACCGTGATGCGGTGGGCATCGTCATCTTCGGCGTCCTCACCGCGGTCGTGGCGGTCGTGGGTTACCGCTGGATCCACGCCCTGGGCAGGATCGCGACGGTCACCGGCACGATCGGCTTCGTCTGGCTCGTGATCCGGCTCTTCGGCAGCTACGACGCGGCCTCGTTGCTCGGTCAGAGCTCCTTCGACGTGGTCACCTTCCTCCTCGCCATCTCGCTGGGTGCCGGCTGGCAGCTGACCTACGGGCCATACGTCGCGGACTACTCGCGCTACCTCCCCGAGGACACCTCGACGCGGACCGCGTTCTGGGCAACCTTCGGCGGCAGCGTTCTCGGCTCGTCGTGGGCGATGGCGCTCGGGGCACTCATCGCAGCGGTCCCGGCGTCCCAGGGCGGCGACAGCTTCCTGGGCAACCAGGTCGGGTTCGTCGGTGAGCTCGCCGGAGGCGGCGCCATCGCCATCGCCCTCTACTTCGTCATCGTCATCGGCAAGCTGACTGTCAACACGCTCAACGCCTACGGCGGCTCGATGACGATGCTGACGACGGTCTCGGCCCTGCGCCGCAACGTCGTGATCCGCCCCGTCGTCCGGGCGGCGTGGATCGTCCTGTTCCTCACGGCATCGGTCCTGGTGGCCCTGCTCGCCAGCTCCAACTTCCTCGACAACTTCAAGAACTTCATCCTCGTCCTGCTCATGGTCTTCACGCCGTGGAGCGCCATCAACCTCACCGACTACTACCTCGTGTCCAAGGAGCGCGTCGACGTGCCCGGCCTCTACGATCCGGACGGTCGCTACGGACGGTGGAACGTCGCTGCCCTGACCGCATACGCCGTCGGCATCCTGGCCCAGATCCCGTTCCTCGCGCAGACGCTGTACACCGGGCCGGTCACCAAGGCCCTTGGCGGGGCAGACATCTCCTGGATCGTGGGACTCGTCCTCACCGCCGCGATCTACTACCCCTGGGCCAAGCGCACCAACCGCGCTCCCGACCGGATGATCTACCCCGAGGGCAGCGGCCTGAGCGCACCGTGAGGGGAGCGCCGGCAGGTCACGCCCAGATCGCAGCGGGTATGCCGTCCGAGAAGGTCTCGGGCGGATCCGGGAACGAGCGCGCGTCCCCGGTGGTGCGGCGGGCAGCCGTCCACGCGGCCGCGCACGCGTCGAGGACGTCGTCCGCGGCATACCCGCTGCCGGTGAGCACCGACGGTGAAGCGACGCCCGCGCCGGAGAGGGCGGCGAGCCTGGCTCGGCGTCCCTCGTCCGTCTTCTTGCCGGGCACGATCGGTGCGCCGGCCATCACGGCGAAGCTGACCTCGGGGTGCACCTCGAAGACGGCGACGGTCGGACGGCTACGCAGCCACGCGTCGACCTCCAGGATCTTGGCGCGCAGACCGAACGCCTGGGCGCCGACGCCCTGACCGGTCAGGGCTCGGTTGACTACATCGGCGTCGGCCCGTGTCTGCTCCGCGTAGGCCGCCCGGGTGAGGGTCGTGAACACCGTGGACGCCTTGCCCTTCAACACCTTCCGCGACCGCGCGTCGGCCTCGCGGGTCGTGTCGTCAGGCAGGCCCATGGGGATGTCGATCGCCACGGCCTGGATGCCGAGCGACTCGCGGACCGTCTCGACGAGGCCGGTGATCGTCGCGGCGACGGCGATGCGCGGTCGGGGTGCTCCCGGTTCGAGGATGGCTCCGACCCAGCCGGCCGCGCACGCGTCCACACCCAGGACCGGCACGATGACCTCAACCGGTGCGGCGGGGGCGGGCCGCTGCGTGTCGCCGGCGCGGTGCTCGGCCGCCAGTGCCTCGCCGAGCAGCCGGACGCGACCCGCGACCCGTCCGAACGCAGCGTCGACGTCCGCGACCGAGCCGGCCGAGCCGTCCTCGAGGAGGCGGCGCAGGGCGCTCGCCTCCGCGACCAGGTCAGCGGCGAGGTCGGAGGCGTCCTCGCGCGGGCTGGTGTCCTGCGCCATGCTCGTCACCCTCCGTCCGTCCTGCGTGTCGCGCCAGCGTGGCACGAGTCCGCCGGGTCGGGGGAGAGGGGTCACCCGGCCCGGCGGGCGAGCTGGTGGCAGGGTTCGGGTATGCCGCCGACCCCAGTCCCGTCCGTGACCTCGCCACCGTTCGACGTGCAGGCGTTGCGCTCCCAGTTCCCGGCGCTGGAGGGAGGCGCGGCGCACTTCGACGGGCCGGGGGGCTCGCAGACCCCCCGCGCCGTCGCGGACGCGATCGCCAGGCAGCTGACGTCACCCATGTCGACCCGCGGTGAGGTGACGCAGGCGGAGCGCAACTCGAGGTCCGCCGTCGTCGGGGCGCGCGCGGCGCTAGGCGACCTCCTCGGCACCGATCCGGCCGGGGTGGTGTTCGGGCGGAGCATGACCGCGCTGACCTTCGAGCTGGCCAGGACCCTGTCGAAGGACTGGGGTCCGGGCGACGAGGTCGTCGTCAGTCGGCTCGACCACGACGCGAACATCCGGCCGTGGGTCCTGGCGGCGCGGGACAGTGGAGCGACGGTGCGCTGGGCCGAGTTCGAGCCGGCGACGGGGGAGCTCGACCCGGCCGCGTTCGCGGAGGTGGTCGGTGACCGGACCCGGCTCGTCGCGGTCACCGCCGCATCGAACCTCATCGGGACGATGCCCGACCTGCCCGGCATCGCCGCGCTGGCGCACGCCGAGGGTGCGCTGCTCCATGTCGACGCCGTCCACCTCGCGCCGCACGGCGTCGTCGACCGTGAGGCGATGGGCGCCGACCTGGTCACCTGCTCGCCGTACAAGTTCTTCGGGCCGCACTGCGGCGCACTGGCCGGCGCCCCCGCGCTGCTCGAGACCCTTCAACCCGACAAGCTGCTGCCTTCCTCTGACGACGTGCCTGAGCGGTTCGAGCTCGGGACACTGCCCTACGAGCTGCTGGCCGGCGTGACTGCAGCGGTGGACGTGATGGCGGGCATCGTGCCGGGAGGTGCATCGCGACGTGAGCGGCTGACCATCTCGATGACCGCCGTTGCCGCCTATGAGCGGGCCCTGCGCGAGCAGCTCGAGGCAGGACTCGCGACGCTGCCCGGCGTCACCGTGCACTCGCGCGCCGAACTGCGGACTCCCACCCTGCTCGTGACCTTCGACGGGCACGACTGCAAGGACGTGTCCCGCCACCTCGCCGCACGAGGCGTCAACGCGCCAGCCGGCTCGTTCTACGCACTCGAGGCGTCCCGAGCCCTCGGTCTCGGTGACGAGGGTGGGCTACGGCTCGGGCTGTCGTCCTACACGAACGAGGACGACCTCGACCGTCTGCTCACCGCGCTCCACGACCACCTGGCCTGACCCGCGGGTCGACCCTCCGGGCGAGAGGGGAGGACCCCAGCGACGCCGTGCTCAGCTGCCGCTGTCACCGCGCCACTTCGAGGCCGAGCCAGTCGGCGAGGTCCTCGATCTCGGCGTCCACGGCCCTGCGAACCGCCGACGCGAAGGTGGCGTCCTCGTGCACCGCGTCGACACGGAGCACTCCGGCAGGCGGGTCGGCCGTGGCGTCGACCTTCCCGACGAGGCTGTCCCCGTGGAGGATCGGCAACGCCCAGTAGCCCCACCTGCGCTTGGCCGCAGGCTTGTACATCTCGAGCTGGTAGTCGAACTCGAACAGCTCGGTCATCCGTTTGCGGTCGAAGAGCAGGCGGTCCAGCGGCGAGAGCAGCACGGTGCGCCCGGTGAACGGCTCCGAGAGACGGTCGAGCTGCGTGGGGTCGACCCGCCACTGGCCACGGACCCCGTCGACGACGGCGGCCTCACCGGTCGGGCCCACGTCGTTGGGCTCACCCGGCGCCTCGACCGCCTTGGCGCGGGCTATCCCGAGGGCGGCGAGCCGGCGACGGGCCTGTTCCTCGCTGGCCTCGTCGGCGGGCACGAGCTCGTCCGCGACGTCGGGGAAGATCCGCCGGGCGAGGTCCCACTGCCTCTCGCGGCCCGCGCGACCGGCCACGGCCACCTCGCCACGGGCCTCCATGAAGTCGAGCATCCGCTGGGTGTTCTTGTTGTTGGTCCACCCGCTCGACCGCCACGGCACGACGCACGAGTCGGGCAGCTGTCGCGCCGACAGCGGGGCCTCGGACTCGAGCTGGTCGAGGATGTCGAGCCGGCACTCGTCGTTGGCGGAGACCCACTCGGCGATGTCCATCTCCCAGTCGCGCAACGGCTCGACACCCGGCCACTGGGCCATCTCGTCACGGAACAGCGCGATGTCCTCGGCCGGGCGCAGGAAGCCGCGCAGCTCGACGACGGTCCGCTGCTCGAACAGGTCGTCGAGGTCCCCCAGCCGGTAGGCGCTCCCCAGCCGGCTCCAGCACACCAGGTCGGCACTCGGCGCCACGGCCGTCGTGAGGTCCACCTGCACCGCGGCCAGGCGCCGGACCACGTCCATCAGGTCCGTCGGCTGAGGTGCGTCGAGCAGCTGGGCGCGCACGGCGATCCTGCGCGCATCGGTGCGCGACAGCTGGACCTCAGGCATGCCGGCACCCTAACGTCGTCCGCCGACGGGGGCACGGCACGCAGCAGTCGTTCTGCGAGCCGCGCTGGGTCAGTCTGCGAGCTCCGCTGGCTCAGCCGCCGGACTCGAGGGCCAGCCGCCGTTTGAGGACCTTGGCGAGGTAGTTCATCTGCTCGACGTGGGCCGAGTCGCCGTCGCTCTGCAGCACGGCCGGGCCGACGTGGTCGGTGATGATCGCCACGGCATACCCGTCGACGATGCCCATCTGGCGGGTGACGGTGTCGCTGCGCAGCCAGCCACCCTTGAACGGCCCGGCGCCGATGGTGCCCAGGCCCCAGCGGTGCGCGGCGATCGGTCGCATCGACGACAGGATGTAGGCGCTCGCGGCCTTGGAGACCACGCGCCCCGAGCTGAGGGCAGCCATGAAGCGCACCTGCTCGCGGATGGTCCACTGCATGCCGCCCTGCGACGCGTCGGGTGCGACGGTGCGCGAGTCGCCGATCGAGCGCAGCACGTTCGTGATCGCCTTACCCGGGCTGCCGGGGATGGCGTCGCGCAGCGCGAGCACGGCATCCATGTCGGACGCGGTGAGCGCGGCGGTCACCCACCGCTTCTGCTGGGCCGTGGCATTGTCCGGGTCACCCTCGCATGCCGTGTCGAGGAAGGCGGCGACGACCAGCACCTTGGACGTCGACCACGCCTTGTAGCTCGAGACCGATCCCTCCACGGTGACGTCTCCGGGGTTGCTCAGTGGCGCGAACGCGAACGCGTCGTTCGTGTCGCCCTTGAGGCTGGTGCGGGGCTTCGCCGGGGAGGGCTTGGGGGTCGACGGCTTGGTGGGCTGCGGTGGCTTCACGGTGGGTGCCTTGGTCGTCGTCGTGGTCCGGGGCCTGGTGGTCGTCGAGCTGGTGGCCGACGTCGTGCTGCTCGGTGTCGTGGCGGCGGTCTGCGTCGACGTCGCAGCGCGTGGGGGCGCCTGCGTGCCCGCGCACGCGCCGAGCGCGAGGCAGGCGACCGCCAGCCAGACCGTATGCCGCATGGTCACCGAGGGTAGTCGGACTTCCGGGCCGGGCATCTGGCGACGGGGCTGCGACGGGCGGTGGACCTCATGGCCCCCTGCGGCAGGCCCGCCCGCGGTGCCATGATCGCGCCATGCCCTACCTCGTCAAGCAGCGACATCTCGTTCCGGCGGTGACGGTGCCGATCGAACCCGACCCGACGCTGCCCCGCGCCTGCATCATCGGTGCGGGCTCGTCCGGCCTCGCCGCGGCGAAGGCCCTCTACACGGCAGGGATCCCGTTCGACTGCTTCGAGCGCGGCACCGTCATCGGTGGCAACTGGGTGTTCGACAACCCCAACGGCCAGTCCGCCTGCTACGACACGCTCGAGATCAACACCTCCTGCCCCCGGATGGCCTTCTCGGACTTCCCGATGCCGGACGACTACCCGGCCTACGCCCGGCACGACCAGGTCGCGGCCTACTTCAACGCCTACGTGGACCACTTCGGGTTCCGCGACCGGATCACCTTCGACACCACCGTGACCGACGTCGCCAGAGGGTCCGGCGACACCTGGCAGGTCCGCACGAGGGGACCCGAGGGCGAGCAGCTCCGCGGCTACGACGCGGTGCTCGTCGCCAACGGGCACCACTGGGACCCGCGCTGGCCCGACCCGGCATACCCAGGGGACTTCGACGGCGACCAGATCCATGCGCACGACTACCGCTCCGGTGACCAGCTGGCCGGCCGGGACGTGGTCGTCGTCGGCTCGGGCAACTCCGCGCTCGACATCTCGGTGGAGGCCGGGCGGGTCGCCCGCACCGCCAACCTCTCGCAGCGGCGCGGCCAGTGGGTGCTGCGCAAGTACGCCCTCGGTCGTCCTTCCGACCAGGTGGTACTGCCCGGGTGGCTGCCCTGGTGGGCCACGGCGGCGCGGTTGCGGCTGGGCGCGACACTCTCCGGCAACGTCGCGAAGCTCGGTCTGCCGCAACCGAAGCACAAGCCCGGCCAGTCCCACCCGGTGCAGTCCGAAGGCATCCGGGACGCCCTGCGGTCGGGCCGGGTCACGCCGCGACCGGCCATTGCGCGGCTCGACGGCGACCACGTGGTGTTCGTCGACGGCAGCCGGGCGCCGGCCGACCTCATCGTCTGGGCGACCGGCTACAAGGTCAGCTTCCCGTTCCTCGACCCGGCGCTGGTCGCCGCCAGGGACAACGATCTTCCGCTCTGGAAACGCACCGTCCATCCTGACCTGCCGGGCCTCTACTTCATCGGGCTGCTCCAGCCCGTCGGTGCCGTCATGCCGCTCGCCCAGGCGCAGGGGGAGTGGGTCGCCGAGCGCCTCGCCGGCCGCTACGCCCCGCCGCCCGAAGCCGAGATCCGGCGCCAGATGCGGGCCGACCACGAGCGCAACCGGCGGCAGTTCTACACCTCGCCGCGGCACACCATGGAGGTCGACTTCGACCACTACCTGTGGGACCTGCGCCGCGAGCGTCGTCGTGGCGCGGCTCGTGCGCGGGCAGCGACGACGAGCGCCGCCTCGTGAGGAGCCGGGCCCGTGCTGTCTGTGACGTCGGTACGGATGGTCTGGAATGGTGGCCGGATGGCATCCGCTGACCTACCCGTGCTGCTGGCCTACCTCCAGGGCCAACGACGACACCTGCTCGAGGCGATGGACGGACTCTCCGACGAGGAGCTGCAGCGCGCGGTGCTGCCATCCGGGTGGTCCTGCGTGCAGCTGTTGCACCATCTCGCTCTCGATGACGAGCGGTTCTGGCTGCGCGGGGTCGCGACCGGCGACCCGCAGGCGATCGCGGGGCTGAGCTCGACCGCGTGGCAGGTGCCCGAGGGTCTCTCCGTGGCCGATGTCCGCGAGCTCTACCGCCGTGAGGTCGAGCTCAGCGACGCGGCCCTGGCAGCAGCCGACCTCGACGCGCCTCCTGCGTGGTGGCCTGACTTCATGGGGGAGCAGTGGATGGAGTCGGTCCGCGAGGTGCTGCTCCACGTGATCGTGGAGACGGCCGCGCACGCGGGTCAGGCCGATGCCGTCCGTGAGCTGATCGACGGCAAGCAGTGGAGGGTGGTCACCTAGCGGCGACCCCAGATACCCCGCAGGACCGATATCCGGTGGTGTGCCCCGCATCGGCCGGACAGAATCGGCGCCATGGCATCCAAGGCGCAGAGATATCCAGACATGTGGGTCGACCCCGAGGACGATCCTCGCGGAAACGAGAGCGCGGGCAGCAGCGAGCGCGACGTGCTGCTCGACTACCTGCGGCACTTCCGCCTCACCTTCGAGATGAAGTGCGACGGCCTCGACGCCGAGCAGATGGCGATGCGATCGGTCGAGCCGTCGACGATGTCGCTGCTGGGACTGCTGCGGCACCTGGCGGCGGTCGAGCAGACCTGGTTCCGGATCACGATGGCGAACGAGCCGGTGCCGCGCCTCTGGGGCAAGGACGAGGAGCGCGACGCCGACTTCGACCAGGCGGTGGCCGAGGACGATGCGGTCGCCGAGGCCTGGCGCGCGTGGCGCGAGGAGGTGGCCTATGCCGAGGCCTTCGTCGATGCCGCCGACTCGCTCGACCTGATGAGCACGCACGCCACCCGGGGCCCCATCTCGCTGCGCGAGCTGTTGGTCCACATGATCGAGGAGTACGCCCGGCACTGCGGCCACGCCGACCTCATCCGCGAGCGCATCGACGGCCGCACCGGCCAGTAGCTGCCGCCCCACGGGCGCTGCATGCGGAGAAGCTGCTCCCGGCGCCATACCCTGTGCTTCGTGAGCGACGAGGCTGCACGACCCGAACCCACCAGCGTGCACGACGCGGTGCAACGGTATGCCGCGTGGCATCCCGAGCTGCGCGTACACACCGACCAGTTCGTCGCGCTCGTCACGTCGCTGCTCGACGACGCCGGCATCAACTACGTGAGCGTCACCGGTCGCGCCAAGTCCGTCGCGTCGTTCGCGGCAAAGGCGTCCAGGACCATCGACGGAGCACAGGTCTACGCCGACCCGCTGATCGAGATCACCGACCAGGTCGGGGTGCGCGTGGTGACCTACCTGCACGGTGACGTCGACGCCGTGGCCGGCCTGCTCTCCGACCAGTTCAGCATCCTCGACGACCGCGACATGGGCCGCGAGACGGCCCGCGAGGGCCGATTCGGCTACTCCAGCCGCCACCTGCTCGTGGCGGTCGACCCGGTCAAGGGCGTGCCCGCGGCATACGAGACCTTGAAGGGGCGCAGCGCCTCGGTGCAGGTGCGCACGATCCTCCAGCACGCGTGGGCCGAGTTCGAGCACGACGTTCGCTACAAGGGGACGATCCCCGCTGAGCACGTGCCCGACCTCGACCGTCGGTTCACCCTGGCCGCCGGGCTCCTCGAGCTAGCCGACCGGGAGTTCTCCGAGATCCGCGACACCCTGCAGGCCACGATGGGTGGGCAGCGGCTCGCCGTGGACGAGGACGACCCCCGGATCAGCGCCTCCGACCTCGCGACCTTCCTCGCCGGCCAGTTCCAGGATGCCGGCTGGTCGCGCACCGACCACTACGCATGGATCTCCGGGCTGCTGCTCGAGCTCGGCATCACCTCGCTCGACGAGCTGGGCGGGCTGCTGTCCTCGATCGACCTCGAGGGCATCAACGCCCGGATGGGCTACCGCTACCCCGCCGGTGCCGTCCGGCGGCTGGACGACGCACTGCTGGCCGTCTACGGCAGCCGGTACCTCGCCCTGCACGGCAACGCCCACCGCGAGGCAGCGCTGCGCACCCGGCTGGAGAAGCTCCGCGCGGTCTGAGCAGTGGATCGGTGGTTCGACCCATGTCATCAGGGGTCGACGCCGAGTCCAACGCGCTCGAAGAGGCGTGCTGCGACCCCCTGACGTGGGTCCCGTCCGGGACTAGGGTCGGAGTCGTTCCGGCTGTCCAACCCCGCCCCCAGGAGCACCCATGGCCTCCCGGCTCAACCCCTACATCCAGTTCCAGGACAACGCCCGCACGGCCCTGGAGTTCTACAAGGACGTCTTCGGCGGCGAGCTGACGATCAGCACGTTCGGCGAGTTCGGCGACGCCAGCCAGCCTGGCGCCGACGGCGTCATGCACGGCCAGCTGGAGTCCCCGAACGGCTACACGATCATGGCCTCCGACACCCCGCCCGGCATGGACCACAACCCTGGCACCAACATCGCCGTCAGCCTCTCCGGCGACGACGCCGGCGAGCTGCACGGCTACTGGGACAAGCTCTCCACCGGTGGTCAGGTGCAGGTGCCGCTCGAGAAGCAGATGTGGGGCGACGAGTTCGGCATGTGCGTCGACCAGTTCGGGATCGGCTGGATGGTCAACATCGCGGGCGACCGCTCGGAGTCCGACGGCTGAACGGCGAGCGGCGCCCGTGTCGCGCCGCGGTTACGTTGACAGGGTGAAACGGGCAACCTCGGCACTGTTCGTCTTCCTCCTCGGCCTGCTGTGTGCCGCCGTGCCCGCCTCCGCTGCACCGGCGGCGCGCGCGGGTGGTGAGAAGGACGGCATACCCCAGGTCCTGAAGGTGGGCACGGAGGGGGTCTACCCGCCCTTCAGCTACCACGGAGGGACCGGCGGCGGCCTGACCGGCTACGACATCGACGTCATGAACGCGATCGGCAAGCACCTCGGGGTGAAGGTCGAGTACGTCGAGACGCCGTTCGACTCGATGTTCGCGGCGCTGGAGGCCGGCCGGTTCGACGTGGTCGCCAACCAGATCACCTTCAACGAGGAGCGCAACGCGCGCTACGACCTCAGCGATCCCTACGTCGAGACGACCGGGGTCCTCGTCGTGCGCAAGGACGAGTGCTCGGGGTGATGAAGGACCTGGCCGCAGAGGGCTGGACGATGGTCGTGGTGACCCACGAGCTGAAGTTCGCCCAGCAGGTCGCCGACCAGGTCCTGTCCATCGACGGCGGCCTCATCGTCGAGCAGGGTCCGCCGCAGGAGGTCATCGCGAACCCCCAGCACCCGCGGACCAGGACCTTCCTGACCCGCCTGCTCGAACCCATCTAGCGCGCCCTCGCCCCAGTGGGATCGGTGGCGCCACCGCTGCGAAGACCGATGGCGCCCGGCCTCCTCGGACCGGTGGTGGCCCCGCTGGGCCCGCCCCTGGACCGGACGCGAATCGGCGCCCGACCCCCAGTGGGGATCGGACGCCGATGCGGTTCCGGTCGCCGGTCCCAGTGGTGCGGCACCTGCGGACCAGCGGTCGATCAGTGCATGAGCACCGGCGCGGTCTGCTCGCCGCCCTCGTCGTCGAGCAGGTGGGACTTCTCGCGCTTGCGCGGCAGGAAGTATGCCGGGACCAGCGTCAGCGTCACCAGGATCGCGGCCCACCAGAAGGTGTGCGCGAACGCGTCGGCGGCGGCACCGGCCATCGCGGCCGGCTCCTGGCTGGTCGGCACGTTGTCCTTGAGGGCGTTGGTGAGCACGACCGAGAACAACGCGACACCGACCGAGCTGGCGATCTGCTGGCTGATGTTGAGCAGCGTCGACCCGCGGGCCACCTCGTGGTGGGTGAGCGTCTTGAGTGCCGAGGTCATGATCGGCATCATCGTGGCGCCCATGCCCAGACCCATGACGAACAGGACGGGGATCAGGAACCCCCAGTGCGAGGAGTCCGCCTCGATCTGGGTCAGGGTGAACATGCCGCCGATGATGAGGAGCAGCCCGAACGGCACGATCCGCCCGACCGGCATCCGGTCGGTGAGGGCCCCGGCGATCGGCATGGTCAGCATCGCGCCGACACCCTGCGGGGCGACCAGCCAGCCCGCGTTGAGCGGCGTCTCGCCCTGCACCTGCTGGAGGAACTGGGGGATCAGCAGCAGCCCGCCGAAGAACGCCGCGGCGAAGATGAACATCGTCAGGACGCTGACCGTGAGGTTGCGGTTCTTGAACAGCCTCAGGTCGAGCAGCGGGTGCTGCGGCCGGAAGCTGTAGAAGACGAAGGCAGCCATCAGGGCCAGGCCGCCGAGACCCGGCAGCAGCACCTTGGTGTGACCGATACCGCCCTCGCCCGGGATGGACGAGACGCCGTAGAGGAAGAGCGCCAGGCCGGGGCTCATCATCAGCATGCCGACGAAGTCGAACGACTCGGACGGCTGCGGCGCATCCTTGGCCAGCGCGAACTGGGCGTAGATGAGCGCGACGAGGCCGATGGGTGCGTTGATGAGGAAGATGTAGTGCCAGCTGAAGTGGTCGATCAGCCAGCCGCCGAGGATCGGGCCGAAGATCGGGCCGAGCAGCATGGGCACGCCGAGGATCGCCATCAGGCGACCCATCCGGGCGGGACCGGCGGCGCGGGTCATGATCGTCATGCCGAGCGGCATGAGCATGCCGCCGCCGAGGCCCTGGAGCACGCGGAAGCCGATCAGCATCTCGATCGACGTGGCCGCCGCGCACAGCACCGAGCCGAGCGTGAAGAGCAGGATGGCCAGCATGTAGAGGCGCTTGGTGCCGAACCGGTCAGCGGCCCAGCCGGACAGCGGGATCACCGTGGCGAGCGCCAGCGTGTAACCCGTCACCGTCCAGGCGACACTGGAGTAGGCGAGCGGCTGCCCGCCGTCGGCGAAAGCAGTCTGGAATGTGCGCAGCGCGACGTTGACGACGGTGATGTCGAGGATCGACATGATCGCCCCGAGGACGACGACGCCGGCGACCTTCAGGACCGCAGCATCGATCTTCTCGGGGTATTCCACAGGTGTCGTGGCAGGTGCAGACACGGGAGTCCTCTCGGGAATGAGTGTTGGGTGGCGCTCCCCGCGACTTTGCGTAGCGCACGAGAAAGCCTAGACCCGTCGACCGTCATCCCACACACGGTTTTCTCCGGGTGGTGACAAGGGCCGCGGGGGTGCCAGCGGGCTGCGCGGAGTAGCCGCAGGTCAGGCGTTGCCGGCGGCTTCGAGGGCCGCGATGTCGAGCTTGCCCATCGTCATCATCGCGCCGAAGACCTTGGCCGCCCGGTCGGGGTCGCCGCTCGCGATGTCGTCCCAGTTCTCGGGCACGACCTGCCACGACAGCCCGAACTTGTCCTTGAGCCAGCCGCACGGACCAGGCTTGCCGCCGTCGGCCGTGAGGGCGTCCCAGTAGTGGTCGATCTCGGCCTGGTCCTTGCAGTCGATCGTGATCGAGATGGCCTCATCGAAGGTGAACTGCGGACCCCCGTTGAGCGCGACGTAGGGGACGCCGTCGAGCTCGAACCCGACGGTCAGCACCTCTCCGGCACGGTCACCGCTGCCTTCGGGGTAGCGGGCGACGGTGCCGATCGTCGAGTTCGGGAACACCGAGGTGTAGAAGGTGGCGGCCTGCTCGGCCTGGTGGTCGAACCACAGGCAGACGTACTGACGGGGCATGAGGCTCTCCTCGGGTCGTGGATCCTGGGCGGTTGCGGGGTTGCGGGGTTGCGGGGTGGCGGCCGGGGCACCGCTGGCGAGGCCGCGGCACACCGGTCCTGAGGTGTTGACCGCCCGCGGTCCCCAAACTCATCGCCCGGTATGCCGTAGCGTCGCCACCGTGGCCCCGTCACCCTCGTCGCTGCTCACTGCACCCCGCGCCGACGCCGACGTCCCTGCCTACTGGCAGGCGCTGGGGTTGCCCGGTCTGGCCGACATCCACATCCACTTCCTCCCCGAGCCCATGCTGGCCAAGGTGTGGGCCTACTTCGACGCCGGCGCCGACCACTACGGCCAGCCGTGGCCGATCCACTACCGCGACGACGAGGCGACCCGGCTGACGACCCTGCGGGCCCTGGGCGTGCGCGCCATCCCGGCACTGGCGTACCCGCACAAACCGGGCATGGCCGCCTGGCTCAACGACTGGTGCGCCGAGTTCGCGCGCCGGGTGGACGGCGCCGTCCACTGCGCGACGCTGTATCCCGAACCCGGTGTCGGCGAGGAGGTCGAGCGGTCCCTGGAGTCCGGCGCCAGGCTGTTCAAGATGCACGTGCAGGTGGGTGGCTACGACCCGGCCGACCCCGTCCTCGACCCGGCCTGGCAGGCCCTCGAGCGCTCCGGCGTGCCGGTCGTGCTGCACGCCGGGTCGGCGCCCAAGCAGGGTGCCCACACAGGGCCGGGTGCGGTCGCCGCGGTCCTCGACCGCCACCCCGAGCTGACCCTGGTCATCGCCCACCTCGGCATGAGCGAGTACGACGCGTTCGCGGACCTCGTCGAGAGGTTTCCGCGGGTGCACCTCGACACGACCATGGCGGGCACCGACTTCAGCAACGTGTTCGCGCCACTGCCTCCCGCCTACGTCAACCGTCTTGCGGGTCTGGGCGACCGCGTGGTGCTAGGCACCGACTTCCCCAACATCCCCTACCCCTACGCCCACCAGCTCGAGGCCCTTCACCGCCTCGACCTGGGCGACGACTGGATGCGAAAGGTGCTGTGGCACAACGGCGCCCGCCTGATGGGTCTGGAGGACGGCGATGCCTGAGACCCCCGGTCAGGACCCGCTCGCCACCGCCATGCAGAGCCTGTATGCCGCTGCGCCGGACGAGTTCATGACGGCTCGGTCAGCCCTCGTGGCCGCCGCAAAGGCGGACGGCCAGGCGTCGACCGCCTCCGAGATCGGCAAGCTCCGCAAGCCCAGCCTCGCCGCGTGGGCGGTCAACCTCACGGTGCGCACGGCCGCGGATGTCGTGGCGACCCTGACCGACCTGGGCGCCCAGATGCGGGATGCTCAGTCCCGCCTCGACACAGGGACGCTCAGCTCGATGCGGGGGGAGCGTGACGCCGCCGTCGACGGGTTCGTCCGGGCGGCCACCGAGTCCGTCGCCTCGGCCGGGCGCAAGCTCAGCGCGGCGGCCCAGCAGGACGTCAGGGCCACGGCGATCGCCGCCTTGGCAGACGAGCGCGCCTCGGCCGCCGTGACCTCCGGGCAGCTGACGAGGGCCTTGTCCTACAGCGGTTTCGGCGAGGTGGACCTCGACGAGGCCGTGGCACGCACCGCGGGTGGTGCCATCCTGACGATCCTCCCGGGCGGCCGCGGCCAGGGCCCGGGTGGCGACGACACGGACTCCGGCGCCGCATCGGGTCGGGGCGTGGACGGCTCGGGCGGGGACGACGAGGGTGACGAGGACGAACCACCCACGGCCGAACAGCTCGAAGAGGACCTCGAGGCCGCCGAGCACGCCCTCGCCGACGCGCAGGCGGCCGTCGATGCGGCCCGCGGGCGGGCCGAGGAAACGAGGGAGCGGCTGGCCGTCGTCGAGCGACAGCTGACCAAGGCGCGCGAGGCGGACGAGCGCGCCCTGGAGGCGGTCACCGACGCGGTCCGGGCGCGCAAGCGGGCCGAGGCCGCGCGGCATACCGCGGCCGAGGCGCTGGACGAGGCGCGCGGACGAGACTGACGCGACCGATGCGGGGCGGCGCGGCGAGACCGACGCGTCGGCGACCAGCACCGGGCGAGTGGGTCAGTGCTGGCGGGGTCGCGGCGTCAGGCCTAGGTTCGAGTCATGACTGAGCAACAGGGCGGGCCCCCGGGGATCGACGTCAGCGTGGCTCCCAGCGGTCCCGGTTGCGTGGAATGCCTTGCGGCACAGGGCTGGTGGGTGCATCTGCGCCGGTGTGCCGAGTGCGGTCACATCGGCTGTTGCGACTCCTCACCCGGCCAGCACGCCACTCACCACTACGAGCAGAGCGGTCACCCCGTCGTGCGTTCCTACGAACCGGGGGAGGACTGGTTCTGGGACTACGCCGCGGGGAAGGGGTTACGTGGTCCGGAGCTGGCCGAGCCCCTGCACCACCCGCTGGACCAGCCGGCGCCCGGCCCTGCCGGTGCGGTGCCGGCCGACTGGCAGGACCACATCCACTGAGGCCCTCTCAGGGTCGACCCTGAGAAGAACTAGTCACACCAAGGGTCGAACTGGGTATCTGCCCGGATGTGGCGACTGCCACGTTCGCGGGACGGTACCCGCATGGCCCTCCACACCGAGCTGATCCCGCCGACGGCACTGACCGCACCACTGCGGCCGGTGACCTCGCGGGTTCGGGTCGGCCGCCGCGCGCCGGGGGGCGGCCGCGGCGGGCGGAGGGCCGCCAAGCTCCTGGTCTCCGGGGCCCTCGCCACCGGCATCGTCGCGCTCGCCCTCCCCAAGGTCGCCGGCGCCGAGTGGGCCGACATCGCGACCGCGCTCAGGGGCCTCACGGCAGGGCAGCTGGTCGTCCTCACGGTGCTCTGGCTGGCCGGTCTGTGGGTGCACACACCGGCCCTCACCGCAGCGATGCCCGGCCTTTCCCACCGCCGGGCCCTGTTGCTCAACCTCAGCGGGTCGTTCGTCTCCAACCTCCTGCCCCTGGGTGGCGCGGCCGGCACGGTCGCGAACTGGCGGATGGCGCGGTCGTGGGGTTTCGAGTCACCCGCCTTCGCCCGCTGGGCGGTCCTCACCAACCTCGTCGACACCCTGCTCAAGCTCGTGCTTCCCGGACTTGCCCTCTGCTGGCTCGGCGTGGCCGGGGTGGAGGTGTCCAGCAGTGTCAGCACCGCGGCATACGTCGGTCTCGGCCTGCTCACCGGCAGCGTCGCGGCCGTCTGGCTCGTGGCGCGCGACGACCGCGCCGTGCGCTGGCTGGGTCGGTGCGCCGACCGGGTGGTGGCCCGACTGCGGTTCCTGCCCGTGGCCCCCGAGGGGTATGCCGAGCGGGCCGCGTCGTTCCGGCGCGAGAGCGCCGGGGTCGTCGCCGCGGGCTGGGGCCGGATGGTCGGTGCCAAGCTCGCGTATGCCGCGCTGCAGGCGGTCCTGCTGTGGGCCTGCCTGCGGATGGTGGGGGCCGATGTCCACCCGGCCGTCGTGGCGGCAGCGTTCGCGGTGGAGCGGATCCTGACGATGGTCGCCATCACGCCCGGCGCCACCGGGATCGTCGAGCTCGGCATGACCGGGGTGCTGGTGGCGTTCCACGGCGAACCTGCCGTCGCCGCGGCGGGGGTGCTGCTCTACCGGGCCTTCATCTTCGGGATGGAGATTCCGGTGGGCGGGCTGTCGATGCTGGCCTGGTCACTGCGCCGCCGCCCAGCCGCCGCCGTCGTCTGACGGTCAGGACCGGAACGAGGAGAGGACGACGGCTTCCGCACGCAGGCGCTCGCCGTGGTCGGGACGACCGGCCCGTTCGACCTCGGTCGCGGCGGTGAGGCGTCCCGCGATCTCCACCTCGAGGATCGCGAGCACGTCCTGCTCGGTGAGCTCGCGGCGCTGCGTTTCTCCGGCACCCAGCCCGAGGCGTGCTCCGGCGATGGGACCTTCGCTGGTCGAGGTCGACCTCTCCTCGGCCGGGACTGCCTCGGCATTGTCGATGGCGGCGAGGGCGGAGCGGATGACGCTGGTGGCCACCTTGTCGCGGGCGAGCATGGCTGGACGCAGGGCCGCTCGCAGCCGGTCGCGCAGCGGTGCGGTCGACCCGTCCAGGGTGCCCTCGTCCGGCGGTGGGGTCGTCACGCCGGTCCAGCCAGGTCCGCGCGAAGGGACTCCACGGTCTCGGGCGACACCTCGAGCACGACGGTGTGGTAGTCCTCGATGAGCTCCAGGACCCCGTCCCGCGGGCCGTTGCGCCAATCGTCGCCGCCGTAGAACGCCTCCTCCAGCCGGTCGCGCTCGGCCACCGACTCGAAGGCACGGACCAGCACGAGGTGCTCCCCACCCTCGTGCTGGACCGACTCGTGCACGCCCAGGGCGTCGATGTCGTGTGCGGTCAGCAACGGCAGCACCTCGGTCATCCGGGACACCAGGTCGGCGGCACGGCCTGGGGTGACACGGTAGGTGCGCAGCTCGAGGATCATGCGCTCGATCCTGCCACCCCAGACCGTGCGTCTTTGACGGGTTTGCCACGTCCTGGCGTCGGCAAAGCCTGCAAAGACTGGTCAGTGGGAGGCCCGGAAGCCGCGCAGTCGCAGGCTGTTGGTCACGACGAACACCGACGACAGGGCCATCGCGGCTCCGGCGATCATCGGGCTGAGCAGGCCGAGGGCCGCGAGGGGGATCGCCGCGACGTTGTAGGCGAAGGCCCAGAACAGGTTGCCCTTGATGATGCCCAGCGTGCGTCGGGCCAGCCGGATCGCGTCGGGGGCGGTGCGCAGGTCACCGCGGACGAGCGTGAGGTCGCTCGCCTCGATGGCGACGTCGCTGCCGGTGCCCATGGCCAGTCCGAGGTCGGCCTGGGCCAGCGCGGCCGCGTCGTTGACGCCGTCACCGACCATGGCAACCGTCCGTCCTTCGCGCCTGGAGGCGTTTCACCACGTCGACCTTGTCCTGGGGCAGCACGTCGGCGATCACCTCGTCGATGCCGACCTGGCGCGCGATCTCCCGCGCAGCAGCCTCGTTGTCGCCGGTGAGCAGGATCGGGCGCAGCCCGAGAGACCTCAGCTCGCTGAACCGCGTCCGCCGAGGTCTCCTTCACGGTGTCGGCGACCTCGAGGACACCCCTCGCCACGCCGTCCCAGGCGACCACGACGGCCGTGGACCCGCGCTGCTGGGCCGAGCTCACGGCATACCCCAGCTGGTCCGGGAGGGTCACCGACCAGTCGGCCAGCAGTCGTGGTCGGCCCACCACGACGGCATGGCCGGCGACGGTGCCCTGCACCCCGAGGCCGGGGCTGTTGGCGAAGCCCTCGACCGCCGGCAGCGCACCGGCATCGTGTGCGCGGGCGGCGATGGCCCGGGCCACGGGGTGTTCCGACGCGTCCTCGAGGGCACCGGCCAGCCGCAGCACCTCGGTGGCGTCCTCGCCGTCGGCCGTGACCACGTCGACCAGGGTCATCCGGCCGGTGGTGACGGTGCCGGTCTTGTCGAGGACGACGGTGTCGACGCGGCGGGTCGACTCCAGCACCTCGGGGCCGCGGATGAGCATGCCGAGCTGGGCGCCGCGTCCGGTGCCGACCATCAGGGCGGTCGGGGTCGCGAGGCCGAGCGCGCAGGGGCAGGCGATGATCAGGACGGCCACGGCTGCCGTGAAGGCGGCGGTCCAGCCGGCGCCGGTGCCGACCCAGAACCCGAGGGTGGCCGTCGCGAGCACGATGACGACCGGCACGAAGACGCCGGAGACGCGGTCGGCCAGCCGCTGCACGTCGGCCTTGCCGTTCTGGGCGTCCTCGACGAGCCTGGCCATCTGCGCGAGCTGGGTGTCGGCGCCGACCCGGGTGGCGCGCACGACGAGTCGTCCGCCGGCGTTGACGGTCGCACCGATGACGGGGTCACCGGGTCCGACCTCGACCGGCACCGACTCCCCGGTGACCATCGACGCGTCGACCGCGGAGGTGCCGTGCTCGATCGTGCCGTCGGTCGCGATCTTCTCGCCGGGGCGGACGACGAACCGCATGCCCACGACGAGCTGCTCCACCGGGATGCGCTCCTCGCGCGCGGCGTCGCCGTCGCCGCGCAGGACGGCCACCTCCTTGGCGCCCATCTCCAGCAGGGCTCGCAGGGCCGCGCCGGAGGTCCGCTTGGCACGTGCCTCGGCGTAGCGACCGGCGAGCAGGAAGGCGGTGACACCGGCGGCGGCCTCGAGGTAGATGTTGCCGGCGCCGTCGCTGCGCTCGAGGGTGAACCGGAAGGGGTGGGTCATGCCGGGAAGGCCGGCGGTGCCGAAGAACAGGGCGTAGAGCGACCAGCCGAACGCAGCCAGCGTGCCGACCGAGACCAGGGTGTCCATCGTCGACTGACCGTGTCGCAGGTTGGTCCAGGCGGCGCGGTGGAACTGCCAGCCGCCCCACACGACGACCGGACCTGCCAGCGCCAGGGAAGCCCACTGCCAGTAGCGGAACTGCCACGCCGGGACCATCGCCATCGCGATGACCGGGACCGCCAGCGCGACCGAGACGAGCAGCCGGTGGCGCAGGTCGGCGACAGGGTCGCCGGCGGGGCCAGAGCCGACGGTGGCGGTCGCGGTCGGGCCCGGCGACGGGAAGGGTCGCCGTGTAGCCGGTGCGCTCGACGGTCTGCAGGAGCTCGTCGGTCGTCACGCCGTCAGGGAAGGTCACCTTCGCCTTCTCCGTGGCGTAGTTGACCGTCGCGGTCACGCCCTCGATCTTGTTGAGCTTCTTCTCGATCCGCGTCGCGCAGGAGGCGCAGGTCATCCCGCCGATGACCAGCTCGACCGCTCCGACGGGGCTGGTGGCGACCGGGACTGAGCCGGTGTCGGGGGTGGTCTCAGTGGCCATGGGCGGGTGCCTCCTTGCCTGCGACCACGGTGAACGCTGCGGTCCGCACGACCCCTCCGTGCTTGAAGTCGAGGAAGAGCCGGTAGCTGCCGGCGCTGGGCGCCGTGGTGTGGAAGACGATCTCGGGCCCCGCCTTGGTGCGTCCGTCGCCGGGCTCACCACCGGAGTGCACGTGCAGGTAGGCCAGGTCGCCCTGCCGCAGGGCCACGAGGTGTCCGTATGCCGCGAGGTAGGGCTGCAGGTTCGTCACCGGGCGTCCGTCCCGGCTCACCGACAGGACGAGCCGCGAGTCCGCGCCGGGCGTCAGGGTGCCCTCGAGGGTGACGGTGTAGCCGTCCACCTCGGCCGTGGCGGACGGCGCCGGCAGGGGCTCGGGGTCGAGGGGCCCGGAGACGAGCAGGTCGGCCCCCAGGGTGAGCGGCCCGACCTCACCCGCCGGGTCGAAGTCGGCGAAGACCCGCCAGCTGCCCGGCGGCAGGCTGGTCAGGACCGACCAGGTGCCGTCGCTGTGCAGCGTCGGGTGCAGGTGCGCGATAGCCGCCGAGGTCGCGACGGGCGAGGATGAGGTGCAGGTCCTTGTCGTGGGTCCTGGTGTAGCTGCGCAACGGCTGGTTGTCGGGCCCGATGATGCGGAAGCGTCAGCGCCGTGTCGTCGGCGGCTGAGGCCAGCGGGTGGTCGAGGACCAGGCGGTAGCCGTCCTGGGCGACCTGCAACCCGCCGGGCAGCTCCGCGGCGGCGGGGTCGGCATGCCCACCGTGGGCGTCATCGCCGGCCGGCTCGTCGCCGGAACCGGCGCCGCCCATCTGGCTCGGGGTGGACTCGAGGTCGTGGCCGTGGGCCGTGCGCTGCTGGCGCTGGTGGCGCCGCGCGGCGGCGGGTCCGCACCCGGCATACCCAGGTCTGCGGCTCGGCCCACCCCGAAGGCGGCGCCGAACACGATCGCGAGCACCGCGCCGAACACGGCCGTCCGGGCTGCGGCGTTCACGGGACCAGGCTGTAGTTGCCTGCCTCGTCGAGGGCAGCCGCCACCTCAGCCGGGGTGAGCTCACGCGTCGAGTCGACGGTGACGGCGGACCTGCCGCCGGCCACCAGCTCGACCTGGACCTCGGTGACACCGTCGAGGGCTTGGAGCTCCTCGGTCACGGCGCTCGCGCAGTGGCCGCAAGTCATCCCGTCGACGGCGAAGTTCTGGGTGGTCATGAAGAATCTCCTGGGCTGGTCGGACGTGTGTGGGGTTGTGGTCAGGACCGGACGAGCCGGGCGATGGCGTCGGAGGCCTCGCGGACCTTCTCCTGCGCCTCAGGGCCGCCCTTGCGCGCTGCATCGACGACACAGTGCTCGAGATGCTCCTCGAGCAGCTCCAGCGAGAACGACTGCAGCGCCTTGGTGGCGGCAGACACCTGGGTGAGGATGTCGATGCAGTACTTGTCCTCCTCGACCATCCGCTGGAGGCCGCGCACCTGTCCCTCGATGCGGCGCAACCGCTTGAGGTGGCTGGCCTTCTGGTCGTGGTAGCCGTGGTGTGTCTCGGTGTCCGTCATAGCTACACCATACCCCCCTATGGTATTTGGTCAACCCCACCCCCACCCACCCTCCACGACAAAACGGGGGTTGCTCGACGAAACGGCGGCTAGAACCTGCCGTCTTGCCGAGCAACCCCCGTTGTCAGCAGGGTGTCGTCGCGCTGCCGGAAGGTCAGCGCAGGGGGTCGAACGGCTTGAGCTGCTCGACCTGCTTGCCGGTGACCATCGCCTCGGCCAGGAGGCGCCCGGTGACCGGGCCGAGGGTGATGCCCCACATGCCGTGGCCGCCCGCGGCGAAGACCCGCGGCGACTTCGTGGCTCCGATGAGCGGGAGACCGTCGACGGTGCAGGGGCGCGAACCGACCCACTCGTCCTGGCGGTTGTCGAGGTCGGCGCCACGCAGCAGCGGGCGAGCGGCCTCGGCGATGGCCTGGATGCGGCGCTGGTCGAGGGCGGCCTCGGGCTTGCGGAACTCCATCATCCCCGCGACCCGCAGCCGGTCACCGATCGGCGTGCAGGCAACACGCTGCGCCGGGAAGTAGACCGGACCGTTGGGGACGTGGTCGATGGCGACGGAGAAGGAGTAGCCGCGGCCGGCCTGGACGACGTTCTTGACACCGAACCGACGAGCCAGCTTGCCGAGCCAGGCACCCGTGGCGAGGACGGCGGCGTCGAACTCCTCCACCGAGCCCTGCGCCGTGGTGACGACGACCCCGGCGCCGGTGTCGCGGATGTCGGCGACGGTCGAGGCATCCATGATCTTCCCGCCGCGAGACCTGACCGAGTCGGCCAGTGCGTGGACGTAGCTGCCCGGGTCGATGAACCGCTGGCCCTTGAGCAGGATGGCCGCGCCGATCTCGTCGGACAGGCTCGGCTCGATGGCGCGGGCCTGGTCACCGGAGAGGGCGTCGAACTCGATGTCCTGGCCGGCCGCGTGGATGTGCTCGATCTCCTCGAGCAGCGTCACTCGCTCGGCCTCGGTGCGGTAGGACGCGAGGAACGACTTGGCCTCGCGGGTGTCCGCCTGGACACCACCGGCCTTCAGCAGGTCGAAGCTCTCCAGCGACAGGTCGTTGACCGGCACCAGCGAACCCATCGCCTTCTTCCAGGCCTTCATCGTCGAGTTGCGGGTGAACCCGGTGACGAACTTGAGGAACTTGGGGTCGGCGCTCGGCGGCACGTAGACCGGCGAGGACGGCGACAGGACGGCGCGCAGGCCGTACTTGAGGACGGCCGGCTCCGGCAGGGGCGTCGCGATGCCGGGTGTCAGCCAGCCGGCGTTGCCCCACGACGACCCCGCAGCGACACCCTCGCGGTCGAGGACGGTCACCTCGACACCGTGCTCCTGGAGGAACCAGGCGGTGGACAGACCGACCATGCCGGCGCCGACGACAGCGACGCGCTGGGGGACGGGGAGACCTGCTGCGGTGATGGGAGCCATGGATCGAGCGTGACAGCAGACCAGGTATGCCGCCTTGGCCCGCCAGCACCAATTCCGCCAGGCTGGTTGTGTCGACAGCACAACCCGGGGATGCTGGGAGGGTGCTCGCCGTCATCGATCTCGTGGCCACCCTCGGGGGCCTGCTCTCCCTGGGCGTCGAACGCGAGGGCGCCGAGGTCGACGACCTGACCATCGCCGAGCCCACGCAGGGCATCGTGGGCCAGCCGGGCGACCTCGTCCTCGGCGTGGGGGTGGAGTCGGCCGAGGCCGCCGCCGACCTCGTGAGGCGTGCCGCCGGTGCCGGTGCCGGCGGCGTCGTGCTGCGCCGCACGATCGCGCGCCGTCGCACCGTCCGCGACCGTGCCCGCCGTTCCGACATCGCCCTGGTCGAGCTGGCCGAGCAGGCGTCCTGGGCCCACTTGGTCTGGTTGTTGCGCGGCGTCATCGACAGGGCGGCGGTCGGTCCCGGCCGACGCGACGACGCACCGGTTCAGGACGACCTGTTCGCCCTGGCCGACGCGGCGGCGGCCCTGGTCGACGCACCCGTCACCATCGAGGACGCGCAGTCGCGGGTGCTCGCCTACTCCTCCCGCCAGGACCTCGCCGACCCGGCACGGGTCTCGACCATCGTCGGCCGCCGCGTGCCGGACGAGGTGCTCGCGACGATGCGGGCGCAGGGGGTCTTCCGCAGGCTGGCGCGCTCGGCCGAGCCGGTCTTCGTCCCGGCCTCCGGGGGCACCAAGCCGCGTCTGGTCATCCCCGTCCGCGCCGGCGGCGAGTGGCTCGGCTCGATCTGGGCCGTGGTCGAGCGACGCCCACCCGCGGCTCTGGTCAGCGAGCTCGTGCAGACCTCCTCGGTCGTCGCGCTGCACCTGCTGCGGCTGCGCGCCCAGGCCGACCTCTCCCGCCGCGTCGCCGCCGACCGCCTCCGCGGGGTCCTGTCCGGCAATGTCGCGGGCGCCGAGGACTGGCTGCCACCGGGCCCGTGGCGTGTCGTCGCGCTCGGTGGCGGGGGTGACGCCGTCCACCTGCTCGACCTCTGGGAGTCGGTCTGCCGACGGCACGCGTGGAACCAGCCGCTGCTCGCCGACCTCGACGGACGGGGGTATGCCGTGGTGCGCGACAGCGACGACGAAGCACCAGGCAGCTGGGGCTGGCTCCGCTCCGTCGTCGCGCAGGCTGGTGACGAGGCGGCGTCGCTGACCGCGCGGGCCGGCCGCGCGGCATACACTCCGGCGGAGCTGGAGCGCTCACGTGGTGAGGCGCAGGAGACCGAACGCGTGACGGGACAGGGGGTTCCGGCCGCCTCGCACGAGGAGGTCTGGGCCGAGGTCACGATCGCGCGAGCCGCCAGCACCCTGACCGGCGACCCGATGGGGCCGCTGGCGGCGCTGCGCGACCACGACGCCAAGCACCACAGCGACCACCTGCGGACCCTCGCCGCCTGGCTCGACCACCCAGGCGCGCCGAGCGAGGCTGCGCGGTCGATCCACGTCCACCCGAACACGATGCGCTACCGGATGAACCGCATCGCGGACCTCGCCGGGCTTGACCTCGATGACGCGACGACGCGCTTGGCGGTGCGCCTTCTGCTGGCCGCCGCGCTGGGTCAGTCCACCCAGTAGTTGTCGTGGTAGCGCATGAACTCGGCGTGCTCCTGCTCGGTCATGGTCTCGCCTGCCGCCCGTCGGGCGAGACCTTCGAAGTAGGCCTCGCGCGGGGCCCCCGGCGCGAAGTGCAGCAGCATCGAGGCCGCGCCTGACTCGTTGCGGAAACCGTGCAGCCCTCCCGGTGGGACGTGCGCGTAGTCGCCGGGGCGAGTGACGTTCCACCGGGTGCCGTCGAAGATGCTGACCTCGCCCGACAGGATGTAGAACGACTCGGCCATCGTCTTGTGGAAGTGCGAGTCCGGACCGCTGGGCGGACCGGCGAACTCCCAGCGGTAGAGCCCGAACAGGCGTCCTGTCGAGTCTCCTGTCGAGAGGTAGTGGACCCGGTTCCCGTTGGGGTAGACGACATTCGGCTCGGCGTCGTTCAGCCGGATCGTGGCGCTGACCTCGCCGGTGCTGCCGTCGTAGATGGGTGGTGGATAGCTCACGCGACCCATCCTGCCCGAGGCTCGGCCGGCTGTCCCGGCGAGGCGTCGGGAGGTCGTCGAGGGGGAGTGCTCCCCATTGTCGACCCGTGCGGGTGGCGCGAGAGTCGTTGCAGTTCAAGGGGAGACCACACACGGAGGAAGTCATGAAGCGTGTTACCAAGGTGTTGAGCGCCGCCAGTCTCGTGGGGGCAGTCGTCGCACCGGTCCTGACCATGTCGCCTGCAGAGGCGGCGTCGCGGGACGGCAAGTGCGAGAGCGGTGAGTTCTGCTACTACTACAACAGCAACGAAGCCGGCTCGGTGTCGGACTTCCGCGTCTCCGTCAAGGACCTCGGCACCTCGCAGCCGTCCTGCTACGAGTTCAAGAGTGCAGGCAAGGGCCGTGGGGTGTGCGTCAAGAACCACGCGGCCTCGGTCTGGAACCGCACCGGCAAGACCATCCGGGTCTACTTCAACAGCGACTACCGCGGCTCCTCCCAGGACTTCGCTCCCGGTGCGAAGGGCAACCTCGAGCCCGGGCTGAAGAACGAGAACGCCTCGCACCGGTTCCTCAGCAGCTCGCCCCCTCCGCCGGTCGGGTGCAGGACCGACGGGTCGAACACCAAGCTGCCGAGCACGATCCTCGTCTACCGGGTGGGCCTGGGTCGGGTGGACCGGGTCGACTTCAAGACCTACGTCAAGAACGTGCTGCCCAACGAGTGGATCTCGAGCTGGCCGAGGGAGTCCCTCAGGTCAGGGGCGATGGCCACCAAGAGCTATGCCTGGTACTGGGCCCTGCACTCGACGCGCAGGACGCCGTCGGGTTCCTGCTACGACGTGCGCGACGACACCGGCGACCAGGTCTACCGACCCGGGACGGCCAAGGCCTCGACCAGCGCCGCCGTCGACGCCACCTGGAGCCATCGCCTGACCCGCAACGGGGAGATCCTCAGCGCGCACTACTGCTCGACGACGACGGCCTGCGGTGCCTGGGTCAGCGGTGACTGGCTCTCGCAGTACGGCTCCCGTGACAAGGCCAACGCCGGTCAGGGCTACGCCACGATCCTGCGCTACTACTACCGCAACGCCCGGGTCAGCTGAGTCGAAGTCTCGACTCGACCGACACCCCGGCACAGACGGGAGTTGCTCGACTGAAACGGCGGTCAGGAACCCCCGTGAAGTCGAGCAACCCGGCCGTTTTGCGGAGGGGCGACGAGCGACCGAGGGGTCAGCGCCCATGCACGGCTGACAACAGGGCGGCGTAGCGGTCCAGGACCGCGGCGCCGCTCTCGTCGGTCGGCGGATCCACCGTCGTCTCGATCCGCAGCGGCCAGGTCGGCGGCTGCGTGTCGCCGCTGAGGACCCAGGCGGCCTGGCGGGCTGCGCCCAGTCCGACGTACTCGCCCGGCTCGGGGATCGCCACCGGCACCCCGAACAACGCCGTCGCCACCGCTCGGACCGCTGTCGACGCGGAGGCGCCGCCGATGAGCAGGACCCGCTCGACGGGGATGTCCAGGCGGCGCAGGTCGTCCACGCCCGCCACGAGGTTGGCCAGCATCCCCTCGACGGCAGCGCGGGCGAGGTTCTCGGGGGTGGTGTTGCTCCTGGTCATCCCCCCGAGGGTGCCGGTGGCCTCCGGGAGGTTGGGGGTGCGTTCGCCGTCGAGGTAGGGCAGCAGGGTCAGGCCGCCGGCGCCGGGGTCGGCCGCCAGGGCGAGGCGGTCCAGGCCGGCGAGGTCGGTGCCCAGCAGCCGTGCGGCCGCGGTCAGCACCCGGGCTGCGTTGAGCGTGCACATGAGCGGGAGGTGCCCGCCGGACGCACTGGCGAACCCGGCGACGTCGCCAGTGGGGTCCTTGACCGGCGCCGAGTGGTCGGCGAAGACCGCACCACTCGTGCCCAGCGACACCACGACGTCTCCGGGGCGCAGGCCCAGACCCAGCGCAGCACCCGCGTTGTCGCCCGTGCCAGGGCCCACCACGAGGCCGCTGTCCGTCACCCCCGCCTGCTCGGAGGGGCCGAGGACGTGCGGGACGCCGAACTCGCGACCGAACGCCAGCCGCTGGAGGTCGGGGAGGTAGCTCCCGTCGGCCGGCGAGAAGTACCCGGTGCCCGAAGCATCGCCACGGTCGGTGACATGACGCTCGAAGGCGTTGCCCTGCTTGAGGATCTGACCGGTCAGCCAGTCGTGCGGCAGCACCACCTGCGCGACACGCGCGGCATTCTGCGGTTCGTGCTCGGCCAGCCAGCGGACCTTCGTGACGGTGAAGCTCGGCACCGGGACGGAGCCGGTGCGTTCCACCCAGGTCGCCGACCCGAGCTCGTCGACGAGGTCGCGGGAGGCCTGGGCGGACCTGGTGTCGTTCCACAGCAATGCGTCTCGGACGACCTCACCGGACTCGTCGAGGGCGACCATGCCGTGCTGCTGACCACCCACCGAGATCGCGACGACGTCCTCGAGCAGGCCGTCGGCGGTCGCCATGCCGAACGCCTCCCACCAGCGGTCGGGGTGCACCTCGGTGCCGTCGGGGTGCGGCGCCCGGCTGGTGCGCACGATCTCGCCGGTCGCGGCATCACAGACCACGACCTTGGTCGACTGGGTGGACGAGTCGACCCCGGCGACGAGGGTGCGTGGTGCGTCGGGCATGGGTTCCTCCGGATCGGGGGTGGCGTCAGAGCTGTGGGGTGATGACCGACTTGATCGCGCCCGGGTGTTCGCGGGCCGCGGTCAGGGCGGCGGCCGTGTCGGCGAGGGCGAACCGCCCGGTCACGAGGCGCTCGAGGTCGACCTGCCCCGATGCGGCAAGTGCGATCGCCGCCGGCCAGGTACCGGCGTAGCGGAACGTCCCGGTGACGACCAGCTCACGCTCCTGGACCACGGACAGCGGCAGTGGCAGCTCGTCACCGCCCATCCCGATGAGGACGGCCCGCCCGGCCGGCGCCAGGGCGCGGATGCCGTCGGCAGTGGCGCCCGGATGGCCCGAGCACTCGAGGAGCACCTCGGGACCCGGCCGACCGGCATACCCGTCGGTGAGGCTCTCGTGACGCGAGGAGATGGTGCGGGTGGCGCCGAGCCCGGCCGCCACTGTGAGCCGGTCCTCGTCGAGGTCGGCGACCACGATCTCGCTGGCGCCGGAGGCCCTGGCGACCTGCACGCAGACCAGCCCGATCGGCCCGGCGCCCGTGACGAGCACCCGCGACCCGGGGACGACAGCTCCCTTGCGGCAGGCCCAGACACCGACCGAGAGGGGCTCGAGCAGGGCCGCAGTCTCGTCGCTGACCGTGTCGGGCACCGGGTGGGCGAATGCGTGGTGGATCGTCACGAGCTCGGCGAGTGAGCCGTCGACGGGAGGCGTGGCGTGGAACCGCATGTCGGGGCACAGGTTGTAGCGCCCGGAGAGGCACTGCTCGCACGCGCGGCAGGGGACGCCGGGCTCGATCGAGACCCGCTGTCCGATGCGGGAGGGGTCGACCGAGGAGCCGACGGCCTCGACCACGCCGGACGCCTCGTGGCCGAGCACCAGCGGTGACTCGACGACGAACCGACCGATCCGGCCGTGGTCGAAGTAGTGGGTGTCCGAACCACAGACCCCGACGACGAGGACCCGCACCAGCACCTCGTCGGCCGCTGGGGTGGGGGTGGGCCGTTCGACGACCGTGACGTCGCCGGGGTGGTTCAGCACGGCGACGCGCATGGACTCACCCTTTCCCTGCGCCTGCCCTGGCGCTCCAGGCCTCCAGCGTCGCCCGTGCGCCGAGCGTGTGCAACTGCTCCAACGCCGCCATGTATGCCGCGGCGAACCGTTCGTCGTCGGCGAGCCCGTCGAACAGGTCGCGGTCGCGGATGAAGGCGAGGGGGTCGTCCTGCTGTCGCGCGGCGGCAGCCATCACCCGGTCCTTGAGCCGGTCGACCACCTCGATGGGGTTGCCGTGCTCGTCGACACCCTCGGCATACCGGGCCCACGAGGCGACGACGAGCGCCGACAGGTCGATCTGGCCGCCGGTGCGCAGGTTGGCCTGGATGACCGGCACCAGCCACTTCGGGATCCGGTCGCTGGACTCGGCGCAGAGCCGAGCCAGGGTGTCGCGGACCTCGGGGTTGGCGAACCGCTCGACCAGCTGGTGTCGGTAGGCGTCGAGGTCGACGCCGGGCACATCGGGCAAGGTCGGGCTGCCCTCCTGCTCCATGTAGGCGAGCAGGAAGGACGCGAAGAGCGGGTCCTGGCAGACCTCGTGGGCGTAGCGGTAGCCGGACAGGAACCCCAGGTAGCAGAGCGCCTGGTGGCTGGCGTTGAGCAGCCGCAGCTTCATCAGCTCGTAGGGCACCACGTCGTCGACCATCTGCACGCCGGCGTCCTCGAACGGCGGTCGACCCTGCCCGAAGCGGTCCTCCAGGACCCACTGGGTGAAGGGTTCGCAGACGACCGGCCAGCCGTCGGCGACACCGAAGTCCTCGCTCAGCCCCGCGATGTCCTCCGGCGTCGTCACCGGCGTGATCCGGTCGACCATGCAGTTCGGGAAGGCCACCTCGGCCTCCATCCAGTCCGCCAGCGCCGGGTCCTTGAGCCGGGCGAACGCGCAGATCATCCGCTTGGCGACGTCACCGTTGTCGGGCAGGTTGTCGCAGCTCATCACCGTGAACGGGGCCCGCCCTTCTGCACGGCGCCGGTCGAGGCCAGCCGTGATGAACCCGAAAACCGTTGTGGGGGAGTCGCCTCCGGCGAAGTCGGCGGTCAGGTCCGCCTGGATCGAGGAGTCGTCGGCGTCGAACTCCCCGGACACCTGGTTGACGAGGTAGCCGCCCTCGGTGATGGTCAGCGACACGATCCGGGTCTGCTCGTCGGCGAGCCGGTCGACCACCGCCTTCGGGTCGTCCGGTGCGAACATCACCTCGACGATGCTCCCGATGACCCGGGGTTCGCGTCGCCCGTCTGGGTGCTTGACGACGAGGGTGTAGAGCCCGTCCTGGGCGCGCAGCGTGTCGATGATCTGGCGGTCATGGGGGAGGGCGCCCACCCCGCACAGGCCCCAGTCGAGAGCCAGGCCGTCGTCCATCAGCGTGTCGAGGTACATCGCCTCGTGGGCCCGGTGGAAGCCGCCCACGCCGAAGTGCACGATGCTCGCGGTGACCCTCGAGCGGTCGTATGCCGGCCGGCGCACCTTCTCTCCCAGCTCACCGAGGGTGTTCTGGGACAAGGCGACCGAGGAGGGTCCCGTCACTTCACGGCACCCATGGACAGGCCCTGGACGAGCTTGTCCTGCGCCGCGAACCCGGCCGCGAGGACGGGAAGCGAGACGACGAACGACGCCGCGCACACCTTCGCGAGGAACAGGCCCTGACTGGTCACGAACCCGGTCAGGAACACCGGCGCCGTCCCCGCCACGGTGCTGGTCAGCACACGGGCGAGCAGCAGCTCGTTCCAGCTGAAGATGAAGCAGATC
This sequence comes from uncultured Actinomycetota bacterium, assembly GCA_963759595.1. Lineage (GTDB taxonomy): Bacteria > Actinomycetota > Actinomycetes > Actinomycetales > Dermatophilaceae > Pedococcus. Next base: position 51,150 of record CAVWZX010000001.1, read on the forward strand.
AGCGCGGCCGAGGCGATGCCCGGCATGACGACGGGAGCGACGATGTCCTTGAGGGTCCGGGTCAGGCTCGCGCCGTCGACCGAGGCGGCCTCCAGCATCTCGACCGGCACCTCGGCGAGGAACGAGCGCAGCATCCAGACCGCGATCGGCAGGTTCATCGAGGTGTAGAGCAGGATCAGCCACCAGATGTTGTCGAGCAGGCCGACCTTCTGCGCGAAGAGGTAGAGGGGGAGGATGCCGGCCACGATCGGGAGCATCTTGGTGGACAGGAAGAAGAACAGGACGTCGGTCCACTTCTTCACCGGCCGGATCGACAGCGCGTAGGCCGCGGGGAACGCCAGCAGCAGCACCAGGATCGTCGACAGGACGCTGGCCGTGAGCGAGTTGAGCAGCGGTGGCCAGGGACCCGCGTCGAAGAACGACCGGTAGCCGTCGAGGGAGAGCGGCGCGAAGAAGTCCGGCGGGTTCTTGGCCGCGTCGTTCTCGCTGTGCAGGGACGTCAGGACCATCCACAGCACCGGGAGGGCGAAGAGCACTCCGATGATCCACGCAGCGGCGGTCAGGATTCCGCCGCTGCGTGGAGGCTTGGCGTGACGGACCTCCTGGGTGGGCCCCGAACCGGGGACGGTGCCGGAACCGCGCTCCGTGCCCGTCGGCATACCCGTGGTGTGCGGCTTGGCGTCGGCACTCATGTCAGGAGTCCTCCTTGAACAGGCTGAACGCGGTGCGCAGCGCGGCGGTCGCGATGAGAATCGTGCCGATGACCACGACGACGCCGGCCGCGGAGGCCCGCCCGTAGTCCTGGGCGGTGTAGAAGGTCTGGTAGATGAAGTACGGCAGGTTCGCCGTGCCCAGTCCGCCGGACGTGATGGTGAAGACGTGGTCGAAGTTCTGCACCACGTAGATCGCGCCGAGCAGGCCGGACAGCTCGATGTACTGGCGCAGGTGGGGCAGCGTCATGTTGGTGAAGATCTGCCAGCTGTTGGCGCCGTCGATGCGGGCCGCCTCGACGACGTCGAGCGGGCGGCTCTGCAGGCCGGCCAGCAGGATCAGCATCATGAACGGCGTCCACTGCCAGACCAGGGCCGCGATGATCGCCGCCAACGGGTTGTTGGTGATCCAGTCCGGCTGGGGGGCGTTCTCGCCGAAGAGGGTCTTGAGCAGGCCGTTGAACAGGCCGTACTCCGGGTTGTAGAGGGCGTGCTTCCACAGCAGGGCCGCGGCCACCGGCACGATGAGGAACGGGGTGATCATCATCGTGCGGACGATCCCCTGGCCGCGGAACTTGCGGTCGAGCAGCAGGGCGATGCCCAGCCCGAGCACCAGGCAGATGAGCACCACCGAGACGGTCAGCAGGATGGTGACCCAGACCGCCTTGCGCGTGTTGGTGTCGGTGAAGACGCGGGCGAAGTTGTCGACGCCGGCGAAGCCGCGCTCTTCGGGGTAGTAGGCGTTCCAGTTCATGAACGAGATGACGATCGTCGCGACGAACGGCAGCTGCGTCATCAGGATCGTGAAGATGAGCGCCGGGAGCAGCGGTGCCCTGCGGGCCCAGTCGCCGGAACGCTGGAGCGCCTTGCTCGGAGCCGGCGGCCGGGTGGTGCCCGTCCCGGTCGTGGTGGCGGTCGTCGTACGTCATCACTGTCCCCTTGCCTGGTAGCGCTCGGCGACGTCCTCGGCGAGCTCCTGGCCACGTTTCAGAGCGTCATCCACGGACATCTTCCCGGCGATGGCCGAGCTGACGTCCTGGCTGACCTGGGTGCCGAGGTCAGGGAACTCGGGGATGTCGACGAACTGGATCCCGATGGCCGGTCGAGGCTGCGCGCCCGGGTTCTCCGGGTCGGCCGACTCGATGGCCTCCTTGGTCGGTTCGGCGAAGGCCGAGGCCACCTTGAGGTACTCGGGGTTCTCGTAGGTCGAGGCCCGCTTGCCGGCCGGGACGCTGGTCCAGCCGACCTGGGTGCCCACGAGGTTCTCGTACTTCTTCCCGCTCGCCCAGGAGATGAACTTCCAGGCGTTGTCCTTCTTGGTGCTGGCCTGCTGGATGCTCCACGACCAGGCGTAGAGCCATCCTGCGGAGTCGGTCTTGACCACCGGGGCGGGTGCGTAGCCGAACTTGCCCTTGAACTTGGAGCCGTCCGCCTCGAGCGAGCCGGCGGCCGACGTGGCGTCGTACCACATGGCCACGTTGCCCTGGACGAGGTTGTTGAGGCACTCGGTGAACCCGGCCTGCGGTGCCCCCTTCTCACCGTGGGCCCGGACGAGGTCGACGTAGAAGCTGACCGCTTCCTTGAACTCGGGCGCGTCCACCTTGGGGGTCCAGTCCTTGTCGAACCAGGTGCCGCCGAACGTGTTGACCACAGTGGTCAGCGGCGCGAAGATCTGGCCCCAGCCGGGCTGGCCGCGCAGGCAGATCCCCTTCATGCCGGGCTCGGCGCCGTCGACCTTGGCCGCGATGTCGGCGACCTCCTGCCACGTGGGCTTGGCCGGCATCGTGATGCCCTTGGCCTCGAGGACGTCCTTGCGGTACATGAGGAACGAGGACTCGCCGTAGAACGGTTCGCCGTAGACCTTGCCCTCGCTCGACAGCGAGGTGGTCATCGACTTGAGGATGTCGGCCTGGTCGAACTCGGAGTCCGACGCGAGGTAGCTGTCCAGCGGTGCGATCCACTTCGCCTTGGCGTAGATGGGGATCTCGAAGTTGCTCAGCGAGGCCACGTCGTACTGACCGGCCTGGCTGGAGAACTCCTGGCTGATCTTGTCGCGGACGTCGTTCTCGGGCAGCACCGTGAAGTTGACCTTGATCCCGGTCTCCTTGGTGAAGTTGTCGGCCGTCAGCTTCTGCAGGTCGACCATCTGGGGGTTGTTGACCATCAGGACGTTGATGCTGTCCGCGCCACCACCGCCCACGCCGCCCCCGCCCCACCCGGCACAGGCCGAGAGGCTGAGCGCCAGGCCGGTCGTCGCTGCGACCAGCGTGGCCTTGGAGTTTCGACTTCGCACGCGTCCTCCTCCGTCGCCATTGACGGCGTCAGTTTGACTGGTGCTCATATGAGCGGCATGATGCCCAAACGAGTAACATGAGTAAATCGGCGCAACGCGCACCTGTCAACGGGAGAGGATGTCGGCGTGATCGACGACGGACCTGCCGAGCTGGTCATGCTGGCCGCCGTCGCGAGGCGCCACTACCTGCAGAACCAGTCCAAGGTCGAGATCGCCGACGAGCTGGGGATCAGCCGCTTCAAGGTGGCCCGGATGCTCGAGTCGGCCCGTGAGCGCGGCCTCGTCCGCATCGAGATCGTCCGGCAGGGCTCACTCGACGTCGATGCTTCGGCCCGGCTGCAGGAGCGTTTCGGACTTGCGCACGCGGTCGTCGTCGAGACAGCCGACGCAGACCCCGGCGCGGTTCGCCACCAGCTGGGTCGGGCAGCCGCCGACCTGCTCACCGAGGTCCTGTCGGACGGCGACGTGCTCGGGCTGCCGTGGTCCCGCAGCGTGCACGCAGTGGTCGCCGCGTTGACCAGCCTTCCCCGCGTCGAGGTGGTCCAGCTGACCGGCGCCATCGCCCTCCCCGACTTCGACAGCAGCGCCGTCGACATCGTCCGGCGCGCCGCCCGGTTGTCCGGTGGCAAGGCCCACGTCTTCTACGCGCCGTTCGTCCTGGACACCAAGGCGAGTGCTGATGCCCTGCGCCGGCAGCAAGCCGTCGTGGACGGACTCGCGAGGGCCTCGGCTGTGACCAAGGCCGTCGTCGGGATCGGCGCCTGGCGGCCGGGGGAGTCGACCATCCACGACCTGCTCGACGACGCCGAGCAGCGCGACCTCGCCGGCCGGGGAGTCATCGGCGAGGTGGCCGGGATCTTCTTCGACGGCACCGGAAAGCCGTTGCGTCCCAAGGTCGCTGCCCGCCTGATCACCATGGATGCCGAGGACCTGGCGCGGGTCCCCGAGGTGATCGCCGTCGTCTCCGGCGCGTCCAAGGCCGACGCCGTCCGGGCTGCCCTCGACGGGGGGCTGGTGCACGGCCTCGTGGTCGACGCGACCTTGGCCGACGTGCTCCTCGCCGACTGAAGCCGTCCCCGATCTGGGGCCGTGAGAGACCCGCCCAAACCCGGTCATCACGACCCGCGGAGGACGGCCCACACGACCGGCACCCCTTGCGCCGATGCCCGGAGACTGGCATGGTCGAGTGCTAGATGTAAGCGCTTTCAACGAGGAAGGCAGACCTGTGGCACCCGGCTCGACGCATCCCAGCGGGACGACGATCTACTCCGTCGCCGAACGCGCCGGCGTCTCCATCGCCTCGGTCTCCCGGGTCCTCCAGGGCTCCACCGCGGTGTCGGAGAAGACCCGGCAGCGAGTCCTCGCCGCGGCCGAGGAGCTGGAGTACGTGCCCCTCGCCGCGGCCCGAAACCTCGCCGTGCGCCACCACGAGGCACACGGCCTGGTGCTGCCCGAGCTCTCCGGTCCCTACTACTCCGAGCTGCTCATGGGCTTCGAGTCGCGGGCGGCCGAGCTCGGCCAGAGCGTCGTCCTCATGCTGGCCGAGGGCAAGGGCGACCTCGTCCGCGCCGTGCGCAAGCTCGCCACCCGCGTCGACGGGCTCGCCATGCTGGGCTCGTCCGCGATCCCGGACGCCACCGTGACCGCTCTGCACGGCGCGAAGCCCGTGGTCCTCATCGCCGGTGACCCGCTTCCTGACATCGACACCGTCGCGTCCGAGAACACCCACAGCGCCGAGGAGATCACTGCCCATGTGATCGGACACGGCCACCGCACCATCCTCTTCGTCGGAGACCCGGCTTCCGGTCCTGACTTCCGCGACCGGTATGCCGGCTTCGTCGCGCGCCCATGAGTCGGCTGGTCGCCAGGCGGCCGACCCGGTGCGGATCCCGCCGCGGGAGAGCGGACGGCACCGCCCTCGCCGACCGACTGCTGTCCGGCGACCTCAGCGCCGAGGCGCTGGTCTGCGCCAACGACGAGCTCGCCCTGGCCGTGATGAAGCGGCTGCACGAGGGCGGCAGGGTCGTGCCCGACGACATCGCCATCGTCGGCTGGGACGACGTGATGACCGCTCGCTACGTCGTGCCGGCCCTGACCACCGTGCGCCAGCCGGTGCGCGAGCTCGGTGCGAGCGCTGCCGAGCGGCTGCACCAGCGGATCACCGGAGGACCGGTCGGTGACGGTCCCCAGATCATCCCCACCAGCCTGGTGCTCCGAGCATCCTGCGGCTGCACGCCGGCCTCCGCTCCGCACTGAGCCGACCACGCGGCATACCCCTCAGACGTTCATTCCGCCATCCCCGCCCCCGAGGAAAGAGAGAAACCCGATGAGACGCACCTCCGCCATGGCGGTCGCGACGTTGACCGCCGCAGCGCTCACCCTGACCGCCTGCGGTCGCGACGACGCAGGCTCGACCGCCAGCGAGACAGGCAAGGACGTCAGCGCAGGCAAGGCGACCGGCACGCATCACCGTGTGGGCGATGGGCGCCGAGGGCGAGAAGCTGCCCGACCTCGCCAAGGAGTTCGAGGCCGCCAACCCCGGCGTCAAGGTCAACGTCACGGCCATCCCGTGGGACTCCGCTCACGACAAGTTCACGACCGCGATCACGGCGGGCACCACCCCCGACGCCGCGATGGTGGGCTCCACCTGGATGGGTGAGTTCACCGGGTTGGGCGCGCTCGACCCGACACCGCCGTCGATCGACAAGTCCGCCTTCTTCGAGGGCGCCCAGAAGACCACCGAGGTGGACGGCACGTCCTACGGCATCCCCTGGTACGTCGAGACCCGCCTCGTGTTCTACCGCACCGACCTCGCGAAGAAGGCCGGGATCACCACGCCACCGACCGACTGGGACGGCCTCAAGTCGATGGCGAAGGCCATGCAGGACAAGGCCGGTGCCAAGTACGGCATGGGCTTCCAGGCCGGTGGCCAGGGCTCGTGGCAGTCGATCATGCCGTTCGCCTGGAGCAACGACGCGAGCCTGACCAAGGACGACGGCAAGGCCTACAACTTCGACGACCCGCAAGATCCTGGACGCCGTGAAGTACTACCAGAGCTACTTCACCGACGGGATCTCCGACAAGGCCGCGCCGAACACCCCGACGACCGAGCCGGACTTCAAGAGCGGCCGCGTCCCGATGTTCATCTCCGGTCCCGTGGATGATGTCCGCGGTCGAGAAGGTCGGCGTCAAGAAGGACCAGTACGACGTCATGCCGATCCCGGCCAAGACCAAGTCCTCGTCGTTCGTCGGCGGGTCCGACTTCGTCGTCTTCAAGAAGTCCAAGAACCGCGACAGCGCCTGGAAGCTCGTCCAGTGGCTCTCCGACCCGAAGACGCAGGTCAAGTGGTACCAGCAGTCGACCGACCTTCCGTCGGTGAAGTCCGCGTGGGAGGACCCGGCCATCGCCGGCGACCCGAAGCTCGCCAAGTTCGGCAAGCAGCTGGAGACCGCACAGGCGCCGCCGACGTTCCCGACGTGGGAGCAGGTCGTGGCCGGCTTCGACACGAGATGGAGAAGGTGACCAAGCAGGGCGCCGACCCGGCTGCCGCGCTCAAGTCCGCCCAGCAGCAGGCCGAGTCGATCGGCACCGGCCAGTAGTCATGGCCGCCACCACCGAGGTGACCCCTCGCGGGGAGACGGGCGACCAACGCCCGGCTCCCCGCCGGGGCCGGGGCCAGGCGACGCCCGCGCGGGCAGGGCGCCGCCGCCTGGATGCTTGCGCTCCCGTTCTGCCTGCTCTTCCTGGCCTTCACGGCGTGGCCGGTGCTCCAGTCCCTGTTCATGAGCTTCACGGACACCAAGTCACGCGACCTGCGGAACCCGTTCGCGGTCGACATCGTCGGGCTGGACAACTACACCAAGGCGTTCTCGGACCCGATCTTCCGCAAGGCGATGCTCAACACGGCCTACTTCGTGGTCGTCGGGGTGCCGCTGACCCTGCTCCTCGCCCTCGCCGCAGCCGTCGCGCTGGACAAGGGGATCACCAAGCTCCGCGCGGCCTGTTCCGGCTGGGCTTCTACCTGCCGGTCATCACCTCGATCGTGGCCGTGGCCGTCGTGTGGCGGTTCCTGCTCCAGCAGGAGTTCGGCCTGATCAACACCGCGCTCGGCTGGGTCGGCATCCCCGGTCCCAACTGGCTCGGCGACCCGAACTGGTCGATGCCCGGCATCATCCTGATGGCCGCCTGGCGCAACTTCGGCACCGCCATGATCATCTTCCTGGCGGGGCTGCAGGCCGTGCCCTGGATGCTGCACGAGGCGGCCGCGATCGACGGCGCCGGTGCGTGGCAGCGGTTCCGGCACATCACCCTCCCGCTGCTGCGCCCGACCCTGCTCTTCGTCTCGGTGACGACCGGCGATCGGCTACCTGCAGTTCTTCGAGGAGCCGTTCGTGATGACCAACGGCGGACCGCTCAACAGCACGATCTCCATGTCCATGTACACCTACCGGCAGTTCGGCTTCGGCAACTACGGCTACGCGGCCTCGATGAGCTACATCATCTTCGTCGTCATCGCGGTCGTGACCGCCATCCAGTTCCGGCTGCTGCGCGAGAACACGTGAGGACGTCATGATCCGCACCCGATCGTCCATGTGGCTCTACCTCGTCCTGACCATCGCGCTCGTCGTCGTCGTCGCACCCTTCGTGTGGATGGTGCTGGGCAGCCTCAAGAGCCAGGGCGAGCTCCTCCAGAACCCGCCGACCTGGTGGCCGCAGACCGCCTCGTTCGACAACTACACGCAGCTGTTCTCGCGGTTGAACTTCTCGCAGTACTTCGTGAACTCGACGATCGTGGCGCTCGCCGTCACCGCGGGCAACCTGCTGTTCTGCTCGATGGTCGGCTACGCGTTGGCAATGCTCGACTTCCGCGGCCGAAGGCGCTCTTCATGCTCGTCATGACCACGCTCCTGATTCCCGGTGTCGTGACGTTCGTGCCGCTCTTCGTCCTGGTGACCAACGCGGGGCTGGCCAACAGCCTCCCCGGACTCATTCTGCCGTTCCTCGTCAGCCCGTTCGGCGTGTTCCTCATGCGCCAGTACATCAGCGGACTGCCCAAGGACCTGCTCGACGCCGGTCGCGTCGACGGCGCCAGCGAGCTGCGCATCTTCGCGCGGATCTTCCTGCCGCTGTGCGGCCCGGCCCTCGCGACGCTGGGGATCCTGACCTTCCTCGGCTAGCTGGAACAACTTCCTCTGGCCGCTGGTGGTCGCCCAGGAGGAGAGCAAGTACACCCTGCCCGTCGCGCTCGCCCTCTACTCCAAGGGCCAGAACTCCACCCAGTACGGCCTGCTCCTCGCAGGCGCGACCGTCGTGGTGATCCCTGTCCTGCTGGTCTTCCTGGCGTTCCAGCGCCGGGTCATCGAAGGGATCGCCACCACCGGTATCAAGTGACCTGCAGCCCCGGCTGCGCAGCACAACGAACGGCCCGTGAAACCAACCCCCGATTGGAGCCTCACCCATGGCCACCCCCCAGCTCGTCCTTCCCGCCGCCACCCGACGCCAGCTGCTCGTCGGCGCCACCGCCGTGGCAGCCACCGGTCTCACCGCCGCCCGCGCTTCCGCAGGGGTGCCCACGGCACTCGCCGCACCGGCATACCCGACCTCCACGAAGCCGTCCGGCGGCCAGTCGACCCGCGTGCGCGGGTGGGCCGCTGACACGTGGCGCAGCCTCGTGGCGATGACCGACGCCAGGACCGGCCTGCCGGCCGACAACATCAACGAGGGGCTCACAGCGGGTGACCGTTCGGGCTACACCTCGCCCACCAACATCGGCGGCTACCTGTGGTCGGCCGTCGTGGCCCGCGACCTCGGGCTGATCTCGCGCGGCGAGTGCACCCGCCGCCTGCGACAGACGCTCTCGACGCTGCTGCGCATGGAGCACCACGAGCCGAGCGGAATGTTCTACAACTGGTACGACGAGTCCACGGGCGACAAGCTCACCATCTGGCCGACTGACGGCAACCGCGTGGATCCCTTCCTCTCCAGCGTCGACAACGGCTGGCTCGGCGCGGCGCTCAAGGTCGTGATGACGGCGGACCGGGGTGCGGCTCCGCTGGCCAAGCGCCTGTTCCGCCGGATGCGCTGGGACGCGTTCTACGACACCAACGCCTCCCGGAAGCCCGGCCTGATGCACGGTGGCTTCTTCGTCGTGCAGCCGCCGAACCGCACGGATGGCTTCTACGGGAACCACATCGGCGTCGGACCCGACGTGTGGTTGACCAACCACCACTACGACACGACCGTCTCCGAGACCCGCATCACCAGCTACCTCGGCATCATGACCGGCCAGGTCCCGGCCAACCACTACTTCGCCATGTGGCGGACCTTCCCGGCCGACTGCGGGTGGAACTGGCAGGAGATGCAGCCGGTGGGGGAGAACCGCACCTACCTGGGCGTCGACGTCTACGAAGGCGCCTACACCTACCGTGGCATGCACATCGTCCCCGGTTGGGGCGGCAGCATGTTCGAGGAGCTCATGCCCGACATGTTCGTGCCCGAGTCCAGCTGGGCGCCGCGGTCCTGGGGCCTCAACCACCCGTTGCACGTCCGCGCCCAGCGCGAGCACGGGCTCGACGAGGCAGGCTACGGCTACTGGGGCTTCTCGCCGTCCAGCAACCCGGCCGGGGGCTACCGTGAGTACGGCGTGGACGTCCTCGGGCTCAACCCCGACGGCTACCTCTCCGACCAGGAGAACACCAACGTGCGGCTGGCGTACGGCGAGTGCCGTGACGCCCTCAACCCGAACCCCACGTTCGGCGACGGCGTCGTCACGCCGCACGCCTCGTTCCTGGCGATGATGCACGAGCCCCGCAACGCGTTCACCAACCTTGCCAGGATCCAGGACGAGCTCAAGGCCTACGGCAAGGGCGGCTTCTTCGACGCCGTTGCCGTGCGCTCCGGCACGGTCGCGCGCCGCTACCTGTCGCTCGACCAGGCCATGGTCATGGGTGCCATCGGCAACGTGTTGGCGGACAACGTGATTCGCCGTGCGTTCAGCACCCGTGACGTCGAGCACGCCCTGCGCCCGGTCATCGGTGTGGAAGAGTTCGGCGCGGGGATCGCCTAGCCACCTGTACCGCCGTGCGCTCCAGGCACCCCCTGATAGGCCCGGGGCGCACGGTGCCCGTCGTCCGCGACTGAGAGGAAGTCATGCACCCGGTCAGGAAGACCACCTCGGACGGTGTCGCCTACCGCGACCTCAACGGGAACGGGCGTCTCGACCCGTTCGAGGACCCGCGGCTCAGCGTCGAGGAGAGGGTCGCGGACCTGTTGCCTCGTCTCTCCCTCGAGGAGAAGGTGGGCCTGATGTTCCACACCGTGATCGAGGCGGGGGCGGACGGGACCGTGAAGGAGTCGGCCGGAGACATCAGCAAGTCGGGCACGTCCGACGTCGTGCTCCGCAAGCACCTCACGCACTTCAACGTGCACGCTCTCGGCGACCCCCGGATGGCGGCGCGCTGGCACAACGCGCTCCAGGCGATCGCCGAGCAGGCGCCCCACGGCATACCGGTCACGGTGTCCACCGACCCGCGCCACGCGTTCATCGAGAACGCCGGCGCGTCGTTCGCAGCGAAGGCGTTCTCGCAGTGGCCGGAGCCACTGGGGCTGGCCGCGCTGCGGGACGCGGACCTGGTGCGGGCGTTCGGCGACATCGCCCGACAGGAGTACTGCGCCGTCGGCATCCGGGCCGCGCTCCACCCCACGCTCGACCTGGCGACCGAGCCGCGGTGGGCTCGGCAGTCGGGCACCTTCGGTCAGGACCCCGACCTGGTGACCGAGCTCGCTGTGGCGTATCTGCGAGGGGTTCCAACAGGATTCGCTCGGGCCGGGCAGCGTCGCCTGCACGAGCAAGCACTTCCCCGGTGGCGGCCCGCAGAAGGACGGCGAGGACGCGCACTTCCCCTACGGACGTGAGCAGGTCTACCCGGGAGGACGGTTCGCCGACCACCTCAAGCCGTTCCCGCCGATCATCGCGGCCGGGTCGGCCGCGATCATGCCCTACTACGGCATGCCCATCGACCTCGAGCTGGACGGGGAGAAGATCGAAGAGGTCGGCTTCGGCTACAACAAGCAGATCGTCACCGGGCTGCTGCGCGAGAAGCTCGGCTACGACGGTGTGGTCGTCACCGACTGGGAGCTCGTCAACGACAACCACGTCGGTGACCAGGTGCTCCCGGCCCGGGCCTGGGGCGTCGAGCACCTCGACCCGTTGGACCGGATGGCACTGATCATCGAGGCGGGCTCGGACCAGTTCGGTGGCGAAGAGTGCGTCGAGCTGCTCCTCCAGCTCGTCGCGGAGGGACGCGTCAGCGAGGCGCGCATCGACGAGTCCGCCCGTCGGCTGCTCACCGTGAAGTTCCGGCTGGGCCTCTTCGACGACCCCTACGTCGACGAGGACCTCGCAGCGGAGACGGTGGGGCGGTCCGACTTCCGCGACGCCGGGTACGACGCACAGGCCAGGTCGGTGACCGTCCTCCAGAACGGTGCGGCGGGCCGCCCGCCCGTCCTGCCGCTCTCCGGTCGGCGTCGGGTCTACGCCGAGAACATGTCCAGCGAGGCAGTCTCGCGGCTCGGCGAGCAGGTCGACCGGCCGCAGGACGCAGAGCTCGCCGTGGTGCGCCTGATGGCGCCGTTCGACCCGCGGTCCGACCTGTTCCTCGAGTCGTGGTTCCACCAGGGCTCGCTCGACTTCCCGCCCGGGCTGGTGGCGCGACTGGCTCGGATCGCCAGCCACTGCCCCCTGGTCGTCGACGTGGTGCTCGACCGCCCGGCCGTGCTGACCCCGATCCTCCCGATCGCCAGCGCGCTGGTCGGCAGCTACGGCAGCAGCGACGACGCCCTGGTCGATGCCCTCACCGGCATCGTGGCCCCGGTGGGCAGGCTGCCCTTCGACCTGCCGCGCTCGATGGACCAGGTCCGTCGGCACGACGAGGACGTCCCCGGGTACGACGACCCGTTGTTCGCCTTCGGACACGGCCTGATGGTTCTCCCTACCGTTTGAGGGCCTCACCCTTTATGTTTGGGCCGTGAACTCATCCCAGGCGGCTCCGGGGTCGCAGGCTTCCCTGCGTGAAGCCAACCGCCTGCGTGTCCTCGAAGCGCTGCGCGACCAGGGTGCGATGACGCAGGTGGAGATCGCCGGGTTCACCGGGCTCAGTCCGGCCACCGTCTCGAACATGGTCAAGGAGCTCGACACCTCAGGTGCGGTCGAGCTGGAGCCGAGCATCCGCAACGGGCGCCGCGCCGTGCTGGTGTCGCTGGCGACCGGCAGCACCCTGATCGCCGGCATCGCGTTCGGCGACCGCGACGTCCGGGTCGCGATCGGCACGGGCCCGCGCGACATCATCGGTCGCCAGCGGATGCCGCTGCCGGCGGACCACGCCGCCGACGAGGGCATGGACCGGGCGTCCCGGCTGCTGCTCGACCTCGTCGAGAAGGCCGGCAAGACGATGGCGGACCTGCGAGCCGTCGGGGTGGGGATACCTGCACCGGTCGACTCCGTGTCGGGTCAGGTGGGCAGTGAGAGCATCCTGCCCGGGTGGCGTGGAGTGGCGGTGGCTGCGGAGATGCAGGGCCGGATCCAGGCCCCCGTCGCGGTCGACAACACGTCGAACCTTGCCGCCCTCGGCGAGCTGAGATGCGGTGTCCTGCAGGGCGTCCAGCACGGTGTCTACATCAAGCTGTCCTACGGCGTGGGTGCCGGACTGATCCTCGACGGCGACCTCTTCCGGGGCGCTGCCGGCACCGCAGGCGAGATCGGCCACCTCACCATCGACGAGAACGGCCCGGTGTGCCGGTGCGGCAACCGCGGGTGCCTGGAGACCTACATCGGCGCGCGTGGGCTGCTCGGCGCCCTCAGCGCCTCGCACGGACCGATGAGCCTGCGTGACGTCATCACCCGCGCGCTCGACGGGGACGCCGGGTGCCGCCGGGTGCTGGAGGACGCCGGCCGCCACCTGGGGGTGGCCGTCGCCGGCCTGGTCAACCTGCTCAACCCCGAGGTGATCGTCCTCGGCGGACAGCTGTCCCGGGTGGGGTCGATCATCACGACCCCCATGCGCGCATCACTGGAGCGGTGCGCCATCCCCAGTGCGGCGGCGTCGGTCGTGGTGCGGTCCAGCGAGCTCGAGACCGACGCCGACGTCATCGGCGCGCTGGTCTGCGCCGCGGCTCTGCTGCCGGCCAATCACGGCGTGCTGGCCACCGCCGTATCCATTTCTTGAATTCAACTCTTGACGCCAAGGCTGGTCGGCGCTTAACTCAGTGCACGCCCCGCGCCATCGTGGTCGTCGGCGCCTGACCAAGGGAGTTCAGTATGCCCACCCGTTCCATTCGTCTCGCCGGGGCCGCTCTCGTGGCTGGCCTCGGTCTCGCATCGCTCGCCGCTTGCGGCAACAGCGACGACGCCGGCTCCGGCAGCTCGTCCAGTGGTGGCGGCAGCGCCAAGAAGATCGCACTCCTGCTGCCCGAGTCCAAGACCACCCGCTACGAGACCTTCGACCGGCCGCTCTTCGAGGCCGCCATCAAGAAGGACTGCGCGGACTGCACGATCATCTACAGCAACGCCGACCAGGACCCGGCCAAGCAGCAGCAGCAGGCCGAGGCCGCGCTGACCCAGGGTGCGAACGTGCTCGTCCTCGACCCGGTCGACGGCAAGGCCGCCGCATCGATCGTGGCCAGCGCCAAGGGTCAGAGCGTCCCCGTCGTCGCCTACGACCGGTTCATCGCCGGCGCCGACTACTACGTGTCCTTCGACAACGAGACGGTCGGCAAGCTCCAGGCCCAGACCCTCGTCGACACCATCAAGGCCGGGGGCAAGACCTCGGGTGACCTCGTCATGATCAACGGCTCGCCGACCGACCCCAACGCCGCCAGCTTCAAGAAGGGCGCGCACAGCGTGCTCGACTCGAGCGGCTTCAAGGTCGCCGCCGAGTACGACACCCCGGACTGGAGCCCCGACAAGGCCCAGGCATGGATGGAGGGCCAGATCTCGGCCGTCAAGGGCAACCTCGTGGGTGTGTATGCCGCGAACGACGGCACCGGTGGCGGCGCCATCGCCGCCCTCAAGGCCGGCGGCGTCAGCCCCCTGCCGCCCGTCACGGGTCAGGACTCCGAGCTCGCCGCGATCCAGCGGATCCTCGCCGGTGACCAGGCCATGACGATCTACAAGCCGGTCCCGCCGGAGGCCGACGCCGCCGCCAAGGGAGCCCTCGCGCTGGCCAACAAGCAGAAGCCCGCGTCGACCACCGACACCGAGGGCGTGCCCTCGACCATCCTCGACCCGATCGCGGTCACCAAGGACAAGGTCAAGGACACGATCGTCAAGGACAACGTCTACAAGGTCGCCGACATCTGCACCGGTGCTTTCGCAGATGCCTGTGCAAAGGCAGGCTTGAGCTGACACACCCCGCGCCAGCGGGTGGGAGCAGTGCCTCGGCGCCGCTCCCACCCGCCGGTGACGCGGCATACCGGAGTCTGGTTCTGTTCCAGGACAACGGGACCCGCACCTGCTCCGGCCCCACCGAACCACCGAAGGACTGACATGACTGCGACTCTCTCGCCGCCGACGACAGCCGTCCTGGCGCTCAGCGGTGTCTCCAAGCGCTTCGGCGCCGTGCAGGCACTCAAGGACATCGACTTCGACGTGCACACGGGGGAGGTCGTGGCGCTGGTCGGCGACAACGGCGCCGGCAAGTCCACGCTCGTCAAGACGATCGCGGGGGTCTACACCCCGGACGGCGGCGAGATGAGGTTCGACGGCAAGACCGCGAGCGTCGCCAGCCCGGCCGAGGCGCAGGGTCTCGGCATCGCGACGGTCTTCCAGGACCTCGCGCTCTGCGACAACCTCGACGTCGTCGCGAACCTCTTCCTCGGCCGTGAGCTCTACCGTGGCCGCGCGCTCGACGAGGTCACGATGGAGCAGGAGTCGTGGCGGTTGCTGCGCCAGCTCAGCGCCAAGATCCCCTCGGTCCGCATCCCCGTCGCGAGCCTGTCAGGTGGTCAGCGCCAGACCGTCGCGATCGCCCGCTCGCTGCTCGGAGCACCCAAGGTCGTGATGCTCGACGAGCCCACCGCAGCGCTGGGCGTGGCCCAGACGGCCGAGGTGCTCAACCTCGTGGAACGCCTGCGGGAGAACGGACTTGGCGTCATCCTCATCAGCCACAACATGTCCGACGTGATGGCTGTCGCCGACCGGGTCAGCGTGCTGCGCCTCGGTCGCAACAACGGGACGTTCAACGTCGGCGAGACCACCAGCCAGGAGATCATCGCCGCCATCACGGGGGCGACGACCAACGCCGTCTCCCAGCGCGCCGCCCGTCGCGAGGCCCCGGCCGACACGACCACCACCACGGCGGCACCCCCTGCCACCCCGGAGGAGCAGTCATGAGCACGCCCACCCCGACCCCGGAGGCGCAGTCCGTCGAGACCATGGCCGCCCTGCCCGCGGACCTGCAGGACGAGCGGCTGATCGCCTCGCAGGGCGTCGGCGGGTTTCTGCGCGCGTTCGTCTCCCGGCTGCGCAGCGGCGACCTCGGCTCGCTGCCCGTCGTGATCGGCCTCGTCGTGATCTGGGGCGTCTTCCAGATCGCGAACGACGCGTTCCTGTCCAGCCGCAACCTGGTCAACCTCACCCAGCAGAGCGCCGCGACCGGCACCATCGCCCTCGGCATCGTGCTGGTCCTGCTGCTCGGCGAGATCGACCTCTCCGTCGGGTCGATGAGCGGTCTGTCGGCAGCGATCCTGGCGGTCGGCTTCGTCGGTCACGGGTGGGCGCTGCCTCTCGCGATCCTCGCGTCGCTGGCGGCCGGCGCGGTCATCGGCGCCCTCTACGGCCTGCTCTACACGCGGTTCGGTGTGCCCAGCTTCGTGATCACCCTCGCCGGCCTGCTCGCGTTCCTGGGTCTGCAGCTCAAGGTGCTGGGCAAGGAGGGGTCGATCAACATCCCGTTCGACTCGGGGCTCGTGAAGTTCGCCCAGGCGAGCTTCTTGTCCGACGCCGCGGCATACCTGCTCGTCGTGCTCGTCGTCGTGGCCTACCTCGCGACCCGGCTGCGGGCCAACCAGCGCCGGACGGCCGCGGGACTCTCGACGACGCCGGTGGTGACGCTGGCCGTGCGCGCCGTGGCCATCCTGCTGCTGCTCTGCATCCCGGTCTACGTCCTCAACCGTGACCGCGGCGTCTCCTACATGTTCCTGCTCTTCGTCGGACTGGTCGTGGTGTTCGACTTCGTCATCCGGCGCACCCGCTGGGGGCGGTCGGTGCTTGCCATCGGCGGCAACGTCGAGGCAGCCCGTCGGGCCGGCATCAACGTCAGGCGGGTGTACGTCTCGGTGTTCGTGTTCTGCTCCACCCTTGCAGCGCTCGGGGGGTTGCTGGCTGCCGGCCGGCTGGCGTCAGCCAACCAGGGCAGTGGTGGCGTCGACACCAACCTCAACGCGATCGCGGCCGCCGTCATCGGTGGCACGTCGCTCTTCGGTGGACGTGGCTCGGCCTACTCCGCGCTGCTGGGCATCCTCGTGATCCAGTCGATCTCCAACGGCCTCAGTCTGGTCAACCTCGGCTCTCCGGAGCGCTACATGATCACCGGCGGCGTCCTGCTGCTGGCTGTCATCGTCGACTCGCTGAGCCGGCGCAGCCGCGCCGCGCACGGCCGCGCCTAAGCGGTACGCCTCACGGGGCGTCCCTCACCGCCTCCACGCACAGAACGCTGGTGGCGCGGCATACCTCGGGAATACGACGCGAGGTATGCCGCGCCACCGGTGCTGTGGGGGCGACCGGTCAGCGACCGGCGGCGTGGGCCGCGGCCTGCCGCTGCGACCAGGTGCGGTCGGCCGCGTCGATGCTCGCTCGCGAGCCCAGGTCGACGCCGGCCCGCTTCGCGGCAGCCTTGACCGCGGGGCTGCTCAGGTCGGGACGGCGGAACTGCTCCGGGGTGATGCTCGCGTCCGCCGCGGCATACCGGCTCTGCTGCGCTGCCAGGGTGTCGGCCGACGCCTCGGCCCTGCGCATCGTTGCGGCGTTCACCGTGAGTGCACTGCCGGTCAGCACCGGGCTGACGAGCGGCGCATAGCCGTCGCGATGGCCGGCGACGTTGGGGTGGTAGCTCTCGCCGACCGGGTTGGACAGACCGTTGAGCCACTCGGGGCTGTCGCACACGGCGTGGCCGATGAACCGGCTGGTGGGGTTGGCGAAGCTGAAGCCCTTCGCGCTCGCCAGGCCCGAGGTCTTGCTGTTCAGCAGGTCGGCGGTCTGGTTGAGCCGGGCCTCCTCGGCGGGGGAGAACCAGGTGAACGCGTTGCAGTCCTCGCCCTGGAAGATCCTCGGGTAGCCGACGACGACCACCTTCGCGTTGGGCGCCTTGGACCGGATCGCCGCGTAGAGGCTCGACAGCCTGGCAGGCAGGGTGTTGTTGATGATGGCCTGGGCGTCGTCGATCGCACCGTTGCAGTCGCTCGCCCAGCCCGGCATCGCGCACTCGGTCAGCACGTCGGCGAACCCGGCGTCGTTGCCGCCGATGGAGATCGAGACCTGCGTCGTGGTGGCAGTGAGGGCGCTGAGCTGGGTGCTGGTGACGTCGGCGACCTTCGCGCCGGAGCAGGCCCGGAAGTTGAGGGAGAGCCCCTTGCTCGCCGAGATGAGCGACGGGTAGGCGTAGACCGAGCGCTGGCACGAGGTGCCGTCGTTGATGTAGGTCCTGGTCCCCGTCCCGGAGGCGTACGAGTCTCCCAGTGCCACATAGGAGTTCGCTGCCTGAGCCGGTGCTGCTGCCACGGTGAGCGCGGCCGCGGCACCTAGTGCCGCAAGAGCGCCGAACGCGCGGGTCATCGCCATTGATCTCTCCCTGCATTCCTGTGGATCGGTGGTCGCACCGTAGGACCGGGGAGCCCCGAGTGGCGTCCTGGCGCCGAACCCTTGCCAAGTTCTTACCTTGGGTAGGGGTGGGCGTGGTCATCGCCGGAGCTGGCCCGGGACAACGCTGCGGCGCCGGATCGCGAGGCCCTGACCTGCGCAAACGCCATGGTCTGACTGGCGGTACGGGCCGCATTGGCATAGGAAGGTAGGGCGACGCGACGAGGCGCCGCCCGAACCAAGGGAGATCCAGCCATGAGCGAAACCCCTAGCACCCCCGACATGCAGTCCGACGAGACCGGCGAAGGTCCCGCCGACGGCGGCGCCAACCCTGGTGGTCAGGACGGCGGTGCCGATGGCGGTGCCGATGGTGGCGCCGACGGTGGCGCCGGCGGTGGCGCTGGTGAGGGTCCGGCCGATGGCGGCGCGAACCCCGGTGGTCACGATGGCGGTGCCGATGGTGGCGCCGATGGCGGCGCCGGCGGTGGCGCTGGTGAGGGTCCGGCCGATGGCGGCGCGAACTCCGGTGGACACGACGGCGGTGCCGATGGTGGCGCGGACGGCGGCAGCTGACAGCAACTCGGGCGGGTGACCCACGACCTCCCGGCACGGTGAGTCGGTGACGACCACGTCACCCCACCGGGTGCCCACCACCCACGGTGGGCACCCGGTGCTGTCACGTCTGCTGTCCGTCCCACCCGCGGAGTTCGCCGAGCGGTACTGGTCGCGTGAGCCCCTGCTCAGCCGGGCGGCCGAGCTGCCGATGCCGTTCGACGACCTGTTCTCCGCGGATGCCGTCGACGAGCTCCTGTCGGCCCGTGCGCTCCGTACTCCGTTCCTGCGGATGGCCCGTGACGGCACCACCTTCGCCGACCGCACGTTCACCCGTGGGGGAGGCATCGGCGCGGCCGTCGCTGACCAGGCCAGTGACGATGCCGTCCTGCAGCACTTCACCGAGGGCGCGACGCTGGTCCTGCAGGGCCTGCACCGTACCTGGCGCCCGGTCCTGGACTTCTCCCAGGCGCTGGCCGCCGAGCTCGGCCACCCGGTCCAGGTCAACGCCTACGTCACCCCGCCGGAGAGCACCGGGTTCAGCGACCACTACGACGTGCACGACGTGTTCGTCCTGCAGATCGCGGGCGAGAAACGATGGCGGATCCGCCCGCCGGTGCACGAGCTGCCCCTTGCGCGACGAACCGTGGACCGCGCACCGGGCGGCCGTCGAGGACGCCGCCACCCACCCACCTCTGATCGAGGAGACCCTGGCGCCGGGTGACTGCCTCTACCTGCCGCGAGGCTACCTCCACGCCGCCACCGCCCTGGGTGGCACCAGCATCCACCTGACGATCGGCGTGCACGCCTGGACGCGTCGCCACGTCGCCGACGAGCTGGTGCGCGCCGCCGTGACCCGCGCGAGCCAGTCGCCCCAGCTGCGCACCGCGCTGCCCGTCGGCACCGACCTGGTCGGCAAAGGTGTCGAGGAGGTCGACGTCGAGACGGTGCGGGCCGCCCTGCTCGACGCGCTCCAGCAGGTCGACGCCGGCGACCTCGACGCAGGCCTGGCCGGTGCGGCTCGTGCCGCCCAACGGCCTGCCCCCCTGGCTCCGCTGGCTCAGGCCGAAGCCGCAGCGGGGCTGGTCGAGCAGTCACGCGTGGCCCTGCGGGACCATGTGGCCGCGACGCTCGTCCCGGCCGCTGGTGGCCGGACGGTGCTGCGCAGCAGGGTCGGCGCCCAGACGGTCGAGCGCGCCGACCTGGCCGCGGTGGAGCGACTGCTCGAGACCGGCTCGGCCACAGCGGGGGAGCTGGGCCTCGAGCTGGCGCGGGTCCTGATGCGCTCCGGCGTCGTCGTCCCTGCATGACCACGCCCCGCTGCTCGACGTCCGCGCGGCGTCGGGGTGACACCCTTCTGGGGACCGCTGCGCCCGCCACACGGTGGCTGCTCATCGAGCACCCGGGTGGGTGGGCCCCGGCGGCGCTCGACAGCGCCGGGATCGACCTCCCGGGGATCGGCCGCCCCATGGCGGACCGCCTGCACCGGGCGGCGCTGGCCGTCGGTGGCCGCGTGGTCCTGGTCCGACGGCCCGTCCTGCGCGGAGCCGGCGCCACCCGAGGAGTCGAGCGACGCTGGGGAGTGCTGGACCTCGACGGCAGACAGGAGTGGGGCAGCTGGCAGCGGTCGACGGACCTGCTCGCCGCGGCGCAGGCCCTCCTCGCCGGGCCGGCCGCCGACCCGGGCGGCCGCGCCAACCGTCGCCCGGTCGACGACCGTGGCTCGGCCGACGACCGGGGCCCGGCCGACGACCGTGGCCCGGCCGACGATCGCGACCCACAGGGTCCGAACCCGCCGGGGCCTCTGCTGCTGGTCTGCACCCACGGACGGCACGACGTCTGCTGTGCCGTCCGCGGGCGGCCGGTCGCGCTGGCTCTGGCCGACCGGTGGCCCGACCAGACGTGGGAGTGCACCCACATCGGCGGCGACCGGTTCGCCGCGAACCTGCTCGTCGTCCCGGACGGCACGGTCTACGGCGGTCTCGACCCCGCCACGGCGGCAGAGGTCGTGTCCCGGCACCTCGACGGGCTGGTGGACCTGGATCACCTCCGAGGGTTCTCCGCCCACCCGCCGCCGGTCCAGGTGGCGCTCGCGGAGGTCCTGCGCGCCCATGGCCCGGGTGCCGTCACCGACGTGCGTCCCGGCGACGTGGCCGCACCCGGATGCCGATCGGTGGCACGTCGAGGTGCACGGTGCGGGCGCGCTGCCCGCTCGTTCGCGGGTCACCGTGCAGCGCACCCGTCAGCCCGCGGCCCGGCTCACCTGTCGCGCGGAGTCCGACTCCTCGGCGTTCGGGTGGACGGCCACCCTCGATGCACCAGGTCCCTGATCAGCGAGGTCCCTGATCAGGCCGTCGCGGCCGCCACAGGACGCCGAACCCAGCCAGGTGTGCGGGTTCCCCTCCCAGCACCAGCCCAGTCGGGGATGGCCCTTGCTCACCCAGAGCGCAGCCACTCGCTTCGAGGTGTCACGCGCGCCGGGCAGGAAGAAGGCGTTGCGGTCCTTGAGGATCCCCGGCCACAGCGTGAGCAGGCTGACGCCCTCGTCGACGGTGAGCGGGCTGCGTCCGTCGGCCTCGATGAGGGGCACGGCGTCCTTGGCCCTGACGTCGAGGGTCGCCGTCCCGGTGTCGATGTCGGTGATGAGGTATGCCGCGTGGTCCGGGACGTCCACGCCGGCGATCGGGCGGTAGCCGGCGAGGTCGTCGGCGGTGTACTCGGTCCAGCCGGTCGTGGCCTTCCAGTGGACGGTCGGCAGGGCCTGGTCGGGGGTGACGAGGCGCGACGTGACGACGAGCGCGAACGGGATGCGATCAGGCGTGCTTGCGGCGGCACGAGATGCCTTGTCCCGCAACGGTTCCAGCAAGTCGACGAACTCGGCTTCGTCGATCCCCGCGAGGGTGGGGTACTTGGCGTCGAGGTAGGTCTGGAGCTGTCGGTCGAACTCGGCTGTGGTCACGGTTCTCCTCGGTGCGGTGCTGGTGGCCCGGACGCGGACGGACGTCCCTGAGCCTGCTGGTGGCCGAGGTTCAACGCGGGGCGACGGTCACGCGTTCCCGGCTCTGCTCCTGGGTGGCGGAGCAGGTCCTGGTGGGGGTCGCCGTGTCCGTGGCGTCCGCCGCACCGGCCGGGGTCGCTGCCTGCGGCGCGCGCTCCTCGATCCGCGACCCGTTGATGAGGGTGACGTTGTCATACGCCGGTCGCCCCTCGATGACGTTGCGGAACTGGTAGCGGGTGAGCGAGGCCAGTTGACAGTCGGTGCCGAAGGTCGCGATGTCGAACGCCGACGGCTGACCGGTGAGCTCGCCCACCTCGTCATCCGCGCCGCTCGTCCCCTCGGCGATGAAGTGGCTGAACGGACCGCCTCCCGGTGAAGGTGCCGACACCGATCCGCGCACCCTCGAGCTGCGCGGCGTGGATGTGGCCGTTGACGCGGATGCCCGCCCTGGCCACGTCGCGCGCGGCCGCGGGCTCATGGGCGACGACGATGTCCGGCACGGGCTGGTCGGCCATCGCGTCGTTGAACCGGGTGGCGGCCGGCTTCTGCTTCGCCGCGTTGTCGGTGTTGTCGTCGCCGAACCAGCGCGGGTCGTTGAAACCTGCGATCCGGACGCCCTTGATGCTCTCTACCGTGTAGGTCTGCGCGTCGGGCTCGAGCAGCACGACGTTGCGCACCTTCGCCAGCCGGTCGAGCAGCCCGCGGTCGACGTCGCTCTGCCCGTCGTGGTTGCCCTTGACGAACAGGTAGGGGACGCCGAGGGAGGCGATGCCCGTGAAGAGGTTGGCGGCGTCGGCCTCCGTGGCACTGCCGAAGTTGACGAGGTCGCCGGAGTCGATGACCGCGTCGATCCGCTCCTGCTGGACGATCGTCTTCATCAGCGCGTACTGGTTGGCGCCGTGGATGTCTGAGACCAGCAGCAACCGCGCCGCGACGGGGGTGTCGAGCGCCTGCGGGGCGTACTTGTCCTGCAGTGCCGCGGACAGGGCGAGCAGGTTCTTCAGGTAGGGCGTGACCTGTTCGGCCCGGGTCTCGACGCCTTCGAGGAGGTCGGCGTTCTTCTGCACCGTTCCGAGGATCCCCGTCGTCGTGAAGCTGTCCAGCCGTTCGGCCTGGTAGGTCGCTCCGATCACGCCGAACGTCGCGACGCAGGAGGCGACCCACACGGAGGCGACCACCGCGCTCC
Source organism: uncultured Actinomycetota bacterium (assembly GCA_963759595.1). Taxonomy (GTDB): domain Bacteria; phylum Actinomycetota; class Actinomycetes; order Actinomycetales; family Dermatophilaceae; genus Pedococcus. Next base: position 73,741 of record CAVWZX010000001.1, read on the forward strand.
ACCGCAGCCCGGGCCGGCGGCGGCGCCACGCGGCATACCCACCGAGGCAGAGGAGGGCGACGAAGAGGGCACCTGCGGCGAACCGCCAGCCGAGCGCGATCGCCGCACCTCGAGCCGCGCGTTCGAGCTCGAGGGGTCCGGGCTGGAGCGACTGCACCGAGATGTTCGGGCGGGCGAGCAGGTCGGTGATCCGCTCCTTGACGTGCACCTGGGCGACGATGCCCGGAGCAGGGACCGGGCCGGCGAAGTCCATCCGGATGTCACCGAAGATGGTCGGGCTCTGGATGGCGGAGATGTCACCGGGGTTGAGCGACAGCCGCAGGTCCGCGCCGTAGTTGAGGGTGTCGGCGCCGCTCGGGAGCAGGGTCGTCGCGGCGACTCCTCCGGTGTTGCACGCGACGAACAGCAGCGCCAGCGCGCCGAGCCGCAGCAACCACCGGGACGCACCGCGCCAGCGGCGTGGGCTCTCGGAGGGCGTGCTCACCGTTCCACCGTAACCGCCGCGCGTGCTGACCGGTCGCGGCCTCCGCCGACGACCTCCTAGGGTTGCCGGTATGCCGCGCAGCCTGGGGACCCTCGAAGGCCGCACCTTCGCGGCCGTCCTGTTCGACATGGACGCGACGCTGATCGACTCGCTCGCCGCCATGACCCGGTGCTGGCTGGAGTGGACCCGCGAGTTCGACCTGCCCGCCGAGCGGTTGGTGGAGTTCCACGGCATCCCCGCCCGAGGGGTGGCGGCAGCCCTCCTGCCGGCGGACCTGGTGGACTCCGCGGTGCTGCGGATCGAGGCGATGGAGGTCGACGACCTCGAGGGCGTCGTCCCGTCTGCCGGGGACGCTGGCGGCTCTCGACGCGCTCGTCCCGTCAGGTCGCTGGGCGATCGTCACCTCCTCCACCCGCCGGCTGGCCGAGGCGCGGATCGCTGCTGCCGCGCTGCCGGCACCGCCGGTCGTCGTCACAGCGAACGACGTCACCCACGGCAAGCCCGATCCAGAGCCCTTCCTCCTCGCCGCGGCCCGGCTGGGGTTCGACGCCTCCGACTGCCTCGTCGTCGAGGACGCGCCCGGCGGCCTGGTGGCCGGCCGGGCAGCGGGCTGCGCGACGCTCGCCGTCACGACGACCACCGCTGCCGAGGACCTGGTGGCCGACGCCGTGGTGGACACCCTCGCCGACGTGCGGTTCTCGGTCGTGGACGGTCGCGTTTCCGTGACGCAGGTGGTTACCGGCCCGTAGGTTGGGGGCCATGGACGCTGACGTCATCGTGGTCGGAGCCGGCCTGTCGGGGCTCGTCGCCGCTGCCGAGATCGCGGACGCCGGTCGCCGCGTCATCGTCGTCGACCAGGAGAGCGCGGCCAACCTCGGCGGTCAGGCGCACTGGTCGTTCGGCGGGCTGTTCCTCGTCGACAGCCCGGAGCAGCGACGGATGGGCATCAAGGACACCGTCGACCTGGCCTGGCAGGACTGGCAGGGATCGGCAGGCTTCGACCGCCTCGACGACCGGGGTCCCGGCGCCCAGCGCGGGGCGGACACGTGGGGCGTCCAGTGGGCCCGCGCCTACGTCGACTTCGCTTCGGGTGAGAAGCGGGCCTGGTTGCACGAGCAGGGAATGCGGTTCTTCCCCGTCGTGGGCTGGGCGGAGCGCGGCGACGGCTCCGCGTCCGGGCACGGCAACTCGGTGCCGCGGTTCCACATCGTCTGGGGGACCGGTCCCGGGGTGCTGGCACCGTTCCTGCGACGGGTGGGTGAGCACGTGGCAGCCGGCCGGGTCGAGATCCGGCACCGCCACCAGGTCGACGAGCTGGTCACCAGCGACGGTGCCGTCATCGGCATGCGCGGCACACTGCTGGCTGACGACGACGCCGCGCGGGGCAAGCCCACCAGCCGCGACGCCGTGGGCGAGTTCGAGCTCTCCGCGCAGGCGGTCGTCGTCACGAGCGGTGGCATCGGCGCGAACCACGACCTGGTCCGCGCCAACTGGCCCGACCGGCTCGGCACGCCCCCCGAGCACATGCTCACCGGCGTCCCCGCCCACGTCGACGGCCGGATGCTCGGCATCACCGAGGCCGCGGGCGGGCGGCTGGTCAACAAGGACCGCATGTGGCACTACGTCGAGGGCATCGAGAACTGGGACCCGATCTGGCCGTCGCACGCCATCCGCATCCTGCCCGGGCCGAGCTCGATGTGGTTCGACGGCAACGGCGACCGGCTTCCCGCGCCGCTGTTCCCGGGGTTCGACACGCTCGGCACGCTGGCCCACCTGCGCCAGACCGGGCACGACCACAGCTGGTTCATCCTCACGAAGAAGATTCTCGGAAAGGAGTTCGCGCTGTCGGGCTCGGAGCAGAACCCGGACCTGACCGGCAAGTCGGTCAAGGACGTGCTGGGCCGGGCGCGCGCGGACATGCCGGGGCCGGTGCGGGCCTTCCTCGACAAGGGCGCCGACTTCGTCTCCGCCGAGACCCTGCGGGAGCTCGTCGACTCGATGAACAGCCTCGCCCCCGACGCGCCGATCGACTACGCCCACCTCGAGCGCCAGATCGTCGACCGCGACCGTCAGGTCGACAACGCGTTCAGCAAGGACGCGCAGGTGACGGCGATCCACGGAGCGCGAAACTACCGTGGTGACAAGCTGATTCGCACCGCGGCACCGCACCGGATCCTGGACCCCAAGGCAGGGCCGCTCATCGCGGTGCGGCTCAACATCCTTACCCGCAAGACCCTCGGCGGACTCCAGACCGACCTCTCCTCGCGCGTCCTGGCCGCGTCGGGAGAGCCGGTGCCCGGACTGTATGCCGCGGGCGAGGTTGCCGGGTTCGGCGGGGGTGGGGTGCACGGTTACCGTGCGCTGGAGGGCACCTTCCTCGGCGGCTGCATCTTCTCCGGCCGGACCGCAGGCAGGGCAGCGGCAGCCGCTGTCAGCTGACCCCAAGGTCAGGGGTCGAGAGGAACGGGTCGGGCCGTCTGTGGACGTCGCTGGCCTCAGGCGGGGAGGCGGTCGCGGACCACGGTGTCGAGCACGGCCAGCGGCACGCTGCCGCCGTCGAGCACGGCGTCGTGGAAGGCCTTGATGTCGAACCGCTCGCCCTGGCGCTCCTGTGCCTCCCGGCGGATCCGCAGGATCTCGAGCCGCCCGATCATGTAGCCGCACGCCTGACCCGGCATCACGGCATACCTGTCGATCTCGGCCTTGACCCCACCCACGCTGAGCGGGCAGTTCGCGACCATGTAGTCGACGGCCTGCTGCCGGCTCCAGCCCATCGCGTGCAGCCCGGTGTCGACGACGAGGCGGCAGGCGCGCATGGAGTCCATGGTGAGCATGCCGAGGCGTTCGAGGGGGCTGGTGTAGAGGCCCATCTCGTCGGCGAGGCGTTCGGTGTAGAGCCCCCAGCCCTCGGCGTAGGCGTTGAAGATCGTGAACTTGCGGTACCTCGGCACGTCGGTGAGCTCGCCGGCGATGGCGAGCTGGAGGTGATGGCCCGGGATGCCCTCGTGGTAGGACAGCGCCTCGAGCTCGTACCGTCCCCAGTGGGCCGGGTCCGCGGTGTTGATGTAGAACGTGCCGCCGCGACTGCCGTCGTCGGCCGGCGGGTAGTAGTAGGCGGCGGCGCCGACGTCGGTGGCCTTCACCACGCAGTCGGCCACGGGCAGCCGGTCGAACCACGCGGGCATCACCCCGCGGGCCTTTGCGAACGCGGCCTCGCAGGCGGCGACGATGTCGGCAGTGCTGGTATGCCGCAGCGCCGGGTCCTCGCGGAGCGCGCGGTAGATGGACGGCAGGTCGTCGGTGCCGACGACCTCGGGCGCGAGGGCGCGGTACTCGTCGGCGAGAGAGGCGATCTGGTCGAGGCCGATCTGGTGGATCTCGGCAGCGGAGAGCGTCGTCGTCGTGTCTCGGGCGAGGAGCCTGGCGTAGGTCTGCTCGCCATCCGGCAGCCACGAGAGCCCGCACTGCTCGTCGGGACGCATGACCGGAGCCACCTCGTCGCGCAGCACGTCGCGGAAGACCTCCAGGGCCGGTCGGACGTCCTTGGTGACGACGTCGGCCAGCCCGCGGCGCCACGCCTCCGAGTCGTACCCCTCCGGGGGTGCGGTCGTCGAGGTCAGCAGCACGTCCTCGTCGATGGGGGTGGCCAGCCACGCCTCGACCTGCTCGATGGCGCGTTCGACGGCGAAGGTCGCCGGCGTGCGTCCTGAGGCCACGCCCTCGCGATGGCGCTCGGCGAGGTCGCGGATGTTCTGGCCGATCCCGCGGTACTTCGCCGCCATCGCGTCGGCGACCTCCGGGGTGGGCAGGGACAGCCCGGCGATCGTGACGCCCAGGGCGACCTGGACGCCGAAGACTGGGTCGACCCCGAACTCGGCCTGATGGCACTCGGCGACGTCCGCGGACGTGGTCGCGTCGTAGCCGACGATGTCGCGGGTCAGTCGCTCCTGGCTGCTGAGCCCTTCATCGGGGATGGCGTCGGCGCGGTTGGCGAAGGCGCGCAGGTCCGAGACCTCCGCGTCCTCCGCGGCGCGGGAGCCGTCCTCGTAGCGGTCGGCGAACCGGTAGTCGCCGAGCATGTGCGCCCAGGTGGGCGAGGTCCGCATGCGGTAGTCGTGGAAGTCGTCCGCCAGCTGCTGCACCGAGTCCGTCATGGCCTTCAACGTACCGGGCCGGTCTGGCGGCCGGGATCGTGTTCGCGGTCCTGGTGCAAGTCGTGGTCGGAGTCGTGGCTGGAGTCGTGGCTGGAGTCGTGGCTGGCAAAGGCGGTTGAGCTGAAGTGCGGTTCACCCGGCAGACTCAGGCGGGTGAGCAGCGACGACAGCACCCGCGCCCCGGGCAGGTTGCGCGACGACGGCGACTTCCGGCTCTACTGGGCCGCGCGCATCGTGTCACTGACCGGCTCGCTCATCACCGTGGTCGCGATGCCCGTCCTCGTCTACACGCTCACCGGCTCGCCCGCCCTGACCGCGCTGACGACCACGCTGGATGCCCTGCCGTACCTGCTGATCGGGCTGTTCGCCGGGGCACTGAGCGACCGCTGGAACCGCAAGCGGGTGATGGTCGCCGCGGACCTCGCGAACGTGCTCGTCATCGGGTCGGTGCCGGTCGCCCACTGGCTGGGCGTCCTGACGGTGCCGCACGTCCTCATCGCCGGACTCGTGGCCCAGAGCCTGTTCACGTTCTTCGACGGGGCGAACTTCGGGGCCCTCCCGGTGCTCGTCGGGCGGGAGCGCGTCGGGGAGGCCAATGCCGCCATCTGGGGTGTCGGTGGCGTGCTCGACCTCGTCGTCCCGGCGGCCGTGGGTCTCGCCCTCGCTGTGGTCCACCCGTCGACGCTGCTCGCCGTCGACGCGCTCAGCTTCCTCGTCTCCGCGCTGCTGATCCGGATGGTCCGGCGCGCCCTGTCCACCGTGCGCGCCAACCTTGCGCCGTTGCGACCGTCGGTGGTGTTCCAGGACATCCGGGAGGGCGTGACCTTCCTCTGGCGTCACCCCGGAGTCCGCTCCAACACGATCGTGGGCGCGTTGCAGTCCGCGGGCGGCGCCGGTTTCGTCGCGCTCTTCGTGCCGTGGGCGGACCAGGTGCTGCACATCGGCACGTCCGGGTGGCGGTTCGGGCTGGTCTTCGCCGTCTGGGGCATCGGCGGGGTCGCGGCCTCGGCCCTGACCCCCGTGCTGCTGCGCCGGTTCCCGGCCGCCCGCGTCACGCTGGGCGCCATCCCGGTGTCCGCCGTCGCCGGTCTGGCCACCGCGCTCGCCCCGCACTGGGTGCTCGCCAGCGTGGGCATGGTGGTCTGGGGCGTGGCCTACCAGCTCGTGCTCATCACCTCGCTGACCTACCGGATGCAGGTCACGCCGGAGCACCTGCTCGGCCGGGTCAACACTGCCGGCCGGATGCTGTCGTGGGGCCTGGGGTGGACGCTCGGATCTGTCGCTGGTGGCGTGCTGGCGACTGCCCTCTCGGTGCGCCCGGCCATGGTGGGCCTGGTCTGTGTGGGCTTCGCGGCGGCGGCGTATGCCTGGCTCTCGCCGCTGCGTCAGGTCGCGGCTGACGACGCCGTGACACGCGCCGGGACCCCAGCCTGACCCAGCAGCCGGATCACCACGGCCACGGCGGCCAGCCCGACGGCGATGATGCCCGCGGTCAGGAGCGCCATGCCCGACCAGTGGGCCTGGAAGGCCTGTGGCACCAGGCGACTCGGCACGACGGTGACGCCGATGAACGCACCCCACAGCCCGGCATACGTCCCGATCATGTTGCCGGCGTGCGCGCGGATGTTGCCGCGCCGCGCGTTCCACAGACCGAGGCTGAGGGTGACGATCGTGAACGCACTGAGCCCGTGGATCCACGAGAAGCTGCCCGGACGCAGCTGCTGGATCCAGAACGAGCTGAACGCCGTGAAGTACATCAGCACCAGCCAGGTCCACCCGATCGCCCGGTGTGGCCGGTCACCGCGCTTGCGCCGCAGCACGTTGACACGCGCCGAACACCATGGCGAACGACGCCGCGACGGCGTGCGTGATGATGAGCAGGTTCCACGAGTGGTCCACGACGCCTCCCGGTATTGGATAGTGACGCTATCCACAGTATGCCGCGAGACAGCCGCGCGCAACCCCGTCACCTCCCAGCGCCGCACGCCGACACGGCAAAACGGGGGTTGCTCGACGTAACGGGGGCTAGGACCCCCCGTTACGTCGAGCAACCCCCGTTTTTCGGGGAGGGGGAGGTGGCGTCGGAGGCGAGGGGGTGGCTAGAGGTACTGGCCGGTGGGGCCGCTCTCGCCGGTGTCGGGGCGCAGGCCGGGAGCACCCGGCATACCCTGCATGCCCGGCGCACCCTCGGGGGCGTGCCCCGGCGGCAAGGCCCGGCGGATCTGCTGGAGCTGCTGCTGGGCTGCCATCTGCTGGGCGAACAACGCCGTCTGGATGCCGTGGAACAGCCCCTCGAGCCACCCCACCAGCTGGGCCTGCGCGATGCGCAGCTCGGCGTCGGTGGGTGCCTCGTCCTCGTTGAAGGGCAACGCGATCCGCTCGAGCTCATCGATCAGCTCCGGTGCCAGGCCGTCCTCGAGCTCCTTGATCGAGCGGCGGTGGATCTCGGCGAGCCGGGCCCGACCAGCCTCGTCGAGGGGCGCGTTACGGACCTCTTCGAGGAGCTGCTTGATCATCGAGCCGATCCGCATCACCTTGGCAGGCTGCTCGACGAGGTCGGCCGGGTTGGTCGGCGCCGTCCTCCCCCTCCGGGTGCGGAGCGACGCCCATGCCGTCCTGCGTCACCACGACGACGCGCTGCTGGTCGCCGTCGCCGCTGGGGTCGGGGTGCTGCTGGTCTGTCTGCTGTCCTTGCTCGTCCTGCTGGCTCATGCCACCCATCCTGCCTCACCCGGCCACGGCCGGTCCGGGCATGGTCCCGCGGGCGTCGTCGCCGGGGTGGTGACGGAAAGTGGTCCACCGCGGCACCCGGCCCCCCGACCGGTATGCCGCGGTGGACCGGTCTCAGTCCGCCCGCCGGGTCAGCGCGGGCGCGCGCCGGATCGCCACGGCGGACAGCAGCCCGGCCAGCAGGGGTACCCCCAGCACGACCAGGAGCAGTGGCGTCCAGGGGATCGAGAGGTAGTGGATCGGCGGTGCCTCCCGACCGGTGAGGGGGTCGTAGCCGTTCGACTGGGCAGTCAGGGGGTAGGTGATCGCGATCCCGGGCACCAGCCCGACCGCGATGCCGAGGACGGCGCCGATGAAGCCGACGACCATGGCCTGGGCAGCGGCGAACGCGCGACGCGTCCGGCGGGTGGCCCCGACCGCGGCGAGGGTGCCCGAGTCGGCCTGCTGCTCGGCCATCGACAGGGCAGTCGAGATCAGCGTGACGATGAGCAGGAGCAGCGCCGCGACGCCCATCATGATCCGCATGATCGTCTCGTCGTAGCGCTGGAAGCCCCGCTCGACGTAGAGGCCGCCTTCGTCACCGACCAGCTCGTCGAGGTTCTTCTGGGTCTCCTTGCTGATCGCGCCACCTGCGTCGCGGAGCAGGACCGAGTCCTGCTGGATCGGCCAGCCCAGCCTCGTCGCCGTCTCGGTCGCGATGAGCCCCCCTGTGCTCTGGCCGGGCAGCGATCCGTCGGTGAGCCGACCGGCCGGCACCGGCACCGTGGGCACCGTCGCGGTCGCCTTCTCGATGACCTGGGTCGCGGCATACGTCGTGTTGTCCATGACGAACGTGCCGCTGACGACCTTCACGGTCGCCTTGCCGGCCAGGTCCTTGAGGGCGACGACGAGGGCACCCTTCTCGACGGCCGCCTTCTGCGCGTCGGAGAGGCCGAGTCGTCGCGCGATCTCACCAGCCGGGAGGACGCCGATCTGTCCACGGTCGTAGGCCTGGCTGCCCAGACGGATGCAGCGCTGAGCCTCGCCGTCGCTGCTCGGAAGGGTCTGGGTGGTCGTGCAACCGTCCGGCACCACCGAGACGAACTCGGTCGGCTTCGCCGGAGCCGAGGTCCCGGCGTTCGTCATCGGGTCCTCCTCCGGGCGCACGACGAACATCGGCGTCTGGATGAGGTCCGCCTTCTTGAGGGCCGCCGTGACGGACAGGCGGGTCTCGGCGTCACCGGTGTAGACGACGCCCTCACCCGGCAGGGCCTGGGGGGTGTACTCGGACATCTGCTGCTTGGTGTCGCTGGCCAAGCCGATGCTGAAGGCGGTGAGGGCGACGACGCCGGCCAGGATCGCCGCGACGGTAGGGGTGGCCCGACTGCGGTGCCGGGCAGCGTCGCGTGTCGCGAGCCGGGGTGCGACGGGCAGCCTCGACGCGAGCCGGCCGAAGGCCACGAGGATGGCGGGGACGAGCAGCAGGGTGCCGAGCACCAGGCCCACCGCCCCGAAGGCGACCCGCATCTCTCCGCCCGACAGGGGCCGGGCCGCGGAGAGGACCACCGCTCCGCCGAGCACGGCCAGCGCCAGGCCGACCACGGGGACGAGCTTGTTGAGCTTGGGCGAGACGCTCTGGCCCCGCATCACGCCGATGACGTCCAGGCGCCCGAGGCGCAGGGACGGCAGCAGCGCGGCGACGACGGCACTGAGCACCGCGCACGGCACGAGGATGGCGAAGGCCGTCCAGGGGATGTCGAGGCTGAGCGAGGCGAACGAGGACGACGGGTGGGTGCGCACCCACCACCACAACGCCACCCGGACTGCCGCGACCCCGAGCAGCACCCCGCCGAGCGCGGAGATCACGCCGAGGACCAGGGCCTGGGCCAGCACCGTGCGTCGGAGCTGGCGGGTCTCGGCACCGTTGGTGGCAGCCAGCGCGAGGGTGCGCCGCTGTCGGGCGGCGCTGACCGCGAACGCCGGACCGACGAGCAGGGTCGTCAGGATGAAGAGCATGACCCCGCCGATCACGGCGATCATCCGGCCGGTGTCCTGGGCGAAGGCGTTCTGGGCGCGCAGCTCCGGCGGCAGCGCGCTGTCGGGTGGCGGGTTCGCCAGCACCGCTCGGCTGAACACGGTGAGCCCGTAGGTGTTGAGCCGCTGCACATCCTCCCAGCTGACCGGTCCGGTGCCGACCACCACCCAGGATCCGGCGCCCCCGCTCCCACTGGCTTCCGGGCCGGCCTCCGCAGGCATCGACGGGACCACGAAGTCGGGCATGCCCCCCCACTCGAGCAGCGCAGTGGCCGTGCCCACGATGCGCACCGTGCGCTCGGTGCCCCCGGCGGACAGCGTCACCGACCCGGAGCGCGGGATCCCCTTGCGCTCGCCTGCAGGGGTCACGACGATCTCGTCCGGCGCGGCACCCCAGGCGCCCGACGTCAGCTGGGCCTTGGCTCCGAGGTCGACACCGCGCGGGTCGGCGACCAGTCCGGTGATGCGCACGCGGCGCTCCCCCACGACCAGCCGCATCTCCGTCTCTCGCACGGCGACGGCGGTCCCTCCGAGGAGCCGACCCACCGAGGCAGCCTGCTCGGCCGACGAGCCGTCCGTCGCGAACCCCGGGATCTCGGTGGCCAGGTTGTCGTCGCTCCACCCCATGCTGCCGTGGTTGGGGTCGGGGCTCTGCTGCACCTTCCCCACCTGGGGGCCCTGGACCAGCGCCTGGCCCGTGCCCATCCTGGCCGTCGTCAGGTCGCCTCCGTCAGCCTGCTCGGTGGCACCGAGGGTGGCCGCGCCGGCCAGCAGCCCCACCGGGATGGCGACCATGAGGAAGACCAGGATCGAGCGGCCCTTGTGACGGCGCAGGTCCCGCCTGGCCATCCGCAGGGCGACCCGCCAGGACGCACGCCAGCGCGAGAGCCGCGAGCTCTTGTCCGTGCTGCCGTCTGAACCGCGCGGCATACCTGTTGGTGCCTTGGGTTCCACGAGGGTGGTCATGGCGGCGGCTCAGGCGGTCGGCTCGAGGAGGGCCTCGGCCGCGTCGGGCGCACCCGTGCTGTCGACGACCACGCCGTCGCGCAGGAAGACGACCCGGTCCGCCCAGGCGGCGTGCCGCGCCTCGTGGGTGACCAGCAGTCCGGCCGCGCCCGCGTCACACCGCTCGCGCAGCACCCGCAGGACGCCTTCGCCGGTGTGGGAGTCGAGGGCTCCGGTGGGTTCGTCGGCGAGCACCAGGCGGCGGTCGCCGACCAGTGCCCGCGCGATCGCGACCCGTTGCTGCTGGCCGCCGGACATCTTGTCGGGGTAGCGGTCCGCGAGCTCCTCGACGCCGACCATCCGCAGCGCGTCGACAGCCCGCCGTCGCGCCTTGCCGACCCGCTGGCCGTCGAGCTCGAGCGGCAGGGCGACGTTCTCGACGGCGGTCAGCGAGGGGATCAGGTTGAAGTCCTGGAAGACGAACCCGACCCGGCGCCGGCGCAGCTTGGCGAGCGCGTCGCCCTTGAGGGAGCCGATGCTCTGGCCCTCGATCAGCACCTCTCCGCTGGTTGCCGCATCGAGTCCGCCGGCGAGGTTGAGCAGCGTGGACTTGCCGGATCCGCTCGGGCCCATCACGGCGACGAGCTCCCCGGCGCGGACATCGAGGCTGACGCCGGCCAGTGCGCGGACCGCGGTGCTGTCGGTGCCGTGGACGCGCGTGACGTTGTCCAGGCGCAGGATGACGTCGTGGTGCTGTGCGTTGCTCATCGTGGTCCCCCGTTGAGTGTGGTGCTGATGATGGTGGTGCCGTCCGTCTCGCCGGTGGCGGCGGGTGTGCCGGTGGGCTGGCTCGAGTGCGGTCGTGGACGGTTCGCCTCGCGGACCAGCCGGGCCTCGACGTGGTCGAGCCACCGCACCTCGGCCTCGCCTGCGTAGATGAGGTTCTCGAGGACGAGCAGCCAGGCGAGGTCGACCTGACCGTCGCCGTCCTCCGCCGCCTCGTGGTGGGTGGTGGCCCGCTGCTTGAGCCTGGTCAGGTCCTGCAGGTGGCGCAGCGTGGCGGTGCGCTGGGTCTGGACGACCCGGTTGACGTCGACCCCGTCGACGGTCACGGCCAGCGCGAGCTTGATGACCAGCTCGTCGCGGGGGGTGGTCTCGCGGGTGACGGGCGAGACCCACCACCTCGCGACCTCGGCCTGACCGGCAGGGGTCAGGCGGTAGGAGATCCGTCCCTCGGCGTCCTCGCCGATGGCTTCGACGAGTCCGTCGCGCTCGAGCCGGGCGAGGGTCGTGTAGACCTGCCCCACGTTGAGCGGCCAGGTCCCCCCGGTCCTCGCCTCGAACTCGGCCCGGAGCCGGGCGCCGTACATCGGCTCCGTCGCCAGCAGTGCCAGCAACCCCTGTTTGACCGACATCCCGTTCCTCCGCCCCCGCGTGTGTCCCCTACATACCCAGTATCAACTCTGGTGAGGAGATGTATACCGAGTATGTAGAGGGCGCGTCAAGGCGTCCCGCCGCGCGGCGCGCCGGACCCAGCGGAGGCTGCGGCCCGGCGTCAGTGGGCGATCAGGACGGCGGCCAGCGCGAGGGCACCGGGGAGCGCCTGGACCAGCAGGATCTTGCGGCTGGCGGTGGCGGCGCCGTAGAGGCCGGCCACCACGACGCACAGCAGGAAGAAGACCTGGAACGCGAACCGCAGGTGCTCGGGACCGACCAGCCCCCAGACCAGACCAGCCGCGAGGAACCCGTTGTAGAGGCCCTGGTTGCCGGCGAGAGCCTTGGTCTGCTGGGCGAAGTCAGGCGTCAGCCCGAACGCCGCCTGGCCACGGGGGGTGGTCCAGAGCACCATCTCGAGCACGACGATGTAGACGTGGATGAGGGCGACGACGGCGACCAGGACCGTGGCGACGGTGTTCACCCGGCCAGCGTGGCAGAACCAGCGGGCGCGACGGGTCGTTTCGCGGCAGCAGCGACGCTGAGCGCGCGTCCCAGCAACGGGTATGCCGCAGCGGCCACGACGAGGGCGACAGCGGTCACCGCCGTGGTCACCGAGAAGGCACCCGTGTGCCCGTGCAGGTCGGCGAGGCGTCCCGCGAGCGCTGACCCCACGGCATACCCGAGGCCGGTGCCGGCGGCGAGCAGGGTCATCGCGGCGCCCACGCGGGCCGTGGGGGCGATCCGCTCCCCGACGGTGAAGGTCGTGATCATGTAGGGCGCCACGGTGAAGCCGAGCAGCAGCACCACGACGACGAGGCTGCCCAGGGAGCCGACCCACAGCAACGGCAGGGCCAGCAGGAACAGCCCGGCCGCGGAGACCAGCAGCCGCAGGGGCAAGCCGACCCGCGCGGGAAGGGCGGCCAGCGCGACCCCAGCCACCACGCTGCCGACACCGAGCAACGAATGGACGAGCCCAGCGACACCCGCCTGACCGGCGGCGGTCGCCAGCACCGTCGTGCCGGTCTGCACCGACCCGAAGACGCTGCCGATGAGCAGCTGGGCGAACAGCAGGACCACGAACGGCAGGGTCCAAAGCCGGCCGGCGGGGTGGCCCACCCGACGGGCCGCGTGGGCCAACCGGGCCGTCGGGTGCAGGGCGAACGCACAGCCGAACACCACGAGCAGCGCGGCCGCCACCAGCAGGCCCACGCCGGGCGCCGCGAGGACGACGAGCAGGCCGAGCAGCGCCGGACCGAGCACGAAGGACGCCTCGTCGGCGGCGCCCTCGTAGGAGAAGGCGGTGTCGACCAGCCGCGCCTGCCGCGAGCCGGACCCGGCCGTGATCGGTCGCCAGCGGACCCGGGCCAGCGGCCCGATCTGCGGCAGGAACACGCCGGTGGCCGCGGCAGCACCCACGAGCAGGGGCGTGGCCGCGTCGAGGTGCGCGAGCAGGACGAGGGCCGCGAGCCCGGCGCCGCCGACGACGGACTGGACGAGGACCACCGGCCGCTGTCCCACCCGGTCGGCGAGCGCGCCGGCGAGGGGGGAGCCGACCGCGTTGGCGACCGCGAGGGCACCGGCGGTGAGCCCTCCGGCGGCATACGAACCGGTGCTCGCCGACACGAGCAGCATGGCGCCCATCTGGCTCATGGCCAGGGGCAGCCGGCCGAGGAAGGCGGTGACGACGTAGAGAGGCCCGGTGAGCGCGAAGAGGCTGCGGTAGGCGGTGATCGGTGACACGGGCGACTCGTTCTCAGGTGGTGCCGGGGCACGGCAGAGCGGGCGTGCGTCGAACCCGCCTCCGAGACGCACAGGAACCCTGAGCTGCTCCGAGGATACCGCCTGGCCGGGCCCAGGCCCGATTCGTCCGTATGCCGTCCGGTCAGCTCGGCGGCGCCGGCAGCTCTGCCGTGAGCCTCCAGAGGCAATCTCGGAGCGTGTGTGCTTGGCGCGTGAGCGTCAGGGCGTGAGGAGGATCTTGCCGATGTGCCCGCTGGCCTCGAGCTCGCGGTGCGCCTCGGTCGCCTCGCCCAGCGGGTAGCGCCCGTGGATCACCGGCGCGACCCGGCCGGCGTCGACGAGCGGCCAGACGTGCTCGCGCACGGCGGCGACGATCGCTGCCTTCTCGTCGGCCGGCCGGGCCCGCAGGGAGGTCGCGATGACCGCGCCCCGCTTGCGCAGCAGCTGACCGAGGTCGAGCTCCGCCTTGGCGCCGCCCTGCAGGCCGATGACGACCAGGCGCCCGTTGACTGCGAGCGCGTCGACGTTGCGGGCAAGGTACTTCGCGCCCATGTTGTCGAGGATGACGTCGGCCCCGGCACCGGCCGTCGCGTCCCGAACTTCCTCGACGAAGTCCTGCTCGCGGTAGTTGACCAGGATCTCGGCGCCCAGCTTGCGGCAGGCCTCGAGCTTGTCGGGCGACCCGGCCGTGACCGCGACCCTGGCACCGACCTCGCGGGCCAGCTGGATCGCCATCGTGCCGATCCCAGAGGATCCACCGTGGACCAGGAAGGTCTGTCCCGGAAGGAGGTTCGCCGTCATGAACACGTTGGACCACACGGTGCTGACGACCTCGGGCAGGGCGGCCGCGTCCTGGAGCCCGATGCCGGTCGGCACGGGCAGCAGCTGCCCGGCCGGCACGCAGACGAGCTCGGCGTAGCCGCCGCCGGACAGCAGGGCGCAGACCTCGTCGCCGACAGCCCAGCCGTCGACGCCGTCGCCCACGGCGTCGACAGTGCCACTGACCTCGAGACCCGGGTACTCGGGTGCGCCGGGAGGCGGTGGGTAGAAGCCCATCCGCTGCATGACGTCGGCGCGGTTCACGCCAGCCGCTGCGACCCGCAAGCGCACCTCGTCGGGAGCGGGTTGCGGGTCGGGGACGTCAGTCAGCACGAGAGCCGAGGCGTCGCCGGGCTCCGGGATGGTGATGGCCTTCACGGGTCGAGCCTATGGCGCGCGCGTTCGAGGTCAGCGGCGGTGTCGACGTCGAGCGCCGCGCCGTCCGGCAGTGGGACGACGAGCGTGCGCAACCGGTCGAGCAGCCGCATCAGCGGCGTCCCCGCGGCGGGGTCCGGCAGCGTCGCGCGCAGGGCGTCCGTCCGGTATGCCGCGAGCAGCGGCTGCACTCGCCCGTCGCCATCGCGTCCGAGCACCGCCCCGGCGCCAGGTTCGTCACCGGGTTCGGCTCCGGTCTCTGCGCTGAGCTCGGCGGTCAGGCGCGCGGCGAGCGCCGTGGCCGGCTCCGCGGCATACGGCATGTCACCACCGAGGACGACCACGATCTCGTTGCGGACGTGCGGCAGGGCGGCGGCGACGGCGGCCACTGGTCCGCCGCCGGGTGGGTCCTCGCGACACCACTCGACGAGGCGCGTCGTCGGGCGAGGCTCTCCGACACACAGGACCGGCCAGTCGTCCGGGAGTCCGTCGAGGACGTGGTCGAGCAGCGGCCGGCCGTCGAGCAGGGTGCGGGTCTTGTCCGAGCCGAACCGCCGGGCGGCACCGCCACAGAGCACGACGGCGGTCACGGCTGGTTGGTCCACCCCGCCATTGTGCTGGTTGCCGCGCTGCTCGACGGGTGACGGCCGACCGCTAGCCGTGCGCCGACGGAGGTTTGTCCCCCACGAGTCTGCAGGCACGCGACCCTGCGGCGCGGCAGGGTTCAGCCGGCTGCCGTGGGTTGCCGGGGTGGGCAGCTGGACGTGGCGAGGTACTCGAAGTGCCACCACTCGTTGTCGTAGGTGCGGCACAGCCCGTAGGTGCTGCCATGCTGCTCGAGCCAGGACGCCATGGCCTGCGGGTGCACGTCGATCGCGTAACCCTTGACGTGCGCCGACTTCTCGGGTGACAGCACCCATTTGGACGCCTCCGCCTTCGACCCGTACTGCTTCACCGCGCGGTCGAAAAGTATCTGCTGCCACGCGGCGCTGCGCCAGGCAGACCTGATCTGGGGGGTCAGCCCCTGCCCCCGCGCATCGGCGAAAGCCCTCGTGAAGGCTGCGGCTGCCGAGGCCTGCATGTTCGTCGTGCCGGGGACGGGAGCCGACAGCGCGAGGCTCGTGGTGGGGGTGGGGATGCGGTCGGTCACCACGGCCGCAAAGCCTCTGCCACCAGCGGAGCTCGCGTCGCCGCCGCCAGGCGAGCCCCCGGTCTTGACCGGCTTCGGTGTGGGCGACTTCTTCGTGCTGCTGACAGGAGCAGACGCTCCACCGCCGACCTGCTGCGATGCTCCGCCGTCGGGTGCAGTGGCGTCGCCACCGTGCCACGCGGCATACCCGGTCGCCGTGCCGAGGGCGACGAGGACACCCGTGACGAGCAGGGTGCGACGAAGACGCCGGCGTCGTCGCCGACCGGCAGACACGTGCGTCGTGGTCACGGGACCCACCCCCTTCACTGCGGCCCAGACGAGTCTGGCAGGCCAAGGCTGGATGTCAGCGGACCCCGCCGATCCGCGCCGACAGCGTGGCGGCGGCCCGCGACACGGCGGCCACCAGTCTCGCTCGCTCCGCGTCGTCGACTTCCTGGCGCGGAAAGGTGAGCGCCACCCCTGCCACGGGGTGTCCGGTGTGGTCGAGCACCGCACGCGCGACCGACGACAGCCCGGCACTCACCGAGTCGTCCTCCAGTGCGTAGCCGCGGGCCCGCACCGCGGTCAGCTCGCGGCGCAGCTCGGTGACCGAGGTCGGCCCGTGCCCGTCTCTCTGCACCAGGGTGTCGCGGTGCGGGAACAGCGCGCGCACCTGGGCGGCCGGCAGCTCCGCGAGCATCGCCAGGCCGCTGGCGGTCAGCGTCGCCGGCAGCCGGACTCCCACGTCGGTGACGAGGAGGGGACGGCCCGGCGCCCGCTCCTCGATGACGTAGAGGACGTCCCGCCCGTGCAGCACGGCCAGGTGGGCGTTGTGCGTGGTCGTGTCGACCAGTCGCCCGAGCAGCGGGCGGGCGATGCGCTGCAGAGGGGCCTGGCGCTGGTACGCAGACCCCAGCTCGAACGCCGCCACTCCAAGCCCGTAGCGCCGCTCCTCCTCCAGATGCGTCACGAAGCCGTGGTCCCGCAGCACGGCCAGCAGGTGGTAGGTCGTGGACCGGGGCAGCCCGAGCTCGCGTGCGATCGAGCCGGCGGGCAGGGGTTCGGTGTGCCGTGCCAGGAGGGTGAGCAGCGCCAGGGCGTGCCCGGCGGCGGGTGCGTTGGCCACCTCCCCAGTGTCTCAGGTGCGAGATCCCCTTCGAGGAAACGGACGAGGTATGCCACGGGCAGACCTCCACGGCGCGGTCGGGGTCAGGCGCACCAGCGGTAGCGGCGCTCGGGACGTCCTGTCGATCCGTACCGCAACGACACCTCGGCCTGCCCGATGCTGCAGAAGTACTCGAGATAGCGGCGGGCACTGACCCGGCTGACCCCCACCCGCTCGGCCGTCTCCGATGCGGACAGGTTGTCGTCGGCTGCCCGCAGGGCTTCCTCCACCAGCTCTGCCGTCTGCGGACTCATCCCCTTCGGGAGGGCAGCGGCGGGACCGGCAGCACCACCCCGCGAGAGGGCCCGGTCGATGTCCTCCTGGCCGCGCACCTGGGCCGCGGCCAGTGCGTGCCGCTGCGCGGCATACCTCTCGAGGCGTTCGCGCAGGTCCTCGAAACCGAACGGCTTGAGGACGTAGTCAACGACGCCCTGACGCAACGCACCACGCACCGCCTCGGCCTCCTTGGCCGCGGTGATCACCATGACGTCGCACTCCCGCCCGGCGGCGCGCAGGTCGGCGATGACGTCGAGGCCGAACCGGTCGGGGAGGTAGAGGTCGAGCAGCACCAGGTCCGGCTCGAGCTCGGTCACGGCCTCGACCGCCTCCGCGCCGGAGTGCCTCGTGCCCACCACCTCGAAACCGTCGACACGCGACACGAAGCCCGTGTGCACCCGGGCGACCATGAAGTCGTCATCCACGACCAATACCCGGATCACCGGACCACCTCCGCAGCCGGAGCGATCCCCAGCCGGGCGACGAAGCTCGCACCACCTTCCGGGGTGCTGGCCAGGTGCGACCTCCCCGCCCCTGCGCTGGCAGACCAGCCGGGTGAGGGCGAGCCCGATCCCACGCTCTCCGGAGGTGGCCGCCTTGGTGGTGAACCCGTGGGCGAACACCTCCTGGGCGACTTCGGGGGGCACGCCGGGACCGGAGTCCGAGACCGAGATCTCGACGCTGGCAGCGTCCTGGCGGATCTCGACGCCGACCCACTGGCCGGGCGGCCCGCTGCTCACGGCGTCCATGGCGTTGTCGACCAGGTTGCCGACGACGGTCGCCACATCCGCCGAGTCCTCCGCGGTGAGCCGGTCCAGCGAGGTCTCCTCCGACACCCGCAGGTCGACCCGTCGTTCCGAGGCCAGCGACGCCTTCGCCATGAGAAGCGCGGCGACGGCAGGGTCGCGTACCCGGCTGTTGACCAGCAGGTCCAGGGACTGACGGCGCTCGGTCACCGCATCGACGTAGCGCACCACCTCGTCGTAGTCACCGAGCTGGATCAGGCCGCTGATGGTGTGGAGCTGGTTGGCGAACTCGTGGGTCTGGGCCCGGAGCAGCTGGGTGGTGCTGCGGAAGGACCCGAGCTCGCGCTCGAGGTTGGCGAGGGTCGTGCGGTCGCGCAACGTGGTGACCGTGCCGAGGTGGCGACCGTCCCGCGTCACGCGCATCCGGTTCATCACCAGCACCCGTCCTCGTCGGATGACGACGTCGTCCCGAGGGACGTCTTCGTGCGCGTCGACCTGGTTGTCGACCCGCCTCTCGATCCGGCTGTCGACCTCGGCGTGCCCCTGGTCTCGGAGCCCGTCGGTAGCAGCGGTGCGGAGGCCGGTGAGCACGTCCAGTAGGCGGCCCTCGACCCGCAGGTCGCGCAGGCTCATGCCGGCGGCGTGCTCGGGCAGGTCGAGCAGGCGTCGTGCGACGTCGTTGACGAGGGTGATCCGGTCGTGGGGGTCGAGTGCGATCACCCCCTCGGCGATGCCGTAGAGGAGGGCCTCTCGGTGCTCGGCCAACCCGGTGATCTCGTGCGGTTCCAGCCCGAGGGTCTGCCGCTTGATGCGCCGGGCGAGCAACCACGAGCCGGCCACCCCCAGGGCGAGGGCGATCCCGAGGTAGGTCAGCAAGTAGGACGAGGCGCCCCGCAGCCGCTCCCAGACGGACGGGAAGTCCTCGGCGACCATCACGGTGCCGAGGTGTTCGCCCCACGTGGTCATCGGCGACGCTGAGCACCGGCACCTGGCTGACGAGCTGACGGTCACCGTCCAGCGTGAGCGATCCCGACCAGCTCGCACCGGCCTGGACCCCCGTGTCACCCAGCGGTATCGGCTGGTTATCCAGCGACGGGTCGGTGGACACCCGGACGCGTTCGTCGGCGTCGGCGATGGTGACGGCCGTGACCCTCGACTGGGTGACGGTCTGCAGGGCCAAGGTCGCCAGGCCGGTGCGCTGTTCGGGGACGGACAGGTTGTCGCGCACGAGGGGGTTGGCAGCGACCTCTTCGGCCAGTGCCGATACTCGCCGTCCCTCGACGCGGCTGAAGGTCGCCTCGGACTGGGCCAACGACACCGCACCCACGCTGATGAGGACCACCGCGATGATGCCCAGCTGGAGGAAGAGCAGCTGCCCGGCAAGGGTCCGCCTGCGCAGTCCACGCATGACCACTATGAACTCAACCTTCTCTGGTGACACAAGGGCGACGAATCGCCTGCTGGGCGAGCACGATCATCCCGCTCGACCCACTCAACGCGAAAGAGGCCTCAACGATGAGCGCTCGATTCACCGGCCTGGTTGCCGCGGCAGCCCTGGGCTCCACACTTCTGGTCGCCGCCTGCGGCGCCACTGCCGACAAGGGCGGCAGCGGCGCCTCCAGCTCCGGGGGCGGCAAACCGGCCTCCGGTCTGCAGCTGATGGTCCCCAACGCGCCGGGCGGAGGCTACGACACCACCGCTCGCAGTGCGGCCAAGGTCCTGGAGGACGAAAAGATCACCGGCAGCATGCAGGTCTTCAACCTGCCCGGTGCTGGTGGCACCGTCGGCCTGCAGCGGGTGGTGAACGAGAAGGGCAACGGCAAGCTCGCCATGCAGATGGGACTGGGGGTCGTCGGCGCGGCATACACGCAGAAGTCGAAGGCCACCCTCAACGACACCACCCCGATCGCCAAGCTGATCGAGGAGGCCGGCGCCATCGTCGTGCCCAAGAACTCGCCGTACAAGGACATCAACTCCCTCGTCACCGCATGGAAGGCGAACCCCAAGAAGTTCGCGGTCGGCGGTGGGTCGTCCCCCGGTGGCCCCGACCACCTGCTGCCCATGCAGCTGGCCAAGGTCGTCGGCATCGACCCCAAGGACGTGAGCTACGTGACGTACGACGGCGGTGGCGAGCTGCTGCCAGCCCTGCTCGGCAACAAGATCGCCTTCGGCGCCAGTGGCTTCGGTGAGTTCCTCGGCCAGGTGGAGTCAGGTGACGTCCGGGTCCTCGCGGTGACGAGCGAGAAGCCGATCGACGTGCTCAAGGACGTGCCGACGCTCAAGGACAAGGGCATCGACCTGGTGTTCACCAACTGGCGCGGCATCGTCGCCCCTCCCGGCATCTCCGACGCCGACAAGAAGGTCTGGATCGACGCGCTCACGAAGATGCACGACACCCAGGCCTGGAAGGACGAAGAGAAGGCGAAGGGCTGGACCGACGCGTTCGAGACGGGTGACCAGTTCGGAACCTTCCTCAAGGAGCAGGACAGCTCGGTGGCCGACATCCTGAAGCAGCTGGGCCTGGCATGAGCGAGCAGCACCCCGAGCGTGCGGGGAAGGCCGTGACGAAGGACCGCGCCCAGTACGGAATGTGCGCGGGGCTGGTGCTCCTCGGCGCCTACGTCCTGTTCGACGCCAGCCGCATCGCACACGTCACGACGAGCAACGACCCGGTCGGTCCGAAGCCGATGCCGATCCTGCTCGGGGTGCTGCTCATCATCGTCGCGGTGTTCTACGCCGCCGACATCGCACGGGGCGGCAGAGGCGAGGCCGAGGAGGGCGAGGACATCGACCTGTCCACGAGTGTCGACTGGCGCACGATCGGCCTGCTCATCGCCGCGTTCGCACTCAACGCCGTCCTCATCGAGCCCCTCGGCTGGGTCATCAGTGGTGCGCTGCTCTTCTGGGGCTCGGCCTTCGCGCTCGGCAACCGGCACCACATCCGTGGCCTCGCCATCGGTGTCGTCCTGTCCCTCGTGACCTTCTACGCATTCGCGATCGGACTGGGAGTCAACCTCCCGGCCGGCATCCTCCAGGGAATCCTCTGATGGACAACATCACCAGCCTCATCGGCGGCTTCCAGGACGTCCTGTCGCCGATGAACCTGCTCATCGCTCTCCTCGGCGTCACGGTCGGCACCGCCGTCGGTGTCCTGCCGGGCATCGGGCCGGCCATGACGGTCGCGCTCCTCCTGCCGATCACCTACGGCATGGAACCCACCCAGGGTCTGATCCTGTTCGCCGGCATCTTCTACGGCGGCATGTACGGCGGCTCGACGACCTCGATCCTGCTCAACACCCCGGGGGAGTCCTCGTCGGTGGTGACAGCCATCGAGGGCAACAAGATGGCCAAGGCCGGCCGGGCCGCGCAGGCCCTTGCGACCTCAGCCATCGGGTCCTTCATCGCCGGCACCATCGGCACGCTCGGCATCGTCTTCCTGATGCCGCAGGTCGTGAGGTTCGCAGTCAGCCTCGGCGCTCCGGAGTACCTCGCCATCATCCTGCTCACCTTCGTCGGCGTGACGGCGGTGCTCGGCGCGTCCCGCATCCGGGGGCTCGCGGCACTGCTGCTGGGCCTGACCATCGGCGTCATCGGCATCGACTTCGTCACGGGGCAGCAGCGCCTCACCGGCGGGCTCCCACAGCTGGCGGACGGCATCGACATCGTGGTCGTGGCGGTCGGCATCTTCGCCGTCGGGGAAGCCCTCTGGGTGGCTGCCCACCTGCGCCACAAGGCTGGCCAGGTCATCCCGGTCGGGAGGCCGTGGATGGGGCGCGAGGACTGGAAGCGGTCCTGGAAGCCCTGGCTGCGCGGGACCCTGCTCGGCTTCCCCTTCGGGGCGATGCCGGCGGGCGGCGCGGAGATCCCGACCCTGCTGTCGTACACGACGGAGAAGAGGCTCACCAAGCACCCCGAAGAGTTCGGGCACGGCGCCATCGAGGGCGTCGCGGGTCCGGAGGCGGCCAACAACGCCTCGGCGGCCGGGACCCTCGTGCCGATGCTCGCACTCGGTCTCCCGACGAACGCCACCGCGGCGATCATGCTGGCCGCCCTCCAGGGCTGGGGCATCGAGCCGGGGTCACAGCTGCTCACCAAGGAGCCGGCCCTGGTCTGGGCGCTCATCGCCAGCCTCTTCATCGGCAACACGATGCTTCTCGTCCTCAACCTGCCGCTCGCGCCGGCCTGGGCCAAGCTGCTCCAGATCCCGCGTCCCTACCTCTACGCCGGCATCCTCTTCTTCGCCTGCATGGGTGCGTATGCCGTGAACGCCCAGCCGTTCGACCTGTGGCTGCTGCTCGGGCTGGGCCTGCTGGGCTTCGCGATGCGGCGCTTCGGGCTCCCGGTCCTGCCGCTCATCGTCGGGGTCATCCTCGGCCCGCTGGTCGAGCGCAAGGGACGTCAGTCCCTGCAGCTCACCGGCGGTGACATCTCCGGCCTGGTCGGCGGCCCGGTCGCGTGGGTCTGCTACGTCCTCATCGTCCTCGCCCTCGCCTGGCCGCTCATCAGCATGGCCCGGAACCGCCTGCGCGGCGGCGACGGCGGCCGCAACGACGGCGGCCACGGGCCCGACGGTGACGGGCCCGACCCGCTGGCGAATGCCCGCGCCGGCTACAGCTTCAACTCCCCCGGAGGTGCGGCATGACTGTCCTCGTGGGCTTCGTGCCCAACCCGCTCGGCGAGGCGGCGCTCACCGCGGCGGTCGCCGAGGCGCGTCGCCGCAGCGAACCGCTGCTCGTCGTCAACATGTCGCGCGACGACGTCCTCGTCGACGCGCACCGCGCTGGCGCGGAGCAGCTCGACCGGGTCCGCCGCGACCTCGCCGACCTGGACCTGCAGTTCGAGGTGCGCCAGATCGACGAGGGCAGCGACGCCCCCGAGGCGATCCTCGACGTCGCCGAACGCGAGGACGTCTCGGTCATCGTGATCGGGCTGCGGCACCGGACCGCCGTCGGCAAGCTGCTGCTCGGCTCCTCGGCGCAGCGGATCCTGCTCGACGCCACCTGCCCCGTGCTCGCGGTCAAGGCGGGATGAGCAGCGTGATCGACGCCGAGGGGGGAAGCAGCGCGACGGCCGACCTCTACGACCAGCACGGCGAGGACCTCCAGTCCTGCTCGGTCCAGTTCCGGCACTACGGCGGCCACACCAGCTTCTCCGGGGTCATCAGCACGGTCCGGTGCCACCGGGACAACGCCCTCGTCAAGGCGGTGCTCGCGGAACCCGGCGAGGGCAAGGTGCTGGTCGTCGATGGTGGCGCCTCCCTCGAGTCCGCCCTGATGGGCGACCTCATCGCGGCCTCCGCCGTCGAGCACGGCTGGTCTGGCGTCGTGATCCACGGCGCCGTGCGTGACGTCGCCGCGATCCGCGAGCTGCCGCTGGGTGCCGTGGCGCTCGGCTCGAACCCTCGCAAGAGCGCGAAGGACGGCGTGGGGGATCGGGACGTCACCGTCACCTTCGGTGGGGTCGACTTCGTGCCCGGCCAGCGGCTGTGGGCCGACGAGGACGGCATCCTCGCCACTCGCGCCTGAGCAGACCGTCTCGCATCCGAGACGGTATGCCGCGTGCGAGGGGCGCGCTCGCGGCATACCTCCGCTGCAATGGAGGCATGACGACCACAGCCACGTCCGCGCCGACGGTCACCGTCGGGACCGGTCCTGTTTCGTTCGACGACGTCGTGGCGGTCGCCCGCCACGACGCGCAGGTCGAGATCTCGCCGGAGTCGCTCGCCGAGGTGCGGCGGACCCGCGGCGGTGATCGAGGACCTGGCCGACGACACGGTGGCGCACTACGGCGTCTCCACCGGGTTCGGCGCGCTCGCGACGCGGCACATCCCGGTCGAGCTGCGCGCCCAGCTGCAGCGCTCGCTGGTGCGCTCGCACGCGGCAGGTTCGGGCGCCGAGGTCGAGCGTGAGGTCGTCCGCGCGCTGATGCTGCTGCGCATCTCCACCCTCGCGACCGGGCGCACCGGGATCCGCGAGGAGACCCTGCAGACCTACGTCGCGATGCTCAACGCCGGCATCACCCCGGTCGTCCACGAGTACGGCTCGCTCGGCTGCTCCGGCGACCTCGCGCCACTCTCGCACTGCGCGCTCGCCCTGATGGGTGAGGGCGTCGTCCGCGACGCGTCGGGTGAGAGGATGGCCACCGCCGACGCGTTCGCCGCCGCGGGGATCACACCCGTGGAGCTGCGCGAGAAGGAGGGCCTGGCCCTCATCAACGGCACGGACGGCATGCTCGGCATGCTGGTCCTCGCCATCACCGACCTGCGGATGCTGCTCAAGACCGCCGACATCACGGCCGCGATGAGCGTCGAGGGGCAGCTCGGCACCGACGACGTCTTCGCGGCCGACCTGCACGCACTGCGACCGCAGCCCGGGCAGGCACTGTCCGCCGCGAACCTGCGGATGATCATGCAGGACAGCGGCATCCGCGACAGCCACCGCGACCCAGACGCCTGCACCCGCGTCCAGGACGCCTACTCGCTGCGCTGCTCGCCGCAGGTGGCCGGAGGGGTGCGCGACACCGTCGAGCACGCCGCGACGGTCGCCGGCTACGAGCTCGCCTCCGCGGTCGACAACCCGGTGGTCACGCCCGACGGCCGCGTCGAGTCCAACGGCAACTTCCACGGAGCACCCGTCGCCTACGTGCTCGACTTCCTCGCGATCGTCGCCGCCGACCTGGCCTCGATCTAGTGAGCGTCGCACCGACCGGTTCCTCGACGTCTCGCGCAACCACGGGCTCAACGCGTTCCTCGCCGACGACCCCGGTGTCGACAGCGGCCACATGATCGCGCAGTACACGCAGGCCGCCATCGTCTCCGAGATGAAGCGGCTCGCCGTCCCGCGTCGGTCGACTCGATCCCGAGCTCGGCGATGCAGGAGGACCACGTCTCGATGGGCTGGTCGGCCGCCCGCAAGCTGCGTCGCTCGGTCGACGGCCTCACCCGGGTGCTGGCCGTCGAGCTGCTCACCGCCGCCCGTGCCATCGACCTGCGTGCGCCGCTCACCCCGGCTCCGGCGACCGGCGCCGTCGTGGCTGCCCTGCGCGGCGCGGGGGCGCCCGGCCCCGGGCACCGACCGCTTCCTCGCCCCCGAGATCGAGGTGGCGGTCCAGCTCGTCGCGAGCGGCGCGGCCGTCGCCGCCGCCGAGTCGGTCACCGGCCCCCTCCACTGAACCCACCGGCATACCCCACCACCACACCGAGGACACGACCCGCCGAGCTCACCCGCCACGATCCGCGAAACCACGGCGCGGCGTGTCCTCGGTCGACGAGAGAAGGAGAACGACATGGAAGGCGCTCGTCCCGTCCGCTCACCGCGCGGCACCTCGCTCACCCACGCCACCCACTGGGGGGCCGAGGCCCCCTGCGGATGCTGATGAACAACCTCGACCCCGAGAACGCCGAGCGCCCCGACGACCTCGTCGTCTACGGCGGCACCGGTCGGGCGGCGCGCGACTGGAAGTCGTTCGACGCGATGGTCCGCACCCTCAGCACGCTCAAGCAGGACGAGACGATGCTCGTGCAGAGCGGGCGCCCGGTCGGCGTCATGCAGACCCACGAGTGGGCGCCGCGCGTCCTCATCGCCAACTCCAACCTGGTCGGCGACTGGGCGACCTGGCCGGAGTTCCGCCGGCTCGAGCACCTCGGGCTGACGATGTACGGGCAGATGACCGCGGGGTCGTGGATCTACATCGGCACGCAGGGGATCGTCCAGGGGACCTACGAGACGTTCGCGGCGATCGCGGAGAAGCGGTTCGGCGGCACGCTGGCCGGCACGCTGACCCTCACCGGCGGCTGCGGCGGCATGGGTGGCGCCCAGCCGCTCGCCGTCACCATGAACGAGGGCGCCTGCCTCATCGTCGACGTCGACGAGTCGCGGCTGCGCCGACGGGTCGAGCACCGCTACCTCGACGAGGTCGCCGACTCGCTCGACGAGGCGATCGACAAGGCCGTCGCGGCCAAGAACGAGCGCCGCGCGTGGTCGGTCGGTGTGGTGGGCAACGCCGCCGAGGTCTTCCCCGAGCTGCTGCGTCGCGGCGTCCCGATCGACATCGTCACCGACCAGACGTCGGCGCCACGACCCGCTGTCCTACCTTCCCGAGGGGATCGACCTCGGCGACTGGCACGAGTACGCGGAGAAGAAGCCGGAGGAGTTCACCGACCGGGCGCGCGAGTCGATGGCCAAGCACGTGCAGGCCATGGTCGAGTTCCAGGACGGCGGCGCCGAGGTCTTCGACTACGGCAACTCGATCCGCGACGAGGCCCGGCAGGGCGGCTACGACCGGGCGTTCGAGTTCCCCGGCTTCGTCCCGGCCTACATCCGCCCGCTGTTCTGCGAGGGCAAGGGCCCGTTCCGGTGGGCTGCGCTCTCAGGCGACCCGAAGGACATCGCCGCGACCGACCGAGCGGTGCTGGACCTGTTCCCCGACAACGACCGGCTGCACAAGTGGATCAGGGGAGCGCAGGAGCGGATCGCGTTCCAGGGTCTGCCTGCTCGCATCTGCTGGCTGGGCCAGGGTGAGCGCGACAAGGCGGGGTTGGCGTTCAACGAGCTGGTCCGCACCGGCGAGGTCAGTGCGCCGCTCGTCATCGGGCGCGACCACCTCGACACCGGCTCGGTGGCCAGTCCCTACCGCGAGACCGAGGCCATGCTCGACGGCTCCGACGCGATCGCGGACTGGCCGCTGCTCAACGCCCTGGTCAACACCTCGTCAGGTGCGTCGTGGGTCTCGATCCACCACGGTGGCGGTGTCGGCATCGGCCGGTCGCTGCACGCCGGTCAGGTCTCGCTCGCCGACGGCACCGAGCTCGCTGCCCAGAAGCTGGCTCGGGTCCTCACCAACGACCCGGCGATGGGCGTCATCCGCCACGTCGACGCCGGCTACGACATCGCCGAGCGCACCGCGCAGGAGCAGGGCGTGCGAATCCCCATGCGCGAGAGCTGATCCACAAGAGCGGGCAGGGTCTGGCCAGCAGGAGAGGTCCGGCTGGCCCGGCTCAGCCCGGATCGGCTCAGGCCGGGTCTGACCGGGTCTGACCGGCTGGGTCGGCTCAGGCCGGGTCGGTGATGTCGGCGACCTGGGCGCCGAGAACGCGCACGACGTCGTCGGCCTGTGCCGTGGCCGCCACCCCGTGCGCGCCGCCGCCGATGGAGATGAGCCGACCAGACACGGTGGCATCGGCGATCACCGGCCAGGCGGTCAGCGAGCCGAACGGCGTGATCGTGCCGCGTTCGTAGCCGGTGACGTCCTTGGCCGTCGCGGCATCCGGCATCGACATCCGGTTGACCCCGAGCAGCGCGCGCAGCTTGGGCCAGGAGATCTCTCGTCCACCCGGCACGAGGACGAACAGGTAGTCGTCGGCAGCTCGGCGCACCACGAGGGTCTTGATGATGTCGCGCGGCTGCACGCCACGGGCGACCGCGGCCTCCTCGAGCGAACCCACCCGTCCGTGCCGGGTGATGGTGTGCTCGATCCCGCTGGCCACCAGCGCCGCTGCGGCCCGGGCAGCTCCGTCCTCACCCATGAGGGCAACCCTAGAGGGCAACCCAGACGCGCGGCCCCCAGCCGCGGCCCGAGTCCCCACCGGCAGGCCCCGGCCGTCTCCCATCCGAGACGGATTGCCAGGGGAGGCCACGCACCGTCGCCCCGACTGGTGTGGAATGGTCGGGTCGTCGTCCGCCTTGCGCGGAGAACCACCAGCCGCCGACACCTGTCGTCGCCAGAGAGGGCACCGTGAGCTTCGAGTCGATGTGGGCTGACCTGCAGCCGGTCGGGCGCAATGGCCGGACGGGTGGCTACCGGCGCTTCGCCTGGACCCGCGAGGACCACGACCTGCGCGAGTGGTTCGCCGGGGAGTGCGCGGCTCCGTGGGCTCGACGTCACCGAGGACCGGATGGGCAACCAGTGGGCCTGGTGGGGCGACCCCGACGCCGCGGCCTCCCGTGACGACAAGGGCGTCGTCACGGGTTCGCACCTCGACAGCGTTCCCGACGGTGGCGCCTTCGACGGCCCACTCGGGGTGGTCAGCGCCCTCGCCTCGATCGATGCGTTGCGGGACAAGGGTTTCGAGCCGACTCGCCCGATCGGCGTCGTGAACTTCGTCGACGAGGAGGGCGCGAGGTTCGGGGTCGCCTGCGCCGGTTCGCGCGTCATCACCGGTGCCATGACCGCACGTCGTGCCCGCAGCCTCACCGACGCCGACGGCACGACGATGGCCGACGCGCTCCAAGCCGCCGGCCGCGACCCGCACAACATCGGGCGCGACGACGACGCGATGCGCCGGATCGGCAGCTTCGTCGAGCTGCACGTGGAGCAGGGCCGGGGTCTGGTCGACCTCGACCACCCCGTCGCCGTCGGCAGCGACATCTGGCCGCACGGTCGGTGGCGCCTGGACTTCACCGGCGAGGCCAACCACGCGGGCACCACGAGGCTCGAGGACCGTCACGACGCGATGCTCGGGTATGCCGGTGCCGTGCTGGCCGCCCGCGAGGCCGCCATCACGCACGGCTGCGTCGCCACGATCGGAAAGGTCGTCGTCACGCCGGGTGGGGTCAACGCCATCCCGAGCGCGGTCACCGGCTGGCTCGACGCCCGGGGCGCCAGCCCTCGAGCCGTGCGTCGCGCGGTCGCCGACATCAGCTCCATGGTCGAGCAGTCCGGCGGCCGGATCACCGAGGAGTCCTGGACTCCGTCGACGCCCTTCGACACCTCACTGAGCGCGCGGCTCGGCACCCGGCTCGGCGGCATACCGGTGCTCGGCACGGGGGCCGGCCACGACGCCGGCATCCTGGCCAACGCAGGCATCCCGACCGCGATGCTCTTCGTCCGCAACCCGACCGGTGTCTCGCACTCGCCCCAGGAGCACGCGGAGCTGGCCGACTGCCTCGAAGGCGTCGCCGCCCTGACCGCCGTCCTCGAGGACCTCGCGGGTGACGCGGCATGACGACCTACTGGGCCGAACACGCGTGGCTGCCGACGGGGCTGGCCACCGGCGTCCGGTTCGACGTGGTCGACGGCGTCTTCGCGAAGGTGCACCGGCGGGCGCGACCGGACGCCGGTGACGAACGGCTCCACGGCGTCGTCCTTCCCGGCTTCGCCAACGCCCACAGCCACGCCTTCCACCGCGCACTGCGGGGGCGCACCCACGGCGACGGCGGCAACTTCTGGACGTGGCGCCAGCAGATGTATGCCGTGACCCGTCACCTCGATCCCGACACCTACCTCGCCCTGGCCCGAGCGGTCTTCGCCGAGATGGTGCTGGCCGGCATCACCGTGGTCGGGGAGTTCCACTACGTCCACCACGATGTCGACGGCAAGCCGTACGCCGACCCGAACGCGATGGGGGAGGCGGTGATCCAGGCGGCGCGCGAGGCCGGGCTGCGACTCACCCTGCTCGACACCTGTTACCTGGCAGGCGGGCTCGCCGGCGACGGGCACCTTCCCGTCGACGAGGTGCAGCGCCGGTTCACGGACGGCGACGTCGACGCGTGGGCGACCCGCGTGGCCGCCCTGGCCCCCGATGCGACCACCCGCATCGGGGCGGCCGTGCACTCGGTCCGGGCCGTGCCGCGAGACGACCTGCGGGCCATGGCCGAGGTCACCCGTGGCCGCCCCGTGCACGCCCACGTGAGTGAGCAGCCGGCCGAGAACCTCGCGACCCAGATGTTCTACGGCGCGACGCCCACCGAGCTGCTCGACGAGGCCGGGCTGCTGGGGGAGCGGTTCAGCGCCGTCCACGCCACCCACCTCTCCGACCACGACGTCGCCCTGCTCGGGCGGCTCGGGGAGCACCGCGTGCTTCTGCCCCACGACCGAGCGCGACCTCGCCGACGGCATCGGCCCGGCCCTCGCCCTCACGGACGCGGGCGCTCGGCTCTCGCTCGGCTCCGACCAGCATGCGGTCATCGACCTCTTCGAGGAGGTGCGCGGCCTGGAGATGCACGAACGCCTCACCAGCAACGAACGCGGCCGGTTCACCCCGGACGAGCTGCTGACCGCCGCCACGGTCGCGGGTCACCGCAGCCTCGGGTGGCAGGACGTCGGCCTGATCGCCGACGGTGCCGCAGCGGACTTCGTCGTCGTCCGCACGGACACCGTCAACACCGTCGGGGCCGAAGGCGGGCCAGATCCTCTACTGCGCGACGCGGTCCGACGTCGACACGGTCGTCGTGGGCGGCCGCACGGTCGTGGAGTCGGGTCGTCACCACCTGGGCGACGTCGCCTCGATGCTCGGCAAGGCGCTCTCCGACGTGAGGGACCACCAATGACGAGCACCGTCGTCACGGGTATCGGCGAGCTCGTCACGTGTGACGGCTCCGGACCCGACGGGCTGGGCATCCTGCATGACGCCGCCGTCGTCGTCGAGGGCGGGTATGCCGCGTGGCTGGGCCCCGCGTCGGCGGCCCCCGCGGCGGACCACGCAGGTCGACGTCGGCGGCCGGGCGGTGCTGCCGGGGTTCGTCGACTCGCACTCCCACCTCGTCTTCGCCGGTGACCGCGGTGACGAGTTCGCCGCCCGGATGGCCGGGACTCCCTACGACGGGGGCGGCATCGGCGTCTCGGTGTCGGCGACCCGCGAGGCCACGGACGACGACCTGCGCGCCCTGGTCGCCGGCAGGGTCGCCGAGATGCGGGCCCAGGGCACGACGACGGTCGAGATCAAGAGCGGGTACGGCCTGACCGTGGAGGACGAGGCGCGGGCCCTGCGGATCGCCGGGGAGTTCACCTCCGAGACGACCTTCCTGGGAGCGCACGTGGTGCCGGCGCGAGTATGCCGGTGACCGCGCGGCATACCTCGAGCTCGTGACGGGGCCGATGCTGGCGGCAGCGGCGCCGTACGCGCGCTGGGTGGACGTGTTCTGCGAACCGCACTCGGCGCACGCGTTCGGCGAGGACGAGGCGCGCACGGTGCTCCTGGCCGGACGCGCGGCCGGGCTGGAGCTGAGGGTGCACGGCAACCAGCTCGGTCACGGCCCGGGCGTGCAGCTGGCCGTCGAGCTCGGGGCGGCCAGCGTCGACCACTGCACCTACCTGTCCCAGGCGGACGTCGAGGCCCTGGCCGGCGCAGCCGACACGACGGTGGCGACGCTGCTGCCGGGCGTGGAGTTCTCGACGCGCTCGCCCTACCCGGACGCCGCGGCCCTGCTGCGGGCGGGCGTCTCGATCGCGCTGGCGACGGACTGCAACCCCGGCACCTGCTACTCGTCCTCGATGCCGTTCGTCATCGCCCTGGCGGTGCGCGAGATGGGGCTGACGCCGGGGCAGGCAGTTCTCGCCGCGACGGTGGGCGCCGCGAAGTCGTTGCGGCGCAGCGACATCGGCCGCATCGCCGTCGGCGCGCGCGCCGATCTCACGGTCCTCGACGCACCCTCACACGTGCACCTGTCGTACCGCGCCGGCGTGCCGATCGCGCGGGCCCTCGACCTCGACGCCTGACCTGGCTTGCCGCCGGACGACCAGGTCGCACAGCCGTCGTGCTGGTCGAGCACGAGCGACGCGGCCGGGCCGCCGAGCTGGTCGTCGGGCGGTGGAGCTCCCAGCGTCAGGCGTCGCCCTCCTGCATGGCCTTGGGCAGGTGGCCGGCGGACTTCTCGTAGTACTGGGCCGCCTTGCGGGTGGCGACCACCTTGGCGGCGCCGGCAGCGAGTCCGGTCAGGGCGGCGAAGGCGATGGCGTCCTTCCAGGGCGTCCGCGGGTCGCGGGGGTCGACCACGGCATCCCTCCCTGCCTTCTTCCACACGGTCGTGACGAGCTTGTTGGCGACGACCCCCGCCAGCACCGCCGATCCGGTCCCCAGCACTCGCCACACCAGTGGTCCCATGTCGGCTCTCCCGTCCGCGTTGCCTCGTGTCGTGACGTCCCTCGGCAGAAACTGCCGCTGACCTGCGGCTCCACCCTGCCACACCCTGGAGTATCGTTCGACGGGTAACGACAGGGGAGCGCGCGAGCGCTGAGAGTGCGGGAGACCGCAGACCCTCACACCTGATCCGGTTCGCACCGGCGTAGGGAGTCGAGAATCTCAGACACCTGTCGGGCGATGTGCGCCACCACAGGTGACCTTCGCCCGGCCAGGGGTCTCCCCGAGGCATCCACCGGATTCCACGGGAGAAGAACACATGAGCACCACCAACACCCCTGCCGCCTCGGCAGAGAACGCCACATCCGCGGCCGACCACGAGCCCGCCCCGCCCGACCGGCCGGCCCCCGCCGCCACCCCCACGGCTGTGGCGTCACGCTTCGGCAGCATCCGGGCCTCGGCACCGCTGACGAGCTGGCGCACGGTCGACCTGCTGACCGTCGCCTTCGTCGGTGCCGCGTTCGGCATCGCCTACTGGGGCTGGGGCCTCGCCTACGAAGCCCCCGCCACCGCGATCAGCGCCGGGTTTCCTCCGCTGTCCGGCCTGTTCGCCGGGCCGTGGTTCATGGCCGGTGTCGTCGGCGGCCTCGTGATCCGGCGGCCCGGAGCGGCCCTGGCCTGCGAGGTCATCGCCGCCCTGGTCTCGATGCTCCCCGGCACGCAGTGGGGAGCCACGACGCTGGTCTCCGGCATCGTCCAGGGCGTCGGCACCGAGCTCGCCTTCGCGATCCTCGGCTACGGCGCGTTCGGGCTCGTCGCGGCGGTCGCCGCCGGAGCGCTGGCCGGGCCGCTCGAGGCGGTCTACGAGTGGTTCTCCTACGTCCAGGACTGGGGTTGGGGCTACAAGATCGCCTATGCCGCGATCCTCACCCTCAGTGGCGCGGTCGTCGCCGGAGGTGGCGGCTGGTTGGTGACCAAGGCCCTCGCCAAGGCGGGAGCACTCGGCGCCTTCCCGGCCGGCCAGGAGGAACGGGAGTCGCGCGCTGTCTGAGCGCGTCGCGGCCGCAGTCACGCGGGGTCGGCCGGACAGCCCGGCCGACCCCGGTGGCACTCCTGCACCCCCCGGTCGGCTCGAGGTCCGTGGTCTGACCTGGCGCCCGTACGGACGGCGGACGCCGGTGATCCCCGGCATCGACCTCGACATCCCGGCGGGGCAGCGGGTGCTGCTCGTGGGTCCGAGCGGTTCGGGCAAGTCCACCCTGCTGCGCGGGCTGGCCGGTGTGCTGGAGGTCGCCGACTCCGGTGAACGCACCGGCACGGTCCGCCTCGACGGCGCCGAACCGGGCGCCCGGGCCGGTGCCGTCGGGCTCGTCCTCCAGGAACCCGGCGCAGGAGTCGTGTCCGCCACGATCGGTCGCGACGTGGCCTTCGGCCTCGAGAACATCGGTATGCCGCGCGCGGACATGCCGTCGCGGGTCGCCGCCGCGCTGGCCGCCGTCCGGCTCGAGATGCCCGAGGACACCCCGACCCACGCCCTGTCAGGGGGAGAGCAGCAACGGCTGGCGCTCGCGGGTGCGCTGGCGCTGCGCCCGACCCTGCTGCTGCTCGACGAGCCGACCGCCATGCTCGACCCCGTCAGCGCAGCCTCCGTGCGAGCCAGCGTCACCGAGGTCGCCGGGGCCCAGCAGCTGACGACGGTCGTCGTCGAGCACAAGCTCGGCCCGTGGCTCGACTTCGCCGACCGGCTGGTGGTCCTCGACGACACCGGGGCGCTCGACTGCCGACGGCCACCCGAGGGAGGTGCTCGCGACCCACGGGGAGTCGCTGGCGGCCCAGGGCATCTGGGTCCCCGGTGTCCCCGCACCCGCCCCGCGTCAGGTGCCTGTCGGCACCTTCGCCACGAGCCCGATCGGCGCCAACGTCGTCGCACTCGCTGCCGAGGACGTGACGGTGACGCGCAGCGTCCGGCGGCTCGACGGCTCGACCCGGACCACGACCGCCGTGAGCGGTCAGTCGGTGGACGCACGGGCCGGACAGCTCCATGCCCTGGTCGGGCCCAGTGGTTCGGGCAAGTCCACGATGCTGCTCGCGATGGCCGGACTGCTCGACCACACGGGGTCGGTGGCTGTGCACCCCGACCTGCTCCCTGGCGGCGACCACGCCGGTCCCCGCGACCCCGCGGGCTGGGGCACGACCGACCTGGCCAGGTTGCTGGCCTGGGTGCCCCAGTGGGCCAGCTCGACCCTGGTCGCCCACACCGTGCTCGACGAGGTGATGACGACGTCGCGGGCGCTCGGCCTCGTCGAGGACGAGGCACTGGCCAGGGCCCGCGTCCTGCTCGACGTCGTGGGTCTGTCCCACCTCGAACAGGTCGACCCCCGGCACCTGTCCGGTGGCGAACAACGTCGGCTGGCCGTCGTCTCCGCCGTCGTCCACCAACCGGCGGTCCTGCTCGCCGACGAGGCGACCGTCGGCCAGGACCGGCTCACCTGGGCCGCTGTGACCGGTGTGGTCGACGGCCCTGCGCGACGCGGGCTCAGCCGTCCTGCTCACCACGCACGACGACGACGTCATCGCGCTGGCCGATCGCACGACCGCCTTGACCAGCCCCGCGCAGCCGCCACCGGCTCCCGCGCCAAGGCGCCCGCTCGTGGCCCGGTGCGGTCCCCTCTCCCTGCTGGCCGCCTCCGTCCTCGCGATCCCGGCCGGCGTGGCCTCGCCCCACTGGACGACGAGCCTGCTCGTCCTGGCCGTCCAGCTGGCGTTGTCCGTGCTCGCCCTCTGGGCCCCGCGAGTCGACGCCCGCAGCACCAGTGACGGCTCACCCGCCCGTGCCCCGGCGGCTGAGGGTCGCGCCAAGGCGGTCCTGGTGCGGATGGTGCCGGGGCTCGTCGGGGGGCTGTCCGTCGCGTGGTCGACCTGGCTCCTGGGTGGGCACGACCTGTCGATCGCGTTCACCGCGGGTCTGCGCGTCCTCATCGTCGTGCTGCCCTCGGCGGTGCTGATCCGCTACGTCGACGCAGACGCGCTGGGCGACCACCTCGCCCAGCTGCTGCGACTGCCGGCCCGGCCGGTCGTCGCCCTGGCGGCGGCCCTGCAGCGGGTGCACACGTTCGGGGACATCTGGACCGAGATCGCGCGCGCCCGTCGGGTCCGCGGGATCGGGGCGTCGGCACGGTCGCCCCGGTCGGTGCTCGCCGAGCTGTGGGCCCTCACCGTGGGGATCCTCGTCCGCTCCCTGCTCGCCGCGGCCACGCTGGCGGTGGCGATGGACTCGCGCGGTTTCGCCACGGCATACCGGCGCAGCTGGGCCGCCCCGGCGAGCTGGCGGGGTGCGGACTGGTGGGTGGTGCTGGCCAGCCTGGTCCCGCTCGCGGTCGCGGTCGGCTGGCGCTGACCTGGCTCCCGGCGGGGCCTTGTGCCAGGCGAGTGAGCGGAGCAAGGTGACCTCATGAACCGTGTCAGCGACGCCGCGGGCCCGACCTCGCCGGAGGCGATCCGCAACGTGGTCCTGGTGGGAGCGAGCGGAGCAGGCAAGACGGCGCTGTTCGACCAGCTGGTGGCGGCTCGGATCCCGGGCCGCCGCGCTCGTGAGGGGGTGTCCGCATCGACGACGTCGCTCGTCGCAGCGTCCGTCCCGACCGGCGAGGTGACCCTCAACCTGCTCGACACCCCCGGCCACCCGGACTTCGTGGGCGAGGTGCGCGCCGGGCTGCGTGCCGCCGACGCCGCCCTGTTCGTCGTGTCGGCCGCCGACGGGGTCGACGAGGCGACCAGGCTGCTCTGGCGCGAGTGCGAGGTGCTCGGTATGCCGCGTGCGGTCGCCGTCACGCGCCTCGAGCAGGCGCGCGCCGACTTCGAGGCGACGGTGGACGCGTGCCAGCGCGCCTTCGGCGACGCCGAACCCCTCGCCCTCCCGCTGCTCGTCGACGGGGCGGTCGCAGGCTTGCTGAACCTGTTGCGACGCACGGTGACCGAGCAGCAGCCCGGAGGAGGCGAGGCCGACCGGGAGCCGAGCGCCGACGAGGGAGAGCTGATCGACGCCCAGCGGGGCGAGCTGATCGAGTCCGTGATCGAGGAGTCCGAGGACGAAGGGCTCCTCGAGCGCTATCTGGAGGGCGAGGAGGTCGACACCGACGCGGTCTCCGCAGACCTGCGCCTGGCGATCGCCACGGCGCGGTTCTTCCCGGTGCTGCCGACCCACGCTCCGAACGCCGTGGGGGTGGAGGCCCTGATCGAGCTGTGCGAGAAGGGGTTTCCGTCCCCCGTCGGCTCGGCCGTGCCCACTGTCTACACGCCGGCGGGCGGTGACTTCGGCGCGGTGACCTGCGACCCCGAAGGTCCCCTGGTGGCCGAGGTGGTGCACACGACGACCGACCCGTTCGTCGGCCGACAGTCCCTGGTCCGGGTCTTCTCGGGCACCCTGCGCCCCGACGAGCCGGTGCACATCTCGGGCCACCTCCAGCACTTCGCCACCCACCTCGTCGACGAGCACGCCGACCACGACACCGACGACGAGCGGATCGGACCACTGTCGTCTCCGGTGGCGGAGGAGACCCGGCCGATCGGTGCGGGCATCGCCGGCGACATCGTGGTCGTCTCCAAGCTCTCCGGCGCCGAGACGTCCGACACCTTGTCACGCAAGGGCAGACCGGCCCTGGTCGAGCCCTGGCTGCTGCCCAACCCGCTCCTGCCGGTGGCGATCCACGCCCGGTCCAAGGGAGACGAGGACAAGCTGGCGACGGCCCTGCAGCGGCTGGTCGCCGAGGACGTGACGATGCGGCTGGAGCACAACGCCGAGACCCACCAGCTCGTGCTCTGGGCGATGGGCCCGGCGCACGTCGACCAGCTCATCGCCCACCTCGAGTCCCGCTACCACGTCCCGGTCGAGGTGGAGGAGGTCCGGACCTCGCTGCGCGAGACCTTCGTGCGACCCACCAAGGTCCAGGGCCGGCTGGTCAAGCAGTCCGGCGGGCACGGGCAGTACGCCGTGTGCCACCTCGAGATCGAGCCGTTGGAGCGCGGGGTCGGGGATCGAGTTCGTCGACAAGGTGGTCGGCGGTGCTGTGCCGCGCAACTTCATCCCGTCCGTGGAGAAGGGCGCCCGCACCCAGCTGGGCCGCGGTGTCCTGGCCGGCTACCCGGTGGTCGACGTCCGGATCACCCTGGTCGACGGCAAGGCGCACTCGGTCGACTCCTCCGACATGGCCTTCCAGACCGCCGCCGGGATGGCGCTTGCGGGAGGCGGCCAACGACACCACCGTCGCCATGCTCGAACCGGTCGACGAGGTGCACATCGACGTCAGCGACGACGCCGTCGGCGGGGTGCTGGCCGACCTGCGTGGGCGTCGCGGGCAGGTGCACGGCACCGAGCCGTCGGACGTGCCCGGCCGCACGGTCATCCACGCGGAGGTGCCCGCCCACGAGCTGGCCCGCTACCCGGTCGACCTGCGTTCGGTCTCGCACGGCACGGGGTCGTTCACCCGCAGCTTCGTGCGCTACGACTACATGCCGCCCGCCCTGGCCCGGGAGATCACCGCGAGCTGAGCGCGCCTCACCTCACGAGTGCAGCCGGAGCCGCGTCGAGCAGACCTGCGCGGACAGCGCGGACAGGCGCCGGTCAGCCGGCTGGGCCACAGGCAAGCCGCGGCGACGAGCCGCCCTCGGGCTCAGGCAGCTGAGTAGCCATACCCATGCAAACCTGGGCAGAACGCTCCTCACGTGGCCACCGGTCCGCGTCGCCGGGGAGAGACGGCCGGGCCGGGAGGGCGGCCCACCGAGCCGTCCCACGACACAGGAGAGATCAATGCGAAACCTCAGGAAGATCGCGCTCACGACGGTCGCGGTGGGGGCACTGGCCACGGCTGGCGTGACGTCGATGGCGAGCACGGCCAGCGCCACGACCACCTCGAGCCACGGCTGTCCGTCCGGGGCGGTGTGCATCTACCCGGGCGCCAGCTGGAGCGGCACGCCGAAGATGTACTGGAGCTACGGCGCGCACAACCTGTCCGGCCAGTACGGCACCAAGCGCATCTTCAACAACCAGACCGGTGGTGCGACGATGCGCACCTGCACCGGGTACAACGGCACCGGGTGTCAGGGGTACCTGCCCGCCGGGTGGTACATCGACAAGGACGTGACGCCGATCAACTCGATCGTCCTCGTGCGTCCCTAACGCGTCGGTGAGACGTGGTGAGCCGGGTCCGAACGGGCCCGGCTCGCAGTCGTCCCGGTTCGCGCCGCGCCGGGTGGCCGTCGTCAGCCGAGCGCCAACGGGGCGGTCTCGGCCCGGCCGCGGCGCGCGAGGTAGCCGTGCCACAACAACCGTGCGGCCGTCGAGCGGTGCGGTCGCCACCGCTCCCCGACTGCCTCGAGCCCGGACTGGTCGGGCACCGTGGCGAGACCGAGTGCCTCGGCGGCCGCCACCTGGAGGGCGCGGTCGCCGACGGGCCACAGGTCGGGTCGGCCCAGACACGCGAGCAGGTAGACGTCGGCGGTCCAGCGCCCGATCCCGGGCAGCGCCGTCAAGGCCGCGCGCACGGCGTCGTCGTCCAGCCGGTCGAGCCCCGCGAGATCAAGCGCGCCACTCTCGATCGGCGGTGGCCAGGGCCCGCAGGTAGCGGTCCTTCTGGCGCGACACACCGTCCTCGCGCAGCTGCTCGGGCGTCGTCGCCAGGAGTGCCATCGGCGTCATCGCGCCGCTCCGCTCCAGCACCTTGCGGTAGGCCGCGGCGGCGCTCGCGAGCGACACCTGCTGTTCGAGGATGAACAGGACCAGGCTGGGAAATCCCGGCGGACGCAGCCAGAGGGCGGGGACGCCGTGGGCCTGCACGAGTGCGGCGAGGTGGGGGTCAGCGGCTGTCAGCTCCGCAACCGTCGTCGCGAAGAGCTGCTCGTCCACGCGGCGACGCTATCCGACGAACGCGACGTCGACGGGCGGTGCGCTCACCCT
This sequence comes from uncultured Actinomycetota bacterium, assembly GCA_963759595.1. Lineage (GTDB taxonomy): Bacteria > Actinomycetota > Actinomycetes > Actinomycetales > Dermatophilaceae > Pedococcus. Next base: position 112,501 of record CAVWZX010000001.1, read on the forward strand.
GCGCGCAGCCGCTGACGCTCGTCGCGCAGCGCCCGGACCTGGGCCCAGTAGTCCTCGCGCGGAACGTCGGCTCCGGGCGAGGTCGTCCGCTCGCTGCGGACCACCCGGAGGTGTGTGGGGCGCTTCTCGGCCATGACGCAGACGGTACGACCACCCACCGACAGCCAGGTGCCGAAGCCGGCCGGACGGCATACCTGCGCTGGTTGGCCTGCACCTGTGCCCTCCTGCCACGCGGGCAGACAGATCTGCGCGAACAGCCTGCACCTGTGGCGGAACGCCTCAGGTGCAGCTCACAGCTGCCGGTGACCGGTGAGCAGCCCGCCATCGACGGGGAGCGTGTGGCCGGTGATCCAGCTCGCCTCGCTCGAGGCGAGGAAGGCGACCGCAGCCGCGACGTCGTCGGGCTCGCCGACCCGGCCCAGCGGGTAGAGCGGCAGCATCCGGTCGGCGCCGCCCTCCTGGCCCTCCCACACCCGGGTCCGGACGGTCCCCGGCGCCACCGCGTTGACCCGGATGCCGGCCGGCCCGAGCTCGGCGCCCAGGTTCCTGGTCAGGGAGACGATGCCCAGCTTGGCCGCGGAGTAGGGCTCGCTGCCGAGGGCGGCCAGGGCGTTGACCGAGGTGACCGACACAATCGCGGGGGAGCTCGTGCTGCGGCGCAGGTGCGGGATGGTGGCTCGGGTGCAGCGCACGACGCTCATCAGGTTGAGCTCCAGGGTCCAGGTCCACACGTCGTCGCCGGTCTGCTCGAAGTCGGGGTGCTCGACGTCGCCGCCGGCGACGTTGACCAGGACGTCCAGGCCGCCGAGGTGGTCTGTGGCGGTCGCGACGGTGGCCCGCACGGAGTCGTCGTCGGTGACGTCCAGTTCGAGTGCCAGGTGACCGTCGCCCGACCCGGCCGGCAGCGCGCTGACGACGTCCGAGGCCGCTGCGAGGTCGAGATCGGCCACCGCCACGCAAGCGCCTTCGGCCGCCAGCCACTGTGCGCAGGCGCGCCCGATCCCGTGCGCCCCTCCGGTCACCAGGACCCGTGACCCGCCAAACCGTGCACCCTCTCGTGGCATTGGCCCACCCTGTCAGCGAAGGGTCCGCCGAGAAAGTTGGCCGGACCGGGAACAGACTCGCCGCGCACGAAGTTGAGCCAAGTGAACGCAAGTTTGGCGCCCGGATTTGCCACGCGGCATACCGAGCTCCTAACTTGAGTGCAGGCAACTCAACCCCAACGCAACAGGAGATTCCCATGGCACGTGCGGTCGGCATCGACCTCGGTACCACCAACTCGGCCGTCGCCGTCCTCGAGGGCGGGGAGCCGACGATCATCGCGAACGCGGAAGGCGGTCGCACCACCCCGTCCGTCGTCGCGTTCTCCAAGGGAGGCGAGGTCCTGGTCGGCGAGATCGCCAAGCGCCAGGCCGTCACCAACGTCGACCGGACGATCCGTTCCGTCAAGCGCCACATCGGCACCGACTGGAAGTCGCCGGAGATCGACGCCAAGACCTACACCGCGCAGGAGATCAGCGCCCGCATCCTGCAGAAGCTCAAGCGCGACGCCGAGTCCTACCTCGGTGAGGACGTGACCGACGCCGTCATCACCGTCCCCGCGTACTTCGACGACCACGAGCGCCAGGCCACCAAGGAGGCCGGTGAGATCGCGGGCCTCAACGTCCTGCGCATCATCAACGAGCCCACCGCCGCGGCCCTCGCCTACGGTCTGGACAAGGGCAAGGAGGACGAGCTCATCCTCGTCTTCGACCTCGGCGGCGGCACCTTCGACGTGTCCCTCCTCGAGGTCGGCAAGGACCCGGAGGACGGGTTCTCCACCATCCAGGTCCGCGCGACCAGCGGTGACAACCAGCTCGGTGGCGACGACTGGGACGAGCGCATCGTCAACCACCTGCTCACCACCGTGAAGAACAACACCGGCGTCGACCTGTCCAAGGACAAGATCGCGATGCAGCGGCTGCGTGACGCGGCCGAGCAGGCCAAGAAGGAGCTGTCGAGCTCGACGTCCACCAACGTCAGCATGCAGTACCTCTCGATGTCCGAGAACGGCCCGATCCACCTCGAGGAGACGATCAGCCGCGCCCAGTTCGAGCAGCTGACCAAGGACCTGCTCGACCGGACCCGGCAGCCGTTCCAGAACGTCATCAAGGACGCCGGCATCTCGATCTCCGACATCGACCACGTGGTCCTCGTCGGCGGCTCGACCCGCATGCCGGCTGTGAGCAGCCTGGTCAAGGAGCTCACCGGCAAGGAGCCCAACAAGGGCGTCAACCCGGACGAGGTCGTCGCCGTCGGCGCCGCGCTGCAGGCCGGTGTCCTCAAGGGTGAGCGCAAGGACGTCCTGCTCATCGACGTCACGCCACTGTCGCTCGGCATCGAGACCAAGGGCGGCCTGTTCACCAAGCTCATCGAGCGCAACACCGCGATCCCGACCAAGCGCTCGGAGGTGTTCTCCACGGCGGAGGACAACCAGCCGAGCGTGCTCATCCAGGTCTTCCAGGGCGAGCGTGAGATCGCGCAGCACAACAAGCAGCTCGGCACCTTCGAGCTGACCGGCATCGCGCCCGCCCCCCGTGGCGTCCCGCAGGTCGAGGTCACCTTCGACATCGACGCCAACGGCATCGTCAACGTGTCCGCCAAGGACCGTGGCACCGGCGTCGAGCAGAAGATCACCATCTCCGGTGGCTCGGCCCTCGCCAAGGAGGACATCGAGCGGATGATCAAGGAGGCCGAGGCGCACGCCGACGAGGACAAGAAGCGTCGCGAGGAGACCGAGGCCCGCAACACCGCGGAGAACCTCGTCTACTCCACCGAGAAGTTCCTCGCCGACAACGCCGAGAAGCTCCCGGCCGACGGCCGCGGCGACGTCGACACCGCGCTCGCGGACCTCAAGGAGGCCCTCAAGCCCGAGTCCGGCGCCACGCCCGAGGACATCTCGGCCAAGACGTCGAAGCTCTCCGAGGAGTCGCAGAAGCTGGGCACCGCGATGTATGCCGCGGCCGCCGAGTCCGAGCAGGCCGGCACCGCCGGTGACGGTGCGCCTTCCGGTGACGCCGGCTCCGCCGACGGGGCCACGTCCGACGACGACGTCGTGGACGCCGAGGTCGTCGAGGACGACGACGCCGACGGGGAGAAGAAGTGACCGAGCAGCACCAGCCTGCTGACGGTGCCGAGGAGGTGGTGGGCGCCGGAGAGCTCCGAGCCCACCACCGCCGAGGCGGCCCCGCTCCAGGGTGACGTCCTCGACGAGGGTGCCGGTCCGCAGCATGCCGGCGACGGGACCGAGCAGGCTGGTCGACGAGTCGCCCGGCGCGAGCGACCCGCACCCGGACACGGTCCTGGCGGGCGAGCGGCTGGCGGACCTGCAGCGCCTGCAGGCGGAGTACGTCAACTACAAGCGTCGGGTCGACCGCGACCGGGCGGTCGTGCAGGAGCGCGCCGCCCAGTCCGTGATCGAGGCGCTGCTGCCGGTGCTCGACGACATCCCGCCGCGCGGGAGCACGGCGACCTGACGGGCGGACCGTTCGCGGCGATCGCCGACAAGCTCGAGTCCACCCTCGGCAAGTTCGGCCTCGAGCGCTACGGCGCGGTTGGCGAGCAGTTCGACCCGACCCTGCACGAGGCACTCATGCACACCGCCTGGCCGCAGGACGGCTCGGTCGAGCCCACCGACTCGACGACCGTCGTCCAGGTGCTGCAGCCCGGCTACCGCGCGGGCGAGCAGGTCCTGCGGGCGGCGCGCGTCGCCGTGGCCGACCCTGAGTGAGCACCGCACCGACGACACCCACCAGCGTCTGAGAGGAGGACGTCATGGCTAGCCAGGACTGGTTCGAGAAGGACTTCTACGCGATCCTCGGCGTCCCCCAGGACGCCGACGACGCGGCGATCAAGAAGGCCTACCGCAAGCTGGCCCGCAAGCACCACCCCGACCAGAACGCCGGGGACGCGGCGGCAGAACAGCGGTTCAAGGACATCGGCGAGGCCAACTCGGTGCTCTCCGACCCGGAGAAGCGGCGCGAGTACGACGCGATCCGGCAGATGGCCCGTGGCGGCGCGCGGTTCACCGCCGGTGGCCCCGGCGGTGCGGGCGGCGCAGCAGGTGGTTTCGACGACGTCTTCTCGTCGATGTTCGGCGGTGGCGGTGGCGGGACGCGGATGCGCTACTCCACCGGTGGGGGCGGACAGCCCGACCTGGAGGACATCCTCGGCGGCATGTTCGGAGGAGGTGCCGGCCCGGCATACGGGGGCACTGGTTTCCGCTCACCGCAGGGACCGCGCAGGGGTGCCGACCTCACCGCACGGACGACGCTGTCGTTCCGCGACGCGGTCGAGGGCTCGACCGTCACGTTCGGCACCGCGGACGGCGGTCAGATCACCACGCGGATCCCAGCCGGGGTCAAGGACGGACAGAAGATCCGGCTGCGCGGCAAGGGGCAGGCGGGAGAGTCGGGTGCGCCAGCCGGAGACCTCATCCTGACCGTCGCCGTCGAGAAGCACCCGGTCTTCGGCCGCGAGGGTGACAACCTCACCGTCGACCTGCCGGTGACCTTCGCCGAGGCGACGCTGGGGGCGACCGTCTCCGTGCCGACCCTCGACGGTGGCGCGGTCAAGGTGCGGGTCGCGCCCGGGACCCCCAGCGGTCGCGTGCTGCGGCTCAAGGGTCGCGGTGTGCCGCGCAAGGACCGGCCCGGCGACCTGATGGCGCGGGTGAGCATCGTCGTGCCGCAACGGCTCTCCGACGAGGCGAAGGCCGCCGTGGAGACACTGCAGACGCTGGACGACGGCTTCGACCCCAGGGCCGAGCTGTTCGAGAACGCGAAGGGGTGACCGCCATGACCGATGCAGCCGGGTTCTCCCCCGACGACGACGCCCCCATCTTCGTCATCTCGGTCGCCGCCACCCTGGCGGGCATGCACGCCCAGACGTTGCGGCAGTACGACCGGCTCGGCCTGGTCAGTCCTTCACGGACCCGTGGCGGTGGACGTCGCTACTCCGGTCGCGACGTCGCCCTGCTCCGCGAGGTGCAGCGGCTCTCCCAGGAGGAGGGCGTCAGCCTCGCCGGCATCCAGCGCATCATGGACCTCGAGAACCAGGTGACCGCCCTCCGCGCCCGCGTGGTCGAGCTCTCCGACGAGCTGGAGCAGGACACGGCAGACCGCCGGGGACCGTACCCGCTCACGGGTCTTCGCAGTCGGTCCCACCGGAGACGTCATCGCGGTCCGGGCCGGCCAGCGTCCGCGCATGGGAGGCCCGCAGGCGCTGGTCGTCTGGCGCCCCTCGTCGCACTGATCCCGGGTCACGTCCAGCGGGGCTGTCCGGCTCCCTGGTTGCCGACCGAGACGGCATACTCCTGTCTGTGAGCGAACACCTGCTGGTCTTTCCCGACCGCGAGACCGCCGACGACGTGGCTGCCGACCTCGCGCACGAGGGTTTCTCCCAGGTGCGCGTGGTGCGCGAAGCGCTTGCGGGAGAAGACGACTCGGAGGACCACGAGTGGGCTGTCCACGTGGTCGAGGAGATGGTGGCCGACGAGTCCGGCCCGGTGGAGTCCGGCCTGCGTGACCGGTTCAGCGCCCTCGCTGAGGAGCACGGCGGCTGGTACGACGCCGAACCGGACACGACTGCCTGACCTGGCGTCAGCCGCCGGAGAGCATGCCGTACGACCGCCTCCCCGGACGCCCGCGACCCGCCCCGCGTGACCACGTGGGCGATGCCCAGGGGTGGGCGCCAGTCCGGCCAGCCGGTGTCGACCACGACGACGTCGGGTCGCACGTCCGCCACCCCGGCCACGACGTCCGCCATCCAGCCGAACCGGTGGGCGTCGCGCACGACCAGCCAGACCGGCCGGTCGGACCGAGCCGTCGTGGCCCTCGCCGCGACCTCGGCGGGCCGGGTGTCGGGCCCGAACCGCCGGACCTCGGCGTCAGCCCAGCGTCGCCGCACGGCGCTCACCACTCCCGAGACGGTCTCGTCACCGACCGCGATGTTGCTCGCGGCCGACAGCTGGAGGACGAGTGGGGAGACGGCACGCACGGTCGGCGACCCGGTCACCTCCAGGGCTCGTGCTGCCGCCTCGATGCCGGCGCTCGCGCCCGGGGAGGCGGGGACCGCCGTCCCCCGCAACGAGTCGCGCAGGGCCGAGGCTGCTGCGACCCGGGACGCTGCTACGGCCAGGCGCTCCTCGGTGAGGCGCCCGTCGTGCACCGCCGCGACCAGTGCACCCACGACGAGGTCGAGGGTGTCCGGTCCCGAGAGCCCGCCACCGATGCAGAGCGCGTCGACCCCGGCGGCAACGGCGAGGACAGCACCCTCGGCGAGCCCGACGGTGTCGGCGACCGCGCCCATCTCGAGACCGTCCGAGACCGCGAGCCCGGTGAACCCCAGGTGCTCGCGCAGCAGGCCGGTCATCACCGCGGGCACCAGGGTCGCCGGCCGCGGGTCGAGGCCGGTCACCCTCAGGTGACCGCTCATCACGGTCGCGGTCCCGGCGGCGACGGCGGCTCGGAACGGCTCGAGCGCCGGGCTGGTCGTGGGGTCGTCGCCGAGGTCGACCTCGGGCAGGCCCAGGTGGCTGTCCACACGGGTGCCGCCGTGGCCTGGGAAGTGCTTGGCGCAGGCGAGCACCCCAGCGGACTGGAGTCCCTGCGTCCACGCCGCCGTGTGGCGGGCGACGAGTGCGGGGTCCGAGCCGAAGCTGCGCACACCGATGACCGGGTTGCTCGCCTCGACGTTGACGTCCGCGTCCGGGGCGTAGTCGAGGTCGATCCCCACCTCGGCGAGCGCGGAGCCGATCTCGCAGGCCACCGACCGGGTCAGGTCGACGTCGTCGACCGCACCGAGGGCGAGGTTGCCCGGCCACGAGGAACCCGTGCGGTACTCGAGGCGGGTGACATCGCCGCCCTCCTCGTCCACCGCCACCAGCGCGGCCGGGTTGACGCCGTGCAGCTGGGCGGTCAACCGCGCCAGCTGGTCGACGTCCTCGATGTTGCGGCCGAACAGTGCCACCCCACCGAGGCCGGTCTCGAGCCGGCGCAGCAGCCAGTCGGGGGCGCGCCCGCCCTCGAACCCCGGCTGGACCACCGCGAGCGCCAAGGCGGCCAGCTCGGGCGACCTCGCGGCATATCCACCCGTCCCCACGGCGCTCACCCGAAGACCCGGCCGGTGTGGTCGGGGGTCTGCGGAGCGAGGTGGGGGAGGAGGGCGGGGAGAAGGATGGGCATGACACGACGGTATGCCGCCCCCAGCCGCCCGCACGAGCCGCCCCGATCGCCGGGGGCGGGAACCGCTGGCGCGCACGAGGTTGAGCGGAATAGACTCAACTTTGCGCAGGTTGTCACCGGTAGAACTCACGACCGACACAGGAGAACATCCACGTATGGAGCTGAAGCCGACCGCCAAGGTGGCCGAGGCGCTGGCGATCGCCCAGCGCACGGCGACCGCCGAGGGCAACCCCGAGATCACCCCGGCGCACCTCGCGCTGCGCCCTCGCCGAACAGCCGGAGACCACGACTCCCGCGCTGCTGACGGCGGGAGGGACCACCACCGAGGCCGTTGCGGCGGCGGCCGCGCGCCGCACTGTCCGCCCTGCCGCACACGACCGGCAGCAGCGTCGCCACCCCGGGCCTCGGCCAGGCCGCCCTCCAGGTGCTCCAGCACGCCCAGACGCTCATGCAGGCGATGGGCGACACGTTCCTGTCGACCGACGTCCTGCTCCTCGCGCTCGTCGAGAAGGGTGCGATCAGGGCCGACGCGAAGGCGCTGGAGGCGCAGATCCCGCAGCTGCGCGGTGGCCACAAGGTCACCTCGGAGAACCCCGAAGCCAGTGCCGAGGCGCTCGAGAAGTACGGCACCGACCTCACCCAGGCTGCCCGCGACGGCCGCCTCGACCCCGTCATCGGCCGCGACTCGGAGATCCGCCGGGTGGTGCAGGTGCTTCAGCCGGCGCACCAAGAACAACCCCGTCCTCATCGGTGAGCCCGGCGTCGGCAAGACCGCCGTCGTCGAGGGACTTGCCCAGCGCATCGTCGACGGCGACGTGCCGGAGTCGTTGCGGGACAAGCGGTTGATCAGCCTCGACCTCGGCGCCATGGTCGCCGGGGCGAAGTACCGCGGCGAGTTCGAGGAGCGGCTCAAGGCCGTCCTCGAGGAGATCAAGGACAGCGACGGGCAGGTCGTCACGTTCATCGACGAGCTGCACACCGTCGTGGGCGCAGGCGCGAGCGGCGAGGGCGCGATGGACGCCGGCAACATGCTCAAGCCGTTGCTGGCCCGTGGCGAGCTGCGACTTGTCGGCGCCACCACCCTCGACGAGTACCGCCAGCACATCGAGAAGGACGCCGCGCTCGAGCGCCGGTTCCAGCAGGTCTTCGTCGGCGAACCATCCGTCGAGGACACCATCGCGATCCTGCGCGGCCTCAAGGAGCGCTACGAGGCGCACCACAAGGTGGAGATCGAGGACGCCGCCCTGGTGGCCGCCGCCAGCCTCTCCGACCGCTACATCAGCGGTCGGCAGCTGCCCGACAAGGCGATCGACCTCGTCGACGAGGCAGCCTCCCGCCTGCGCATGGAGATCGACTCCAGCCCGGTCGAGATCGACGAGCTCCGACGAGCGGTCGACCGGCTCAAGATGGAGGAGCTGCACCTCGAGCGCGAGACCGACGAGGCGTCGGTCGAGCGGCTCGCCCGGCTGCGCGAGGACCTCGCCAACCGCTCCGAGGAGCTGGCCGCGCTCAACGCCCGCTGGGAGTCCGAGAAGTCGGGGCTCAACCGGGTCGGCGACCTCAAGACCCAGATCGACGAGGCTCGCACCCGGCTCGAAAAGGCCCGCCGTGACTACGATTTCGAGACCGCCAGCCGGATCGAGTTCGGCGAGATCCCCGAGCTGGAGAAGGCCCTGGCCGCTGCCAACGAGGACGAGGTCGCGTCGGGTCGAGCCGACGCGGACCTCATGGTGAAGGAGCGGGTCGGTGCCGACGACATCGCCGAGGTGATCTCGGCGTGGACCGGCATCCCGGCAGGACGTCTCCTGCAGGGCGAGACCGAGAAGCTGCTCTCGATGGAGTCGATCATCGGCTCCCGGCTGATCGGTCAGGAGAGGGCCGTCCAGGCGGTGTCCGACGCGGTGCGGCGCTCACGTGCGGGCCTCGCGGACCCCGACCGGCCGACCGGCTCGTTCCTCTTCCTCGGCCCGACCGGGGTCGGCAAGACCGAGCTCGCCAAGTCGCTGGCCGACTTCCTCTTCGACGACGAGCGGGCCATGGTCCGCATCGACATGAGCGAGTACGCCGAGCGGCATGCGGTCGCTCGCCTCATCGGCGCCCCGCCCGGCTACGTCGGCTACGAGGAGGGCGGGCAGCTCACCGAGGCGGTCCGGCGCCGGCCCTACTCCGTCGTGCTGCTCGACGAGGTCGAGAAGGCCCACCCCGAGACGTTCGACATCCTCCTGCAGGTCCTCGACGACGGACGGCTGACCGACGGGCAGGGACGCACGGTCGACTTCCGCAACGTCATCCTCGTGATGACCAGCAACCTCGGCAGCCAGTTCCTCGTCGACCCGACCATCGACGACGACGCCAAACGCGATGCCGTGATGGGCGTGGTGCGGGCGAGCTTCAAGCCCGAGTTCCTCAACCGGCTCGACGAGGTCGTCATCTTCGACGCCCTCACCTCCGCGGAGCTCGCGCACATCGTCGAGCTGCAGGTCCGTGAGCTGGCCGGCCGCCTGGCCGACCGTCGGATCACCCTCGAGGTGACCGAGGCGGCGCGTGAGTGGCTCGCCCTCACCGGCTACGACCCGGCCTACGGCGCCCGCCCGCTGCGGCGCCTCGTGCAGAAGGAGATCGGCGACCGGCTCGCCAAGGCCGTCCTCGCCGGCCAGGTCCGTGACGGTGACAGCGTGAGCGTCGACCTCGACGAGGCCGCCGACACCCTCACCCTGGGCTGACCGGCACCGACGACGAGCAAGGGGTATGCCGGGTGGTCACCACCCGGCATACCCCTCGTCCTTGTCGCTGCGGCAGTGACCGCGGGTGCGTCAGCCGGCGTCGACGCCCACTCCGGCCGCCCCGCCGGACTACCCTCACCCGCATGCCTGCCACCAGATCTCCGCAGTCGTGACCGTCGCCCCCGCCAAGGCGACCCGGGTCCGCGCAGCGCTCCTCGAGCTGGTGGCCGACATGCAGCCCGGCGACGCCCTCCCCACGGAGCGTGCCCTCGCCGGGACGCTCGGCGTGGCGCGGATGACGGTCCGCACGGCCATCGCCTCGCTGGTCCGCGAGGGTCGGCTGCGTGCCGAACAAGGCCGCGGCACCTTCGTCCAGCCGGAGCCCATCGCGCTGCGGGTCCGGCTCGGGTCCTTCGCAGCCGAGATCGGGCGAGCGCACCTGCGCCCCTCGACGACGACCCTCGCCTGCGAACGAGATGCCAACCCCCCGGATGCCGTGCGCCGGCACCTGCGGCTGCGCCCGGGTCGCCCTGCGGTGCGGATCGAACGACTGCGCCTCGGCGATGGCGCCCCGCTCGCCCTCGAGCGGGCCTGGTTCCCGTTCACGCTCGGGAGGCAGCTGCTCGCGGGCGACCCACCGACCAGCCTCTACTCGTGGCTGGAGGGACTGGGCCGGCTCCCCGACGCGGGCGAGGAGTCGGTCGTCGCGGGATTTCCCGACGAGGTGGAGGCAGAGCTGCTCGGCATGTCGACGGCGACCCCGGTCATCCGGCTCGCGCGGCGTGCGTCGGCCGCAGGCGTCCCGGTCGAGTACGCCGAGGCGGTCCTGCCGTCGAGCCGCTACCAGCTCTGGTTCCCCCTGGCGGCCGGGTCGGACGGCCGGTTGCAGGCCACCGACCGCTGACCGACCCTGGGGTCAGCGGATGGGGCGCACGACGTAGGGCATGACCCCGGACTCGTTCGTCGAGAACGAGCGGACGCGGATGTCGGGGCCGCTCACCCGGTCGGCCTCCACGATCTGTCCGCCACCGATGTAGAGGGCGACGTGGTGGATGCCGGACGGGGTCTTGCCGGAGTTGGACCAGAACACCATGTCGCCGGCCTCGAGCTGGCTGATCGCCACGCGCGGACCGTCGGCGTACTGGCTGCGCGAGGTGCTGGAGACGGTGATCCCGGCGCCCTTGTAGAAGGCGTACTCCATCAGACCGGAGCAGTCGAAGCCCACGGTGTTGCGATCGTCGATCCCGCTGGGGCTGCAGCAGATCCCCTTGCTGGCGCCGAGCCTGTTGCCGCCACCCCACGAGTACGGGTACCGGCCCGTCATCGCCTTGGCCGCCGCGATGGTCGCCTTCACCCGGGCGCTCTGGGTCGGCTCGGTCGGGGTGGTCGTGCCCTTGCACAGCGGTGCCACCAGGCCGTCGGACCCGGTCCTGATGAAGGCGTCACTCACGTAGCCGCCGCTCTTGACCTTGTCCCAGATGTTCGTCGTGCCATAGGTGCCGCTGACCTGCTGGCCGTACGTCTGGCAGACGATGGTCACCGTGGCGCCGTCACTGCGCTTGCCGATGGCCGCGGACACGGCGGTGGGCTGGGCGCGCACGGTGAGCGCAGGCCCGGGCTTTCCGGTCGTGTTGACGGTGCCGGTGGCGCCCGCGGCGTTCGCGGCCACGGCGCCGACCAGCGGCACGGCGACCAGGGCCGCGGTGGCCGCGGCGGTCGCGAGCCGGTGACGGCGGGTGCTGAGCAGCTGCATGAGAGTTCCCCTCGGGTGTGCCGGCGGGTGCCGGGTTCGCTCGAACGCTAGGGCGGTATGCCGCGTCGCGGCCATGGGGAGCAGTCCCCTCCGACTACCGTGGGTGCCATGCGTCTCAGGGGAATCGCCATCGCCGGCATCGCGGCACTCGGCCTCGCGGGGTGCTCGTCCGGCGGCGAAGCCCCCGCCTCGGAGGGCACCCCCGCGGAGCAGCTCGCAGCGGCTCGCACCAACCTCGAGAAGAGCCCGGCGGTGACCTTCACGCTGGACGCGACAGGCTTGCCCAGCAAGGCGATCGGAGTGTCCGCGGCCAAGGGCACCGGCATGTTCAGCCCGCCGTCCTTCAAGGGCACCCTCAACGCGACCATCGCGGGGGTGACCGGGACCGTCGAGGTCATCGCCGTCGAGCAGGACGTGTTCATGAAGTTCTTCACGCCCGGCTACAACAAGATCGACCCCGCGACCTACGGGGCGCCCAACCCGGCGCAGCTGTTCAACAAGGAGACCGGGATCACCAGCCTGATCGGCAAGACCCAGTCCCCGGCCAAGGGCGACAAGGTCCGCGACGGCTCGGAGGTGCTCGAGTCCTTCACCGGCAAGGTCCCCGGGGCCGCGGTGGCCGACCTCTTCGTGATCGGCGACCGCTCCGGCACGTTCGACGTGACCTACGGAGTCACCGACGGCAAGGAGCTGCGCACGGTGCTCCTCGAGGGTCCCTTCTACGCAGGCTCGACCTCGACCTACTCGCTGCGCCTCAAGAGCCTGGCGGAGCCCGTTGCGATCACCCGCCCGTAGGCCGCGACCTCGGGCGTTGCTGGCCACGGCCTCTGTGGCCGTCGCGCTGGCAGCAGCGGACACCTATGTCGTCGTGCTCGCCCTCACAGACATGATGACGGGCGTCGGGCTCGGGATCGACGCGCTGCAGAAGGCGACGCCGATCATCTCCGGCTTCCTGCTCGGCTACATCGCCGTCCTGCCTCTCATCGGACGCCTGGCGGATCTCATTGTCCGGCAACGGATCCTGATCGCCTGCCTGCTGATCTTCGCCCTCGGTTCGGCCATCACCGCCCTGGCCGTCGAGCTGCCCGTGCTGGTGACCGGGCGGGTACTGCAGGGCATCGGCGGCGGTGGTCTCGTACCCGCCACGCTGGCGATCGTGGCCGACCTGTGGCCGGCCGACAGGCGGGGCACACCGCTGGGCGTCGTGGGTGCCGTGCAGGAGGTGGGCAGCGTCCTCGGCCCGGTCCTCGGTGCCGCGGTGCTGGCCGTCTCGGACTGGCGGATGATCTTCTGGCTGAACATGATCGCCGGCCTTTTCCTCGCGGCCGCAGTGATGGTGATCGGTGGTGAGAGGCCGCCGCGACCACGCGGCATACCCCTGGTGCTGGGAGCGTTGGCGCTCGTCGTGGGCGGGCTCGCGCTCGCCGCCCCGGAGCGGCTGGTCACCGACGTGAGTCTCGGGGTGCCGTTCGTGCCCTTCGGTGGCTCCACGTCACGGGTGCTGACCCCCATCGGGGTCGCAGCACTGCTTCTCGTCCTCGCCCTGGTCGCGGTGACCGCCCAGCGGTGGTGGGGTCTGCTGCGGCGCGCCGACCTGCCCGGCGCCCTCCTGCTGGGGGTCGCGCTCGGGTGCGTGGTGCTCACCTTCGCCGCCAGCGACCCCGAGCGTGAGGTGGTCGGTCCCCTGGGACTCGCGCTGCTGCCGGCGGGTGCCTTGGCGCTGGTCCTCTACCTGTGGCGACACCGCACCGCTGCCGAGCCGCTTGTCGCCCGGGGAGTCGTGCGCGGACGGGCGCGGACCTCCCTGCTCGTCAGCCTGATGGTCGGCGCGGCACTGGTGGCCGTCATCGTGGACGTGCCAGTGCTCGCGCGGCTCACCCTGACCGACTCGCAGACGGTGGCGGCGTTCGTCCTGGTGCGGTTCCTGCTGGCGGTGCCGGTGGGTGCCCTGCTCGGCGGATGGTCGTTGCGGCGGTTCGGCGACGGGCTGGTCAGCGGGATGGGACTGCTGCTGGCAGCCCTCGGGCTGTTCGTGATGAGCGGCTGGGGAGACGGGTCCCTGGACGGACCCCTGGCAACGGTCGTCCTGGTCGCCGTCGGCCTGGGCATCGGGTTGGCCCTCGCGCCGGTGAACAACGCCGCGCTCGCCGATGCCCCCTCCGATGCGCACGGCGTGGCATCGGCGCTCGTGGTCGTCGCACGGATGGTCGGAATGGTCGTCGGGCTGGCGCTGCTCACCGCGATCGGCCTGCACCGCTACTACGAGACGGTGACCGACCTGCCCGACCAGACCGACACCAAGGCGCTGCTGGCGGCCGGTCTGGTGCAGGTGCAGACCGTCTTCCTCGGCGCGGCGGTCGCCGCGCTCCTGGGCGCTGTCGGATCGCTGGGCTTGGGCTTGCGCCGTCGACCGGCGGACGACCAGGTCGCCTCCGCCGGTCAGCCACTGAGCACGTCAGCCCGCAAGCTGCCAGCGACGTGATCGTCGGCCGGCGGCGTCCGGCCTCTGGGTGGCTCGACTGGACGAGGCGTCAGGGTCAGCGGGCGCCGGGTGCGAGTGAACCGTCCAGGACCGAGTGGAAGGCGTCGACCACCTCGTCGGTGGCTTCGTACATCAGCATGTGACCGCGCCCGGGCAGCACCCGCAGCTCGGCGTGCGGTACCAGCTCGGCCAGCCGCCGGCCATGCCGCAGGGGAGTCAGCTTGTCGTGGTCGCCGACGAGCACCACGGTGGGTATGCCGGCCAGCTGGGTGAGTGCCTCGCTCTCGTCGTGCTCGCCGAGGGCCCCGAAGAAGCGGCCCAGCGTCGGCAGCGAGGTGTTCGCCACCATGTCGCGGGTCAGCTGCACCTGGGCCGGGTCGGCACCAGGGCCGAACAGCAGCCGCCGCTGACCACGCGTCGTGACGAACCGGCCTGTGGGGATCCGCGGCATCCGCGCCGCGAGCGCCATCGCCCGAGCCTCCAGCGCCGGCAGCCGGTTCTCGAGGTTGCCTGCACTGGTCGCCACCAGCACGGTCCCGACCACCCGCGACCGGAAGTCGTCGGGGTGCAGACCGGCATACGCCATCACCGTCATGCCACCCATCGAGTGGCCGCCCAGGACGACGTGGCCCTGGGGCGCCACGACGTCGAGCACTGCCGCAAGGTCGTCGCCGAGCATCCGCACCGTCGGCTGCCCGCGCAACGGGCTGGACTGGCCATGTCCCCGCTGGTCGTAGGTCACCACCCGCATCCCGGCGGCGACGAGCCGCTCGACCACGGGCAGCCACGACGCGCGGGTGAGCGTCCAGCCGTGCGCCAGCACGACCGTCGTCGCCGGCCCCCCGTCCTCGCCTCCGGAGGCCCCGGGAGCGGTCTGCGCGGCATACTCCTCCACGCGGAGCAGCGTGCCGTCGGGAGCAACGACGGTGAAGGCGCGGGAGGACATGTCGCCGATCTTACTGACGGTAACTTCCCGCCCGACAGCGGACCAGGAGAGCAGCCGCCAGCCGGCGTCAGTCCTCCAGCTGGACCACGACCGGGGCGTGGTCGGAGGCGCCCTTGCCCTTGCGTTCCTCGCGGTCGATCGCGGCCCCGGCCACCCGCGCGGCGAACGCGGGGGTGCCGAGGATGAAGTCGATCCGCATGCCGCGCCGTTTCTGGAACGCCAACCGGGTGTAGTCCCAGTAGGTGTAGGTGCCGGGCTCGGCCGTGTGCGGGCGGACGACGTCGACGAACCCGGCGTCGAGGATGCCCTGGAAGGCCGCGCGCTCGCCGGGGGAGACATGGCTCTTGTCGAGGTAGTACTCCATCGACCAGACGTCCTCGTCCTGGGGTGCGATGTTCCAGTCGCCCATGAGGGCCGCGGTCTCGCCCGCCTCGACCGAGTGTCTCGCCTGGTCGCGCAACCGGGCCATCCAGTCGAGCTTGTAGACCATGTGGGGGTCCTCGATCTGGCGTCCGTTGGGGACGTAGACCGAGGTCACCTTGACGCCGCCACAGGTGGCAGTGAGGGCGCGCGCCTCGACGACCGGAGGGTCGCCCCACGCGGGGGCGTCCGGGAAGGACGGCGTCGGGTCCGAGATCCCGACTCGCGACAGGATGGCGACACCGTTCCAGTGGTTGAGGCCGTGGTGGGCGACCTCGTAGCCGAGCGCCCGCAGCCGGTCGAACGGGAACTGGGCGTCGGTGGCCTTGGTCTCCTGGATGGCGAGCACGTCGACATCGCTGCGCTGGAGCCAGGCCTCGACGCGGTCGATGCGGGAGCGGATCGAGTTGACGTTCCAGGTGGCAATGCGCACGCAGGCAACCCTATGCGGAGCCGCCTACAGTGGCGTCATGAGCACTGCCCTCGTCACCGGCGCCACGGCCGGCATCGGCCTGTCCTTCGCCCACCTCCTCGCCGAGCGCGGGCACGACGTGGTGCTCGTCGCCCGCGACCGCGCCCGGCTCGAGAACGTCTCGGACGAGCTCGCGGCCAGGTACTCCGTGGCCACCGAGATCCTCGTGGCCGACCTGTCGGACCACGCCGACACCGGCAAGGTGGCGGAGCGGATCGCCGACCACGCCCGACCCGTCGACCTGCTGGTCAACAACGCCGGCTACTCGCTCAAGGGCTCCTTCCTCCGTCACGACATCAGTGAGGAGGTCGCCAACTTCGACGTCCTGTGCCGGGCGGTCCTCGTGCTGTCGCACGCGGCCGGCACCGCGATGCGCGAGCGCGGCCACGGCGCGATCGTCAACGTCTCGTCGGTGGCCTCGTTCATCACGTCGGGCACCTACTCGGCCAACAAGTCCTACGTCACCGTCTTCACCGAGGGCCTGGCTGCCGAGCTGCGGGGGAGCGGTGTGACGGCGACGGTGCTGTGCCCCGGTTTCACGCACACCGAGTTCCACGAGCGCGCCAATGTCGACATGTCGAGCATCCCCGACTTCATGTGGCTCGACGCCGACCGCTTGGTGCGCGACTGTCTCGACGACGTCGCGAAGGGCCGGGTCGTCTCGGTGCCGTCGGCGCAGTACAAGGCGATCGTGGCCGCGTTGCGCGTGGTGCCACGTTCTCTCGTCCGCCGCCGCGCCGGCAGCGTCCATCGCCCCAGGACCTGACCTCCTGCCGGCAGCACCCGGTGAGGTATGCCGGGGGGTCACGGCGCCCTCGTGGCGCGTGGCTCAACGGTTGGGCGCTGGTCCCATTCCCGAATGGAGCAGCTGATGGACTCGTTGTGCGGTCCTACCGTCGGTGGCGGCCACCATCGGCAAGGCGTTGGCGCCCGAGAGCCGGAAGTCGCCTCCGTCTGATCCGATCACCACGCCGCCGGCCTCGCGGAGAAGCACCACCCCTGCGGCGTGGTCCCAGACGTGTTCCCACTCCAGGACCAGTGCCTGTTGCCGACCGGCGAGGAGGCCGACGTAGGCCAGACCTGCGGTGTCGAACGACTCGACCTGAATCCCGGCTCGGCGAAGCGCACGGTCCCATTCGTGCGTGCGAGGGGACCACCACCGTCGGTTCGACAACCCGACAACGGGTGCCTGCTCGCGGCTCGCGCTCGTGTCTCGTGGGGCCGACATGCCGTTGACGAACGTGCCCCCGCCTGCGACTGCTCTCGCGTCCAACCCGAGGAGGGGGGCATGGAGCCACGCGGCGACCAGCTCTCCCCGGTGGGCCAGGGCCACCATCGTGGAGAAGTGTCGCCTGCCCGCGATGAAGTTCTCCGTGCCGTCGATCGGATCGACGATCCAGATCGGGCCGGCACTCTCAAGCTGGGACAGCACGGTGGGATCCCGCCCAACGCTCTCCTCACCCACCAGGACCGATCCCGGCAGGAGGGCGGTCAGCTTCTTCGCGAGCCACTCCTCAGCTCGCGAGTCAGCGAGCGTGACCACTTCCCCGGGCGACTTCTCTGTCACGTCGGCGTCAGAGAGATGCCCGTGGAGTGGAAGGACGACCTCCTCATTCACGAGCCTGATCAGGCGCCCGACCTCGGCCAGCTCCTGTGGACCCATGCCAGCGGCATACATAGGCACATGCTCAACCATGCGTCAGGTCGCGTCACGCGAGGTGGTCGCCAAGGGCCGCAAGCAGACCCCGGCTCCCGTGCTCACGGTTCGGCCCGTCAGCCCAGAACTGGTCGAAGAAGACGCCGTGCTCGACATGGGTGAACCGGGTGCCCCGGCCCATGGCCTCGAACTCCAGTGACGCCACCGACGTCGACATGTGGGCCCCGTCGAGCCACATGTCGTACGTCGTCACGATGCGGACGTGCTCGACGATGTCGGTGTACGTCGCCTCGTACCGCGAGACCGGGCCGTCGTGGAACTTCCCCTCCGCAACATCCCGACCCCCGACCCGGAAGTCGAATGCCCACTCGCGGGGCTCGATGGCGTCACCGGCGCCCCACCAGCTCAGCTTCTGTGCTTCGTCGGCGAACGCGTGCCAGACGCGCTCGACGGGCGCGGGGTAGTCACGGGTGAGGGTGAATCCGGAACGAGCGAGCCGGCGTACGATCGCCATCGGTCGGCTCCCTACCGAGTGAAGGTGACGTGGATCGTGCCGCTCTCGGCCACCTCGGAGCTCACCTTGTGGCTGAGCTCGAGGCCACGCAGGTCGTCCCAGAGCCGGTGGCCGCGGCCGAGCACGATGGGGGCGATCGCGACGTGCAGCTCGTCCACCAGGCCGGAGCGCAGGAAGGCGCGCGCCGTCCCGACGCCTCCGCCAACGCGCACGTCGAGGCCGCCGGCTGCCTCGGCCGCCTCGACGAGCACGTCCTCGATGGCAGTGTTGCGGAAGTGGAAGGTCGTTCCTCCCTGCATCGGGATCGAGGGCCGTGGTGCCGTGTGGGTCAGCACGTAGACCGGCGTGCCGTGTGGCGGCTCCTCACCCCACCAGCCCTTCCATCCCGGGTCGTCGGGGAAGGCGTGCAGGCCGAACATGGCTGCGCCCATGATCTCGGCGCCGACGCCCTCGAAGATCCCGGCGGCATAGGCGTCGTCGAGGCCGGTCGTGCCCTTGCCGCTGGTGTCGCTGAAGACTCGCTCCTGCATCGTCCGGGTGGACACATGGGCCTGGGTGAGCGGCCCCCAGTCCTCGCCCATCGGGTTGTCCGGGGTCTGGCCGGCCGAGGTGTAGCCGTCCAAAGAGGCGAATAGGTCGACGCGCACGCGGGTCATCTCAGTGTTCCTTCGGGGTAGATCGGGTCAGGTGGATGCCGAGCCTGTCGGCGTGCCGTTCGGCTGGGGTGCGTTGCTCGCCGAGCCACAGGTGAAGGATGTCGAGTCCACCCGGTCGCAGGCTCACTGTGCGGATCCGCCCTTGCTTCTGCGATGTCGCCAACCCAGCGCTTTCCAGGATGCCCAGGTGCTGCATCAGCGATGGCAGCGTCATCGCGAACGGAGCTGCCAGCTCCGACACGATTGCGGGGGACTGCGCCAACCGTTCCACGATGGCCCGGCGCGTCGGATCCGCGAGCGCGCGGAGCACGGCGTCGAGCTCGTCATGATACTTAGGCACGCGCCTAACTATGTCCATGAGGGCACGGTCCCGTCAATAGCCCGTCATCCGAGGTCGTCAGTGTTGTCAGGCGTTGCGACTGCCGGCGCTGTGGGCATCGACCGGGTCGCCGGCGGGTGGTGGTGCGCCGCCGGTGACGGCGTCCCAGGCGGCCATCGCCCAGGTGATGACTCCCTCCAGGTCCTCGCGGGTCGCTCCGTCGCGGGCCTGGACCGAGAGCCCGTGCACCACGGTGGTGTAGTAGCGAGCGAGTGCAGCGACGGCGTCCTGGGACGCGATGATGTCTCCGTCGGAGACACCTTGACTTAGCCGCTCCTTGATTGCGGTGAGCTGGGCGCGTCGGATGTCGGCGAGGAACTCCCGGATGGAGTGGTTCTCAACCGGGCCAGTGGGCGCGGCGAGGACGAGCATGCAGTAGTGGGGCGCGTCCGCGCGGGTGATCTGGTCGGCGGTGGCGCGCAGCATGGCCTCGACTGCGGCGCGAGCGTCGGCATGGTGGCTCAGGGCGTGCAGGGGTGGTCCGCCGTAGGTCGTGCCGTAGCGTTCCATGACCTGACGAAAGAGCTCGGCCTTGCTACCGAAGGCGTGGTAGATGCTGGCCGAGGCGATTCCCATGGCGTCGGCCAGGTCGCTCAGCGAGGTGCCCTCGTAGCCCCTCTCCCAGAACAGGGCTGTCGCCTGCTGCAGGGCGGTGTCGGGGTCAAAGGTGCGCGGCCGTCCGCGGGTAGCCATCTGACGGGTCTCCCTACTTGTTGGTCGTTCGATCAAATTTTACGTTGACCGGACTGCCGGGTGATGGCAGGGTTTGTTTATCGATCACCAAACAACCCGAACGGATGGCCGATGAGCATTCCCGCGACGATGCGTGCCCTGCAGCAAACCTCCCTCGATGGTCCCAGGGATCTTTGCCTGGTGACCGACGTGCCGGTGCCGCGTCCTGGTCCCGGCCAGGTTCTGGTCCGGGTCGTTGCTGCCGGTGTCAACTTCCTCGACGTCACGCAGTCCTATGGGGCGTCGGCTGATGGCCCGCAGCCGCCGTATCTGGCCGGGATCGAAGGGGTAGGCGAGGTTGTTGCCGTGGGCCAGGGAGTGTCCGGCGTCGAGCCGGGTGTGCACGTCATCGGTGTCACCATCGGTGGCGGCGCGTTTGCTGAGTACATGGTGCTGCCCGCGGTGGGCGCCGTACCAGTGCCTGTCGGGTGGGCCGACGAGCAGGCACTGGGCATGGTGGTGTCGTGGCCCACTGCCCTGGCCGCGTTGAAGCCGCTCGGGCAGCTCGAGGCGGGGCAGTGGGTCCTGATCCACGCCGCAGCCGGAGGGACCGGTCAGGCCGCCGTGAAGATGGCCAAGCACTATGGCGCGAGGGTCATCGCCACGGCCTCGTCGGAAAAGCACGAGGTCGTGCGAGCGCTCGGGGCGGATCATGTGATCAACGCCCGGGGTCACGACATCGCAGCCGAGGTCGCGCATCTGACCGATGGTGCGGGTGTGGACCTGGTCTTGGACTCGGTCGGGGGCGCCAGCTTCGAGGGCAGTCTCGCAGCGGCCAAGCCGGTCACTGGTCGCGTGGTGGTGTACGGCCTTGCTGCCGGAGAGGCGACGATCAGCAACTGGGATCTCGTCTACAAGTACCGGATCCATGTCATCGGCCTGAACATCGGGGTGCTGATCCAGTCTGCGCCGCAGGTCTTCGGAGAGGTGATGGGCGAGATGTTCGGGCTGATGTCGGCCGGCGTGCTTGGCCCTGGTCGCCCCACCATCCGAGAGCTCGCCGAAGGGCCGAAGGCCCTCGCGGAGCTGGAGGCGCGCGCCACTGTCGGCAAGCTCGCGCTCGTGCCCTGACGGTGACTCAGGTGACCCGGAACGTCTGGCGGTAGACCGTCGGTGTGACGCCGAGACGTCGATGGAAGTGCCGGCGCAGCGTGGTGGCGGTACCCATGCCGCACGTGGCCGCCACCTCGTCGATGCCGGCATCGGTCTGCTCGAGAAGCTCCTGCGCGAGCGCGACCCTCTGGAGGTGCAACCACTCGAGCGGGCCGACCCGTAGCTCTGCATGCATCCGACGCGAGAGCTGGCGGGTGCTGAGACCGGCGCGGCTCGCGAGGTCCTTGACCGTCAGCGGCTGGTCGAGGCGTGCGCGCGCCCACTCGAGGGTCGTGGCCAGGCCCTTCTGGGTCGGCTGGGGCGCTGGCTGGCTGAGGAACTGGGCCTGGCCACCGTTGCGGTGAGCAGCTGCGACCAGGCGCCGCGCGAGCCCGTTCGCGGCCGAGGCGCCAAGGTCGCTGCGCACGAGATGCAGGCACAGGTCCAGTGCTGCAGTCTTGCCTGCCGATGTGAGCACGTCGCCCTCGTCCACGTAGAGGACATCGGCACGTACCTCCACCTCGGGGTGGCGTCGCGCAAGCTCTCCCGCATGCATCCAGTGAGTGGCCGCGATGCGCCCGTCGAGCAGGCCGGCTGCCGCCAGCAGGAACGCACCTGTGCACAGGGACGCGATGCGCACCCCTGCCGCGTTCGCGGACCGCAGAGCCTCCAGCAGGGCCGGGTCGGGTTCGGCGTCGAGGTCGCCGCTCGACGGCACGATGACGAGGTCCACCAGCGCGAACTCCTCGTATCCGGCCGACCGCTGATGCGCGAACCACGGGTGCGGTGTGCCGTCGGGCGTGCACACCACGAGGTCATACCACCGGCCCGTGGGAGACAGCTCAGACCGGTCGGTGCCAAAGACCTCGGCAGCAATCGCCGCCTCGTACAGCATGGCGGAGCTGTGCATGGCGAGGGCGGCACGGGGCATGTCTCAAAGTGTATGCATGATGTCGTTTGAGACGCTGGACCGCGGACCCCGGCCACCCTGAAGATCCTCATGTGAACGCCTCTGCCACGGTCCTGGTCTACGGCTCCTCCGGACACACGGGCCGCTTCGTCGTTGCCGAACTGCTCAGCCGCGGCATGTCGCCGGTGCTTGCGGGGCGCAGCGCGCAGCGACTTGCCGCCGCCGCGCCGGGCGATGTCTCACTGGAGGTCCGTGAGGTGGATCTCGAAGACTCGGTGACGCTGCAGGCTGCGCTGTCGGACGTCGGCGTGGTCATCAACTGCGCGGGGCCCTTCCTCGACACTGCTCTCCCCTTGGCCCGGGCCGCAGTCGCTGCCGGGGCTCACTACCTGGACGTGACCGCGGAGCAACCGGTCGTCCGAGACCTCTACCGAGCACTCGACGAGCCCGCTCGAGGGGCGGGCGTTGCTGTCGTCCCTGCGATGGCCTTCTACGGCGGACTCGCCGACCTGCTGGTCACCGCCTTGCTCGAGGGTCACAACCGTGCGGATGAGGTCGAGGTGGCAATCGGACTGGACCACTGGTGGCCGACGGCGGGAACTCGGGTCACGGGGTACCGGAACACGGCAACCCGTCAGGTCATTCGCGGGGGCCGACTGTCCCCGCTTCCCACACCGGCGGCGACCCGGATGTGGCCGTATCCGGCACCCATCGGTGAACAACCCGTCGTTGAGCTCCCATTCTCGGAGGTCATCACCCTCCACCGGCACATCGAGATCGGCGAGCTCCGCTGCTACCTGACCAGCGCTGCGCTGGAGGAGCTGCGTGACACCGCGACACCCCCGCCGGCCGCCGCTGACACCGCGGGCCGGTCAGACCAGAACTTCGTGGTGGAGGTAGTCGTCCGCGACGCCGCCGAGCGTCGTGCCGCCAGAGTGACAGGCCGCGACATCTACGCCGTCTCCGCTCCGATCGTCGTCGAGGGTGCGGCTCGGCTGCTGGACGGTCGCCGGCACGGGACGGGGGCGGTGGCACCCGGCCAGGTCTTCGATGCCGTGGACGTCCTCGCGGCTCTCGTTGAGAGGGTCGACCACCTATCCGTCGACTTCGACGAGCCCGCGGCGCAGGACCTGCCTCCGCCCCCAACTTCGACCGCTCCTTGACGCCGCTCATGGCAAGGTGGAGAAGGCGTCGGTGTCGGGAGCTAACGTGCCAGACATGTCGGGAGAGGGGCGGTACCCAGCCGTGGGGCTGGCGGCGTACGACGCGATGTGGAAGGACCGCTACGACACCTTGTCTCACAGCCTGATCGAGCGGCTGGGGCAGACGTGGGACGTTGAGCATGTCGGGTCGACATCGGTGCCGGGCCTGGCTGCAAAACCCGTCATCGACCTGGCTGTCCGAGTACCACCGGGACGCAGTGTTGCCTGGGCCTCGCCGCGGCTACGCGAGGCCGGGTGGACAGAGCCGACGCCGGTCGCAGCGCACCACGTCAGCTTTCTGCTTGCCGGTGGGGTCCGGCAGGCGATTGCTCACCTGTTCCTGGCTGAGCAGTGGCCGTCAGCGCACGTTCGGCTCTTCTCTGACTGGCTGCGCCGACACCCGTCCGACCGCCACGCGTACGCCGCTCTCAAGCAGGGTCTGGTCGAACAGGGCCTGTGGGGTAGCGACTACACGGCTGGCAAGCACGCCTTCGTCCAAGATGTCGTCAACCGAGCGCGCTCAGAGCTCGGGCTCCCGGAGCTGGAGCTTCCGCGGTGACACGAAGAAGGTGCGTGGCGAGGTCAGCGGTGACCAGTGGCGTAGTGGCGGGCCAGGAGATCGCCGCCCCAGTCGTCGGTGAGGTCGCGCCAGACGCTGTGGATGTGGTTGGCGTCGTCCTGGGTGTTGTCGTACTCGATGAGGAAGGTCGGCCCGAGCACCGAGTAGTAGTGCCGCTCGCCGCGCTGGGTGCCTCCGGCCCACGCGAACCTGATCCGCTCGATCCCCGCGTCTGCGGCACGGTCCCAGGCGAGGCGTGCGGCGGCCTCGGGAGTGCGGTCGAAGTAGTGCCGGACGAGGCGTTCGAGGTGCTGCTGCTGGTCGGGGGAGAGGTCGCCATGGGCGAGGCCTGCTGCGATCCGCGAGGGGTCCGCGACGGGGTCGTAACGGGTGAGGATGTCGTCGGGTGGGGTCGGCGCCACGACCACCTGGTCGAGACGCTCCTGGTCGAGCGCGCCGAGCAGGTCGCGGGCGAGGTCCTCCTCGGCGCTGAGCACCCGCAGTCCCTCGTGCGGCCCGGTCAGGACGGTGGCCGGCTCGGACCCGAAGAAGCTCGGCGTCACGGCGAGCTCACCACCGCTCACCGTGACGTGCACCCCGAGGTGGTGGCCGTTGACCCGCCAGGCCCACGCGCCGTCCGCGGACGGGTTGCCGAACACCCTGAACCAGAAGCGGTCGTCACCCGGTTGCGGGTCGCCACCGCCGAGCTGTCGTCGGATGATGTCGAGGTCGATCACGGCGCGGGCAGTGTCGGCCGACACGGCGCTGCAGCCGGTGTCCATCAGGGCCAGCGCCAGCTCCCGTTGGGTGGGGGTCATCTCGGCCAGTGGCAGACCGGCCCGTGGCCCCGGGAGGTAGGACCACTGGCGGAAGTCTGGGGCGTCGAGCGGGCTGTCCACCACCTCCCGTTGTGCGAGGTCCAGGGTGGCGAGGAAGGCTTGGGCGGCGGCGGCCATCCGGCGGACGAGGGGGTCGGTTCCGTTCGCGTCCATGCCAGTCACCCTAGGCAGATTCGCCAGGGGCTCAACCGCATACCCCGCGAGGCGTCGCACTAGCTCAAGGGCCCACGGGTCCTCGGTAGGATCACGGACCGTGACCGATACCGCCGCCGCCCGTGCCCGCCTGCTCGAGATCATCAAGGAGAAGGCCATCGTGCACGGTCGGGTGACCCTGTCGTCCGGCAAGGAGGCCGACTACTACGTCGACCTGCGCCGCATCACCCTCGACGGTGAAGCCGCACCCCTGGTCGGGATCGTGATGCGCGAGCTGGTCAAGGACCTCGGCTACGACGCCGTCGGCGGCCTCACCCTGGGCGCTGACCCGGTGGCGACCGCGATCCTGCACGCGAGCGCTGCCGCGCGGGAGCCCAAGGACGCGTTCGTCGTCCGCAAGGCCGGCAAGGCGCACGGTCTCCAGCAGCGCATCGAGGGACCGTCCATCACCGGTCGGCGAGTGGTCGTCGTCGAGGACACCACCACCACCGGCAACTCGCCCCTGGACGCGGTCGATGCAGCCCGGGAGGTCGGTGCCGAGGTGGTCGCCATCGCGACGATCGCGGACCGTGCGACCGGTGCGGCGGAGAAGTTCGCGGACGCGGGCCTGGAGTACCGCTTCGTCTACGAGCTCGAGGAGCTCGGACTGGCCTAGGCTGCACAGCACAGCAAGCGCAGCACGCACCACGCGCCGCACGCTCGAGACAAGGGGATTGCTCATGTGGGTCTGGATCATCATCGGCGTCGTGATCGTGCTGATCGCCCTGTGGGCGGTCGGCGTCTACAACGGCCTGATCAAGCTGCGCAACCTCGTGCAGGAGGCCTGGCGGCAGATCGACGTCGAGCTCAAGCGCCGGCACGACCTCATCGGCAACCTCGTCGAGACCGTCAAGGGCTACGCCGCCCACGAGCGCGGCACCCTCGAGGACGTCATGAAGGCGCGGTCCGCCGCGATGGCCGGCGGGCAGAGCCCGGCGCAACAGGCCCAGAGTGAGGGCATGCTGAGCCAGGCCCTCGGACGCCTCATCGCCGTCGCCGAGGCCTACCCCGACCTCAAGGCCAACCAGAACTTCATGGCGCTGCAGCAGGAGCTGACCTCCACCGAGGACCGGATCGCGGCTGCCCGGCGCTACTACAACGCCAACGTGCGCGAGCTCAACACCAAGGTCGAGACCGTCCCGTCCAACATCGTCGCCGGCCTGTTCAACATCGACCGCGCCGAGTACTTCGAGGTCGAGGGCGAGGAGCGCGACCCCGTGAAGGTCGACTTCGGTCAGCGCGACGCCACCATCCCGCCGCCGAGCGGGTATGCCGGGGGCACGCCGGCCGGCGCCCCCTCGACTCCGCCCGCTGCACCCGCCCCCACAGCGGCCGAGGCCACCGCGGCCGGCCCCGCGCCGACCGGTTCGGCACCGGCCCCCGACGCAGCCCCCGGCCCCGCTTCGGAGACCCCGCCCTCCCAGCCCTGACCAGTCACAGCTTTATCGGGTCTAGCAAGAAGGTTGACCCTCACACCGGTTTATAACCCGTGCGAGGGTCAACGTTGTCCCTAGACCCGATAAAGCTGAGGCGGGGGAGCGGGGGCGTCCACCGGTCGGTGGACGCTGAATCAACCGGGCGGGGCTGACGCGGCGCCGGTGAGCACGACAGGCTGGAGCCATGTCAGCACCAGAGGCACCAGAGGCACCCATCCGCGTGACCGGACTGCGCAAGACCTACGGCACCCGTGAGGCAGTCGACGGCATCGACCTGCAGATCGAGCGCGGGGAGGTGTTCGCCCTGCTCGGCCCCAACGGCGCGGGCAAGACGACGACGGTCGAGATCCTCGAGGGCTTCCGCAAGCGCGACGGCGGCACGGTCAGCGTGCTGGGCGAGGACCCGGAGACGGCCGGCCTGGGCTGGCGCAACCGGCTCGGCATCGTGCTGCAGTCCTCCACCGGGCTGGACCTGATCACGCCGCGCGAGGCGCTCGCCAGCACCGCCAAGGTCTACCGCAACGCGCGCGACGTGGACGAGGTCCTGGCCGCCGTCGGGTCTCGACGACAAGGCGGACGACCGGATCGGCAAGCTCAGCGGAGGACAGCGCCGCCGGCTCGACGTCGGCCTGGGCATCCTCGGCACTCCCGAGCTGCTCTTCCTCGACGAACCCACCACCGGCTTCGACCCACAGGCCCGCCGCGACTTCTGGGAGCTGATCGGGTCGCTCGCCGACGGCGGCACCACGATCCTGCTCACCACCCACTACCTCGACGAGGCCGAGCACCTGGCGGATCGTGTCGGCGTCATCGCCGCGGGCCGGATGCTCGCCCTGGACACGCCGGCGAACCTCGGCGGCCGTGCCACGTCGGAGGCCACGGTGACCTGGGAGGACGAGTCAGGCACGCGGCATACCGAAAAGACAAGCACACCAACGCAGTTCGTCGCCTCCCTCAGCGCCCGCGTGGGCGGGGAGGTTCCCAAGCTGACGGTGACCCGGCCGTCGCTCGAGGACACCTACCTGTCGCTGATCGCACCGCACCTCGACGCCAGCGCCCCGTCCACACCCACCACCGAGCCCGAGCTGGAGGTCGCGAAGTGAACGCCGTCGCCATCGGCTGGGACCGCACGGTCCTGGAGCTGAAGATGTACTTCCGCGAGAAGGAGGCGGTGTTCTTCTCCTTCGTCTTCCCGATCCTGATGCTCAGCATGTTCTCGGTGATCTTCAGCCGACAGTTCAGTGGTGAGGGGGACACCAAAGGGGTCAACGCGGCGCGGTTCTTCCTGCCCGGGATGGTCGCGGCCGGAGTGATGCTGACCAGCTTCCAGTCGATGGCCCTCAGTGTCGCGGTGGAGCGCGACGACGGCACCCTCAAGAGGCTGCGCTCGACACCGATGCCCCCGGTGGCGTACTTCCTCGGCAAGATCGGCCTCGTCGCGATCACCAGCCTGGCGCAGTTCGCGCTGCTCATCGCGGTGGCCAGGATCGGCTTCGGCGTGCAGCTGCCGACCGACGCGAGCCACTGGGTGACCTTCGTCTGGGTGTTCCTGCTCGGCGTCGCGTCGGGCACGGTGCTCGGAATCGCCTACTCCTCCATGGCTTCCTCGTCGCGGTCGGTCGGCGCGATCGTCATCGCCCCGACCCTGATCCTGCAGTTCATCTCGGGGGTGTACTTCGCCTTCACCGACCTGCCGGAGTGGCTCAAGCAGCTGGCGTCGGTGTTCCCGCTCAAGTGGATCGCGCAGGGCATGCGGTCGGTCTTCTTCCCCGGCGACTGGCAGACCCAGGAGATGGCCGGCACCTGGGAGCACGGCCGCACCGCGCTGGTCCTGGCCGCCTGGCTCGTCGCGGGACTGCTCGTCTGCGCCCGCACCTTCCGCTGGACCAAGCGCGGCACGACATGATGGTCGGGTGGGCACCGAGGTGAGCGTCGCGTGAGCGCCGAGCTGCCGGCTGACTGCGCGGCGCCGGGCTCGTCCGCGCACGAGCTCGACGAGATGTGGCGCGGCCAGCTGCGCTGGTGGCACGGCCTGTTCGCGGTCCTCGTCGTCACCACGGTCGTGGTGATGGTGGCCGAGAACAAGCCGCACCTCGGCTGGCGCCTCGTGTGCGTGGTCGCCATCGGTGCTGCGTATGCCGTGTGGGGCCGCCACGGGATGGGCGAGCGTGACCCACGGGCCGGCATCCTCTACATGGTCGTTGCATGGGGGTTGATGTTCGTCCTGATGGCGCTCGACGGGACGGGGACGGCGTGGATCCTGACGTTCGGGCTCTTCCCGCAGACCTGGGCGATCCTGCCGCGCAACAGGGCGGCAGTGACGGTCATCGTGGCGGTCGTCGGGATCGCGCTCGTGCGGATGTGGCAGGGCCCGCGCACCGGCGACGAGCTCATCGGGATCGCGATCAGCACCGTCATCATGCTCGTGCTGTCGCTGACCCTGGGGCTGTTCATCGACCGCATCATCCGCGAGGCCGACACCCGGGCCCAGACCATCGACGAGCTGCACCGCACCCAGGACGAGCTGGCTGCGGCCGAGCGCGCGCAGGGCATCGCGGGTGAGCGCGAGCGCATCTCCCGCGAGATCCACGACACCCTTGCGCAGGGCTTCACCTCGGTGGTCACCCTCGCCAGGGCGACCGAGCTGGCGCTGGACCGCGGCGACCTCGCACGCGGTGCGTGAGCGCCTCCGGATGATCGAGCAGACCGCTGCCGACAACCTGTCGGAGGCCCGGCTGATCGTCGCCGAGATGACACCCGGCCACCTCCAGTCCCGCACGCTGTCGGAGGCGTTGCAGCGGCTCGTCGAAGCGGTGTCGGCCGAGAGTGGGATGGCGGGGACGCTGCGGGTAGACGGTGAGCCGGTGGTGCTGGCGGCCAACTCCGAGGTGGTCCTGCTGCGCACGGCCCAGGAGGGCCTGTCCAACGTGCGACGGCACTCCTGCGCCACCGACCTTCGAGGTGACCTTGACGTATGCCGCCGACGGCCCGGTCGCGCTCGTGGTCACCGACAACGGGGTCGGGTTCCAGCCCGGCGCCGAGGCGCGCGGCTACGGCCTGGACGGCGCCACTGCTCGCGCCGCCGAGGTAGGCGGCCGGTTCGACGTGGACAGCACGCCGGGCGCTGGGTCGCGGCTGAGGGTCGAGGTGCCCCGATGACGACTGGAGGAGCCCGATGACGTTGCGGCTGCTGGTGGTCGACGACCATCCCGTGGTGCGGACGGGTCTGGTCGCCATGCTGTCCGAGCACCCTGACTTCGAGGTCGTCGGGGAGGCGGCCGATGGCGCGGAGGCAGTCCTCCTGGCCGAGCGGCTGACACCTGACGTCGTGCTCATGGACCTGCGGATGCCCGTGATGGACGGAGCCGACGCCACCGCGAGGATGCGAGCCACCCCGCATCCGCCCGCGGTCCTCGTGCTGACCACCTATGACACCGACGCCGACATCGTCCGGGCCGTGGAGGCCGGCGCGAACGGCTACCTGCTCAAGGACGCGCCCCGTGAGACCCTCGCCGACGCCATCCGACGGGCCGCCCGCGGCGAGACCGTCCTGGCCCCACCGGTCGTGGCGAGGCTGGCGCACCGCATGCGCTCACCAGCACCACCGACCCTCACCGACCGCGAGACCGAGGTGGTGCAGTGCGTCGCCAAGGGCCTGTCCAACGCCGAGGTGGGACGCGAGCTGCACATCGGCGAGGCGACAGTGAAGACCCACTTGTTGCGGGCCTTCGAGAAGCTCGGGGTGACCGACCGCACGGCTGCCGTGACCGCGGCATACCGGGCTGGCCTGATCCAGCTGTAGGCCGTTCCAGCCCTCCTGCAGGGAGAACGGCTGGGTCAGGACAAGTACGCAATCTGGGGGATTGCCCGGCACGCGGTCCGCAGGACCATGGACAGGCGGAGTGGCGCCAGCCAGGCACCGCGCCCCAGTCGGGCCTCCGCATCTGGGAGGAGTCGCGATGCGACGGGTCTATCAAGTGCTTGCCTACCTCGTTGCCTTGGAGGTGGTGGTGCAGGCCGCGGTCATGGTGTGGGGCATCGCCGGGCTGGGTCTGTGGGTGGATAACGGGGGTGTGCTGGACAAGGCCACCTTCGAGGACGCGTTCGAGGGAGGGGCCCGTCCGTTCCCGGAGTTCCTGGGGCTGGAGCTGCACGGCATGAACGGGATGATGATCATCCCGGTCCTGGCCCTGCTCCTGCTCGTGAGCTCCTTCTTCGCCAAGGTGCCCAAGGGCCTGGCCTACGCGGGTGGGGTGGTCCTGCTCGTGGCCCTGCAGATCATCCTGGGCCTGGCCGGGCACTCGGTCGCGGGCCTGGGTGCACTGCACGGGATCAATGCCTTGCTGCTGTTCGGGGTGGCCCTGCGAGCCGGGATGCGGGTGACCCAGCTCGACCGAGCCACCAACGCCGAGTCGCGCGAGCGCGTTGCCGTCTGACGTCGAGCTGCCGTCCTGCGCCGAGCTGCCGTCCTACGCCGAGGCGTCTCCCGGTCCTCGCCCGAGTCGTCGTCGCGGCCGGTTGGCGGTCTCGGTCGCCGCGGCCCTGGTCGTCGTCGTCCCGCTGGCCTGGATGTGGGTCGCCAGCCTGGTGCCGTCGTCATACTCCGTCATGCGGATGGGGCCGGTCGACCTCGGGGGTGTGGCTGCGGCACACGCACACGCACACCTTCCGGGCGCAGGTGGTGACCGCGACGTCACGACGCTCGTCGAAGCGGACCAGGGACCGCCCGACGTCGAGGTCACCCTCACCGCCCGCCAGCAGAAGGTGACCGTCGCCGGCGGACCCACACTCACGGCATACACGCTCAACGGCACGACACCCGGGCCGACCATCCGGGCACGTGAGGGTGACCTGGTGCAGGTGACCCTCGTCAACGAGTCCGTGCCCGGCGGCACGACCCTGCACTGGCACGGGATCGACGTCCCCAACGCGATGGACGGCGTTGCCGGGGTCACCCAGGACGCGGTGCCTGTCGGTGGTCGGTTCGTCTACCGGTTCCGCGCCGACCAGGTCGGGACGTACTGGTACCACTCGCACCAGGTCTCGCACGAGCAGGTGGTCAAGGGTCTGCTGGGGGCCGTTGTCGTCACTCCTCGCGACGGCATCGCGGAGGGCGTCGACGTGGTCGGGCTCGCGCACCTGTATGCCGGCCGGCGGGCCGTGCAGGGAAAGGTCGGCACCGTGCCGGTCGAGGTGGCGCCCGGGCGCACCGCCAGGGTGCGAATCATCAACACGGACAGCGGGATCATGCCCGTGTGGGTGAGCGGTGCGTCCTTCGAAGTCGCAGCGGTGGACGGCACCGAGGTGGTCCGGCCCCCGCCGGTCACGGGGCGCAAGGTGCTGGTCGCTGCCGGCGGCCGGGTCGACCTGCGAGTGCAGGTCCCGAGGTCGGGCGACGCGGTGCGCGTCGAGATGGGCGGGGCCGCACTGCTGCTCGGCCCCCGGGGCAGCTCGGGGGCCGCCACTCGCGCGCCGCGGGAGGTCGTCGACCTGCTGAGCTACGGCTCGCCGGCCGCCCTGCCGTTCGACGTCAGGAGTCCCGACCGTCGCTTCGAGTACTCGATCGGCCGTCGTCCCGGCTTCCTGAACGGTCGCCCCGGGGTGCAGTGGACCGTCAACGGCTCGATGTTCCCGAAGGTCCCGATGTTCATGGTCTCCGAGGGCGATGTGGTCGTCGTGCACATCGACAACCACTCCGGCCAGACGCACCCCATGCACCTGCACGGGCACCACGTCGTCGTGCTCGCCCGTGACGGCGTGAAGGCGACCGGCAGCCCGTGGTGGACCGACTCGCTGGAGGTCAACGCCGGGCAGACGATGGACGTCGCGTTCGTGGCGGACAACCCCGGGATCTGGCTCGACCACTGCCACAACCTGCCGCACGCGCAGCAGGGGCTGATCGCCCACCTGATGTACGAGGGCGTCACGACGACGTTCCGCCTGGGGCGCGACAGCGTCAACAACCCCGAGTAGGACCGCGCGCCGGGAGAGCACGCCCTGTGTTGGAAGTGAAACTTCCGGATATCCGGAAGTTTCACTTCCAACACGAGCAGGCGTGGCTGGTCAGGCCGGCGGAGGCAGCAGCAGCCAGTAGCCGTCGCGGCCGACGGCTCCCTCGGGGTGCTTGCGCGACGTGCGCGACTGGTAGGGCTTGAGCAGCGCCCGCAGTTCGCGGTCGAGCTGCTTGGCCTCGGCGCTGGTGAGCCAGAGCCGGCTACGGCTCAGGGTGGTGAACTCGTCACGGGCACCGTCGGCGAGGTCGTCGGCAGCCCGCTCGATCCCCGCCTGGAGCTCGGCGGCCCAGGGGACCATGAAGGTGCGGCTCACGGCGGGACCCGCAGCTCGGTGGGCGCTGGCCGGGACCGTGAAGTGGTCGGCGGTGGCTCGCCAGGGACGCTCGCGGCCGTCGCTGGACTCGTCGCGCTCGACGATCCCCCACTGCTCGAGCGCTCGCAGGTGGTAGCTCATTGCCGACGGCGTGACGCCGCAGAGACGAGCCGCCTCGGTCGCGGTCAGCACCTCCCCGTTGAACAGCTCGCTGATGACGCGCTGCCGTGCCGGGTGGGCCAGGGCGCGTAGCGCCTTGGGATCGTCGATGGTCAGGGACGTGCGCTGGCGGCTCCGCGGCATACGCCGATGCTAGTTGACCGGCCGCGTTGTGAAGGACTACCTTCACAAATATGAAAGCAATCTTTCAGATCTGGCGGGTGCGGGACGTGCGGCTCGCCCTCCCCGCCGCCACGCTCTCGCTGGTCGGTGACGCGATGGCGATGGTGGCGCTGACCCTGAGGGTCCACGACAGCGGTGCCGGCCCGTATGCCGTGGCGCTGCTGCTCGTCTGCTTCTCGCTGCCCGTCGTGCTCACCATGGGCGTAGCCGGCGACATCGCGGACCGGGTGGACCCGCGCGTCGTCGTCGGGCTGGGCTGTGCGCTGCAGGTCGCGGCGTGCCTGGCCCTCGCGGCCTGGCACTCGCTGCCTGCCACGTACGCGTTCGTGGTGGTGCTGCAGACCGGCTTCGCCTTCATGAGCCCGGTCTGGAGCTCGGTGCTGACGCGCGCGGTCGGCGACGCCCAGGTGGGTCCGCTCGTGTCGGTGCAGCACGCGCTGGCGGCGGTCGCTGCTCCGGTCGGCGCCGGTCTCGGTGGCGCGTTGGTGCAGGCCCGCGGCGACGCGGTCGTGTTCCTGCTGGATGGCGTCACGGGGGTCGGGCTGCTCGTCGCCGGGGTGCTGCTGCGGACCAGGGCCGTGCCGGCCACTCACCCGAGGGCGACCACCCGCCTGCTGCCGAGGGCGGGTCTGGCCGTCGTGCGGGCCGATGTCGTCGTGTGGGTGCTGGTCTGCGCGATGCTGCCGTTCGTCGTCAGCCTCGAGAGCATGAACGCCGTCGAGGTGTTCCTGGCCCGCGACGAGCTCGGCGCGAGCCAGGCGCAGTTCGGCTACTGGCAGGCGCTGACCGGGGTGGGCGCCGTGGTGGGGGCGGGCGTGGCCGCGATGTTCCGCGGCGACGCCGGCCGACTGCGCGGCATCGTCGTGGCGCTCGCCGCCATGTCGCTGGCCCAGGTCGGGTCCGGTCTGGCTCCGTCGCTCGGCTGGCTCTACGGGTTCGGTGTCGGGCTCGGCCTGGCGAACGCGGTCAGCAACGCCGCCCTGTTCGCCGTCTTCATGCGCCGCACCGCCCCGGGTGACCGCGGCAAGGCGCTGGCCCTCGTCAACGGCATGGCCCGCACCTGCACCATGCTCGCCCTCGGGCTCGGCGGGGTGGCGGCGTCGACGATCGGGCCGCGCGCGTCCTTTGTCGTGGCTGGGTGCTGCGGCGTCGCGGTCGCCCTGTGGGCCGCGTGGTCACTGCACCGGGTCGGGGCCTTCTCGCGGATGCCCACAGACCTGCCCCGGGAACCGGAGCTCTCCGCACCGACCGTGCGGTGACCGCTCAGGCGCGGCCGTCGCGGAGGTCGTCGAGAGCCTCGTCGGTCTCTTCGACGACTCCCTCGGTGGCGGTCCGGCCGCGACGAGCTCGGATGATCTCGACAACCATGGGGATGACCGACACCGCGACGATGGCGAGGATGGCCACCTCGAGGTGGTCCTTGAGGGCAGGGAAGGAGTTGCCGAGGAAGTAGCCGAGCAGTGTCACGACCAGTAGCCCACAGGACTGCGCCGACTCCGCTCCAGACGAAGAAGTGCCTGCGGTCCATCCGGCTCGACCCCGGCGACGACGGTGATGAAGGTGCGGACGATCGGCACGAACCGGCCGATGACCAGAGCCTTGGCGCCGTGCTTCTCGAAGAACGCGTGGCTCTCGTCGAAGTACTTCTTCTTGAGGATCCGTCCGTCGCGCTCGTAGAGCGGGCGCCCCACCGCGCGGCCGATCTCATAGCCGACGACGTTGCCCGCGAAGGCGGCGACGCTGAGCACCAGCAGGGCCAGGACGAGGTTCATCGAGAAGTCGCCGGTGCGATGAAGAGCCCGATGGCGAACAGCAGCGAGTCGCCGGGCAGGATCGGGAACAGCAGCCCGCACTCGACGAAGACGATCGCCACGCTCACCCAGAAGAACTGGGATCCGAAGTGGTCAAGGAGCCACTGCGGGTCCATCCAGTTGGTGCTGAGTGAGTGCATGCGACTCAGGGTATGCCGGGTACCCACCTCCGCCCGAATCCTCACCTGTGCGTCCCCTGAGCGGCCACGCTCTCGCCGCTCCTTGATGGGTTGACCACGTCAGGGCGTGGTCAACCCATCAAGGACTCGGGTCAGCCGGCAGGCCAGCTGCGCTGACCATCAGATGGGCCAGCTGCGCTGGATGCGGCCCCAGTCGCCGATCTGGGCGAACGGGTCGGGCTGCACCCGTCCCCGCGTGGGAGGTGTCCCGGTCGTGGGTGCGTAGTGGTCCAGGGCTGACGTGAAGACGCCTTCGCCCCGGGTGAGGTGGGGGATCCGCACCTGCACGTCGTGCACCGCGTCGGCCGGCACCTCACCGACCAGCACCGCTGACCGACCACGCAGGGTCGTCTCCAGCGGCACGGCCCGATGGCGTGACAGCTCGGCCAGCACCGCACCGAGGGTGTCCTCGGGCACCTCGAGCTCGAACCGGTGGACGGGTGCACACACCACGGTGTGCCCGCGGAGGAGCGCCTGCGCCAGCACCAACCTGGTCAGGCTGCGGAAGTCGGCCGCGGTGCTGGACATCGCCTTGTCGAACGTCGCGTGGGCGTGGCTCTGTCGTGGGTAGTACCCCGAGTGGGTCATCACCACGCGGGCGTCCGGGACCGGCCACCCGTGCACGCCCTCGGTCAGCGTTGCCGTCACTCCTTCCCGCACAGCGGTGAAGAAGGCGGGCGGCATCGAGCCGAGCTCGACCTCCAGCGCGAGCTCGTGGCCGGCGCCGACCGGCAGGGGCTCAACCCGTAGGCCCACCGTGGCGAGGAACGGGTTGGGGTCCACGTCGATGACCTGGACGGCCGCTCCCGGCCCGACGACCCGCTCGACGCAGATGCTCGTCGTCGGCCGGAACGCCACCTCGATCCCGTAGTCGCTCAGCAGCACCGCCGCGATGACCTCCTTCTGCACCTCGCCGTAGAGCGAGACGGCGATCTCACCGCGGCCGTCGTCCTGGCGCAGGTCGATCAGCGGGTCCTGGTCGGCGAGGTCGGTCAGCGCGGCATACATCGCGCCCTTGTCGCCGGGGTGGACCGCGTCGACGACGGTCTCGAGGCTGGGTCGCGAGAACTGCCCCACCACACCGCCGGAGACGGCGCCCGAGCCGATCCGCTCGCCGATCCGGGCGTGGGCGAGCCCGCTCACGGCGGCAATGCGCCCGGCCGGCACCTCCTCGACCCGCTCGAGCCGTCCGCCGTCGAAGATCCGGAGCCCGGTGACCTTCTCGGGCGGCCGGCCGTCGACAGCCACCCGGTCCCGGACCCGCAGCGACCCCGATCGCACCCGGGCGAGCACCAGTCGTTCGCCGCCGGAGCGCTCCACCTTGAAGACCTCCGCGCTCGCCTCGCCGCCGGTGCCGTGCTCGGCCCCTGGCAGCAGCGTCGTGAGGGCATCGAGCAGCTCTCGCACACCCGCCCCGGTGATGGCGGAGCCGAAGACCACCGGGTGAGCGGTCGCCGCAAGGGCGCCGGCGCGCAGGTCGCGCAGCTCGGTGGGCCCCACCTCGAACGGAAGGTATGCCGCGTCGCGGCTCCCCGCGCCGGTCACCTGCCCGAGTGCGAACGCCTCTGGGCTCAGCCGGGACGCGACCTCGCCGAGGACCCGGTCGGGGTCGGCGCCCGTGCGGTCGATCTTGTTGACGAAGACGACGACCGGGAGGCCGAGGCGTTGCAGGGCGCGCATGAGCACCAGGGTCTGCGCCTGCACCCCCTCGACGGCCGACACGACCAGCACCGCGGCGTCGAGGACGGCGAGGGCGCGCTCGACCTCGGCGATGAAGTCGGAGTGGCCGGGGGTGTCGATGAGGTTGACCGTGGTGGCGCGCCAGTCGAACGACACCACCGCGGACCGGATGGTGATGCCGCGCTGACGCTCGAGCGCCATGCTGTCGGTCTGGGTGTCCCCGGCGTCGACGCTGCCGGGGGCGTCGAGCAGCCCGGCCTCGTAGAGGACCCGTTCGGTCAGGCTGGTCTTGCCGGCGTCAACATGCGCGACGATCCCCAGGTTGAGGGTTCGGCTGCCCAGGAGCTCCATGGGCCTTCACATCCATTCGGTAGGTGGGTACCTGGCGGGACGTGAAAGCAGCTCGCATCGGGTTTCTCCTGATCGGGGTCCTGGGGCGTCGCCGGCCGGCGACCCGTCCATGGCAGCAGAGGGCCCAGCGGTGGGGCAACAGGATTTCGGCCGGGCGTGAACCCGGCCGAGGTCACGGCTTCGCGCCTCGCAATGCGGTCAGCACCGCGAGCACTCGGCGGTGCTCGTCCTGGGCGCCGTGCAGCCCGAGCTTGCTGAAGATGTTGGCGATGTGACTCTCCACCGTCTTGGGGCTGACGGTGAGGCCCGCGCTGATGGCCGAGTTGGAGCGGCCCTCGGCCATGAGGGCCAGCACCTCGCGCTCGCGCTCGGTCAGGGCGGCGAGGGGGTTCGCCGCCGCCGAGGCACGGCGCATCAGGTGGCTGACGATCTCGGGGTCGAGCACGGTGCCGCCGGCCGCGATGGTGCCCAGCGCGCCGGTGAGGGTGGCGACGTCCAGGACCCGGTCCTTGAGCAGGTAGCCGAAGCGCTGGGGATGCCGTTCGAGCAGCTGCGAGGCGAAGTGCGTCTCGACCGCCTGGGACAGGAGCAGGACGCCGAGCTCGGGCCGCTGCTGGCGCAGGTCCATCGCCGCTGCCGCCCCCTCGTGGGTGTAGGACGGCGGCATCCGGATGTCGATGACGGCCACGTCGGGAGCCGTCCGGGCCACGGCGGCCATGAGGCCCGGGACGTCGGACGCCGTCTCGCAGACGTCGACGCCCGACTCCTGGAGCAGCCGGGCCAGGCCTTCGCGCAGGAGGGCGGAGTCGTCAGCAAGGACTACCCGCATGGCAGGCTCGCTTCGAGGCGCGTGCCGCGGGGCCGGTTGGGAACCACGGCCAGTGCCCCGCCGAGGGCTGCGACCCGGTCGGCGAGACCCTCGAGCCCGCGTCCGTGCGGATCGGCGCCGCCGACTCCGCAGTCGACGACGCTCACGTGCAGCTGCTCGGGCCGCGCGGACACCGTGATCGCGACCTCCTCGACCTGTGCGTGCTTGACCGCGTTGGCCACTCCCTCGGCGATCACGAACCACGCGGCGCCCTCCACCTCGGCCGGGAACCGCCGGTCGGCCACGTCGAGCACCATCCCCAGGGGCAGGCGGCTGCGCAGCTCCTCGACGGCAGCCCGCAGGCCGCCGCCTGCCAGGGCCGCGGGCTGCAACCCCGAGGCCAGGTCCCGGAGCTCCTGCACCGTCAGACCCAGGTGGGCGATGGCTCGGTCCACCTCCTCCTGCAGGGCGGTGTCGGCTCCGTTGAGGCGGGCGGACCGCAGCTGCAGGGCGATGGCCAGGATCCGCTGCTGGGCGCCGTCGTGCAGGTCCCGCTCCATCCGCTGCCGCTCCTCGAGGTGTGCGCTGGCCAGCCGTGACCGAGACTCCTTGATCTGCTGGAGCTGACGGGCCAGCTCGGCGCGCAGCCCGAGGTTGTCGATCTCGGCGGCGGCCACGTCGGCGACGGCCGCCACGACGGCCCGGTCGGTACGCGTCGGGTCGAACGCGATGCGCGCCGCGACGGCGCCGCGGCGGACGACGTCGACGAGGTGCGGTACCGGCGGTGACGACTGTGCCTCGTGTCCGTCCGCCGTCACCCAGCCGTCGGCAGCAGGAAAGAGCACCTGGATCCCGGGATCACCGGTCGCCTCCGCCAGCAGGGCGTCCAGGTCGGGGCCTGCGGCGGTGAGCCCGCGGCGCACGACCTGGACCGCGTCATACCGTCGCCGGTTGAACCGACGGTCCACGGAGCTGCGCCCCCAGGCGTAGGCGGGACGGGCCACGGCGGCTGCAGCCAGCGTTGCCAGGATCGTCAGCCATTGGGATGACGGCCGGACCATGGGGATGCTGCGCGTGACGACGACGACGACCAGCGCGAAGACACCAATGACGGCACCGGAGGCCAGCGCGTATGCCGCGGAGTCGCTGACGACGCGCTCGACGTCGTACAGGCGGTAGCGGACCACCGACAATGCCGCCCCAAGCACGAGCGTGACGATGCAGGGCGTGAGGATCCATCCCGCCCAGGTGTCGTGACCGGCATAGGAAACCACGAACGAGGCGACGATTCCCGGCCCCAGCGGGACTGCGCCGGCCACCAGCCACAGCAGCTGCTGGCGCACCTCTCCCCGCGAGCGTCGAAAGGTCCGGACCAGTAACCAGACCGAGACCAGCAGGCACAGCCCCTGGACGACGATCGCTGCGGCGGCCACCGCCGCGATCGGACCCGCGAGCTCCGGCACCGCCCACGGGCTCACGACGGGCTGCGGACCGTCGATGGGCGTGGATCGCAGCAGGGCACCGACCTGGTAGACGACCGCGGAGGAGATGGTCGTCCACACGAGGGGGCGGGTGAGCCGTGACCTGGTGGCCGGCGTGAGCTGCAGCGTCAACGCCAGGAACATGAACCACCAGACGAAGCTGCTGTCGCTCAACGCGACGAGCAGGTCGCCGCCGGGTCGTCCGTCGGTGAAGGCACTCCAGGCGAGCGCGGTGCCGAGACCCAGGAAGGCCCAGCCCGCAGCCCGGTGGAAGGCGCGCCAGGTGAGGAAGATCCCCACCAGCCAGCAGATGAGGATGGAGACGACGTAGGTGACCTCCGCGGAGTCCGTGGTCGCGGGGAAGGTGAGGAGCAGCAGGGCGGGGGCCAGGGGCCAGGTCGCGACCCGTACCGCCGTGCGCACCACCACCAGTGAGCCCATCTCGCCATGGTCGCAGCAATTGCGGCGGGCGTACTCAGGGTCAGCCCTGATCCCAAGACCGGTGCCCGCCCGGTCGATCCGGCGGCGTGAACCCGTGACGCTCGAGGGACCGAGATCCCACACCCAAGGAGACACCATGGCAACGAGAACCACCTCGGCGGCGAAGGTCGCGTCCGCCGCATCCCTCCTCTTCGCTGTCGCGCTGTTCTGCACCGTGGCCAGCGTCAACGTGCCACACGTCGCCACCGACGCCGAGCTGCTCGCCTGGTGGGGGAGCAGTGGCAACCGCACCGCCGGGATCGTCTCGGAGTTGTTCGCGATCCTCGCGGCCGTCCTCTTCGTCGTCGTCATCAACTACGTCCGGGGGCTCGCGGTCAAGGCGAATGCCGGCCACGAGCACTGGACGGCGTTCGCCCACTCGCTGGCGATGGCCTTCACCTGCACCCTGCTGGTCTCGAGCGCCCTGCGCGGTGTCATCGGCCATCTGGTGCAGGCGTACGACGAGCCCCTGCCCGGCATCGACGTGCTGCGGTACACGACGGCACTCAACTACACGCTGATCGGCACGGCCACGATGACTGTGCTGGCGCTGACCATCGCCGCGGTCTCGGTGGTGGTCGTCCGGACCCGCATCCTCGGAGCCTGGGTCGGCTACCTGGGCGCGGTCTGCGCGGTGGTCATCCTCGGAGCCGTCGCCGCGATGGTCGGTCCGTTCGCGATCCCCATGGCGCTGCTCTGGGCGGTGTGTCTGGCGGTCGCCATCTGGCGCCAGCGGACGGTGGTTGCCCCAGATGCCGGGGCTGCAAGGCTGGTGGGCGCCAGCGCCTGACGGCACGCAGTGACCACTCGCCCGGCACACCCCGCGCCCATGACGCGGGGTGTGCCGAACGTCGCCCAGACGCCGAGGTGATGAGTGGCGGGCTGACCGGTCAGCCGCAGGCGTCAGCCGAGCAATGGTCGCACCTCCCGGCCGATGAACTGGACGAGGGCGACGACGTCGGCAACGTCGGTCCGGTCGGTCGTCGGCAGGACCACCACGGTGGTGGCGCCGGCGTCCGCACAGCGTCGTACACCGGCCGCGACCGCCTCCGCATTGCCGACGAGCGTGCGCGTCGGGTCGGCCGTGGCACCCCACCGCACCAGGTCTGCGTCGACGCGCTCACGCGCACCCGGACCCGTCCCGGCGACCAGGCTGTGCACGACCTCGGCATCCGCAGCAGCACCACCGTCGCGCGCCGCGGTCACCGCGGCTGCGAGCTCGGACAGGCTGAGGCCGGCGGGAAGCAACAGCCCGTCACCCAGCCCTCCCGCCAGAACAAGGGTGCGCGGGCCCGAGCCCCCGATCATGATCGGCGTCGGGGACGGCGGTGGCCAGTCGAGCCGGACGCGGTCGAGGCTCACGTAGCGACCTGACACCGTCACCTCTTCGCCGGCGAGCAACCGGCGCAGAGCGACGACGTACTCCTCCAGCAGCGTCATCGGCGAGGTGACACGCACGCCGGCCTGGCCCATCCAGTCCTGGACCCCGTGCCCCACCCCGGGCACGAACCGGCCTGGAAAGAGCCGGTGCAGGGTGGCCACCTCCATCGCGGTGAGCGCGACGTTGCGCAGCGGAGCCGGCATCAGGCCGAGGCCGACGCGAACCCTCTCGGTCACGGCCAGCGCGGT
Source organism: uncultured Actinomycetota bacterium (assembly GCA_963759595.1). Taxonomy (GTDB): domain Bacteria; phylum Actinomycetota; class Actinomycetes; order Actinomycetales; family Dermatophilaceae; genus Pedococcus. The sequence goes on from CAVWZX010000001.1 coordinate 153,776, forward strand.
CGCAGCGCTGGCCAGCCCACTCTGGCTGAAACAGTCCTCCCACACCCACAGGTCGTCGAGGTGCTCGTCGCAGGCACGAGCCAGGGGGATGAGTGCCTCCGGCGGCAGGCTTGGCACGAACGCGAACCCGAGTCTGATTCCCATCGCTGCAGCGTGACAGTGACCCACGACAGCCACCCGGGCACGGCGAGGCGCCTAGGGTGGCGTCGTGAGCGAGGAGGTGGGCGTCGGGCCGTGGACGGGCGAGGTGCCGGTCGGAGACCAGTGGGACCCCGAGCTGCTGCGCGACGGCGACCGTCGCAACGTCATCGACCGCTACCGCTACTGGCGGCACGACGCGATCGTCGCGGACCTCGACACCCACCGCCACGACTTCCACGTGGCCGTCGAGAACTGGGGTCACGACTTCAACATCGGCTCCGTCATCAGGACGGCGAACGCCTTCAACGCCAAGGCGTTCCACATCGTCGGCAAGCGGCGCTGGAACCGCCGTGGCGCCATGGTGACCGACCGCTACCAGCACGAGCACCACCACGCGACGGTCGCGGACCTCGTCGCCTGGGCGGCCACGGCGGCCACGGAGGCCGGAGCGGAAGAGGCCGACGGCGACGGCCGGCCACGCGGCATACCCCTCATCGGCGTGGACAACCTGCCGGGCTCCGTCCCGCTGGAGACCTACGACCTGCCGCGCGAGTGCGTCCTCGTCTTCGGGCAGGAGGGGCCGGGACTCTCGCCCGACATGCGAGAGGCCTGTGAGGTCGTGCTGCACATCGAGCAGTTCGGGTCCACGCGGTCGATCAACGCCGGAGCAGCGGCCGCGATCGCGATGCATGCCTGGGTGCGACGCAACGTTTTCGGGCAGGCTGTCGATTAGCGCCCCCCTCGCGCGTCATCAGGGTGGAAGCACACCACCGATGAGAGGAACAGCCATGACCCAGTACATCGTCCTGCTGCCGGCCGACGAGGCCCGCTATGCAACCGCCACCGACGAGGCGCGCGCCGGCCTCACGGCTGCGCACGGAGAGTTCGTCCAGCTCCTCGCGGAGCGGGGGCACAAGATGACCGGCGGCGCCCAGCTGATGCCGTCCAGCCAGACCCGGGTGGTCCGCGGCACCGGCGTGGACGACGTGACCGTCACCGACGGGCCCGTACGCCGAGAGTGCCGAGCAGGTGGGCGGCTACTACGTCGTCGAGACCTCGGACCCCATGGACCTGGCCAAGGTCTGCGGCCGGCTGTTCGCCACCCCGTTCCACCAGGCCGTCGAGATCCGCCAGCTCGTCGAAGGGATGTGAGGGAGCCATGACCGAGTACGTCGTGCTGATCGTCGGCGATGCCGACCGCTGGTGGACCACCATGAGCGAGGACAAGCGCAAGGCGGGGTATGCCGAGTACACCCGGTTCGGTGAGGAGCTGGGCAAGCGCGGCCACAAGATCACCGGCGGCGCCGAGCTGCACGCCACCAGCGAGGCTCACCGGATCCCCCGTGGCGGTGGTGAGGTGACCGACGGTCCGTTCGCCGAGGTGACCGAGCAGGTCGGCGGCTTCTACCAGATCGAGACCGACGACCTCGACGACCTGCTGGAGTGCTGCCAGATCATCGCGGCCGTCGGTGACGGGATCGAGGTCCGCAGGGTGGTCACGCCCGAGGACCGGTCGTGACGGGCAGCGCCTCGTGAGGTACGTCGTCCTCATCGCCTACCAGCCACGGGACTGGGACGCCACGACGGAGCAGACCCGGCAGGAGTACTTCGACGCCCATCACGCCTTCGAGCGGTTCGTCGACGAGCACGGGACGCGGATCGACAGCGCTGCCCTCTGCGATGCCGACCTGGCCACGACGATCCGGCACGGTGCCGACGGCGAACCGGTCGTCACGGACGGGCCCTTCGTCGAGCTGACCGAACAGGTCGGCGGCTACTACGACGTCGAGCTGCCCGACCTCGACACGGCCATCGCCGCGGCAAAGCTGCTGCCCAGGGCCTACACCGTCGAGGTCCGTCCGACGGTGCGGATCGAGGGGTACCAGAGCGCGTGACCGCCGCGAGCCCGGCGGACGCAGGCCCTCACGGGGGTCGTGCGCGAGGAGTGGGGACGGCTGACGTCCCTGCTCCTCGCGCAGTTCCGCCGGCTCGACCTGGTGGAGGACGCCCTCGCCGACGCCGTCGAGACCGCGACCCGACGGTGGGCTCGGGACGGTGTGCCCGACAACCCCGCTGCCTGGCTCCACACGGCGGCCAGGCGTCGGGTGCTCGACCGGCTCCGGGCCGAGTCGATGGCCCAGCGCAAGGTGCCCCTGCTCGTGGTCGAGGAGAGCAGGAGGGAGGAGCAGTCGGTGGTGCGTGCCGATCCCGGTGACCTCGTCGAGGACGACCTGCTGCGCCTCGTCCTGATGTGCAGCCACCCGGCGCTCGACCCGTCGGCTGCCAGTGCCCTGACCCTGCGCCTCGTCCTGGGCGTCAGCACGGCCGACATCGCCCGCCTCTTCCTCGTGCCCGAACCGACCATGGCAGCCAGGGTCACCCGCGCCAAACGCAAGATCGTGGCAGCCGGCATCCCGTTCGCGGTGCCCTCGGCGCAGGCCTTGCCCGAGCGCCTCGACATCCTCGCCCAGACCGCCTACCTCACCTTCACCGCCGGCTATGCCCCCGGCTCCGGGCCCGACGCCATCCGCACAAGCCTTGCAGGAGAGGCGATTCGGCTCGTCCGGGTGGTGCTACGACTGCGTCCTGCCGAGCCGGTGCTGGTCGCCCTGCTGGCCCTCATGCTGCTGCAGCACTCGCGTCGGGACGCGCGTGTCGACGCTGCGGGGTCGATCGTGCTCCTCCCTGACCAGGACCGCTCCAGCTGGCACCACGAGGAGATCGAGGAGGCGGTCCGGCTGCTCGGGTCGCCGAGCCTCACCGGCCCGGTCACGGTCCAGACCGCCGGGTATGCCGTCCAGGCCAGGATCGCCGCCGAGCACGCCACCGCGCCGAGCGCGGCCGCCACCGACTGGCAGCGCGTGGTCGCCCACTACGACGACCTCGTGGCGCTGACGCCCACCCCCAGCGCGCGGCTGGCGCGTGCGGTCGCCGTGGCCGAGGCGCGCGGCCCGCAGGAGGGACTGTCCGCCCTCTCGGGCCTCGACGCCGAGCTGCCGCACAGCCACAGGCTGCCTGCGGTCCGGGCCGAGCTGCTGACCCGCGCCGGCGACCGCGAGGGTGCGGCGGCGGCATACGTGGTCGCCATCGAACGCTGTGCCAACGACGCCGAACGCACCCTGCTCGAGGCACCCTGCTCGAGGCAAGGCGCGCCGCCCTCACCCCCTGAGGGTGGACGGGTTCACCGGGTTGCACCTGTCCACGGTCCGCGATTCCTGCGCTGGGACGTGGGTGCGGTCGCGGAAGGGTCCGTGGAAGGATCGGACCGACCGCGACGTCCCACCGCTCGAAGGAGACCTTCCATGCCCATCGCCACCCCCGAGGTGTATGCCGACATGCTGGACCGCGCGAAGGCAGGCTCATTCGCGTACCCCGCGATCAACATCTCGTCCTCGCAGACCCTGAACGCCGCGATCCGCGGCTTCGCCGAGGCGGGCAGCGACGGCATCGTCCAGGTCTCCACCGGTGGTGCGGAGTACCTCTCCGGTCCCACGGTCAAGGACATGGTGACCGGCTCGATCGCGCTCGCCGCCTACGCCCACGAGGTCGCCAAGAAGTACGACGTCAACATCGCCCTGCACACCGACCACTGCCCCAAGGACAAGCTCGACGGGTTCGTCCGGCCACTGCTCGCCGCAAGTGCGGAGCGCGTCAAGGCCGGCGGCACCCCGTGGTTCCAGTCGCACATGTGGGACGGCTCGGCGGTGCCGCTCGACGAGAACCTCGAGATCGCCCACGAGCTGCTGGCCCTGTCCAAGGCGGCGAACGTCATCCTCGAGATCGAGGTGGGTGTCGTCGGGGGCGAGGAGGACGGCGTCGAGGGCGCGATCGACGACAAGCTCTACTCGACCCCCGAGGACGCCGTCGCGACCGTCAAGGCGCTCGGCGCAGGAGAGAACGGTCGCTACCTCACGGCGCTCACCTTCGGCAACGTCCACGGCGTCTACAAGCCCGGCAACGTCAAGCTTCGTCCGGAGATCCTCAAGGCTGCACAGGAGGCCGCCGCCGGCGAGCTCGGGCTCGGCGGCGACGCCCGGCCGTTCGACCTCGTCTTCCACGGCGGCTCGGGGTCGACCGCCGAGGAGATCGCGGCGGCCGTCGACTACGGCGTCGTCAAGATGAACGTCGACACCGACACCCAGTACGCCTTCACCCGGCCGGTCGCGGGCTACATGCTCAGCCACTACGACGGTGTCCTCAAGGTCGACGGGGAGGTCGGCAACAAGAAGCAGTACGACCCCCGCGCCTGGGGCAAGGAGGCCGAGGCAGGCATGGCCGCCCGCGTCGTCGAGGCGTGCGAGAACCTGCGCTCGTCGGGCACCCACGCATGACCGACAACCTGCTCGGCATCCCCGAGACCCGGCTCCCGGTCGACCCCGCCGCCTCGAAGCTCGAGGAGGGCGTGGCCGCAGACCAGGTCGCCGCGGCATACCCGACCTCGTCGCTGGCCTGGGCCACGCTGGCCGAGGACGCGCTCGCGGACGGGCGCACGGTCGAGGGCTACGCCTACGCGCGCACCGGTTACCACCGAGCGCTGGACTCGTTGCGCAAGAACGGCTGGCGCGGACAGGGCCCGGTGCCGTGGGAGCACGAACCCAACCGCGGTTTCCTGCGCGCGCTCGCCGCGCTGTCCCGGGCGGCCGGTGCGATCGGCGAGACCGAGGAGGAGCTGCGCTGCGCACAGTTCCTGCGCGACTCCTCGATGACGGGTGCGCGCGAGCTCGGGCTCTGAGCGGACCGACACTTCAGGACGAGGTATGCCGTCGGCTCGCCTCAGTGGGCGAACTTCACCTCGGTGACGGCCTGGGTCTGGCGCTGTGCGGACTTCTCGTTGAGGACGCGGACGGTCATGGTGAACTCGTCGCCCTCCCACGTGCAGTAGCTCGACCCGGCCGCGCCCTCGCAGGACGTGAAGGTCGGGGCCTTCGTCGGAGTCGACCCGAAGGCGGCGTCGACCGCGGCGGGGGTCCCGAGCCTGGCCGCCCGGGCCCGGTCCCGATCGACCCAGGACGTCACGAACGCCTGGGCATAGGCCTTCGGCGTGCCGGGGATGACGAGCGGGTCCTTCGCCGGCGGCGGGATGGTCATCGTGGTGTTCGGCTTGCCCGGCCTGGTCAGCGTCGGAGCCGGGAGGGTCGACGTCGCCGACACGGTCACGGTCACCGTGCTGGTGGGCGTCGTGGTCGTCGGGGTCGGCATGGTCGGCGTGGTCGTGGACGAGCCCCCGCCACCACCGCTGGTGTCGTCGGCATCGCCGCAGCCGCCCAGCAGGCCGGTCGCAGCGATGGCGAGGACGGCGGCGACGGTGGTGGCGGTGCGAGTCGACATGGTTCCCCTCAGGTGGTGCGGAACGTGCTCTCACCTTGGTGGACGCCGATGGGAGGCCCGGGGTTGCATGCCGACGGTTGCATGCCGACGACCCCTGGGGCGGACGCAGTGACGCCGGGGGGCCGGACCCTGGTGGATCCGGCCCCCCGGCGTCGCCCCCTGATGCGGACCGAAGCCCGCGTGGGCGGCTCGTCGTGTCGTCCCCTGCCTGCGAACGAGCAGCGTGGGGACATTCTGCCCGAGGGACGCGGAGGCGAGTGGCACTATCATGCCAAAGGACAGATGATGCCAAGCGGGGTGGGAGGGGCGTATGACCAGCGCAGATGCCTCGTCGCGCGAGGTGGAACGCCTGCTCACGAAGCCGTTCGACCGGCTGATGGGCGTCCTGGAGCGCGGTGAGGAGCAGCTCGAGGCACGGCGGGCCGAGCTTGCCGAGGTCCGCTACGCACTCTTCCAGCTCTCCGCCGACGGTGCGGTCGACCCGGACCGCAAGGCCGGGGTGTTCGAGACGCTCACACCGGAACTCGCCCCCTCGATGCTGCGCTACCTGCTCCAGAACACCTCCGACCTGTGCCGGGTGTGCACGATGAGCGTCGACGTGGGCGCCGGAGTCGAGCAGGAGAACTACCGGCTCAACCAGGACCTGCTGGCCGAGGGCCGGTTCCGCCAGCGGACGATCTACCCGATGGACATCATGGAGTCCGAGGAGGGCCGGGCCTGGGTGCAGGCGTTCGCAGGCGTGGGGGAGGAGCAGCGGCTCTCGCTCGGCGCCGCCGAGCGAGTTCGCGATCTTCGACACCCACGCCTGGTCGCCGTCGCCGAGTGGGGGAACGTGCGCGGCGACTACGTCATGGTGCGCGACCCGATGCTGATCGCGGCCTTCACCCAGCTCTTCGACCGCGCCTTCGAGCGGGCGCTGCCGGTCGTCCCGGACGACAGGCAGGACGACGAGGACCTGCGGCTGCTCAAGCTGCTCGGGCTGGGCCTCAAGGACGAGTCGATCGCCCGCTACCTCGGGTGCAGCCTGCGGACGGTTCGCCGTCGGGTGGCGGGGCTGATGGCATCGCACGGCGTGCAGACCCGGTTCCAGCTCGGTGTCGCCGCGTCCAGCCTCCAACTCGGCACCACTGGCGGTCCCGGGGACCGGTAGCCTTCACCGGTACGGGCCCCGTGCGAACACACGGGGCCTGCTGCGTGACCGCTTGACCTACACGGAGATGGGAGAGGTGCGGCTATGCCGGCAATCGTGCTCGTGGGCGCTCAGTGGGGCGACGAGGGCAAGGGCAAGGCCACCGACCTGATGGGCAGCGACGTCGACTACGTCGTGAAGTTCAACGGCGGCAACAACGCCGGCCACACCATCGTGATCGAGAAGGACGGCACGCGGGAGAAGTACGCCCTGCACCTGCTGCCCTCGGGCATCCTCACCCCTACCTGCACCCCGATCATCGGCAACGGCGTGGTCGTCGACCTGGCCGTGCTCTTCGAGGAGCTCGACGGGCTCGAGGCCCGTGGGGTCGACACCTCGCGCCTGCTCGTCAGCGCCAACGCGCACATCATCGCCCCCTACAACCGGGTCCTCGACAAGGTCACCGAGCGCTTCCTCGGGTCGCGCAAGATCGGCACCACCGGCCGCGGCATCGGCCCGACCTACGCCGACAAGATGGCCCGCAGCGGCATCCGTGTGCAGGACCTGTTCGACGAGAAGATCCTGCGGCAGAAGGTCGAGGCCGCCCTGGCGTTCAAGAACCAGATCCTCGCCAAGATCTACAACCGGCGGGCCGTCGAGGTGGACGAGGTGATGGACGAGCTGCTCGGGTATGCCGAGCGGTTGCGTCCCATGGTCGCCGACACCTCGCTCGTGCTCGAGCAGGCCCTCAACGAGGGCAAGACCGTGCTGCTCGAGGCCGGCCAGGCCACCCTCCTCGACGTCGACCACGGCACCTACCCGTTCGTGACGTCGTCCAACGCCACGGCCGGCGGGGCCTGCACCGGTTCAGGCATCCCGCCGACCCGGGTCAGCACGGTCATCGCCATCCTCAAGGCGTACTCGACACGGGTGGGGGAGGGCCCCTTCCCCACGGAGCTGTTCGACGCGAACGGCGAGTTCCTGCGCAAGACCGGCGCCGAGTTCGGCACCACGACCGGCCGCCCCCGTCGCTGCGGCTGGGTCGACACGGTGGTCGGGCGGTATGCCACGCGGATCAACGGCGTCACCGACTTCGTCGTCACCAAGCTGGACGTGCTGACCGGGCTGGACACGATCCCTGTCTGCGTCGCCTACGAGATCGACGGGGTGCGGCACGACGAGATGCCGGTCAACCAGACCGACTTCCACCATGCCAAGCCGATCTACGAGGAGCTGCCCGGCTGGTGGGAGGACATCTCCACCTGCCGCACCTTCGAGGAGCTTCCTGCCAACGCGCGCGCCTACGTCCTGCGTCTCGAGGAGCTGATCGGCGCCCGGGTCTCGGCCATCGGCGTCGGACCCGGACGCGACGAGATCATCAGCCGGCACTCGCTGCTCGGGGCATGATCTGGTGGGCTCCGAGCACGCCGCGCCCCTGCCGGTGCCGAGGTTCGCGCCCGGCCACCGCGTGCGCGGCCAGTACACCAAGTGGGGCGGCAGGCGTCATCACGGTGCCGACCTGGTCTATCTCGGTGCGGACGAGCACGGTGACTGGCTGGGCGACTGGGTCGGCAACACCTGGAGCGGTGGCCCCCGGTCCTTCGTGAGCATCACCGACAACGTCCTGCTGGTCCCTCGCGACCGCGGGATGACGGCGATGTTCTACACCGCCCACCCGGAGCAGGACTTCGAGCTCTACGTCGACATCACGACCGTGCCCGTCTGGCACGGCGAGCACGTGACCGCGGTCGACCTCGACCTCGACGTCATCAGGCGGTTCGACGGCAGCTGGTTCGTGGACGACGAGGACGAGTTCGTCGAGCACCGGATCAGGTACGGCTACCCGGCCGAGGTCGTGGCGGCAGCCGAAGCCGAGTGCGAGCGGGTGAGCCGGGAGGTCCGCACCGGGGCCTCGGTGTTGGCCACCGCCAGCGCCGCCCCGTGGCACGCAGAGCTGCAGCGGCTGCTCCGCGTGTGAACCGTGAGGGCGCAACCCGACCTCGTGACCGTGCGGGCCCGACCTGACCCCCGACAGCGCGACGACCGGCCCTCGGGTGAGGAGGACCGGCCGTCGCAGGTGCGGATGATCAGCTGGCGTGGTCCTTGCGTCGACGTGCGGCCACGATGAAGCCCGAGCCGAGGAAGACCAGGACCAGACCGCTCCCGAGGTAGCGACCCGTGTCGACTCCGGTGAAGGCGAGAGCCGGGACGGCGGCGGCGGCCGGCGCAGCGGCAGGTGCCGCCGCCGGTGCGGCGGCCGGTGCCCTGACCGGTGCCTCGGCGGGGACGGCGGGGTCGTCGGCGCCGCCGACTCCTCCGTCACCCGAGACCGGTGCACACGGCTCCCCGGCCGGGACTGCCTCGCTGACGATCACCTCGACGGTGCTGGCCGGGATGGCAGGCGTGAGCAGGTCGCCCTGTCGACTGGCTCCGGTGGCAGTCCAGTCGCCGTGCGCCGGAGTCAGGCCAGCAGCCAGCCAGGTGTCCTCGGTGTGCGTCACGGCCTCGTGGCCGAACTCCTGGCCGGTGAGCGCCCAACCGTCCCCCTCGGGTGCCGCGCCCTTGTCGCGGGTCCAGCCGATCTCCGTGGCCGGGTCCAGGTCGCGCACCACGCCGGTCGCCACGTACGGCGCAGCGAGCGGGACGTAGGAGTCCTGGGTGTGCAGGAAGTTCTGGCCGGTGAGCCAGCCCAGGTTGTTGGTGCCCTGCCAGGGACCCTCCGACTCGGAGGTCGTGAAGCCGGACTCGTCGTGGCCCTGTTCCGGCGTCTCCGGCACGGACTCCTGGTCGACGATCTGCCAGGTCTGGCCGGTCTTCGCCCAGTTGTCACCGTCAGGCGCGCCCTCGCCGTCGACGTCGGTGAACTCGTATGTGGAGGGCAGGGGACGCGACTTCGTGGTCTGCTTCCAGGGGTGGTCCTCGTCCGGCTTGGCTTCGGACCACTGCTTGACCCAGTGCGACTGCTCCCGGACCGGGATCTGCTCGTCGTAGGCAGCCTCGTCGACCACCGTGCGGGTGTCGCCGTTCTTCGCCCAGCCGGTGCCCTGCGGCGCGGTGGCCTGGTAGGGGGAGGTCTCGACGTGCGAGACCTCGGCCACCTCGGGCTGCCCCGCCTGGTCCACCACGTGGCGGTGCTCGCCCGTGGGGGTCCACGAGCCGCCCGGCGCGACCTGGGCCCACTGGTACTCGGTCGTGTAGGTCGCCGGGATGGTGACCGTCTCGTAGACCGCGTCGTGGTGGACCGTCTTGTAGGTGGCAGGCACGACCTCGTCGTAGGCCGCGGCGTCAGTGACGGTCTCGTCCCATGCGGCCTTCACCAGCTGCTGCTGCGTGCGGACACCCCCGGTCGGGACCCAGCCCTGGGTGTTGGAGTCCGCGGGGAACCACTTGGTGATGATGCCCTGCCCGGGGGTGAACTTGACGTACTCGCGCTCGGTCACGGTCGAGTACACCGCGGGGTGGTGGACGACGTGGGTGACGGCCGGGTGGTGCACCGTGTGCTGAGGGACGTCGACCACCTTCTCGTTGTAGGCCGCCTTCACCAGGTGCTGCTCGGTGTGCTCTGGTGTGTCGACGACCTGGTGCGAGTAGCGAGACTCGTCATGGCTCTGCTCGGGGACGGCGTCCTGGTGCGGGGCGTCGATGACCGTGCGCTGCCAGACGTACTCGTCGTGGGTGACGGCGTCGTGGTGGACCGTCTGCGAGCCGGCCGGCTGGTCGATGACCTTGTACCGCCACAGGTGCTCGACGTGGGTGATCTCCCGCATCCACTCGAAGCGCGTGTGAGACACCTCCGGGGTGCCCGGGTCGTAGGCCACGTCGACGACGTGACGCATCCAGCCGTAGTCCGTGTAGCCGTACTCGGCGAGCCGGCGGATCCAGCCGTAGTCGGTGTAGGCGCCCTGGTCCTCGACCGTCCGGCTCCACTGGAGCTCGGTCAGGTAGGTCGCGTCCACCCCGGGAACGCTGACGGTCTGGTAGACGGCCGCTTGGGCCGGCGTCCCGCACTGGGCCGCCTGTGCCGTCCCCGGGACGACGAAGAACGATGCCCCTGCGATCGCGGCAACTGCCACCGCACTACCTCGTGTCATCCTCATGCTGAACCTCTTTCGCGCGGCTCAAGGCCGCTGGCAATCCCCAACAACTGGTCAAGGGAACCTTTGCCTAAGGTCATGAGATGGTAAAGAGATAGTAAAGAGAATCAGCTGAAAGGACGATACGACAGAACTAAGGGATGAGCTCTGGGGCATGCCTGAGCGCAAATTCCATCGACCAACCGGACGCAAACAGAGGAATCTGTTGGGCAGTGACCGCATGAGGTCACATATCCCTCTCCACAGTCGGGGAGCTCAGCCGGGGCGGAGCACCGTCATGCGGTGAGCGGCCCGGGTGAGCGCGACATAGAGGACCCGGACCCCGCCCGGCGACTCGGCGGCGATCTCGTCGGGGTCGACGATGACGGTCCCGTCGTACTCCAGGCCCTTGGTCGACATGGGGTCGATGACGACCACCCGGTCGCTCAGCTCACGCAGCGGTGCCAGCTCGGCGGCATACCGCGCGGGGGTGACCACCGCGATGGAGCCCTCGACCTCGCCGAGGAGCGCCTCGACGGCTGAGGTCGCCGCGGGGAGCCATCCGCCGGCGGGCACGACGAGGTCGACGGGGTCGAAGCCGGTCTCGCGGACGGCCTGCGGGATGTCGGCGTCCGGCACGTGGGCGCGGACGACCGCGGCGGCGTAGTCGAAGATCTCGCGCGCGTTGCGGTAGTTGGTGTCCATGTGGAACAGCCGGCGCTCCTGCGACCCGAAGGCTTCCTCGCGGGCGCGTCCCGCCTCGATCGCATCGGGCCAGCTCGCCTGGGCGGCGTCCCCGACCACGGTCCACGACGAGTAGTGGCCGCGGCGGCCGAGCATCCGCCACTGCATCGGCGACAGGTCCTGGGCCTCGTCGACGAGCACGTGGGCGTACTCACCGGGCCCTTCGACACGGCCGTGGAGAAGCAGCTCACGGGGGTCGGTGAGCGCGGTGCGTGACGACTTGGTGCCCACGGCGCGCGAGTCCATCCCGGCGCGGACCTCGGCGACACCGAACTGCGACACGTCCTCGAACTCCTCGATCTCATAGAAGCCGCGCTCCTCGGACGGTCCGTCCTGGACCGGTCCGAGGCGGGCGGCGAGGTCGTCGATGAGGGCGGCGTCGGCCGCGGACCAGGTGCCGGTCTCGAGGGCACGGCTCATCGACGCGGCGAACAGGTCGCACTCCTGCGGCGACAGGACCCCGGCGCCGTGCTGGAGGGCACGTCGGGGGTCGGCCAGCCAGAGCAGCACCTCGCGGGGGTCGACCTGCGGCCACCAGGCCGCGAGGAAGGCGTCGACCTCGAGGTGGTCTTCGAAGCGCTCCATGAACTCGGCCCGGTCACCGTCGCGAACGCTGGCCCACGCTGCCTCGGCCAGAGCGCTCTGCACTGCCTTGGCCGACAGGTTGCGCTGGTGGTTGCGCAGCACCTGGGCGCGGATGCGATCGAGGGCCGGGGCGTCGACCCGGACCGCCTTGCCGTTGACGAACGCACGGAACGACTGCGGCGCCTCGGGTGGCGCGTCGGCGGACGCGCGCGCCAGCAGGCGACGGATCCGCAGGGAACCCTTGATGGCGGCCACCTCCGGCGGGTCCAGCCTGGTGGCCGTGACCCCGTCGACCACGTCGCCGAGCGAGCGCAGCGTCACCGACTCCTCGCCGAGCGAGGGCAGCACGCGCTCGATGTATGCCGTGTAGGCGGAGGAGGGGCCCACGACCAGGATGCCGCCGGCCTCGAAGCGTCGCCGGTCGGAGTAGAGCAGGTAGGCGGCGCGGTGGAGGGCGACGACCGTCTTGCCCGTGCCCGGTCCGCCGGTGATCTCGGTGACACCTCGGGCGGAGGCGCGGATCGCCTCGTCCTGGTGGCGCTGGATCGTGGCCACGATGTCGCGCATCTGGGCGCCGCGACTGCGGGTCAGGGCCGCGAGGAGTGCGCCGTCCCCGACGACGACGAGGTCGTCGGGGGCATCGGTGACCATGAGGTCGTCCTCGACCCCGACGACATCCGGGCCCTTGCAGCGCAGCACGCGCCGGCGCAGCACGTCCATCGGCTCGACAGGGGTCGCCCGGTAGAAGGCTGCTGCGGCAGGGGCGCGCCAGTCGACGACGAGGGGTTCGTAGTCGTCGTCGCGCACGCCCAGGCGACCGATGTAGCGGGTCTCCCGGTCCGGGTCCTTCGACTCGTGGGACAGTGCGTGGTCGAGGTCTAGCCGGCCGAAGACAAGCCCTTCGTACTGCGTGTCGAGGGTAGACCGTCGGCGGGCAGCGTTGAACACCAACGCATCCCGCTCGAAGAGGCCGGTCAGCTCCTCGTCCCGGACGTCGCCGGTCCGGTCGGTGCGTCCACGCGCCAACCCGTCAGCCTCGACGAGACCGGCCCTCGCCTGGGCCTTGGCGAGCTCGGCGTAGACGGTGTCGACGTGGGCCTGCTCGATGGCGATCTCACGGGCCACCTCGGCTGAGGAGGCGCGGGCGGTCGAGCGGTCCGACGAGGTCACGGGCAGCCTTCTGGTTCGTGCGGGTGGGCGACCGGCAGGTCGCCCGAAGCGAGCGCACGAGTCTAGCCCGGCGGCCGACCCGTCCAGAGCCAGATCCCGCACAACGGACGAAGGCCACGACCGCGGGTGCGCTAGATCATGCCGCGACGGGCGGCCTGCACCCCGGCCTGGAACCGCGTCCCCGCACCGAGCTGGTCCATCAGGGCCCGGACCCGCCGTTCGACGGTGCGCTGGGAGACCCCTGTCTGCCTGGCGATGGTGGCGTCGGGTGCCCCGGCAGCGAGCAGCGAGAGGATCGTCTGGTCGCGCCGCTCGGTGGCCATCCCGCCGACGTTGAGCGGTGACCCGAGGTGCCACAGGTGGTCGGCCAGGGCGATCAGCGCCAACACCATGGACCGCGCCCGGATCAGGGCCGACCCGAAGCCGGAGGGGTCGAACGCGCTGACGTCCACGATGGCCGCCGTCTCGTCGACGATCACCGCCGAGAACGGTACCGAGGACGTGAACCGGAACCGCTCGCCTCCGCGCTCACGCGCCTCCAGGATGCCCAGGGCGCCGTCGATCTCCAGCACCTGGGTGTCGTAGACGGTGGTGAAGTCGAGGACGTTGCCGCTGACGCCCCTGGTCGCCTCCTCGTGGCTGTGCAGCGGGCTGGCGAAGACCGCGCGCGTCCTGGGTGACAGGGACCGGAAGGAGCGGATCTGCCCGGTGCCGGCAGCCACCGCCTCTGCCGTGACCGCAGCGATCTCGTCAAGCGAGTTGAGGATGCGCACCGTGCCGAGGTCGGGCATGCGTGACGCAGACCTTGCATGGAAGTACACCTGCGCGAGCTCATGTGCGGCCGAACGGGTTTCGCGGGCCCGCCGCTCGTAGTCGAGGGCGAGCGCTGGCAATGAGATGTCCGGTGGGACGACCTCGATCACACCCCCGGGATGGACCCGGATGAGGCCTCGCGCGCCCAGGACCTCGAGCGAGTGGTCGACCAGCGGGCCCTTCATGCCCTGGGCGATGAGCAGGGCGCGGCTTGGTTCGGGGTGCTGGAGAGCGGCGAGGAAGATCCGGGTGACGACGCCTTCGGTCTCGCTGTCGTCCGCCGCGATGTCGAGCTTGGTCGCGAGGTCGGCCTGGTCGATCCCATCCACCACGCCCTCGGTCCCGCCCTGGGCCACCATGCCCCTCATGGTCGACCTCTGGCGAGATCCCGTCAATGACGCAAGTCCGACACGTCTGGGCTTTACCTCGGGGCCGCCCATGGTCCACTCTTTATTCAGTCGACAGTGTCGACCCACGTGCATGGTTGCAGGTTCCCCCGCCAGGCGACCGCACGTCGGCTGCGCGGCGTCCTCGGGAGATGTCCCCCCTGCCTCCCCGGGACGCCGCGCACTCATGTCCGGCCCCCGCAGCGGCCCGGCACCACCACCCTTGACCGGTGCGGCACGCCATCCGGCTGACTCTCTACGCTGGGCCCCGTGAAGGTTCTCGTCATCGGTACCGGTGCCCGTGAGCACGCCATCGTCAAGGCGCTGGGGGCCGACCCTGAGGTCGACGCGGTGATCGTGGCGCCGGGCAACCCGGGGATGGACGTCGTCGCCCTCTGCGAGGCGCTGCCGGACGGCCTGCTGGACGGGAACGGCATCGTCGAGCTCGCGCGTCGGCATGCCGTGGACCTCGTCGTGGTCGGCCCCGAGGCGCCGTTGGTCGCCGGGGTCGCGGACGTCGTCCGCGAGGCGGGGTATGCCGTGTTCGGTCCGTCCGCGCAGGCTGCGCGGCTCGAGGGCAGCAAGTCCTTCGCCAAAGAGGTCATGGCCGCCGCTGACGTCCCCACCGCGATGGCTCGCGTCTGCACCGACCTCGACGAGGTCGCCGACGCCCTCGACACCCTCGGGGCGCCGCACGTCGTCAAGGACGACGGGCTGGCCGCCGGCAAGGGGGTCGTCGTCACGGACGACCGCGACGAGGCCCTGGCCCATGCGCGTGCGTGTCTGGCCAAGGACGGCGGCACGGTGGTCATCGAGGAGTTCCTCGACGGGCCCGAGGTGTCGCTCTTCTGTCTCTGCGACGGCGGCACCGTGGTGCCGCTGGCTCCGGCGCAGGACTTCAAGCGGGTCGGCGATGGCGACGAGGGGCCCAACACCGGCGGCATGGGTGCGTACTCGCCCCTCGACTGGGCACCGGCGTCGATGGTTGACGAGCTGGTGAGCCGGGTCGCCCGGCCGACGGTCGAGGAGATGGCCCGTCGTGGCACGCCGTTCGTCGGGGTGCTCTACATCGGGGTCGCCATCACCTCGCGCGGTCCTCGCGTGATCGAGTTCAACGCCCGGTTCGGCGACCCCGAGACCCAGGTCGTGCTGGCGCGTCTGCAGACCCCGCTCGGTGGTCTGCTCAGGGCCGCGGCCGCCGGCAGCCTCGACACCGTGGGTCCCCTGAACTGGTCCGGGGAGCACGCCGTCACCGTCGTCGTGGCGTCGCACGGCTACCCGGCCACCCCGCGCACCGGAGACCCCGTCACCGGCCTCGACGCGGCGGCTGACGTGCCCACGGCATACGTCCTGCACGCGGGGACGGCTCGCGGCGAGGACGGCACCCTCGTCTCCGCCGGGGGACGGGTGCTCTCGGTGGTGGCCCTCGGCGAGAGCCTCTCCCAGGCCAGGGAGCGGGTCTACGAGGCGGTCGACCACATCGAGCTCGAGGGCTCCCACCACCGCACCGACATCGCGCTGGCGGCCGAGCGCAACGAGCTGCACGTCGGCTGAGTCAGCCCGCCCGCCGGGCCGCCGCCCAGCCGACGACTCCGACGGCGGCGCAACCGGTCATCGTGACCGCGAACAACCACCCCGGCAGGTCGGGCGCCTGCCACGCGATCAGCGCACCCGCGACCGCGAGCCCGACAGCCTGGGCCACCGACGCCGTGAGGCTCGACGCGGCCGTGATCCGGCCCTGGTCCGAGACGGGTGCGAAGAGCAGCAGCTGCGTGGACAGGGTCGGCGAGACGATTCCCATCCCGAGCCCCGCGACGCCCCACAGGACCAGCCCAGCTGCCACGGGAAGGGCGTCGAGGCTGGTCAGGGCCGGCCCGAGCACGCCGGCGGCGACGAGCCCGAACCCCACCTGCAACCGGCGGACGGCACCCACCCGTCGCTGGACGACATCGAGACCGTGCAGCTGCGACCCGGCCGCCCAGCAGAGCCCGGTGACGGTCAGGCTGACCCCTGCGGCGGCGGCTCCGAACCCGTGGGTCGTCGTGAGCATCAGCGGCAACAGGCTGGCAGCGGTGCCGAACGCTGCGGCGACCAGTCCGCGCAGCGCCACGAGCGCCGGTATGCCGGGAGCGAAGCGCAGCGTCCCGGCCGGCAGCACGGCGCGCACCGCCGGTGCCGTGCAGGTGACACCGACAAGGACGAGGCCGGCGCCGAGGACCTCCACGGGCCCGGACCGGCCCAGCAGCGAGCCACCCGCCGTGAGTGCCGCGAGACCGACTGCTGCCAGGGCGGCTGCCCGGACCGCACGGTGCTCCTGCGGCGTCCAGGAACTGCCCGGCGTCGTCACTCCGGCGGAGGTGGCCTGGAGCGAGACGGTGGGGTCGGATCCCGGCTGGTCGATGGCACGGCCGGACGCGGCTCGCATCGAGGGCCGCAGCAGGAACCACACGGGCACCAGCAGCGCCACACCCACGCCGAAGACCGCTCGCCACGACACCGCCTCGGCCAGCAGGCCCGCGACGGGTGGCCCGACCAGTGACGGCATGACCCAGGCGGCCGCGAACGCCGCGAAGACCTTGGCCCGCAACGCCTCCGGCATGGCTCGGGCGAGCAGCACCGTGAGCGAGACGTCCATCAGGGCCTCGGCGATGCCCGACCCGAACCGTCCGAGCGCGAACACCACCATGGTCGGCGCGACGGCCATCGCGACCTGCGAGACCACGAACACCGCCATCCCCGCCTGGAGCGGTCGCACGGGTCCGCGGTGGTCGGCCCATGCGCCCGCGATGACCGTGGCGACGACGAACGACACCAGCGGTGCGGCGCTCGCGGCTCCGAACAGCCACAGTCCGTCGAGCTCGCGGGCCAGCGTGGGCAGGACGGTCGTCGTGGCGCGGTTCTCGAAGGCCCCCAGCGTCACCAGAGCCACCGCACCCACGGCGAACGGCAGGTGGGCACGGTCCAGCAGCGACGGTGGCCGGGCCGGTGCGTCGGGGGTGGTGGTAGGCATGCCGACGAGTCTGGAACTTGAAGTTGACTTCAAGTCAAGTCGGCTTCCCGACGGTCCACCAGGGGTCGGCCGAACCACGTGGACCCTGACCCAACCGGGTGGGCCCGTCGGCGCGCGCCCTGCTCGAAGCCACCGAGTAGCCGGGCTGGAAGAATGCCGGCCATGACCACCTCCCAGTCCGAGCCGTCGTCCGACGCGCCGCTCGCCCTGCCCGGCTACGTCCCCGTCTACTCGGGCAAGGTCCGCGACCTCTACGCGCCGGTCGACGAGGCCGGCGCGCCGCGCGGCGACCAGCTCCTGCTGGTGGCGAGCGACCGGCTCTCGGCGTTCGACTTCATCCTCGACAGCCCGATCCCCGACAAGGGCGCGGTGCTCACCCAGCTGTCACTGTGGTGGTTCGAGCAGCTGACCGACCTGGTGCCCAACCACGTGATGTCCACCGAGGTCCCTGCCGAGGTGGCTGGCCGGGCCGTCCTGGTCAGGCGGCTGGACATGCTGCCCGTCGAGTGCGTCGCTCGCGCCTACCTCACCGGTGGCGGGCTGAGGGAGTACGTCGCCGACGGCCACGTCAGCGGGGTTCGGCTGCCCGAGGGCCTGGTCGACGGCTCGAAGCTCCCCGCGCCGGTGTTCACCCCGTCCACCAAGGCGCCGGCGGGCGAGCACGACGAGCCGATGTCGTATGCCGATGTCGTGGCCGCCGTGGGTGAGGACACTGCTGCCCGCGCTCGCGACCTCACCACGGCAATCCTCAACCGGGGCAACGAGATCGCCGCCGACCGCGGGATCCTGATCGCCGACACCAAGGTCGAGTTCGGGGTCGCCGACGGTGAGCTGGTGCTCGCCGACGAGGTGCTGACCCCGGATTCGTCGAGGTTCTGGCCGGCCGACCTCTGGGAGCCCGGCCACAACCAGCCGTCGTTCGACAAGGAGTTCGTCCGCGAGTGGCTGACCTCGCCGGCCAGCGGGTGGGACAAGGCGTCCGGCGACGCCCCGCCGTCGCTGCCCGACGACGTCGTCGAACGCACGCGTTCCAAGTACGTCGAGGCCTACGAGCGCCTCACCGGCCGCGCCTTCGTCGCCAGCTGACCGGCATACCAAGGGTGTCGGCCGGGCGCCCTCGCACCCGGCCGACGTCCTCGGTCCCCCACGGGCAGCCACGCTCAGTGGTGCGTCGCCATCCCGGTGCCGGGCGCGCAGAGTGGCACGGACGGGCTGTAGTCCTTGAAGATGCCGTCCGGGTTGGCCCTCCATATCCAGTAGTGCAGCTTCCAGACCCCGAGCATCGTGTTGTAGGTGAAGGTCTGGCCGAGCAGGTGCGGCGCCGGGTCGGTGGGGGCGCCGGGCACGACGTACTCGACCGCGACCAGGCGCGACCTGCCCCCGGACACGTCGTAGACCAGCGCTTCCGGCTTGGCGACATCGAGCGCGCCCTCGTCGCCCAGCAGTGCCGTGTTCACGTAGTGCTGGCCCATGCCCTTGGACGTGCCGTCATCCATGCAGTCGAGGAACTTCGTGTACCCCCCGTGACCCACGTGCCCGACGTCGTGGAACCGAGCCGTCGCGGCGCGGACCCGGTTGAGGTCGGGCTGCCCCCCGGAGGCAGAACTCGCGGTGACCAGCGTGCCCGCGACGACGGCACCTACCGCTGCGACGATGGCGACCGAACGAGCCCGATTTGCGGTCCTCACGAGCCCTCCTGCACCGCGTAGATCTCGTCGGCCACAAGGCCATGCGCCTCGCGGTGGACCGTGTTCGCCGCGTCCGGCGTCGGCGCGTCCACGAGGCAGAAGATCTTCCCCTCGGACTCGTCGACCCAGTAGCGCAGGTACTGCACGTCGTGGCTCGCCTGCTCCTGCAGGTCAGCCATGTGCGCCTTGGCCACGTCGCCGATGGCCACGCCACCGTCGATCGTGTGGACATCCATGAAAAGTGGCATCGCTCTCGCCTTTCCTCCGGGGCCCGGATGGCCCCTCCTCCGGAAAGGTAGGGGCGGACGAGGTGCGCCCTCATCGGTGACGGCTGCCTAGGTTGCGGGCGCGACAGTACCCATCTTGGCGCCGCGGGCCATCGCCGCGGCCTCGGTGCGGGAGGCCGCGCCGAGCTTGGTCAGGACCGCGGCGACGTGGTGCTCGACGGTGCGTTCGGAGATGTACAGCCGAGTGGCTACCTCGCGGTTCGACATGCCGTCACCCACCAGGGCGAGCACTTCCTGTTCGCGGGCGGTGAGGCCGTTCCGGTTCGCGCTGGTGGTTGGCCGGGGCCCACGGGGTATGCCGCGTGCGCCGGACTCCTTCAGCCGGCGCCGCGCGAGCGCTGCTCCCGGTGCCGAACCGATCGAGGTGAACAGGTCCAACCCTCGGCGCAGGTCGTCCTCGGCGACAGAGCCCATCAGGGCGGCGGCCGTCTCGAACGGGCACCGGAGCTCCTGCCAGTCCGCAGCCGCTCCGCTGACGTCCCCGGCGAACTCGAGAGCGTAGGGGCCGGGTGCGTCGGCGGGCGGCTCCACCAGCAGCCCGGTCCGGGCGAGCCACAGCGCGAGCTCGGCGCGGATCCAGGGTCCTTCGGTGGCCACCCGCTGCCACACGTCCAGCACCCAGGCCTCGTCGAGGTCGTCCGCTCCGGTCAGCCACGCATGCTGGAGCATCGCGTTGGCCGTGAAGCCTGCCCAGTAGGCTTCGCCGTTCGCGTCGGCGAGTGCACGCCCCGCCGCCAGCCGCGCGTCGGCTGCGGGGTCGCCGAGCCGGACGAGCGCCGGGCCCAAGCCGGACAGGACGTGCAGCTGGTTCACCGGCGAGATCGGCTGTTCCAGCATCATCGTGGCCAGGTCCACCGCCTCGGTCAGCCGTCCCAGCCGCACCAGCGCCATGACCCGGGATCCGAGCAGGCACCAGCGGAAGGTCGGCATCTCGCTGTCCACGTTGTACGCGTCACCCTCGACGTACAGCCACTCGTAGTCTGCGATCCTCAGGTGGTCGACGGCCAGCTGGTAGAGGTTGGCGTACCCGCGGGCGGCATCCCGCTCGAAGCCGCCGTCGCGAGACAGTGCCAGCGACTCCTCCATCTCTGTCCAGCCGTCCCGACCGCTCACGATCCTCAGCCAGCCGAGGTCCTGGAGGGCCGACGCCATCAGCTCGGCCGACCCGAGCTCCCGCGCCATGGCGAGGCTCTCCTCGCTCATCGCGATCCCCTCGGGCGCGAACCCGTCGTCGACGAGCTGGCCAGCCTTGTAGATGTGGGCCCGGACCTTCTCCTCCGAGAGGGCCTTGTCGCGCATCAGCTCGTAGACCTCGTCCACCAAGGCGCGGTGTCCCGCCCCGTCGCACAGTCGCCATCTGGTGATGGCGAGGGCGCGCAGGTTGCGGCACAGCTGTTCCGGGTCCCCCGTGGCACGGGCGAGGCCAACCGCGATCTCGCGGGGGGCCAGCGCCTCCTCCCACCGGTCCATCAGGGACAGGGCCACGGCCAACCCCTCATGGAGCCCGGCTCGTTCGGCGTCGGTGGCCGAACCGGCGTGGCGCAAGGCCCGTGCGAACTGCGCCGCGGCCTCGGTGCTGGACGACAACGCCGCAGCCTCGCGGGCGGCGAGCGTCGCGTGGGTGAGCGCCTGTTCCGCCAGCCCGGCCGCATCGGCATGGTGGGCCAGGCGTGCCTGGTCCGGCTCGGGTGCTTCCGCGAAGCACCGGTAAGCGGCGGCGTGCAGCTGGGTGGCACGGTACGCCGGCACCTTGGCCTCGACGGCCAGCCGGGCCAGCTCGTGCCGGAACCCGAACAACCCCACGGCGTGCCCAGGACCTGCCGACGAGACCAGGCCACCGGCGGCCAGGCACTCGTCGAGATGCATCGGCTCGCGGCCCGCCACCCTTGCAATGGCGGCGGCCGAAGCCGGCTGAGCGAGCACCGCCGCCGCCCACACGAGCTGCCGCGCGTCGTCGGTGAGCAGCGCCGTCCGCGCCGCCTCCACGTCGCTGACGCTGGACGGAATGCCCTCGTGGGCGTTGCTCAGGAGCTCACTGACGTAGAACGGGTTGCCGCCGGTCAGCTGGTGGATGGCCTCGGCGTCGGAGCGACCCCGGGCCTCGGTGAGCGACCGCACGGCACCGGCCGTCAGGGGTGGCAGGCTCATCCGTCGGGTGGCCCGCTGGGTGCCGATGGTCGCGAGCGCGCTGCGCAGCGGACTGTCGGTTCCGACGTCCTGGTCGCGGTACGTGAGCAGGACGAGGGTGGGCAGGCCCGTGAGCCGGCGGGCCAGGTAGCCCAGCCAGTCCAGGGTCGCCTCGTCGGCCCAGTGCAGGTCCTCGACCACCACCGCGGTCGGGTGGCCCGCCGCCCCCAGCCGCTCGAGGGACGTGGCGAAGAGGGTGTTGCGGTCGGCTCCTGAGCGGAACAGGTCGAGCAGACCGTCACCGTCGGCGATCGCGATCTCGAAGAGTGGTCCGAGTGGGCGCGGGGTGAAGCCGCCGTCGCAGGCGGCGCGCAGCCACCGAAGGTCCTGGCGCTGCGAGGCAAACGTGTCGACCAGGGCCGTCTTGCCGATGCCTGCCTCGCCGGCCACCAGCACGAGCCGGCCCAGCCCGCGGACCGCGTCATCGGCATAGTCGCCGAGGGTCTGCAGGAACGGTGCCCGCTCGAGGAGCTCCACGCCTACGAGTGTAGGAGCGCGACGCCTCGAGAGGTCCCTCGTTTGTCCGATAGCCGGTGTTCCCCCGGCTCGACCGGACGACGGTGGCCACACCCGGACGACGGGCATAGCCTGCGATCGTGGCGGACCACCCGGAACTCGACCTCGCCCACGCGGCCGCGCTCGCGTACCTCGCGGGCCTGCGGGAGCGCCCGGTCGGGCCCATGTCGCCGGCTGACTCACGGGCTGGTTTCGACGTGCCGCTTCCCGACGGGGGGAGCGCACCCGAGGAGGTGGTGGCCAGGCTGCTCGCAGCTTCCGAGCCCGGGCTGGTCGCCTCGAGCGGTCCGCGCTACTTCGGGTACGTCGTGGGTGGCTCGCTCGAGGCGGCGGTCGCGGCCGACTGGCTGGCGGCGGCCTGGGACCAGGTGGCCGGGCTGGAGGTCATGTCACCTGCAGCCGCGGCCGCGGAGGAGGTGGCTGGTCGCTGGGTGCTGGACCTCCTCGGGCTGCCGGCGGACGCGTCGTACGGGTTCCCGACCGGTGCCCAGATGGCCAACTTCACGGCGATCGCGAGCGCCCGCCACGCGGTGCTGCAGCGCGCCGGGTGGGACGTCGAGGCGGACGGCCTCCAGGGCGCCCCCAAGGTCCAGGTCGTCGTCGGCGGGCAGGTGCACGCCACGGTGCCGCAGGCGTTGCGGCTCGCGGGACTGGGGAGCAGCCCCGACGTGGCCGCGAGCGACGACCAGGGCCGGATGCGCGCGGACGCGCTGGCCGAGGTCGTCCGGCGCGACGGCGGCCCGGTCCTCGTCTGCGCGCAGGCCGGCAACGTCAACACCGGCGGCTTCGACCCCTTCGGCGAGATCGCCGACCTCTGCGCGGAGGTCGGGGCCTGGCTGCACGTGGACGGGGCGTTCGGGCTGTGGGCGGGCGCGAGCGACTCCCTGAGGCCGCTGGTCCACGGCGTCGACCGGGCGGACTCGTGGGCCGTCGACTGTCACAAGTGGCTCAACGTCCCCTATGACTGCGCCTTCGTCGCCACCCGCCACCCGACGGCGCACGTCGCTGCCATGAGCTGGGACGCGCCCTACGTCGTGCCTGGTGCCGGTCGTGACCCGTACCGCTACGTTCCCGAGGCCTCGCGTCGGGCCCGCGGCTTCGCCGTCTGGGCCGCGCTGTCGCAGCTGGGCCGACGTGGGGTGCAGGACCTGGTCGACCGGTGCTGTGAGCAGGCCCGGCGGTTCGCGCGCGACCTGGCAGCAGCCGACGCCGGTGTCGAGGTGCTCAACGACGTCGTCCTCAACCAGGTGCTGGTCCGTTTCGACGACTCGGACGCGGTGACCCGAGCGGTGCTCGCAGGAGTGCAGGCCGGAGGTGTGGCGTGGATCGGCGGCAGCAGCTGGGAGGGGAAGGTGGTCATGCGGATCTCGGTGTCCGGGTGGATGACCACGGACGCCGACGTCGACCGGTCCGTGGCTGCCGTCCTGTCGGCCCTCGTCACCACCCGGGTGTGAGGAGGGCCAGCGGCATCCGCCGTCCGGACTTGCTCTCGTACTTGGCGAACTCGGGGACGCGGGCTAGCACGACGCCGGTCCACACCTGGTCGCGCTCCTCGCCCGTGAGGACGCGGACGCCGACCTCACGTCGCGGTGCGGTCCCCACCTCGATGGCCGCGGTCGTCGCCTTGCGCAGGTTCCTGAACCACTGGGGGTCGTCCGGGGTGCCACCGGCCGAGCCCACGACCACGTAGCCACCCTCGTGCTCGAAGTAGCTGACGGCCGTGGTGTGCGGCTGTCCGGACCTGCGGCCGGCGACCGTGAGGAGCAGGACGGGGGCGCCGCCGAGGGCCTTGCCACCGATCCGACCGCCGCTCCGGCGGTAGGCGAACACCGCTCCCTTGCCGGCTGCCTTCATCATCGCCTTCGACACTGCGTTCACCAGACCCACCTCCCTCCTGATTGTGCGCCGTCCGCGAGCTGACCGCGCGGCATACCCACTACTGGCTCGCAGATAGACTGCGGTCGCACCACCCCACCGTGCCCCGCGCCACCGAGCTGTTCCCAGGAGACACCCGAATGGGCCACGTCGTCATTGACGTCATGCTGAAGCCAGAGATCCTCGACCCGCAGGGTCAAGCCGTCGGAGGGGCGCTTCCCCGGCTCGGCTTCGAGCAGTTCACCGAGGTGAGGCAGGGCAAGCGGTTCGTCCTCACGGTGGACGGCGAGGTCACCGACGAGCACCTCGCGGCCGCCACCGAGGCCGCCGAGAAGCTGCTGTCCAACCCGGTCATCGAGGACGTCGTCAGCGTCCGGGCTGCCAGGTCACGACGACGACACCAAGGACCCCGGCCAGTGAAGGTCGGGGTCGTCACCTTCCCGGGATCGCTCGACGACCGTGACGCGGCCCGTGCGGTGCGAGCCGTCGGGCGCCGAGCCGGTCACCCTCTGGCACGGCGACGCCGACCTCAGGGGCGTCGACGCGGTGATCCTGCCCGGGGGCTTCTCCTACGGTGACTACCTGCGCTGCGGGGCGATCGCCCGCTTCGCACCGGTCATGGACGCCCTCGTCCCCGCTGCCCAGGGCGGACTGCCGGTCATCGGCATCTGCAACGGGTTCCAGGTGCTCTGCGAGTCGCACCTGCTGCCCGGCGCGCTGATCCGCAACGACCACCGCAAGTTCAACTGCGTCGACCAGCGGCTCGTCGTCGAGAACACCCAGACTGCGTGGACCTCGGACTTCGAGGCCGGCCAGGAGATCACCATCGTCCTCAAGAACGGCGAGGGTGGTTTCGTCGCCGACCAGCCGACGCTCGACCGGTTGGAGGGTGAGGGTCGGGTCGTCTTCCGGTATGCCGGTGACAACCCCAACGGCTCGTACCGCAAGATCGCGGGCATCACCAACGACCGCGGCAACATCGTGGGCCTCATGCCCCACCCCGAGCACGCGGTCGAGGAGGGCTACGGCCCCTCCACCGACGGGCTTCCGTTCTTCACCTCCGTCCTGAAGGCAATGGCTTCCGCATGACCGCACCCACCTCGACCACGCGGGTCGACCGCCCCGCTGTCGACACCGTCGGGCACGCTGCCCAGACCCCGGAGGTCGAGCAGCCCTGGGCGGCCCTCGGTCTCAAGGAGGACGAGTACGCCAGCATCCGCGAGATCATCGGCCGCCGTCCCACGAGCGCCGAGCTCGCGATGTACTCGGTCATGTGGAGCGAGCACTGCTCCTACAAGTCGAGCAAGGTGCACTTCTCGTTGTGGGGAGAGAACACCACCGACGAGATGCGCGAGAAGCTGCTCGTCGGCATCGGTGAGAACGCAGGCGTCGTCGACATCGGTGATGGCTGGGCGGTGACCTTCAAGGTCGAGTCGCACAACCACCCGTCCTACGTCGAGCCCTACCAGGGGGCCGCGACCGGGGTCGGCGGCATCATCCGCGACATCATGTCGATGGGCGCCCGCCCGATCGCGATCATGGACCCGCTGCGGTTCGGCAACCTCAACCACCCCGACACCCAGCGCGTCCTCCCGGGAGTCATCGCGGGCGTCGGGGGCTACGGCAACTGCATCGGCCTGCCCAACATCGGCGGAGAGGTCGTCTTCGACGACTGCTACCAGGGCAACCCGCTCGTCAACGCCCTGTGCGTCGGTGCCATGCGCATCGAGGACATCCACCTGGCCAAGGCCTCCGGCGTCGGCAACAAGGTGATCCTCTTCGGCGCCAAGACGGGCGGCGACGGCATCGGCGGCGTCTCCGTCCTCGCGTCCGAGACCTTCGACGCCGACGGACCCGCGAAGCGACCCGCGGTCCAGGTCGGCGACCCGTTCGCCGAGAAGGTGCTCATCGAGTGCTGCCTCGACCTGTATGCCGCGCACGTGGTCGACGGCATCCAGGACCTCGGCGGCGCCGGACTGTCCTGCGCCACGAGCGAGCTCGCGTCCAACGGCGATGGCGGCATGGCGATCGAGCTCGACCTCGTGCCGCTGCGCGACGCGAGCCTGCGGCCCGAGGAGATCCTCATGTCGGAGAGCCAGGAGCGGATGATGGCGGTCGTCGAGCCCGGCAAGCTGGACGAGTTCATGGCCATCACCGACCGCTGGGACGTCGAGGCCACCGTGCTCGGCGAGGTCACCGACGGAGACCACCTGGTCATCACGTGGCACGGCGAGGTCATCGTGGACGTCCCGCCGCGGTCGGTCGCGCACGAGGGGCCGACCTACCACCGCCCACTGGAGCGACCGGCATACCTGGACGACTTGCAGGGCAACGGCACTGACACCCTCGGGCGCCCCGTCGACGGCAACGGGCTCAAGTCCGACCTGCTCACGCTGCTGGCCTCGCCCAACCTCTGCGACAAGTCCTGGGTCACCGACCAGTACGACCGCTACGTCCTCGGCAACACCGCGCAGGCGATGCCCGACGACGCCGGCGTGGTCCGCGTCGACGAGGAGACCGGCCGGGGCGTCGCCGTGAGCACCGACTGCAACAGCCGGTTCGCCAAGCTCGATCCCTATGCCGGGGCTCAGCTCGCCCTGGCCGAGTCCTACCGCAACGTCGCCACGTCGGGCGCCACCCCGTTGGCCGTGACCGACTGCCTCAACTTCGGGTCGCCGGAGGACCCGGGTGTCATGTGGCAGTTCCGCGAGTCGGTCAAGGGCATCGCCGAGGGCTGCAAGACCCTCGGCATCCCCGTCACCGGCGGCAACGTGTCCTTCTACAACCAGACTGGCGACGTCGCGATCCACCCGACACCTGTCATCGGCGTCCTCGGTGTCATGGACGACGTCTCCCGGCGCACCCCCTCGGGCTGGAAGACCGCCGGGCAGGTCATCTACCTGCTGGGCACCACCCGCAACGAGCTCGCCGGCGGCGAATGGGCTCACGTCGTGCATGGCCACCTCGGCGGGCTCCCGCCGGCCGTCGACCTCGAGGCCGAGCAGCTGCTCGGGGAGATCCTCGTCAACGCCAGCCGCGACGGCCTGGTCGACGCGGCGCACGACCTGTCCGACGGCGGCCTCGCCGTCGCGCTGGCCGAGGCGGCCATGCGTTACGGCGTCGGCGCCCGGATCTGGCTCGACGACCTGTGCGAGCGCGACGGCATCGATGCGTTCACCGCGCTCTACAGCGAGTCCACCGCCCGCGTCATCGTGTCCGTGCCGCGCTCGGAGGAGGTGCGGTTCACCGACATGTGCACCGCGCGTGGTCAGGTCCACGCGCGGATCGGCGTCGTCGACGACCAGACCGATGGGCTCGACGTCCAGGGTCAGTTCACCGTGACGCTGGCCGACCTGCGGGAGGCCCACACCGGCACCTTGGCCGCCGTCTTCGGCAGCTAGGGCACGCGGGGCCCACCGCCGGAACGCGGCGGTGACGCGGTCTCACGGTGACGCGACCGTCAGCCGGCTGGTGCCGCCCGCCGTGCTGACGAGTCCGATCCGGTGACCCCACAGGCCCAGTCGGAGGGGCTGGCCCACGGGTCCGTCGAACACGGTCCAGGATCCCGTGGCGTCGCGCCTGAGGAGCTGAGACCTGCCGTCGTCGGTCGAGGTCGCGACCCAGGTCTGTCCGCTTGCTGTCGCCACGGCTGCGACGCGGCCGGGAGAGGATGGTGCCCCGCGAGGCAGGATGACCGGGCGCGCACCTGCGTGGTCGAGGCGCCACAACGCCACGGTGTCACCATCGAGACCGACGACCCAGCACCCGATCCTGTCGCAGGACAGCCCGGTGGCCCTGGAGCTCGTGGTCGTCGCCGGCAGGGCGACCCTGGTCCACGGGCCTTCCGGGTCGGGAGCTGTCCAGGCGGAGGCGTCGAGCACTACCTGGTTCCCTCCGAGCTCGGTCGTCGACCCCACGAGGTAGGCACCCGCGCTGGTCACCGCTGCTGCTGCGGGCTGTACCAGTCGGGTCGCGGTGCTGGCCAGCGTCTTCGAGGTCACTCCCGTGCGTCGCCACGTCGTGCCGGAGACCTCCCACACTGCCGCGTCCAGGCCAGGGCCGCCGTCGTCCCACGAACCCAGGACGAGACCCCTGCCCGCCCCCAGGGCCACGCCGGCGAGGCCGCCCGACCGGGGGCCGCTGAACGTCTCGAACGGTTGTGGATGTTCCTCCACCTTCGTGGTTGAACCGCTCCACACTGTCCACCGGGGGAGTCCGTGGGCTCCGCCGGTGGCGCGACCCAGGGCGAGCACCTGCGAGCCGTCGACCGCGAGGTCGACCCAGTCGGCCGTGGCCGCGTAGGCACCGTGACCGACGAGCTCGACCTCGCGGACGGCCAGGTCGTCTGACAACGCGAACAGCTGAGGTGCCTGACCAAGACGACCGCCGACGACGAGCATGTCGCCCGCACTGGCCAAGGAGGTCGGCTCCGCCCCGTTGGGCAACCTGACTGCCTGCCACTCGAGCTGGCGCGTCGGAGTCGTGGGATCTGTCTCCGGGGTGCCCGTGCAGCCCGACGCGCCCGTCACGGCCACGGCGACTGCCGCCAGCGCCATGAGCCGGCGGGCGCCACGGAGGCGTCCGCTTCCGGGCTCGGTCCGCATGGCTTCACTGTGCCACCGTGACGGGAAGACGGGCATCTCGACCGGATGACGGGAACGGAACAGGAGCAGCGTGTCCCCCGACGTGCGAGCGGCCCGGTCGCGTCCCCCAACGCGTCCGGGCCGTTCGACCCCTTGTGTCCCCGCAACGAACAGTACGTGCGGGATCCGACACCGTCGATGGGTAGAACTACCCATTTATCGGGGGGCCGGACTGGTCACCGCCCTTCGGAGGCTGCGAGGTCCTTGTGGAACCTGTCGATCGCTGCCTTCGACTTCGGCACGGCCACCCTTGCCCCGGCGCCTGCGGGCGGCGCGACACCGTCGAGACCGTTCTCCGCCGTGGCCGCCGGCTTGCTGCCGGTGTAGAGCCAGTTCTGGAAGAAGCCCGTCAGGTCCTCCCCTGAGAGGCGTTCGGCCAGCGCGGTGAACTGGGCGATGCTGCCGTTCTTGTACTTGTGCTGGGCAGCCCAGCTGCGCATCACCTGGAAGAACGCCGGGTCGCCGATGCGGTGGCGCAGCGCCTGCAAGGTCATCGCGCCGCGGTCGTAGACGGCTCCGCTGAACTCGCGGCCCTTGCCCGGGTCGCCGATCCGCAGGCTCCAGAACGAGCTGGAGGCAGGGTTGCCGTTGTAGTAGCTCGACAGCAGCTCCGCAGCCGTGCCTTCACCATGGCCCTCGGACCACAGCCACTCGGTGAAGGACGCAAAGCCCTCGTTGAGCCAGATGTCGCGCCAGTTCTCGACGCTCACCGAGTCGCCGTACCACTGATGGGCCTGCTCGTGGACAACCACGTAGATGTTCGGCCCGTCGTTCCAGAAGCCGCGGGTGTAGACCGGTCGGGTCTGGTTCTCGAGCGCGAAACCGAAGTCCGCGGCCGGGGCGACACCGCCCATCTCGGCGTACGGGTAGGGGCCCCACTGCCGGGCCTCCCACGCGAGCACCTCCGGAGTGCGCGCCAGGTCGGCCTCGGCGTAGTCGCCCTCGGACCCGCCGTTGGAGGCGACGGCGTTGAGCCAGTACTTGCCGTCCTGGGTGGTGCCCGAGGTGACGTCGAACTGGCCGACCGCCATGAACAACAGGTAGGTCGCCATCGGCTTGGTCTCGCGCCAGCGCCAGGTGTCGGTCGTGGCGCCGAAGCGCTGCGAGACGAGCCGGCCGTTGCTGATCGCCTCGACTCCCTTGGGGACGTGGACGGTGATGTCGAAGGTCGCCTTGTCGCGTGGGTGGTCGTTGCTCGGGAACCACCACGCGGCGATCTCGGGTTCGCCCACCGCGACGGCTCCGTCGGCGGTCTTGACCCACGGCTTCAGCCCGTCGACCTCGGTCGCGGAAGGCACGCCGGCGTAGGTCACCGTGATCGTCATGGCCTTGCCGGCCTTGATCACGCTCTTGGGGGTGACCACAAGCTCGTGCGGGTCGGTGTGCGAGGACCTGGCGGGCTTGCCGTTGACCGTCACCGACGTCGCCTCCAGGCCGAAGTCGAGGTTGAACCGTTTGAGGTCCTCGGTGGTCTTTGCGGTGAGGGTCGCAGTGCCGGTGAGCAGGTCGCTGCTCGGGGTGTAGCTGACGTCCAGCGTGTAGTGGCTGACGTCGTAGCCGGTGTTTCCGTACTCGGGGTAGTAGGGGTCACCGATGCCGCCGCCGCCCGCCACGGGCGCAGCGCTGGCAGCTGTGGCTCCGACGACGACCACTGCGGCCGCTGCGGCGGTGGCCACCCTGACCCGCGAGGGTCGATCTGACCTGTAGAGCTCCATGCTTCTCCTCTCGGTTGCCACCACGGGGGTGGCGCGGAGGTATGCCGCGGGCGCAGGGGGCGTCCGCGGCATACCGGCCGTTGGTGGTACGCCGCACTCACTTGGGCGCGGTGTAGGCCCAGGCCGCGACGTTGAGGGTGTTCTCCATGCCGGTGAAGCCCTCGACGAGGCTGTAGCTGTCGGTGCCGAAGTCGCGGTCCGGGTCGTCGGCGGTGCCCCCGATGTGGTCGGGCCCGACGGCGTAGAGGTTGGTGCCGAAGCAGCAGCCGCCCTCGTCCATCAGGTTGCTGTCGGCGTTGAGGCTGTCCGTGTGGTAGTTGCCGATCATGTGGCCGATCTCGTGCGAGATGACGTTGCCCACGGCCCGCGACACGAAGCTCGCGCGGTCGCTCGACGGCTCCATGTAGGTGTTGAGTGACGCCCCGTCCCCGCTGGCCTGGTCGGCGTCGCCCTCATCCGGCCCCGACATGACGTCGAGCAGGACGACCGCGCTGTCCTCGTGCCCGTAGTTGCCCGGGTCGATGTACTGCGCGATGCCGATCGTCGAGATGCCCGACTGCTCGATGGTGCCGCCGACGATGACCCTCGAGACGTTCTCCTTGCCGAACTGGTCGGCGTTGTCCTTGCTGTTGATCACCTTGACCTCGACCTCGGAGTTGGCCGCCTGGAGGTCCTTCTTGATGTTCTCGGTGACCTCGGCCGTGATCTTGTCGATCAGGGTCGCCTCCTGGGACCGCGTCAGGCCCCACTTGGCGATGAACGTCGAGAACGGCGACAGGGTGCGCACCCCTGGTCCTCCCCAGATGCCGGTGTTGACGGTGGCTCCGTCGAAGTCGAGGAACACCGTCTGCACCCTGGTCGAGGGGTCGATCTCCGATCCGGGGCGGAAGCCGTTGACGGTGACGTCGTAGGCCCCGGCGCCTGCCCCGAGCTCGAGGGCGTAGCTGCCGGCGGCCTCGGCGACGTAGGCGAGGGTGGTGTTGCCGCCGCCCGGCAGGGGTGAGCTCGGCGGGTAGAGGGACGAGGCGTCCAGCTGCTCCGAGCCGACCATCTGCGTGCCGTCAGGGCGGTAGATGGTGAGGGCGTCGGAGGCGCCGGTGACGGTGCCGCCGATCACGTCGCCGGGCTGGAGGTCGAAGGCATAGAAGTCCCTGTCCACCTGGGATGCGCTGAGGCTCGCGACGTAGTTGCCGGAGATCGCGCCGCCACGACCGCTGCCGGAGTCCATCGGGTCCTGGGGGAAGGGGCCGGCGATCGAGTACCCGGCCACCATCGCGTAGTAGGTGCCGCTCGCCGGGACGCGGAACTGCAGCAGGCTGTTGAAGCCGGTGCCGCCGTCGTCGTCCACGGCCAGCAGGTCGCCGCCCGCCGAGTAGAGGCCCACCACGGTGTCGGTCTGGCCCGACCCGGAGGTGTCGACGGTGACCGTCATGCCGGCGGTCGTCGTCAGGCTGTAGAAGTCGAAGTCGTTGGTGTCGTCCCCGGTGGTGCCGTGCGGACCGTCGCCGAGGACGCCACTCGTCGTCCGGGCGCGGGAGCCGTTGATGCCGGTGCTGCCGGCGAGGGGGATGGCGCCGTTGTCCTCAGCCACGGGCGCGAGCGCGGTGGCCGTGGGGGACAAGTCGGGCATCGCCCCGAGGATGCGCAGCTGCGACGCCTGCTTGGCTCCGGTCCCGAAGCCTGCGATGGGTTCGGCGTTCTCCCGCGCGTCGTTCGAGCCGCTCGTGCCGGCCGGCTCCTCCTCGTCGTGGACGACGGTGCGGACCGCCTTGGCCGAGGTCGCGGCGGCTGCCTGCCGCTGAGCGGACTTGAGGGCGCTGCCCTTGGCGCGCGCCTTGCCTGCCCTGCCCATCGCGTCACGCCAGGTCGCATAGTCGGCCTTGGTCGCGTCAGGCGCCTGTGCGACGTACGGGTTCGGTTGCACCGCAGCGGCTCTGGCGGCCGCTGCCTCAGCCTTCGGTGCGACCTGGACACCGGCCGCGAGTGCGTCACGCTGGCCCGGCGTCAGCCCCTCGTTCGCTCCCGCGACGGCCGGTCCGGTCGCAATGGCCAGCGCGCCGGTGGCGGCGATGACCGCGACCGCGATCTTCCTCCCTCTGAGCATGTCCCCGACTCCTCCTGTGTGCGACGGAGGCGGTTTGCCCCCGTTTAGCACGGTATGTGACAGGGATCACTTCCGCACCTGCACGTCTGTGACCTGCGGTCTCGTGCCTGCCCGGCGCGTCCTGACCCGTCGGTCGCCCGTGCGACGATGCCGGTATGCCGCCGCGTCGCCGAGTGCCCGTCTCCGCCGGGCTGGCCGCGGTGGAGGTCTGGCGGACGCACGGTGAGGCCACCGACCGGCCCGACCTCGCCACCGCGGTGCGCTACACGCTGGAAGAGCTGTCGGTCGTCGCGCCCGGCCGCAGCGTGGAGGTCCGGGTGCCGCCCTTCGGTGCAGTGCAGTGCGTCGCCGGCACCACCCACACCCGGGGGACCCCGCCGAACGTCGTGGAGACGGACGCCCAGACCTGGCTGGCCGTGGCGACCGGCGCGCTCAGCTGGGACGGCGCCTGGGACTCCGGCACGCTCAGGGTGAGCGGGCACCGCGCCGACCTCACGGCATACCTGCCGTTGGTGTGACCCCCGGGGGCGGCGGCGACCTCGGCAGGTGGATCTGTGCCGTTGGTGGCACTGATGCACGCGATTGCCCCGCCGGCGGGTCCATCCGTGCCACAACTGGCACGGATGTCCGCGGGCCGTGCGAGGATCTGGCGCATCGAGACGATGAAGAGGAGCTGAACCGCATGCAGATGAAGCTGGAGCTGGTGCCGGTGCCGGTGTCGGACGTGGAGCGCGCCATCGAGTTCTACGTCGGCACGCTCGGCTTCACTAAGGACGTCGACGTGCAACCCGCCGACGGTGTCCGGATCGTGCAGGTGACCGCAGAGGGGTCAGGTTGCTCGATCGGCTTCGGGACGGGGCTGGACGTCTATCGCGGAGAGCCCGGCAGCATCAGGGGGCTGCACCTGGTCGTGGAGGACATCGAGGGGGCGCGGGCCGAGCTCGTCAGCCGTGGGGTCGAGGTGAGTGACGTCCACGACTTCGGAGGCGGGGTGAAGGGCGCGGAGTTCGCCGACCCCGACGGCAACTCGTTCGAGCTGCAGGAGATGGCGTGGCGCAAGGGCGCGGCGTTCTAGGGGCACCAAGCCGGCCGCCTACTCGCCGGGGTAGCGCA
Organism: uncultured Actinomycetota bacterium; assembly: GCA_963759595.1. Classification (GTDB taxonomy): domain Bacteria; phylum Actinomycetota; class Actinomycetes; order Actinomycetales; family Dermatophilaceae; genus Pedococcus. Next base: position 187,283 of record CAVWZX010000001.1, read on the forward strand.
CGCCGACCTGGGCCCGGATGTCGTCCAGGGCGTCCATGATCGTGAGGGTCTCTGCGAGCGGCATCAACGGTGACTCCAGCTGGCCGGCCGTGACCCGGCGGGCGACCTCCGCCGCCTCGAAGTGCAGGCCGTGCTCGGTGTCCGGGTTGGTGAACCGGTCGAGCTCGGTGCCGTCGGTCGCGACGAGCCGCACCACCGCGCGAGGAGCGTAGAAGGGGCCGTCGATCTCGAGCCGCGCCTGCGTGCCGCAGACCGCCGCGACCGTCGGGGTCCTGGTCACCATCGTCGTGCCGAGCACTCCCATCGCGCCGGTGCTGCTCGTGACGCCGATGGCAGCCTGAGCATCGACACCGGAGTCCGTGCGGATGCCAGTGGCGGTCACGTCGGCGAAGTCCCCGAGCACGAAGTGGGCGAACGACACCGGGTAGATCCCCAGGTCGAGCAGCGCGCCACCAGCGAGCGAGGGCTCGGCGAGACGCGGTGGCCCGTCGGGGTAGAGCTGCTGGCCGTGGTCGGCGTGCACGGTGTGGACCTCGCCGAGGAGCCCGTCCTCCAGGCACCGACGGACGACATCGATGTGGGGGAGGAAGCGCGTCCACATGGCCTCCATCGCGAAAACCCCTGCGGCGCCGGCGGATTCGGTGATGTCGCGAGCCTCGGCGGCATTGCGGGCGAAGGCCTTCTCGACCAGCACGGGCTTGCCCGCCGCAGTGGCCAGGATGGCCTGCGCGCGGTGCTCCGAGTGCGGGGAGGCGATGTAGACGACGTCGACGTCCGGGTCGGCAACCAGGTCGGCGTAGGACCCGTAGGCCGTGGTGACCCCGAAGTCGTCTGCGAACGCCTGTGCGCGGGAGAGCGTCCTGGATGCCACAGCGTGGAGCTGTTGTCCGGTGCCGGACCGCAGGGCGGTGGCGAACGAGCGGGCGATGCCGCCCGGCGCCAGGATCCCCCAGCGCAGCGGCGGTGCGTCATGGGGGTCGGCGGTGCGGGGGGCAGGCAGCGTCAGGGAAGGCACCCAGCCATTCTCGGTGCTGCCGGCCGACGGCGCACTCGGCATCCACCACGTGTCGGGAGAGCCGCCAGCCCTTCGTCAGTCCCGGCCCTTGCGGCAGTCCCGGCCCCTCTGGCAGTCCCTACCGGTGCGTCCGTCCGCTCCGCGCACCAGTCCCGGACAGCTCAGCGGACCCGCCAACCGTCGGCCGCGGGTGGACGCGGGCTCGGCACCGCGTCGGCATCACTGAACGGTCGGGAGTGCCCGAGTCGCCTGCCGAGCTCGGCGCCCTCGCGCACGGTGCTCGGGAAGGCGCCTTTGGCCACCCCTCGGACCATCGACCCGAGCGGGAGGGGCTGGCGCGAACCGACGAGGACCAGGTTGCCGAACCGGCGCCGCTTCCAGATGTCCACCGGGGCGATGGCGGCCGTGTGCGGCAGGTGCTCGGCCACGCCGGCATGGACCCGGGCCGCGTGCCGGTGGTCCGGCTCGTCGGCCGTGTTCATCACCAGGATCCCCCCGGGTCGCAGCACCCGGGCGACGTCGGCGAACCACTCTGCGCTGGTGAGGTCGGCCGGGACCCGGCTCGCGGCATACGCATCCACGACGACCGCGTCGGCGCTGGAGTCCTTGAGCGCCGCGACGCCCTCACGACCCGGTTGCGGGCGCACCCGGATGCGGTGGCCACGCGGCAGGGGGAGCTCGGCCCGCACCCGCTCGGTGAGGGCGGCGTCGGGCTCGAGGACGATCTGTGGCGACCCGGGGCGGGTGTGCTGGACGTAGCGGGCCAGAGTCATGGCGGCACCCCCGACGTGGGTCACGGCGACCGGCCCCGAAGGCAGGGAGTCGATCACCGCGGCGAGGTGCTGGACGTATCCGAAGACCAGCAGCTCGGGGTCGGAGAGGCTGACGTAGGACTGCGGGTAGCCGTCGACCAGCACGGTGCTCCCACCGTGCTCGTCGACCTCGATCCGGAAGTCCTGCATGCCCTCAGGGGCGCACGAGGGACTTGATCGCGCGCCGCTCGTCCATGGCGGCGTACCCCTCGGCGACCTCGGACAGGGGGACCTCGAGGTCGAAGACCAGACCGGGGTTGATCGCCCCGGAGAGCACGCCGTCGCGCAGCTGCGGCAGGTACTGACGGGCCGGGGCGATGCCGCCGGCGATGCCGATGTTGCGCGCGAACATGTCACGCACCGGGTACTCGATCCCGTGCGGCACACCGACATAGCCCACCGTCGCACCGGGCCGGGCCGCGGCGATGGCGGTCGACATCGACTCGTGGGTGCCGACACACTCGAGCACGGCGTCCGCGCCGACACCCTTGGTGAGCTCCTTGACGGCGGCCACCGCCTCGTCACCCCGCGCTTCCACCACGTCGGTGGCGCCGAAGGTGCGTGCGATCCGCTGACGCGACTCGTGGCGCGACATGGCGACGATCCGCCCGGCGCCCATCCTGGCAGCCGCCAACACCCCGCTGAGCCCGACAGCGCCGTCACCGACGACGACGACCGTGTCCCCTTCCAGCACCTGGGCCGCGACGGCAGCATGCCATCCGGTGCCCATCACGTCGGAGAGGCTGAGCAGGCTGGGGACCAGGTCGTCGTCCGGCATCTCACGGGTCGCGACGAGCGTCCCGTCGGCCAGCGGGACTCGGACGTACTCCCCCTGCCCGCCGTCGACCATCACCCCGTCGCGGTCGTCACCGCCCCAGAAACCGCCGTGGTCGCAACGTGACTGGATGCCGGCCTTGCAGTGCGGGCAGGTGTTGTCCGAGTACATGAACGGCGCGATGACGAAGTCGCCACGCCGGACGCCGCGCACCTCGCGACCGACCTCCTCGACGACGCCGACGAACTCGTGGCCGATACGGGTCGGCTCGGGGACGTCGTTGATACCGCGATAGGGCCACAGGTCGCTCCCGCAGACGCACGCCGCCGTCACCCGGACGATGGCGTCGGTCGGCTTCGCGATCCTCGGGTCGGGGACCTCGTCGAGGCGGATGTCGCGGGGCGCGTGCAGGATGGTGGCGAGCATGGCGCCCAGCCTGCCACGCGTCCGTCCTTGCAGGTTGGGCAGTTCTTCGCCTGGCGGTTTGATCTTTCCTCGCCCGGTGAAGAACTGCCAATCTCCGGCGCCTACGGCGGTCACCACGCGCCGCACTCGCCCGGTGCGCGGCATACGCTCGCTGCATGCGCTGTGGCATCACGATCCTGCCCGAACACCCCTGGTCCGTGGCCGAGCCGCTGTGGCGGCGTGCGGAGGAGTACGGCTTCGACCACGCCTGGACCTACGACCACCTGGTCTGGGCGGGGTTGCCGGACTCGCCGTGGTTCGGCGCCCTGCCGACCCTGACCGCCGCTGCGATGGCGACGTCGAGGATCCGGCTGGGGACGTTCGTCAGCTCGCCCAACTACCGACACCCGTACCTGTTCCTGAGGGACCTCATTGCCCTGGATGACATCTCGCAGGGCCGGGTGATCTGCGGACTGGGCACGGGCGGCGACATCGACGCCGCGATCCTGGGGGACGAGCGGTCTGTGAAGGAGCGGGTCGACCGCTTCCACGAGTTCGTCGCGGTGCTCGACAGGTTGTTCCGCGAGGACCATGTGACCCACGACGGCAAGCACTACCGGACCGTGGACGCCCGCACGCTCCCCGGCTCCGTGCAGCGGCCGCGCCTTCCGTTCGTGGTCGCCGCCAACGGCCCACGCTCGCTACGGCTGGCGGCGGCGCACGGGCAGGGCTGGGTGACCTACGGCAAGGGCGGGGACAGCCTGGAGGACTGGTGGACCGGCATCGCGGAGCTGTGCGCGCGGCTCGACGAGGTGGAGTCGGCTGCTGACCGGTCCTCGCCGCTGGACCGCTACCTCTCGCTGGACGGTTCGCCGCGGTTCTCGCTCGAGAGCGCGGCGTTGTTCACCGACATGGTGGGCCGGGCCGCGACGCTCGGGTTCACCGACGTGGTGACCCACTGGCCCAGGGCCCAGGGCGTGTATGCCGGCAGCGAGGCCGTGCTCGACGAGGTCGCCGGCCTGCTGCCCGGCCTGCGATAGGTCAGGACCTCGGCGCGGGCGCACGGGCGAGGAGGCAGCCGCGAGCCTGAGGCGAGCCCCCGGCTCCGTGTCCGCCGGCCGCCTCACCCGATGTGGGTCCGCTCAGGTGAAGGCGAAGAGGGCGAGCGGCGCCGACGTCGGGGAGGGCGAGCCACCCGCAGGTTCGACCGTGATGCCGGCCGCGGTAGCCGTGGTGGCGTCACCGTCGAGCAGCTGGTCACCTTCGGCCGCCCTGGTGGGGCATCAGCCCGGCACTCACCATGCCCCTTTCGGGCTGGTCCAGCCAGAGCTGGATGTCCTTGCCGTCAGGTGCGGACTTCATGTTCTCGGCGATGAGGACGGCCCTGCCCAGCGAGGCGCTCCGCACGATGGTCGCGTTGGCACCGTCGATGAGTGCTTGGAAGCGTTCAGCGTCGCTGGCCGCGAGCACCTGGTTGGTGATCCGCTGGGAGGCGGTCACCTGCCAGCTGGGGCCGTTGTCCCACGGGCTCCAGGCGATGCCTCCGACGAGGACAGCAGCCGCAGCCGCTGCTGTCGCGAGCCAGGCGGCCACCCGTCGGCGCGGGCGGAAATGAAGGACGTTTGTCTCGGCCGGTGGTCGGCGCGTCAGCCGTGGGCGAAGGTTCGCCAATCGGGTCCGGAGGCGACCGAGCCACGGGACTGCGCCTCGAGAGGGGGGAGCGGGCGAACCGCCTTGATGCCGCCCAGCACGGAGTCGCGCATGGACGCCGGAGGTGCTGTCTCCGTCATCAGGGAAAGCTGGGTCGCAGCCTCCTGGAGGGAGGCCACCTCCGCCTGGCACTCCGGGCAGTCGGCGAGATGCAGCTCGAAAGCGCTGCGTTCCTGCTCGTCGATCGCATCGACTGCATAGGCGCCGACCAGACCGTGGATGTCGGCACTCATGACTGCACCCCCAAGGTGTCTCGTAAGCGGATGAGTCCGTCGCGTATTCGGGTCTTGGCCGTGCCCAGGGGCACGTCCAGTAGTGAGGCCACCTCGGTGTGTGTGTAACCGCCGAGGTAGGCGAGTTCGACTGCCCCGCGCTGGGTGTCGGTGAGCGAGTCCAGCGCGGCGCGTACCCGTTGGGCGTCCAGGCGACGGTCGACCGTCTCGGCGGTCTCGTCGTAGGTGCGCTCCTGGTTCCGCGAGCCGTACGTGTGCTCGCGGTCGGTCGACGCCTGTGCGGACCGCACTCGGTCGACCGCCTTGCGGTGGGCGATGGTGAGCATCCAGCTCACCGCGCTGCCCCGCGCGGGGTCGAACCGGGCACTGGTGCGCCAGATGTCGAGCAAGGCCTCCTGGGCGACCTCCTGGGACTGCGACGGGTCCCGCACCACGCGCAGCACCAGCCCGTAGATCCGGGCGGACACTGCGTCGTAGAGCCGGGCGAACGCGGCCTCGTCACCGAGGGCACTGGCTCGCAGCAGTCCGGCGAGGTCGGTGCCCACGGCAGCACCTCCCCAGGTCGGGTCGGGACCTGAGGGGGTTGCTGCCATGGACACCATCATCGCTGATTCAGCTCAGCCGGGGAGGAGAACGCCATCGATGATGTAGACCGTCGCGTTCGCGGTCTGCACGTTGCCGCAGATGACCTTGGCCTTGCCGACGGTGAAGTCCTCGCCGGATCCTTCGACCTTGATGGTGCCGCCGCCGAGGGTCTTGTGCTCACCCGCAAGCATCTCCGGGGTGAGCTTGCCGGGGACCACGTGGTTCGTGAGCACCTTGGTGAGCAGACCCTTCGGGTCCTTCATCGCGGCGTCCATCGTGGCCTTCGGCACAGCGGCGAAGGCGTCGTTGCTCGGGGCGAAGACGGTGATGTCCTTGGCCGAGTTGAGGGTCTCGCCGAGGCCGGCCTCGGTCACCGCGGTGACCAGGGTGGACAGGACGGGGTTGTTGCTCGCGGCGGTGGCGACCGGGTCGGTGGCCATGCCGGAGAACGAGCCCTTGCCGTCTGCGGGAACCGCAGCGCAGCCGGCGCCGAACGGCTTGCCGGTCATGTCCTCGGTGGTGCTCGAGGAGCTGGAGCTGGACGAGCTCGAGGAGGCCGGGGCCGCAGCGGCGTTGTCGGAACCGGAGTTCCCACACGCAGCGAGGCCGAGCGGAAGGGCGAGGGCGAATGCAGCAATGGTGCTGCGGCGAACGAGTCGCATGATGGTGGCTCCTTGGTTGGGACTGTCTGACACCCGGTATTCGGACCTGTCCCCGAGGTGGATTGGGAGACGCGAAACTTTTTCTGCCAGTGCGGAATTCGCGTTGCAACAAGGTCCCCGATACGACGAAACCCGGTGCCGCACGACCAGACGTGCGGCACCGGGAGGAGGGAGCCTGCGGGCCGGGCTGCGCGTGCAAGCCCCGCCCGCAGGGGTCAGGAGATGAGGACGACGATCGAGTGCCAGCCCGAGGCGCCACCGGGGAACGGGTCGGCCCGCTTCTCGGTCTGCAGCTCTCCGGTGCCGTCGGTCGCGCGGACTGTCAGGTCGTGGCGGCCGCTCTTGGCGTCCCACACCCAGTACCACTGTCGCCAGTAGTCGGTGCCGCCGTCAGGGCCGAGGGTGGCCTTCTCCCACGGACCGTCGTCGACCCGGACCTCGACCTGCTTGATGCCGCGGCGCTGGGCCCAGGCGACACCGCCGATGGCGACCTTGCCGGGCTTGTAGGTGGCCAGACCGGCGGGGGTGTCGATGCGGGCCTGCGTCTTGACGGTGCCGTCGATCAACCAGTCGCGCTTGGTCCAGTAGGCCTTCTCCGCGGCGTACGTCGTCGCGGTGAGCTTGGTCAGCCACTTGGTGGCGCCCACGAAGCCGTAGAGGCCGGGGGTCACCATGCGCGCGGGGAACCCGTGGCGCGCAGGCAGCGGCTCGCCGTTCATGGCCACCGCTATCAGCGCGTCGCGGTCGTCGGTCAGCGCCTCGACGGGGGTGGAGATCGTCATGCCGTCGGTGGACTCGCTGAGGATCTGGTCGACACCGTCCTGGATGCCGGCGCGTTCGAGCAGGTCGCGGACCCGCACACCGAGCCAGCGGGTGGAGGAGATGTAGGGGCCGCCGACCTCGTTGCTGACGCAGTTGAGGGTGATGTCCTTCTCGATCATCGGCATCGTGAGCAGCTCGTCGAACGTGATGGTGAGCTTCTTGTCCACCTTGCCGTCGATCTCGAGCTTCCAGCTGTCGACGTCGATCCGGGGGATCACCAACGCGGTGTCGACGCGGTAGAACTCCTTGACCGGGGTCCGGAAGTCGCTGACGCCCTTGACCTTGCCCTCGATGCCGGCGGGAAGCGCCTCCAGGGTGTTCTGCGGCTTGGGCAGCGCGACCGACGAGGGCAGGGTGGCCGGGGCCACGAGCTTCTGGCCGAGGGCTCCGATCGCCGCGGCCCCCACGGTGACACCCGCGGCGCCGAGGAGGAAGTTGCGTCGCGCGGGCGTGCCCGCCGACCCCTTCGCGTATGCCGTGTGGTCCAGCGGGGACTCATGCCCGGCCGAGGACTTCTCGGCGCTCCGGGTCGTCACGGCGCCGGGAGTCGGCAGGCTGGGGATGAGGGCTCGCAGCCCGGTCAGGGTCACCACACCGACCAGCGCGGTGACGAGGGCCGGGACGACGTCGAACGGTGCAGAGGCGGGTCTGAACCCGGCGGCCAGACCAGCCAGCGCCGCGAGGCCCACAACGAGGACGTTCGCCAGGCTGGGCTTGGTGCGCGACACCAGGCCGATCGCCGCAGCGGCGAGGACCACCACGAGGGTGACGCTGCCCAACAGGACGGGCTTGTCGGCGGTGCCGAGGTTCTGGACGGCCCACTCCTTGACCGGGGTCGGCGTCGCGTCGATGACGGTCGAGCCGACGGCGAGCACTGGTGAGGCCGCGGGGTTGACGAACGCCGCCACGAAGTGGCCCACCGCCATACCGGCAGCGGCCGCGAGGACGCCGCTCGCGGCATACATGAGGCGTTGGCCCCTGGTGCCGGGGGACGGGGGGAGATGTTCCATGCTTGCTATTCGTACTCGCCTTCCTTGTGGATGGGGTCCCCGGAGAGTTACGTGTTGGTGACGCGGGTAGCGTTGAGCACGTGCCCCCCACCCGCCGCTACCCCAACTTCGTCGCGTTCATCGCGACCGGCGCGGTCCTCGGGTTCGTGGCCGGCTCGGGCGTCGCCTACTTCGGCAACGACGACACGACCTACGGTCACGACTACAGCGTGACCAGTGCGGTGCTCTTCCTCGGTGTCGTGGGGGCGCTCGTCTTCGCCCTGCTCGCCGCGGTGGTCGCGGTGCTGCTGGACCGGCGCGGCTGACGCCGGTGGTCGACGCGGCTCAGCTCGACCTTGGCACCGCGGCTGACTCCACTGTGGGAGACTGAGGCACGTGGCACGCGGCGACGGACGGCTCTCGCACGATCTGCTTCCCGGCGAGAAGGGCCCGCAGGACGCCTGCGGGGTCTTCGGCGTCTGGGCCCCCGGTGAGGAGGTCGCCAAGCTCACCTACTACGGCATCTACGCGCTGCAGCACCGCGGACAGGAGTCGGCGGGCATCGCCACCTCCGACGGGCACTCGATCCTCGTCTACAAGGACATGGGGCTGGTCTCGCAGGTCTTCGACGAGCGGTCGCTGGCGTCCCTGCGCGGCCACCTCGCCGTGGGCCACGCGCGCTACTCCACCACCGGTGGGTCCACCTGGGAGAACGCCCAGCCCACGCTCGGCGGCCATGCAGAGTCGACCGTCGCCCTCGCGCACAACGGCAACCTGATCAACTCGGCGCAGCTGCGTGACCTGGTCGCCGAACGCACCGCCGACGGCTACGGTGCCGGCGCAGGGGAGATGTTGCGCGGAAACACCACCGACACTGCGCTGGTGACTGCCCTCCTCGCCGACGATCCCGACCGTTCGCTCGAGGCCGCGGCGATGGACGTGCTGCCGAGGCTGGAGGGCGCCTTCTGCTTCGTCTTCATGGACGAGCACACCCTGTATGCCGCGCGCGACCGCCACGGGTTCCGTCCCCTCGTCCTCGGGCGGCTGGAGCGCGGCTGGGTCGTCGCGTCGGAGACCGCGGCCCTGGACATCGTCGGTGCGTCACTGATCCGCGAGGTCGAGCCGGGGGAGCTCATCGCGATCGACGAGGACGGCGTCCGGTCCCAGCGGTTCGCCCCGACCCAGCGCAGCGGCTGCGTCTTCGAGTACGTCTACCTCGCGCGGCCCGACACGACGATCAACGGCCGTGGCGTACACGAGGCCCGCGTCGAGATGGGCCGCACCCTCGCCAAGGAGCATCCCGTCGAGGCCGACCTGGTCATGCCGACGCCCGAGTCGGGCACCCCCGCCGCGATCGGCTACGCCCAGGAGTCAGGCATCCCCTACGGCCAGGGCCTGGTCAAGAACTCCTACGTGGGACGCACGTTCATCGCGCCCTCGCAGACCATCCGCCAGCTCGGCATCCGGCTCAAGCTCAACCCGCTGCGAGAGGTCATCAAGGGCAAGCGGCTCGTCGTGGTCGATGACACCATCGTGCGCGGCAACACCCAGCGTGCTGTCGTCCGGATGCTGCGCGAGGCAGGCGCCGCTGAGGTCCACCTGCGGATCTCTGCCCCGCCGGTGAAGTGGCCCTGCTTCTTCGGGATCGACTTCCCGACCCGCGCCGAGCTCATCGCCACCGGCGCTGCGGTCGAGGAGATCGCCACCTCGATCGGCGCCGACTCGCTCGGCTACATCTCCGAGGAGGGGATGGTCGCTGCCACCGAGCAGCCCGCCAACGAGCTGTGCACGGCCTGCTTCACCGGCTCCTACCCGGTCGAGCTGCCCGACGCGAGCCGGCTGGGCAAGAACCTGTTCGAGACGCTGCCCATCGACGTCGACGGGGTCTCGCTCGGGGTCGCCGGCGGCGCCGAGGACGCGCTCAGCCGCCCCTGACCGGGCGCCCTTCCCCGGACTTGTTGCGCGGAGATCGTCACGGCCCCCTGATTTCAGCCCTCGGTGACCGCCAGGTGGCAACAAGTCGCGCAGTGGACGGCAGGTCAGGAACCCGGGACGGGGGCGTCCTGGCGGCGGGGTTCGCGCCAGAGGTCGATGGTCTGGGTCAGCCAGAACGTCGCGAACTGGCCGATCAGGGCCGCCTCCAGCCAGAACACCCAGTGGTCGAGCCACCCCAGCCACGGTCCGGTGACGGCGATCAGCGCGATCGAGGCGGCCATCAGGACGAACCCCCAGAAGTAGCGGTTCCACCGGTGGTCCCGCACCGGCCGGCCGTCCTGCCGGGACTGCTCGCGGGCCAGACCCCGGGCGTTGACGAACACCACGGCCACGATGCCGATGAACAGCAGGATGGCCGCGGTGTTGTGGCCGTGGCACAGAAACCCGCCCCTGTTGAACAGGTAGAACGCAGCAAGCCCGAGGAAGGCCAGCACCGACAGGCCGATCGCGACCCCGACGTCCTTGGAGAGGGCGCGTTCGGACTCGGGGGTCGCGAAGAACTGGATCCC
>CAVWZX010000002.1:0-228164 GCA_963759595.1 uncultured Actinomycetota bacterium
GGACACGCGAGTTCGATTCTCGTCACCGGCTCCAAGACGGAGAGGCCCCCGACGCTCTTGCGCCGGGGGCCTCTCCGTGGTTCAGCTGCTGAAGCGCTCCGACCGTGCCTAGCGGACGACCTCGACCTTCAGCACCTGGGTCTTACCGCCGACTCGGATGCCGATGTTCCAGTAGCGCTGGTGGACCATCGCGCTGCCAAAGGTCACGCCGAGAGCCCAGCGGTTCGGGCCGGTCTTGTGGAACTTGTTGTCCAACCCGCGCGGCGCCTTGGGGTAGGGCATCGCGTCGACATACCGCGGCTGGCTCGTCGCGGCGGCCAGCATCGTGTAGGTGTGGCCGGCCTTCACCCGGTACGTGCCCTTGCTGAAGGTCGCGCCCTGGATCACGAAGGCGGCCACCCGTGCGGTGAGCCGAGTCGTCGAGACGTTGCCGGCCTTGTCCGTCGCCGTCGCGATGTAGACCGCCGTACCGCCACTGACGCGCTTGCTGATGGTGCACGACGTGATGCCCGAGAGCCCGTCGCGGGAGGTGCAGCGCCCAGCCGGTGCGGCAGCAAAGTACGGCTGCTGAGTCGAGACTCCCGCGATCGCCACCGTGGGGCGGATCTGGTCGAGGTTGATGCCGGTGACCGAAACAGTCGCTGCGCCACCGTCGACAGCAGTGATCGTGCGAGAGACGGACTGCGCCGCAGCGTTCTTGCTGAGCGTGACCGGCTGCGGGCAGCTGGACACCAGTGCGGCGCCGTTCGGGGTGCAGGTGAAGCGCACCGTGACTGCACTGCGGTACCAACCGCTCTTGCTCTTGGGCTGAGCGCTGGTGAGCTTCGCCGTGATCGTCGGGTTGTGACGAGTTGTCGTCGCGGACGAAGCCAGGAAGCTGGTGTCGCCCAGGTACTGGACGGCAACCTCATCGGCCTTGGCGGTCGGCAGTGCGTAGCGCAAGGTGGCAACTCCTGCGGCAAGCGTCGCAGTCCCCACAGTGCTGCCGTCGACGGAGAACTTCACAGTGCCGCTGGGGATGCCCGAGCCCGGTGTCACCGGCGTGATGCGGGCCGTGATGCTGTCGGCTCGCACGGTGATCGTCGGCGTCGTCGCCGCCTGGTTGACGACCAGGGTCTGAGGCGTCGCACTGGAGGGTGCGTACTTCGTGGCATGGAGCGGCGCGAAGGCCGCGCCGACCTGGTGTGCGCCAGGCGCCAGGGTCCCCAGCGATGGGCTGGTCGCCTTGCCGTTGGTCACGGCTACAGGTGCGCCGAGGTTGGTGCCGTCGACGGAGAACTGGATGCTCCCCGCCTGGCTTCCGCCCACCGTTGCCGTGGCCGTCGCGGTCTGGCCGAACACCGACACGGCCGGGCTGAGGGCCACTGACAGCGAGGTCGGCGCGAGCGCGACGGTCACGGTCTGGCTCACTTCCGGGGCGGCGGCGTAGTCGTCAGTGCCACTTTGGTCAGCGACGACGACACAGCTGCCGGCCTGGTCGAACGACAGGGTCGTCCCGACGATCGAGCAGGCCGAGCCGGTCGTGGACGGTGCCACGGCGAAGGTGACCGGGCTGCCCGACGCGCCTCCCGTGGCCGAGAGGGTCTGCGTGGTCCCCACGGTCGCCGGGGAGGTGAGCGGGGCAAAGGTGATGGCCTGTGCGGCGATGCCGACGGCGATGGTCTGTTGTGCTTGAGGAGCGTCCAGGTATTCGGCGTTGCCGTCCTGGTTGGCGTCCACGACGCAGGTGCCGGCGTGGTCGAAGGTCACTGTCGCATCGCTGATCGAACACGTCGAGGTGCTGGCGGAATCGATGGAGAACGTCACGTCGTTTGCCGATTCGCCGCCGGTGGCCGCGACCACGTAGGTCTCTCCCTTGACCGCAGCGCTGGGGGCGGTGGTGATGAACGTGATGGCCTGGGGAACCTGGCCGACCGTGATCGTCTGCACGTTGCTCGTCGCGTCAGCGGAGACGCCGTTGCTCGCGGTGACGGTGAAGGTGGAGGCTCCGGCGCTGGTGGGGGTGCCGGAGAGCACTCCGTCGCTGGCCAGAGTCAGCCCTGACGGCAGGTTTCCGGACGACACGGCGAAGGTGGGGCTGGGGGATCCCGACGCGGCGAAGGTGTAGGAGTACGCCGCACCGATGGTTGCGGTCGCCGGTGCGCTGTCCGCGGTGAACAGCAGCGGAGGTGACTGGTAGGTGAACGCTCCGACGACGGGAAGGGTGACTCCGCCGGCCGTTGTCACGTCGACCCGCTGCGTTCCGGTGGGGAGCGTCGCCGGCGAAGGAACGGTCGCGACCAGCTTGGTGTCGGAGGAAGACGTCACGGTCGCGGCCTCTCCGCCGATCGTCACGCTGGCTCCGGCGAGGCCGGACCCAGCGATGGTCACCGAGCTACCGGGCGCCCCGGCCGCAGGCGAGAACGAGGTGAGCTGTGCGGGGTAGTACAGGGTGACGATGCCGTTCCCACCGTGCCCCGACACGGCCCCGGTGCGCGCGCCGGCGAAGTAGGAGCCGCCACCACCGCCGCCGCCGTTGCCGCCGTTCAGGCTGAACGAGCCTCCACCGCCGCCGCTGTAACCGCCGCCGCCGCCGCCTGCAGGGGTACCGCCGCCGCCACCGCCGCCTAGGCCGCCGTTGGCCACGGACTGGCCGCCGTTCCCCCCTCCGCCACCGAGGAAGCCGGCGCCACCGCCCGCAGGACTGGTGGGGGCGTAGGGGCTGTAGGCGTAACCGCCGCCGCCGCCGTAGCCGCCGCTGCCGCCCCATCCGCCGCCGGCACCACCGGCCGTGCCGGAGCTGCCGGTGCTGGCCCAGGACGCGCCGTTGTTGGACGCGGCCCCGCCGCCACCGCCGGCTGCTGCCAGCAGGCCCCCCGTGTCGGGGGTGGTGTAGATGAACGACCCGCCACCACCGCCGGCGCCGGACCAGTACACCTGCCCGTTACCGCCCTGGCTGCCGGCGATGATGTGCAGCGTCTCGCCCGGGGTGACCGACAGCGTGCCGGTCAGCTCGGCTCCGAGACCGCCCCCGCCGTATGACGCCCCGCCCTGGGCGCCGCTGATGTCGACGTAGATCTGCGTGACACCGCTGGGTACAGTCCAGCTCTGGACACTCCCGGTGGCGTAGAAGGTCTGCTCCGTGTCACTGGTGGCTGCGAAGGACGGAGTGGCTGTGACGATGGCCGCAGCCGCGAGGGTGCTGACTGCGACACCGGCGGCAAGCAGGCGGGAGCGAGCTGAGTTCATGAAATGTGCGTTCTCTCTGTCAGATATCAGCCGAAGTCGGGCTCGCCGAGTAGAGCATCGGTCCCAGTCCTCCATTCGCGGTTTCACGGACTTGGAGCCAGAAGGATGCGTTCGAGGTCTGAACCTCAACCGAACGGCCGAGTGCCCTCGTATCCCAGGGCCGATGCGACCTCCAGCACTCCATCCACACGTATCTGGCGTCGGCAAGCGACCGCCGATGCACGTCGAGTGATCGCTGCGTCAGCCCGACGCAGTGGACCGTCGACCATCGAGCGGAGCCTCGCGCAGTCCCTCGTGGCTCAGGATGACCTCTTCGGCGGCGCGTAGCCTCTCCTCCAGGTTCCGCTTGGCTGCGTCGATGTCCCCTGCCAGCAGCTGTTCGCAGAACAGCAGATGCGCTTCATAGACGGCGCGGTTGTCCCGCCCTGCGTCCTGCTCGACCCGCGACATCGCCAGCCTCAGCCGGGTCATGATCATCGTGTGCAGCTGGCTGAGGTACCGCGACTGGAGAAGCCCCACGATCACCTCGTGACAACGGGTGTCGGCATCCACCAGGCGCAGCGGATCGTCGGCGTCGACGGCTGCCCCCATCGCCCTCATGGCCGCACGCAGCTCGGCCAGGGCTTCCGGAGAGGCGTTCCGCGCGGCCTCCACGCCGGAGAGCTCGAGGAACCTCCGGGCGTGGTAGATCTCGCGGACGTCCTCAGCGTCGAGGTGCGTCACCTCGAGCACTCGCGTGCTGCCGTTTCGAGACAGGAGCCCCTCCGCCAGCAGGGTCTTGAACACCTCGCGGACAGTCGGGCGCGAGATTCCCAGGTCCTTGGCGACGGCCTCCTCCCGCAGCGCGTCGCCCGGCGTCAACCGCCGTTCCAGGATGTCCGCGCGCAGCGCGGCGAGGGCCATGTCGGCGACCGTCTCGCGGATGATCTTCGTCAATGCAGCTTCTCCATGCTTCCGTCCGATCCGGCTCTGCGCTCTCGGCTGTTCGTCCGGCCGACTCGACCGCACGATAGTGGCTACTGCTCCCCCGGCTTCCGCGGTCGGATGGGGGCAGGGAGGTCGGCATCACCCTCGAAGCGTGACGGCCGGAAGCTGTCGAGCAGCTCCTCGTGCCCGCCGACCACCTCCTGCGCGACCACCCGGCCCAGATAGGGAGCCAGCGTCACCCCGCTGTGCGTGGCCACGGCATACAGCCAAGGCAGTCCTGGCACGACACCGGCGATCGTGCGCCCATCGGCCGGCATGGCCCTGATGCCGACGACACCCCGGCGGATCTGCGCGCCGACGGCGCCCCGGAGCACCTCCTGCAGGCGACGGACCATCTCGTGGGCGACCTCGCCGTCGACCTCGGGCGGTGTGTCGAGTGCAGCGGTCTCGTCGAGGTCCAGTGCCTGGAGCAGGAGCCGGCCTCCGCCGTCGGGGCGGACGTTGATCCACGGGCAGGTGAGCAGTCCGGGCAGTCGCACGGGAAGCGGCGCGGTTTCCCAGAGATAGCCGACGGTGATGTCGCCGGGCGTGGCGTGACTCACCATCGGGACGTTGCCCCCCGCCAGGGCGGCCACCTGCTGGGTCCATCTGCCGGCCGCGATGACCACCCGGTCAGCCTCGATCCGGGCACCGTCGTCCAGCTCCACCGAGGCTTTGTCGTCGCCCTGCGCAGAGAGGCCGGTGACGGTCGAGTGGTCCGTGAAGGTGACCCCTGCCTGACGGGCCCGACCCACGACCTGCGCGAGGTAGAGCGCCGGGAAGACGTGACCTTCGGACTGGAACTGGGCGATCGCCTGATGCCCCTTCGGCACCAGCAGGTCGGGGTAGGCATCGACAGCCTGCTGCTCGGTCAACCAGCGGACCGGATAGCCGCGGGCGACCATCCGGGCCACGCGACCACGCAGGTGCTCGACGTGTGCGTCGTTGACGGCGATCTCGATGTGGCCGTTGCCGCAGAACCAGTCCGCGCCCGCCGAGGCCAGAGCGTGGTGGGCATCCAGTCCGCGCCGGTTCAGCTCGAAGTAGGCATCCGGCTCCTTGCCGTTGGCATTCGCCCAGGCATAGGAGGTGCTGGACGTTCCCGCCCCCGGCCACCGCTGGTCCACGACCGTGACCTGGGCTCCCGCCTCCCCGAGATGGGCGGCGATGGTCGCGCCGAGCACTCCCGCGCCGATGACGACGATGTGCATCCTGACTTCCCTTCTGAACGATTCGGTGTCTAGAGGACCTTGCTGAGGAAGTCCCGGGTGCGCTGGTGCTGCGGGTTCTCGAGCACCTGCTGCGGCGAGCCCGACTCGACGACGACGCCTTCGTCGATGAAGACCACGGAGTCGGCAACCTCCCGCGCGAAGCCCATCTCGTGGGTCACCACGATCATGGTGATGCCGTCGAGGTGAGGTTCTTCATGACCTCGAGGACCTCACCGACGAGTTCCGGATCGAGCGCGGACGTCGGCTCGTCGAAGAGCATCAGCTTGGTTCCATCGCCAGTGCTCGAGCGATCGCGACGCGTTGCTGTTGCCCTCCGGACAGCTCGGCCGGGTAGGCCTTCGCCTTGTCCTGCAGCCCCACCCGCTCCAGGAGTGCCCCGGCCTTCTCCTGCGCCGCCGCGCGGCTGTCACCCCTGACCCCCATGGGAGCTTCCATGACGTTCTGCAGCACGGTCATGTGGGGGAAGAGGTTGAACCGCTGGAAGACCATGCCGATGTCTGCTCGGCGGGCCGCGATCTCGGACTCCTTCAGCTCATGGAGCTTGCCGCCGACCTCGCGGTACCCGACGAGGTGTCCGTCGACCGACAACCGACCCGAGGTCATCGTCTCCAGATGGTTGATGAGCCGCAGGAACGTGGACTTCCCCGACCCTGAGGGCCCGAGCAACGTCATGACCTCACCGTGGGAGACAGTCAGGTCGATGCCCTTGAGCACCTCGATGTGCCCGAAGGACTTGTGGACGCCGTCGGCCACCACCATCGGCGCCCCGCGCCCCGCTGTCGTGCTCATGACGCATCCCCTCTCACGACGCCACGTCGCTGGAGGTCACGGAGTCTGGCCAGCCGTCCCGGCTTGCGGGACTGCCCCGACCCTCGGCTGTAGTGCCGTTCGACGTAGTACTGGGCCACCGTCAGGACCGAGGTCACGATGAGGTACCACAGCGATGCCGTGATGAGCAGCGGGATGGTCTCGAAGTTGTCGGAGTAGATCAGCTGCGCCGCATACAGGAGCTCGGGAAAGGCAAGGACGCTGACCAACGACGTCGTCTTGAGCATGGAGATGGTGTTGTTCCCGGTCGGGGGGATGATCAGGCGCATCGCCTGGGGCAGGACGACGCGTCGAAGGATCCGACCACGTCGCATGCCGAGCGCCTGAGAGGCCTCGATCTGCCCACGATCCACCGCATGGATTCCCGCGCGGACGATCTCCGCCATGTATGCCGCCTCATTGAGTCCCAGCCCGAGGATCGCCGCCACCACGGGGGTGATCATGCGGTTGGTGTCCGCCGCCACGAACTCCGGCCCGAAGGGGATTCCCAGCGACAAGCGCGGGTAGAGCGCCGAGATGTA
Organism: uncultured Actinomycetota bacterium; assembly: GCA_963759595.1. Lineage (GTDB taxonomy): Bacteria > Actinomycetota > Actinomycetes > Actinomycetales > Dermatophilaceae > Pedococcus. Next base: position 6,776 of record CAVWZX010000002.1, read on the forward strand.
GCCCCAGAACAACAGCTGGACGAAGACCGGGGTCCCTCTGAAGAACCAGATATAGAGGGAGCTGACCCCGGACAGCACCGAGTTCGAGGAGAGCTTCATGATGGCCAGCAGGACGCCGAACACGATGCCGATCGACATGGCGATCACCGTCAGCTGCAAGGTCTTCAACAGTCCGTCAAGGATCCGGTCGGAGACGAAGTACTGCGCCACGACGTCCCAGCCGAAGTTGGGGTTGGTCACCAGTGCGTTGACCAACATCGCGGCCAGGACGGCCAGCACGGCGTAGGACACCCAGACCCATGGGTGCCGCAGACGAACGACCTCGATCTCACGCTGCGGGCCCGCGGTCCGGCTCGGCGCCGTGGAGCCGACCACTGACGGGCTCACTGCACCGACCCGTTGATCTCGGAGGCGTCAATGGCGATGTCCTTCAGGTTCCACTTGCCCACGATGGTCGCGTACGTGCCTTCTTCGATGAGCTCGTTGATCGCGGCGTTCACCGGCTTGGCCAGCGCGGAGCCCTTCGGAAAGGCGACACCGCCGGGATTGGGGTTGCGCACCAGGGGACCAGCCACCTCGAAGGTGTCCGCGTTCTTCTTCGCCTGGTCGAGGAGCGGCGGCGCGTCCTGCATGACCCCGTCGATGCGTCCGCTCTTGAGCGCGAGCTGCGCCTGAGGACCGTCCTGGTACGCCTGCGCGATCGGTGCCTCGAGACCCTTGGCCGTGCACTTCGGAGCCTGCGCCGGGAGGAACGACGTCTGCTGGAGAGAACCGCGGATCACGCCGATCTTCACCCCACACGCCTGGTCGGCCTTGATGCCCTTGGGGTTGCCCTTCGGCACGAGGATCAGGGTGCCGTTCCAGTAGTAGGTCGCGAAGTCGACCTGTTTCTCGCGCTCCTTCGTGTCCCCGATGGACGCCATCGCCATGTCGACCTTGTTGGCCTGCAGCGCCGGGATGATGGCGTCGAAGGAGGTGTTGACCGGTTCGACCTTGACCCCGAGCTTGGCGCCGATGGCGTTCGAGAGGTCGATGTCCAGTCCGATGATCGTCTTGCCGTCGGCGTCCATGTATCCGAAGGGTGGATAACCGGCCTGGGTGGCCATCCGGATCACGCCAGCCTTCTTGATGTCCGCCGGGACCTGGTCGACCAGCACCGGGTCCGGCTTCACCTGCGCAGCCGACGCGGCACTCGGGGCCCCTGCCTTCGGGGACGTGCTCGGTGACTCATTGAGGCCACAGGCACCGGCTGACGCCAGGGCGGACAGGGCGATCACGGTCTGGACCAGGCGAGTGTTGCAGGGGCGCATGCGCTTTACCTCCGTCGATGTCAGACTGTCTGACATCGCTCACCATGCGACCTTAGGGCTCATCGGTCAACCCCCCGTCCTGACTGGTGAAACTGCGATGTGGGGTGCCAGGCCGCCGGAAGGCCTGATCGGGACCGGCCCGTCGAGGACACGCGGCAGCGACCGGGGGCCGACACCCGGCAGTCCTGGGCGCGTCCGCGGAACGGTTCGTGGGGACGTAGGAGGGACCAGGCGCTACGTTCGAGCCATGGCCAACGGCGATGTCGACCCTCCGGGACCCAACCCTGACATCGTGATCGTCATGGGAGTGTCCGGCAGCGGGAAGTCCACCGTCGCCAAGGGGCTCTCGACGGTGCTCGGGTGGGAGTTCGCCGAGGGCGACGCGTTCCACCCCGAGGCGAATGTCGCCAAGATGCGAAGCGGCACGCCGCTATCCGACGAGGACCGCTGGCCGTGGCTCGAGGCGATCGGCGACTGGATCTCGGAGAAGGAAAGCCGCGGAGAGTCCGCTGCCGTGACCTGCTCGGCGCTGCGTCGCGTCTACCGGGACCTGTTGCGCGAGGGCCGTCCGCACGTCCGCTTCCTGCACGTCACCGCGGGGGCGGACCTCATCCGCGACCGGATGGAACACCGTCCCGGCCACTACATGCCACCGTCGCTGCTGCCCAGCCAGCTGGCAACCCTCGAACCGCTCGGCGCTGACGAGCCGGGCGTCACCATCACCAACGAGGGGAGCGCCGCGCAGGTCCTCGACCGCGCCCTCGCTGCCCTGCACCACAGGAAGGACCACGCCTGATGTCCCTCACCATCCCTGCCCACGTCCTGGCGGCCCTCCCCGCCGGTCTGCCGACCGCCGACGAACCCCCGGTGTATGGCGGGAACGCGCAGCTGGTCGCTGCGTGCGTCTTGGGCATCCTCTCGGTCGTCGTGCTCATCACCTGGGCCAAGGTCCATCCGTTCCTCGCTCTGATGCTGGGCTCCGCCGTGCTCGGCGCGATCGCGACGATGCCGCCGGCCGACACCGTGAAGAGCTTTGTGACGGGGTTCGGCACGACAGCGGGCGCCGTCGGCATCCTCATCGCACTCGGTGCGATGGTGGGCAAGCTGCTCGAAGACTCCGGGGGTGCCAACCGCATCGTGGGCACGATGGTCGGCAAAGTCGGGCCCGGAGGCCTGCCGTGGGTGATGGCAGCCATCGCGGCCATCCTCGGGCTCCCACTGTTCTTCGAGGTCGGCGTGGTCCTGCTCGTGCCGGTCGTCATCCTCGTGGCTCAACGCACCGGGGTGTCGTTGATGAAGGTCGGCATCCCCGCGCTCGCGGGGCTGTCGGTGCTGCACGGCCTCGTGCCGCCGCACCCCGGACCTCTCACCGCCATCGGCCTGCTCGAAGCCGACCTCGGGCGCACGCTCATCTTCGGCGTCATCATCGCGATACCGACCGTCATCGTGGCCGGTCCGTTGCTGGCTCGGTTCGTCGACCAGTGGGTGCACAAGTCGGCGGACGACCTCGTGCTCCCGGGTGTGGGGCGGCGCGCAGCAGCGGTCGACAGAGCCGATGCTGCCGACCTCGCCGACGGGACTGAGCGGCTCGGTCGGCCCGGTGGAGGGGGCGCCAGCGGCGACCTGTCCTTCGAGGAGCCCCTGGAGCCAGGTCGCAAGAGGGTCGGCTTCACGCCGGCCATCATCGGCATCACCTTGCCGGTCGTGCTGATGCTCCTCGACGCGATCACGAAGATCGCCGTGACCGACGAGGAAGCCGGCATCCGCAAGGTGATGGACTTCATCGGCACGCCGATCGTGGCCCTCCTTGCCGCAGTGATCTACTGCTATCTCGCCCTGGGTCTCGGCTCCGGCCTGACCAAGGGTCGCGTGAGCGACTCGGTCGGGTCGGCCCTCCCAGCCGTTGCCAGCATCATCCTCATCGTCGCGGCCGGCGGCGGTTTCAAGCAGACCCTCATCGACGCCGGCGTCGGCAACGTCATCAAGGACTGGGCCGAGGGCGTCAGCATCTCCGTGCTGGTTCTCGGCTGGCTCGTCGCTGTGCTCATCCGGCTTGGCACGGGGTCAGCCACCGTCGCCACCATCACGGCCGCTGGCATTGTCGCCCCCCTGGCGCCGAGCCTGTCAGCCAACCACCTCGCCCTGCTCGTGCTGGCCATCGGCTGCGGGTCGCTGTTCTTCTCCCATGTCAACGACGCAGGCTTCTGGCTCGTCAAGGAGTACTTCGGCCTGACAGTGGGCGAGACGATCAAGTCGTGGTCGGTCATGGAGACCGTCATCTCGGTGTTCGGCTTCGCCCTCGTGATGCTCGCGAGCGTCCTCATCACCTGACCAGCCGGGCGCCCTGTCACCCGCACGCTGGAGGCCCGTCGACAGCTAGCTTGCGAGGAGCTGCTGGGTGGCGGTGGTGACGACCCAATCCTGGTAGCGCTGTTGGCCCCACCGGCGAGTGCGGCGCAGGGTGTGGAACACCCCGGGTGAGGTCAGGGTGAACATGATGTCCGCCGCCGTCGCTGCGGTGAGACCGGGCCGGAGCTCGCCGCGGGAGTGGAACCGCTGCGCCATCCGGAGGTTGGTCTCGTAGGCAGCCTGCGTGCCTCGCGTGATCGAGCGCTCCAGCTCGGCGTCGACGCCCGGATTCGCCTGGCTCACCAGGATCAGCTCGCCTGCGCGGTTCATCAGGTCGGTCCCGATCCTCAGGTGCGCGGCCAGGGCCGCACGCGGGTCGTCCATGGCACGGGCCGCGACCGCGTCGGGCCGGTCGGCGGCGGGTACGCGGGACTCGTCGCCCATCGTGAGCATCGCGATCGTGTGCCGCAGCAGACCGAGCTTGTTGCCGAAATTGTCGTAGAGCGTGCGCTCGCCCACCCCCGCCCGTTCGGCCACGTCCTTCAGCGTCGTGCCCAGGTAGCCGTTGGCGATGAAGAGCTCGCGTGCCGCCTCGCGGACCCGCGCCCGCGTCTCCTCGGCGGCTGCCGTCCGGGCCGGCGATCGGTACTGCCTCTTGACAGGTTCCTCCACACGGATCACTCTATCGGTAATTGACCGCAGTGCAACTGCGGCGAATGGAGAAGGACCGATGGATGAAACCACCCTGCAAGACGCAGTCCGCCGTGCGTTCGGCCCGTCCACGCAGCCTCGCACCATCGGCGTCGAGCTTGAGATGCACGTGCGCCCCAAGGCGGAGCACGATGGCCAGGCTCCGAGCGGCGTACCCGCACTGGGTGCCGAGTTCGAGACCCGCGGGCACCCGTCCCTCGAACCCGGAGGACAGCTGGAGCTCAGTCTTCCCCCGCAGCCGTCGGTGGAAGCGCTCCTTCGCGAGGTCGACTGGTGCCTGGAAACCGTCGCAGCCGCAACGGAAGTCGCCCTCACCGGAATCAACCCGTGGCGCGAGCTCGACGAGGTCCCCCTCACCCTTCGTACGCCGCGCTACCTGAGCATGCAGGAGCTCTTCGACCGCCACAGCGACGACGGACGAAGGATGATGCGCCTCACCGCGTCGCTCCAGGTCTGCGTCGACCTGCTGCCCGGCCGCGCCGGCTGCGAACAGTGGCTGGTGGCCAACCTCGCGGGACCAAGCCTCGTCGCGGCATACCGAGGATCGCAAGACCGCACGCGCGTCTGGCAGGGCATCGACCCGGCACGGACGGGTTACGACGGACGGCACCTGGACGTGCACGACCCCATCGGTGCGTATGCCGCGTTCGCCGTTGCCGCAGAACGCCTTCCGATTCCGGAGGCGCAGGACGACGGCTACCACCTCAACACCCTCTTCCCGCCCGTCCGACCGCGCGGCGGCTACCTCGAGCTGCGCTACCTGGACTCCCAGCGACCGACCGCCGAGCTGCTGGGCAGCATCTGGGCGCTGGTGTATGACGCGCGGGTGCGCCGCAATGCGCTGGACCTGCTCCTCCCCACGCTCCCGACGTACGGGGACCAGTGGCAGTCGGCCGACCCGACGCCGCTGCTGGCCATCGTCCGTCCGAGGCGGGTGGCGGCATGAGGACGCTGTTCGTCGTCGACCCGCTCGACGGGCTCGACGCGTCGCTCGACACCAGCATCGGCCTGATGCACGCCGCGCAGGGCCTCGGGGTGGAGGTGTGGGCCACGGAGGCACGCGGCCTCGAGGTCGTCGACGGACAGGCCGTGGCACGTGCCCGGGCGCTCAAGCTCGCGCCGTCCACCCCCACCACAGGGTGCCGGTGGACCGTGCCGGACCCCTGGTACGGCGCCGGCCCTGTGGAGCAGCTGCGGCTCGACGACGTGGACGCCGTGTTCATGCGGCTCGAGCCGCCGGTCGACCTGGACTTCCTGGCCGCCACCTACGTGCTCGACCTGGTCGACCCGTCCAGCACCGCGATGGTCAACGCACCCGCGGGTCTGCGCGCCTGCAGTGAACACCTGCTGGGCCTGTCGTTCCCCGACCTGGTGCCGCCGACCGTGGTGACCGCCGCCGCCGCGACGATCCGCGAGTTCCTCGGGGAGCACGGGCGCATCGTCGTCAAGCCGGTTGACGGCTTCGGCGGCCGTGGCGTCTTCCTCGTGTCGACCAGCGACCCGAACCTCGCCTCGGTCATCGAGACCTCGACCCGCAGCGGGACGAGAGCGGTCGTCGCCCAGCCCTACCTGACCGAGGTCGAGGCCGGCAACAAGCGCATCTACCTGCTCGACGGTGTCGCCGTCGGCGCGAGCCTGCGGCACCCGGTGCCCGGCGACTTCAGGATCGTCAGCCCGGACGGTCCGGCGCCCCTCACCACGAGGGACCGAGAGATCGTCCAACGCCTCGCCCCGACCCTGCAGCGGCACGGCTTGCGCTGCGTCGGTCTCGACGTCATCGGTGACCACCTCATCGAGGTCAACGTGACCTCACCCGGCGCGCTGCGCAAGGCGGACGCCCTGCTCGGCACCACCTACTGCGCCGACCTCGTCGAGCACGTCCTCACCCATCCCACCTGGAAGGAACTGTCATGACCACAGCCATCATCTGCTCGGCCATCCTGGCCGCGTCGATCTTCGTGCTCGGTTTCAACGTCTCGCTCAACCGCGGGTATGCCGCCAAGCGCGGCGGTAGCCAGATCCCCACCGACCCGGCCGACCCGCTGCTGATCGCCCAACGGGCGCACGGCAACGCGAGCGAGTACGTCCCGACCCTCATCGCGCTCTTCCTGCTCGTGGGCTGGTTGGCTCCCCAGCCCTGGGCGCAGGCGCTGATCATCCTCGCCACCGCCTCACGCCTCCTGCACGCCGCCGCCATGCTGCGCGCGGGGACCCTCGCCGCCGAGTCCGCGCCGCGGATGGCCGGTGCCATGGGCACCTACGCGTTCGGCTTGGCCCTCGCGGTCACAGCAGGCGTCGCCGCGATCTGACCAGGGACACCCAGGACACGGCACGGCGGCCGTCGCCGAACGAAGGCGACCGGGCGAAGGTCACCTCGCGAAGGCGACCGAGCGGCATACCCTTGCCACATGGCAGAGGTCGTGTTCTTCCACCACTCGGGCGGGCTGACCGCCGGCGTCGAAACCCTCGCCGAGACCCTGCGCGCAGCCGGGCACACGGTGCACGCGCCCGACCTGTTCGACGGCCGGACCTTCGACGACGTGAGCGAGGGCGTGGCGTTCGTGGACTCATCGGGCGAGGAGATCTTCGCCCAACGAGCCGCGGCAGCTGTCGAGGGTCTCCCGCGCGAGGTCGTGTACGGCGGAGCGTCCTTCGGTGCGGCTCGAGCAGCCGAGCAGGTCCTCACCCGTCCGGGAGCCCTGGGTGCGTTCTTCCTCTACGGCGCAGTCGCTCCATCCTGGTGGGGTGCCGCCTGGCCGGTCGGTGTCCCTGCCCAGGCGCACCAGGCCGAGGTCGACCCCTGGCGCGAGGTCGACGCCGAGCAGGAGTTCGTCGCGACGGTGCCCGAGGCGGAGCTCTTCCTCTACCCCGTCACTGGCCATCTCTTCGCGGAGGCCGGGCATCCTGACCACGACCCCGCCAGTGCCGAGCTGGCGACGCAACGGATCCTGGAGTTCCTCGCGGCGCGCACCTAAGGCCAGCACCTGCCCGCATCACGAGCCGCTCAGGATGACGAGCTGCTGGGTGGCCCGGGTCATCGCGACGTAGCGGTCGACCGCACCCTCGATGCCGTCGCCGAACGTCTCCGGGTCGATCAGCACGACGAGGTCGAACTCGAGTCCCTTGGACAGCTCCGGAGCCAGTGACCGGACCCGGGGGTCTGCTCGGAACGACCCAGCGTCGAGATCGCCGGTGCTGATGACGCAGGCGACACCGTCGTCCTGCCCGGCGAGCCAGGCCTCGACGACGGCCCCCAGGTCCTCGATCGCCCCGTGGACGACGGGGACACCGGTGCTGCGGATGGACGTGGGCACGTTGGCGTCAGGGAGAACCGCACGGATGACCGGTTCGGCCTCCGACATGACCTCTTCGGGCGTCCGGTAGTTGATCCCCAGCGACGCGATCCCGACCCGGTCGAGACCGATCCGCTCGAGCCGCTCCTGCCACGATTCCGTGAACCCGTGCCGGGCCTGCGCGCGGTCACCCACGATGGTGAAGCTCCTCGAGGGGCAACGTGCCAGCAGCATCTGCCATTCGGCATCGGTCAGCTCCTGCGCCTCGTCGACCACCACGTGGGCGAACGGACCGGCGAGGAGGTCGGGGTCCGCGCCGCGCAGGGCGCCTTCGTCGACCCACTTCTCCTGCAGGTCCTCTCCGCGGAGCATGGACATCACGCGCATCTCGGAGTCGTCGGTCTCGATGAGGTGCTCGACCACCTTCGCCATCTCCTCCTTCTCGGCGGCGACGGCGGCCTCGTGCCTGCGCCTACGACGCGACGCCTCCGGGTCGCCCAGGCGCTGCCGGGCCGCGTCGAGCAGTGGCAGGTCGGAGGTGGTCCACGCCTGGGCGTCCTTGCGCTGCAGGGCCCGCACCTCGTCCGCGCTCAGCCAGGGCGCGCACATCCGCAGGTACGCCGGCACCGACCAGAGGTCGCCGACCAGGTCGGTCGCCTCGAGGAGGGGCCATGCGTTGTTGAGCGCGCCGAGGAGCTCTCTGTTCTGCTGCAACGACTTCCGGAGCTGGTCCTCCGGGACGTCCTCGTCGTCCTGTTTGTCCACGATGATGGTGACGAGCTCCTCCAGCACCTGGTCGCGCGCCTCGTTGTGCGGAGTTCCCGGTTCGGGCGCATCGAACGCCGCAGCCCAGTCCCCGGCGCTCAGCCAGGTGTCGGACCAGTGCGTTGTCACGGTCATTCCGTCCGTTGGGGGTTCCTCGTAGAACCTGACGGCCTTGTCGATGGCCTTGACCATGTCCGCAGAGGCCTTCAGTGCCGCCAGCGCCGGGTCGCCCTCGGGTGGGGCGGCTGCTCCCTCGGGGACGAGGTCTCGCACCGTGCAGGTCTGCACGCCCTCCTCGCCGAGACTGGGCAGCACGTCCGAGACGTAGGCGAGGTAGGGCTCGTGCGGGCCGACGAAGAGCACGCCCCCGCGACGGTGGCCGAGGCGCGGGTCCGAGTACAGCAGGTATGCCGTGCGGTGCAGGGCGACGACCGTCTTCCCCGTCCCGGGGCCGCCGTCGACGACGAGGGCGCCACGCGACCCGGCCCGGATGATGGCGTCCTGGTCGGCCGCGATGGTGCCCAGGACGTCACGCATCCGGCTCGACCGGTTGCTGCCCAGGCTGGCGATGAACGCGGACTGGTCGTCGAGGGCTGCCGCGTGCCCGGCATACCCGTCGGCGGTGAACACCTCGTCCCAGTAGTCGCTGATCCGGCCGCGGGTCCACCGGTAGCGCCGGCGACTGGCGAGGCCCATGGGGTTGGCGTGCGTCGCGCCGAAGAACGGCTCGGCCGCCGGGGACCGCCAGTCCACGAGCAGGCGACGACCCGCGCTGTCCGTGAGGCCGAGCCGCCCGACGTAGACAGGGTCGGCGCCGTCCGGGCCGACCATGTGCCCGAGGCAGAGGTCAAGCCCGAACCGGCGCAGTGCACGCAGCCGAGCCGTCAGCCGGTGGACCTCGAAGTCCCGCTCGAGGACCTCCTGCCCCGCTCGGCCGGTGGTCCGCCGGGCCACCTCCAGGCGCTCGGTCAGGTCGGCGATGGTCTCCTCGAGGCCGTCCGCGAGCGCGGAAAAATGCCGCTCATCGTCGGCGATCAGGGCGGGGTCGGCCTTGGGGGCCAGGTGGGCGGGCAGGTCAAAGACCTTGGTGGTCAAGGGATTCACGCAATCAGCTCCGATGTGAGGCCTGTCGGTTTGGGCTTCGACCGGAGATTCTGCGGCACGACCGGGGCCTTGCCGCAAGCCCCCCACTGCGCTATACGTTGGTAGTGGAGGAACGTGAGGCATCCGTTCCCCGCATCTGCTCGGCCACCTCGTGGGCCTGACGCGAGTCCTCGTCCAGCAGGCCGCGCACCACTCCCTCCCTGTCGGCCTCGGACCGGTTCTGGCTGAGCTTGGCCTTCGCCTCGACTCGCTCGACGGCGATCTCGACCCCGACGATGGCGCGCAGCTGTCCGCTCACGTACTTCTCCGGCGCATCGGTCGTGTTCCACGGCGCCGCCCGCGGGCCTTCGTGCCGGTCGACGAGCTCGTCCACGGCGTCCCTGACCCAGTCGCGGTCGTCGTGGACCGTCGCGCGACCCCTCAGCTGCACGACCGAGTAGTTCCAGGTGGGTACGACCTTGCCGTGCTCGGCCTTGCTGGCGTACCACGTGGGCGAGATGTAGGCCTGCGGACCGGTCACGACCAGGAGCGTCGGCTGACCCGGCCCGATCGAACGCCAGTGCGCGTTGGCCCTGGCCAGGTGGGCGATGACGGTGTCACCGCGCCAGATGACGGGCAGCAGGCTGGCCAGGGGGAAGCCGTCGGAGTCGACGGTGACGAGCTGGGCAGAGCCGATGTCAGCGACCATCCGACGGATCGCCTCGTCGTCGTCAAGGGCGTTGAAGTGAGGGACGTACATGCCCACAGTGTCCTCTTCGGGTCGAGGACCCGCCCCCGCGTTCCGGCCCGGAGCGGGACTCGCATGAAATGCTTCCGCGATGCATGAGCTCTCGACGTGGGCCGACGCCGCCGTCGCCCATGTCGACGCCAGGGCGACGGGAGTGCCCTGGACCCGTCATGGCGGGTGACCCTGAACTTCCACCCGGATCGCCAGCACGACGGCATACCGATCCTGGCGGCGATGGCGCGAACCGGGAGGTACCGCAGCCAGTTCGAGACAGGAACGGGGAACGGCGGTCTCACGGCGCACCCGGGTGGGGACCGGTGGAGGTGGGAGCGGCGGATCTTCGGTGGCGCCTACGACGACGCCCCGCCCCAGGAGCGGCCCAAGTACGGTGCGCTCAACCACCGAGGGAGCGCCACGGGCGGCGCACCCCGGTTCGGGTCCGCCCACCTCCGGCTCGCGCCGCACACGCTGGCTCGGACCACGTTCTGCTATCCGGACTCGGTCTTCGAGCCCGCACACTTCGGCACCGCAACGCATTTCGCGCTCTCGGAGCTCGCCGATGCCGACCTGGCGTCGGGCACGACCGAGCCGCTCGACGGTTACGTCGAGGCTCACGTCCACGGCGTCGTGGACCTCGCCACCGATGTCGAGGCCATCGTGCTGGACCCGGTCTTCCGCGGCACCGGCGTCGAGCGGTATGCCGTGCAGCTCGGGTGCGCCGTCGAGTGGCACGAGGGGTTCCGGGTCACGATCGACACCGTCCACGCGCACCCCGACTACCGCGGGGTGCACATCGTGGCCCTCGCCGAGCAGGTGGCGACGACCTTCGGGGAGGACGACCACCTCGATCCCGCCGTGATCGGCGCCGCCGTCGCGACCGGGGTCCACGACCCGCAGGAGCTCAAGCGGGTCTGGCACTACCTCGCACGCTTCGGCAACCCAGCCTGAGACCTACTCCGGACCGTGCGCCGGGTGGTCGGTCAGGCCGAGCGCCGGGTGGTCGGTCAGGCCGAGCGACGCAGGCGAGGAGCCACGGCTGGCAGGTCGTCGAGCGCCGAGAAGACTGCGCTGTCGCACACCGTGCAGCAGAAGCCGCCGGGAGCCTCGTCGACAGGCACGAGGATCCGCTCGCCCAGGCACTCGTCACACCAGGCCTGGACCGCGTGCAACAGCATCACGTCCGAGGTGTTGTCCATAGGTCGAGAGTGACACGGTCCGCCGACAGGGCTGCGGTCCCACGCCGTGTCGGGTGCCTGCCGCCGCCAGGCGCGTCAGCCGGGCAGCAGCCACCGGAGGACCGTCACGAGACCGATCAGGGCGCACGCCACGAAGAGCACCGCGAGCGCGATGGCGATGATCGTCGCCGCGTCCACCCCGCCGTCGGACCCGTCGTCCGACCCTGGCTGGGACCCGGTGTGGGACGTCCGCGCGGGTTGGGTCTGCTCGGCGCGGCGGCGCAGGGCGTCGACCCGCTTGTTGCCCTCCCGTTCGCGGACCGACCGGGGGAGGCTGCTCCACATCTGCGGGAAGTGGTCACCGTGCCGCTCGCGCCAGGCCTCGACCGCCTCGTCGACGTCCTTGCCGCGCCGGCCCGTGCCGAACCATGCAGCACCCGCAGCGGGCAGGTCGCGCATCGCGTAGCTGACCTCTCCGAGCAGCTCGAGCGCCTCGGCGTCGTACTCCCCCGCCAGGTGGCCGACCAGCCGCTCGCGGGCCTTCCACTCGCGGCCCGCGGCCAGGTCCGCGCGGGCGCGCTGCACGGCACCGCTGGGACCGCCCGCACCTGGCTGGTCCACGCGGCGGGAGTCGTCGCCCCGGCCTTCGGGGCCCTCGACCCCGGGCCCTGTCCCGGTCCCTTCGCGCTGCTCAGTCACCCTGGAAGTATGCCGCGCCTTCGCCTTCGCGCGCGGCCGACCTCCCGGCCTGCAGAGGTCGGACGATCGCGGCGGAGATCTGCACGAGCGACTCCATCTGCTCGGGAGTCAGCCGGTCCACGAAGTGCCGTCGCACCGACTCGACGTGCGTCGGCGCGGCGGTCTCGATCACCCGGCGGCCGGCCGCGCTGAGCCCGATCCGCCCGCCGCGGGGGTCCTCGCCCGAGTCGTGGCGCACGACCAGGTCGCGTTGCTGCATGCGCCGCAGCTGATGCGCCAGCCTGCTGCGCGACCAGCCGAGCCGCTCCGCCAGCCCGCCCAGCCGCCAGTCCTCGTCCGGTTCGTCGCTGAGGGTGGAGAGCACGTGGTAGTCCGCGTCCGACAAGCCGCTGTCGGCGGCGAGGTCCCGGGTGATCTGCGGGTCGAGGACATTGTGCAGCTGGCGGTAGGCCCACCACGCCGCGCGCTCGCGATCATCGAGCCATACCGAGGGTGACTGCATCGTCCCAGTGAACCGCCCGTGTGTTGACATGTCAACGTCTCCGCCTTACAGTCGTTGACATGTCAATGCCAAGCCCTCGGGCTATCAGACGACCCGAGCTTCACCGCACGGCTCGACGGTGGCTCCAGCTCCTCTTCGGGCTGATGTTCTTCGGGCTCAGCCTCGCGCTGCTGGTCCGTGCCGGTCTGGGCCTGGACCCGTGGGACGTGTTCCACCAGGGCCTGGCCCGCCGCACCGGCCAGAGCCTCGGCACGATCGTCATCGTCGTCAGCGCGCTCGTCCTGCTGCTCTGGATCCCGCTGCGCCAGCGGCCGGGAGCCGGGACGGTGGCCAACGCACTACTGGTCGGCCTGTTCGTCGACGTCGGCCTCGCCCTCACTCCGGAGGCCGCGAACCTGCCATCGGCAGTCGCCATGCTCGTGCTTGCCGTGCTCGTCAACGCCGTGGCGACGGGGCTGTACATCGGAGCGGGCCTGGGTCCGGGCACTCGCGACGGGCTGATGACCGGACTCGTCGCCAAGGGCCACTCGGTCCGCGTCGTGCGCACCACCATCGAGCTGGCTGTGCTCGGCGTCGGTTGGGCCCTCGGCGGCGACGTCGGGATCGGCACTGCGGTCTACGCCCTGACGATCGGCCCGCTCGTCCATCTGTTGCTACCCCGACTGACCATCCGTACCACCCCTGTCACCCCCGCCGCGGAGGCACACCCATGCGCAGCCTGAAGATCGTCACCGCCAGCACCCGTCCAGGCCGCTTCGGCCCGACCGCCACCGCCTGGCTCCTCGAGGAGATCCGACGCGGCCGACCGGACCTGGTCTCCGTCACCACCGTCATCGACCTCGCCGAGGCCGCCCCCCTCAGCCTGGACGAGCCCGTCGCCGCCGTGGAGGGCGAGGCGTACCAGCACGAGCACACTCGGCGCTGGTCGCAGCTGGTCGACGAGGCCGACGCGTTCGTCTTCGTGATGCCCGAGTACAACACCGGCTACAGCGGGGCCCTCAAGATCGCCCTGGACTCGCTGTACGGGGAGTGGGGCTACAAGCCGGTCGGCTTCGTCAACTACGGGATGAAGTCGGGCGGAATGCGCGCGGCCGAGCAGCTCAAGCCGGTCCTCACGGCGCTCAAGATGGTGCCGGTCCACGAGAACGTCACCATCCACCTGCGCGACCACGTCGACACGGAGGGCCGCTTCCATCCCACCCCGCGCATGACCGCGTCCGCGGCAGACATGCTGGCCGAGCTCGAGCTGCTGGCCGGCGCCCTGTCACCGCTCCGACGGGCCCAGGCACGCGAGCTGGCCTCCTGAGCCACGCGAACGGCTTGCAATTGTTACCGGTCGGTAGCACCATGGATGTTACCGACCGGTAAGGGTCGGCACAGCGACGCGAGAAACGTGTGGAGGTGCCCGCGATGGGCCACTACAAGAGCAACCTGCGAGACCTCGAGTTCAACCTGTTCGAGGTCTTCGGGCGCCAGGACATCCTCGGCACCGGCCCCTATGCCGAGGTCGACGAGGACACCGCCCGCGAGATGCTCAAGGAGGTCTCGCGCCTGGCCGAGCACGAGCTGGCCGAGTCGTTCGCCGATGCCGACCGCAACCCGCCGGTCTACGACCCGAAGACCTACTCGGTGACCATGCCCGAGTCGTTCAAGAAGAGCTACCAGGCCTACGTCGACTCCGGCTTCTGGAGCGTCGACGTGCCGGCGGAGCTGGACGGCACCGTCGCCCCGCCCAGCCTCAAGTGGGCGATGAACGAGATGGTGCTCGGCGCCAACCCGGCGATCGCCATGTTCGCGGCGTCCTACTCGTTCGCCAACCTGCTGCACATCCTCGGCAACGACGAGCAGAAGAAGCTCGCCCACTGGATCGTCGAGAAGGGCTGGCACTGCACGATGGTGCTCACCGAGCCCGACGCCGGTTCCGATGTCGGCGCCGGGCGCACCAAGGCGACCGAGAACACCGACGGCACCTGGAACGTCACGGGCGTCAAGCGGTTCATCACCTCCGGTGAGTCCGACATGACCGACAACGTCATCCACTTCGTGCTGGCCCGCCCCGAGGGCGCCGGCGCAGGCACCAAGGGCCTGTCCCTGTTCATCGTCCCGAAGTTCCAGGTCGACCTCGAGACCGGCGAGCTCGGCGAGCGCAACGGCGCCAACGTCACCAACCTCGAGCACAAGATGGGGCTCAAGGTCTCGACGACCTGCGAGATCACGTTCGGCGACAAGCAGCCGGCCGTCGGCACCCTGCTCGGCGACACCCACGACGGCATCGCCCAGATGTTCCGCGTCATCGAGCACGCGCGGATGCTGGTGGGCACCAAGGCGATCTCAACCCTGTCGACGGCCTACCTCAACGCGCTCGACTACGCCAAGCAGCGTGTGCAGGGAGCCGACCTCACGCAGCAGACCGACAAGTCCGCCCCGCGCGTGACCATCACGCACCACCCCGACGTGCGCCGGTCGCTGATGACCCAGAAGGCCTACGCCGAGGGCCTGCGGGCCCTGGTCATGTACACCGCGACCCAGCAGGACATCGTCCACGAGGCGTTCCTCGAGTCCGGCTCCGAGGAGATCGCCGAGGACACTCCCGCCGAGATGGCCAACCGGGTCAACGACCTGCTGCTGCCGATCGTCAAGGGCGTCGGCTCCGAGCGCGCCTGGGTGCTGCTCGGCACCGAGTCGCTGCAGACCCTGGGCGGCTCCGGCTTCCTGCAGGAGTACCCGATCGAGCAGTACATCCGCGACGCCAAGATCGACACCCTCTACGAGGGCACCACGGCGATCCAGGGCCTCGACTTCTTCTTCCGCAAGATCATCAAGGACAAGGCGCAGGCGCTGTCGCACCTCGCCATGCAGATCCAGGAGTTCGCCAAGGACCTCGGCGCCAGCGGCGGCCGGCTCGACACCGAGCGCGAGCTGCTCGGCAAGGGCCTCGAGGACGTCCAGGGCATCCTCGGCTTCATGGTCGGCGAGCTGATGAAGTCCGACCCGCGGCAGGACGGTGGTGACCTGACCAACCTCTACAAGGTCGGCCAGAACACCTCCCGCCTGCTGCTGACCGCCGGCGACCTGGTCATCGGCTGGCTGCTGCTGCGCCAGGCGGCCGTCGCCGCCAAGGCACTCGAGGGCGACGTCTCCGCCAAGGACCGCGACTTCTACGAGGGCAAGATCGCCGCCGCGTCGTTCTTCGCGCGCAACGTCCTGCCGAAGATCGCGGCCGAGCGCCAGATCGCCGAGACCACCGACAACGCGCTGATGGACGTCCCCGAGTCCGCGTTCTGACGCGTTCAGGACCGCCCCGCCCGGGTATGCCGGGTATGCCGGGTGATCCCGACGACACCGAAGGGCTGGCCTCCCCTGGAAGCCAGCCCTTCGGCATACCTGCCCTGCGTTGTCAGGCTTTGCCGTACACCCGTCCACCCCCTGCGGGGGGCGAGCGCACGTCAATGGTTCGGATCAGCCAGCGAAACGGATGGGTTTCCGGCGCTGGGGGCTCCTCGACCAGCTCAGCGCTTGAAGCGGATGAAGTCGCTGAACTGCTCGCTGCCGGTGCCACGGGTGGCCCTGCGGTAGCTGTAGGTGTCGGAGCGCACGTGGTTGTACTCCTCCACATGAAGCTGCCGTCGCTGTTGACCTTCGCGACGTAGGCGACGTGGCCGTAGGTGCCGCTGCTGCGGACGGCGATGTCACCGACCCTCGGGGACTTGTAGACCGGGATGCCGGCGGCCCGCGCGGCGTTGTCCCAGTGCTCGGCGTTGCCCCAGTGCTGGCCCTTGTAGGAGTTGGAGAACGCCACGCCCAGGTTGTGGCGCACCCGCCAGGCGGCGAACGAGGTGCACTGGCCCTTGTAGAAGTTCCACGGGTCGACACCCGAGTGCGCGCCGCGGTAGGGGTAGTCGTCCTTGTGGCGTCCGGGCTGCGACGGGGTGGAGGTGCCGCCGCACTTGGGGGCGACGAAGCCGTCACGGCCGGTGTAGACGTAGGCGTCCGAGACGTAGCGGCCGGTGCCGACCTTGTCCCAGATGTTCGAGGTGCCGTAGGTGCCCTTCACGGTCGAGCCGTAGGTCTGGCAGCTGATGGTGACCTTGGCGCCCTTCCTGAGGGTGGTCACTGCCTTGTAGCCGGTACCGGGACCGGAGCGGACGGTCAGCTTGGCGGCACTGGTGTGGACCGTGCCGGTGGCGGCCTCGGCGATGGCCGCTCCCCCTGCGACCACGGACAGGCCGATCGCGCCTGCGAGGGCCATGCGGACCGGCTTCTGACTGAGTGAGAGTGAGCGCATTACTTTCTCCTGCATCGTGTTTCGGATCCGCCCGCCCCTTGGTGGACCGGCTGCTGGTGACGAAACTAGGAGCGAACGCGAGGGGCGTCGATGGGGAGAACTACCCGTTCATGGGGTGACCCGGTGTCTCGGTCCCCGCTGAGCACAGCCACGTCCGAGGGGAGCTCTCCCCCCCGAGGTGAGCAGGCGGCATACCGAGGCCGGACACGGCAGAGGGCGGCACCGGATCGCTCCGGTGCCGCCCCTGTCGTGCGCTGGGTGGTGCGCTCAGGCGCGCGGGTCCACGTCGACCTCGTCCACCTGGGTGCCGGTGTTGGGGTCGGTGTGGCTGACCCGGCGCGAGGAGTAACCCCCGGCTCCGGTGCCACGACGACTGGTGAGGACGAGGGACAGGAGGATCGCCAGCGCGCCGGCTGCCATGCAGATCCACCCGATCATCTCGAGATTGACCGCGTCGACGGATGAGGTGTCGACGGCGAAGGTGAGGATCGCGCCGACGACGATCAGGAAGATGCCGACTCCGATGTACATGCTCACTCCTGGGTGTGGATGGTGACCCGAAGTGCGGGTCTCCGGGTCCCGGGGGGCGACCCGATCCCTCGACTGTAGCCGCCCGATGCCCTGACCTGCGGGAACGCGCGCGGATTCACGCATTTCGGATGCGTGTCGATCGTGTCGGGTGGGCGGTGATGGGGGAGCTCTCCCCTCGCGGTGGCTCGTGCGCGGAGCCTCGCCAGGGGGAGTTGTCCCCATCGACGCCGTCGCGGCGAGGACCTTACGTTCCCCACAGATCGCCGCGGGCACCCGCCCGCACAGGACACACGGGGAACGCACAGGAGCACGCCATGACCCTCTTCACCACCCTCGCCCACCGGCGTCCGGTGCGCCTGGCCCTCGTGACGACCGTGGGTCTCGGCGTCCTCCTCGGCGGGGCAGCTGCGGCGAGCGCGGCGGTCGGGCACGTGCGCACCCAGAGCACCCCGTTGACGGTCCGTAGCGGACCCGGCACCGGGTACACGGCGGTCGGCTCGGTGTTCAGGGGCGCGAAGCTCACCATCGTCTGCCAGGCCAAGGGCACCCGGGTGTCCGGTCCCTACGGCGCCACCACCCTGTGGAACAAGATCGGCGAGAGCCGTTACGTCTCCGACGCCTACACGAGCTCGACCGGGAAGGCCCCGGCCTGCGGGGCCGGCTCCGCCCTCCCCGCGTTCGCCTCGGTCGCGGCCGGGAAGGCATGCAGCACCAACGAGCGCTCCTACCCCAACGGCCGGGTCCCGCGCAGCGCCCTGTGTGCGTTGCGCGGCAGGGCCGGCGAGTCCCTGCGACCGCGTGCCGCCGCCGCCTTCAACGCCATGAGCGTCGCCTACGAGAAGGCCCACGGCACGCCCCTCTGCGTGACCGACTCCTACCGGTCCTACGACCAGCAGGTGGCCGTGAAGGCCTCCCGTGGCAAGTGGGCCGCGGCCCCGGGACGCAGCGAGCACGGCCTCGGCCACGCCCTCGACCTGTGTGGCGGCGTGAACCGGTTCGGCAGCGAGGCCCACCGCTGGATGCAGCAGAACGGCCCACGGTTCGGATGGGTGCACCCCGCCTGGGCGGAAGCGGGCGGTTCGCTCCCCGAACCGTGGCACTGGGAGTTCACCGGCTGACCCTCTCGGTATGCCGCGTGGCTGGGCGGGTACTCCCTGCCTCGGACTGCTGCTCGAGGCTGGCTCAGACCCCGCGCAGGTCGAGGGTGAGCTCGGGGGTGCCGCCGTCGACGGGCACGACGGGGATGCCCCAGTCCTGCTGGTAGAGGTGGCAGGCAGCGTGTTCCGGCACCTCGCCCGTCTCGGGGTCGCCGTCGCAGGACGCCGCCTGCACCGAGATGTGCAGCACCCCGTCGCCGACCGCGGGGTCGAGGACCAGGCTGCGGGTGAGCCCCTCGGCGCTGCCGCTGCCCTCGCGGATCAGGGCCTGCGGTGTCGCGGACACCGTGAGCCGGGTCGGGTCACCCCAGCGATAGTCGAGCTTCTGTCCGGTGGGCGGCGTGAACGTGACCGTCAGGGCGAGGGGGCCCGGCGCGACCTCGGTACGTGGCCGCTGGGTGCGGTGCGCCAGGCCATCGATGCGCTGTGCCTTGTCGGGCAACGCGATCCGGACCAGCTGGTGCGCACCGGACTCCACGACGACCAGCCGCGCGCGACCATCCTCGTCGAGCTCGACCACTGCGTCGGAGGGCTCACGCAGACCCGTGGCGAGCGTGCTGACCTCGCGCGTCTGCGGGTCGAAGCGGCGGATCGCCCCGTTGTAGGTGTCGCTGATCGCGACCGACCCCTCGGGCAGGACCGTGACCCCCAGCGGGTGCTGGAGCAGCGCAGCGGACGCATCCCCGTCGCGGTGACCGAAGTCGAACAGCCCCTGGCCGACGTGGGTGGTCACGACGAAGCCTTCGTCGGTCAGGTCGAGCGAGCGCAGGGCAGAGGTCTCGGAGTCGGCGACCCACAGGCGGGTCCCGTCCTGCGACACCGCGAGCCCGGACGGCTGGGCGAACCACGCCTCGTCCGCGACCCCGTCGCGGATCCCCTCCGCCGACGTCCCGGCCAGCACCGCGACGGTGTTGTCGGCGGGGTCGGTGGCCAGGTGCAGGGCCCACAGCTGGTGGGTGCCCGCCATGGCGATGACCACCCGGTCGAGAAACCAGGCCAGGTCCCACGGCGTCGAGAGGTCCTGCCTGAGGGCCGGTCCGCTGCCGGACCGCTCGCGCAGCTGCTGCCCCGTGCCGGCGAGGACGGTCCAGCGGCCGTCGGCCAGCCGCAGTCCCACCACCCGGTGGTTGACCGAGTCCGCCAGGACGACGTCGTACCCGACGCGCTCCGCGGTTGCCGGCGGAAGGGCGAGCACCCCCTGCGGCTCGTTCAGCCGAAGTGGCTCGCTCGCGCTGTCCGCTCCGAAGCGTCTCCGCTCGGTGACCAGGTCGTCCTCGAGCCAGACGAGCTGGTGGTGCGCGGTGTCGGACACCAGGAACGAGCCGTCCGGCAGGGCAGCCGCCTTCCCCGGGAACCGCAACGCGGTCTGGGTCGGTGGCGGCGCGGCATACGGCGAGCTGCCTTGGCGCAGTGTGCCCTTGGCGCCGTGCTCGGCGACCAGCTCGTCGACGAGGACGGACAGACCGTGGGCGTGTCCTTCGCCGGACATCGAGGCGACGATGTAGCCCTCGGGGTCGATGACGACGAGGGTCGGCCACGCGCGCGCGGTGTAGGCCTGCCACGTGACGAGCTCGGGGTCGTCGAGGACCGGATGGTGCACGGCATACCGTTCGACGGCGGCGGCCAGGGCGTCGGGGTCGGCTTCGTGGGCGAACTTGGGCGAGTGGACCCCGATGAGGACCACTGAGTCCGCGTACTTCTCCTCCAGCGGGCGGAGCTCGTCGAGGACGTGCAGGCAGTTGACGCAGCAGAACGTCCAGAAGTCGAGCACCACGATCCGGCCGCGCAGGTCGGCCAGCGAGAGCGACGCACCACCGGTGTTGAGCCAACCCCGACCCACGAGCTCCGGCGCGCGCAGCCGCGCTCTCCTGGCAACCGCGCTCGTCACAGCCGCCGGTCCTGCAGCACGGGGAACTGCTCACGCCAGGTCGTCACGGCATCCATGTCGACCTCAACACTGAGCACCTCCTCCGCGTTCCCGGCCATCGCGAGCGCTTCACCGGTCGCAGAGACCACCTGCGAGTGCCCGCCCATCTCGGTGCCGGCATGGGCGCCCGCCGTGTTGCAGGCGATGACGACGCACTGGTTCTCGATCGCGCGGGCGTGGGCCAGCAGGGTCCAGTGCCGCACCCGCGCTGCCGGCCAGGCGGCAGGCACGACGAACGCCGCAGCGCCGGCATCGACCTGGCGGCGGTAGAGCTCGGGGAACCGCAGGTCGTAGCAGGTCGACAGGCCCGCGCGGAACGCGGCGGAGCCGTCCGGCAGGGGGTCGCCGGGGAGGTCGAGGAGCACCAGCTCCTCGCCGGCGTCCATGAGCTTCGGTTCGCCGGCCCCGAAGCCGAACCGGTGGATCTTGCGGTATGCCGCGACGAGGCTTCCGTCCGGCCCGTAGACGAGCGAGGTGTTCCAGAGACCGTGGCCCTCGGGGCCGACCTCTCCCGACGCGGGACGTTCGACGATCGACCCGGCATGCAGGAGGACCCCTGCGTCACGAGCGGCGGCGGACATCGCCGTGCCGATCGAGCCGTCCACCGGCTGGGCACGCGTGTCCCACTCGCGGTAGGAGAACCCGCCCGGCCCCCAGAGCTCGGGCAGCACGACGAGGTCGTGACCGGCCTGCGCCCGCACGAGGTCCGAGACCCGCTCGATCCGTGCGTCCATCGTCTCCTCGTCGCCGTACGCGACCTGCACCACCGCCACCCGCATGATCGCTACCGTCCTTCGTTGCGACGCCTCGCGTCGCCGAGCTTCTCGTCACGGAGTCTCAGCTCCTGCAAGTGTGCGTTGTAGGCGGCCAGCTCCGCATCCCCGTCGCGGTCGGCCTGGCGGTCCTTGCGCGTCGTCTCCGCCCGGTCGGTGCGGACCCACGCGATCGCGACCAGCAGGGTGAGGACCACTGTCGGAGCCTCCCCGATGCCCCAGGCGACCGCGCCAGCCTTCTTCTGGTCGCCCAGGACGTCGGTCATCCACGGCAGCTTGAGGACCTCGAAGAACTCCGGCGCGAGCACCGTCGTGCTGCCCGTCATGACGACGCCGAAGAACGCGTGGAACGACATCGTCGCGAAGAGCACGACGAGCAGCATGATCGGCGGCCACTTCTTCGGGCCGGGGTCGATGCCGATCAGCACCCAGGTGAAGAGGTACCCGGTGAGCAGGAAGTGCACCATCATCAGGACGTGCCCGGTGTGGGTGCGCAGGGCGAGCTCGAACAGCGGCGAGTAGTAGAAGATCGCGAGGCTGAAGAAGAACAGCGCGGCCGCGACGACGGGGTTGGCGAAGACCTTGAGCAGCCGCGAGTGCACCAGCTGGAGGACTACCTCGCGCGGCCCCCAGGTCTTGTCGGGACGGGACGGCAGGGCGCGGAGGGCGAGCAGGATCGGCGCGGCCGGGACGAGCAGCAGGGGCACGAGCATCGCGACGACCATGTGCATCACCATGTGCATGGAGAACAGCACCCGGCCGTAGACGCCCGGGGCGCCTGACGTCGCGTAGGCGAACACCGCCCAGCCCAGCACCCAGACGATCGTCCGGTGCACCGGCCAGGCGTCGCCCCGCCGACGCAGTCGCACCACGCCCGCGACATAGAGCCCGACCGCGACCAAGGACACGCTGACCCACAGCCAGTCGGTGGTCCAGGTCGTCAGCCACGCGTCGCCGGTCAGCGGCCCGGGGTCGGGATAGCCGGTGAGCGCAAAGGCCGGTGAGGCATCGGTCACCGGCACATCAGGCACGGGAGGGGCGCTGCGAGCAAGGGCCACCGCAGTCCCCAGCGCGACCCCCATGACCACCAGCTCGGCGACGACGAGACGGACGAACGCGGCGTCCTGACCGCGGGCCAGGCCGGCAAGCAGCGAACGGCGGTGGCGCCACCCGGCATACCCGAGCAGGAGCAGCGCCACGGTCTTGACCAGGAGGAGCACGCCGTAGCGGGTGCCGAGGTCGCTGAGCGGGCCGACCCGGATCAGCGCACTCTGCAGACCCGACAGGGCGACCGCCCCGAAGCACCAGCCGGCGAGCACCGAGTAGCGGCTCGCCGTGACCGCCAGGTCGGGGCCCAGCAGGGGGCGGAGCAGGGCGAGCGCGAGCAGGCCGCCGACCCACACGGTCACCCCGACGAGGTGGACGGCGAGCGCGTTGACGGCGGTGCTGTGGTCGGTGGCTCCCGCCGCGTGTCCGGCCAGCGCCAGCGGCAGCACCGCGGCCACGGAGACCGCCGACAGCCAGGCCATCACGGCCCGGCTGGTCACGACGAGCGCGACGACCGAGACGAGTGCGGCCACACCGGCCGCGATGAGCTGGACGCGGAACGGGACGAACTGCCAGACGAAGGTGGTGAACTGCTGGGCGAACGAGGGGTCCGAGACCGGGATGCCGATGAAGTCGGCCATTCCCAGCACCGCGCCGGCGACGGACGCCAGGGCCCACACGCCCGGCGGCGATCCCGGCGAGCCGGGTCGCGGTCACGCGGCGGTTCGTGCGGGTGGTCTCAGGCACGAGGTATGCCGCGTGGATGAGCAGCCCGATCGTGGCCGACGCCGCGACGTCGTGGACGACCCGTGCGTAGAGCACCCCCCAGCGGACGAACCCACCAGGGTCGGCGACGACCGGCGCCGTGGCCGCCTCGCCGATGATCGCAGCAAGCGGCAGCGCCACGAGCCCCGCCAGCACGAGGGCCGGGAGAGGCACCCGGGCGAGAGGCGTCGCTGAGGTCGCGACGGGACGGGTCATGCCGACAGCCTAAGTATGGTGGGGTCATGCCCCTGCACCCGGCAGCACCCGACGACCTGGCCGGGCTCGTCGCCGCCTACCGGCAGACGACCCGGGCCGTCGTCGACCTGGGTCGGTCGTGCAGCGAGGCGGACTTCGACCTGGCCACCGCCTGCCCGGGGTGGACCGTCAAGGACCAGATCTCCCACGTCGTCGGGCTGGAGTCCTGGCTGCTACACCGGTGACAACCCCAGGGTCGAGCTGCCGGACTACCCGCACCTCCGCAACGAGGAGGGCAAGTTCATCGAGCGGGCCGTCGAGCTGCGGCGTCCGATGATCGGATCCAAAGTGGTCGACGAGCTGGAAACCCTTGCAGCACAACGTGTTGAGCAGTTCAGTGCACCCGATCTCACGCTGGACACCGTCATCCGGGGGGCGTGGGGCCCCGCTCCGGTCCGCGACACCCTGCCCATGCGGATCCTCGACATCTGGACCCACGAGCAGGACATCCGCCAGGCGCTGGGCCGCCCGGGCGACCTCGACTCGGGTGGCGCGGTCGTGTTCATGCACCTGCTGTTCGCCTCCCTGCCCAGGCTGGTGGCCCGTCAGGCCGGCATCGAGCCCGGCAACGTCGTCATCATCGACAGCACCGGGCCGGTGATGGGTCGCGCCGGCGTGTGGGTGGAGGCCAGCGACGACGGCAAGCCCCGCGGCATACCCCTGTTCTCCGGCATCGCCCACGACGGCGACCCGGACGACGTGTTCACCACCATCACGCTGTCGACCGAGGCGCTCACCCGACGGGCGGCGGGCCGTGGATCGGTCGAGGACATCCACTACTCGGTGCAGGGTGACGAGTCCGTGGCTCGACGTGTGCTTGAGCACCTCGTCTTCGTGCCCTGAGAGCATCGCTGCTTGTGGCCTCGGGCCCCTGCCGCGCCTACGGGTTCTTTGCTTGCAGCACACAACGATCTCGTGATACTTGTATGTAGCAAGCAACTTCTCTCCTCGTGTAGGTCTCAGGTCACGAATGCCCCCCAGCTCCTCGCATCACCTCGACCGGAGGACGGCCGAACGCGTCAGCGTCGGCCTGATCCGGCTCACCAAGCTCCTGCAGGCCCTGCGCCAGCACGCACCACGGATCCACCCTGCCGTGGACGCCACCGCCTACCCGATCCTGTTCAACCTCGCGGCCGAGCCGCGACGGGTCTCGGTGCTCGCCGACTGCGTCCACTCGGACGTCTCGACGGTGAGCCGGCAGGTCAGCGCACTGGAGGCGCACGGCCTCGTCGACAAGGTCAGCGACCCCGACGACGGCCGCGCCCAGGTCGTGGCGCTGAGCGGGGAGGGTCAGAGCCTGCTCGGGCGGATCCAGCAGCAGCGCACCGAGTGGTTCCGCGAGCTGATGGACGACTGGACCGCGGAGGAGGCCAGCGAGTTCGCCGGGCACCTCGAACGGTTCGGCGGGGCCCTCGAGCGCTCCCGCGACCACCTCGTCTCCCGCCGCAGCGCGGCCGCACCAGACCCCGAACAGCCCAACCCCATCACTTCCACGGAGAACTGACATGGCAGCCGCCGCCCCCGCCCGTCCCGACGGACCCCTGACCCACCGCCAGATCGTCACGATCCTGGTCGGCCTGATGATGGGGATGTTCCTCGCCGCGCTCGACCAGACCATCGTGGCCACTGCCATCCGCACCATCGCCGACGACCTCAAGGGCCTCGACGAGCAGGCCTGGGCCACGACGGCATACCTCATCACCTCGACCATCGTGACGCCGCTCTACGGCAAGCTGAGCGACATCTACGGTCGCAAGAAGTTCTTCTCGGCCGCGATCACGATCTTCATCGTCGGGTCGGTGCTGTGCACCCTGTCCCAGTCGATGATCCAGCTGGCGTTCTACCGCGCCGTCCAGGGCCTCGGCGCCGGTGGGCTCTTCTCGCTGGCGCTGGCCATCATCGGCGACATCGTGCCGCCACGGGAGCGCGCCAAGTACCAGGGCTACTTCCTCGCCGTCTTCGGCACCTCCAGCGTCCTCGGCCCGGTCATCGGCGGGTTCTTCGCGGGTCAGTCGAGCATCCTCGGCGTCGACGGCTGGCGCTGGGTGTTCCTCGTCAACGTGCCGATCGGCATCGCCGCCCTGTTCGTCGTCTCGCGCACCCTGCACCTGCAGCACACCCGCCTCGACCACCGGATCGACTGGTGGGGCGCGGCGACCCTGACCCTCGGGCTCGTCCCGCTGTTGCTCGTCGCCGAGCAGGGCCGGGACTGGGGCTGGGGCTCGGGTCGCTCGATCGCCTGCTTCGTCATCGGTGGGATCGGCGTCATCGCGTTCCTGCTGGTCGAAAGGGCCATGAAGGACGAGGCGCTGCTGCCCCTCACCCTGTTCCAGAACCGCACGGTGGCAGTCGCCTCCGGCGCCTCCGTCCTCATCGGCATGGCGATGTTCGGCGGCCTCGCGTCGCTGCCGCTCTACCTGCAGATCGTCAAGGGCGCGTCACCGACCAAGGCCGGGCTGCTGCTGCTTCCGTTGACGCTCGGCATCATGTTCGGCTCGATCCTGTCCGGCCAGATCATCAGCCGCACCGGGCGCTACCGCCGGTTCCCGATCATCGGGTCTGCCCTGCTCGCGATCGCCCTGTTCGTCTTCCACTACATCAAGGCGGACACCCCGCTGTGGCAGACCGGCATCGTCATGGTCGCGTTCGGGCTCGGGCTCGGGTTCAACTTCCAGCCGCTCACCCTGGCCGTCCAGAACGCCGTGTCACCGCGGCTGATCGGGGTCGCCACCTCCTCGGCGACGTTCACCCGGCAGATCGGTGGCACGCTCGGCACCGCGGTCTTCCTGTCGATCCTCTTCACGACCGTCCCCGACCGGATCTCCTCGGCCCTGCGGACCGCCGCCGGCACCAAGGACTTCCAGGCCGCGGTGGCCGACCCGGCCAACGCCGAGTTCGCCAAGGGCCTGCAGTCGGCGGCCGGCCAGGCAGGTGGCACGGCCGGTGGGGTGCTCAAGGACAGCTCGTTCCTCAACGAGCTCGACCCGCGACTGGCCAAGCCGTTCCTCCAGGGGTTCTCGGACTCGATGGACCTGGTCTTCCTCGTGGGCGCCGCCGTGATGGTGCTCGGCTTCCTCGTGATGCTGATGCTCCCCCACGTCGAGCTCCGCGGCGGCTCCGCCTACTCCGAGCGGGGCGCGGCCGACAAGGCGGACGCTGACAAGGCTGACGCGGACGCTGCCGCTGCTCCGCCCGCCATCGGTCACTGACCGGCGCCGGACCACCACGACCAGCGAGGTATGCCGTGTGCCCGGGCACGCGGCATACCTCGCTCGTCGTGGTGCTGCGGTCGGGGTCTTCCCTGAACCTCCCCTGAATCTCCACCGAACGTCCACGTCGGCACGCCGGAAGCGCGGACCCGCACGGCTACTGTGGCTCGCGTGGAACCAGTCGTGCGGACCCAGGGGTTGACCAAGGACTACGGTCCGGTGCTCGCCCTGGACTCGCTCGACCTCGAGATCGGTCCGGGGATCACCGGTCTCGTCGGGGCCAACGGTGCCGGCAAGTCGACCCTGCTGAAGATCCTGCTCGGCCTGGTACCCGCCACCGGGGGCCGTGCGCACGTGCTGGGTCACGACATCACCTCGGACGGCCCCGAGATCCGGGCGGCAGTGGGCTACCTCCCCGAGCACGACTGCCTGCCGCCGGACGTGAGCGCCAGCGACTTCGTCGTGCACATGGCGATGATGTCCGGCCTGCCCCGCGTCGCCGCCCGTGAGCGCGCGGCCGAGGTGCTGCGTCACGTCGGTCTCGCCGAGGAGCGCTACCGGCCGATGGGCGGCTACTCGACCGGTATGAAACAGAAGGCCAAGCTCGCCCAGGCGCTGGCGCACGACCCCCGGCTGGTGCTGCTCGACGAACCGACCAACGGCCTCGACCCGGCTGCCCGCGAGGAGATGCTGGGTCTGGTGCAGCGGATCGGCCGCGACTTCGGGATCGCCGTGATCGTGACCTCGCACCTGCTCGGCGAGCTCGAACGGGTCAGCGACCACGTCGTCGTCCTCGACGGCGGTCGGCTGCTGCGCGCCTCGCGGACCGACGAGTTCATGGACGCCACCGGTGTGCTGCTCGTCGAGGTGCTCGGCGACGACGGCCAGGCGCGGATGGCCGAGGCCCTGAACCGTGCCGGGGTGGCGACGTGTCCTGCGCGGCGCGATGCTGACCGTCGACGGCGCGGCCGGTGAGAGCATCGGGCACGGAGTCCTCGACGTCCACGACCTGATCCGTGACACCGCGAGCGACCTGGGGCTGGGCCTGGTCCGCCTGCAGGTCGACCACCGCCGCATCGAGGACGTGTTCGCTGAGAGTCCCGACGCCCGCGACGACGTCGGGATCGACGCACCCACCCACGACGCGGAGGGGGTGCGCGATGTCTGACCCCTCGTCCGCGACCCCGGCGGGCAGCAGCGTCATCCACGACCTGGGCTACCGCCCCTACACCGGTCCCCGGCTGGGCTCCGGAGCCATCGCCCGCGCCTTGGTCGTCACCGGCTTCCGCAACGCCTTCGGCCTCGGCCGGTCGGGCAAGTCGAAGGTGCTGCCGTTCATCCTGCTCGGCCTCAACCTGATGCCTGCGCTCATCGTGGGGGGCGTGATGGTCTTCGTCGGGCTCAAGGAGCTGCCGATCGGCTATGCCCAGTACGCGTCCACGACCCAGGTGCTGCTGGGGATCTTCGTGGCCTCGCAGGCTCCGGTCCTCTTCTCCCGCGACCTGCGGCACGGGACCATCTCGCTCTACCTCGCGCGGCCGCTGCCCTCGAGCACCTACGCCCTGGCCCGGTGGGCCTCGTTGCTCGGCGCGACCCTCGTGTTCCTGCTCCTGCCGATCGTGCTCCTGTATGCCGTGACCCTGCTGGGCGGGCTGGACTTCTCCGAGCAGACCGGCGACGCCGCGGTCGCGGTGGGTCTCGCCCTGCTGCTCGCGCTGTCCTTGAGCGGGCTGGCCGGGCTGATCGCGTCCTGGTCGACCCGCCGCGGGTTCGCCGTCGTCGCGACCATCGCGCTGCTGCTCATCGGCAACGGCATCGTGACCGCGATCCAGGGGATCTCGGGCGAGGAGGGACATCCTCGCGTGGGCGAGGCCGCCGGGCTCCTCTCGCCCTACTCGCTGTACCGCGGGCTGATGTCCACCTGGGCCGATACGGAGACCGTCACACCTCCGACGGGCACCGCCATGCAGGTCGCCTACGTCGCCGTGTTCGTCGCCCTGTCCGCCGCCTGCCTCGGCGGGCTGGTCTGGCGCTACCGCCGGGTGGCCACGGCATGAGCGGAGCTGTCCGATGAGCACTGTCACCATCGACCGGGCCTCTCGCTGGTACGGCAACGTCGTCGCCGTCAACGGCATCTCGATGACCGTGCGACCGGGCGTGACCGGTCTGCTGGGACCCAACGGCGCGGGCAAGACCACGCTCATCGCGTTGATGTCGGGGTTCCTGGCCCCGTCGGCCGGCAGCGTGACTCTCGACGGGACCCCGATCTGGCGGCACACCGACGCCTACCGCACCATCGGCCTGGTGCCCGAGCGCGAGCTCAGCTTCGGCTACCTCACCGGCCGCCAGTTCGTCCTCGCCAACGCCGAGCTGCACGGCCTGGCCGATCCCGGCGCCGCCACCGAGCGGGCCCTCGAGGTGGTCGAGATGGTCGAACCGGCCGCTCGTCGGATCGGCACGTACTCCAAGGGCATGCGGCAGCGGGTGAAGCTGGCGTCGGCCCTGGTCCACGACCCGGCCGTGCTGCTGCTCGACGAACCGTTCAACGGCGTCGACCCCCGCCAGCGACTGCACCTGATGACCCTGCTGCGTCGGATGGGGGCCGAGGGTCGCACCGTGCTCTTCAGCTCGCACATCCTCGAGGAGGTCGAACAGGTCGCCCGGCAGATCGAGGTCGTGGTCTCCGGCCGGCACGCCGCCTCGGGCGACTTCGGCCAGATCCGCCGGCTGATGACCGACCGCCCCGTGCAGTACGTCGTCGTCGGGGACGACGACCGCGGCCTCGCCGCCGCGCTCATCGCGGAACCGTCCGTGGTCGCCGTCTCCTTGCGTCGTGACGGCGGCGTCGACGTCTCGGTGTCCGACTTCGGCGCCTTCACCGTGCGGCTGCCCCAGGTCGCGCGGCAGCACGGGATCCGGATCCTCGAGCTCACACCGACCGACGAGTCGCTCGAGAGCGTCTTCGCCTACCTGGTGGGTGGCTGACCATGAACCCCACGATCCTCCGACTCTCGGCACAGGCGCTCCTCGGTCGCCGACGCGGCCTGGTGCTCGTCCTCATCCCCGGGGTGCTCGTGGCCCTGGCCGTCGTGGTCCGCGGCCCTGACCGACGACGCGGTCGGCTACGAGGCCGTGGTCAACCTGGGCTTCAGCCTCGCCCTGCCGCTGGTCGCACTGCTCGCCGCGACCGCTGTCCTCGGGCCGGAGGTCGACGACGGGTCGATCGTCTACCTGCTGTCCAAGCCGGTGAGCCGGCACGTGGTGGCCGTCAGCAAGTACGTCGTCGCGTGGGGCGCCACGCTGGTGCTCGGCGCCCTCCCCCTGCTGGTCTCGGGCCTGGTCCTCGACGTCTCCGACCCTCGCCAGGCGGTCGCCTGGGGTGTCGGCGGCGCACTGGCGGGCACGGCATACACCGCGCTCTTCCTGGGGCTCGCGGCCTTCACGAGGCACGCCGTGGTGATCGGCCTGCTCTTCGCGCTCCTCTGGGAGGGCTTGCTCGGCAGCGTGCTCGAGGGCATCCGATGGGTGGCCATCGGGGCGTGGGGTCGCGACGTCGCCAGTGAGATCAGCTCGCAGGTCACGGCACCGCAGCACCGGCCTGACCTATGCCGTGCTCGCCGCGGCAGTGGTGACGCTCGGGTCGGTCTGGTTCACCGGTGACCGGCTGCGCTCGTTCACCTTGCGCGGCGACGAGTAGCGTCCCGTGGCCGACTCGACCGTAGTTTGGGCAGTTCTTCGCTGAGCCCGCGAATATGACCGCGCTGGGCGAAGAACTGCCCAATCTAGGTGGTGATCCGGAGCTCAGCCCCAGACGAGGGCCCGCGCCGGGTCGGCCAGGATCGCGCCGACGTCGGCGATGAACTTGCTCCCGAGCTCGCCGTCGACCAGTCGGTGGTCGAACGACAGCGCCAGCTGGGTGACCCAGCGCGGCTCGATCGTCTCGGTGCCGTCAGCTGAGGTGACGACCCACGGCTGGCGCCGGATCGCGCCGAACGCCAGGATCGCCGACTCGCCCGGGTTGAGAATCGGGGTGCCGGTGTCGACACCGAACACGCCGACGTTGGTGATCGTGATCGTCCCGCCTGACATCTCGGCCGGCTGGGTGCGGCCGTCGCGGGCCGTCGCGGTCAGCGCGCCGATGGCCTCGGCCAGCTGACGCATCGACATCTGGTCGGCGTCCTTGATGTTGGGGACGATCAGGCCGCGCGGGGTGGCGGCGGCGATGCCGAGGTTGACGTAGTTCTT
This sequence comes from uncultured Actinomycetota bacterium, assembly GCA_963759595.1. GTDB lineage: Bacteria > Actinomycetota > Actinomycetes > Actinomycetales > Dermatophilaceae > Pedococcus. The sequence continues at coordinate 37,605 of CAVWZX010000002.1, forward strand.
GACCACGATCTCCTGGGCGGCCTCGTCCCACGTCGCGTTGATCTCCGGGTGGCGACGGATCGCGAGGGTCATCGCCTTGGCCAGCACCAGCAGGGGCGTGACCTTGACGTCCTTGAACTCGCGGTCCTTCTTCAGCCGGTCGACGAGCTCCATGGTGGCCGTCGCGTCGATGGTGACCCACTCGGTGACGTGCGGTGCGGTGAACGCGCTGCCCACCATCGCCTGCGCCGTCATCTTCCGGACGCCCTTGATCGGGATGCGCGTCTCGCGCTCCCCGTCGCGGGTGAACACCGGTGCCACGTATGCCGCCTGGCCGGCAGACGCGCCCGCGTCACCGGGGGCGACCGGGGAGCCGCCGCTGGCGGCACTGCCCGCACTGGTGGCGTGGGCGTCGACATCGGCACGGCTGATGATGCCGCCTTCGCCGGAGCCGGCGACCTGGCTCAGGTCGATGCCGAGATCCTTGGCGTACTTGCGGACCGGCGGCTTGGCCAGCGCGCGGACGCCGCCCTCGCGAGCAACCGGAGCGGGGGGAACCGCCGGTGCCGCGACGGGAGCGGGGGCGGCGAGGCCGGGCGCCGCGGTCGTGACGGCCGGCGACCCGGCGGGCGCGGAACCGGGCTTGCGCGGGCGCCGCTTGGCCTCGGTCTGCTTGACGCCGTAGCCGACGAGGACGGCAGTGCGACCGGTCGAGGTGGTGCCGCCGATCTTGCCCTCCTCGATCTCCTCCTCATCGGACGCGGCCGCAGCCGCGGCGGCCGCCATCTTGGGAGCGGGCGAGCCCTCGATACCGGGCTCGACAGCACCGGCAGCCGGGGCGTCCTGCACCGGCGCCGGCCCACCCGCGGTGTCGACGGAGATGATCGGCGTGCCGACCTCGACCGTGTCGCCCTCGGCCACGTGCAGCGACGTGACGGTGCCGGCGAACGGCACGGGCAGCTCGACGAGCGACTTCGCGGTCTCGATCTCGACGATGATGTCGTTGACCTTGACCGTGTCGCCGACCTTGACGTTCCAGGTGACGATCTCGGCCTCGGTCAGACCCTCACCGGGGTCTGGGAGCTTGAACTCTTTGACTGACATGGGTTTCGCGTCCTTGTCCTTGAAGCTCTGGGTCCTGGAAAGCTCTGACTCAGAAGGCCAGCGAGCGGTCGACGGCGTCGAGCACCCTGTCGAGGTCGGGGAGGAACTCCTCCTCGAGCTTGCTCGGCGGGTAGGGCAGGTTGTAGCCGCCGACCCGGAGCACCGGGGCCTCGAGGTGGTAGAAGCACTCCTGCTGGAGGGTCGCGGCGATCTCCGACCCCAGCCCGAGGAACGTCGACGCCTCGTGGACGACGACCGCACGCCCGGTCTTCTCGACCGATGCCCTGAGCGCGGGCACGTCCAGCGGCGACAGCGAGCGCAGGTCGATGACCTCGAGGTCCTTGCCCTCGGCTGCCGCGGCCTCCGCGGCCTGCAGGCAGGTCTTGACCATGGGGCCGTAGGCGACCAGCGTCGCGTCGGCGCCCTCGCGGCATACCTGCGCCTTGAGCAGCTCGCGGGGAGCGGCGGTCTCGTCGACCTCGCCCTTGTCCCAGTAGCGACGCTTGGGTTCGTAGAAGAGCACCGGGTCGTCGGACTCGATGGCCTGCTGGATCATCCAGTAGGCGTCCTCGGCGTTGGAGCAGCAGACGACCTTGAGCCCGGCGGTGTGGGCGAAGTAGGCCTCGTTGGACTCGGAGTGGTGCTCGACCGCGCCGATGCCGCCGCCGACCGGGATCCGGATGACCATCGGCAGCTTGATCTTGCCGAGCGAGCGGGCCCGCATCTTGGCGACCTGGCTGACGATGTGGTCGAACGCCGGGTAGATGAACCCGTCGAACTGGATCTCGACGACCGGGCGGTAGCCGCGCAGCGCCATGCCGATCGCGGTGCCGACGATGCCGGCCTCGGCGAGCGGGGTGTCGATGACGCGGTCCTCGCCGAAGTCCTTCTGGAGGCCGTCGGTGACACGGAAGACACCGCCCAGCTTGCCGATGTCCTCGCCCATGAGGACGACCTTGGGGTCGCGCTCCATGGCGGCGCGCAGGCCGTTGTTGACGCCCTTGGCGATGGTCATGGTGCCCATCAGTGGCCCCCCTCACCCTCGAAGCCGGCGTGGTAGGCGGCGAACTCCTTGCGCTCGGCTTCGACGACGGGGTGGTCCTCGACGTAGATGTGGTCGAACATCGAGTCGGGCGTCGGGTCGGGCATGGTCAGGCAGCCCTCCCGGACGTGCGCAGCCAGCTCGTCGGCCTCCTTCTCGAGCGCGTCGAAGAACTCCTGGTCGGCCTTGGCGGTGTGCACGAGGTAGGACTTGAGCCGCTCGATCGGGTCGCGGTGCTTCCACACCTCGACCTCGGCGGAGACGCGGTACTTGGTGGGGTCGTCCGAGGTCGTGTGGGCGCCCATCCGGTAGGTGTAGGCCTCGACGAAGGTCGGGCCCTGGCCGGACCGGGCCGCGTCGAGGGCCTGCTTGGCCACGGCATACACCGCGAGCACGTCGTTGCCGTCGACCCGGACCCCGGGGAAGCCGAAGCCACGGGCGCGCTGGTAGAGCGGGATCCGGGTCTGGCGCTCGTTGGGCTCGGAGATGGCCCACTGGTTGTTCTGGCAGAAGAAGACGACCGGGGCGTTGTTGACGGCGGCGTAGACGAAGGCCTCGTTGACGTCGCCCTGCGCGCTGGCACCGTCGCCGAAGTAGGCGATCACGGCGGCGTCGCGGTCGGCGTCACCGGTGCCGACGTCGCCGTCGCGCTGGATGCCCATGGCGTAGCCCGTCGCATGGAGCGTCTGGGCGCCGATGACGATCGTGTAGAGGTGGAAGTTCTTCTCGTTGGGGTCCCAGCCACCGTGGTTGACGCCACGGAACAGCCCGAGCAGGTTGAGCGGGTCGACCCCGCGACACCAGGCGACGCCGTGCTCGCGGTAGGTCGGGAAGGCGTAGTCCTGCGGGCGCATCGCGCGACCGGAGCCGACCTGGGCGGCCTCCTGGCCGAGCAGGCTGGCCCAGATGCCGAGCTCGCCCTGGCGCTGCAGCGCGGTGGCCTCGGCGTCGACGCGGCGGATCAGGACGAGGTCGCGGTAGAAGCCGCGCAGGTCCTCGTCGGTGAGGTCCTTGAGGTACTCGTCGTACTCGGCGTTCTCCACGCGCTGGCCCTCGGGGGTGAGCAGCTGGACCATCTCGGGTCCACCGTCACCGACCTCCGGCACCGGGGCGGTCAGCTCGGCGATCACCTCGTCCTCATGGTCGACGCTCGAGGCGTCGGCGACTGCGTTGTCGCTCACTGGCACTCCTTCTTCACCCGGGCGGGGTCTCCGCCGGCGTGGGGCGGCTGGTGTGGGGCGCGCTTGTGGCGGCGCTCACAGGTGGGCCTTACACGGCCCAAGATAACGGGACGACGGAAAATCTCAGAATCCGGACTCCTGCGCGCTCATCACCAGCATTGTTTGCCTGCAGCGCCCCGGGAAGATTGGGCAGTTCTTCGCTCAGACCTGAGATCTTCCCGGGCACAGCGAAGAACTGCCCAATCTTCGGGGCGGGTGGCTCAGGTGAGGCGGGACTGCGTGCGCCAGAGGTCGATCCCGGCCTCCACCGCGTCGCGGTCGATCTCCTCGAGCTCGGCGTCGCTGAACCGCAGGTTGCCGACGGCGGCGGCCGAGTCCTCGAGCTGGCCGACCGAGGACGCCCCGATCAGCACGGAGGTGACCCGCTCGTCGCGAAGCGCCCAGGCCAGGGCCAACTGCGCGAGGGACTGCCCACGCTCGGAGGCGAGGTCGTTGAGCTTGCGGACGTGGGCGAGCGACTCGTCGGTGAGCAGATCGGGTGACAGCGACTTGCCCTGGCTGGCCCGCGACCCCTCCGGTATGCCGCCGAGGTACTTGTCCGTGAGCATCCCCTGCGCCAGCGGGCTGAACGCGATGCAGCCGATGCCCCGCTCGCCGAGGGTGTCGAGCAGACCGCCCTCGATCCACCTGTTCACCATCGAGTAGGACGGCTGGTGGATGAGCAGCGGGACACCCATCTGCTCGAGCAGCTCCGCCGCGCGCTCGGTGAGCTCCGGGCCGTAGCTGGAGATGCCGGCATACAGCGCCTTGCCCTGCTTGACGATGCTCGCGAGGGCACCCATCGTCTCCTCGAGCGGGGTGTCCGGGTCGGGGCGGTGGCTGTAGAAGATGTCGACGTAGTCCAGGCCGGTGCGCCGGAGGGTCTGGTCGAGCGAGGCGACGAGGTACTTGCGCGAGCCGCCGTCGCCGTAGGGGCCGGGCCACATGTCCCAGCCGGCCTTGGAGCTGATCACGAGCTCGTCGCGGTAGGGCTTGAAGTCGGCGGCGAAGTGGCGTCCGAAGTTCTTCTCGGCGCTGCCGTAGGGCGGCCCGTAGTTGTTGGCGAGGTCGAAGTGCGTGATCCCGATGTCGAACGCGCGCCGCAGGATCGCCCGCTGCACGTCGAACGGCTTGTCGTCACCGAAGTTGTGCCACATGCCGAGGCTGACGGCGGGCAGGCGCAGTCCGCTGTGCCCCACCTGCCGATAGGGCATCGGGCCGTAGCGGTCGGGGCGGGCGAGGTACGGGGGGAGCCAGGTGTCGACCATGGACCCCAGTCTGTCGCGGGGAGGGCGGCTCGACTACCTGGGGTCGGGCGGCTCGACTACCTGGGGTCGGGCGGCTCGGCCGGGTTGGCCGCGATGAACTCGCCGGCCACCCGGATCAGCACGTCGTTGGCCTCGGTCTCGCCGATGGTGGCGCGGACGCCGTCGGTGCCGTACTGCCGGAGGGTGAGCCCGGCCTCCTGGGCGGCCGCCGCGAAGTCGCCGGACCGCTCGCCCAGCCCGAACCAGACGAAGTTGGCCTGCGTCTCGGGGATGAACCAGCCCTGGCCGCGCAGCAGCTCGACCACCCGGGTGCGTTCCGCGACAAGGGAGTCCACTCGTTCCTTCAGCTCGTCGAACGCCTTGAGCGACGCCACGGCCGCAGCCTGCGCGATCGAGTTCACGCCGAACGGCGTCGCCGTCTTGCGCAGGGCCGACGCGACCGGAGGGTGCGCCACGGCATACCCGATGCGAAGACCCGCCAGGCCGTACGCCTTCGAGAAGGTGCGCAGCACCATGACGTTGGGGCGGTCGCGGTAGAGCTCGAGGCTGCGCGGCGCCTCCTCGTCGGTGACGAACTCGACGTAGGCCTCGTCGATGACCACGAGCACGCGGGTGGGCACGTCCTCGAGGAACCGCTCCAGCTCGGCGTGCGTGACCATCGGGCCGGTGGGGTTGTTGGGGGTGCAGACGATGACGACCTTCGTGCGGTCGGTGATGGCCGCACGCATGGCGTCGAGCCGGTGGCGGGCGTGGTCGTCGAGCCCGACCTGGACCGAGCTGGCTCCTGCGAGGGCGGTGACGATCGGGTAGGCCTCGAAGGAGCGCCACGCATAGACGACCTCGTCGCCGGGGTCGCAGGTCGCGGCGATGACCTGGCCGAGGACGCCGACCGAACCGGTGCCGGTGGCGATGTGCTCGGCAGGGACGCCGAGGGTGTCCGCGAGCGCCTGGGTGAGCTCGGTGACCGCCATGTCGGGGTAGCGGTTGATCGCGCCGGCTGCCTCGCGGACGACCTCGAGGACCGACGGCAGCGGCGAGTACGGGTTCTCGTTCGAGGAGATCTTGTATGCCGTGACGCCCTCGGGTGCGGCTGCGGACTTGCCGGGGACGTAGGCCGGCACCTGGTCGAGGGCCGCGCGCAGACGCACACCGGTGTCGTTGGCGGAGGTGCTGTCGCTCATGGGCTCACTCTAAGGGCGAGGAAGGAAGGTGGTCCGCCGTACGCACCTGCTCGCAGGCTAGCCCTGACCAGACTCGCACTGACAGGGGCAGTCGTCGAGACAACGCCGTTCGCCCTCGCATTCGATCGGACAGGTGCACACGACCAGCGCGCCCAGCTCCGGACGTCTCGGTCGTGCCCTGGCCCGACTCGCGAGCTCCCCGGTCGTGGGGTGGTCAGCAGGTCTCGGGGTCACCCTCGCGCCCGCCGCCGGGGTAACCGAGTCTCGGGTGGGTCGAAGGGCGTACCACCCGCGTGCATCTCCCCGGTCGTAGCGCAGACCGGCTCCGCGGTTTTCCGGGCGCAGGTCCGGTGGGAGCACGTCGAGGTGGGCGGGGAACCGACGTCCCTGGTTGTCCCGCACGGTGTCCGGCGCGAACGGGAGCACTTCTGCTCCCCCTGCGTCGACGACGACGAGACGTAGCCCGGCGACGGCCAGGACCTCCGTCAGGGCCCCCAGGGGGATCTGTCGTTCTCCGGACTCCCAGCGCGCGAGCCTGGGCTGTTGGACCCCGAGGTAGCGGGCTAGCTCGCGCTGGCTGAGGTCGGCCAGGCGCCGCACCCTCGGGAGGTAACCAGCAGCGTCGAATGCAGGCGTGTCCAGCGCAGGGGCATCGGCCCGACCGGGGCCACCGGCACTGTCGACGTCAAGCCTGGTCATCGATTGATGGTGACGCACTCGTCCTGCCGACCCCGGGCGTTGTCCACAGGTGCCCGCGGATTGGGAGGTCTCCGGGCGGTCGGGGAGGTGTCGCTCTTGGGAGGGGCAGGGCCGCGATTCCGAGTCTCGGGTCAGTGATGCCAGGGCGGCATCAGTGGCCCAGTACCCGGCTGAAGTGACCGAGACGCCTTTGGTCCGGACCTCAGCCCGGACGTCAGTCCGCTGATCCGTGCCCCGTCAGTCGTCGTCGCCGTCGGGGATGACCCAGCCGAGGACCATCGAGACGATCGTGATGATGATGGCGCCGAGCACGGCGTCCCAGAAGAACTCGTCGATGGTGAAGCTCAGCCCCAGCGGGTCGGCGATCCACTCGGTCAGCTGGAGCATGAACGCGTTGACGATGAAGGTGAACAGCCCCAGCGTGAGGATGATGACCGGGAAGCTGAGGAACTTCGCGATCGGCTTGACGACCGCGTTGACCAGCCCGAAGACCAGCGCCACCAGCAGCACGGTCGCGAACTTGGAGCCGAACTTGCCGTCCCCGAAGCTGATCCCGGGCAGCAACCAGGCTGCCACCCACAGTGCCACCGCGTTGACCGCGACCTTGATGACGAAGTTCATGGTCCCGATCGTGCCAGATGAGAGCTGCCTCGAAGAACTAGACGTGCCTGCGGGAGGTGACGACCCGGAACCGGTTGGCCACGAACGCCGCGTCGACGTAGGCCGAGTTCGCAGCCGGGTTGCCACCCGTGCCGTGGTAGTCGGAGAACGCGGCCGTCTGGTTGACGAACACGGGCCCGGTGAGGTTCTCCGACAGGGCGACGCCGGCGTCGGCTGCAGCGTCCCGCGCGGCGTCGAGCACGTCCTCGGACGTCGAGTAGACCGCCGCCGTCATCGCACCGTGCTCGCGCACCGTGTCGCGGAACTGTGCCAGTGACTGGTCGGTCCCGGACGTGCCGATGAGGAAGGTCACCGGCCCGAAACACTCCTGGGTGTAGACGTCCTCGCGACTGGCGTCCATGCTCACCAGGCCCGGGGCCCGGACCACCGCGTCGGGGTATGCCGGGTGGGTCACCTCGCGCGAGTCCAGCACCACCGTGCCACCCGCCTCCTCGGCGAGAGCGGCGAGGCCTGCCGCGTTGGCGCGGACGCCGTCGTTGACGGTGGCACCGAGCAGCTCGACGGCTCGGGCGTCGTCACCGGTCAGCTTGCCCACTGCCGCGGCGAGCTTCGTGCCGAAGTCCTCGAAGGAGACCTGGCCCTCCTCGGTCGTGATCCCTTCGCGAGGGACGTAGATGTTCTGAGGGGTCGTGCACATCTGTCCGGAGTAGAGCGTCAGCGAGAACGCCAGGTTGCCCAGCACGCCCCGCAGGTTGTCGGTGGAGTCGACGACGATGGTGTTGACGCCGGCCTTCTCCGTGTAGACCAGCTGGCCACTCGTGGCACCGTGCTCCTCGAGCCAGCCGCCGAAGGTCGGGCCGCCGGTGTAGTCGATGATCTTGACCTCGTCGCGCTCGGCGAGCACCTTGGCCAGGCCCTCGCCCTCGGCCTCTGGCGCGAGCTGGACCAGGTCGGGGCTGAAGCCCGCTGCGGACAGCACGTCGCGGCATACGGCGACGGAGATGGCGAGGGGGAGCACGGCCCGCGGGTGCGGCTTCACGATGACCGGGTTGCCGGTCACCAGCGAGGCGAACAGCCCGGGGTAGCCGTTCCAGGTCGGGAAGGTGTTGCAGCCGATGACGAGGGCGACGCCGCGCGGCACGACGCGGTAGTCCTTCTGCATCCGCAGCGGCGCGGGGTTGCCTTCCTTGTCGCGGCCGGGCTTCTCCCAGACCACGGAGGCCGGCACCCGCTCCTGCTCCACGAGGCCCGCGACGATCGACTCGAGCGCGCGGTCCTGGGCGTGCGGGCCGGCAGCCTGGAACGCCATGACGAACGGCTGGCCGGTCGTGTGCATCACCGCGTGGGCGATCTCGAACGAGCGCGCGTTGATCTGCTCGACGATCTCCACGCAGACCGCTGCCCGGGTGCGGGCGCCGGCGTCGCGCCACGCGGGGGTCGCGTCAGCCGCCGCGGCGAAGGCGGCGTCGAGGTCGAGATGGGGGTAGGTGATGCCGAGCGCCGGGCCGTAGGGCGAGACCTCCTCGCCGACCCAGTTCCCGTCGGTGCGCACCTCACCGAGACCGCCGAAAGCGTTGTCCCGCAATCCCTCGTATGCCGCCTGGCCGGCTTCGGCAGAACCCTCGCCGTAGACGCGGGGCGACGGCGACTCGGGGAAGCGGCTGAAGTAGGAGCGCTCCGCGAGGGCCGTGGACGCCTGCGCGAGCAGCTCGGCGTGCTTGTCGACGAGCGGGTGGGTGGTGGGCTCCGTTGCCGTGGTCATGCAGCCATCGTAAAGGGGGCTGGACACCGATCTAACCGTCGCTCTAGAGTAACCGTTGCCCATGAGTAACCAATCAGCCCTCGTCCTCGACGCCCTCGGTGACCCCAGCCGACGGCAGATCCTCGAGCTCCTCGCCGAGCGTCCCCGCGCGGTCGGGGAGATCGCCGCGGCCATGCCGATCGGCCGGCCCGCCGTGAGCAAGCACCTCAAGGTGCTCGAGGGCGCCGGCCTGGTGGACCACGAGAGCAGGGGCACGCGCAACCTCTACGCGCTCGCGCCGGACGGGCTGGTCGACCTCCAGCAGTGGTTGGTGACGACCTGGGACACCGCGCTCGCGTCGTTCGCCAGGTATGTGGACAAGCACAGCGTGGACAAGCACAGCGTGGACCAGCACCAGGTCGACCAGCACCAGCAGGAAGGACCTCGTCGATGACTGCCGAGACCGCTCCCAGCACGTCCCACCCGGTCGCGCCGCTCCGGCGGGAGGTCCGGGTGCAGTGCGACGCCGACACGGCCTTCGAGCTGTTCACCGCGCACCTCGGGGCGTGGTGGCCGCTCGGCAGCCACAGCGTCTTCGGCGCCCAGGGCAGTGTCGCGTTCGAGGACGGCATCGTCGTCGAGCGACGCGGGGCGGACACGGCGGTCTGGGGCACGGTGCTGCGCTGGGAGCGGCCGACCGGGTTCGCGATGACCTGGCACCCCGGGCAGGGCCCCGAACGCGCCACGGAGGTCGCCGTCGACTTCACGCCCGACGGCGACGGCACGCTGGTCACCCTCATCCACTCGGGCTGGGAGCGGCTCGCGGAGCCGGACCGGGCCCGCGACGAGTACGAGAAGGGCTGGCCCGTGGTGCTCTCCGGCTACGAACGAAGGCTGGGGTCCGCGCGCACCACGGACGCGGACCGCTGGTTCGCCCTCGAGCACCGCCCGGGTCCGCTGCTGGCCGGAGGCGGTTCCGTCTTCGCGCACCCCCTCTTCACCGAGCACGTCGCCTTCCTCGACCGGCTGGCCGAACGGGGCTGGCTCGTCGCAGCCGGACCGGTGGACGCGGCAGCCGGCACCGGGATGGCCGTGGTCCGTGTGCCTGCCGCCACCGACGTCGCCGTCGACATCCAGGCGCTGGCCACCACGGACGACCGGTCGGTCGTGGGTGGCCTGCTCACGGTGACCGTACGGCCCTGGGACGTGCGCTTCGACGGCACCCCGAGCTGAGCCTCGCCTCTGACAGACTCCGGGCATGGACGAGGACGGAGCGCCGCTGGCCGAGGCGACGGACCCAGACCTGGGGCACGTCTCGCGGATGTGGGACGACGACGAAGCCTCCCGCGGGCTCGGCATGGAGGCGCAGGTCATCGAGGTCGACCACGCGGTCGTGCGGATGACCGTCACCGAGACCATGGTGAACGGGCACGACATCGTCCACGGCGGCTTCATCTTCACCCTGGCCGACTCGACGTTCGCGCTGGCCTGCAACAGCCGTGGGACCCTGACGGTCGCCGCCGGGGCTGACATCACCTTCGTCACCTCCGCCCGGCTCGGCGACGTCCTCGTCGCGGACGGACGGGTGCGCGCGGCATACGGGCGCAGCGGCATCACCGACGTGACGGTGACCCGCGAGTCGGACGGTGCGCTGGTCGCGGAGTTCCGCGGACGGTCACGCAGCCTTCCCCCACGCTGAGCCCCTGCTCGAAGCTCTCGACGAGCGGACTGCCGCCTTTGTCCCTAAGGTCCGAGATGGCCGAGACCCGGCCACCAACCCCTTGGAGGAACCATGCGAACCCCTCGGACCCTGATCGCGGTCGCTGCCGTCGCGGCGCTGACCGTCCTGGCCCCCACGGCCGCCAGCGCCAAGCCGCACGACCCGCCGACCCCGAGCCATCCGACCGCGGGCCCGTGTGCCTACACGCCACTGGAGGACCAGACCTACTCGACGTGGGTCGGCCTGCCGAAGGACCCGCGGCACACCCCGGACCGGGGCACGACCAGCATCACGCTGCGCACCAACCACGGCGCCATCCCGCTCGTCCTCGACAAGGCTGCCGCTCCGTGCACCGTCCAGAGCTTCACCTTCCTGACCAAGCGCAAGTACTTCGACGACACCATCTGCCACCGGCTCACTTCCTACACGACACCGCCGGCGGCCCTGTCCGTCCTGCAGTGCGGCGACCCGCTCGGCACCGGCTGGGGCGACCCGGGCTACTCGTTCAAGGACGAGCTCGACTCGGCCAAGGCCCTCGAGAACTGGCCCGGCTTCCCCGACGGCAGCCGCAAGGTCTACCCGCGTGGCACCCTCGCCATGGCCAACGCCGGACCCGACACCAACGGCAGCCAGTTCTTCCTCGTCTACCAGCGACTCGCGGCTGCGCCCCGACTACACCGTCTTCGGCCACGTGACCGAGGCCGGCATGCGGGTGCTCGACGAGATCGCCGCGGCCGGCATCGACCCCGGCACCGAGGGCACGCCCGAGGACGGCATGCCGGCCTCACCCGTCCACATCGAGCGCGCCAAGAGCGGCCGCTGACCGACCCTTCGGTATGCCGCCGGCCCGGCTCCGGCGCGCCCACCCGCTCGACGCGTGGTGGCGTTTGGCTGGGAGCCGGCCGCGCGGCATACGGTAGGCGCATGCGCGTCCTCGTCACCGGCGGTGCCGGCTACATCGGGTCCCACACCGTCGTCCAGCTCGTGGCGGCCGGTCACGAGGTCGTCGTCGTCGACAACTTCTCCAACGCCAAGCCCACGGTGGTGCCACGGCTCGAGTCGCTCACCGGGACGCACCTCGAGGTCCACGCGTTCGACCTGACCGACCGCGACAAGGTCGACTCGCTGTTCGCCGAGCGGCAGTTCGACGCGGTCGTCCACTTCGCCGGGTCTCAAGGCCGTCGGCGAGAGTGTCGACGTGCCGCTGGAGTACTACCAGAACAACCTCGACTCGACCTTCGCGCTGGTGCGCGCGATGCAACGGCACGGGTGCTTCCGGCTGGTCTTCTCCTCCTCCGCCACCGTCTACGGCGACAACGCCCCGGTGCCGATGAAGGAGGAGTACCCCACCTCGGCGACCAACCCGTACGGCTGGACCAAGGTGATGATCGAACAGGTGCTGCGCGACGTCGCCCGCACCGACGAGCGCTGGCGGATCGCGCTGCTGCGCTACTTCAACCCGGTCGGCGCGCACGCCTCGGGCACCATCGGCGAGGACCCGCAGGGGATCCCCAACAACCTGATGCCGTTCATCGCGCAGGTCGCGGTGGGCAAGCTCGAGAAGCTGCTCGTCTTCGGCGACGACTACGACACCCCCGACGGCACGTGCCTGCGCGACTACATCCACGTCGAGGACCTCGCGGCCGGCCACCTCGCCGCCCTGGTCAAGCTGGGCTCGACCGACGAGCGGGTGTCGACCTGGAACCTCGGCACGGGGCACGGGACCAGCGTCCTCGAGGTGCTGCACGCCTTCGAGAAGGCCTGCGGCCACGAGCTGCCGCACGAGGTCGTGGGACGACGCGCCGGTGACATCGCCGCGTCCTACGCCGACCCGAGCCGTGCCGAGGCGAGCTGGGCTGGAAGGCGACCCGCACGATCGAGGACATGTGCGCCGACCAGTGGCGCTGGCAGCGCGGCAACCCCTTGGGCTACCCGGACTGAACGGCTAGCCGGCGGCCTTCACCAGCCAGTCGAACAGTGCCTGCTGGTGCGGCACCGTCGCCGCGTCGACCTCCGGATGCCATTGCACCGCAATGATGTTCGCCTCAGCGGACTCGAAGGCCTCTACGCACCCGTCGGGCGTGGTCGCGCTGAGCACCATCCCCTCGGGGATGCGGTCACAGGCCTGGTGGTGGTTCGACCAGCCGAGCCAGGGCGCCGCGCACCCATCACCTGCTCCACCAGCGTGCCGGGCACGATGTCGACCTCGTGCGGGTTGTTGCCGTGCGGGACCGTCGTCTCCTCGTAGTGCTGGTGGATCGTCCCGCCGAGCACGACGCTGAGCACCTGCATGCCGCGACAGATCGCCGAGGATCGGCAGGCCGGCCGCAGCGGCGGCCCGGGCGATCGACACGTCGGCGGCGTCCTGCTCCGGGGGTGAGTGGGTCTCGCGCGGGTGGACGTCGGGGACGCCGAACGGCCGCAGGTCGAGGTCGTTGCCGCCCTGCAGGAGCACGGCATCCGCGACCGCCACCAGGGCCTCGGCCCGCTCCTGCGAGTCCGGCCAGGCGAGCACCGGCTCGCCGCCTGCGCGGACGACCGCGTCGACGACGGTGCGGGTGGCGTAGACGCCGGGTCGGTTCGGGCTCCCGATCGTGTCGGCCCAGCGCGCGGACACGAGGACGAGCGGACGCGGCATACCAAACACCCTAACCAGCCGACCAGGCAGCCTGGTGGGCCCGGTGGTCCAGCTCGCCGTCGCCGTGGGTTGAATGGACCCATGTCCGCACCGCGCCCCTACCGGGTCACCGTCGTCTGCACCGGCAACATCTGCCGTTCGCCGATGGGCGAGTTCATCCTCCGTGAGCGCTTCGAGGCGGCCGGGCTGGGCGACCAGGTCGTGGTCGACTCCGCCGGCACGCACTCGTGGGAGGTCGGCAACCCGGCGGATCCGCGCACGCTCGCGGTGCTCACCCGCAACGGCCACGCGGACTTCGGGGGCGGTGACCACGTGGCGCGCAAGTTCGAGGCGTCCTGGCTGTCCGACGTCGACCTGGTGCTGGCGGCCGACGCCGGCCACCTGGGCGAGCTGACCCGGCTGGCCCGCACCGACGAGCAGCGCGCCAAGATCCGGTTGTTCCGCTCCTTCGACCCCGACGCCGACCGCGCCGGCGACCTCGACATGGACGACCCCTGGTACGGCGACGACTCCTCGTTCGACCAGACCTACGCCGAGGTGGTCGCCGCCGCCGACGGCGTCGTCGACCACGTCCGCCGCGAGCTGGCGGTTCGCAGCGCGCCGGAATAGTTGAATATCGAACTATTGTTGTGCGGGCATGACGACCAGCACCTCCAGCACCCCCATCACCCTGCGGCTCGAGTGGGCGCGCAGCCTGTTCGACCACGGCGACTTCACCGCCGCTGCCACGGCGTTGGCAGAGCTGGTCGACGAGGCTGGCAGCGACCAGACCCTGCACGGGACCACCGAGCTCCGACTGCTCCTGGCCCGCGCGTACTTCGGCTCGGCCCAGCTCGGACGGGCCGAGACGGTCCTGCGTGCCCTGGTCGACGACGCTCCTGACGACGGCGTACCTCCACCTGCTGCTCGGCCGCACCCTCCAGCGGCAGGGTCGGCACGACGACGCGCGGGGCCACCTCGCCCTCGCCGAGGTCCTGGGCGACCACCCGAGGCCGGTCGCCTACGGTGAACCCACGACTTCCGACCAGACGGCCGCGCGGAGCAGCTGAGGGACAGCCATGACGGACTACGGACAGGACCTGCAGTTCGGCATCTTCCCCACCCCGGACGCGTCCGCAGCCGACCTGGTCCTCGAGCTGAGCGAGGCCGCCGACGTCGCCGGGCTCGACCTGGTGACGATCCAGGACCACCCCTACCAGGCCAGGCACCTCGACGCCTGGACGCTGTTGTCGGTCATCGCCGCGCGCACCACCTCGATCCGGGTCGCGCCGAACGTCGCCAACCTGCCGCTGCGACCGCCGGTCGTCCTGGCGCGCAGCGTCGCCACCCTCGACCGGCTCACCGGCGGACGGGTCGAGCTCGGTCTCGGCACGGGCGCCTTCTGGGACGCCATCGTCGCGGCGGGTGGCACGCGGCTGTCCCCCGGTCAGTCGGTCGAGGCGCTCACCGAGGCCATCGCCGTCATCCGCGGCGTCTGGGCCGGCGCGGGCGGACCGTCGGTGCGGGTCGAGGGCGAGCACCACCGCGTGGTCGGCCTGCACCCCGGCCCCGCGCCGGCCCACCCTGTGGAGATCTGGCTCGGCGCCTACAAGCCACGCATGCTGCGCGTCACCGGCAGGTTGGCCGACGGCTGGCTCCCGAGCATGGGGTATGCCGCGCCGGCCCAGCTGCGGTGCCATGAACGCGACCATCGACGAAGCGGCCGGCAAGGCGGGACGCGACCCGGCTGCGATCCGCCGGCTCTACAACGTCAGTCCCGGCGTGGACGCCGACCTGCTCGCAGAGCTCGCGCTCGAGCACGGGATGTCGGCCTTCATCCTCCCGTGTGTCCTCGATCCGTGACGTCGAGCGCTTCGCCGCAGAGGTGGCTCCCCGCACCCGTGAGCTGGTCGAGGCCGAGCGGGACCGCCGTGCCGCGGCACCCGCGGAGACGCCAGATTGGGCAAATCTCCGCGCCGCTGCCGAAGATGACCCGCCTGGCCGTAGAACTACCCAATCTGAGAAGACGGCTGGGGGCGCCGACGAGGCGGCTCCGCGGCATACCGACGACGCCTCGACTGCCGCACCGCACACGGGGGCCGGCGCCCACCTCGTCGAGGTGCACGACGGACTGCGGGCCGAGCTCACCCGGCTGCGCGACATCGTCGAGCAGGTCGTGGCCGGCGAGCAGCAGGCGCACCGCGCACGCAACGCCATCAACGAGCTGACCATGCGCCAGAACAACTGGACGCTGGGCGCCTACTGCGCGCAGTACTGCCGGTTCGTCACCGGCCACCACTCGCTCGAGGACCGGTCGGTGTTCCCGCACCTGCGCCGCAGCGACCCGGCCCTCACGCCGGTCCTGGACCGGCTGGAGCAGGAGCACGTCGTCATCCACGACGTCCTCGAGCAGCTCGACGAGGCCCTGGTGGGGCTGGTGTCCGGGGCATCCGGGACGGCCGAGCTGCAGCGCGTGGTCGACCGCCTGTCGCAGACCCTGCTCGACCACCTCTCGTTCGAGGAGGACGAGCTCGTCGCGGCCCTCGACCGCCACGGCTTCCAGTAGTCTCCGCTCTGGTCCGGGCAGCGCGGCGGTGCTACGGTCCGCGCGTGGCCAGCTCGGAGGCACGGTCGGACGAGCGGTTGATCGCCGCGCTCCGGTCCGGCGACGTCGAGGAGCTGCGAGGGCTGCTGGCCGCCGAACCCGGACGCGCTGCGACGTGGATCCGGCCGTTCGCCGGCCATCGACGCGGCGCCTCGCCACTGGGCTACGTCGCGATGCTCCGGTGCGACACAGGCACCGGCGTGTGGAGGGACGTCCCCGGCACCGGTGAGCTCGCTCGGGCGCTGCTCGGGGCCGGCGCTCCCGTCGACGGCGAGGCCGCCGAGCGGGAGACGCCACTCATCACGGCCGCCAGCTACGGAGATGCCGCGGTGGCGACGGAGCTCATCGCGGCCGGCGCCACGGTCGACGCCCGCTCCGCCGACGACTCGGGCGGCGTCCCTGGCGGCACGGCCCTGCTGCATGCCGCCGTCTTCGGAATGACCTCCGTCGTCGACGTGCTGGCTGCGGCTGGGGCGGCGCCCGAGTCGATCGAGGAGGCCGCAGCCCTGGGTGACGTCACCGGGTTCCTCGACGGCTCCGACCCCCAGGCTCGCATCCGCGCCCTCGTGATGGCCGCGGACCACCAGCGCCTGGAGGTCATCGACACCCTCGTCGCGGCAGGCACACCGTTCGACGAGACCGACGAGGTCTGGGGGCGACACCCGCTGCGCCTCGCCGCCGCAGGCGGACGCGACCGGTCGGTCGCCCACCTGCTCGGGCTCGGTGCCGATCCCTCCGCCCGGGACGCCGACGGGACCACTGCCCTGGAGCACTGCCGGGCCGGCCGGGCCCGTCATGGCGTGCAGGAGCCGTTCGACCGCGTGGAGGCACTCCTCACGACGGCACAGGGCTGAGCCCACGGCGGGCGGCTGTCGGTGAGCCGCCCTAGCGTGGTCGGGAAACCGAAAGGGGACTCGATGACCATCCCCGCACCTATCCCAGCGGCGTCACCTCCTGGGTCGACCTCGAAGTGGCAGACCTCGAGGCCCTGGACCTCGCCACCCGTTTCTACGGCGGCCTGTTCGGCTGGACCTTCGCCCAGGCCACCCCCGACGGGGTGCCATTCCGCTACCTGATCGCCCAGCTCGACGGGCAGGACGCCGCAGGGCTGGGCGGCCCGGCTTCGCCGGAGCGACCTGGTGGGCCCGAGTGGACGACCTATGTCGCGGTCGACGACGCCGACGACGGTGGCTTCGCTGGTCGAGCGCTCCGGCGGACGCGTGCTGCTGCCACCGGCCGACGCGGGCGAGGGCGGCCGGTCCGCCCTGTGCGCCGACCCCGAGGGCCTGAGGTTCGGGCTCTTCCAGGCGAAGCGGCGGCTCGGCGCGCAGGTCAGCAACCAGCCCGGTGCCTGGAACTTCAGCGACCTGCACTCCGCGGACCCCGAGGGTGCCCTGCGGTTCTACCGCTCGGTCTTCGGCTGGGAGGTCTCAGACCTCGGCTTCGCCCGGATGATCCGGCGGCCCGGCTACGGCGACCACCTCGAGTCCACGGTCGACCCCGGCATCCGCGAGCGCCAGTCCGGCCCGATGGTCCCCCCGGGTTCGCCGACGCGATCGGCTGGGTGGGTCCCGTCACTGACGGCGAGAAGCCGCACTGGCACGTCACGTTCACGGTGGCCGACCGCGACGAGTCCGCCGCCGCCGCCGAGCGCCTGGGCGGCACCGTCGTGCGCAGCTCGACCTCCGACTGGACCCGGGAGGCCGTCGTCGCCGACCCGCTCGGGGCACAGTTCACGGTCAGCCAGTTCACCCCGCCCGGCTAGACCTCGCGATGCCGCTGGTCGACGCCGGCGGCGCCGTAGGGGTAGTCGTCGGCCCGCGGTGCGCTCACCTCGCGTGAGTCGGTCGAGCTGCTCGGCGGAGAGCTCGAGGTCGGCTGCCGCGAGGTTGTCGGTGAGCTGCTCGACGTTGCGGGCACCGAGGATCACCGACGTGACGGCGGGCTGCGCACCGACCCAGGCGAGCGCGACCTGCGCCGAGGTCACCCCCGCCTCGGCGGCGACCTCGCCGACGGCGTCGATGACCGCCCAGGTGCGCTCCTGCTGGTTGCGCGGCCCCCACGCCTCCATGCCGCGCTCCGGGTCCTCCCCGAGGCGGGACTGACCGGTCGGGGTGGTGTCCCGCTGGTACTTGCCGGTGAGCCAGCCGCCGGCCAGCGGCGACCACGGCAGCAGCCCGAGACCGCCGTCGAGGCAGGCCGGGACGACCTCGTGCTCGATGTCGCGGACCAGCAGGTTGTACTGCGGCTGCAGGGTCACCGGCGGGGTCCAGCCGTGCTCGCGGGCGGTGTGGACCGCCTTGGTGACCTGCCAGCCGAGGTAGTTGGAGAAGCCGTAGTAGGAGATCTTCCCGGCGCTGACCGCGTCGTCGAGGAAGCGCAGCGTCTCCTCCAGCGGCGTCACGGCGTCCCACGCGTGCATCTGGTAGAGGTCGATGTGCTCGACGTCGAGGCGGCGCAACGAGTCGTCGAGGGCGCGGCGCAGGTGGCGTCGCGAGAGCCCGAGGTCGTTGCGGCC
This sequence comes from uncultured Actinomycetota bacterium, assembly GCA_963759595.1. Classification (GTDB taxonomy): domain Bacteria; phylum Actinomycetota; class Actinomycetes; order Actinomycetales; family Dermatophilaceae; genus Pedococcus. The sequence goes on from CAVWZX010000002.1 coordinate 55,920, forward strand.
GTCACCCATCGCGAAGCGGCCCTTGGTGGCGACCACCAGGCCCTTCGCGTCGTCCGGGTGGGACCTCAGCCAGCGGCCGATGATCTCCTCCGAGACACCCTCGGAGTAGACGTCGGCGGTGTCGAGGAACGTGCCACCGGCCTCGACGAACGCCTCGAGGATGGCGCCGGACGTCGCCTCGTCCGCCTCCGCGCCGAACGTCATCGTGCCGAGGCACTGGGTGGAGACGACGGTGCCACTGGAGCCGAGCGTGGTGTATCGCATGTTCCCACCGTATGCCGCTGCCGGGCGGCGCGGGCGCGTCAGGACCGCCGGGCAGCGGCGGCGGCGCCGCACGTCGGACTGGCGGGCACCCGGCATACCGGTGTCCGGAGGTGGCCGCGCACTCTGGGAGACTGTGGGTCATGGCTTCGCTTGCTGACGCGACCCCTCCCATTGCGCTGGGCGCCCTCGACGGTCGCTACCGCGGTGCGGTCGCCCCCCTCGTCGACCACCTCTCCGAGCCGGCGCTCAACCGGGAGCGGGTGCGGGTCGAGGTCGAGTGGCTGATCTTCCTCACCACGCACCAGGTGGTGCCGGGCGTGCGTGCGCTCACCGACGACGAGCAGCGGCAGCTGCGCCAGGTCGTCGACGACTTCGGGGCCGCCGAGATCGAGGAGCTCGCGACGATCGAGCGCGAGACGCAGCACGACGTGAAGGCGGTCGAGTACTTCCTCAAGCGGCGCCTCACCGCGATCGCGCCCGGCGACGAGGACCGCGGGCTCGCCGAGCTGATCCACTTCTGCTGCACCAGCGAGGACATCAACAACCTGTCCTACGCGCTCATGGTCAAGGGCGCCGTCCACGACGTCTGGCTGCCCCGCGCCACCGCGCTCGTGGAGTCGGTCGCCACGATGGCGTCCGACCTGCGCGACGTGCCGCTGCTCGCCCACACCCACGGCCAGCCCGCGACGCCCACGACGATGGGCAAGGAGCTCGCCGTCCTGGCGCACCGGCTCGGTCGCCAGCTGCGCCGGATCGGGGCGGCCGAGTTCCTCGGCAAGCTCAACGGCGCCACCGGCACCTACGGCGCACACCTCGCCGCCGTGCCCGACGCCGACTGGCCGGCGCTCAGCCGCGAGTTCGTCGAATCCCTTGGGCTGCAGTGGAACCCGCTCACCACCCAGATCGAGTCGCACGACTGGCAGGCCGAGCTCTACGCCGACCTCGCCCGGTTCAACCGGATCCTGCACAACCTCTGCACGGACGTCTGGACCTACATCTCGCTCGGCTACTTCGCGCAGGTCCGCGGTCAGGGAACCGTGGGGTCGCAGCACCATGCCCCACAAGGTCAACCCGATCCGGTTCGAGAACGCCGAGGCCAACCTCGAGGTCAGCAACGCGCTGTTCGACGTGCTGTCCTCGACCCTGGTGCAGTCCCGGCTGCAGCGCGACCTCACCGACTCCTCCATGCAGCGCAACATCGGCGTCGCGTTCGGCCACTCGCTGCTCGCCATCGACAACGCCGCCCGCGGGCTGGCCGGACTCGACGCCGTGCCTGCCGCGATGGCCGCCGACCTCGACGCCAACTGGGAGGTCCTCGGCGAGCCCGTCCAGTCCGCGATGCGCGCCCTCGGCGCCCAGGGCGTCGCCGGCATGGAGAACCCCTACGAGCGACTCAAGGAGCTCACCCGCGGTCGCCGGATCACCGGCGACGACCTGCGCGAGTTCGTCGCCGGGCTGGGCCTGCCCGACGACGTCGCCAAGCGGTTGTCCGAGCTGACGCCGCAGACCTACATCGGCGCGGCCCCCGAGCTGGTCGCGTTCCTGGAGAGCGACGGCCTCGACTGACTCGTATGCCGAGTGGTGACCACGCGGCACTCTTCAACGCCCCCACGGGCACACCGATCGGAGGGGACGTGAAAGCGCTGGGCTGGGCGGTGCTGGCACTGGTCTTCGTCGACGAGCTGCTCGCTGGCGGCGGCGGCCGCCGTGTGGGGAAACTCCGCGGGCGGGGTGCTGCTGGCGATCGGCATGGCGCTGCTCGTGATCGTGGTCTGGTGGACCTTCGCCTCGCCGAAGGCACCGCGTGGCGGTCCGGTCGTGCGACCGGTGACCAAGGTGCTGGTGTTCGGCCTTGCCGGCGCGGGGCTGTGGGCTGCGGGGCACCACGGCTGGGCGGTGGCGTTCCTGGCGTTCTCCGTCGTGGTAAACGGTCTCGCCCTGCTGCCGTCGATCCAGGCCCTGGTCTCCGAGGCTGACGCAGGGGCGGTCAGTCGGCGTAACGTCGGCGGCATGGCTGCACGCAAGGCGAGGCTGTCGGACCTCGACGAGATCGCGCTCGGGCTGCCGGAGGTCGAAGCCGGCACCGCGTGGGGCGACCGGCCGGCATACAAGGTGCGGGGAAAGACGTTCCTGCTGTTTCGCGAGCCGCGCCCGGACGCCATCGACCCCGACACGGGTGAACGCATGACCGACGTCATCATGGTCACCGTGCCCGACCGGGCCGACAAGGACGCCCTCGTGGAGGCGGACGGCCCGTGGTTCACGACGCCGCACTTCGACGGCTACAACGCGGTGCTGTTGCGCCAGCGCGACCTCGGCAAGGTCAGCCGCGCCGAGCTCGCCGAAGTGATCACCGACGCCTGGGCGGCTCGGGCACCGAAGCGTCTGGTCAAGGAGTTCTTCGGCCGCCAGTGAGGTCCTGTCGCACTGCGAAATCCGTTGTGCAGCAATGAATCTCGTTGTGGAAATGCTGGACGCAGGGTTCGAACAGGTGTACGATTGGGGTATGTCGATCAGCCCGATGGCCGCCCAGCGCGATGAGGTCCAGCGCGACCTCTGGACGCGCACGGCCGAGGTCGCGGGACGGCTCAACCGGGTGCAGGGAGAGCTGGTCGACCTGGCGGCGGAGGTCATCGAGGGCGAGCACTGGGGTGAGGGAGGGTTCCGTTCCGCCGAGCACTACTTCGTCGTGCGTGCCGGGCTGTCACCGGCGCATGCGCGTGACGTGGTGGCGGTCGCCACGCGGCGGCACGAGCTGACTGCCGCCTCTGAGGCCTTGCGTGACGGACTCCTGTCGCTCGACCAGACCGCCGTCGTCGCCCACCACGCGCCGGCGAGCCACCAGCAGTCGGCAGCCGACTTCGCCAAGCACGCCACCGTGCCCCAGCTGCGTCGGGCGCTGAGTCGGCACGCCTTCGCCGCACCAGCCGCCGACGAGCAGCCCAGTGATGTCGATGCCGCCGGACCACCCGCGCCCGGTCCGGCAGCCGCCGGACTGCCCGGGCAGGCGGAGTCGGAGCGACGGGCGTGCGCTCGTCCCGAGCTGTCGATGCACTACGACCAGGACGGCCGGTTCCAGCTGCGCTACAGCGCGCCCGCGCCGATCGGGGCGCTCGTCGAGCAGGCCCTCAAGGAGGCCAAGGACGCCCTGTTCCTGGCTGCGTCCGGTGCCTCGCACATGGAAGCGGCTGCGCAGGGAGGTGCTGTCTCCGCTTCCGGGGCTGGCTCTCACGGCATCGCGGCGACGGACCGCCCCACCTACGCTGACGCGCTCGAGGAGGTCGCCCAGCGGTCGCTCTCGTCCGTCACCTCGACGGGCAGGGCCAGCCACTACCGGGTCTATCTGCACCTCTCGACCGAGGGCGCCTGGGTCAACGGAGGCGGGGCCATCCCGCGACGGCTGCTCGACCGCTTCGTCTCGGACGGCGTCGTCCAGCCGGTGTGGGAGACCGAGGGACGGCCGGTGAGCGTGGGTCGCTCCATGCGGATCCTGCCGCGGCGCTCTCGTCGGCTGATCGAGGACCGTGACCGCGGCTGCCGCTTCCCGGGCTGTGCGGCCACCCGGTTCGTCGAGATCCACCACCTCCACGAGTGGGCTGCCGGTGGCGCGACCGACGACGGCAACCAGGTGAGCCTGTGCCCGTTCCATCACGACGCGATCGACCGGGGCGACTTCACCATCGCGGGTGACCCGACCCGGCCCGACGGCTTGGTGGTCACCAACCGCCACGGCCTGACGGTGCGACCCCCGACCGCGGCCGAGCTCGCCGCCCCGCTGGGCGGCGACCCGCCCGCGCCACCTGACGTGGCGGCATACCAACCGCCGAGCGGCGAACGCGCCCGCTGGAACGACATCGAGATCTTGCCGGACGCCGTCGCGCAGTGGAAGCCGCAGCTCCACCTCGTCAAGGCACTTGACGACCTCGCGCGCCCACCCGACGACTCATGGCCAGCACGCGATGCGGACGACGAGCTGGTCCCGAACCTCTACCGCACCCGGGACGAGTAGCTGGGTCAGCTGGTGACCATGGGGTGCCTACTCCGGCGCCGTTCAGCTTCCCGTCCGCGCTCAGCCGGACCTCCCCAAGCTCTCCGGCGGCATGGTTTGATCATCCCTTGCAAGGTGCGGGATTCACCTGTGGCCATCCGGGGGAGCAGGTGAACTCCGGCCACCGAGTCCGTCACCAGAGAAGGAGCAGTCGTGGCCACGTATCTCATCTACTTCAACCAGCAGTGGGTCGGCGACCACACCGAGGAGTGGTTCCGTGGACGCGTCGCCCCGTCGAGCGCGGTCGTGGACGAGATGAAGGAAGCCGGGGTCTACGTCTTCGCGGGAGGCGTGGTGGAGGACGGCCCGATCTACCACGCCGACGCGACGAGTGGCACCGTGCTGGTCGACGACGGACCGTACGTGCAGACCCGGGAGGTCCTGGGTGGGTTCACCGTCGTGGACGTCGCCGATGACGAGGCCGCCAAGGTGTGGGCGGGCAAGCTCGCGGAGGGCTGCGGCTGGCCGCAGGAGGTCCGCCGCGTCGGGTAGCCCGAGGTCGGGCACACCACAGACGACGATGCCCCGCGGCGACCGAGGTCGGGCGAGGCGTCGGGCGGAGCGGGTCAGACGGTGACCTTGCCCTCCGGGGTGTCGAAGGTGACCGCGAGCAGACCAGGCGTGCCGCGCGGGGCGACGAAGGTGAAGTCGATGACCGAGGAGGTCTCGTCGGGCGGCAGGCCCAGCCAGTCGCGCACCCGGTCGGGGTCTCCCGCGATCTGCAGGCTGTCGATGGTGACCGTGGTCATGGCCGCGGTGGACGGGTGCAGCGAGGCGTTCTCCCACTGCACGAAGTAGGGCAGCTGCGGGTCGGAGATCAGGCCCTTGATGCCCAGCTGGCGCCAGCGGAGCTCGACGCCATCCGGACGGTGCCGGTTGCCGGGGACGGCTTCGCGGCCGATGCGGGTCTCGAGCGGCGCGAGGTCGTCGACGGCGATGCACCAGCCGAGCCAGCCGCCGCCGGCCTCGGACCGGGCGCGGACGGCCTGGCCGAACGGCGCCTTGTCGGAGGCGGGGTGGTCGAGCACCTCGACGACTTCCACGTAACGCTCGTGCGCCAGCGGGAGGATCACGTTGCGCGTGCCGAACCGCGGGTGGATCCCCCCATCGACCGGGTCGACCCCGATCAGCTTGGCGAGGCGCTCCGCGGTCGCCTGCAGTCCGTCGTGCTCTGCCGCATACGAAACGTGGTCAACTCGCATACCCGACATCGTGACATACGTCAGGGAGTGCTCCTGACACGGGTGTGGTCAGAGGGGCCCAGCAGGGTCGACTGCCTGGTTGGCGCCGGCGCCGGCACCCGTGCGGGCGGTGCGCTGGCGGACGGCTTCGTAGACGACGATCGCGGCCGAGGTCGCGACATTGAGCGAGTTGGCCTTGCCCACCATGGGGATCCGCACCCGGTATGCCGCGTGGGCCAGCACCTGGTCAGTCAGGCCGTACTTCTCGGCGCCGACGGCGATCGCCACCGGTCCGGTGTAGTCGACGTCGGTGTGCAGGAGGTCGGTGTCGGGGGTGGTGGCGACGAGGGCGATGCCGTGGGCGTCGAGCCAGGCGAGGGTGTCAGCCGTCGAGTCACTGGCCACGGGCACGCTGAAGACGGTGCCCTTGGAGGCGCGGACGAGGTTGGGGTTGCCCCAGTCGGTGACCGGGTCGGCCGCGACCACCGCCTCGACCCCGGCGGCGTCCGCGGTCCGCAGCATGGCCCCGAGGTTGCCCGGCTTCTCGACGCCCTGGCACAGCACCGTCAGGGCGCGCGGGCCGACGGACAGCTCGGCGCACGTCCGCACGACCGACGGCACCACCGCGATGAAGCCGTCCGGACCCTCGCGATAGGCCGCCCGTTCGAACGCCGTCCGCGAGACCTGCACGGTCTCGATGCCGTCGCGACGGGCCTGGTCGACGACCCGGGTCTGGCTGTCGGGTTCGAGCATCAGCTCGGGGCAGTAGTAGAGCGCCTCGGGCCGCACGCCGGCACCGAGCGCGAGGGTGAGCTCCTCGTACCCCTCGATCAGGGTGCGGCCGGTCTCCTCGCGGGTCCGACGGCGCCGCAGCGCCGCGAGGGACTTCAGGCGCGGGTTCGACGGCGAGGTGATGGTCAGGTCAGCCATGGCGAGCCACAGTCTGTCAGTCGGCCACGCGTCAGACGCAGAACTGTCCGTGCGGACCGCACCAGCCCACGGGTATGCCGTCGAGCGCGGTGAGGAACGCCTCGGGGCCTTTCCGGCGGGGCGGGGTGGGCAGCTCGGCGGGCGGCCGCCCGGAGGTGGGGAGGTCGAGCACCCCCTCGAGCAGGCTGGGGTGCTCGTTGGCGATCCAGTGACCGGGCAGATCGCGCACCAGCGCCGCGAACTGTCGACGGACGGCGGGCTCGACGTAGCCGAGGACCGCGGTGTGGAAGACGACCAGGGTCGCGTCCGGCGGGGCTTGCGCCGCCAACCCGGGCAGGTCCTGCACGAGGTCGCCCGTCACGAGCAACGGAGGGTCGGCGCGCACGACCGCGGCCGCCTCGCGCAGCCGCGTCCGTCGAGACACCTGCTCGGGCCAGATGAGGCACTCGAGCCAACGCAGGTCGTCCGGGTCGGTGACGTCCAGCGGGTGGAGGTCGAGGCCGGCTCGCCAGACCACGTCGGGCCGAGTGGCCGGCGGCGGTTCCGCCCGTCCCCACGCGCAGTCCAGCACCGGACCGTCGTCCCCCACCACTCCTCGCCCGTAGTCGTACCGGTACCGGTCGGGGTAGAGGCACAGTCCCGCTGAGGCGCCGACCTCGAGCAGGGCCAGCGGACCCGGCATACCTGCGAGGACGGGAAGCAAGGTCGCGCAGCGTCCGGCCTCGTTGGTCTGGGTGGCTCGCACCAGGAGCTCGGGTCGCACGTCCGCCCACCGCTCGACGACCCACGCGCAGAAGCGCGGCCGGGTCGGCGACCGGCCCGTCCAGGTGACGGGCGACGCCGAACAGCAGGTTCGGCTGTTGCTTGCCGTGGGGCAGCTGCGCCAGCAGCTCTGTGAGCGCCTCGTTGTCGGCGACGGAAAGCGCGAGTGCCTCGTAGGTCGGTGACACCTCGGCCGCCTGCCCGTGCGCGAAGGCGAGGTAGCGCTGCCGGAGGGCGGCACGCGCATCGACCTGCTCACCGGTCTGGCGTTCAGGCATCCGCGGCCTGCACCCGCCCGCGCTGGAGCCGACGGGAGAGCACCCGCTGGAGCGGACCGGTGAGGAAGAGAACGAACATCGGCGTAGTAGCCGGCTCCGGGGACGACCAGTGCCAGCGAGCAGGGCCAGGCCGAAGAGCACCGTCAGCACGATCGCGGCCGCGAGGTCGCCCGGGCCCGGGGGGTAGGCCGGGCACCCAGAGGTCGGGGCTGCGCCGCAGGAGAAGGTTGATGAACACCATGATCGCGCTCGAGACCAGCAGCGTGCCGATGTAGATGACCTTCTGCAGCCGGTCCTCGCCCATGCTGCCGACCATCGCCGTCGCCACCGGCAGCCAGACGATGGTGAACATCCAGGCGACGTTGAGCCAGACCAGCGCCCGCGAGTAGCGCTCGACGTGCTCGAACAGGCTGTGGTGCGTCGCCCAGAAGCTGGCGATGATCGACGAAGCTCAGCGCGAAGCTGAAGAGCTGGCCGCCGTGCTCGTGCAGGTAGTCGCCCGTGGACACACCATCGCCGCCCGGCCTCGGCACGCTCTCCATGAGCGGCAGGATGAGCAGCGTCATCGCGATCGCCACCACCGCGTCGGTGAAGAACTTCAGCCGCTCAGCCGACCGGCCCGCGACGGCCGGCGGTTCGGCGACACCGGGCTGGTCGCCGGGCCGGTCGCCGGGCTGGTCACCGGACTCGTGTGGGTCCCCCATGACGCCGAGGCTAGCGACTGCACGGGCATCGGGCAGCGGGACCTGGCCCGTCGGGCAGACTGTCGCCCATGAGCCAACCCGCCGTGACCGAGCACTACTCCCTGCGCCAGAAGATCACCATGATGGTCAACCGCTACGAGATCCGGGCGGTCGACGGCTCCGGCGTGGAGGGCCCGGTCATCGCGGTCGCCCAGCAGAAGCGGATGGCGTTCAAGGAGCAGGTGACGTTCTACGCCGACGAGGCACGCACCCAGCCGGTCTTCTCGTTCAAGGCGCGGACCAGGATGGACCTGGGCGCGACCTACGACGTCTTCGACGCGGCAGGCGCTCCCATCGGCTGGTTCCGCAAGGACTTCGGCAAGTCGCTGCTGCGCTCGTCGTGGCACCTCGGCACGCCCGACGGGCTGCAGGCGTTCGGTACCGAGCGCAACCAGAACATCGCCATCCTGCGCCGGGTCTGGGACTTCATCCCGGTCGTCGGCGACATCCCGCTGCCGTTCATCTTCCACTTCGACTTCACCGCACCGGACGGCAGCGTCGTGCTGAGCTCCGAGCGCAAGCGGTCGCTGCGCGACCGCTACGACATCCACATGCCCCAGGCCAGCAACGGCTGGCAGCTCGACTGGCGGGTGGGGCTCGGCATGGCCGTCGCCCTCGACGCCCTCCAGTCCCGCTAGGAGTGGGCCGCGGCGCCTAGGAGGAGCGGCACTGCACCCTCGCCGTCGAGCCGCCCCCGGTGCCGGTCGGTGACCTCTGCCGCCTCGTCGAGGAACACGCGCATCCGCTCGAGCTCGGCCACCGTGAAGGCGGCCAGGCCACGCTGGCCCTCCTCCACCATCGGGCCGTAGGCCGCCCACGTGCGACGCATCCCCTCGTCGGTCATGGCGACCAGGACCTTGCGGCGGTCGGTCGGGCTCGGCTCACGCCGGACGAACCCCTTGGCCACCAGGCGGTCGAGCAGGGCGGTGGTCGCGGCCGGCTTGAGACCGGTGGCGACGCTCAGCTCGCCGGCGGTCCGAGGACCCTCCATGAGCACATCGAGGCAGCGCAGGTCGGCCGGACCGAGACCCAGCCGTCGACCCACGGCGTCGTCGAAGGCCTGCACGCTGCGCTGGTAGCGCTGCATGGCGAGTCCGAGGTCGTCGACGACCAGTTGACGTTTCCGTGCCATGCGTGCAATCCTTTCGATAATCGAAATATCCGAATGTCGTAAGAAAGGCTATCACCATGAAGGCCATGAAGGCTCTCGTCGTCGGAGGAGGGATCGCCGGACCAGCCACGGCCATGGCTCTCCAACAGATGGGCATCGACCGCCGTCGTCCTCGAGTCCCGCGCCCACCAGGACCCTGAGGCGGGCTCGTAGTTCAGCGTGGCTCCCAACGGGTTGTCGGCCCTCGACGCCATCGGTGCCCTGGAACTCGCCCGGAGTGCTGGCATCGCCACCCGCCACCACGTCATGCTCGGTGCGACAGGCGGCGGCTCGGTCGGCTCACGGCCGGCTCCCCGCTCGCCGACGGAACGCAGGCCCTCACGATGAAGCGGTCCCACCTCGGTCGGCTGCTCACCGACGAAGCCCTGACCCGCGGCATCGAGGTGCGCCAGGACGCCAAGGTCGTCTCCGCAGCGACGCAGGGCGACCAGGCCACCGTCCAGCTGGCTGACGGCCGCGAGCTGACCGCGGACTTCGTCATTGGGGCAGACGGCGTCCACTCGAGGGTGCGGCGGGACGTCGACCCGGCCGCACCCGCGGCGCGCTATGTCGGGCTCACCAACTTCGGGGGGATCACCCGCGACACCGCGCTGGCCGCCGAGCTGCCCGCGGAGTCGTGGTCCTTCGTCTTCGGACGGCGCTGCTTCTTCGGGGCACATCCCACGCCGGACGGCGACGTCGTGTGGTTCGTCAATGTGCCCGAGCCCGAGATTCCGCCCGAGAGGCGGGCAGCCACCAGTCTCGACCAGTGGCGACAGCACCTCGCCGAGCTCTCCAGCGGCGACGCCGGCCCGGCCAGCGCGCTGATCGAGTCGGGCGAGCTCGAGCTCGCCGGCGACAACACCTACGACCTCCCGCACGTGCCCACGTGGCACCGCGGACGGCTGGCGATCCTCGGTGACGCGCTGCACGCCCCGTCGCCGAGCTCGGGTCAAGGCGCGTCGATGGCCCTGGAGGACGCGGTCGTTCTCGCGTCGTCGCTGCACGACAGCGACACGGTCAGCGGAGGCTTTGCTGCCTTCGAGGTCGCTCGTCGTGCCCGGGTCGAACGGATCGTCGCCGTCGGCGCCCGGTCGAGCAGCTCCAAGATCCCCGGTCGGGCCGGGCGGGTCCCGATGGAGACGATGATGCGGCTGGTGTTCCGCTACCTCGTCACCGAGCGCGGACAGGCCTGGATGACCGGCCACCGCGTCTCGAAGCCCAGTCCCCGACCTGCCTGACTTTCCGCCACTCGCCCGTGAATGTGGGGCTGGGATCGATCCCCGCCCGTACTTTCGGCCACTCGCCCGGTTGTTCGCGCGTCCGAGGCTCTCTAGAGCAGCGAGCGCAGGACGGGCACCAGCCCGTCCTCGTCGACGTCGAGGGTGACCTCGTCGGCGATCTCCTTGACCGAGTCCGGGGCGTTGCCCATGGCCACGCCCCGGGCCGCCCAGTGCAGCATCTCGACGTCGTTGCGCTGGTCGCCGACGGCAACGGTGTGCCGCGGCTCGATGCCCAGCCGTCGGCGCAGGAGCTCGAGGGCCGAGCCCTTGGAGACGCCCTCGGGGTTGAGGTCGAGCCAGGCGCTGAACCCGACGGCATAGCTGACACCGTGCAGGCCGATCCGCTCGGTCATCGCGAGGAAGTCCTCGGCGGTGCTGCCGGGAGCCCTGAAGGTCACGCGGGTGACGGGCTCGGAGACCAGCTCCTCCCAGTCCACGACGCGGAGCTCGCCCTGCAGCTCACCGTCGGGGAACGGCGCGCTCAGCTTGAACCCGACCCCCAGCTCCTCGACCGCCACCACGGCGTCGGGCCACTCCTCGCGCAGCAGGTTGAGAGCCGGGGCAGGGTCGAACGTGACGGCCTCGATGACCCGAAACCCGTTGGCCTCCAACGGGTCCAGCTCGAGGGTGACCGCACCGTTGGAGCACACGGCATACCCGGTCTGGATGCCCAGCGCGGTGAGGACGCTGGTCGTCGCCACGATCGACCGGCCCGTGGAGACGATGACGTGGTGGCCCGTGGCCACCACCGCGTGCACCGCCTCGCGCACAGCGGGGGAGAGCACGCCGGCGTGGTTGATCGTGGTGCCGTCGAGGTCGAGCGCGACGAGGTGCGGGGTCACCTTGAGGGCGTCGGTCATGTGACGAACCTACGCGAGCTGGACCATCCCGGGGTGCAGGTCCTCGACCTTGGCTGCACCGAGCAGTGCCATCGTCCGGCGCACCTCGGTCGCGAGGATCTCACCGGCTCTGGTGACCCCGCGCTCACCACCAGCCATGAGGCCGTAGAGGTAGGCCCGGCCCACGAGGGCGAAGTCCGCTCCGAGGGCGATGGAGGCGACGACGTCCGAGCCGGACATGATGCCGGTGTCGACGAGGATCTCGGCGCTGTCCCCGAGGGCCTGGCGCACGTCCGGCACCAGCCGCACCGGCACCGGTGCCTTGTCGAGCTGGCGACCTCCGTGGTTGGACAGCAGCACTGCGTCGGCGCCGTGCTCGACGACGGCCTTGGCGTCCTCGACGGTCTGCACACCCTTGATGACGAGCGGACCCTCCCAGGTGCTGCGGACCCAGTCCAGGTCGTCGAGCGACATGGTCGGGTCGAAGAGCGCGTTCATCATGTCGCCGACGGTGCCGCCCCAGGAGTCGAGGGAGGCGAACTTGAGAGTGGGCGTGGTGAGGAAGTTCATCCACCAGTTCGGGTGCATCGCGCCGTCGAGGACGGTCTTGACCGACAGCGCCGGTGGGATCGCGAAGCCGTTGCGGATGTCTCGGTAACGGCTGCCGCCGACCGGGCAGTCGACGGTGAGCATGAGGGTGTCGAAGCCGTTGGCCTTGGCCCGGGCCATCAGGTCCTCGGCGGGGGCGTGGTCTCGCCAGACGTAGAGCTGGAACCACTTGCGGGTGCTGGGCGCCGCGGCCGTGAGGTCCTCGATGTTGGTGGTGCCGAGGGTGGACAGGCCGTAGGGGATGCCGATCCGCCCGGCGACCTGTGCGACAGCGGCCTCCCCCTCGTGGTGCATCATCCGCGTGAAGCCCGTGGGCGCGAACCCGAACGGCTGCTCCGAGCGCTGTCCGAGCACCATGGTGCTCGGGTCCACCGGTCCGACGCCCTTGAGGATGCCCGGGCGGAAGGTCAGGTCGTGGAACGTGCCTCGCGCGCGGGCCAGGCTGAGCTCCTCCTCGGCCGCGCCGTCGGTGTAGTCGAACACCGACGTGGGGGTCCGGCGCTTGGCGATGCGGCGCAGGTCGTTGATCGTCACGGCCGCCGCCAGCCGACGTTCGGTGGGGTTGAGGATGACCGGCTTGGGCCGCAGCAGCGGCTTCAGCTCCGACCACTGGGGCAGCTGGCGTTGGCTCACCGCGCCACCCTAGCAAACATCATACCTTTCGGAGGAGGTCCATCCCGAGGAATGGCTGCAGCGCCTTGGGGACCACGACCGAACCGTCGGACCGCTGGTGGTTCTCCAGGATCGCCACCAGCCAGCGCGTCGTCGCGAGCGTCCCGTTGAGGGTCGCAACCGCGCGGGTGCCCGACCCGTTCGGGTCGCGCTCGCGGATCCCCAGCCGACGCGCCTGGTACGTCGTGCAGTTGGAGGTCGACGTGAGCTCGCGGTAGCGCCCCTGCGTCGGGACCCACGCCTCGATGTCGAACTTGCGGGCGGCCGGCCCCCCGAGGTCTCCGGCCGCGGTGTCGATGATGCGGTAGGGCACCTCGATCTTGGCCATCATGTCGCGCTCCCAGCCGAGCAGCCGCTGGTGCTCGTCCGCCGCGTCCTCGACGCGGCAGTAGGTGAACATCTCGACCTTGTGGAACTGGTGGACCCGGATGATGCCGCGGGTGTCCTTGCCGTGCGACCCCGCCTCGCGGCGGTAGCAGGCCGACCACCCGGCATACCTCCTGGGACCCGACGACAGGTCGAGGATCTCGTCGGCGTGGTAGCCGGCGAGCGCGACCTCCGAAGTGCCGGTGAGGTAGAGGTCGTCGGCCTCGAGCCGGTAGACCTCGTCGGCGTGCTTGTCGATGAACCCCGCCCCGGCCATCACCTCGGCCTTGACCAGCGTCGGCGTGATCATCGGGGTGAAGCCGTGCTCGACGGCCTGCGCGATGCCCATGTTGAGCAGGGCGAGCTCGAGCCGGGCACCCACCCCGGTGAGGAAGTAGAACCGCGAGCCGCCGACCTTGGCGCCGCGCTCCATGTCGATCGCGGCGAGCGACTCCCCGAGGGCGAGGTGGTCCTGGGGCTCGAAGTCGAACTCCGGCACCGACCCGACAGTCTCGAGCACGGTGTAGTCGTCCTCGCCGCCGACCGGGACGCCGTCCTCGACGATGTTGCCGATCTGGCGGATCAGGTCGCCGAGCTGCAGCTGCGCAGCGTCGGCGTCGGCCTGCAGCGACTTGACCCGCGCCGAGATCTCCTTGGTCTGCGCCAGCAGCGCCTGCTTCTCGTCACCCTGGGCCTGGGCGACCTGCTTGCCCATCGACTTCTGCTGGGCGCGCAGCTGCTCGAACTCCGTGAGGGAGGAGCGGTGCGTCTGCTCGGCGGCGAGGATCGCGTCGACGATCCCCTCGTCCTCACCACGGGCGCGCTGGCTGGCGCGGACGCGCTCGGGGTCCTCGCGCAGGAGCTTGATGTCGATCACCGGGAAAGCCTACCGAGGGTGGGCGGCGACCCCGGACCGGCCGGTATGCCGCGGTGCAGCACGCCTGCCCGCGGACCCACGGCCGATTTCCTCGGTCCGTCCACAGCCAACGGACGGCGTGGCCCGTCACAATGCGTCCATGCTGACGCGGCGGCACGTCCTGCTGATGGCGCCGCTCGGTGCCGTGGCCGCCTGCGCGGACAACTCGGCAGTCGACGCGCAGACGCGTGCTGCCCCCTCGAGTGGCTCGTCGACCGCGACCTCCCCGGCCACGACCTCGCCAACGCCGTCGATGACGACAACCACGCCCGCCCCCACCCCGACGACGAAGCCCACGACGTCCCTGCCGGCGGCCACCCTGACGGCGCTGCGTGACGAGCTGTCGACCCTCTCCCGCCGCCACGGAGTCGACCTCGGGGTCGCCGTGTCCGAGACCCGGTCGGGCCGCACCTTCACGTGGAACGCCGACACGACCATCGAGACGGCAAGCATCGCCAAGGCCGACATCCTGGCCACCCTGCTGCTGCAGCTGCAGGACCGCCGCGCCCACATCTCCTCCCGCCAGCTCGCTGTGGCCACCCAGATGATCCGAGTGAGCGACCACGAGTCCGCGTGGACGCTGTTCCGCGAGATCGGCCTCGACGACGGCATGGACAGCGCGAACGGACGGTTCGGGATGAGGGCGACCCAGGCGTTCGACTACAGCTGGGGCCTGACCCGCACGACCGCGCGGGACCAGCTCCGGCTCATCGCTGCCCTCGGCACAGCGGGGACCAGGACCTCGCCACTGACGGCTGGTTCGGCGACGGTGCTGCTCGACCTCATGGACGACGTCATCCCCGAGCAGAAGTGGGGCATCAGCGCGGCCGCCCGCCCTGGCGAGCGGGTCTGCCTCAAGAACGGCTGGCTCAAGCGTTCGACGATCGGCCAGCGCTGGATCATCAACAGCATCGGGCGGATCACCGGTCCTAGGCTCGACCTGCGACTTGCCATCCTCAGCCAGAAGTGGACCAGCCACGCCCAGGGCGCCGAGGCTGTCGAGCAGGCCGCCGCCCTCACCCGCAAGCACCTCGCCGTCTGACGTCACCGCCACGTCTGGCCAGAGCCGAATCCCGTTGCCCTCGCGAGCCGCCGGGGCGATACTTGCGGTATGCCGTCAACGCCCACCCTCGCGTCGTTCGCCGTTGCGGCGACCGCCCTCATCCTGCTGCCCGGTCCGGCGATGCTGTTCCTCATCTCGCGCGGGATCGGCCAGGGCAGCCGACGGCTGGCGGTCGCGTCGATGGCGGGGATCGAGACGGCGACGGTGGGGATGGTGGTCGCGACCGCGTTCGGGCTCTCGGCCGTGATCAGCTCGTCGGTCATCGCGTTCTCGGTCGTGAAGTACGCCGGTGCGGCATACCTGGTCTGGCTGGCGGCCAAGGAGTTCCGCAGCACGGGGCACTTCGCCCTCGACCGCGCACCGGTGACCAACCCGCGCCGCGCCTTCGGTGACGCGTTCCTCGTGGGCATCTCCAACCCGAAGACGGCGGTCTTCTTCGTCGCGTTCTTCCCCCAGTTCCTGCACCGCGAGTCAGGCCCGATCTGGTCTCAGGTGCTCGTCCTCGGGGCGATCTTCGTCGCGATCGGAGCCGTCTTCGACAGCGTCTACGCGCTCAGCGCAGGCACGATCGGCCAGTGGCTGGCCCGCCACCCCCGCGCGGTGGAGCGGCAGAGGTACGTGTCGGGGAGCATCTTCCTCGCGATGGGCGGCGCCGCGGCGCTCACGGGGCACCCGCAGAAGGCCTGACCGGCCGGCCAGTAACCAGCCGGCGGGCCGGCCGTGTGGCCGGGCCGGGCGTACGGCCGGGCTCAGGCGCCGACGTCGACCAGGTGGTGGGCCAGGTCGTGCAGGAAGTACTGCCCCAGCGTCAGCACGGTGAACTCCGAGCCGTCGCTGCGCAGACCGGTGCGGTCCCACTGGTCGTCCGGCACCGCCGCGAAGGTGGCCGCGACGACTCCGGCGGCCTCGCGCAGCTCAGCACCGACGACGACCGGGTCCTGCTCGCCGTAGCGTCCCGCCACTGCGGTGTCGTCCTGGTCCCAGTTCGCGAACCGCGGCGCGTCCTCGGCGAGCATGAGCTCGACCCGGCCCGTGAAGACCCGACAGACGTCGCGGACGTGGCAGGCGTACTCCAGCGGCGACCACACGGCCGGAGCCGGCCGCTGGCGAACGGACTCGCGCTCGAGCACGGTCGTCCAGGGGGCGGTGAAGCTCAGCGTCGTCGGCGCGACGGCGGTCGCCGCGACGGCACCTGCCTCGAACCGGCAGTCGGGGCACGGACGCTCGAGGGTCCAGGTCCAGTCCTTGGTGTCCGGGACGATCTGGTCTGTCATGGCGACCACGGTAAGGGGCACCGTGGAGGCGGCACAGGACCCGCGGCGCCATCGCTCGTCGACATCCTGCCGATCCCGTGGCGACGGGTCGGTCCGGTGGCAGGGAGCAGCCCTCTGACCTGTGCTGATGGGACCGCGCACGGTGGGGTAGCGTCGGCCCGTGCTCCGCGACCATTCCGGCTGGATCGCCCTCGCGGCGATCGTCCTCGTCATCCTGCTCGCCCTCGGCATCGCCGGGTGGGCCGGGATGCGCGGACACGGTGCCGGGAGTGCCCACCGTGGCCGTCGGTGGGGACGCCGCCCCCACCGCAACGACTTCCGCCCGGAGGGCACCGTGTCCGACTCCCCCACTCGCCGCGCCGCGATCATCGTCAACCCCACGAAGTTCGAGGACGTGGCGGCGGTCCGCAAGCGGATCACCCAGCAGTCGCTCCACCACGGCTGGGCCGAGCCACTGTTCATCCTCACGACCGAGCGCGACCCGGGCACCGGCCAGGCGAAAGAGGCCCTGGCCCAGGACGTCGACCTGGTCTGCCCCCTCGGCGGCGACGGCACGGTACGCGCCGTCGCCGAGGCGATGGTCGGAAGTGACACCCCGGTCGGGCTGCTCCCGGGTGGCACCGGCAACCTGCTCGCCCGCAACCTCGACCTGCCCGTCGACGACCTCGACGACGCGCTGCGGATCGCCCTCACCGGTCAGAACAAGCGGGTCGACGTGGGTCGGCTGACGATGGACACCTCGGGCGAGGACGACCGCCCGGCCACCCACATCTTCCTCGTGATGGCCGGCATCGGCTTCGACGCGGCGATCATGGCCGACGCCCCGGAGGGGCTCAAGGCCAAGGTGGGCCCCGCGGCATACGTCGTCTCGGGCACCCGCAACCTGCGCGGACCGCAGTTCAAGGTGCGGGTCAAGGTCGAGGACCAGGAGGAGTTCACCCGCCGGGCCCGGACCGTCGTCATCGGCAACTGCGGCAAGCTCCTCGGTGGACTCGTCCTGATGCCCGAGGCCGAGGTCGACGACGGCCAGCTCGACATGGTGGTGCTGTCCCCCAAGGGTGTCGTGGGGTGGGCGGCCGTGGCCGCACGACTGGCGTCGAAGAAGCGCAAGGGGCACCAGATCGTCGACCACTACACGAGCCCGTCGGTCCGGATCCGCGCCGATCGCCCCCAGGAGGTGCAGATCGACGGCGACACCCTCGGCAAGGCCCGGGCCATCTCCGCCGAGGTGGTGCCAGGCGCGCTCGTCGTGCGGGTGGGCTCGCTCGACTGATGGTGGTCCCCGCCTCGGCCGAGCCGCGCCCGCCGCGCTCGGCGCGCCTGGTCCGCGGGGCGCTCGCGATGGTCGTCTTCGTCGTACCCGTTCTCCTGCTCGGGTATGCCGTGCGGCAGAAGTTCGACCCGCTGATCCGGTTCGACGACGACGTGATCCGCGCGTCCACGGACTACACGCGTGCCCACGGCACCGTCGAGGCCCTGCTCCCCCTGCAGGCCGCGAGCCAGCCGCTCGTGCTCTATGTGCTCGCCACCGGGCTGGCCCTCTGGGCGTGGCTCGCCAAGGAGCTGCGCAACCGGGCGCTGTGGGCGTTCGTCACGATGATGGTGGCCTGGAACGTCGGGCTGCTGGCGAAGGTTCTCGTGGGGCGAGCCCGCCCGGTCGTCGAGGACCCGATCTCGCACTCCCCCGGCTACTCGTTCCCGTCCGGCCACGCCTACAACGCCGCCGTCGTCGCGACGGTGGTCGTCTTCCTCCTCTGGCCCCTGCTGACCCCGGTCGGTCGCAGGGTGTCGATCGTGCTCGCCGTGGTGTTTGCGCTGCTCGTGGGCCTGGACCGGGTCTTCCTCGGAGTGCACTTTCCCTCCGACGTGGTGGCGGGCTATGTGCTCGGTGTGGGCATTACCTTCTCCTCATGGCTCGGATTTCTTGGCAAGACGGCCGCGACCTCCTCACCAGGGCCGTCGCACCCGGCGTAGTCCTCTTCGGGGTGCTCACCGCCGTCGGCCTGCTCCTCAACGGTCCCCTCAAGGCGGTGGACGAGGCCGAGGACAAGGTCACCGATGCGTTCAACCGCAACCGCACCGACTTCTGGGACCCGATCAGCTGGGTCTGCTCGCGGTTGGGCAACACCGAGATCGTGATCGGCGTCTGCCTCATCGCGGTCGCGGTCATCTGGTGGCGCACCCGGGAATGGCGCTGGGCAGCGGTGCCACTTCTCGCGATCTCCTTGCAGGCGACCATTTTCCTGTTCCTCACCCTGGCCGTCGGTCGACAGCGACCACCGGCGCTCCCGATGGACGCCTCGCCACCGACCTCGAGCTATCCCAGCGGCCACACCGGCGCCTCCACAGCGCTGTACTACTCGCTGCTGTTCATGGCGGCCGCCCGCATCGAGCGGGCCTGGCTGCGGAGGCTGCTCATGGGTCTGTGCGCCGTCGTCCCGTTCCTCGTCGGGATGGCCCGGCTCTACCGCGGCGCCCACCACATCTCGGACGTGCTCGCCGGGATGGTCAACGGCGTCGTCTGCGCGGTGCTGGCCTACCAGTGGTACCGCCACCGCAGCCGCGCGCAGGACGTCAGGGCCGCCTGAGACCGAGCCGGTCGCAGGTCAGCCGGGACCGAGCCTGGCCACGGCTCAGCCGAAGAGCTGCTTGCCCCAGTCCTCGTCGGGTCCGAGGCCGGGCGGGCAGGCGAACAGCGCCGACCCGGTGTGCTCGATGTACTCCATCATGACGTCCTTGGCCGCGAGGGCCTTCTGCATGGGGACGAACTGCTTGTGGGCGTCGCGCATGAAGCCGATGAAGAACAGACCGGCGTCGAGGTGGCCGAGCCCGTCCGACCCGTCGGTGAAGTTGTAGCCACGCCGGAGGATGCGGACGCCACGGAGCTGTGACTCGTGGGCGAGCTTGACGTGGGCGTTCACGGCGATGGCCGGCTTGCCGTCGGCGCCCGGCTTGGCGAAGTCGAGCGTGTCGAACTCCGCCTTCTGGCCCAGCGGTGCGCCCTCTCCCTTGTCCCGCCCGATGATGTCCTGCTGCTCCTGAAGCGAGGTCCGGTCCCAGATCTCGATGTGCATCCGGATCCGGCGCGCCACGAGGTAGGAGCCGCCGGACATCCAGGCGGACGCCCCCGGCACGTCACCGGGCTGGACCCAGACGTGGTCGGTGAGCGCCTCGGTGTCCTCGGCCTTGAGGTTGTTGGTGCCGTCCTTGAACCCGAACAGGTTGCGCGGGGTGACCTGGTTGCGGGTGGTGGACGAGGTCCGCCCGAAGCCGAGCTGGCTCCACCGCACCGACACCACGCCGAAGCCCATCCGCACCAGGTTGCGCACCGCGTGCACGGCGACCTGGGGGTCGTTCGCGCAGGCCTGGATGCAGAGGTCACCGCCACTGCGCGCCGGGTCGAGGTCGTCGCCGCCGGAATCCCGGGAGGTCGTGCAGCGCAGCGGGTCTGCGGTCCCCGAGACCGAACCGCTCGTCGAAGAGGGACGGTCCGTAGCCGATCGTGATCGTCAGGTCCGAGGCGTCGAGGTCGTAGGCCTCGCCGGTGTCCTCGGGGGCGCGGTAGGGACCGCCGCCGACCACACCACCCGGCGCCGCCTCGGCACCGGCGGTCATCCGCTCGGCAGCGCGGGTCCACGCCTTCAACATGCTCGCGCAGCTGGCCGCCCGTCCTTGGTGATGACGTCGAGGGCGACGAAGTGCATCCGGTCCTGGGCCGGGGTGATGATCCCGGCCTGTCGCTCGCCACGGAACGTCACCACGTCCTCGTCGGCCGCGGAGGCCGGCGCAGAGGACGGCGACCCGTGCTGCGCGGCATACGCACCACCGACCCCTGCCACGGCACCGACGACTGCCGCGCCCGCGCCGACGCCGAGCAGCCGCCGCCGCGTCACGGCGGGCGGGACCGAAGCCTCAGGGTCGCCGGTCGGCGAGCCCGAGCCCTGGTGTTCGGTGTGCCGGTCCGTCACGTGCCCGCGACCACTCCGGCGACCTTCGAGATGTCCTCGCTGACCGCGTCGACCGCGACGGACAGCGCCTTGACCTGGTCCTTGCTGAGCGCGGTGTAGAGCTGGAACCCCGAGTCGGTGCGGTACTTGTCGAGCTCGGTGTCGAGGGCTGCGAAGCCGGCGTCGATCTTCGGTGAGCAGCGCGGCGTCCCGGGCCTTGATCACCGGGCGCAGGGCGTCGATGGCCGCCTTGGACCCCTTGACGTTCTCGTCGAAGTCGTAGAGGTCGGTGTGGCTGTAGCGGTCCTCCTCGCCGGTGATCTTGCCGACCGCGACCTCGTCGAGCAGGGCCTTGGCGCCGTTGGCGAGCTGCAGCGGGTTGAGCGTGACGCCCTTCGCCTTGGCCACGATCTCCTTGACGTCGGTGAGGAGCTGGTCGGCGATCGCGCTGGAGTCGGACTGCAGGCCGTCGACCCACAGGTCCTTCTCGAGGCGATGGAAGCCGGTGAACTTCAGGCCCTCGTCGACGACGTCCTCGCGGCCGTCGATGCGGCGGGTCGAGGTCACCGAAGGACTCGGCGACGGGCTCGATCCGCTCCCACGGGCCGCGGGCCAGCGCGAAGTTGGCTTCTTGGCCTCGTCGACCTTGCCGGCCTTGACAGCGTCGACGAAGACCGGCCGTGCGGGCCAGCAGGAGGTCGGACTGCGTCGCTGACGAAGGCCTGGTACTGCTTGACGGCAGCTGCATGTCGGCGTCGGGGGCCTGGCTGGCGGATGCACCGGTGACGGTGAAGTCGGCGCGGATTCCCTTGCCCTTCATGCCCGGCTTGCACGCGGTCTGGTAGGTGCCTGGGGTGGCGACACTCGACGTGGAAGGTGCGGGTCAGACCTGGCGTGATGTTCTCGACCTCGCCCATGATCTGGTCGCCCTCGCCGTAGACGTAGAACTCGTTGACCTTCGACCCGGTGTTGCTTCACCGTGAACTCGATGGTCCCGGCTGCCGCCTTGCTGCGCGCGACCTTGCAGCTGGAGTCCGTCGCCTCGACCGTGATCGGTCCCTTGCCGTTGTCTGCAGCTGGTCTTGTCGGAGCCCCTGCACGCGGCGGTCGCCAGCAGGACGGCGACGCCCAGGGTGACGTGGACGGGGGCGATGCGCATGGTGCTCCTTGCGGTGGTGGCTGGTGTGCCGGACGGTGGGTAGCGCGCGCGGACGCAGGTCAGGCCGTGCGGGCCGTGGTGTCGGCGGCTGGCTGTGCCGGCTGCGGAGACCGGGTCGGCGCAGGCCGCACGAAGAGGGTCATGACGACGGCGATGTAGAGGGTCCAGGCAATCGCCTGCAGCCAGGTCGTGTTGGGGGTGAAGTTCACGGTGCCCTTGAGGAGCGTGCCGTACCAGGAGTCGGGCGGGATGGCACTGCTCACGTCGAACGCCAGCGAGTTCAGGCCCGGCAGGAAGGCGGCTTCCTGGAGGTCGTGGATGCCGTAGGACAGGATCCCGGCGGCGACGACGATGAGCGCGATCCCGGTGTAGCGGAAGAACTTCGAGAGGTTGATGCGCACGGCGCCGCGGTAGATCAGCACACCGAGGGCGACCGCGACCGCGATGCCGGCGACGAACCCGATGAGGGGCTGCGGCGGTGCCGGAGCCGGCCGTCTGGACGCTCGCGTAGAAGAACAGGGCGGTCTCGAGGCCCTCGCGACCCACGCCGAGGAAGGCGACCAGCGCCACGGCCCAGCCGCCGACGGACAGCGCCTGGTCGAGCTTGCCCTTGAGCTCGCCGGAGATGGTCCGGGCGGCCGTGCGCATCCAGAACACCATCGCCGTGACGAAGGCGACCGCGAGGATCGAGGCGCTTCCGCCGATCAGCTCCTGGGTCTCGAAGGCCAGCTGGCGGGTGCCGAAGGTGAGCACGGCGCCGATGGCGACCGACAGCAGCACCGCGGCAGCCACCCCGGTCCAGACGTCCTTGAGCGCCCAGCGCCGGTCGGTCTTGACGAGGAAGGCGACGAGGATGACGACCACGAGTGCGGCCTCCAGACCCTCGCGGAGTCCGATGAGTGCGTTGCTGACGAGCACGATGACCTGATTTCCGGCATGTCGACGGTGCGTATTGATACCAAGGTAAGCCTCACCTAAGCGCCCACGTCAAATCCCGCTCGGTGCGCGGTCGAGGAACGCCGCCGTCAGCAGCTGAAGGAACGGGACAAAGCGGGCCCGGTCCAGCTCGACAGCTGCGCGACCACGGTCACTCCGTAGGTCCCGGTGCGACTGAGTGAGAACGACGCTCCGGCGCTGCCCGAGGTGACGGTCTTGCTCGTGTTCGCGCCGTTCGGCGGGTCGAGGGTGACCGTGTAGCTCTCGGCCAGCGGGACGTCGGGGAAGGTGACCTTGAGGCTGCCGGCGAAGATGATGAAGGGGCAGGACTTGGTCAGGGTGGCGGTCGACGGCGCACCCAGACTGGCGGTCCCGACGGTGACGCTGGCGCCCGAGGTGCGGCTGAACTTCGCGATGGCGGCGCCCGGCACGAGGGCGACGAGCACGGCCAGCAGGGCCGCGAGGGCAAGCCTGCGACGCAGCTCGCGCTGCCGGGGCCTGCGGGTCGTCATGGGCCCCAGTCTCACGACCCCGCCTCAACGCAACCGGCAGGGAACCGCAAGATTCCGGCAAGGTGACGGGGCTGCCACCGCGGGTGAGTAGAGGCACCCGCACGCACATCTGCGAAGATGGCGCCATGAGCACCCCTCCGCAGAGCGCCGTGGTCGTGGAGGACGACCCCGACACCCGCGAGCTCATCGCCGCGAGCCTGGGCAAGAAGGGCATCGAGGTGCACACCGCCGAGAGTGGGCGCGAAGGCCTGGAGATGGTCGCCGCGGTCCGTCCCGACCTGGTCACCCTCGACCTCGGGCTGCCCGACCTCGACGGCATCGAGGTGTGCCGCCGCGTCCGCGAGATGTCCGACGCCTACATCGTCATGATCAGCGCCCGCACGGACGAGATCGACCGGTTGATGGGGCTCGAGATCGGTGCGGACGACTACCTCACCAAGCCGTTCAGCCCCCGCGAGCTGCAGGCCCGGGTGACCGCGATGTTCCGTCGGCCGCGCGCGGTGCCAGGGCCCGCCGAGCCGCAGCCCGCAGCAGGCCCGGCACCCGTGAGCGCGGCGGCGTCCGTGCCTCCCGAGGCGACGGCGAGCCAGGCAAGCGCGGCAGAGCCCGACGCCGAGGTCCTCACGCTCGGCCGGCTCACCGTCGACCTCGAGAGCCGTGCCGTGGAGGTCGACGGTGACGAGGTCGAGCTGACCCGCACCGAGTTCGACCTGCTCGCGACCATGGTCCGGGCGCCTCGCCGGGTGTGGGGTCGCGACGTGCTGATGCGCATCGTCTGGGGCGATGGCTGGGCAGCCGACGAGCACCTCGTCGAGGTCCACGTGGGCAACATGCGGCGCAAGCTGTCGCGTGCCGGCAGCAGCGCCACCTTCATCCGCACCGTGCGCGGGGTCGGCTACCGCATGGAGGAGCCGGGCTCGGTCTGAGCGCCTCACCGGGTATGCCGGGTGCTCACCCGAGCAGCGAGTCGAACGCTCCCAGCGTGGCCGGGGTCGCGGCGCGGACCACGTCGGTGGCCGACCGTGCGGCGGCCCAGTCACCGATGGCCAGGGTTGTCTCCACCCGCTCGGCAGACGACCGGATCGCGGTGGCGCCGACGGTGGCCGAGGTGACCTTGAGGCTGAGCACGACATCCATCGCCGTCTCCAGGTCCTCCTGGCTGCAGGCGGCGTCGAGCCTGGCCACCCGCCGCTCGAGGTTCTCGCGGTAGAGCCGGGCGATGCTGACGGCGGTGGCATGGTCCTCGAGCTCGTCGGCCAGCGCGGCCAGGATCCTCGGGTCGATGACGGTGTCAGCCACGGCGGTCAGCAGCGTCTGTGGCGCGGTCGCCGTCGAAGTCGTCGTCGTCGCGTGTCGTCGTCGTCGTCAGTGCTGTCTCGTCTCTTCGCCGTCGGCTGCCCAGATCCGCCAGAGCGCGATGAGGACGAAGGCGGCGAGCGCTCCCCAGAAGACGCCACCCTGCACGAGAGGGGCGCGCAGCACGCGGATCCACGAGCCGACGTGCGGGACGACGGCCTGGGTCTGCCAGACGGTGTCGCCGTCCAGGGTGGCCACCCAGGGGTCGGCGCCGTTGTTGGCGTCGCCCTTGGTCACGACGGCCAGGCGACCGTTGGCGTCGTGCGTGACCTTGACGACCCGGTGCGTCTCGACCCGGTGGTCCTGCACGGGGATGTGGTAGCTGATGATGTCGCCGACGGCGACCTCGGTGGCCGGCTTCGGCACGGAGACGACGACGTCACCGGGGTTGATGCCAGGCGACATGCTGCCGGTGAGCATCGTCGCGGTGCGGTACCCGAACACGTGCGGCCCGATCGCCAGCAGGAGGAAGGCGAGCGCCGCGAGGACGACCATCCCGGTGCTGAGCACCGAGCCGAACCGTCGCAGGACGACGGTCGACCGACGGGACGAGGAAGCGGCGGCCGCAGCACGGACCGAGGACCGGGTGGCAACCGGCGAGGCGGTGCCGAGGTCGAGTGCTGCAGCCATGGTCGTGCCTTCCTCTGGGAGCTCGGTCTGCTGGGTGCGGGCTGGGGTCGGACCGCGCCGACCGCCGTCACGGGACGGGGCGGTCGGCGCGGGGTCTGGGTGGCTCCGCCGGAGCTACTTGTTGGTGGCGGTGCGCTGCGTGGCGGTGAAGTCGAAGCCCACGACGCTGGAGAGGCCCTGGAAGGTGTTGTCCGCGGTGTCGGGCAGCGTGACCTTGACGCGCAGGCTGTCGCTCTTGGCGCTGGTGAGGGACTGCAGGTTGGTCAGCGTCGAGTTGGCGACGACGATGCCGCGGGAGGCCAGGACCGTCTTGGTGGTGCCGGTGCAGGTGTAGGTGTACGCGGGCGCGGTGCCGGCCTCGACCCAGCCGTTGGAGCAGGAGTCGATGACGACCTGCAGGCCGTTCGTCGGGTCGGTGTCCAGCTTGCTGGAGGTCGTTGCGGTGGTGGTGAGGGCGATCGCGGAGAAGTCCTGGTTGCCGGTGTTGGAGAGGGTGACCGCGCGCTGCACGGTGTCGCCGGGGACCAGACCGGTCGCGGGGACCGAGAGGCGGTTGGCGGCACCGGTCGCACCGAGCTCGACCTTGACGGTGCCGGAGGCGACCGAGGCGCTGGCGGAGGTGGTGGAGGTGAAGCTGCCGAAGGTGCCGAGCCCGGCGACGCCGGCGGCGGCGGCCAGGAGGGCGACGGAGGCGAGGACCTTGCTGGACGACTTCTTGGTGGCCTTGCTCATGGTGGGACTTCCTTCGTTCTCGGGCCCTGCGGCCGGGGGTCTGTTTGGTCGACAGGCGCTGTGGCTGGTTCTTCTGCCGTTGAGGAGGACTCTGCTGGCCGGAACACAAGGGAGTCCGATGCCAGAGCGCAGGCTTTCCGCAAGAACAGCGCAAGGAAGGTGACGGTCCCGGCCGGCCGCGGCACGGCATACCTGCTGGACGCACCTGTGCGGGCACGCACCGCCGGTGCCAGAATCGGGATCGTGTCCGAAGCCACCACGCCCCGCGCCGCCCAGACCATCTCCTATCCCGCGGGGGACGCGCGCAGCGCACGGGGTGCGCTGGAGAAGGCGGACCCCCACGTCATCGTGCTGTTCGGCGCGACCGGGGACCTCGCGCGCCGCAAGCTGCTGCCCGGCCTGGCGCACCTCGCGGCGTCCGAGCTGGCGCCCGCCATCCGGATCGTCGGCACCTCCCTCGAGGAGATGAGCGACGAGGAGTACCGCGAGTTCGCGCGCAAGGCGTGCCAGGAGTTCGGGGCCCACTCGCTCACACCGGAGCAGTGGGACAAGTTCGACGACAACCTCGTCTACGTGCCACAGTCGGCCGGACCGGAGCCGTTGGCCGCGGCAGTGAAGTCGGCCGAGGAGTCCCTCGGCCCGGACGCCCTGCGCCTGCACTACCTGTCGGTGCCGCCCAAGGCCGCCGTCGCCGTGATCCAGATGCTGCGGGACGCGGACCTCGTGGCCAAGTCGCGGGTGGTGATGGAGAAGCCCTTCGGCACCGACCTCGCGAGTGCGATTGCGCTCAACAACACGGTCCACGAGACGTTCGACGAGAGCCAGATCTTCCGGATCGACCACTTCCTCGGCAAGGAGGCTGCCCAGAACATCCTGGCCTTCCGGTTCGCCAACGGGCTGTTCGAGCCGATCTGGAACCGCAACTTCATCGACCACGTCCAGATCGACATCCCCGAGACCCTCGGCCTCGACGAACGGGCCGGCTTCTACGAGGCCACCGGCGCCTACAAGGACATGGTGGTCACCCACCTGTTCCAGGTGCTGGCGTTCGTGGCGATGGAGCCGCCGACAGCCCTCGAACCCCGCGCCATCTCGGAGGAGAAGAACAAGGTCTTCCGGTCACTGCTGCCGATCGACCCTTCCCACGTCGTCCGTGGCCAGTTCGCCGGCTACACGGGGCTCGACGGTGTGGCCCCCGACTCGGACACCGAGACGTTCATCGCGCTCAAGGTGGGTCTGGACAACTGGCGGTGGGCCGGCGTGCCGTTCTACCTGCGCACCGGCAAGAAGATGGCCGAGGGCGCCAGGATCATCTCGATCGCCTTCAAGGAGGCGCCGAGGTCGATGTTCCCGGCCAACTCCGGCGTCGGGTCGGCCGGACCGGACCACCTGACCTTCGACCTGGCCGACGAGTCCAAGGTGTCCCTGTCGTTCTACGGCAAGCGGCCCGGACCCGGCATGCGGCTGGAGAAGCTGTCGATGCAGTTCTCCACCCAGGAGACCGAGCGCGCCGGCGACGTCCTCGAGGCCTACGAGCGGCTCATCCTCGACGCGATGCGCGGCGACCACACCCTCTTCACGACGGCCGACGGCATCGAGTCGCTCTGGGAGCGGTCGCAGCCGTTGCTCGACAACCCGCCCGAGGCCAAGCCCTACCCGGTCGGCAGCTGGGGCCCGAACGCGATCCACCAGCTCATCGCCCCGCACGCCTGGCGGCTGCCCTTCGAACGCGCCTGGCGCGAGAAGAAGTAGCGCTCAGCGGTCGACGTCACGCCCCGCGCAGGGAGTGCAGCCAGGCGCGGGCATCGCCGAACGCCTCGTCGCTGGTGTGCGGCGTGACCCGCACCGCCGTGCCGTGGGCCGCCGGGTAGCTGCCGAGGAACCGCACCTCGGCGCACACCCGCTTGAGCCCGAGCAGCGCCTCGCCCACGCGCTCGTCCAGGACGTGCCCCTCGATGTCGATCGAGAAGCAGTAGTCACCCATCGAGGACTTCGTCGGGCGGGACTCCAGCCGAGACAGGTTGATCCCGCGCACCGCGAACTGCTCGAGCAGCTCGAGCAGGCCACCGGCATGGTCGTCGCGCTGGAAGAGCACCAGGGTCGTCTTGTCGGCGCCGGTCCGCGCGGGCAGCTGGCCGGGCCGGGCCACCGACACGAACCGGGTCACCGCCGAGGAGTTGTCGCCGATGTCCTCCGCCAGCACCTCGAGACCGTGGTTGAGCGCCGCGATCGGCGCGCAGACCGCTGCCTGGTATGCCGCCTGGTCGCCGTCCGCACCCGCGAGGCCCGCCGCGGCGGCCGCGGTCGACAACGTCGGGACGTAGGCCGCCTCGGGGAGGTGCGCACCCATCCAGCCGCGGACCTGGGCCCAGGCGTGGCTGTGGGTGCCGACGGCGCGGACCTGGCCGAGCGGCATACCTGCTCGGGCTGCCAGCACGAAGGTGATGGGCACCAGGACCTCGCCGACCACGACCAGCGGGTCTCCGCTCGCGAGCGCGTCGAGGGTGGCGCTGACGCCGCCCTCGACGGAGTTCTCGATCGGCACCATGGCGGCGTCGACCTCGCCGGCGCGCAGTGCGTTGAGGGCCGCCTCGACGGACGGCAGCGCGACGTGCTCCTGGCCCTGGGCCGGGCCCCAGGCGTGCAGGGCCATCTGGGTGAAGGTGCCCTCGGGGCCGAAGTAGCCGTGTCTGGTCACTGGTGCGGTCACGGAGGTCAGGCTCCTTGGGATCCGGTGCGGGCGGCGGCGAGCGCCTGCTGTTCCTCGGGTGTCAGGGTCGCATCCGAGCTCCCGCCGACGATGCCCTTGGCATAGGTGCGCGACTCCCCGCGGGCGTGGATCGAGGAGAACACCAGCCCGTCGCCCTCGTCGTCGATGACCGCGGCGCTGAACGACAGCCGGCCGCCCATGTCGCCGAAGGCGTCGTAGCGGACGACGGCGACGTGCCGCAGGGCCTGGGCGATGTCCGCCCGCAGCGCCGCGAGGTCACCCGCGCCCACCGGGCGCTGGGCCGCCAGGTCCTTCAGCTCCGCGCGCGTACGACCCACGGCGACGACCGCGGCCACGGTGACCACCAGCGCGAGGCCGGCGACCGCGAGGGCGACCGTGGCGAGGGTCTGGGGGTCGGACACCACGTCAGCGTATTGGTGGCTCACGGATAGAGTCGACGCGATATGGATTTCGACCTCGCGACCATCGCCATCGTCTTCGGCTCGATCTTCCTCGTGGAGCTGCCCGACAAGACCTTCATCGCCACCCTCGTGCTGGCGACCCGGTTCCGCCCGCTCTTCGTGTGGATCGGGGTGTCGCTGGCGTTCCTCGTCCAGACCGCCGTCGCAGTCACCGTCGGCGGGTTGCTGGCCCAGCTGCCCAAGCGACCGGTCGAGGTCTTCGCGGCTGCGATGTTCCTCATCGGCGGCATCATCCTGATCCGCGGGGCGAAGAAGGCCGACGAGGAGGAACAGGAGACCGAGGAGGAGTTCTCCCACAAGGGGGCCGCCACCGCGGTGGGCCTCAAGGCGATCGGGGTCTCCTTCGGCGTGCTGTTCCTGGCGGAGTGGGGCGACCTGTCGCAGCTGCTGACCGCCTCGATGGTGCTGCAGTTCAAGGAGCCGGTGTCGGTCTTCCTCGGCGCGTTCCTCGCCCTCGCGACCGTGTCCGCCCTCGGTGCGCTGATCGGCCGGGCCCTCCTCGCCCGGGTCAAGCTGGCCACGATCCGCCGTGTCGGCGGCGGGGTCTGCCTCGTGCTGGCGGCCCTGACCGTGCTCCAGATCTTCGAGGTCATCTCCATCTGACGGACGGGGTGGTCAGCTCTCGGTCGGCCGCAGCGGCAACCGCACCGTGACGACCGCACCACCGTCCCGTGAGGCCAGCGAGATCTCGCCGCCGTGGCGCTCGACGACGATCCGTCGTGAGATGTCGAGCCCCAGACCGGTGCCCTTTCCCACGTCCTTGGTGGTGAAGAACGGTTCGAAGGCATGGTCCGCGACGTCCGCAGGGACCCCGGGTCCGTCGTCGGCGATCTCCACGACGACGCCGTCCTCGACGCCGCGGACGGTGATCCGCAGCGTGCCGGTGCCCTCCATGGCGTCCACGGCGTTGTCGATCACGTTGGTCCACACCTGGTTGAGCTCACCGGGGATCGCCTCGACCACGGGGAGGTCCTCGGCGTAGTCGCGCACGACGGTGACCCCTCCGCGGAGCTTGTGTCCCAGCATGACGAGCGTGCTCTCCAGGCCCTCGGTCACGTCGGTCTGCTGCACGAGCGCGCGATCGAGCTGGGAGTAGGAACGCACCGAGCCCACCAGCTCGGAGACGCGGTGGGTCGCCTCACGGATCTCACCCAGCAGGCCCCAGACGGTCAGCGAGCTGGCGATCCACTCCAGACCGGCCTCGAGCTGCTCGGGGCGCAGCTCTGCGGCGGCCCGCTCGAACAGGTCCACGTCCGTCCCGGCCGCCGCGAAGGGCGGGGCGATGACCCAGTCACGGTCGACATCGTGGCGGACGAGCCACTCGGACAGTTCCTCCTCACGATCGGCGACGCCGAGGGCGTCGAGCTGCTCGCCACCGGTGGAGATGCCGCGCCGCAGGGTGTCCAGGGCCACGAACTGCTCGGCAGTCATCGAGCTCTCCCCCAACCGGCGCAGTGAGCTGAGCAGCGCCTCCGAGGCCTGGTCCAAGGCGTCGACGGCCCGGGTCGCCGCCGAGGCCGGGTTGTTGATCTCGTGCGCGAGCCCGGCGGCGAGAGTCCCGAGGGCGACCAGCGACTCGCGCTGTCGGGCCTTGGCCTCGATGCTGCGCACCGTGTTGACCAGTCCCGCGATGAGGTGGACCCCGAACGGGAACCATTCGCGGGCGACGTCTCCGAGCGCCTCCGCCGGCACCCGCAGCAGCCGGCCGGGGAGCACTCCGCGGGCGGTCGCCATGTAGACGCCGTGGGCGTCCCAGGCCTGGAAGCCGCCGGCCCACTGACCCGGGTTGCTCATCACGCCGAGCTCGGTCTCCTGCTGCCCGACCCGCCGCACGAGGCTGAGCGACCCGTCGAGGAGCACCCACCAGGCGTCGGCGGGCTTCCCTTCCGTGAAGGGCACGTCGCCGTTCTCGAAGGGCCACTCCGCACCCGCCGACCAGAGCCGGTCGAGCTGGTCGTCCGTGAGCCCGTCGAACAGCGCCAGCCCCCTCAGCGCTGCGGCACCCTGCCCCGGCTCAGCACCCCTGTCCGGCTCGGCCGTCGACCCCTGCTCGGCGCCCATCAGGTCGTCGCCAGGAACCGGTGCACGAGGTAGACCGCCATGCCGCCCTCGCCCACGGCCGACGCCACCCGCTTCATCGAGTCCAGGCGCACGTCCCCTGCCGCGAAGACTCCCGGGATGCTCGTCTCCAGGGCGTAGGGCGGCCGGTCCCCCGACCAGGCCGAGCGGCCGGCGCCCACCAGGTCCTGGCCGGTCACGACGAACCCGTGGTCGTCCCGAGCGACGTCGTCGCCGAGCCAGTCGGTCCGCGGCATCGCACCGATGAAGATGAACAGCGACGAGGTCTCGACCTCGTCGGTGGCGCCGGTCGCGCGGTCGCGCAGGGTCAGGGACTCGAGGTGTCCGTCGCCGTGCGCCGCGACGACCTCGCACCCCACGCGCACCTCGATGTTGGTGCAGGCCAGGATCCGGGCGACGAGGTACTGCGACATCGTGAGCTCGAGACTCGCGCCCCGCACGAGCATCACGACCCGTTTGGCGTACCGCGCGAGGTTCAGCGCAGCCTGCCCGGCGGAGTTCGCGGCCCCGACGACGTAGACCTCCTCCCCCTCGCACTGCACCGCCTCGCTGGCCGATGCCCCGTAGTGGACCCCCCGGGCCCCCAGCTCCTCCAGGCCCTCAGCCTCCAGGCGGCGGTAGGAGACGCCGGTGGCGATGACGACGGCCCGGGCCTCCAGCTCGTCGGACCCGTCGATGACGACGGACCGCACCGGGCCCTTGACCCGCAGGCCCACCGCCTCGCGAGCCACCACCATCTCGGCGCCGAACCTGGAGATCTGCGCCACCGCCCGGTGGGTGAGGTCGGCCCCCGAGAGGCCCTTGGGGAAGCCGAGGTAGTTCTCGATGGAGGCGCTCTGTCCGGCCTGCCCACCCGGAGCGTCGCGTTCGACGACGACGGTCCGCAGGCCCTCCGACGATGCGTAGACGGCCGCAGCCAGCCCCGCCGGACCACCGCCGACGATGCACAGGTCGTAGAGCGGGGCGTCGGCGAGGGTGTGCAGGCCCAGGGCATCGGCGACCTCGCGGTTGCTGGGGCTGCGCAACGGTTCACCGTCCGGGACGAGCACCAGCGGTAGGTCGGACACCTGCGCCCCGGCAAGCTCAGCCAGCTCGCGCGCCACCTCGTCGCTCTCGACGTCGAGCCACTGGTAGGGCACGTGGTTGCGGGTGAGGAAGGTCTTGACCTCCTGGCTGCGGTCGGACCAGCGGTGACCCACCACCCTGACCTGTTCCGCGTCGCCGGAATGGCCGTCACGCCAGTCTCCGAGCAGGTCCTCGACCACCGGGAAGAGCTTGTCCTGCGGCGGGTCCCAGGGCTTGAGCATGTAGTAGTCGAGCCCGATGTCGTTGATGGCCCGGATCGCCACGTCGGTGTCGGCGTAGGCAGTGAGCAGCAGCAGCTTGGTGTCGGGACTGAGGCTGCGCACCTGCTCGAGGAGCTCGATGCCGGTCATCCGGGGCATCCGCTGGTCCGACACGACCAGGGCGATCGCCCGACCTCGCAGGGTGAACTCCGTGAGCAGCTCGAGGGCGCCCGGCCCGGAGGTGGCGTTCACGACCCGGTAGTCCGCACCGAAGCGTTCGCGCAGGTCGCGCGTGATGGCCCGGGACACGACGGGGTCGTCGTCGACAGCCAGGATCGTCGGCTTGGCCACACCAGCTCCGTCCCCCGGAGCCAAGACGAGCCGGACGCCCGACGCGGCGCCGGTCCGCTGCTCGGAGGCTACCCGCCGTCATGGGAACCGCGCCATGGTCCGGCCGGAGCATCGCTCGACTGCGACCTCGTCAGCCGACGACGTTGAGGGGCTTCCCGTCTGCGAAGGCGAGGACCTGGTCGACGGCCGCGTCGTAGAGCCGTTCGAGCACGCCCCACTCGACATAACCGAGGTGCGGCGTCGCAGTGACGTTCGGCAGGGCCAGCAAGGGGTCGGACGCTCCGACCACCGGCTCGACCTCGAACACGTCCACGGCTGCGTGCCCAGGACGCCCCCCTCCAGGGCTGCCACGAGCGCGCCCGGCGCGACGATGGCGGCACGCGAGGTGTTGACGAACAACGCATCGGGCTTCATCAGAGCCAGGTCGTCGACGGTCACGATCCCGGCCGTGTCCGCGCTGAGCGGCAGGTGCACGCTCAGCACGTCGCACTCGGCGAAGAAGGCAGCCCGATCGGATGCCGCGGCATACCCGGCCTCGGTCGCTCGTGAGAGCGAACCGTCGCGACCCCAGACGAGCACACTCATCCCGAACGCCCGGCCCACCTCGGCCACGAGGCTCCCGATGCGCCCGAACCCATAGATGCCAAGGGTTTTCGCGTGGAGGCCGGTGCCCACGGTGGACTGCCAGTGGCCGTCGCGCAGCCGCTGCACCTCCTCGGGCACATGCCTGAGCGCGGCCAGGACGAGCGCCCAGGTCAGCTCGGCGGTGGCCTGCGGACCGCCGGCGCCGCCGGCCGAGACGGTGATCCCGCGTTCGGCGCAGGCAGCCAGGTCGAGATGGCTCGCGTTGCGCCCCGTCTGGCTGAGCAGCCGCACCGTGGTCAGCCGCTCGACCACCTCACGAGGGACGGGAGTGCGTTGCTGGAGCAGGATCACCGCGTCGAAACCTGCGAGCCGCTCGACGAGCGCGTCCGCGGTCACCGAGTCCGCGAAGGTGACGACCTCGTGGCCGTCCAGCCGTCCCGCAGCCGGCAGCCGTGCGAACGCGCCGGCGTAGTCGTCGAGGACGGCGACCCTCACCGACCCACCTCGGTATGCCGCGTGGCCGGCTCCGTGGCGCTCGCCGGCTCCCTGGCGCCCGCCGGCTCCGCGGCGCGCGGCGGCTGCTCGAGGTCACCGGGGTCCTTGAGGTGCAGCGCCCACCACAGCAGGGCCAGGGCGAGCAGCGAGCCGAACGTGTCGGAGTTCTGCAGCACCCGGCCGATCCAGCCCGGCCAGTCGGGATGGCTCAGCCAGGTGATGCCCCACCACGGCATCCGGCAGAGGAAGAAGGCGGTGATCACGGCGGCCGCCACCAGCCGTCGGCGGTCGCGCAGCGGGTCCGCCCCGAGCACCGCGAAGATGACGACGACCATCCAGTGCAGGTGGTGGATCCAGGCGACGGGTGACAGCAGCACGGCCATCAGGCCGACCGCCGCGACCTCGCTGATCGAGTCGTCGGCGAGGTGCGCCCGTCGCGCCAGCTGGAAGCCGAGGAACCCCACCACGGCGACGAGGACCAACCAGAGGACGTCTCCGGGGAGCCCGTCGGGACCGACCCGGAGGAGGAACCCGCGGATGCTCTGG
The DNA here is from genome assembly GCA_963759595.1 of uncultured Actinomycetota bacterium. Taxonomy (GTDB): domain Bacteria; phylum Actinomycetota; class Actinomycetes; order Actinomycetales; family Dermatophilaceae; genus Pedococcus. The sequence goes on from CAVWZX010000002.1 coordinate 90,104, forward strand.
TTGGAGGTGCCGGCGTTGGGCCCGAGCCGGACCGGGTCCTGCAGGGCACCGCCCCAGAACGCGAACGACGCCTCCGGCAGCAGCACCCACGACCCGAGCGTCACCACGACCGCGGTCACGACTGCGGTGACGGCTTCCTTCCACCGGCGGTTGACGAGGTAGTGCACGACGAAGACCCCGGGAGTCAGCTTGATCGACATGGCCAGCCCCACGAGCACACCCGGTGGGACGTGCCGGAGCACACCCGGCCGAGGGCGGCGCAGGTCCATCAGGCAGGCGAGCACCATGAACGCGTTGACCTGCCCGAACCTGAGGCCGTCCGACACGGGGTGGAGCCACAGCATCGGCACCGTGAGCAGGGCGAGGGTGAGCGGCGCCAGGGTGCCGGTGCGGTGGATGAGGCGCCACCCGGCATACCAGACGATGGCGGCCGTCGCGGCGACCTGGGCTGCGGTCCAGAGCCAGCCGACCACGCCAAAGGGCAGCAGTGCCAACGGGATCGCGATCACCGCGGCGAACGGCGGATAGGTGAACGGCAGCAGCTGTGGCGCCTCGGTCATGGCCGAGTAGATCGGGCGTCCGGTGAGGATCGACACCCCCGCCTCGCGGTAGACCTCGACATCGACCTGCCACTGGTCGAGCGGCCAGAAGACCAGGTAGCGCAGCACCGGCACCGCTGCCCCGACGAGGACGACCAGCACTGCGAGCGCCCACCGGGCTCGTGGTGACCAGCCGCCGACCCGGGAGGCGACGGAGCGGCCCGCGGTGGCGGTGGGGGTCGCGGTGGTCACGCCTCCATTCTGTCCTGCAGCTCGACCCGTAGCCTGTACGGGTGACCCGCCGCGCCCGACTCTCCCTCGCCGGCCTGCTCGGGGCACTCGTCGTCACCCTCATCGCGGCCCTGCTGCCGGGCGGCACGGCCAGCGCGCGGAGCACCGGACTGCGCGCTCCCACAGTGGCCGCACCGACGGCGGAGCAGGCCACCAACCCGATCGTCCTGATCGGCACCGGTGGTCTGACCTGGAGCGACGTCAGCGCGAAGAGCACGCCCGCCCTGTGGTCCTTCCTGCGCGACGGGTCGACCGCAGCGGTCTCGGTGCGGTCGGTCTTCCCCAACACCTGTCCGGTCGACGGCTGGCTCAGCCTGTCGGCCGGCAACCGGGCGGCGGCTCCTGGCACGGGCAAGAACGGTGCCCGCAGGTCCACCGACCCGTGCCCGCCGGTCCCGGTGGTCGACAGCGGTGTGGTGCCGGGCTGGGACAGCTACGTCAAGGCGGCCGACGCGCTCAAGTTCGATGCTCATCCCGGCACCCTCGGCGAGCAGCTCGCCACCCACGAGCAGTGCGTGCAGGCGGTGGGCCCCGGTGCCGGCGTCGGCGCGGCCTACACCTCCGGAGCCGTGCCGAGGTATGCCGGGTACGAGCCGAAGGAGCTCACCGGCCTGCTCTCGCGGTGCCGGGTGACGCTGGTCGACGTCGGCTCGCTGCGCGACCCGATGGACCTGCCCGAGAACGAGGTCGCCACCGAGCCGGGGACCCGCGCGGCCCAGGCGACCGCGATCGACAAGCGGATCGGCGAGGTGCTGGCGGCCGCCCCGAGCGGTTCGGATCTCGTCGTGGCGAGCCTGTCCGACGCGGGGAGCAGCGAACGGCTGCGGCTGGTCGCGGCGAAGGGCCCGAACTACGGGTCCGGCACCCTGTACTCCCCCTCCACCCGGCAGGACGGCCTGGTCCAGTCCGCCGACCTCACCGTGACCGCCCTCGATGCCGCCGGGGTCCCGGTGCCCGACTTCCTCGGCGGTTTCCCCCTCCGGCGTGGCGACGAGGGGAGCAACTCCGAGGACGCGGCCCGGGACCGGCTCACCCGCCTCGTCGACTCCGACCAGGCCAGCCACGAGGTGCATCCGCTCGTGCCGCCGTTCTTCAACGTCGTGGTGTCGGTCCAGCTCCTCATCTACCTGTTCACGGCGGTCGTCTGGCGCCGAACCTTCGGGTCGATCGACCTGCGGCTGCGGCTGCTGCGCATGACCCGCCGGGTGGCCGTCATCGCCGCGACGATCCCGGCGGCCACGTTCCTCGCCAACCTCCTCCCGTGGTGGCGTTTCCCCGTCCCCGGTCTGGCGGCCGTCTTCAGTGTCGGCCTGTTCGTGGCGGTGATCTCGGCGATCGCGCTGCTCGGGCCCTGGGCGCGTCGCATCACCGGACCCCTGGTCGTGGTCGCCCTGGCGACGCTGCTCGTCCTCGGGGGGGACGTGATGTTCGGCTCGCACCTGCAGATCTCGTCGCTGATGGGGCTGCAGCCCGTCGTCGGCGGCAGGTTCTACGGCATGGGCAACGTGACCTTCGCGTTGTTCGCCACCGCAGCCCTCCTGCTGTGCATCGCGGCGTCGAGCCACTTCGTCCGCCGGGGCAACCCGCAGCTGGCTGCGCTCGCTGCTCTGGTCATCGGCCTGGCGGCCGTGATCGTCGACGGCTACCCCGGCTGGGGCGCCGACGGTGGCGGACCCCCGGCTCTGCTGCCGGGACTGGCCTACCTCGTGCTGGCGATCCTCGGCATCCGGATGACGTGGAAGCGCGGTGTCATCCTGGGGGCCGCCACGGTCGGGCTCTTCCTGCTGGTGGGTTTCCTCGACTCGCTGCGTGGGCCCGAGAACCAGTCGCACCTCGGCCGGTTCTTCAGGTCCATCTTCACCGGCGGCGCCTGGGACATCATCGTCCGCAAGCTCCAGCAGAACATCGACATCCTGTTCGGCAACTACCCGCTGGCGGTCCTGGTCCCCATCGCGCTGGTGTTCGTCATCTACATCCTGGCTCGCCCGACGTCCTGGGGTTCGCGCTCGCTCCAGCGCTCCTACGAGGCCTGCCCGACGCTGCGCCCAGGACTCATCGCCCTGCTCGTCACGCTCACCATCGGCTTCGCCATCAACGACTCCGGCGTCGCCATCCCGGCGAACGGCGCCATCATCGCGGTGCCGCTCATCATCGCCGTCAGCGTCAGGGTGCTGGAGGACGAGGCTCGCGGGAGTGCGACGACCCGCGCATCGCGGCGAGGGTGAGCCAACCCCAGACGAGGAGCACGGCATACGGCACGGGCGTGCGACGCACCCACAGCGTGACGCGCTCCACGTCCGCTGTCATGCCGACGACGCGGCCCGGCACGTAGGCGACGGCCATCGCGGCCAGTCGCACCAGCAGGACCGTGTCCAGGACGCTCGCGGCGAGGACGGGCAGGGTCGCCCAGGTCAGCAGGTCGTACCACGGCAGCGAGTAGGGGGCTGCCACCGCGTATGCCGTGCCAAGCACCAGCGACCAGCGAGCAGCGGCCCCCGTCGCGGTCTCCGGGGCCAGGTGGCGCGTGACCCGCGCGAGGACGACGACGAGGGCAAGCACCATGGCTGCCGCCAGCCAGGTCACCAGGCTGCGCGCCTGGGTAGGGGTGAGCGGGCCACTCAGGACTTCGAAGAGGAGCCGCCACGGGGTGGCCAACGAGATCGACCGACGAGCCCGGCCCAGCTGGTCGAAGACGTGCGGTCCCGCCCACAGGTGCAGGGGCACGACGAGCGCGAGGGCGGCGAGCGCGAACGGAGCCGCCCGTCTGACGAAACCCCGGCGCTCGTGCACCCACCACGCGAGCAGCACGGCCACGCCCACGACGCCATAGGTGACCTTGCAGGAGACCGCGAGCCCCGCGAACGCACCGGCGGCCAGCGGGCTCCGCGCTGCCAGGGCGAGGGCGGCTACGGCGAGCGCGGCGGCGACGAGGTCGACGTGCGCGCCGAGCACACCCACGCCGAAGACGAGCGGGTTGAGCGTCCAGAGCGTGTCGATCCGGCGCGGCGTGGCACCGATTCGCAGCAGCAGGAACCGCACAGCCAGCCACGCCACGACGACAAGGACCTGCCAGAGCCAGACGGTCTCACGCAGGTTCGCGCCCGCGACGTGGGAGGTGAGCGACTGCAGCAGGGTGGCGAAGGGCCCGTAGACGCTGACCGTGTCGGTCCATGGGGGTTCGACTGCAGACGTCACCGGGTCGAGTGCGGACCAGGCGCTCGGGGGCGTGAGGTAGGGGTCGCCGCCGAGGGCGGCGATCCGACCGTACGCGGCGTAGTTGGTGTGGTCGGCGGATCCGAACGGTCCCGCGAGGAGGCTGAGCACCCCGATGGTGAGCGGGAGGGCCCAGCCGCCAGGGGCCAGACGCCGCCGAGCCTGCGTGGCGACGGAACCGAGCATTCCCGCCGTCGACACCACCGAGGGCTCACCACGCAGCCGCAGGCCGACCGCGAGCGCCCCGACGAGGTAGGCAGTCCACAGCAGTGCGGTCACCAGTGCCGGACCGGGTGCCCACGCGAGGTCCCCCGGAGCCCAGCCGCGTTGTCCCAGTGCCGGTTTGGCGGCGCTCGGACCGGCCAGCCCCACGAGCAGCAGCAGCCCGAAGGACAGCACCAGCGCGGCTGCTGCCACCCGGTGCCGCATGGCGGCCCAGTCGCGCACGGACGTCGTCCCCCCACCCCCCGTCGTCATGGTCGCGCCGGTCAGCGCAACCCGCGGTGGGCGCGGCGACAGGCCAGGGCGAGGGCGACGTCGCGGTACTGCTTCGCGCGGTGCACCTGACCCCGCCAGTCCGAGCCGCTGACGCGGTGGTGCAGCTCGCAGGGCACCTCCTCGACCTGCAGCCCGGCCATCAGGACGTCGACGGTGAGGCCGACCTCCACCCCCCAGCCGCGGGCGAGGGGGCTGGCCGCGTCGAAGGCCGGACGGGAGAGGCAACGCATCCCGGAGAGCGGCTGCTGCGCGGTGAACCCGGTGAGGTCCTCGATCCCCTTGCGGGCCAACCGGACCACGAACCCACGGCCGCCGCCTGCTGTCTTCTGGGGCGGCAGGATGGCGATGGTCATGTCGGCGCGACCCTCGAGCACGGGCGGCACGAGGACGCCGACGTTGGCCGCGCTCTCCTCGAGGTCGCCGTCGACGAACAGCAGGGGACGTCGGTCGGCGCCACCCACGCGCCCCTCGACGCCTTCGTGGCGCGAGACGTAGGCGGCGCCCGTCGTCATCGCGGCCGCCTTGCCGCGGTTGCGGGCGTGCCGCACCACCTCTGCGCCCGCCTCGCGGGCGATCTCGGCGGTGCGGTCGGTGCTCCCGTCGTCGACGACGACGACCAGGTCCACTCCGGGTATGCCGCGCACGGCACCGATGGTCGCGGCGACCCGGTCGGCCTCGTCCTTGGCCGGGATCACGGCGGCAACCGTGGGAGGGGGAGACGTCATGTCAGGTCAGCGCCGTCAGCGCAGCGTCACCTGGCGGCTGAGCAGCCCGGACCGGGCCCTGCGCTCCTCCGCGGTGAGGTCCGCGTCGGAAGCTGCGGCCGCGGCATACCTGGTCATGAACTCGGCGAGGGCGTCCTCGTAGTCCGCGGACGTCTGGTCTGGGTCGAGGTCCCACACGGGGACGAGCAGCCCGCACGCGCGGAAGGCGCCGAGCAGCCGGGTGTCGTCGCCCAGCGCGCTGTCGCCGGCGGCGTGCAGGCGAGCCAGCGCGTCGGTGGCGACGTCCTCGTCCTCGGGCAGGACCAGCCGGATGTGGGTGCGTTCGCCGATGCGGCACCAGTAGGCCGAGGGGGCGGCTGCCATCTTGACGGTGGGGATGACCGACTCGTTGGCGCGCTCGAGCGAGGCCTTGGCGTCCTCGTCCAGCTCGGTCTCCCCGACCCAGAACTCGAACCCGTCGTGGACCGTCACCTCGAACGGGCCGGAGGTGTCCAACAGCTCCTGCAGCCGCGGGGTCTCGGCGGTCGCTGCCGGCGTGCTGGTGACCGGCATGCCCTGCTCGACGGCCACGGCCGCCAGCAAGGAGGTGGCCAGGTCGCGGGAGGCGTCACCGGAGATCGAGCCGGACTGGGTGCCGACGAAGACGGTGCCGTCGGCACGGTGCAGGCCCGGCCAGGCCAGTGGGAGGACCGTCGCGACGGTGACGTCCCTGGGTGCGCCGTCGGGTGCCTTGCCCTCGGCGAAGCTGACCGTGGCCGTCGCCGCCGGGAGGATCTCGCGCATCGCGACCCAGTCGGTCTCCCCCGGGAGACCCTCGAACGGCCGGGCGACGAACGGTGCGGGCTCGACGCGCGTCGTGGCCGGACCCTGGTCTGCGCGCTTACGGCGACGTGTTGCCTTACCCATGGCGACAACCATATTGCCTCGGGTAGGGAGCGAGCCTCAGTGGCTGCGGCGGCGGGACGGTCCACCGAGCGAGGCCCACACGGTGGACCCCGACCGGTCCTCGGCGACGCCCCACTCGTGGGCCAGGCTGCGGACGATGCGCAGTCCCCGGCCAGACGGCGCCCAGATCGTGCGCGGAGCCGGGCGGGGAGTGGTGTCGCTGCCGCCGTCGGTCACCTCGACCTCGACGACGCCGCCCTTGACCTTCCAGTGCACGCGCAGGTTGCCGTCGCCGAGCGGCCGGGCGTGCCTGATGGCGTTCGAGACCAGCTCGGACGCGACGATCTCCGCCTCGTCGATCACGGCGGACGGCACCTCACGGGCCTCGAGGTCGTCGACGAGCGTCTTGCGCACCAGCGCCACGGAGGTGGCCCGCCACGGGACCCGCAGGGTGCGCGAGGAGTCCCGGCTCCGGCCGGGCGGCGACGCCTCGGAGCGCGCCGGGCGTTCCCCAAGCGGTTCTGCTGCCATGCGCGTGCCCATGTCCGATCGGTTGCGAGTTCGCTCGGAGACTACCGACTGGCCTGCACAGCGTCGAGGACCGCGCGCGGATGGTTGGTGATGATGGCGTCGACATCGAGGTCGAGGCACAGCTCGATGTCCTCCGGCTCGTCGACGGTCCAGGCGTAGACCTCGTGGCCGTGCCGCTGCTGGCGAGCCACCGTCTGCGGGTAGCGGCGCAGGATCTTGATGTCGAGACCGACGGTGTGGATGCCCTTCGGCAGCGACCCGTCCCGGAACCGCAGGGGCACCGAGTCCTCCACGAGGTAGACGGCCGGGACGTCCGGGCAGAGCTGGCGCACCCGCTGGACCGCCAGCTGGGAGAACGACATCACGCGCACCCAGTGCTGGTCCGGGCGACGCGGGCCGGTGAGGTCGAACTCGGCCAGCACCTTGGCCAGCTGCCGCTCGACCAGACCGGCATACCTGGTCGGGTGCTTGGTCTCGATGGCCAGGCCGATGGGGCGCTCGGACTCCAGGACGGTCGTGAGCAGGGCGCGCAGGGTGAGCAGCCGGTTGCGGTCGCGGTCGGGAAGCTCGAGGTCACCGGGGTGGTCGTGTTTCCAGGACCCCCAGTCGAGGCCCTCGAGCTCAGCCAGCTCCAGGGTGGAGACGATGCCGCGACCGTTCGACGTGCGGTTGACCCGACGGTCGTGGACGCAGACCAGGTGGGAGTCGGCGGTCAACCGCACGTCGCACTCGAGCGCGTCGGCGCCTTCCTCGATCGCCCTGACGTAGGCCCGGAGGGTGTGCTCGGGTTCGGTCAGGCTGGACCCGCGGTGCGCGATGACGAGGGGGGTGCGCCGCGCGGCGGCGCCGGCGGGAGTGGGGACGACGTCGTCGAGCACGCGTCCATGCTTCCACACGCCCGCGCGCGGCACCCGGCGTCCACCAGGGAGGCGACGGGGATGCGGCACCATGGCTGGCGGGCCCGCCCGATACCGGACCTGGCGGGTCACACGAACGGGAGGTGCGGCGTTCCATGGGTGTGAAGCTGCCCGCCTTCCAGACCCTCGTCGACGCCCACTGGCGCGATGTCGCCCGTCTCGCCCACGCCCTCGCCGGCCCGGTCGACGGGGACGACGTGGCCCAGCAGGCGTGGACCCAGGCGCTCGCGGCATACCCGTCGCTGCGCTCGGCCACGAACCTGCGTGGTTGGCTGCTCACGATCACGCACCGGTGCGCCATGGACGTGCACCGGGGACGGGCCCGCCGCGCGGTGCCCCACGACGACCCTGCCTCCCTCTCGTCGGTGCCGACCACTCCGGCCGCCGACGTCGACCTGCCCGACGCGCCTCTGTGGGCGTTGGTGGCAGCGCTGCCACCGAGGCAGCGGGAAGCCGTCGTCCTCAAGTACGTCGCCGACCTCGACCACCCCACCATCGCCGCCGCGCTGGGCACCTCGCCCGCGATGAGCCGGCGGCTCGTGAGCGACGCGCTCGCGACCCTGCGTAAGGACGTGACATGACCGACCCCACCACCCGCCTCACGGCGTTCTCGCCAGACTCTTCCCACCTGCACCCGCCGGTGCTGCCCCCGAGCGATGTCTCCTATGTCGTCGAGGACACCCCCATCGGCCGGATGCTGTTGGCCCGCAACGATTCCGGAGCCCTCGTGGCCTCCACCTTCGTCGCCAGCAGCGCGGACGAGGACCACCTCCTGGCCCGGCTCAGCGAACGTGTCTCGCCCCGGGTGCTGCGCCAGCCTGCCGAGCTGGACCAGGCCCGGCGCGAGCTGGACGACTTCCTCGCCGGGCGGACCCGCGGCTTCTCGCTGCGCACCGACCTGGCACTGGCGTCGGACTTCCAGCGCACCGTGCTCCCCCGCCTCGTCGAGACCGTCGGCTACGGCGACCGCGCGACGTACGGCGAGCTCGCGGCGCGGGTCCACCGGCCCCGGGCCGCGCGCGCCGTCGGTGCCGCCCTCGGCGCCAACCCGTTGTGCGTCGTGCTCCCGTGTCACCGCGTCGTCGCCTCCAGCGGCGCCCTCACCGGGTATGCCGGTGGGCTGGCGGCCAAGCGCTTCCTGCTCGAGCTGGAGGCCGGTCACCACTGAGTCGCCGCGCGCACGGCTCCCTCGGCGGCCCGGCACAGCAGGTCTGCCACCATCGATGCCATGGCCCTCTCCGACACGGACCTCACCCACCTGCGGCAGTGCGTGGCGCTCGCCCGAGAGGGCCTGGAGGCCGGCGACGAGCCGTTCGGCTCGGTCCTGGTCGACGGCACGGGGACGGTCCGGTTCGCCGACCGCAACCGGGTCCAGGACGGCGACCAGACCCGCCACCCCGAGCTCGAGGCGGCGAAGTGGGCGGCGCAGCACCTCGCCCCCGAGGAGCGCGGGGCCTGCACCGTCTACACCTCGGGCGAGCACTGCGCGATGTGTTCCGCGGCCCACGCCTGGGTCGGCCTCGGTCGCATCGTGTATGCCGTGTCCACCGACCAGCTCGTGGGCTGGCTCCGCGGGTGGGACGTGCCGCTCGGGCCGGTCAGGCCGTTGTCCATCCACGACGTCGCACCGGGGCTCGAGGTCGGCGGTCCCGCACCCGAGCTGGAGCAGGAGGTGCGCGACCTGCACCGTCGGCTGCACGGCATACCGGAGGGTCGTTAGTCCGCGGTCTTGCCGCCCTGCGCTTCGAGGCGGGCGGTGAGCGCCTCGACCGCGCGACGCAGGTCGCCGATGGTCGCGTTGCGCGCCTCCGGCTTGAGGTCGACGGTGATCGAGCCGCCGGGTTCGAGGGCCACTCGCTCCACCTGGCTCATCGAGTCCGCGCCCTGGCTCTGGATCGCGTTGTCGAGCTCCTCGGGGGTCATCCCGAGCCGCGCCAGCGCGCGGGAGTCGACGTAGCCGTCCGTGACCACCACGGTCGGCCGACCGTCCAGGAGCCAGGCGACCTGTGGGCTGCGAAGCGCCCACCGGTCCAGGGCCGCGTTGACGACGACCAGCACGGCGGCACCGATGAGGCCTCCGACGAGGGAGTTGTCCGGCCCGATGATGGCGTTCTGGACGACGTTGGACAGCAGCAGGACGACGACGAGGTCCTGTGAGTTCATCTGCGCCATCAGTCGTTTTCCCGGCGACCCGGATGACGATGAGGATGCCGAGGTAGACCGCGACGGTGCGGACCACTTTCTCCCCGGCAGGCATCGGGAGCGTGAGGAGGTCGTCCACGACTCCCATCGGTGCAGCGCTGACGAAGTGCTCGACCATGGTGGCTCCTGCGCGAGAGTGCGGTTCCGTGACGCCAACCTAGCCGCCGGCGCACGGGACAGCCGTCGATGACAACGCGGGCAGCGCGCCCGTCAGGTGCGACCCCAGCTCGTCCGTGGGGCCGGGGATCTGTGTTAGACAGGCAGAAAACTCAAGGGAGCCCACCATGGAGCAGCTCAGCGTCGGACTCATCGCCACGTCACGCAAGGAGAACGAGCGCCGTCTGCCGATCCACCCGCAGCACCTGGTCCGCATCGACGACGAGCTGCGGTCGCGCCTCTTCCTCGAGGAGGGGTACGGCGACAGGTTCGGGATCAGCGACGCCGAGCTGGCGCCGCAGGTCGGCGGCGTCTGGACCCGCGCCCAGCTCGTGGCCGAGTGCGACGTCATCGTGCTGCCGAAGCCCACCGCCGACGACGTGGCGGAGCTGCGCGACGGGCAGGTGCTCTGGGGCTGGCCGCATTGCGTCCAGGACACCGAGATCACCCAGCTGGCGATCGACAAGCGGCTGACGTTGATCGCGTTCGAGGCGATGAACCACTGGGGCAGCGACGGCTCGTTCGGGTTGCACGTCCTGCACAAGAACAACGAGCTGGCCGGTTATGCGTCGGTGCTGCACGCCCTGTCGCTGGTCGGCTCCACCGGTGACTACGGGCGCCGGCTCAGCGCGGTCGTGATCGGGTTCGGCGCCACGGCCCGCGGCGCCGTGACCGCCCTCAGCGCCCTGGGCGTCAGCCAGGTCGACGTCCTCACGCAGCGCGGCACGACGGCCGTCGCGTCACCGATCCACTCGGCACGCATCGTGCAGTTCGACCGCGGTGAGACGGACGTGCGGGCGAGCGACGTGTTCGCGGAGACGGGCAACGAGCCGATGCCGGGGTTCCTCGCCGCCCACGACATCATCGTCAACTGCGTGCTCCAGGACCCCTTGCGCCCGATGATGTTCCTCGAGGACGAGGACCTGCCCGCGCTCTCACCGGGCACCCTCGTCATCGACGTCTCCTGCGACGAGGGGATGGGGTTCGCCTGGGCCAGGCCGACGACCTTCGAGGAGCCGATGTTCGTCGTGGGCAACAACATCCGCTACTACGGCGTCGACCACAGCCCGTCCTACCTCTGGAACTCGGCCACCTGGGAGATCAGCGAGGCCCTGCTGCCGCACCTGTCCACGATCATGGGCGGGCCGGACGCGTGGCAGGCCGACGAGACCATCCGGCGGGCCATCGAGATCCAGGACGGCAGAATCCGCAACCCCGACATCCTGGCCTTCCAGTCCCGGGCGGCTGACGCGCCCTACGCGATCCTGCCGTAGGCCCGGCTACTCACGACCCGACGAGATCCAGGCCGGGTCCTTGCTCAGGTTGCGATCGCCCTCGACGAGGTCGGCCGCCGCGTCGAGCCGGGCGAGGTGGTCGGTGTCGAGCCGCACCCGCAGCGCGCCGAGGTTCTCGTCGACCCGCTCGGGGCGACGGGTCCCGGGGATCGGCACGACCGGCAGACCGAGTCGCTCACCCCGGGCGTACAGCCAGGCCAGGGCGACCTGGGCCGGAGTGGCGCCGACCTCGCCCGCGACGGCGGTGACCACCTCGACGACGCGCTGGTTGGCCTCGAACCCGGCGTCGAACCGCGGGTGTCCCTTGAGCATCGACCCGGCCACAGCCTCCCTTGTCATCGCGCCCGTGAGGAAACCGCGCCCGAGCGGCGAATACGGCACGAACCCGGCACCGACCTCGCGCGCGGCCGGCACGACCTGCGCCTCGACGTCGCGTGACCAGATGCTCCACTCGCTCTGCACGGCCGTGATCGGGTGCACCGCGGCGGCAGCCCGCAGCTCGTCGGCCGTCACCTCGGACAGCCCGAGGTGGCGCACCCTGCCGGCCGCCACGAGCTCGGCCATCGCCCCGACGGTCTCCTCGATCGGGACGCTGACGTCGCGTCGGTGCAGGTAGTAGAGGTCGATGACGTCCGTCCCCAGGCGGCGCAGTGACGCCTCGGCCGCGCTGCGGACGTATGCCGCGTCGCCGCGGACTCCCGTACCTCCCGGACCGTGGTCGGGGACGCCGGTGATGCCGAACTTGGTGGCGAGCTGGACCTCGTCGCGCCGGGTCCGGAGCAGCTCGCCGACCAGCTCCTCGTTGGTGCCGGCAGGCCCGGTGTCGCCCTCGCGCGGCTTGCCGTAGACGTCGGCCGTGTCGATGAAGGTCACGCCCGCGTCGACCGCGTGGTGCAGGGTGCGCAGTCCCTCGGCCGGGTCGGTCTCACCGTAGACGTGGGTGATGGCCATGCCGCCGAAGCCGAGTCGGCTGACCTCGAACCCGTGGCCCAGGTCGACCCGCGTGGCGTCGTCAGCCGTCCGCTCCCGGGTCTGTTCCTGCGACTGTTCCTGCGTCTGTTCCTGGCCCTCGCTGGTGTGCTCGCTCATGGGGGTTGCTCCTGTTCGCCGGGTGCGGTCATGCGTCCACCCAGTGCCAACCGGGCACCGGCGCGGATGCTTCCCGCCGGTGCCGGGGCGACCATCGCTCGCGTCGCCAGGGGCAGCGTCCCTCAGCGGACGTTGTAGCCGCGGGCCACCCAGAACGAGTTCGGGTTCGGGTTGTCGAGCACCGGGTCGTCGACACTCTTCGCGGCGAGCGTCCTGCGACCGAGGCGCATCTCGACGTGCGTGTGGCTCGCGCCGCCCGCGCCGCGCGCCGCCTCGACCGCGATCTGCTGACCCTTGCTGATGGCGTCGCCGATGTCGACGCTGTCGTTCGGGTTGGTGTGCAGGTAGATGATCGTCTTGTCGAAGGTCGCGTTGTAGACGGCGATGGTGGAGAGTCCGCTGCCGCCCTCGACCACGTTGGTCACGGTGCCGGACAGCAGTGCCTTCACCGAGGCACCGCTGGCCTTGGCGATGTCGATGCCCTCGTGTCGACCCGGCGTGTTGACGTAACCGTCGAACGGACAGGTGATCCGGCCGCCACCGCCGACGTAGAGCGCGTCCGACATGTCGACGTTCGTCGAGCTCCCGCCGCCGAAGCGGTGCGACGCGTTGTCGTTCTTGAGGGTCGCGTTGAGGTTCACCTTGGCGCCGGAGGCGAAGGTCTGGCTGTCACCGGCGTAACCGCTGTTGTAGAAGACCGTCACCGACCCGCTCGTGCGGTTCCAGACCGACGCGGCGTTGTTCTTGACGCACAGGCCCTGCCCGGCGCCGGCTCCTTTGAACTCGTAGCACTCCGGCTGGGTCGCGCCGTAGTCCGGGATCGACGTGGTGAAGTCGGACACCGACCCCGCGTTGTCGCTGTTGTAGTAGAGGCAGAACTCCCCCGACTGGCAGATGCCGTCCCGCGCCGCCGCCTGTGCGGACGGTGCGGCGATCAGGACGGTGGCGCCGAGAACGGCGCCGGCCAGGCCGGCATACCCGAGCTTCTTCATCATGACGATCCCCTTCGACGTGGGCGCCCGTGACGCGCCCCTCACCCCAGCGTGCTGGCCCGATCCTCGACCGGGCCGGGTGCGCTGTCCACACCGACACCGCGAAGGTTTTGTCCGGATATGACAGGTTCGCCCCAAGAGATCACAAGCACGAGGCGTACCTCGGTATGCCGTGTGTCGGCACCCAGCCCCACTCTGCAGGGCTCCGTGGGGTCCGCTGCGCCAGCTACGCCACCGCGTCGACGCAGCCGGAACCGTTGTCTCCCAACGGCATACCGGACTGTGCCAGGTGTGCGCCGCCCCAGACCCGGACGCTCTCGACGACGGGGAGCGCGGTCAGGCCGTAGCTCGTGAGGCGGTAGACCACGGGCGCCGGCACCGGTCCGGTCTCGAGGCGTTCGACGAGGCCGTCCGCCTGGAGCTCGCGCAGCTGCTCGGCCAGCACCTTCGCCGAGATCGGCGCGACCCGGTGGCGCAGCCCGGCGAAGTGGGTCTCGTCGTGGGCGAGCCAGTAGACGATGGTGAGCTTCCACTTGCCACCGAGGGCCGCGAAGGCCGCGGCCATCGGACAGCCGGGCAGCGGGTTGGTGCGCGCCGCCGAGCTGGTCGGAGATGTCGGGGGGTTACCTGAATGTGCCTTCTTGTCCATCCACCTGCTCCGTTCGGATAGTCGGACCATGACCATTCATTCGAAGTTCTCCCTCCCAGGCAAGCGGGTCCTGGCGACCTGTCTCCCGCTCTTCGTCGTCCTCGCGGTGGCGTCGTCCAGTGCCGCAGCCACCTCCGGATCGGTCACGGCCGATCCCTCCGGCAACGGGCGGCACGACTTCGACTGGGAGCTCGGGACCTGGCGCACCAGCGTGCAGGTGCTCGCCGACCCGCTCTCCGACACTGAGGACGAATGGCTGGAGTTCGACGGCACCAGCGTCGTTCGTCCCCTGATGGACGGCCGGGCCAACGTCGTCGAGCTGCGGATCTCGGGACCCGCCGGGCAGATCAACGGTCTCAACCTGCGGCTCTACGAACCGGGCGCCAAGCGATGGAGCGCGACGTTCGCCAACCTGCGTGACGGGATGCTGACACCTTCGGTCTACGGCCGCTTCCAGGGCGGTGTCGGCGAGTTCTACGGCGACGACCAGCTGGCCGGGCGCCCCATCAAGGTGCGGTTCGTCATCGAACGCCAGGGCCCGGACCGGGCCAGGTTCACGCAGGCGTTCTCGGACGACGGGGGTGCCACCTGGGAGACGAACTGGATCGCCGTGGACCGGCGCGCGCACAAGAGGTGATCCTCAGGCCTTCATCCTCGCTCGATCCTGGCGGTCACCGCTTCACTGGCTTCTGTCCTGCTGCCTTGGTGACCGAGTCACCCTCGGCGAGGGTGTTCCACAGGTCGCGGTCGACCCGCACGTCGCTCGTGGTCCCGTCGGGCTGGCGGATCGTCAGGCGGCGGTACATGTTGGAACCGTCGAGCAGGCCGCGGCTCTTCTTGACCACGGTCCCTTCCCACGCGTCGTCGTTCATCTCTCATCGCTCCTTCGGTGTCTGGGTCGTGCGGTGTGCGGATCAGTGGTGGTCATGGTGACGAGGTTGCCGCGCCCGCAGGGCGTGCCGCTGCAGCCGAAGGTCGCTGCACGCGGTACTTCGGTCGGTATCTGTGGCGCGGGGCATCGACTTTGGTCGACGATGGCCGTCAGGGCCGGCAGCGAGCGGGACGCTCGTCGATGCGGGGCAGACTGACGGTCAGCTCGTGGTGCGCAGGTAGCGGCCGAAGTGAGGGACGGTGAACGCTATCCGGCCGCGTTCGCCCGAGTAGATCAGACCCTTCTTGAGCAGCGCATCCCTTGCAGGAGAAAGGGATTGGGGTTTGCGGTCGAGGACCGACGCAACCGCCGAGGTGGGAACGGACTCGGTCTCGTCGACCCCCTCGCCGGACTCCGCCATCGCCGTCGCGGCGTCGGCCATGGCTCGGAGGTACTCGCGCTCGGCCGGCGTCGCCCGTTCGTAGCGGGAGCCGAAGAACCCCACGGCGAGCTCCGCCTCAGCCTCGGGCGCGGCCACCGCGAGGTCCTCGGCGGTGATCGGCGAGCGCGGCGCGACGTCCCACGCGACCTTGCCGTACGCCTGGACGAAGTACGGGTAGCCGGCGGTCGCGGCATACATCGCGTCGAGCGCGTCGGGCGTGAACTCGGCGTCCTCGTCCGCGGCTGGTGCGACGAGCGCGAGGTCGGCCGCGGCGCGATCGAGCCGGTCGATGCGTTGGTAGCGAAAGAGCCTCTCCGAGTATGACTTCGAGGCCGACAGGACAGCTGGGAGGTGCGGTAGGCCGGCCCCCACGACGATCACCGGCAGGCCCGACTGGGAGATCTCGTGGCAGGCCGCGCAGATCGCCGACACGTCGTCGGACGACAGGTCCTGCATCTCGTCGACGAAGACCGCCACGCCACGACCGACGTCGGCCGCGAGCCCACCCACGTCGGTGAGCAGCTCGACCAGGTCGATCTCGATGTCGCCGGAGTCCGCGCGGCCGGCGGCGGCCGGGACGTCGATGCCCGGGTTCCACTTCTCGCGGAGCTTGGCAGCGGGGGCGGAGTCGCGCTGGGCGAACGCCTTGATCACCCCGAGCACGTGGTCGACCTGGTCGCCCGCCGGGTGCCCGAGCTCGCGCACGGCCACGTGCAGCGCCGCCGACAGGGGGCGCCGCAACCCCTGGTCGGGGCGGGCCTCGAGCTTGCCGGTGCCCCAGTGGGCGCGCACGGCCGCGGACCGCAACGCGTTGAGCAGCACCGTCTTGCCGACCCCGCGCAGACCGGTCAGCACGATGGACCGCTCGGGGCGGCCGCGGGCAATGCGCTCGAGCACGACGTCGAAGGCGTGCAGCTGCTCGTCACGACCGGCGAGCTCGGGCGGCCGCTGGCCGGCACCGGGCGCATAGGGGTTGCGTATCGGGTCCACGATCGCAGCGTATGGGTCTTTCTATGGATTACCCGAGATTTCGCGATACACCCCGATGACGTGTCGTGACGCGGTGAGGGACCTCGGGTCAGCCGGCGAGGGCACCCATCGGGTCCCAGGCGGGCAGGACGACCGGCTCGGTGTCGAGGGCGGCCTGCAGCTCGGGCGGCAGGGCACTGCGCCGGGCAGCGATCTCGAAGACGTACTCGCCGAACCAGTTGTCGTTCATCGTCATGAAGCCCTTGTCGCCGCGCTCGGTGCCCCAGCTGTTCTCGACCCGCCAGCGACGGGGCTCCTCGTCGAGCAGGTCGACTCCGGTGAAGAGCATGGCGTGGGTCATCAGCGACTCGTGGTGGACCAGCCGCTGCGCCTTGGTCAGGGATGGCTCGGTGCGGTAGACGCCGGCGCGGTCGTAGAGGCCGGCGTCCCAGAGGCCCAGCTTGCCGTGGGACATCTGCCCGGTGTCGCAGCCGAACCAGACCGGCTCGCCACCGGTGATCGCGTCGATGGCGATCTGCTTCATCAGGTCGACCTCGACGTTGAGGTAGGTCACGGGTGGCGCGCCGACGACGTTGCCGAGGTGCTCGACCGTGAAGACCGTGCCGTAGGGGCTGGTCTCGCGAGGGTCGTTGACGAGGCAGACGTACTCCTCCAAGCGGGATCGTGATGTACTCCCGCGCGAACTCGAGCGGCGTCATCGTGCCGTCGCGGTGGAACGTCTTGTCCTCGCCCTTCCACTGCCAGACGAACGACTCCGGAGGGGTACCCAGGTGGATGCCCAGGAGCCGGTGGATGGTGGTGAGGGTCTGCTCCTTCGCCTCCTGCAGCTCGCCGATCGACGCGCCGCCTGCTGCCGCGGCCCGCAGGTCCCGCGCCGCCTGCCGCAGGATGGTCGAGAGGTCGCGGTTCATCGAGGCGGTGTTGCTCGACGAGTGCGTCTCGGGCATCGCCACCTTCGGCACCAGGCCGTGCTTCGCGACGAGCGCGACGAACATGTTCCACTGGCCGCCGTCCTCGGCAGGGGTCGACATCAGGTGGGCGACGGTGCGGTCGTCGACGTCGCGGTCCGCGGTCTCGATGACCGACTCGAGCCAGTGGTTGGCCTTCTCGAGCTTGTCCCAGTAGAGAAGGTGGTTCTGCGAGAACTGGAAGTCCTTGACGCCCAGCTTGTGCGCCGCTCCGGCACGCAGCAGGTTGGTCCCGGCGAAGAGCCAGCACCGGCCGCTCTTGTCCTGGGATGTCGCCTCCCAGTCGTCGAGCAGGTGGGACACCGAGTGGTCGGTGCTCGTCACCACCCGCCGGTCGAGGGCGACGTCGTCGAACGGCGTCGTCGCCACGGCGTTCTGCAGGAGACGAGCGGCCGGGTCGGCCTCGAACTCCTTGACGAATCGGTCGAGCTGGTCCGGGGTCAGGGCGTCGGCCACAGTCTGTCCTTGGGTGGGTTCCGGCTGGGTTCGGGTCATCCCTCACCACGCTACTGCGGACGCTGGCCCGGGCGCGCGCGGGTGGACAGACCCCGATCGAGGGTGGGACGTCGGCGAGGTGGACCTCGTACGAGGCTTGCTGTTCGAACATATGTTCGATAGCATGGAGCATGGCCGCACTCGCCGCCCTCCCCGCCGCCCCGTTCGGGACGGTGGCCGGGCTGCGCGAGATCAACGCCGTGCTCGACCGGTGCGACACCCAGGACGTCAGCGGTGCAGAGAGTGCACGCCAGGCACTGGGAGCACTTGACCGCACGATCCGGCGGCTGCAGTCCGTGCGGCTGGCGGTGCTGGCGGAGGCAGACCGGAGCGAGGTCGCGGGGCTGACCGGCGCCTCCGGGACCGCTGCCTGGGTCGCTGCCGAGACTCGCACCGACGGAGCCGCCGCGGGTCGCGATGTCCGACTGGCCACTGCCTTGGACGATGGGCTGCCAGCCACGCGAGAAGCCCTGGCTGCCGGTGACGTGTCGAGCGAGCACGCGCAGGTGATCGCGAGCGCGACCGGTCGGCTGCCTGCGGGACTCAGTGCCGCAGAGCGAGCCGCCATCGAGAGCTCGCTGGTCCAGCGGGCCAAGCTCGTCGATCCCGCAGCCTTGCGCAAGAGCGCCCGTCGAGCGCTCGAGGCGGCCGACCGCTCTCAAGCCGAGGTCGACGCCCATGAGGACAGGGTCCTGCGCGACAAGGAGCAGGAGGCTCTCGCCCGGACGAGGTTGACCTGGCACCACCACACCGACGGCACGACGACCGGTTCGTTCACGGTGCCCACCCTCGCGGCCTCGATCCTCGTCAAGACGATCCAGCAGATGGCCTCTCCTCGACGGTTCGCCCGACGGGTGACGCGGGACGTCAAGCAGAGCGCTGCTGCAGCCGGTCGGAAGCTGACGGCCGCCGAGCTGCGTGAGGCGAGCTGGGACGCGCAACGGTCGTCGGACGTCGACTGGGCGCACCGCTACGGCACCG
This sequence comes from uncultured Actinomycetota bacterium, assembly GCA_963759595.1. Classification (GTDB taxonomy): domain Bacteria; phylum Actinomycetota; class Actinomycetes; order Actinomycetales; family Dermatophilaceae; genus Pedococcus. The sequence continues at coordinate 108,833 of CAVWZX010000002.1, forward strand.
CGTTCGTCGAGCTGCTCGAGCACCTGCCGACCGACAAGCTCACCGGCAAGGTCGCCGCGACAGTCGTCGTGACCGTCGAGCACGGCCGGCTCAAGGATGAGCTCGGTTCGGCGCACCTCGACACCGGTCAGGACCTGTCGGCCTCGGAGGCTCGTCGCCTCGCGTGCGGCGCGGGTCTGCTGCCAGCCGTCCTGGCCGGCCCGTCACAGCTGCTCGACCTGGGACGCACGGACCGGTTCTTCACGGAGGCGCAGCGAGTCGCGCTGGCCACGCGCTACGACACCTGCGTGGCCGCTGGATGTGATCGGCCATACTCGTGGACCGAGCTGCACCACGAGGACCCGTGGCACACCGGTGGGCACACCGATCTCGATCTCGCCGTGCCCCTCTGCGGGCATCATCATCGGCGCATTCACGACCGGCAGTACTTCCACCGGCTCGAGACTGATGCGACCGGCCGCAAGTCGGTGATGTTCACCAGACGCACCTGAGTTCCGAAGGGACGGACGTGCCCCGAAGTGCATCGGTTGCTACGGGGGCAGCTATGGGGTGTGGCGTCGCTGAGGGGCGTCGCTGAGGGGCGTCGCTCGCGGCGGACGTCAGCGGCGGGTGCGGCGGCGGACGATGTGGCCGACGACCGCGGGGATCCAGTGGGTCTCGCCGCGCATCCAGCGGCCGGCCACCAGGTTGTGCGGCACCACGACGAACGAGCCCTTGAAGCCCTCGGTGAGCGAGAGGTCGGTGCCGAAGACATCGGTGACGACCTGCCAGTCGAGGTCGGTGTGCCGGTGGAGGTGCTCGCCGATCCCCACCGCGAAGCGCTCGACGATGGCGGCATGGTCGGGGCGGTCGTCCTCGGGGGCCGCGGACCACGCGGCATACGCCCGGTCGAGGCCGTCGCTCAGGGAGGTGAGGTCGTCGACGTCCACGCCCTCGGCAGCCAGCGCTTCGAGGGCGGCGGCGATGCGGGAACGCTCCGCGTCGCCCAGGGGGTCGACGAGCGGGCGCAGCGAGGCGCCCGGGTCGAGGGTGTCGCCGGCCTCAGGCAGTCGGCGCTCCGGCGCCTGGGGTTCCGCCTCCTGCTCACCGGCGTCGTCACGGCGCCGACCGAACCACGCCATGGCGCGGCCTACTTGACCGTGGCCGAGCCCGAGTCGGCGACGAGCTGCTTGCCCGCGCCCTCCCACGCCTTCATGCCGCCGGCGAGGTTCGCGACGTCGAACCCCTGCTGGGTCAGCCACGCCACTGCTCGCGAGGACCGGCCGCCGCCGCGACAGACGACGGCCACGGTGCCGTCGTCGGTGTCGGGCAGCTCGTCGAGGCGCGACGGCAGCTCACCCAGGGGGATGTGGACGGCACCGGGCGCGTGGCCGGCGTCCCACTCGTCCTGCTCGCGCACGTCGACCAGGACGGCTTCGTCGGGGACGTCGGTGACGGGGACCTGAGGGATGCTCATGTCCCCATGTAACCACCCGGCCCCCCACCCCGCGGAAATCCAGTGGGCAGGCGTCCCACCACGCGGCACAGTGACGGGATGAGCAGCAGCGACGAGGCGATCGCGCGAGTGGTGGCCACCGCCCGCGCGCGCGTCGGCGACCAACCCGCGCTCGCGCCGGTGCTCGAGGGGCTGGCCGACCTGCTCGGCGACCTCGTGGGGCGGTGGTCGCTCACCCTCGGCGAGGTCTACGGCGAGGGCCTGGGCGCGCCCGGTCGTCGCTGTCGACGCCGACGGCACTCCGGCCGTGCTCAAGATCGGCAGGGTCGGCCCCGGATTCACCGCACAGGTCGCGACGCTCGAGGCAGCACGCGGACGAGGGTATGCCGCGGTGCTGGCCTCCGATGCCGGCGCCGGTGCGGTGCTGCTCGAGCGGCTCGGTCCCAGCCTCGCGTCCTCCGGGCTGGCCGCGCCGACGCAGGTGGACCACCTGGCCGCGACCCTGCGACTGGCGTGGGAGGTGCCAGTCTCCCTGGCGGCCCCCGTCGGTCCGGGGGAGGACAAGGCGAACCAGCTGGCAGGGATCGTGCGGCGGTTCCGGCAGGACGAGGACGAGGAGCGGTGGGGCCGGGTCCTGGACCGCGCCCACGAGCTCGCCCGCCACCTCTCGGCCACCCGAGACCCCGGACGTGACGTGCTCTGCCACGGCGACCCGCACCCCGGAAACGCCTTGCAGGGGGACGGGATCCCGCGCTACAAGCTGGTCGATCCCGACGGGTTCCGGTGCGAACCCGAGTACGACGTGGGGGTGACGGTGCGCGACTTCAGCCGGGAGATCCTGGCCAGCCGCGACCACACCGCGGCGCGCGACCGCCACGACGCCCTCTGCGTCCGGGCCGCGGAGCTCACCTGCACGGACGCCGACCGCGTCAGCCAGTGGGCGTTCGTCGAGCGGGTGACGACCGGGCTGTACCTGCGCTGGTTCCACGACGACGAGACGGCCGAGTCGTTCCTCGACTCGGCCGTCGTCCTGTTGCCGGCGTGAGCACGCGGGTCGCCGCCGTACGCAGGCGCTCCCCGCCCGCTGCTACTTGAGCAGCCGCGACATCCGCCGGTCCGCCAACGGCTTGCCACCGGTCTGGCAGGTCGCGCAGTACTGCAGCGACGAGTCGGCGAACGACACCTCTCGCACGACATCGCCACACACCGGGCAGGCCTCGCCGGTGCGGCCGTGCACGCGCATCCCGGCGCGCTTGGCGTCCTTGAGCTCCTTGGCCGGCTTGCCCGACGCCGTGGCGACAGCGGCCGACAGGGTGTCGCGCAACGCGGCATACAGACGGTCGGTGGCCTCGTCGTCGAGGCTCGCGGCCATCGCGAACGGCGACATCTTGGCGACGTGCAGGATCTCGTCGGAGTAGGCGTTGCCGATGCCGGCGATGAACCCCTGGTCGCGCAGCAGGCCCTTGATCTGCGAGCGACGACCCGCGATCAGCTCACCGAACGCCTCGCGGGTGAACTCGTCGGCCATCGGGTCGGGCCCCAGCGAGGCGATCCCGGGGACGTCCTGCGGGTCCCGGACGAGATAGGCGGCGAGCCGCTTCTTGGTGCCCGCCTCAGTGAGGTCGAAGCCGGACGCGTCGGAGAACCTGACCCGCAGCGCGATCGGCGACTTGCCCGGACGCAGCACGGTGTTGGGCATGGCGTCCGACCAGCGCAGCCAGCCCGCTCGCGCCAGGTGGAAGATCAGGTGCACGCCGTCGCAGTCCATGTCGACGAACTTTCCGTGCCGCGACACCCCGTCGACGGGGGTGCCGGTGAGCGCCTGCGGCGGCGGGTCGAAGGTCTTGAGCACCGAGAACGACCCGAGCTCGACCCCGGTCACGGCCAGCCCGACGGTCCGCTCGGCGAGGAAGTCGACGAGCGCCTGGACCTCGGGCAGCTCCGGCACCCGCACAAGTCTGGCAGACACCCGCCGTCACGGGTCGCGGATCCCGAACCGGTGCGACGATGTCCCCATGACCACAGAGGCAGCGCCCCACGAGCTGCTGCGACTGAAGTCGCACAGCGGCCGGCTGGCCCTGGCCACCACGGTGCTCGGCAGCGGCATCGCCCTGCTCGACGGCACCATCGTCAACGTCGCCCTGCCGACGATCGGCCGCGACCTCGACGCCGACCTGGCCGGGCTGCAGTGGGTGGTCAACGCCTACGCCCTGACGCTGGCCGCCTTCATCCTGCTCGGCGGCTCCTTCGGCGACCGGTTCGGGCGACGCGCCATGTATGCCGTCGGGGTGGGCGGGTTCGGCGTCGCCTCGATCCTCTGCGCCCTGTCCCCGACCGTCGAGGTCCTCATCGCGGCCCGGGCCTTCCAGGGACTGTGCGCCGCGCTGCTCGTGCCGGGCAGCCTCGCCATCCTGCAGGCGTCGTTCCACCGGGACGACCGGATGGCAGCGATCGGCGCGTGGACCGGCCTGCTCGGCGTGGCCTCGGCATCGGGACCGGTGATCGGTGGCTGGCTGGTAGAGCAGGACTGGCGTTGGGCGTTCTGGCTCAACGTGCCACTGGCCGTGGTGGTCGTGGTGCTCAGCCTCAAGTTCGTGCCCGAGTCGCGAAACCCGTTGGCCAGCAAGCACATCGACACCACCGGCGTCACCCTTGCCGTCGTCGGTCTGGCGGGACTGACCTACGGGCTGACCGCCCTGTCCGACGGCGTCAGCTCACGTGGGCTGCTCATCGGTGCCGTCGGGGTGCTCGCCCTGGCCGGGTTCGTCTGGGCCGAGGTGCACGCCCATGCGCCGATGGTGCCGCCCACGCTGTTCGCCAACCGGGTCTTCACGACCATCAACCTCGTGACCCTGCTCGTCTATGCCGGGCTGTCCGCCGCGCTGTTGTTCCTGGTGCTGTTCCTGCAGACCGTGGCGGGCTGGTCGGCGCTGGAGGCCGGTGCGGCCACGTTGCCCCTCAGCGTGATCATGCTGGTCCTCGCCGGCCGGTTCGGAAGGCTGGCTGCCCGGTCGAGCGCGCGTCCCTACATGATCGGTGGAACCCTCGTCGGTGCAACGGGATTCGCGCTGCTGGCGTTGATCCCTCGCGACCCGTCGTTCCTCTTCCACGTCCTGCCGGGGATGACCCTGCTCGGTCTCGGCCTCTCCATGACCGTCGCCCCGCTGACCGGCACGGTGCTCGCCGCCGCCCCGGACGAGCTCGCGGGCACGGCCAGCGGCGTCAACAACGCGGTGTCCCGGACCGCCGGACTGCTCGCCGTCGCCGCCCTGCCACCGCTGGTCGGGCTGGGTGGCGCCGACTACGCGTCGCCCGACGCCCTCACCCCCGCCTACCGGGTCGCGATGCTGATCTGTGCCGGCCTGCTCGTCGGCGGTGCGGCCCTCACCGCCCTGGGCCTGTCTCGTCGCGAACCGACCCCCTGCGCGGACTCGCCGCACCTCGACGTCACGGCTCGCTGACGGCAGCTGACGACGGGAAGGCTCCGAGAAGGGCGCCAGGTCAGGTCGTGGGTGGCTGTGGCCCCAGGGCCACGCGCAGCAGGCGCAGCAGCCCGTAGCCGTCACCGGCGCGGCATACCGGCACTTCCCGCTCGTGCCGCCCACGGCCGAGCGCGAACTCCTCCAGGGACACGGGTATGCCGTGCGACAGCACCTGCTCGCTCGGCGTCAGCTCGCGGATGGCGATGGCTGCGACGGTGTCGGGGCGCTGCTCGGAGAAGTCGCCGTAGATCTTCGGGTCGTGCTGGCCGTCGTCGCCGACGAGCACCCAGCGGATGTGCGGGAACTCGTTGGCGAGCCGGTGCAGGCAGGCCTGCTTGTGCTCCTGGCCGGACCGGAACCACCCGGTGTTGGTCGGACCCCAGTCGGTGAGCAGCAGGGGCCCGGCGGGGTAGCCGTGGCGGCGCAGGAACCGGGTCAGCGTCGGCGCGGTGTTCCACGCCCCCGTGGAGACGTAGACCATCGGTGCGTTGGGGTGCTCCGCGAGCAGCTCGCGGTACATCGTGGCCATGCCGGGAACGACGTGCCGGGCGTTCTCGCTCTTCACGAAGGTGTTCCAGGCGGCGATCATCGGGCGCGGCAGGGAGGTGGAGATGACCGTGTCGTCGATGTCGCTGATCAGGCCGAAGGTCTCGTCCGCACCCACGATCATCAGGGCCGCGACGACGTCCTCGGCATCCACCGAGCTCAACCGTGCCTCGTGCCACCCTGCGGTGAGGCCGTGGCTGCGGACCTTGGTGTCGATGTAGCCGCTTCGGTCGGTGCGGGTGTGGACCGTCTTGCCGCCGACACAGATGGTGACGGGGACGTTCATGGCCGGGGCGGTGACGAACGCGCGCCAGCCGCGGCGCTCGTCCTCGGCGGAGCGGAGCTCGGCGCTCGAGGCTCCGGCGTCCGCGCGCTCACCCGACTCGGGGCGGCGGGTCAGCAGGACCCGGCCGAGGACCCGCACGAAGTCCTCCGAGCCGTAGCCCGTGTGCGCCACGATCCGGGTCTGCCAGCCGCGCCGGCGCAGCACCGAGTCGACCTGGCGGTGCCAGGCATCCTCCACGATCGAGGCGGCGTGCGGTCGGGACATGCACAGACCCTATGGCCTTCCCTGCGACCGGACCCTACGGTCTCGTGAGCACCGTCCTGAACTGGTCCACGAGCTGCGCGCCACTGGCGCCGGGGCCGTCGAACTCGAAGAGCTGCTCGCCCCTGCTGGCGAGCAGGAGCGGGCCACCACCGAGGTCGAAGTCCTGGGCGAGCTGCGAAGTCCTCGACCGCCAGCTCCCGGGCTCGCTCGCTGGCGGCGAACAGCTCGATCGCCGGTCCGTCCAGGCCGAGCGCCGCCGAGATCGACCCGAGGACGCCCGGGGCGTCGAGCGAGCGACCACCCACGAAGTACTCGTGCTGCACCGCACCCAGGATGGTCGAGACCGGGATCTCGGCCGCCGCGAGCAGGGCGATGAGGCACGCCGCAGGAGCGCTCGCGGCATACCGTCCGGACTGCACGACCTCGACGTCGACCAGCGGGCAGGCGGCGCTGAGGACCGCACTCACCGACGGCAGGTAGTCCCACGAGGCAGGGTCGTAGATGTCCATGACGTAGACCAGCAGCGTGGACGGGTCGGCGGAGGAGGGCAGACCGTGGCCCGCCGTGCCGGCGAGGGTCCGGGCCAGGGCGGCGCGTGGGTCCAGCGCGCCGCGGGTGCCCAGGGCTGAGCGACTGATGGCGCCCGTCGCGGTGGAGGTTCCATAGCTGCAACGCAGCCCGGACCTGCTCGAGGGGCGGGGGGTGCCCGAGCCGGGGGAGCTGCCGCGGCAGGTGTGTGGAGCACCGTTCATCTTGAACCTCCTGGGCATGACCTACCCGTGGATGCACAGTCCCGGCAACAAAAAAGCAACCAGGATGGCCGACTGGCCAAACCCGGTTGCTTCAGGTGGACCAGAGACTAGCTCACAGCGCCTCGGAACGCGAGGATCGCGCCTCGGCGACCAGCTGGGCGGCCAGCACCCGCAGCTTGAGGTTCTGCGCCTGGGACTGTCGCCGGAGCAGCTCGAAGGCCACCACCTCGGTGATCGAGTGACGGCCCATCAGGACCCCCTTGGCCTGTTCGATGACGGCGCGGCTGGCCATCGCCTGTTCCATCTGGGCGGCCACCTCGCGGGCACCGGCAACCTGCACTGCTGCCGCGAGGGCGTCTGCCGCCCTGGCGGCCGCCATCCGCACCAGCACCAGGTCGGTGTGGTCGAACGCGTGTCGCGCGTAGCCATAGAGGTTGAGGGCACCGTACCTGCGCCCGCCCGACTCCAGGGGCAGGGCGAGCAGGGACTGCACGTCACCGGCGTCGCAGCCTTCCATGAACGCGGGCCAGCGCTCCTCGCCGCCGGCGAAGTCGACGAGGTTCTCCCGGCCGTTGCGGAAGGCGTCGAGGCACGGGCCGTCACCGACGGCGTACTGCACGGCATCGATCTCGAGCGTCCCCGCCGTCGAGTAGGCGGCTGTGCGGGGCCGGTCGTCCAGGACCACGGTGACGCCCACCGCGTCACAGCCGTCGATGTTGGCGTTGACTGCCGCGACCAGCCGGTCGAGGTACGGCGCCAGGTCGTCGAGCCCCTCGAGCGAGCCCGCGAGCTCGGTCATCAGGCGCTGGGCCGCAGCGAGGCTCCGCTCGCCGGCGTTGTCGTGCAGCACCTCCGCCGCACGGGCGTCCTGGGCGGTGATCCGCGAGGACACCTCGGCGGCCGCCGACTCGGTGCTGTCCGGGGTGCTGGGTGGTGGTTCCGGTGCCAGCTCCGGGACAGAGGCCAGCTCGGCCATTGGTGCTCCTAGGCGGTGGGGTCTTCCATGCCACACCGTACCCCCGGGCCAGCCGCTCAGGGCCAGATCGACGTGACCCACTCCGGGTGGTCGATGAACGGGTTCCGGTTGTGCTGCCAGCTGTCGTAGATGACCTGGTTCCGGCGCTTCTCGAACGCGTCCGGCGGGTCCCCTGCGCTCCACGCCTTGAGCACCGAGAGCTTGCCGATGTAGGGGGCGGTGCCGTTGGCGACCGACTCGTTCGGCTCGAGGTTCGGCCGTCCGTCGTCGCCCTCGTAGCGGATCGCCATGTAGAAGATCATCCGGGCCACGTCACCCTTGACCGCGTCACGCGGCTCGAACGAGTCGCCGTCGCGCCAGCAGTCGGAGCACTGGTTGACGGCCGAGCCACCGTTGTCGAAGTCGAGGTTGCCGCGGTCGGAGTTCACCGTGACGTCCTCGGGGCGCAGGTGGTGCACGTCGGTGCCCGGCCCGTTGGTGGTGCCGAAGTCTCCGTGGCTCTTGGCCCAGACGTGCTCACGGTTCCACTGGTCGACGCCACCACCGTTGTCGGACTTGGCGATCGAGCGGCCCAGAGTAGATCTCGATGACGTTGTTCGAGTTCGCCGGGTCCTGGTCGGTGTCCTTGAGGGCGTCCCACACCTGGTCGTAGGTCAGCACCGTCTGGTTCCGGATGATCGAGTGCAGCGCGGAACGCAGCGCCGGTCCGCTCTTGCCGAGCGCCGCGGCGTAGTAGGTGTCGGTCGGGGCACTCGTCGTCGAGGTGGGCGGTGGGGTGGTCGTCGTCGGATCCGGGTCAGGGGTCCCGCCAGTGATCGCCGTCGGTGACTTGAGGCCGGCGTGCGCGAAGTAGGCGGTCAGCTGCCCCGTCACGGTGATCTTGGTGCCGAGCCTGCTGGGGTTGGACTTCAGGCCCCAGGTCGATCGCCACTGACTGGTCAGCTGGACGTAGAGCATCCGCGAGGTGCCGGTCTCGGACGCCGAGTCGGCGAGCGCGATGGCCAGGTCGTCGGTGAAGCCCGAGCGGTTCACGGTGCTGGTCGCGACCGGCTCACCGACGACGTAACCGGTCACGCTCTGGCTGCTGCCGTTCTGCGTGGCGATGGCCTGAGCCACCGTGAGCGGCGTGGCCGCCAGCGCCGCATGGGCGGTCGTGGCGAGGAAGGCGACGAGCAGGAGGGCGGCGAGCGCCGCCAGGCGCGGACGCACCCGGATCGTGAGCTGCATCGTGGCACCGTGCCAGCCCACCGGCATACGGCGGGCGAACGGGCGGTATGCCCCAGCGCCCAGGTTGGCAAAGATCCGGTATGCCGCGCCGACCCGACGGTTCGCGTCGGTGCCTTTCGGGCTGCGCCACAGGGTTAGATGTCGACATGGCAGGCGATCGGCACCGACCCGGGGACCTCCCGTGAGCGAGCGCCCATCGGAGGTGTTCCGCAAGGGCAGCCGGTCGGCACCCGACGGCTACTTCCGGTGGGAGGCGACGGGGCTGGCCTGGCTGGCGGACGCTCCCGGCGGGGCCGACAGTGGTCGATGTGCTCGATGTCGCCGAGGACCACCTCGACCTGGCGAGGCTGTCCTTCGCGAACCCGGACCCCGCGATGGCCGAGGCGTTCGGCGCCGGACTGGCGCGCACCCACGACGCCGGCGCACCGGCATACGGGAGTCCACCCGACGGCTGGGACGGTGACGGCTTCCTCGGGCCGGCCACCCAGCTGCTGCCTCTCGAGCTGCGGCCGAGTGAGACGTGGGGGGTCTTCTACGCCGAGCAGCGGCTGCTGCCGATGCTGTCGATGGGGGTCGATACCGGTGTCTACCACCGGTCCGATACGGCGGTCTTCGAACGGGTCGCCCGGCGGCTGGTGGACGGTGAGTTCGACGACGGCTCGACGCCGGCACGGCTGCACGGCGACCTCTGGTCGGGAAACATCGCGTGGACCCCGGACGGCGGCGTGCTGATCGACCCCGCGGCTCATGGAGGGCACCGCGAGACCGACCTGGCGATGCTCGCGCTGTTCGGGTGCCCGCACTGGGACTTCGTCATCGGGGGCTACCTCGGGCAGCACCGGCTGGACTCCGAGTGGCCGCAGCGGGTGGCGCTGCACCAGCTGCACCCGCTGATGGTGCACGCCGTGCTGTTCGGGGCGGACTACCCGCGGCGGGCGCTCGAGCTGGCCCGGCGCTACCGCTGAGGGCAGCACCCCAACGTGGTTCGCGGCGGTCTGGGGTTGCGCTCGGGAGGTCGGGCGCGGAAGGTGGACATGGTTCACTAACCGACCGAATCGCCCCCACCGTCCGCCACCGCACACCAGGAGTCCCGGATGCGTGCCCCCCACCGGATCGTCCAGCTGACCGTCGCCGCCGTCGTCCTCGTGCTCGGCGGCGTCGCCGCCCCGGCGCACGCCGACGGCTACATCGAGAACGGCACCGACAACCCCGTGGCAGCCAGGCCCGCGCCGACCCGGCCGGCCACGAAGCACTGCACGGTCACCCTCGCCGACCACTTCCTCTCGAACGGTCCGGACGGGGCGCCACGCAGCTTCCAGGGCACGGTGACGCCGCCGGCGGCGTGCCCCGGTCCGTGGGCCAAGGTGCTGATGGACTACGACGTGAGTGTCAGTGGCCGCCAGTTCGACCGGAGTGCGAGCATCACCATCGGCGGGGCGGCCGTCTACGTCGGCACGACCCAGGAGCCGAGCGGACCCGTGCCGATCAGCTACCGGGTCACCAAGGACCTCACCCGCTACTCGGCCCTCCTGCGCAGGCCGCAGCCGTTCGTCGGGGGCATCGGCAACTACATGGACGCCACCTACACCGGCAACTACGACCAGAGCGTGACCCTGACCTACTACCAGGCGGACAAGCGCAACCCGGCGCCCGAGGTGCCTGACGAGGTCAGGGCCGTCCCGCTCGCCGACCTGACCCCGGGAGCGTCGAGCGCCTCCGTGCAGCTGTCCGACCTTCCGCGCAACCTGACCGGAGCGTCCCTGGAGGTCACCCTCAAGGGCAACGGCTGCGACGAGCAGTGGTTCAGCACGGTGCCGGACCAGACAGCAGCCAACTTCCCCGGCGACGGGGTGTGCGCGCACGGCCCGTTCCGTGAGGCGGTGTTCGGGGTGGACGGCGCCACGGTCGGAGGCGTGGGCACCTATCCCCACGTGTACTCCGGCGGCATCACCCCCACGCTGTGGCGACCCGTCCTCGCGATCGACACCCTCGACCTGCGCCCCGAGTACCTCGACCTCACGCCCTACGTCGGCGGGCTCGTCGACGGCGCCTCCCACACGGTGAACGTCTCGATGGACCCGATCGGCGACCGCTGGAACGTCTGGGCGACCCTGCTGCTCGACACCGACAAGGGCAGCGCGCAGACCTCCGGCAGGACGGTCAGCTCGGCCGTGGCACCCCACGCGACAGTCACCACGACCGCGTCAGGGACCGACCCCGCGACCTACCGCCAGCACGCGACCCGGCACGACACGGCATACGGCTATGTCGACACCTCGAAGGGGCGGGTCTACACCCGCACGACCAACGACCGGAACTACCTCACGTCCGGCCGGCTCTCCGACCACGGGCTGAAGCAGCAGCTGGACCAGGTGGACGCGATCAGCACCGCCAGCACGTCCACCCTGGGCCACCGGACCATCGCGTCGAAGCTCCTCGACGAGCGCTACCCGATTCGCGTCGACTACGACGCAGGCTCCTATGTCGATGACCAGAACTTCGCGATCGAGGGGACGGTGCACATGGGTCAGGAGGTCCGGTCACGCACCCGGGGCGCCACCGGAGCACCGCTGCGGGCGAGCTGGGACACCACCGTCGACTCCTACGGCATCCTGGCCCGCGCCAACGGTGTCACGAGCCAGTCAGACGGCCACTCCACGACGAGCTTCACGGGGACAGACGACGCCGGACGACACCACCACCGCACCATCACCACCGAACACGGCCGGGTGGTGTCCGACCGCGGTCGCTGAGGTCAGCCCTCGTCGACGAGACCTCGGACGAAGGCCGCCTGGCCGACGTGCTGCTGGTCGTCGTTGACGACGCTCAGCAGGCGCACACCCAGGGTGACCGGCGGGTCCCAGCGCTCGTCGACCACCCTCTCGAGGTCCGCCAGGGGTGAGCGGTTCGACATAGGCCACTGTCACGGCGTGCACCGCGTCGAGGTAGCCGACCAGCTGCTCGGCCGACAGGCCACGCACCTGCGCCACCTCGTCGCTGGTGTGGCCGTAGCCGGTGTCTTCGGCGTCGAACGGCAGCCCGAACCGCTCGTGCCATCCGTCGCTCGTCCACACCTGGTCGCGTCCTGCCACGGCGGCGATGTGGTCGTCCTGGACCCGGGTCAGGTGCCAGACCAGCCACCCGATCGAGTTCGCGTTGGCGGTGGGGCGCTGGGCGAGCTGCTCGGGAGACAGCCCGTCGACAGCGTCCGCCGCGCCCTCGCGGATCCGGGTGAAGGCGTCGACGAGCAGGTCACCGAGGGTCATGACCGGATCCTAGGCAGAACCGCTCACGACACGCCCGGAAGCAGCAGGGCCGAGTCGCCGAACTCGTGCCAGAGGTAGCCGCCCCGCGAGGCCTCGTCGTAGGCACGCTGCGAGAGACCCTCGCCGGCCACCGCCTCGACGAGCAGCAGGTGCGACGCCTCCGGGTCGTGCCACCCCGTGATGAGACCGGTCACCACCCTCGGCGGGTCGTCCCGGGAGACGACCCGGGAGGTCCATCCGGAGCGGGGAAGCACCGTGCCGTCATCGGCCGCCGCCGACTCGAGGGCCCTGGTGACGGTGGTGCCCACGGCGATCACCCGACCACCCTCCGCGCGGGTGGCGTTGACCAGCCGTGCCACGGTCGGCGACACCTCGAACCACTCAGGCTGCGGGGCCTCGCCCGCCTCCTGGGAGGACACTCCCGTGTGCAGCGTGACCGCGGCGAGGCCTACTCCGGACGCCACCAGCCTGGTGACCAGCTCCGGGCTGAAAGGCCTTGCCGCACTCGGCATCTCGGCGCTGCCCGGGACGAGTCGCGAAGACGGTCTGGTAGGCGTCCAGCGGATAGCTCCGGTCCAGGTAGCCGTAGGCGATCGGCCGTCCGTAGCGGACCAGATGCTGTTCCAACGGCCGCGGACCGCGCACTGCTGCTCGCCACAGCCGGTTGCCGCTGCCGGTGGGGGAGGAGTCGGCCCGGGGATACGGCGCCAGCAGGGTGAGGCGACCGCCGGCAGGCAGGTCCAGCTCGTCGCCGGCGTCCGCGTCGAGGATGGCTCGTGCGGCGTCCGGGGCCGTCCGCAGCTCGACCACCCAGGTGCCGTCGTCCAGCCGCGTCGCGGCATGCACGACGACCGGGCCGCGACCACCCAGCAGCGCGTCGAACTCGGCAGCCAGGGTGGCGGAGTTGTTGACGACGACGAGGTCGCCGGGCGCGAGGTATGCCGGCAGGTCCCGGAACGTCGCGTGCGCCACGCCCTCGTCGGTGGCCACGAGCATCCGCACCCCGTCCCGCGGGACACCGCGCTCCTCCGGCGGCGCCGGAGCGGTGGTCTCGCCTGGGCTGGCGAAGGTGGTCAGTGGTGCGACGGACAGGCGGGTCACGCGGACACCGCCTGAGGTGGCGCCTGCGTCGACCCGGCGGTGACGGGCGCGAAGTCGGCTGCCCGGTAGCGACCGTTCGCCGGGCGTTCGCGCAGCAGCCTCCGCAGGGAGGGGACGACGGTCTCCGGCAGTGGTCGGTCGCTGATGTCCTCGTCCGGGAAGGCGGCCTGGTGCATCGCGGTGCGCATGTCTCCGGGGTCGACGGCATACGCGCTGATCTCCGGGTTCTCCGCGCCCAGGGTCAGGATGACGTGGTCGAGCGCCGCCTTCGACGCGGCATACGCACCCCATCCCTCGTAGTGCTCGACCGCTGCGTCCGAGGAGATGCCCACCAGCACGCCACCCGACGCGCGCAGCGCGGGCAGCAGCAGCTGGCTGAGGGCGAGCGGTGCCGCGACGTTGGTGAGCCACACGTCGTCGAGGTCGTCGGGGCTGACCTTCGCGAGCGGCGGCAGGGGAGTCGGGCCGAGCGTGCTGGCGTTGTGCACCAACAGATCCAGCCGTCCGGCCGCCTCCACGGCTGCCGCGAGGGCAGCGCGATGGGCCGGGTCGGTCACGTCGCCCGGCGACCTGGGTGATCGTGCCGTCGAGCGGTGCGACTGCCCGGTCGAGGCGGGCTGCGTCCCGGCCGTCGACGATCACGTGCCAACCGTCGGCGGCCAGGTCGCGAGTGAGGGCCAGGCCGAGCCCGGCCGATCCACCCGTGATGAGGGCGGTGTGCATGGGTCCTCCAGTTGCGTTGGATGCGTTGTGGAGCCATCATGAAAGTTGAAGTCAACTTGAAGTCAAGGGGGTGGACGTCTCACCCGGAGGGATGACGGCATGGAGCCGACCGATGTGCTGACCGTCTCTGAGGTCGCGGGCCGCAGCGGGTTCGCGGCCTCGGCGCTGCGCTACTACGAGCGCGAAGGGCTGATCCAGGCGTCGCGCACCACGGGTGGCCAACGGCGCTACTCCCGCAGCGTCCTGCGCCGGCTGGCGTTCATCCGCGCGGCGAGCAACGTCGGGCTGACCCTCGACGAGATCCGGGCCGAGCTGGCCCAGCTGCCCGCCGGCCGCACCCCTACCAAGTCCGACTGGCACCGGATCTCCAAGGACTGGCGCACCCGGCTGGACGAGCAGGTCGCGGCCCTGGAGGCGCTGCGCGACAAGCTCGAGTCCTGCATCGGCTGTGGCTGCCTGTCGCTCAAGCAGTGCGGCATCTCCAACCCCGCCGACCGCGCCGCCGCCTCTCCCGACGCCCCGGGGGCCGCCTAGCCCCCTGCTGCCGCCCCTGCTGCGGCGCCAGCCCGCTGAGCAAGGAGAAGGGGTTGAGCTGCAGACCCCCGGCCCGGGGGCACCGTGAGCGTCAGCGGGTCAGGAGGCCCGGACGGCCGGACGACACCGGCAGGCCAGACCCCACCCGGCGGTCGGTGCGGTCGACCCGGCGCCCGACGTCCGCCACGGTCTCCTCGAGCAGGCGGACCAGCCGGTCGGCCGCGTCGTCGACGCAGGCCACGGCAAGTCCCTCCACGGCATACGCCACGGTGTGCGGGGCGGTCTGGCGCCGGTAGGTCCGCTGGCTCACGGTGACGTCACGGGCGTAGCGCCGGGCCCAGGCGTAGGCGTCGGGTGCGGCCGCGAAGGCGGCTGCGCACTGCGACTCGACCTGGTCCCGGACGCCCGGGCGGGGCGACGCCAGCCGTCGGGCCGTCAGCAGGCCCACCGCCAGCACGTTCTGCCGCATGGCCGGCGCCACCGGAAGCGCACTCGCCGCGGCGCGGGTCGCGATGACGAGGTCCAGGTCGAGCTCGCCGTCCGGGTCCGAGCCGGTCAGGCCCACCACCTCGGGCACGAGCAGGACCAGCCGCGACCGGTCCTCGTCCTTGAGCGAGTCGTTGACGAGCCGCGCGAGTGACGCCAGCAGCGGATGGGTGCACGACGGGTGGTCGCTCCAGCGCTCTCCGGCGAGGAACGAGGCCATCTCCATGAAGCAGGCGCCCTTGCGCGGGTTGCGGTGCTTGCCGGCCGACAGCACGGGGACCAGGTCGGGCAGGGTCGGGTCGCGCCTCATCACACCTCCACGGGGTCGTCGTGGCGAGGTGCCACACCCCGGCTTCCACTATGCGCCGGGTCCCACCCCGGCGCCACCCCTGCTCCCCGCTTCGGACTAGTCCTTCCGTCCGGAATCGGACCACGCGCACGGGCGTCGTGCGGGGCGGCCGCGACCAAACCATGGCATCCACAAGCGTCTTCTCGTGCGGGTGGTGGAGACCGTCTGCCCTCCACTGCCGGATGTGACCAGGGATGGCCGGCCTCACGATGGTGACACCCGGGGCGAGGCCACCCAAGGCATCGCCCCGACCAGCCAATCTCGGCTCTTGCAGGGGGTCCGCCATGACGGTCATCGAGCGTCTCTACAACAACGCGTGGTACATCGCGAACGCCTCACCGTCGGCCCGCGAGCAGCTCGCGGCGGACGTGACGCGGGCCTGGATGGACCGTGAGGCGGCCACCAGCGACGCAGCCCGCGCCCGGAGCGTGTCCGGGGTCTCGCCGGCGCGATCGGCACTTGCCCTCTCGTTGGGCAACGCCAGCCAGGCGGCCTACGACCGGGCCAGGGCACGTGCCGCCGAGGCCGCCCGCTGCACCGACATCATCGGCGGACACGCGTTCAGCGTGCGTCGCGAGGTGCACCCGGGCCAGGCCATGACCGTCGAGGTGGTGTCGTGCACCCTGCTCCGGCGCGCGTCGCTGTCCGTCGGCGGACGTGGAGCCGAGTGGAGCGCCGTGCTGCACGACCCGCAGGCCCGCTACCGCGAGTCCGTGACGACGACCCTGGGCACCGAGCCGTGGAACGCCCTCCACCAAGCCTGCGAGTGGATCGTCAACGGTCGGCTCTGAGGTCGGCCGCGTGCTCGGCGAACCAGGGTGCTGACACCGACTTCGGGACCACCATCGCCCACGCGTCCAGCACGATCTCGGGCAGCCGATCCACGGTCAGGGCCTTGGTCCACGCCTCCACCCACTGGTAGCGGAGGTCGACCTGGCTGGGCATGAAGAAGACGTCCGGCTCCGACTCGACGAGCGCGGCCCGCTCCTCACGGGGGAAGGCGAAGCCCATCTCGGTCTCGTCCCGGGAGAAGGCGAGCCAGACGATGCTGCCGACGCGGAACTTCACCCGGTCGCGCACCAGCACCTCGTAGGCGCGGGGCAGCGGCGCCGCGATGCGACGCACGTCCTCGACCGTGACTGCCACCCCACCACTGTGACACCTGCGGGCGACATCGCAGTAGCGCAGGAGCGCTGTGCCGGCTGCTACTGCTCAGGGACGTTCGCGCGGAGCTCCTCGAGCCACGCGCGGCCGGTGACGTCGGACGGCATACGCCAGTCCCCGCGCGGCGAGAGCGATCCACCCGCAACCACCTTCGGACCGTTGGGCAGCGCGGAGCGCTTGAACTGGTTGCCGAAGAAGCGCTGGACGAAGACTTCCATCCAGTGCCGGATGGTGGCGAGGTCGTATGCCGCGCGGCGGCTCTCGGGGTACCCCGCCGGCCACTCGCCGGACTCCGCGTCGGACCACGCGTGCCGGGCGAGGAACGCGATCTTGCTGGGCCGGTAGCCCCATCGGAGCACGTGGTAGAGCGTGAAGTCCTGCAGGGCGTAGGGCCCCACCGAGTCCTCGGTGGACTGGATCTTCTCACCGGCCCTGGCGGGGACGAGCTCGGGACTGATCTCCTGGTCGAGGATCTCGGTCAGGGTGCCGTTGACCTCGACCCCGCTGCCGGTGTCGTCGAACTGGCCGCTGCTGACCACCCAGCGGATGAGGTGCTGCATCAACGTCTTCGGGACGCCGCTGTTGACGCCGTAGTGCGACATCTGGTCGCCCACGCCGTAGGTGCACCAGCCGAGCGCCAGCTCCGAGAGGTCGCCGGTGCCGAGGACGATGCCGCCGCGCTGGTTGGCGGCGCGGAAGAGGTAGTCGGTGCGCAGACCGGCCTGGACGTTCTCGAAGGTGACGTCGTAGACCTCCTCGCCGCGCCCGAACGGGTGGCCCAGGTCCTTGAGCATCTGGGTCGCGGCCGGCTTGATGTCGAGCTCCTCCCAGGTGATCCCGAGGGAGTCCATGAGGTGGATCGCGTTGCTCTTGGTGCCCTCGCTCGTGGCGAAGCCCGGCATGGTGAAGCCGATGATGTCGGTGCGCGGCCGGCCCAGCCGGTCCATCGCCTTGGCCGCGACGATGAGCGCGTGGGTCGAGTCGAGCCCGCCGCTGACACCGATGACGATCTTCGGCTGCCAGGTGTCGGTGGCGATGGCGCGCAGTCGCTGCTCGAGCCCGGACACCTGGATGTTGTAGGCCTCGTAGCAGTCCTGCGCCAGGCGGTCCTCGTCGTCCGGCACGAACGGGAACCGGTCCACCTTGCGGCGCAGCCCGATGTCGCCCGAGGGCGGCTTGAGCGCGAAACCGAGGGTGCGGAAGTCGGTGCCGTCGTTGGCATCGACCCGCTCGGCACGGCGGTTGTCGTCGAAGGAGCCCTGCCGGATCCGCTCCTGCCGCAGCCGGTCGAGGTCGACGTCGACGACAGTGGCCCGTGGCCCGTCGGGGAACCGTTCGCTCTCGCCGAGCAGGTCGCCCAGCTCGTAGACCATCGTCATGCCGTCCCACGAAAGGTCGGTGGTCGACTCACCCGCCGACGCCGCGGCATACAGGTAGGCCGCGGTGCAGCGCGCAGCTCGCCGAGCGCGCGAGCAGGTGGCGGTCGTCGGCGCGGCCCACGGTGATGGGGGAGGCGGACAGGTTGAGCAGCACGGTGGCACCGGCGAGCGCGGCCTTCGCGCTGGGCGGCACCGGCACCCACATGTCCTCGCAGATCTCGACGTGGACGGCGAGGCCGGGCAGGTCGTCGGCCTCGAAGATGAGGTCGGGACCGAACGGCAGGTCACCCTCCTCGTCGGCCCCCGGCCAGTGCGGCGCGTGGAACCAGTCGCTGCGGGTGTCGTCGCCGGGGGCGAAGTGGCGCTTCTCGTAGAACTCGCGGTAGTTGGGCAGGAAGGACTTCGGCACCACGCCGAGGACCTCGCCGCGGTGGATGACCACCGCGCAGTTGAACAGCCGGTTGCCGTGCCGCAGCGGGGCGCCCACGACGACGAGCGGCAGGAGGGTCTTGGTCGCGGCCGCGACGGTGACGACGGCCCGGTCGACCTCGTCGAGAAGGACGTCCTGGAGGAGCAGGTCGTCGATGGCGTAGCCGGACAGGCTCAGCTCGGGGAAGAGGGCCACGGCGACCCCCTCCTCGTGGCGCGAACGCACCTGCTCGAGGATCGCCGCGGCGTTGCGGGCGGGGTCGGCGGCCGAGACAGGGAGCGTGCACGCGGCGACTCGCGCGAAGCCGTGCGCGTAGGCCGACGCGAAGTCCGACGATGATGCCCCGTGGTCCATGGTTCCGAGTCTGTCAGAGACGCAGGGCTGGGAGGATTCGATCGCTGCGCGGTCACGCCTGCGCAACGAGTGGGAAACGGACCGCCCCTGGCGCACCAGCCCGTCCTACCCTCCCGTCATGGCACCGCCGGACGACGCGCGTCGCTACGCCTTCCTCGTCGACACGGCGGAGGTGGCCGCGCTGCGCACGGCACACGAGCTGGTCCTCGCGGGTCTGGGGCCGGCCCACCGGGGCGTCCTGCTGGACGTCGTGCGAGACCACGCCCTGGTCGGTGTCCGCCTCACCACTGCCGACGTGCCCGCCCTCGCTCGGCTCGTCGTCGCGGCCGAGCGCCGACGCTGCGGCCTGCTCCTCGACGAGCTCCCCGACGCGGTGCGGGTGCGGCTCCGAGCGGGGGTCACCGGGGTGCTGAGCTGGGACGAGCAGGCGTATGCCGCGTGGTCGCCACCCCTGCTCGTCGAGGAGGAGCTGACGGTCCTGGACCGTGGCTGGGACTCGATCGACGACCTGCAGGTCTACCGGTTCACCCACCACTCCCAGGAGGTCATCGGCGGTCGGCAGGCGGTGTTCCGGCGGCGCGGCGGCTGAGCCCGCTGACGACCTGCCCGGGTCGCGGGCCACCGCTGTCACGCGCCGGCCGCGGGCAACCATCGCGCCGGCTCCTTCGCGCCGGCGCGGCGCCGGCCTAGCATCGCCTCATGGGACCGACCTGGCTCCCGGACCGCTACGCCTTCATCCTCGCCGCGGTGCGCGAGGACGACCTCGCGAGTGCCCACACCCGGGCGCTGGGCGAGCTCGACGACGGCGACCGCGGGCAGCTGCTGGCCGCCCTGCAGGGACAGGCGCTCGGAGCCACCGGCGTCACAGTCGAACAGGTGCGGACGATCGCCCACCTGCTCGTGGTGGCCGAACGCCGCGCGCCCGGTGTCGTGCTGGGCGCCGTCCCAGAGGCACTACGAGACCGGGTCCACGCCGCGGTGCTCACGGCGCTGCGCAAGGACGAGGAGACCCGCTTCGAGACGCCGTCGTCCAACGAGCACCCCCGGCCGAACGACCGGCTCCGGCGGGATGGCCGGCCACCGCCCGTCACGCCCGGGTCGGGGGAAGGTGGGCGTCGAGCCAGCCGACGACCTCGTCCATGACCTCGTCGCGGTTGGTCTCGTTCAGGACCTCGTGCCGGGCCTCGGGCCACAGCTTGAGGCTCACGTCCTGCAGTCCCAGCCGGCGGTACTGGTCGGCCACCTGCTGGACGCCCCTGCCCTTGGCGCCGACCGGGTCGAGCGACCCCGCGACGAGGTGGACGGGCAGGTCCTTGGGCACCTTCGACACGAGTCGGTCGGAGTTGATGGCGGCCAGCCCACCGAGCAGGTCGACGAAGAAGCCGCTCGTGAACACGTTGCCGCAGCGCTCGTCGGCGATGTACTTGTCGACCTCTGCCTCGTCACGCGACAGCCAGTCGAACTTTGTGCGGTTGGGCTTGAACGCGGCGCCGTACTGACCGAAGGTGAGCTGGTCCATCATGCCGCTGGGGTGGCGGCGTCCGCGCAGCCTGGCCTGGGCCGACGCGAGCGCGAGGCCGACCCTGCCGAGCGCACCGGGATCACCTGCTGTGCCCGACAGCACCAGGCCGTCGAGATCCGCGCCGAACCGGGCCACGTAGGACCGGCTCAGGAACGAGCCCATGCTGTGGCCGAAGAGGAAGAAGGGCAGACCAGGGTTCTCGTCACGGGCATGGTCGGAGACGAGGTGCAGGTCGTCGACCACGGTGTCCCACCCGCGGTCGTCCGCGAAGTAGCCGGCGTCGGCGGGAGTCCGGGCGGTGCCCCCGTGACCGCGGTGGTCGCTGGCATACACGGCATACCCGGCTCCGGTCAGTCGCTCGGCGAACCGGACATACCGGTCCGAGTGCTCGGCCATGCCGTGCGCGACCTGGACCACGGCCTTCGTGGGACCGTCGGGGAGCCACCGGTTGACGTGCAGCTGGATGCCGTCGGGGGTGGCCAGGGTGAAGGTGCTCGACTGCATGGGCCGACCCTAGTGCGGACCGTTCTCGACCATTGCCGGGTCGCCGACATCGACCACTCCCGGCTCGACGACGCGAGCGTCCATGCCGAAGGTGAGCAGCCCGTCGTGGCGTTCGAGGTGGGCCAGCACCGGTGCGTCGCGGGCTCCAGTGTCCGGGCCGACGTCGACGACTGCGCACCGGTCGATCCGCCCGCCGACCTCGATCACGGCCGACCCGAGCCGCAGCCTCGACCCCGGACGCGGGTCGTCCGGGGCGTCGAGGGTGACCGTGGCGCGGAACCGCTCCTCCAGCTGCGGCGGCGGCTCGAGTCCGCGGGCGCGCAGGCGGTGCTCGAGCCGCGCCAGCGCGCCGGTGGTGACGATCGAGACGACGTCACCCCAGACCACCGCCCGGCCCGACCGCCGCCAGGCGCACGGGGCGACCCAGGTATGCCGTGAGCGCAGCTCCGTGCGGACCGTCGAGCAGGCGCAGGCCGGCCGGCCGCCCCCAGTAGTCGGCCGTGACCGATGCCGGTGACGGCGCGTACCCGAGTCGCCGCACCTGCACCCGCCCACCCTGGCAGGTCGCCCGATGACTTCTGCGAGCGGGCACGGTCTGCATCCATGACCCGTCACCCTCGACGGAACCGCGCTCGTGCGAAAGGCTTCGACCATGGCCAGAAAAGTGACCGCCCACCTGTTCAACTCCGTCAACGGCGTCGTGGAGTCGCCCAACGAGTGGCAGTTCGACCGCTTCGGTCCGGAGGAGATGGAGATGATGGGCGCCGCGATCGGCACCGTCACGGACGTCGTCATCGGCCGCAAGCTGTGGGACGAGTGGTCGGAGTACTGGCCCGCAGCGGGTCCCGACGACCCGTTCGCCCAGTTCATCAACCCGGTGCGCAAGCACGTCGTCTCCTCGACTCGCTCAGGTGACCTCGGCTGGAACAGCACGGTCGTCGACGGTGACCCGGCGGACCACGTGCGGGAGCTCAGGTCAGGCGAGGGCGGCGACATCTCGGTCGTCGGTGGCATCGACACCATCCGTGCGCTGTTCCTGGCCGGCGTCGTCGACGAGCTGACGCTCACCACCCACCCGGTCGCGGGCGTGGGCCGGCGGCTGTTCGACGACACCGTGCCGGTCACCCGCCTCGACCTGGTCCGCAGCCAGGTCACCCCGGTCGGCAACGCGATCCTGACCTACGCACTCCACCAGGACTGAACCTCAGGGCTGACGGTCACGCGGCATACCGCGGCCCTGGCTGCTCCGCGCGGTCGTCAGTCAGCGGGGCGGAAGCCCGCCCGCTCGGCCGCCTCGGCGTCGGTGAACCACACGTGCGGCTCCGCCTCGTCGTACTGGTCGTGGTCCTCGGTGACGAAGGTCTTGGTGTCCTCCCACGCCTTCACGGGGTGACCGATCGGCATCGCGCCGTCGTGGATCGTCGCGGCCGATCCCACGCTGTAGCCGCCGTCCTTGACCTCGTCGAGCTCGGAGACGCGTCGCCCGTCCCCGCCGGTCGCCCCACTGGTCGATCCACCGGTCGCGCCATCGGTGTCGGCCGAACCATCGTCGGCTCGGGTCGTGCCGCCCGTGTGCCTTGTGGTGCCGCCGTCGTCGGAGCTCTCGTCGGCGTTCTCGTCGGCGTTCTCGTCGGCGCTGCCGGAGATCTCGTTTCCCTCGGAGTCCACCACCTGCGGTCCACCGTCCGCCGCGGTCCAGTCACCGGGCTGCCGGAACTCCTCGCCGGCCTCGATGTCATGTTTCGCCGGGTCGTGCTCTGCCGCGAACTCCTCGGCTGACTTCTGCTTCTCCTCGTCCGACTGTTCCTCGGCGGCGGGCGGCTGCTCTTCCGAGTCCCCGTCGGTCGCGTCGCGGTCGGCGTCCGAAGGCGTGACGGCCGTGGGCGGCGCGGCCTGCTCCGCGTCGTCCTGCTCGGAATCCTCCGGTGCGGCCTCCTGCTCGTCGGTCCGCGCGGAGTCGGACTGCGTCGCGTCGGCGTCGGACTGCGTCGCGTCGGCGTCGGACTGCGGCGCATCGGCGTCGGACTGCGTCGCGTCGGCGTCGGTCTGCGGCGCATCGGCGGACGGCTTGTCCGCACTCGTAGCGGCCTCGGCAGGCTCGGTGGTGCCCTGCGGATCGGCAGGCTCAGGCGTCGTGCTCATGGCGTCCTCCTTGACGATGCGGCGGAAGCTCCGCTGTCGTCAGGTTATGCCGATTCGGCGTCGACCGCAGTCCGACCCAGGCCTGTGACCTGCGGCTTTGCCGGTCGGCGCCAAAGCCGCCCGTACTCGACCCGATGACGGACCCCCATGGACCTGACGTGAGAACCCGGGGCCAGAGCTGGGATGACGAAGGCCCCCGACCGTTGTCGTCGGGGGCCTTCGGTTGCACGTGCGCGAGGGGGGATTTGAACCCCCACGCCCTTTCGGACACTGCGACCTGAACGCAGCGCGTCTGCCGTTCCGCCACTCGCGCGTGGGAACGGCCAATTGTGGCGTACCGCCCCTGTGTTCGCCAAACCGGCCCCTCCGGCGCCCCGACTGCGGGATCTCACCGGCGCGCATGACCAGCCTGCCCAGACCAGCCGGTTACGATCGGGGACCAGACACGACCAGCGAGCAGCAGGCAACAGGTGGAGGAGGTGCGGGCAGTGGGCTTGTTCGACCGGGTCGAGCAACGACTCGAGCGCGCCGTCAACGGTGCCTTCGCCCGCGCCTTCAAGTCCGAGGTGCAGCCGGTGGAGATCGCCTCCGCGATCCGCCGCGCGATGGACGACCGCGCCGCCGTGCTCGGCAAGGGCCGCACCATCGTGCCCAACCTGTTCACCGTCGAGCTCTCCGACACCGACTACGACCGCCTCGGCGGCTACGACGAGGAGCTCGAGAACGAGCTGATCGCCGCCGCCCAGGAGCACGCCGAGTCGCAGCGCTACCAGCCCGGCGGCCCGCTGCAGGTCAACTTCGCCAGCGCGAACGACCTCGAGACCGGGGTCTTCCGGCTGCGCACCTCCACCGCCCGCCGCCCCGGCGCCACGTCCAAGCGCAGCGAGGAGGAGTATGCCGCGTCGCCGGCTCCCAGCCCCGCCGCACCGCCCGCAGCCGCACCGGTCCCGAGCCCGCGGCATACCGACGAGGACGGGTTGGAGGCGACCCAGCGACAAGCTCCTGTCGCCCCGCCGGCCCAGCCACGCCGGGTCAACCCCGCCGACCGACCGTGGCTGGACGTCGACGGCGAGCGCTACCCGCTGATGGGCGCGATGACCGTCCTCGGCCGCGACGACAGCGCCGACATCATCCTCGACGATCCGGGAATCTCCAGGCGGCACAGCGAGATTCGCGTGACCAACGACGGTCCCCACATCGTGGCGAGCATCCGCGACATGGGGTCGACCAACGGCACGTTCGTCAACAGCGAGCGGATCAGCAGCCAACGCCTGTCCGACGGGGACCGGATCACGGTGGGGCGCACCTCCGTCATCTACCGCGCCGGGCGGCGGTGAGCGCCACGCATGAGTGAACTGACTCTCACGATCATCCGCCTCGGACTCCTCGTCCTCCTGTGGGTTTTCGTCTTCAGCGTCGTCGGCGTGCTCCGGGGCGACATCTACGGCACCCGCGTCGTGAGCCGGACGCCGCGCAAGCCCGCCCCGTCACAGCGTCAGGCGGCAGCCGGCGGAGCCGCGCCCGCCCCTGCCACACCGCAGAAACGCCAGAAGCGCCAACCACATTCGACTGCTCCGCGTTCGCTCGTCGTGACGCAGGGAGCCCTCACCGGCACCAGCCTGCCGCTGCGCGAGTCGGGCACCGTCATCGGGCGCAACCCCGAGTGCGCGCTCGTCCTCGAGGACGACTTCGCCAGCGGACGGCACGCCCGGATCTTCCACCGTGACGGCGCCTGGTTCGTGGAGGACCTGGGCTCCACCAACGGCACCTACGTCGGCACCGAGCGGCTGACCGGGCCGGTCCGGGTCGAGGCAGGCAGCACCCTGCGGATCGGCAAGACCGTCATCGAGCTGCGGCGATAGGCAGCCACGACGATGCCCTTCGCCTTCCACTACGCCGCGCGCTCCGACGTCGGCATGGTCCGTTCTGAGAACCAGGACTCCGGGTATGCCGGGCCGCGCCTGCTCGCGATGGCCGACGGCATGGGCGGCCACGCCGGCGGCGACATCGCGTCCTCCACCGTCATCGGCGCGCTCGTCGACCTCGACGGTGAGGCGCTGGGTAGCAGCGAGGCGAGTTCCGCTCTGCTGCAACGGATCACGAGCGCCAACGAGCAGCTGGCCGAGATCGCCAAGGCCGAGCCGGCGCTGCACGGGATGGGCACGACGCTCATCGCGATCCTGCGCTCCCACAACAAGCTCGTGCTCGCCCACATCGGCGACTCGCGCGCCTACCTCGCCCGCGACGGCAAGCTCACCCAGATCACCAAGGACCACTCCTTCGTGCAGAGCCTCGTCGACGAGGGACGGATCACCGAGGACGAGGCGATCGGGCACCCGCAGCGCTCGCTGGTGACCCGGGTCCTCACCGGCCAGCACGACGACGAGCCCGACATCACGGTGCGCGAGGCCCGCATCGGTGACCGCTACCTCATCGCGTCCGACGGGCTCACCGACTACGTCGCCGGCGACACCATCGCCGAGCTGGTGCTCGCCGGCGAGGCTCCTGGCCGCACCGCCGACCGCCTCGTCGAGCTCGCCCTGAAGGCCGGGGCACCCGACAACGTCACCATCGTCATCGGCGACGTCGTCGACCTCACCAAGGTGGCCGCGCCGCCCACCCAGCCGCAGATCGTCGGAGCCGCGGCCACCCGCAGCAAGGGCACCCGAGCCGATCGCCGTGACTCCCGCTGCCAAGGCCGCCGCCCTCTCCCGCGAAGCCGCGGGCAAGGACGAGGACGACGACGGCGACGTCACCCTCGCGGAGGAAGGACCCGCCTCCGGACCGGCGAAGTGGTTGCGTCGTCTGGCCGTGCTCGGACTCGTCCTCATCGTCCTGGGCGGCGGCTCGTATGCCGCGTACAGCTGGTCCCAGCGCCAGTACTTCGTGGGCGTCCACGAGGGCAATGTCGCCATCTACCAAGGGGTTTCGCAGGACATCGGGCCGTTCACGCCTTTCCCACGTCGAGTCCGAGTCCGACGTCCCCGTCAAAGACCTTCCTGACTTCTACCGCGCCAAGGTCAGGGACACGCGTCTCGACCGACACGCTCCAGGACGCCCAGGCCCTGGTGAGCCAGCTGCGCACCGAGGCGCTGCAGTGCGCGGCGAGCAAGGCCGGCGGCGGCGCCTGCGACGACACCGAACACGCCCAGCACGACCACCTCCACGACGACCACCACGACGACCACCACGACGACCACGACCGGTCCGACGGCGACCACGCCCGCTCCGTCCACGACCGCCACCAGATGAGCACCGTCTCGAGCGTCCGCCCCCGCACCCGCCGCAACGTCGAGCTGGTGCTGCTGCTGCTGGCCGTCGGCATCGTCGTGCTGGCCTACGTCAACGTCGACCTGGCCACCTCGGGCTCGGTGCCCGCCGGACTCAGCACACAGGTCGCCGGGCTGCTGGGCCTGGCCGTCGCGTTCCACCTGCTGCTGCGCTGGAAGGCCGCGTACGCGGATCCGTTGCTGCTGCCCGATCGTGACGCTGCTCAACGGTCTGGGCCTGGTCATGATCCACCGCCTCGACATCGCCGCCGGGCGCGACCTGGGGGAGGGCCTCGCACTGCGGCAGCTGACGTGGAGCGCCCTGGCCGTCGCGATCGCCGCCGCCGTGCTGTGGTTCCTGCGCGACCACCGGATGCTGCGCCGCTACACCTTCACCGCGGCTGTCGCCGGGTTCGTGCTGCTGGTCCTGCCGCTCTCCCGGGGATCGGGCGCACCGTCTACGGCTCGCGCATCTGGATCGGGTTCGGACCGTTCACCTTCCAGCCCGGCGAGATCGCCAAGATCGTCCTCGCCGTGTTCTTCGCCGGCTACCTCGTGCAGACCCGTGACGCGCTGTCACTGGCTGGACGCAAGATCCTGGGCTTCACGATGCCTCGGGCCAGGGACCTCGGGCCGATCCTCGTCGCCTGGATCCTCAGCCTCGGGGTGCTCGTCTTCGAGACGGACCTCGGGTCCTCGCTGCTGCTCTTCGGCCTGTTCGTCGCGATGCTCTACGTCGCCACCGAGCGCACCTCCTGGATCGCCATCGGCATGACCCTGTTCTGCGGCGGCGCCTACGTCGCCTACCTCGTGTTCGGCCACGTCCAGGAGCGCGTGCACCTGTGGCTCGACCCGTTCGCGCCCGGCCAGTCCGACCAGGTCGCCAAGGGCCTGATGGGAATGGCCGCCGGTGGTCTGCTCGGCACCGGCCTGGGTCGAGGTCGACCCGACCTCACCTACTTCGCCGAGTCCGACTTCATCATCCCCAGCTTCGGCGAGGAGATCGGGCTGATCGGCCTCTTCGCTCTGCTCGTCCTCTACGTCCTGCTCGTGGAGCGTGGACTGCGCACCGCCCTCGGAGTGCGCGACGGGTTCGGCAAGCTGCTCGCCGCCGGTCTCGCGTTCTCGGTGGCGCTGCAGTGCTTCGTCGTCGTCGGCGGGGTCACGCGGGTCATCCCGCTCACCGGCCTGACCATGCCGTTCCTGTCCTACGGAGGTTCCTCCCTGCTGGCCAACTGGTCGCTCGTCGCGCTGCTGCTGCGGATCAGCGACGGCGCCCGCCGCCCGGTCGAGGAGGTCGACCCGGTCGGCCCGTCGTCCGGCGAGGCCAAGACCGAAGTGGTGGCGATCCGGTGAACGCCCCCATCCGCCGGCTCTCGACGGTCGTCGCGCTGCTGTTCAGCGCACTGCTGATCTCCTCGACCTTCATCCAGTTCGTCCAGGCCAAGGAGCTGCAGGACCGGCCGGGCAACCGCCGCACCCTGCTCGCCAACTACGCCCGCGAGCGCGGCCAGATCCTCGTGGGCGGCACGCCCGTGGCGAAGTCCACGGCGACCAAGGACGAGCTCAAGTGGCTGCGGACCTACCCCCAGGGCGACCTCTACTCCCACATCACCGGCTACTACTCGTTCACCTACGGTGCGGGTGGTGGCGTCGAGGGTGCCGAGAACGACCTGCTCTCGGGCTCGTCCGACAAGCTCTTCTACCGCCGGGTCTCCGACATCCTCACCGGCAAGGAGCAGACCGGCGCGAGCCTGGAGCTGACGATCAACGCCAAGGCCCAGGCCGCGGCCGACAAGGCGCTGGGCGACCAGCGCGGCGCCGTGGTTGCCCTCGACCCCTCCACCGGTGAGATCCTCGCCCTGGTGAGCCACCCGGCATACGACCCCTCGAGCTTGAGCAGCCACGACACCGAGAAGGTCGTCGCGGCCTGGAAGAAGCTCAACGCCGACTCCACCCAGCCGATGGTCGACCGCGCCATCGCCGGCAACCTCTACCCGCCGGGGTCGACGTTCAAGATCGTCACCGCCGCCGCGGCCCTGGAGTCCGGCAAGTTCACCGAGGAGAGCCAGATCCCCGGACCGGCCGTGCTCGACCTCCCGCAGACCAGCGCCAACCTGCCGAACGACTTCAGGGGTTCCTGCGGCCCCAACAACAAGACGAGCCTGACGCACGCACTCGAGATCTCCTGCAACACGGCGTTCGGGTGGCTGGGAATGCAGGTCGGCGCCGACGACTTCCGTTCGCAGGCAGCGAAGTTCGGCATGGGTGACCGGGTCTCGATCCCGATGTCGGTCACGCCGAGCTCGGTGCCGAGCGAGCTCAACGAGCCGCAGCTGGCCCAGTCGGCGATCGGCCAGTACGACGTCCGCGTCACGCCTCTGCAGGTCGCGATGATCTCCGGGGCGATCGCCAACAACGGGGTCGTGATGCGCCCGCACCTGGTCAAGAAGGTCACCTCCTCCGACCTCGAGGTGATCGACGAACCCCAGCCCGAACAGCTGTCGCAGGCGGTGTCCGCCGACACCGCGGCTGCCCTGACCCGGATGATGGAGGCCGTCGTCAAGACGCGGCACCGGCCGGGCCGCCCAGATCAGCGGCATCGACGTCGCCGGCAAGACCGGCACCGCCCAGCACGCCGTCGGCAAGGCACCGCACGCCTGGTTCACCGGGTTCGCCCCGTCGAACGACCCGAAGGTTGCCGTCGCGGTCGTGGTCGAGGACGGCGGCAACGCCGGCAACGAGGCCGCCGGTGGCCGGGTGGCCGCCCCGATCGCGAAGGCCGTCATGGAAGCGGTGCTGGGCAGATGACGTTCGACGAGGGGCAGGAGCTCGGCGGTCGGTACCGGCTTCGCGAGCAGATCGCCACCGGCGGCATGGGCGAGGTCTGGCGTGCCCACGACGAGACCCTCGACCGCGATGTCGCCATCAAGGTGCTGTTGCCCGGTAGCGCCAACGACGAGAGCTTCGTCGCGCGGTTCCGTGCCGAGGCTCGGCACAGCGGTGGGCTCAACCACCCCAACATCGGCACCGTCCACGACTTCGGCGAAGAGGACGGCACGGCATACCTCGTCATGGAGCTCATCTCCGGCGAGCCCCTGGCCACCCTCATCCGCGAACGCGCGCCCATGCCACAGCAGGAGGTCACCGACATCCTCAGGCAGGCGGCGCTGGCGTTGCAGGCCGCGCACGACGCCGGGGTCGTGCACCGCGACGTGAAGCCGGCCAACATCGTCGTCGATGCCGATGGGTATGCGAAGCTCACCGACTTCGGCATCGCCCGCGCGCTCGGCGAGGCGTCCCTGACGCAGACGGGCGAGGTCCTCGGCACCCCGCACTACCTGGCTCCGGAGCAGGCCAAGGGCGAGGCCGCAGGCCCGCTCAGCGACGTGTACGCCCTGGCCGTGGTGGGCTACGAGATGATCACCGGACGGCGTCCGTTCGCCGGCGAGTCGATGGTCACGACGGCTCTCGCCCACGTGAACCAGCCGGCGCCGCCACTCTCGGACGAGGTCGGGGAGCCGCTGCGCACCACCGTCATGTCCGCCCTGGCCAAGGACCCGGCCAGGCGTCCGGCCAGTGCGGCGGCCTTCGCCGAGGCCCTCGGCCTGCCGGAGGGCACCGTGCCGACCGAGCTCGTCGCCGGTGCCGAGTCGGCCGTCTCCCCGACGCTGGTCGGCGTGCCGGCATCCTTCCCACCGGACGGCACGCTCCCCACCTCCGTCCTGCCAGCCGCCCCACCCCAGGCCGCATCCGCCGGAGCAGGAGGTGCCGGCCGACAGGACGAGGAGCATGCGGCCGGCGACGGCGGCAGACGGGAGCGGGCGTGGTTGCTGCCCGTGGCCGCCGGGGCAGCCGTCCTGGTCGTCGTCGTCCTTGCCATCGGCCTGTCGAACCACGGCGGCAGGGCCGCTGAGGTGTCCCCAGCCGCGACCACTCCCACGACCATTTCCACGACCACGGCCCACGCCACGACGACCCCGTCGGCACCCAACGCACCCAGGACCACCGCACCCGGGACCGCCGTGACACCGGCCAAACAGACGCCCAGGACCGCCACCACCGCCCCGCCGCCACCACCTGCCCACAAGGGCAAGGCGCACGGCAAGGGCAAGGGGGAAAAGAAGAAGTGACCGCACCACACCTGCTCGGGGGCCGGTACGAGGTCGGGGAGCTCCTCGGCCGCGGCGGCATGGCCGAGGTCCACCTCGGCCATGACACCCGTCTCTCCAGACCCGTCGCGATCAAGATGCTGCGGTCCGACCTCGCGAGGGACCCCTCGTTCCTCGCGAGGTTCCGCCGCGAGGCCCAGTCCGCCGCCGGGCTCAACCACGCCTCGATCGTCGCCGTCTACGACTCCGGCGAGGACCGGGCTGTCGAGTCCGGGGGTGCCGATGTCCCGGTGCCCTACATCGTCATGGAGTTCGTCGAGGGCCAGACCCTGCGCGAGCTGCTCAACCACACCTCCCCGCTCGACCCGGCGGAGGCCGCCCGGATCACCGAGGGTGTTCTCGACGCCCTGGCCTACAGCCACCGCATGGGGATCGTGCACCGCGACATCAAGCCCGCCAACGTCATGATCGGACCCCAGGGCCAGATCAAGGTGATGGACTTCGGGATCGCCCGCGCCGTGGCGGATGCCAGCGCCACGATGACCCAGACGCAGGCGGTCATCGGCACGGCCCAGTACCTGTCGCCGGAGCAGGCCCAGGGCCATCACGTCGACGCCCGCTCCGACCTCTACTCCACCGGCTGCCTGCTGTTCGAGCTGCTGACCGGGCGGCCGCCGTTCCAGGCCGACTCCCCGGTGGCGATCGCCTACCAGCACGTCGGTCAGGCCCCGCCCCGACCCTCGACACTCAGCCCCGACATCGACCCGGCCCTCGACGCCGTCGTGCTGCACTCGCTCGCCAAGGACCGTGAGTCTCGCTACCAGGACGCCACGGCCTTCCGCGCCGACCTGCAGGCAGCCCGCCTCGGCCGGTCCATCAGCGATGCCGCGCGGGGCACGGCGAGCAGTGCCGAGGCCACCGTCGCACTCGGCCCCGCCAGTGCCGCGGCCGCCACCACCGTGCTCGCCACCGGCGGCGGGTATGCCGCCCAGGAACCTGTCGGGTCCAACACTGCCAGCCTCCCGGCCATCGGGCACGACCCCGACGACGAGCCGCGCAAGCGACGCGGGCTCGGCGTACTTCCTGCTGGTCCTCGCCGTCCTCGGTGCGCTCGCCCTGATCGCCTTTGCCGGCAAGGCCCTGCTGGACCGACCGCCACAGGACCAGGCCAAGGTGGCCGTCCCCTCGGTGGTCGACCTGCCGGTCGAGACGGCCGAGGCAAAGATCCGCGCCCTCGGTCTGGTGCCCGAACCCACCGACGTTCCCAGCACCAAGGAGGTCGGCACCGTCGTCGACCAGAACCCCGGCGCCAGCGAGATGGTGGCCAGCGGCAGCAAGGTCGGGCTCAGTGTCTCGGCCGGCCCCAACACCGTCGAGCTGCCTGACCTCAAGGACTTCACCCAGGACGAGGCCAAGGCGCGGCTGGCAACACTCGGCCTGAAGGTCGGCACGATCAAGGAGGTCGACGACACCGGGCTCGACAAGGGCAAGGTGGCCAGCACCTCCCCGGCTGCGGGCGAGGAGGTCGCGGTCGACTCGGCGGTCGACCTCAACGTGTCGTCCGGCAAGGTGACCGTCCCGGACGTCGTCGGGAAGATGCGCAACGAGGCCGCGGACACCCTCGGTGAGCTCGGGTTGAGCGTGAAGACCACGTACGTCGACAGCAGCGAGCCCGAGAACACCGTGCTCAAGCAGAGCATCAAGGCCAAGACGAAGGTCGACGACGGCACCACGATCACGCTGACGATCGCGCAGCCGCCGCCACCCACCCCCACGACGACCACGACGACCACCCCTCCACCCACGCAGACCCCGACGACCACGGCCACGACCCCGCCGCCGACCACGACGACACAGACGCCGTAACCGGTGGTTCAGCTGGCGGCGACGGCCCGTGCGACGCCCTCGGCGTCGTGGACCAGCGGGCTGAGCCCGGCCGACCGGGTCACCGCGTCCTCGAGGCCGCAGCCGACCAGCCAGTTGGCCAGGATCCGGTGCCCGCCCTCGGTGAGCACGCTCTCGGGGTGGAACTGCACTCCGTGCAGGGGCAGGTCGCGGTGCCGCGCGGCCATGATGATCCCCGACTCGGTGTGCCCGTTGGGGACCAGGGTCTCGGGCACCGTGGCCGGGTCGATGGTCAGCGAGTGGTAGCGGGTCGCCGTGAACGGCGAGGGCAGGCCCTCGAGCACCCCGGTGTCGTCGTGGACCACGCGGGAGGTCTTGCCGTGCAACAGCTCCGGCGCGCGGCCGACGGTGGCCCCGACGACGACGCCCAGCGCCTGGTGTCCGAGGCAGACCCCCAGCATCGGCTGGACCCGCTCGGCACACGCCTCGATCATCGCCATCGACACGCCGGCCTCCTCGGGGGTGCCCGGACCGGGTGAGATGAGGACGCCGTCGAACTCCGCGCCGTCGGCAGGACGCACCGCGTCGTTGCGGACCACCTCGCACTCGGCGCCCAGCTGCTGGAGGTAGCCGACGATCGTGAACACGAAGCTGTCGTAGTTGTCGACGACGAGGATGCGCGTCATCAGGCCTCCCGGACCTGGGCGACGACCCCGGCACTGGGGTCGACGGTGTTGTCGTTGAACGGCATCAGCGGTGCGATCCGGGGAAAGATCCACAGGAAGCAGACGACGACCACGGCCAGCACCAGCACCGCCGCGAGCAGGATCCGCACCGCCAGCGGGCCGGGCAGCGCCCGCCAGATCGCGGCATACAACATCGGTCAGGCTCCCTTCGGGACGGCCAGCGTGCCGGCGGGAAGCCCGTCGGCATGCGGGTAGGTCTTCACGAGCTGGGCGAAGACGACGTAACGCTGTGCCGCGCTGTACTTCGGGTGGCACGCGGTCATCGTCATCCACCGCTCGGTGGGCTTGGTGCCCGGCTTGTCGGGGACGGGCGCGATCACCCGCACGTCGGTCGGCGCCACGATCTCGTGCCGCTTCACGGCATACACGCTGTATGCCGTCCTGGTCTCGACCACGACGAGGTCACCGGTGCGCAGCTTGTCGATGTCGTGGAACGGCCGGCCGTAGGTGGTCCGGTGCCCGGCGACCGCGAAGTTGCCCACCGCCCCCGGGAGGACCGTGCCGTCGTAGTGGCCGATGCCCTTCTCGAGGATGTCGCGGCTGGTGCCCTCGAGCAGCGGCCGGGCGTAGTCGGCGCCGAGCCGGGGAATCCGCACGATGGCGAAGGCCTTGCCGAAGGGGACCGCCTTGGGCTGCTCGGTCGTCGAGCCGGGTGTGAGGGTCTTCGCGGCGAAGTCGCGGGTCAGGGTCGAGACCGTCGCGTCCTGGGTGCGGTTGGCCGTGACGTCGGTCCACCACAGCTGCCAGGCGACGAACAGCAGCAGGACGAGACCGGCGGTCACGAGGAGGTCGCCGACGACTCCCAGCGTCCAGCGGGCCGCCCTCACTTGCCGGCCTTGGCGCGCTCGAGGTTGATCGAGCCGGCGTAGGCAGGGAAGGTCTGCCGGTCCTTGGTCGTCACGTCGTAGCCGACCCCGACCTCGCCCACCCACTGGCGGTAGATGCCGACCGTCGGACTGCGCTCGAGGGCGCTCCGGAGGTCGTCCTGGTTGCCGATCGCGGTGATGACGTAGGGCGGGGAGTAGACCCGGCCCTGGAGGATGAGAGTGTTGCCGACGCACCGGACCGCACTGGTGGAGATCACCCGCTGGTCCATCAGCATCATGGCTTCGGCCCCGCCCTCCCAGAGCGCGTTGACGACGGCCTGGACGTCCTGCTGGTGCACGACGTAGTCGTCCACGGAGATGCCGTCGGGCAGCACCGACGGGACGTTCTTGGCGTCGGTGAGGGTCACCTGGACCGTCGGGCCGGACACCGCCTGGGTCCCAGCCGCGAGGGTCAGCTTGTCGGCCGCGGTGGTGAGCTGGGTGACCCGCAGGTCGCCCGGGGCCTGTTGGGCCGAGAGCCGGTCGACCTCGGCCCGCAGCCTGGCGAGTCGCGCCCCGACCACGGTGTTCTCGCGGGTCTGGTTGCGGATCAGCCCGGGCAGGTCGCCGCCGGAGGAGCGCAGGTCGGTGCCCCGCGCCGTGGCGGCGCTGAGTGCGAACAGGACGCCGGCGCCCACGGCGACCAGCGGAACGACCGCCGACCAGAGGGTGGGGCGACGCGTCAGCCACGTCAGTCGCTGGTCCACCATGGCACTACGCTATGCCACACGTCGCGACGGTTGACGCAGCCGTCCGAGTTCCGAGGAGTGTTTCCGTGCCTGAGTCCAAGGGTCGCGCCAAGCGCGCGTACACCCCGCCGAGCAAGCCGTCGAAGGCCAAGGTCGGCAACCCGCCCTGGTTCGTGCCGGTGATGCTGACGCTCATGGTCGTCGGCCTCCTGTGGGTCGTGGTCTTCTACATCACCAGCCAGCGATTCCCCCTGGAGTCGCTCGGC
Source organism: uncultured Actinomycetota bacterium (assembly GCA_963759595.1). Lineage (GTDB taxonomy): Bacteria > Actinomycetota > Actinomycetes > Actinomycetales > Dermatophilaceae > Pedococcus. The sequence goes on from CAVWZX010000002.1 coordinate 143,548, forward strand.
CGCTGGAACCTCGGGATCGGCTTCGGCCTGATGCTCGCCGGTTTCGCCATGACGACGCGCTGGCGCTGAGCTCGTGGATTGGGCAGTTCTTCCCGGGGCGCCTGAATATTCAGCCCCGGGGCGAATTACTGCCCAATCTGTCGTCGTCCACAGGGTTGTCCACAGCTGGGGACAAATGACAGACGTGTAATGAAAGGTTTGTGCAGGTTGCGCCGGTCGGCCGGGACCGAGCCCTCGCTCAGCCGAGGACGGCGGCCGGCGCCGCGGCATACTTCGCCAGCGCGACGGCGACCACCACGACCAGCACCAGCGCCACGCCCGGCCACTGCCAGCGGCGCCGCTCCCGCGAGCTGGTGGCCGCGATGATGCCGGCGACCGCCGCACCGGTCACCAGGCCGCCGAGGTGGGCCTGCCACGCGACGTTCGGCACGACGAAGCCGATCACGGCGTTGATGCCGATCGTCGCGTACATGCCGGCCGAGGAACGGCCGAGGTGCCGGTTGAGCACCAGCAGCGCGCCGAACAGGCCGAACACCGCGCCCGAGGCGCCGACTGCCCCGATGTACCAGTTGCTCGGGTCGAGCGGGTCGAAGGGCGCCGGCGAGGCCAGCAGCAGGTAGCAGACCGAGCCGCCGATGGCGCTCACGAGGTAGACCGCGGCATACCGGACCGCTCCGAGGAGCCGCTCGAGGTACTGCGCCCCGACCATCCACAGCGCCAGCATGTTGAACAGGATGTGCGTGATCCCGCCGTGGGCGAACGCCGAGGTGAGGAACCGCCACGGCTCGTGGTAGCCGAGGTAGGGCACGAAGGAGATGTCGCGGCTCAGCGCCGGCCGCGCGGTCTGGAGCACGAACACCAGCACGCAGATCGCGATGATCGCGTAGGACACCACCGGGGTGTCCGTGACCTAGCCGCCGAAGACGGTCCGCGTCGAGCGGACCGTCTTCGCCTGCTGCTTCACGCAGTCCACGCACTGCACGCCGACGGCCGCCGGTCGCTGGCACTCGGGGCAGACCGGCCGGCCGCAGCGCTGGCAGCGCACGTAGGAGACCCGGTCGGGGTGCCGCGGGCAGACGGGCGTGACCTGCTGCTGCGGGTATGCCGGGGACTCACTCATGCGTGGACCTTGCGCTCGAGGGTGTGCTGGACGACGTCAGTCGTTGACGACGACCGACTCGATGACAACGTCCTCGACCGGCTTGTCGTTCGCACCGGTGGGCACGGCCGCGATCTTGTCGACGACCTCACGGCTCGGGCCGTCGGCCACCTCACCGAAGATCGTGTGCTTGCCCTGGAGCCAGGAGGTGTTGCCGACGGTGATGAAGAACTGCGAGCCGTTGGTGCCCTTGCCCATCCGCTTGCCGGCGTTGGCCATGGCGAGCATGTAGGGCTTGGTGAAGTCCTTGTCGGGGCTGATCTCGTCGTCGAAGGTGTAGCCGGGCCCGCCGATGCCCTGACCCAGCGGGCAGCCGCCCTGGATCATGAAGCCGGGGATGATCCGGTGGAAGATCAGGCCGTCGAAGAACGGCGTGGGGTTGGAACGGCCGGCGTCGTCGCGGTACTCCTGCTCGCCCTTGGCCAGTCCGACGAAGTTCTTGACGGTCTTCGGGGCGTGGTCGGGGAACAGCGTGACGTTGATGTCGCCGTGGTTGGTCTTGAGGGTGACGTCCATGTCGCTCATCCTTCCATGCGCCCTCCCGTGAGATGGCGCTCAGTACCCCCACGGGCTTGCCCACCAGCGGAAACAAGGCAGGATGGGTTGGGAGAAGCACCGTCCGGTCCGGGACCGTGACCGTCAGTTCGCCAGTCACAGGAGGCACGGTGTTCCGCACCAAGACCAAGACCGAGCAGGCCACCGAGGCAGTCAGCAGCTCCGCCCAGAGCGCAGCCGACTACGCCGCCGCCCTCAAGGACCGCGTGGGCCCCGGCAGCCGAGGTGGCCAAGGAGCGCGCAGCCCAGGCCAAGGACTGGAGCAAGCCCCACGTGGAGGATCGAGGCGGCCCGCGACTGGGCCAAGCCGCACGTCGACCACGGCATCGAGGTCGCCGCACCCAAGCTGCAGGGCGCCGTCGAGGGCCTGGCCCCGAAGGTCGACACCGCCCGCGACACCATCGTCGACACGCTGCTGCCCAAGGTCGCCGAGGCCATCGCGGCCGTCGCCGCAGCGTCCGCCGCCGCCAAGACCGCGGCCGCCGACACGGCCGACCGGTCCTCCGACGCCTACTCGGTGCTCAAGGGCGACGCGGTGGCCAAGCCCCGCAGGCGCAAGGGCAAGCTGCTGCTGTTCTTCGGGCTCGCCGCCGCCGTTGCCGCCGCCATCGCCGCGTTCAAGAAGTCAGCGCCGCGCGACGACCCGTGGGCCACACCGCTCGACGACCCCTACACGGCGCCGACGACCGGCCGCGAGCTCCACGGTCAGCACCAGCGACAAGGTCGTCCAACCTGGCCGACGCCGCGAAGGACAAGGCGAGCAGCGCCGCCGAGACGGTCAAGGACAAGGCGTCCGACGCCAAGGACAAGGCGTCCGACGCCGCGGCGGACGCCAAGGACAAGGCGACGTCCAAGGGCCGTCACGCCGCCGACGGCTCCAAGGACGGCGCCACGGACACGGCCACCGACGGTAACCGCCGCTGCCGAGGACTCCACGAACAAGGTCGACTGACCCCCGGACACCCCCGCAAAACGGGGGTTGCTCGGCGAAACGGCACGCAGGATCTCCCGTTTCCTCGAGCAACCCCCGTTTTGCGGCGTGGTGAGGGTGGCGCGTCGGGTTACGGTGATCGCACTCATGTGGGACCTGGCAGCCGGACCGTTCCTCGCCGCGGCGGGGCTGCTCGTCGTGGCCGGTGTCCCCAAGCTCCGCGACCCGTTGCCTCTGGTGCGGGCCCTGCGCGCGGCAGGTGTGCCGGTGGGTCGGCACCTCGTCCGGGTCTTCGCGGCCGCTGAGGTCGTCGTCGGGGGCTGGGCCCTGGTCGCGCCCGGCCGGCTGTCCGCGCTGCTGGTGGCCGCGGCATACCTCGTCTTCACCGCCTTCGTCGCCCGCGTGCTGACCCGCGGCGGGGTGCTGGGCTCGTGCGGTTGCTTCGGCAAGCCGGACACCCCGGCGACCCGCACCCACGCGGCCCTGACCGGCGTGGCGGCGCTCACCGCCGTGGCCGTCGCGATCGACCCGCCACGAGGCGTCTGGACCGACGTGGACACCGCCGGGCTCACCACGGCGGGGCTCGCCGTGGTGATCGCGTTCCTGGCCTGGCAGCTGATGGCGGTCCTGCCGACCACCTCGCCCGCCGCCATCCGCAGCACCGAGAGGGGCCGATCCTGATGCTCGCCGCCGTCATCGCCGAGGGTGTGGCCATCGTCCTGCTCGGTGTCCTGGTGCTCGGGCTGCTGCGCAGCCACGCGCTGATCCTCAAGGCGCTGCACGAGCTCGGTGCCGGGCTGGAGCTCGAGAAGGAGGCCGGCACCGGCGTCACCACTGCCACCACCGGCGGCAAGCCCGGGCACCGGGGCCGGTGCCCGTCGAGCTCGAGTCGGGCGTGGTGCAGGCGACCCGCAAGGACTCCACCACGGCGCACGACATCGTCGGCACCGACCTCGACCGGGTCGAGCAGCAGGTCACCGTGACGACCCCGGGCTCGCGGACCCTGCTGGCATTCCTCTCCAGCGGGTGCAGCGTCTGCCAGACCTTCTGGGACGAGTTCCAGGCGGCCGGTCGACGTCCCCGGCGACGGCGAGCTGCGGGTCATCGCCAAGGGCTCGGGCGAGGAGTCGCCGTCGACCCTGCGGTCGCTGGCCGGTGACCGCGACGTCGTCCAGTCCTCCGGCGCCTGGGTCGACTACGACATCCCGGGCTCGCCCTACTTCGTCTACGTCGAGGGTGGCGTGGTGACCGGCGAGGGATCGGCCACCACCTGGGCGCAGGTCCGCGACCTGATGGCGCAGGGCGTCGCCGACACCGCCGAGGCGCGGGCCGCAGCAGGTCGTTCCGGACCCGGACTGCTGGTCGGGGAGGACCTCGGCCGGGGTGAGCGCGACAGCCTGCCGCGGATGGATGCCGAGCTGCTCGCCGCAGGGGTGCGCCCGGGCGACCCGAGCCTCTACCGCGCCCCCGACGCCGACCCGGCGGGCGAGCACGACCACGCGGACCACGACCACACAGGCCACGCGCACGACCACGCCGAGCACCGCCACGGGCACTGACATGTCGGTGACCGCGCTCGCCCTCGCCCTGGGACTGCCGATGGCGGCCGTGGCCGCGGTCCGCGCGACCTGGTCGCCTTGAGGCGAGTCGATGCTCTCGAGCATCAGCCCGCTCGGCGAGCGGGCCCGCAACTCCCGCTGGTGGCTGACCACCGCGGCATACCTCCTCGGGTCGCTGGCCGGGGGACTCGCGGTGGGGGGTCTCGCCGCGCTCGCTCGGCTCGGCCCTGCCGGATGCCGTCCGCACCTCGCGCTGGACCGCTGGTCGTGGTCGCGCTCCTGCTGCTGGTGGGGCTGGTGTTCGACCTGCGCGGCGCCCCCTCGGTGCCGTCCTGGCGCCGCCAGGTCGACGTGGCCTGGCTGACGCGCTACCGCGGCTGGGTCTACGGCGCGGGCTTCGGTGCCCAGCTCGGGTTCGGCCTGGTCACCATCATCACCAGCACCACCACGTATGCCGCGGTGCTGCTGGCCGCCCTCACCGGCCACCTCGGCGCCGGGCTCGGCGTCGGCGCGACGTTCGGCGTGGTCCGCGCCCTGCCCGTCGCTGCTGATGGCCCGGGTGGTCGACCGTGACGACCTGCACCGGGTCTTCGCCCGTGTCGAACGATGGGCAGATCCGGCAGCAGTCGCCGCTAAGGTGGCTCTGGGAGGAGCGGCCGCGATCCTGCTGGCCGCCGCCGCACTCGGGAGCTGACGCAGGGGAGCTGAGAGCAGTGGCTGAGCACTACGGACTCCGGGCCGACGCGCCCCCCGGCTGGCAGGTCGCCGTGACCCGGAGGCCGGGAGCCGAGCCCCTCACGCCACCCGCACCCACTGCCCGGCAGGCCGCTCCCGACGGCCCCGTCGGCACGACCGGGGCCGCCGACGCTGACGTGACCCGCGCCGTCCTGCACGCCTGCACCCGGCCGATGCCTGCCGACCGCGGGGACTTCGGCAGCGGTGTCGTCGACCTGCTCGGCCCGGACGACGTGTTCGTGGCGCTCGTCGACTACGGCTCCGAGGTGGCCGACCAGGGCCTGTTCGAGAACCAGGGGATGCCGCGGCTGGCGCCGTCGCAGTTCGGCCCGAACCGGCTGCAGCGGCCGTTGCCCGGGATGAGCGCCTCGCAGCACTTCTTCAGCGAGGGGGGCCGGGCGTTCTGCCTGTTCACCGTCGTCGGCAGCCACGCGCGCCGGATGGCCTCCGTCCCGCGGGCTGCCGCCCTGGTCAAGACGATCCGGATCACCGACCGGGCCGCGCTGGCCCGGCAGGGAGGGCGACCGTGAGCACCCTGGACGACCTCAACGCCGGACCTGGTGGCCTGGCCGGCCTGGTCAACGCCCTGTCCCGCCGGTTCCGCCCGGTCTCGCGGCGGGACGTCCTGGTCGGGGCCACGGTGGCCGCCACCGCACTCGCCACGAAACCCAAGGAGTACGCCCTCACTCCCGTCGCGGCATACGCCACGATCTGCGGGCCGGGCAACACCGCGGCGAGCGGCTGGACGGTGTTCTGCGCCACCGTGAACCAGCGGTGTCAACACCTGCCCGCCCGGCAGCTTCGCGGCCGGGTGGTGGAAGGCCGCGGACTCGTCGTGGTGCGGCGGCGGCTACCGCTACATCGTCGACTGCAACGCCAGCTGCTCGAAGTGCACGACGGGTTGCAGCGACAACATGTGCGACTCCCGGTGCTGGAGCTGCTCGTGCGGCACCGGGTCGACCGCGACCTGCGACCAGCGTCGGATCTGCTGCAACGCCTTCCGCTACGGCCAGTGCAACACCCAGATCAAGTGCAGCGGCGGCGTGCACTGCCGGGTGGTCAGCTGCGTGGCGCCCTACCAGGTGGGAGAAGTGCACGACGACCTCGCTGTCGGACAACCGGACCAGCGAGCACAGCGCCCCCAGCCTCCCGCGTGTGGGGCTCGATCCGTCGAAGTACCGCACGATGGGCGAGCGCGGCTCGTTCCTCAAGGCCTCGACCGGACCGGTGCGGCAGGTCGGCGACGGTCGCGGCGCGTACGTCCAGCTACCAGGGCGGCAAGATCGTCACCGACCCCACCAACGGGACCCGGGCCCTCACCGCGTGGGTGGACGAGAAGTGGCAGGCGATGGGGGGACCGCGCGGCGTGCTGGGGTACCCCGCGTCGGACTCGATCAACGGCCTCAAGGACGGCGGCTGGATCCAGATCTTCGCGAACGGAGCCATCACCGACTCGACCTCCACCACCACCCAGGTGGTCTACGACGTCATGTGGCGCACCTGGAAGGCACTCGGCCGCGAGAGCGGGCCGATGGGTTATCCCACGTCCGGCGTCACGCGCGGCCTGAGGGACGGCGGCTGGATCCAGACGTTCCAGAACGGCGCGATCACCGACTCGGCCAGCACGACCACCCAGGGCGTCTACGACGTCATGCTGGACGCGTCTGGCAGGCGAACGGACGCGAGGGGGGTCCGCTCGGCTACCCGACGTCGGGCGTCCAACGGGTCTGCCCGACGGCGGCTGGATCCAGACCTTCCAGAACGGCGCGATCACCGACTCGGCCTCGACCACCACCCAGGCGGTGGCGGGTGACATGTATGACGCGTGGTACGCTGTCCGGGCGCTGGCTCGGGCCGCTGGGGTACCCCACGCTCCGCGATGGTCAGTGACGGCTCGCGGCTCGCAGCCAGGCGTTCCAGCAGGGCGAGATCTGGGCGCTGAGTGGCAGGCCGGGCACGAGGTCTACGGTGCGGTGCTCGCCCAGTGGAAAGCCGAAGGAGGGGCGACGGGCCGCTACGGCTAGCCGCTGACCGCACCCGCCGACGGACGGCGGCCGCCTGACGTGCACGTTCGAAGGCGGCACGATCACGGCCTGACCGTCGGCGCACCTGTCCGGTGTCGGCGCACCCTGTCCGGACCAGACCGCTACCGCAGCTCGCGGCTCCCATCGGGTCGTCTCCTCGTCACCAGCGCCGCGTCCAGCCGCTCCAGCAGCGGCACCGCCACGCGGCGCGAGGTCGCCATGGCACGGGCGGCCTGGCCCACGGTGAACGGCTGGGCCAGCTGCCGGACGGTCGTCTCGGCCCGAGCCGGTGCGTCCCCGGCGAGCACCACGCCGCCGATGCGCAGAATCGCACCGTCCTCCGCGGCCAGGGCCAGGTCGCTGGCGTCGAGGTCCCAGCGGTCGAGCTGGTCCCTCGTCGGCGCCTGCAGGGGATGCTCGGCCAGCCAGGCCAGGAGGTCCACCACCCCCGCAGGCCTTCGGTATGCCGTTTCGGCGCCACGAGCGTGCGCCGGTCCGGCGCCGCGCGTGGCGCTCGAGCCGCCGCCCGTCCTCGCCGGGCGGCTACTTCGGCGCCGCCGGGGCGGGTCGACGACGAGGACCTCGACCCCGGCAAGCACCTCGTGGCGGCCAGGATCCCGCAGCACCGCCCGGTCACCAGGCGCCAGTGGCAACGGTGAAGCCAGCCGGAGCCGGACCTCGTGCGGAGCACGGAGCTGGGTCCGCACCGCCACCGCCGCGGTCCCGACGTGGAGGGTCAGCTCGCGCGGAAGTCGTTGCGGCACAGGCCCGCCGACCCCGCGCAGATGGCAGTCCACCACGCTCACGAGCGCCGGCCAGGCGGTCGCCAGCAGCGCGTCGCCGCGGCTCACCTCGGACACCTCGACACCGCGCAGGTTGACCGCCACACGGGCCGGACCCAGGACGGCGCCCACCTCCTCGCCGCAGGACTGCAGACCGCGCACCCGGACCCGCTCGCCGCGGAGCACCAGGTCGTCGCCCGACGGCGATCCGGCCGGTCGGCAGGGTGCCGGTCACGACGGTGCCGGCTCCGCGGACCGAGAAGCTCCGGTCCACCCACAACCGGACTGGCCTCGCGTCGCCCTCGCGAGCAGCGCGGGCGTCCGCTGTCCCAGTGGTTGCGGCAGGCTTGGCCGTGTCGGGTGCGGCAGCGACGGCGAGCCGGCCGAGGGCCGCGCGCAGGTCCGCCAGCCCCGCGCCCGTGGCGCCCGACACCAGGACGCTCTCGGCCGCGGGCACACCGAGCGACTCGAGCCGTCGCAGTGCCTCGTCGCGGGCGTGCCGCCGCCGCCGCCGGGCACCAGGTCGCAGCGGGTCACGGCGAGGAGCAGGTGCTGGATCCCCAGGGCAGCGATGGCGCGGGCGTGCTCCTGCGACTGGGGGCACCACCCGTCATCCGCCGCGACGACGAACAGCACCGCCGCCACCGGCCCGAGCCCGGCGAGCATGTTGCCCGTGAAGTGCTCGTGCCCGGGGACGTCGACCAGGCTGACCCGCCGCCCGTCGATGTCGGTCCACGCGTAGCCGAGGTCGATGGTCAGACCCCGGCGCCGCTCCTCGGCCCAGCGGTCCGGCTCCTGACCGGTGAGCAGCGCGCACGAGGGTCGACTTGCCGTGGTCGACGTGCCCGGCCGTCGCGACGACCGCCATCACCGGTCCCGGAGCATCAGCGCGGTCCGCCGTGGCCGTCCACGCCGTCGTTCTCGGACTCGTCCCCGTCGTCTGTCCCGACACCTGGCTCTTCGGTGGACACGCCGCGGATCGCCTGAGCCACCAACGAGTCCGCGGCCTCCGCGATACATCGCAGGTCGACCAGGCACTGGCCGTGCTCGACCCTGGCGAGGACCGGGGTGGGCTGCGAACGCAAGGCCGCGGCATACGACGCCGGCAGCGCGACGGCCCAGCCCGGGAGGGTGAGGCCCGGGGCCCCACCACCGCCCACAACGCCGTCGGCGGGGACCGTGGACCCGACGCCGGCCGGCAGCCCCGCGACGACGGCGTCGCACCGGGCACGGAGCCGTGCGGGGTCGGCCTCCAGCGCGTCCCAGACCGGCGGGCGAGGACCGCGCAGGGTGGCTTCGAGGGCGGCCAGGGTGGTCTTGTCGGCGCGGACCGCCCTGGCGAGCGGGATGCCGGCGCAGCCGCTCGACGGTGTCGCGTCGGCCGAGGACCAGTCCGGCCTGCGGTCCGCCGAGCAGCTTGTCGCCGCTGCAGGTCACGACGGCAGCGCCGTCGGCGAGGGAGGTGGCGGCGTCCGGCTCGTCGGGCAGCAGTCGGTGCGGTCGCAGCAGACCACTGCCGATGTCGTGCACCACCGGTGGGCCCAGCGCCGCGAGCTCGCGCACACCGACGGCAGAGGTGAACCCCTGCACCGTGAAGTTGCTCGGGTGCACCTTGAGCAGGCAGCCGGTGTCGGGGCCGACTGCAGCCTCGTAGTCGGCGAGCGTCGTGCGGTTGGTCGTGCCGACCTCACGAAGCCGGGCACCCGCGCTCGCGATGAGGTCAGGCAGCCGGAAGCCGTCGCCGATCTCGACCATCTCGCCGCGGCTGACGACCACCTCGCGCCCCGCCGCGAGCGCGGTCGTGGCGAGCACGAGCGCCGCCGCTCCGTTGTTGACCACCAGGGCCGCCTCGGCCTCCGGAACCAGCTCGAGGAGGGCCGCGAGCGTGCCGCGACCACGGGTCGAGCGCTGCCCGGTCGCGAGGTCGAGCTCGACGTCGACGGCCCCAGCAGCGGCACGCATCGGCCTCGACGGCGGCGTCCGACAGGGGGGCACGTCCGAGGTTGGTGTGGATGACGACACCGGTCGCGTTGAGCACAGGGCGCAGGCTGGTGGCCCGCGCGGGGAGGGCGGCCAGGGTCGCACCGACCACTGCGTCGGGAGCGATCTCACCGGCCCGTACGCGTTCCTGCGCGACGCGCACGGCGGTCCGCACGGCATCTCGACCGAGTCGTGAGATCGCTTGTGCCACAGCAGGTTCCGCGAGCACCGAGTCCGTGCGAGGCACGTGCCGGCGGTCGTCCGGACCACCCCCGGCCTGGTGCTGCGGCATACGGCCTCCCTGTCGTCTGGCGGAGGCGGACGGGAATCGAACCCGCCCAGCCGAGGTGCTCGGCTGCACCGGTTTTGAAGACCGGGAGGGCCACCAGGCGCCTGTACGCCTCCGCTCGCGAGGCTAGCGTAGGGACCGTGACCGAACCGAGGGCGTCCGTGCGGCTGACGCAGTATGCCGCGGGCGGCGGCTGTGCCTGCAAGATCCCCCCTGGCGAGCTCGAGGACGTCCTGCGCGGCCTCGTGGGTAGGGACACCGCCGTGTCACGACCCGAGGAGGACGCCCGAGGTGACGCGGGAGCGGGTGACCTGCTCGTGGGGCTCGACGACGGGGACGACGGTGCGGTCGTCCGGGTCGCGGGAGGCACCGCGGTGATCAGCACCGCCGACTTCTTCACCCCCGTCGTCGACGACGCGTACGACTTCGGCCGGATCGTGGCGGCCAACGCGCTGTCGGACGTCTACGCGATGGGTGGTCGACCGGTGCTCGCGATCAACCTGGTCGGCTGGCCGCGCTCGGTGCTGCCGATGGACCTGCTCCGGGAGGTGCTCCGCGGCGGACTGGACGTCGCCACGACCGCGGGGTGCCCCGTTGCCGGAGGGCACAGCATCGACGACCCCGAGCCCAAGTACGGCATGGCGGTGACCGGTGTGGCCGACCCGGATCGGTTGCTGCGCAACGACGCCGCGCGTGCCGGCCTGCCGATCTCGCTGACCAAGCCGATCGGGGTCGGCATGCTCAACAACCGCCACAAGTCCACCGCCGAGGTCTTCCCCCAGGCGATCGCATCGATGGTCGCGCTCAACGACGCTGCGTCCCGGGCGGCGCTGGATGCCGGTGTGCGAGCCGCGACGGACGTCACCGGCTTCGGCCTCCTGGGCCACCTGTTCAAGCTCCTGCGCGCCTCGGGGGTCGGGGCTGTGCTCGAGTCGAGGGCGGTGCCAGTGCTCGACGGGGCGTGGGAGGCGCTGCGCGACGGCTACGTCAGCGGCGGCACACGACGCAACCTCGACTGGGTGCGGCCGCACCTCGACGGCGACCCGGCCGAGGACGTGCTGCTCATGCTGGCCGACGCCCAGACCAGCGGCGGCCTGCTCGTGGTCGGCGAGGTGCCCGGCGCGCCGGTCATCGGCCACACGGTGGCGGGACCGCCACGGATCGAGATCCGCTGAACTGCTTGTGAGGAAGTGGCTTTCGGCGCACGCTGGTGGCATGGCCAGGTACGAGCTCGTCGCCCACAACCGGTCCGGGCAGCCGCACGGCCGCCCGGTCTTCGTCACCGCGTACAGCCCCGGGGAGGCGGTGATGCTCGGCGCGCCGACGATCCGCCGCGTCACCGAGCGGGACCGCACCCACCCTGAGCTGTATGCCGTGTACCGGCACCGCCGCATCCGTGGCCGCCGGCTGGTGGGCGCCTTCCTGCCCCAGGGTCCGGACGACGGGCTGGCCGGGGTTCGCGAGCCGCGCCGCCCCCTTCCCGCACCGCCGGGCCTGCACGCCCAGGCCGACCTCCCGGCATACCCGGACATCTGAGGCAGGCACTCCTTCGGGCTGCGGGCGGGCAGTAGGTTGTGGCCACCCACCTCACCCCCCGGAGGCAGCCGTGCCGCGTTGTGCCCACACCTTGTCAGTGAGCGCCCCGCCTGCCGCGATCTTCGCCATCGTCGACGACGTCTCGAGGACCCCGCAGTGGCTGTCGCGGTGCACCGGCATCGACAAGCTGGACGAGGGTGCCAACGACGTCGGGACGCGACTGAAGTACCACTACAACGACGGGCGCCGCACCGGGCTCGATGGACGGGCAGATCATCGCGCGCGAGCCCGACCGGCACTTCGCGATGAAGTTCACCGACAAGATGATGGATGTCACGGTCGACTTCGTCGCGGCCTCCGACGGCGTGGGCACCACCCTGACCCACACCATCGACATCGCCACGAAGGGGATCGGCAAGCTCTTCACGCCACTCATCAAGCGCGACCTGCCCAAGCAGACCATGGACGCGATGACCAAGCTCAAGGCGATGGCCGAGACGTCCCACCCCACGACGCGGTAGCGGTGGGGTTGCGCAAGTCCGTGAGTGGGCAAGGATGCCACGATGACCGGGGAGCAGCGAAGGTCGTGGGCCGCCGGCATCGCCGTGCTGGTGGCAGCGGTGGCGGTCGTCGTCGCCCTCACCCGGCTGTGGAGCTTCGCCACCACGGACGACCCCACCGTCGTCGAACAGGGTGAGATCGCCCGGACCGCTGCGACCGCGTGCGCCCAGATGCGGGAGTCGGCGGCAGCCGCTGCGGTGGCAACGACGGCGCCCATCCCGCAGCGGGTGGGTGCGATCAACGCCCAGAACGACGCGGTCGTCTCGCTCATCACGACGATGAACCAGCTCGGTGGCCAACGGCTCGAGGCCGATCGGCCGGCGTCCCGGTGGCTCGACGACTGGCAGCGGCTGGTGTCAGCCCGCGACGCCTACGCGCGCTCGCTGGCGGCCGGCAAGCCCACGCCGATGTTGCTGCCCACGATCGACGGCCAGGGACTGGTCGAACGGCTCAACACCGTCGGACTGAACTGCCGCGTCCCTCTGGTCCTGCTGGCCCCCTGACGTCAGCAGACAAGGGTGGGCCCGCCGGGATCGCAACCCTGCGCGCACTTGTTGCCCTGAGGTGGTCACCAAGGCCTCGAATCGGCCAACGGTGACCACAGGATCGCAACACCTGCCTCGCCCGCTCGACGTGTTGCCGTGAGGTGGTCACCAAGGCCTCGAATCGGCCAGCGGTGACCACCGGCGAGCAACAGGTCAGGCGGTCTAGCTGTGGGCCATGGCCTCGGTGCGGGCGAGGATCTGGGTGACGGCGCGGTTGATGACGTCGAGACCCTCGCGGGTCACGACCGGACCGTCACTGCTGGCCGTGGCGCGACTGTGGCAGGCCGCACCCCAGGTGAGTCCGGCTGCCCGGGCGAGGCTCTTGCCGATCGCGGGTCGGGACCCCGTCTTGACACCGCACTGCTGCGCGGCGGCTTCGAAGACGTCCATCGGCAGGGCCCTGCCGGTCGCGACGGACTGCGTGGGGACGTCGAGCTGCCGGCAGAGGCGGTCGAACTGCTGCTGCTCGGAGATCCCTCCTCCCGACACGCTGCCCTGCACCCCGGGGTACGCGCGGTCGTCGTTGCCGAGGCACGTCGAGCACCACGTTGGGTTCATTCCGTGCCGGCATTCATCGCTCATACTGCTGACTCTACGGCTACTGGCGGCCGGCGATGACCGTTGAGAGCACCCCACCTCTTTCATTGCGTGATGAATTGGCGCATGCTGGGGGCATGGCCAAGACACCAGCAAGCACCACGAAGCCCCCTGCCCGGCTGGTCAAGATCACCTCACCGCTGGCCAGACGACTGGCCGGCCACTCCTGGTTCCCGCTGTGGGCCGTGATGCACCACGTGGGTCGCAAGAGCGGGATCGAGTACGCCGTCCCCGTCGCGATCGTGCCCACCAGCGGCGCAGTGTTCCTCGTCGGACTGCCCTGGGGTGCGACGACGAACTGGGCTCGCAACGTCCTCTCCGCCGGAGGCGCGACCGTGACCTGGAAGGGAAGGGACTGGTCCGCGTCGAACCCGCGGATCGTCGGGCTGGACATCGCTGCCAACCTGACCAAGGGACCGCTGAAACGCGTTGTCGGCAGCGGCCGCTTCCCCGCCTTCCTCCTCCTCGACCGACCGAACTGACGGCAGCCCGGAGCAACGCGAAAGGCCCCCCGCGGCAAACTGGCGGAGCCTTCGAGACGCGAGCGTGGTGGAGCCAAGGGGACTCGAACCCCTAACCCCCTGCTTGCAAAGCAGGTGCGCTACCAATTGCGCCATGGCCCCGTCGGATCGCGGTCCGGCCGAGAGTCTCGGTCGGTCCGGGCACCGGTGGGTGGTTGCTACTTGGGCGAGTCCGTCGCCTCGGCCCAGAGGTCCTTCTCGGCCCGCTGGGCCTTGAGCTTCCGCTGGATTGCCGTGGCGCCGATGGCCGTCACGATGAGGAGCAGGAGCTTCTTCATGGGCCGTCGCCTTCCCTCGCTGAGCAACCGCGGGGATCGGGATTGGTGGGCCTAACAGGACTTGAACCTGTGGCCTCTTCCTTATCAGGGAAGCGCTCTAACCGTCTGAGCTATAGGCCCGTGAGCCCAATCTCCGCTGCGCCACGGGAGGTGGCGCGAGGCACGAGGTTACATCACCGGCATCCGGTCGGCCAAAACGGTTACCACCCGCCGTCCCGAGCAGGACGACGGGTGGTTTCCGGTATGCCGTGGGGCCCGGTTTCGGGGCCGGTTCAGTCGTCCGTGAGGGTGAGCTGGAGGCCGCCGACGAGGGCCGAGCAGATGTTGTAGAGGAACGCGCCGAGGGTCGACAGCGCGGTCAGCAGGATGACGTCGATGACCCCGATCACGATCGACAGGGACAGCACCCGGCCGAAGCCGAGGAAGTCCATGATGTCGAACGGGTTCTCCGAGTCGTTGAGGATCGTGCCGACCATCCGGTTGACCTCGGTGAAGACGCCCATACCGGACAGGATCATCCAGAGCACCGCCACCATGACGACGCCGGCGATGCCGAGGGCCACGGAGATGAGGAACGACATCTTCATCGCCGACCACGGGTCGACCCGCGAGACGGTGAGCTTGACGCGGCGGGCCCGGGCGGCAGCAGCAGCGGACTGGGCGCCGGCCGGGCGGGCGGCACCGCCGCGGGGACGTGCGCTCGGGTTGGACGGACTCGCCTGGCTCGGGCTCACGCTCGGTGCGGCACCTCCCTGGGGGAGGGCCGACCTGCTGGTCTGGCCTGCCGTGCTCACTCGTTACCTCCACTGACGTCGCCCTCGGGTGCCCCGGACGCCTCGGTGGAGTCCCCGGAACCCTGCTCGTTCCCTGACGACGGTACGGCATCAACCACCGCGGAGTCGCCTTCCGTCGCCGCGTCGGGTGTCACGACCACCTCGATGGCCTCATCCTCGTCGTCCGCACGTTCGGGGTTGCGAGCCAGCGCGACGACGGAGTCGCCGTTGCCGGGGTTGGCGAACTTCATGCCCTGGGTGTTGCGGCCGCGCCGCGTCACCGGGCTCACCGGCATACGGACGATGTTGCCCTTGCCCATGATGACCAGGACCTCGTCGTCCTCGCTCACGGTGAGGGCGCCGACCAGGTCGCCGTTGCGCTCGGTGATCTTGGCGACCGCGACGCCGAGGCCGCCGCGGCCCTTGGCGTTCCAGTCGGAGGCCGGCGAGCGCTTGGCCATGCCGTTCTCGAAGACCACGAACACGTCGGGGTCCTCGCCCTCGTGGATGACGCTCAGGGACAGCAGCGAGTCGTCGCCGCGGAACCGCATGCCGGTGACGCCGCTGGTGGCGCGACCCATCGGCCGCAGCTGGGCGTCGGTGGCGTGGAAGCGGACCGACTGCGCCTTGCGGGAGACGAGCAGCAGGTCGTCGGTCGGCGACGCGAGGTCGGCGGCCACGAGCTCGTCGCCCTCCTTGAGGTTGACCGCGATGAGGCCGCCGCTGCGGGGCGAGTCGTAGTCACCGAGCCGGGTCTTCTTGACCAGGCCGTTCTTGGTGGCAAGCACGAGATAGGGCTGCTGGTCGTAGTCACGCACGTCGAGGACCTGGGCGATCTTCTCGTCGGGCTGGAACGCGAGCAGGTTGGCGACGTGCTGACCCTTGGCGTCGCGACCGGAGTCCGGCAGCTCGTAGGCCTTGGCCCGGTAGACCCGGCCGAGGTTGGTGAAGAAGAGCAGCCAGTGGTGCGACGTCGTGGTGAAGAAGTGGTCCACCATGTCGTCGCCGCGCAGCGAGGCGCCGCGGACACCCTTGCCCCCGCGGCCCTGCGAGCGGTAGGCGTCGACCCGGGTGCGCTTGGCGTAGCCACCGCGGGTGATGGTGACGACCACGTCCTCCTCGGGGATGAGGTCCTCCATCGACATGTCGCCGTCGAAGAACTCGATCCGGGTGCGGCGGTCGTCGCCGTACTTGTCCACCAGCTCGGCCAGCTCCTCGGACACGATGGTCCGCTGCCGCTCGGGCTTGGCGAGGATGTCCTCGAAGTCCTTGATCATCGCCTCGAGCCGGTCGTGCTCGTCGATGATCTTCTGGCGCTCGAGGGCGGCCAGTCGGCGCAGCTGCATCTCCAGGATGGCGCGGGCCTGGACCTCGTCGATCTCGAGCAGCTCGATCAGCCCTTCGCGCGCCGCCTCGACGGTCTGCGACCGGCGGATGAGGGCGATGACCTCGTCGAGGGCGTCGAGCGCCTTGAGCAGACCACGCAGGATGTGGATCTCGTTCTCGGCCTTGCGCAGCCGGAACTTCGTCCGACGCTGGATGACCTCGATCTGGTGCTCGACCCAGTGCCGGATGAAGGCGTCGATGGGCAGGGTGCGTGGCACCCCGTCGACCAGGGCGAGCATGTTGGCGCCGAAGTTGTTCTGCAGCTGGGTGTGCTTGTAGAGGTTGTTGAGCACGACCTTGGCCACCGCGTCGCGCTTGAGCACGATGACCAGGCGCTGACCCGTGCGACCCGACGTCTCGTCGCGGATGTCGGCGATGCCCGAGAGGCGGCCGTCCTTGGTGAGCTCGGCGATCTTCTGGGCCAGGGTGTCGGGGTTGACCTGGTAGGGCAGCTCGGTGACCACGAGGCACTGGCGGCCCTGGATCTCCTCGACCTCGACGACGGCCCGCATGATGACGGACCCGCGCCCGGTGCGGTAGGCGTCCTCGATCCCCTTGCGCCCCAGGATCAGCGCGCCGGTCGGGAAGTCCGGACCGGTGATCCGCTGGAGGACGGCATCGAGGGTCTCGTCGCGACTGGCCTCGGGGTGGGCGAGCAGCCACTGGGCGGCGTCGGCGACCTCGCGCAGGTTGTGCGGCGGGATGTTCGTGGCCATGCCGACGGCGATGCCGGAGCTGCCGTTGACGAGCAGGTTGGGGAACCGGCTCGGCAGGACGACCGGCTCCTGGGTCTTGCCGTCGTAGTTGTCTCGGAAGTCGACGGTCTCCTCGTGGATGTCGCGGACCATCTCCATGGCCAGCGGCGCCATCCGGCACTCGGTGTATCGCGGGGCAGCGGCCGGGTCGTCGCCCGGGCTGCCGAAGTTGCCCTGGCCGTCGACCAGCGGGTAGCGCAGGGACCAGTCCTGCACGAGGCGGACGAGGGCGTCGTAGATCGAGGAGTCACCGTGCGGGTGGTACTGACCCATCACCTCACCGACGACACGGCTGCACTTGTTGTAGCCGCGGTCGGGCCGGTAGCCGCCGTCGTACATGGCGTAGACCACGCGGCGGTGCACCGGCTTGAGACCGTCCCGCACGTCGGGCAGCGCGCGGCTCACGATCACCGTCATCGCGTAGTCGATGTAGCTGCGCTGCATCTCGGTGTTGAGGTCGACCGCTTCGGTGCGGTCGTACTCGATCGGCGGTATCTCAGTCATGAATTCCCTTGTCCTTCAGTCTCATTCAAAGCCCATGAGGTATGCCGCCCGCTTCCGGTGGGCGGCATACCTAGATGTCCAGCTGTGCCTTTGGGACATCTTCGTCAACGCTCGTTCCTCGCTTGATCCTCAGATGTCCAAGAACCTGACGTCGCGGGCGTTGCGCTGGATGAAGCCGCGCCGGGACTCGACGTCCTCGCCCATCAGGATCGCGAAGATCTCGTCGGCGGCGGCCGCGTCGTCGAGGGTGACCTGGAGGAGCACCCGGTGGTCGGGGTCCATCGTGGTCTCCCACAGCTCCTGGTAGTCCATCTCGCCCAGACCCTTGTAGCGCTGGATGCCGGCGTCCTTGGGCAGGCGCCAGCCCTGGGACTGCCCGGCCTGCACCATGGCGTCGCGCTCGCGGTCGGAGTAGGCGAACTCGTGGGGGTGGTTGCTCCACTTGAGCCGGTAGAGCGGCGGCTGCGCGAGGTAGACGTAGCCCTCCTCGATCAGCGGACGCATGAACCGGAACAGCAGCGTCAGCAGGAGCGTCCGGATGTGCAGGCCGTCGACGTCGGCATCGGCCATCAGCACGATCTTGTGGTAGCGCGCCTTGGTCTTGTCGAAGTCCTCGCCGATGCCGGTGCCGAACGCCGAGATGAGCGCCTGGACCTCGTTGTTGGCGAGCACCTTGTCGATGCGGGCCTTCTCGACGTTGAGGATCTTGCCGCGGATCGGGAGGATCGCCTGGTTGTGCGGGTTGCGGCCGCGCACGGCCGAACCGCCGGCCGAGTCACCCTCGACGATGAACACCTCGGAGATCGAGGGGTCCTTGCTCTGGCAGTCACGCAGCTTGCCGGGCAGGCCGCCGGACTCGAGCAGGCCCTTGCGCCGGGTGGCCTCGCGCGCCTTGCGGGCGGCCATCCGGGCGGCGGCGGCCTGCACCGACTTGCGGACGATGTCCTTGCCCTCGGTGGGGTGCGCCTCCAGCCAGTGGCCGAACTCGTCGGTCATGGCCCGCTGGACGAACCCCTTGACCTCGGAGTTGCCGAGCTTGGTCTTGGTCTGGCCCTCGAACTGCGGCTCTCCCAGCTTGACCGACACGACGGCGGTCAGGCCCTCGCGGATGTCGTCGCCGGTGAGGTTGTCGTCCTTGTCCTTGAGCAGGTTCTGCTTGCGCGCGAAGTCGTTGATGAGCTTGGTCATCGCCGCGCGGAAGCCCTCCTCGTGGGTGCCGCCCTCGTGGGTGTTGATCGTGTTGGCGTAGGTGTGGACCGACTCGGAGTAGGAGTTGGTCCACTGCATCGCGAGCTCGAGGCTGAGCTGGCGCTCGGTGTCCTCGGACTCGATCGAGATGATCTCGGCGTGCACCGGCTCGGACTTCTTCGAGGAGACGAGGTGGGTGACGTAGTCGACCAGGCCGTTGTCGTACTTGTAGGAGACCGTACGAGGCTTCTTCTCCGTCGCGTCGACCGTCTCGGCGTCCTCCGCGGCGCTCTCCGGCTGGCGCTCGTCGGTGAGGTTGATGCGCAGCCCCTTGTTGAGGAACGCCATCTGCTGCATCCGGGCCCGGATCGTCTCGAAGTCGTAGGTCGTCGTCTCGAAGATGTCGCCGTCGGCCCAGTAGGTGATCGTCGTGCCGGTGCGGTCGGAGGCCTCCATCTTCGCCAGGGGGGCGATCGCCTCACCGTGGTCGAAGGTGACCCGGAAGGCGTGGCCCTTCTGGAAGACCTCGGCGTCGAGCCGGGTCGACAGGGCGTTGACCACCGATGAGCCGACGCCGTGCAGGCCACCGGACACCTTGTAGCCGCCGCCGCCGAACTTGCCACCGGCGTGCAGCTGGGTGAGCACGAGCTCGACCGCGGACTTGCCCTCGGCGGGGTGGATGTCGGTGGGGATGCCACGACCGTTGTCCGCCACCCGCACGCCGCCATCGGCGAGGAGGGTGACGTCGACGGTGTCGGCGAAGCCGGCCAGCGCCTCGTCGACGGAGTTGTCGACGATCTCCCACACCAGGTGGTGCAGGCCGCGCTCGCCGGTCGAGCCGATGTACATGCCCGGGCGCTTGCGGACCGCCTCGAGACCCTCGAGGACGGTGATCTGGCTGGCGTCGTAGTCCGACCCGGGCGCAGCACCCGCGAGGTCGGCCTCGGCCACCTCGCGAGCAGCCTCGGCCTCGGCGGCCGTGAGGTTCTCGGGGGGGTTCTGCTGGGGGGTGCTGGCTGCGGCGTCTGCCGGGGTGCCTGCTGCGGGGGCGTTCTGGTCTGGCGTGTGGTCAGCCTCGGACACGGTGCTCCTTCTTCGGTGGCACAGCGAACGAGGAGTGCCCCCTCGTGTCGCTGAACCCGCTCATGGCACGCGACCAGGCTGGTTGACCAGCTGGCCGCGAGTTCACCTGTCAGTCTACCCGTCGGGGGTCCCGGATCTCGCGTCAGGAGGCCCGGGAACGCGGATTTGCGACAAAAAAGTGCCCTGCGACGGGTGGGGATACGTCGCCCACCCCCTGAGAGCCCGATTCTCGCGTTTCGAGACCGGGACGAAGGCGCTGGTGAGGGGCGCGAGGGGCAGCCCCCGCGCTGGTGCCGTGGTCAGTCGTCGAGGGTGCGCTGGAACAGGTCCCGCACCGGCTCGGGTATGCCGTGCTCAGGCAGGGTGACCTCCTCACCTTCGGGGGGACAGGCCACGTGGTAGGTGAAGGCGTCGGGGATCGGCCGGGCGGGCGTCGTGGCGGCCAGGTCGCGCAGCTGACCTCCTTCGAGCAGGGAGCGCCAGCCCCGGGCGTCCTCGTCGGGCAGCTCGTCCAGCGTCACGGTCCGCGCCTTGCGGATGCCGGCGAGTCCACCGGTGCGCCGCACCTGGACCTGGGTGCCGGCCGGGACCGGTCCGGTTCCGTCGACGCCACCCTCAGACCCGCCCTCCCCACGGTCTCCGCCGACCTCGGTGCCACCGTCGCTCCGGTCCGCTTCCGGACCCTCTTCGGTAGCTGCTGCCGGGTGGGAGCACACCGACCTGCTCCCACGCGGACCGGACCGCGTCCGCCTCGGGCGAGCCGGCGGCATACCTGCTCTCGGCCGCGCTGACGGTGAGCCGGGCGAAGGTCGCGAAGTCGGCGGTGCCGCCCAGCTGTCCGCCGGTGAGCACGTCGAACCAGACCTGCCCGGCGCCCTCCCAGGCGTTGCCACCGATGCCGGTCGCGGCGAGGTAGAAGGCGCGGTTGGGGATGCCGGAGTTGAGGTGGACGCCGCCGTTGTCGTCGGTGGTCTCGACGTAGTCGGCCATCGTCGCGGGCTGCGGGTCCTTGCCGCCGAGAGCGGGATCGTCGTAGGCAGTGCCGGGCGCCTTCATCGAGCGGAGCGCGACCCCCTTGACCTGGGCCGTGAACAGCCCGGCGCCGATCAGCCAGTCGGCCTCCTCGGCGCCCTGACCCAGCGCGCGCTGCTTGACCAGTGACCCGAACACGTCGGAGACGCTCTCGTTGAGGGCCCCGGACTGGCCTTGGTACACCAGCGCGGCGGTGTGTTCGGTGACCCCGTGGGTGAGCTCGTGGCCGATGACGTCGACCGCGATGGTGAACCGGTTGAACACGGTGCCGTCACCGTCGCCGAACACCATCTGGGTGCCGTCCCAGAACGCGTTGTCGTAGCGGCTGCCGTAGTGGACGGTGCCGAGCAACGGCAGTCCCCGGCCGTCGAGCGAGTCGCGCTGGTAGGCCTCCTCGAACAGGCTCCAGGTCTGGCCGAACCCGTCGTAGGCCTCGTCGGCAGCCGCATCACCGGTCGCGGGCTGGCCCTCGGTGCGAACCGTCGTGCCCGGGGTGGTCTCGCTGCCCTCGGCGTCGGCGATGGTGCGCTGCGGACCGGTGCCGTCGTCGGCATGCGGTGCCGCGACCCCGCCCTGGTGGGCGACCGGGTGGTCGCTGGTCGAGGAGGTGCGGGGTGCACTGGCACTGCGGTGACTGCGCAGGGAGTGGTCGCGCTCCAGGGACCGCCGAGCGCACTCCGCGACGGCCTCGTCGGCATGACCGGTGAGCGCGTCCAGCAGGTAGGGCGGGACGATGCTGCAGGTGTCCGGGTGGGGTCTGGCGGTCATGACACCATCGTGCGCCGCGCCGCTGACACCCGCACGACGAAGGTGCCGTCACGGCATACGGTCGAGGCATGGTTGAGTCCGTCGCGGTCCTGTCCGACACCCACGGCGTGCTACCCGTGCTCGAGGCCGTGCTGGCCGAGCCCGACGTCGCGGCCGCCGACCTCGTCGTCGTCTGCGGCGACCTGGCTGCGGGGCCGATGCCGGTGGAGACCCTGGACCGGCTCACCCAGCTGGGCGACCGGTGCGTCCTGGTGCGCGGCAATGCCGACCGTGAGCTCGTGGCCGTCGCGGACGGCGGGACGAGCGAGCACCCCGAGTCGACCTGGGCCGGCCAGCAGCTCCGCGCCGACCAGGTGGAGCTGCTGCGCCGTCTGCCCCATCCAGTGACGCTCGATGTCGACGGCTTCGGTCCGGTGCTGTTCTGCCACGGCAGCCCCCGGGACGATGACGAGGTGGTGCTCGTCGACACTCGCCTCACGCGGTGGGCGCAGGTGTTCGCGGGCGTGCCGGACCAGGTCCGCACCGTGGTGTGCGGCCACACCCACATGCCGTTCGCGCGGCTCGTGGACCGCCGCTGGGTGGTCAACCCCGGCAGCGTCGGTATGCCGTACGGCCGGGTGGGTGGGTCCTGGGTACTGCTGCGCGACGGGCAGATCGCGTTGCGGCACACGGAGATCGACGTCGACGCCGTCTGTGCCGAGATCGTCGAGCGCTCCGCCTACCCGGCGGTGCAGGCCTGGGTCGACGAGTACGTCCGCGGGACCAACAGCGACGTCGACGCGCTCACCGCCTTCGCCCCTCGGGACGGCCGCTGAGCCGGCCGGCCGTGCTTGGATGCCTCCATGACCGACGAGATCCGCATCACCAGCGCCCACCGCGAGATCCGCGCCTCGGCCGCGCAGCTCTTCGAGCTGATCGCCGACCCCTCCGAGCAGCCTCGGTGGGATGGCAACGACAACCTCGCCTCCGCCGAGCGGGGGCAACGCGTGCGTGCCGTCGGCGACGTCTTCCGCATGGTGCTTACCAAGGACGGCGCGGTCCGGGAGAACCACGTCGTCGAGTTCGTGGAGGGCCGGCGCCTTGCGTGGCGACCCTCAGAGGTGGGCAAGGAGCAGCCCGGCCACCTGTGGCGGTGGGAGCTCGAGCCGCTCTCCGAGGGGCTCACGCTGGTGACGCACACCTATGACTGGACCGAGCTGACCGACGAGTCGCGTCTCCCGCGCGCCAGGGCGACGACCGCAGACAAGCTGCAGGCTTCGCTGGGTCGGCTCGCCTCCCTGGCCGAGCAGGAGTAGCCGAGCAGGAGCCGCCGGGAAGGAGGGGTTCGGCGTCAGCCGTAGGTGTCGCGCGGGCCGGGCCCGGTGGAGCGCCGCGGACCCTTGGACCACGACGGCGCGCTCGGCCCGACGATCTTCAGCGCGGTCACGGTGCCCTTGCCGACCTCACCCTCGAGCCGGCGCCATGATCGAGGACTCGAGGAGCTTGAGCTGGGTGGTCCAGGCCGTCGAGTCGGCCCGCACCGTGAGCACCCCGAACTCGAAGGTCACCGGGATGCAGTGCTGGGCGACCTCCTGCCCGACGATCTGTGGCCAACGGCCCATCACGGAACCCACAGCGACGTCGACCTTCCAGCCGCGGTCGGCCATCAGCCGGTCCATCTGGTCGCCGAGCAGCAGGGGGTCACGACCGTCCTGCCGCGATCCGGACGACTGCACCCCGATCTGGCGGCGCCGCATCGGCTTGAGACCGGGGCGCAGGCCCTTCTCGCGCGCGGCGGCGCGGGCTCGCTGGAGCGCGGCGTCCGCGGCGTCGTCGACCATCGAGGCCGGGTCCGGCTCGGTGGACAGGTCAGAGGGCACGTCCGGCCCAGTGGCCGACCCGGCGCCCAGCTCGAGCTCGGCGTCCGGTCGTGCCTCGGCGCCGGGACTGCTCTCGTCACTCACGCAGGCTCACCTCCCCGAGCGTCACCGCGAAGGTCCTTCCCACCAGGCTCGTCGGCACGTCGGCGTCGACCGCAGCCGTGATGAGCACCTGCTCGCAGTCCAGCACCATGGCAGCCAGCCGCTCGCGGCGGCCGGTGTCCAGCTCGGCGAACACGTCGTCGAGGATGAGCACCGGGTCCTCACCGAGGTCGTGCCGCAGCAGCTGGTATGCCGCGAGCTTGAGTCCCAGCGCGAACGACCAGCTCTCGCCGTGGCTGGCGTAGCCCTTGGCGGGGAGCTCACCCAGGGACAGGACCAGGTCGTCCCGGTGCGGCCCGGCCAGGGAGATCCCGCGCTCGATCTCCTTGTCACGGTTCTCCTCGAGGGTGGCCACGAGCTCGGCACGCAACGCGTCGATCTCGGGGACCTCCCCGGCTGCGAGGGACGCCGCGGCGGCCTCTCGCAGTGAGCTCTTGTAGGACACCCTGGCGTCCGACTGGCCCGCGCTCACCTCGTCGTAGGCCTTCGAGAGGTAGGGACCGAGGTCGCGCAGGAGCCGCAGCCGGGCATAGAGCAGCTGCGAGCCCGACCGCGGCGAGGTGCTCGTTCCAGATGTCGAGGGTGTGCAGTGCTGATGCGCGGGCGTCGTCGACCGGCTCGTCGCCCGGACGGGATGGCGCGCGATGGCGAGATCCCTTGCGCAGCAACGGTTGTGCCGACTTCAGGAGGGCGTTTCGCTGCTTGAGGACCTTGTCGTAGTCGCTGCGGACCCCCGCCCAGCGCGGTTGGCGGGCGACGAGCAGGTCGTCGAGGAACCGGCGGCGCTCCGCGGGGTCGCCCTTGACCAGGGCCAGGTCCTCGGGAGCGAAGAGCACGGTCCGCAAGGTGCCCAGCACGTCACGCGGACGGGTGACGGGAGAGCGGCCCAGCCTGGCCCGGTTGGCGCGTCCCGGGTTGACCTCGAGCTCGAGCATCGTCTCCCGGCCGTCGCGCACCACCGCCCCTCGGATGACCGCCTGCTCGGCCCCGAACCGCACGAGTGGCTGGTCGGTGGACACCCGGTGGCTTGACAGGGTGGCCAGATAGCCAATGGCCTCAACGAGATTGGTCTTGCCCTGCCCGTTCAGGCCCGACCAGCGTGGTGACGCCAGGCTCGAGCGGGAGCTCGGCGCTGGCATAGCTGCGGAAGTCGGCGACCGTGAGGTGCCGGACGTAGCACGGGCTCGCTAGGTCAGCGCTTCTTGGCGGCACGCTTGCGGGTGGACCCCGTGCCGGAGGTGGGGCCGCCGCCCGACCGCGTGGACCCGGTGCCGGAGGACGGCCCGGCGCTGGCCGCCTTGCGTCCCTTGGCGGCAGCCTTCGTCGCGCTCTTGGTCGGCTTCTCCTTCGGCGCGGCCTTCGCGGCGACCGCCTTCTCGTGCTTGGGGGCACCGTCGGCGCGCAGCTTCTCGCCCTCGGCGACGGACATGACCTGGTGACCGCCGAAACCACCACGCAGGGCGGCGACGGCCTGCATCGTCGGCGACTCCTGCTGGCGTGAGGCGAACCGGGAGAACAGCGACGCGGAGATCACCGGCATGGGCACCGAGTTGGCGATCGCCTCCTCGACGGTCCACCGCCCTTCGCCGGAGTCGACGGTGTAGCCGGAGACGTCGTCGAGGTGCGGGTTCTTCTCGAGGGCGTCGACGAGGAGGTCGAGCAGCCAGGACCGCACCACGGTGCCGCGGGTCCAGGCCTTGAAGGCGCCCGGGACGTCGGTGACGATGTCCTTCGCCTCGAGCAGCTCGTAGCCCTCGGCGTAGGCGGCCATCAGGCCGTACTCGATGCCGTTGTGCACCATCTTCGTGTAGTGGCCGGCGCCGACCTTGCCGGCGTGGACGAAGCCCTCCTCGCGCGGGCCCTCGGGTCGCAGCGCGTCGAAGATCGGCATCGCCTTGCGGACGTTGGCCGCAGTGCCGCCGACCATCAGCCCGTAGCCGTTCTCCAGGCCCCAGATGCCGCCGCTCACCCCGCAGTCGAGGTAGCCGATTCCCTTGGCCTTCAACAGCTTCTCGTTCTCGAAGTCATCGGTGAACCGGCTGTTGCCGCCGTCGATGACCAGGTCGCCCTTGTCGAGCAGCTTGGCCAGCTGGGCCACCGTGTCGCTCGTGGGTGCGCCGGCCGGCACCATCACCCAGACGGTCCGCGGGGCGTCGAGGGCCTTGACCAGACCAGCCAGCGTCTTGACGTCGGACACCGCGGGGTTGTGGTCGAAGCCCACCACCTCGTGGCCGGCGCGGCGGATCCGCTCGCGCATGTTGCCGCCCATCTTCCCGAGACCGATCAGACCGAGCTGCATGTGACGACGCCCTTTCGTGTGGGTGGTGCGGTATGCCGCGAAACCTGCTGCGCGGCAGACCCCGTGGTGCGCGTGCTCAGGCTACGCCCGGGGGTGCTCAGCTCGCGAAGCGGACAGGCATGAGGACGTAGCGGTAGGACGTGTCGGCCTCGCCGTCCTGCTCGTCCTGCCCGGACAGCACCGCGGGCCGTGACGGCTGGGTGAACGAGAACCGCGACCAGGCGGTGCCCGACGGCGCCGAGGCCGTCGAGGAGGAACTGCGGGTTGAAGGCGATCTCGATCTCGGGACCGGTGAGGGTCGACTCGACCGCCTCGGACGCCTGGGCGTCGTCACCGGTGCCTGCCTCGATGGCGACCTGGCCGTCGGTGAACTTCAGCCGCACGGGGGTGTTGCGCTCGGCCACCAGGGCGACGCGCTTGACCGCCTCGATGAGGTCGGCGGTGGCGATGACGGCCTCGGTGTCGACGCTGGTCGGGAAGATCGAGGTGACCTTGGGGTACTCACCATCGAGCAGGCGGGTGGTGGTGCGACGCTGCCCGGCCTCGAAGCCGACCAGCCCGTCACCACCGGCGGAGGAGCCGAGCGCGACCTCGATCGAGCCGGAGGCGCCGAGGGCCTTGGCGGTCTCGGACAGGGTGCGGGCCGGGACGAGGGCCAGGTGGCTGGCGTCCGTGGCGTGGGGGTTCCAGGTGAGCTCGCGCATCGCCAGCCGGTAGCGGTCGGTGGCCAGCAGCGTCATGGTCGAGCCCTCGATCTCGACCCGCACACCGGTCAGGATGGGCAGGGTGTCGCCCCGGTCGGCGGCGATCGACACCTGGGCCACGGCCTGGGTGAACACGTCGCCGGCGATGGTGCCGCTGGCGGTGGGGGAGATGGGCAGCGTCGGGTAGTCGTCGGCGGGCATCTGCATCAGGCTGAACCGGGAGGACCCGCAGGTGACCGAGACCTTGTTGCCCTCGGTGGCGACGTCGACCGGCTTGGAGGGCAGGTTGCGCGAGATGTCGGCGAGCAGCCGGCCGAGGACGAGCACGGTGCCGCCCTCGGCGACCTCGGCGGCCACGGTGATCTTGGCGGAGACCTCGTAGTCGAACGCCGACAGGGTCAGGGTGCCCTCGTCGTTGGCCTCGAGCAGGACACCGGCGAGGACCGGCACCGGCGGACGGGCCGGGAGGCCACGGGCCACCCAGGTCACGGCATCGGCGAGGACCTCACGTTCGACCCGGAACTTCACCGTGACTACCTGCCCTTTCGCCCGCGGCCCGCCGCCGAGAACTACCGATTACTTCCACGAATGTGATTGCGCACTGACCCTAGTGCTCACGATGCACTCGGCCAACCCGGATCCGGCAATCTCGGCTGCAGAGGTTCGTTCCTGTCATTTCAGGGTGGTGGCAGCAGGATTGGTACTCGGGGCTGGATCCATGACTAGGGAGGGGTAGTCGTTGTCATAGGGGCTGTGGAACCTGTGGACGACCGGCATCCGCGCAGGTCAGCACGGCGCGTCCGGTGTGCACGGCGGGTGGACGGAGCGGCGGACAACCTGGTCCGGGCTGTGGAGGCCGCATCGGCCGCCCACACCGTCTCCACACGGCACGGCCCTGTTGTCCCCAGCTGCAGCGAGGTCGTGCACGCGTTGTCCACTGGTTGTCCACAGCCCTTCGTCAAGGATTCAGCCGTTCGGTCGATGGCGTAGCGGCCGGACACATACCCACAGAGTTGTCCACAGGTGTGGACCATGGGTCTGGTTGCCCGAATGCCCCTGTTTCACGCACGGGAGTGGACTCGGCGAGCACATCAGAACGCTAGAACGGGGCTCGCGGCCGCAGATGTCCGGGAGATGAACAGGCCCACACAGCTGTGCACAAGCCTGTGGAGAACCAGTGTGCAGGCGGTGGACGGTCAGCGGGACTGCTGCTTGATCCGGTTGGTCAGCTCGGTGACCTGGTTGTAGATCGCTCGCCGCTCGGCCATCAGCTGGCGGATCTTCTTGTCGGCGTGCATGACCGTGGTGTGGTCGCGGCCGCCGAACTGCTGCCCGATCTTGGGCAGGGACAGGTCGGTGAGCTCGCGGCACAGGTACATCGCGATCTGGCGGGCCGTGACCAGCACCCGTGACCGGGACCCGCCGCACAGGTCCTCGATGGTCAGCCCGAAGTAGGCCGCCGTCTGCGCCATGATCGTCGCGCTGGTGATCTGGGAGCCCTGCTCGTTGGGGATCAGGTCCTTGAGGACGATCTCGGCCAGGCCCATGTCGACGCTCTGCCGGTTGAGGCTGGCGAACGCGGTGACGCGGATCAGGGCGCCCTCGAGCTCGCGGATGTTGGTGGAGATCCGGCTGGCGATGAACTCGAGCACCTCGTCGGGGGCGCTCATGCGTTCCTGGATGGCCTTCTTGCGCAGGATCGCGATGCGGGTCTCGAGGTCGGGCGGTTGGACGTCGGTGAGCAGGCCCCACTCGAACCGGCTGCGCATCCGCTCCTCGAAGCCGACTGAGCAGCTTCGGGGGCAGGTCGCTGGTGATGACGACCTGCTTGTTCGCGTTGTGCAGCGTGTTGAAGGTGTGGAAGAACTCCTCCTGCGTCTGCACCTTGCCCTGCAGGAACTGGATGTCGTCGATCAGCAGCACGTCGACGTCGCGGTAACGGCGCTGGAAGTTGCTCGCCTTGTCGTCGCGGATGCTGTTGATGAAGTCGTTGGTGAACTCCTCGGAGTTCACGTAGCGCACCTTGACGTGCGGGTAGAGGTTGCGTGCGTAGTGCCCGATCGCGTGCAGCAGGTGGGTCTTGCCCAGGCCGGACTCGCCATAGACGAACAGCGGGTTGTAGGCCTTGGCCGGCGCCTCGGCCACGGCGACGGCGGCCGCGTGGGCGAACCGGTTGCTCGCGCCGATGACGAAGGTGTCGAAGGTGTACTTCGGGTTGAGCCGGGTCGCCGACTCGTCGGTGATGCTCGGGACCTCGTCACGCGGCCGGCGCTGCGGCTCGGCCGCCTGGGTGAGCGGGTAGACGTTGTCCACCTGGGAGTGCTGACCGCTGGCGCCCGGTGCGCCCAGGTGGGTGCCGAGGGGTGTGCCCAGCGGGTCGCCCGGCGTGGAGGACCGCGGGTCGGCATCGGCATACCCGGTGGTGTCGGTCGATGTGGTGCGTCTCGTCCAGCGAGGTGTCGACGGTGACCGCCAGCTGCACCTGCTCGCCGAGCTGGGACGACAGCGCTCGGGTCACGGCGTCGCGGACCCGCTGCTCGACGACGTCCTTGGTGTAGTCGTTCGGCACCTTGACCAGCGCGGTCCCGTCAAGCAGCCCGGCCAGCCGGGCCAGGGTGAGGAAGGCGCGCTCACGGGCGGGGAGGCCGTCGGCGTCGAGGGTGGCGATGGTGTTCTGCCAGATCTGTGTGAAGTCCAGATCTGTGTCACTCACCTGTCCCACATCCCTTTCGACGTCGTGGCGGATCTGCCCTGTCGCAGGGTCATGGTGCCTGCGGTCCTCACTGTGCCTTGTCCACACGGTTATCCACAACCTGTGGGCAAGGAGATGGGACGAGCGAGGAACGGTAACAACAGCCGGCCCACCGCGGGCAAGCGAAACGGCCGAAAATTGGCCCGCGCGGGGGAAATTGAGGGTGAGGGGTCGGCGTGTCTGGGCGCAGATCAGTCGGATTGGGTGCTATTGGGCCCCGCCACGGCACCGGTATGCCGCCTGGCCGGCTCTGGTTTGACCCTGTGGCGCGCGCTCGCGTACCTTGGAGGCGGCCTGTCGGCCGCTTTCGCATGCCCGTGACGCCCTTGGATCGTCGGTGCCAGCCACAGCGTGGGTGTCACCGAGATCGGCTCGCGGCAACTGTTCAACGGCTGGGCCGATTGCGGCCGACCCCCAGCCACCCACTGCACTCAGCAGGCCACCCGGGCCTGACCAGTAACGGAGATCCTCGTGAGCAAGCGTACTTTCCAGCCGAACAACCGTCGTCGGGCCAAGACCCACGGCTTCCGCCTGCGCATGCGGACCCGTGCGGGTCGCGCCATCCTGTCGGCCCGCCGCGCCAAGGGCCGCTCCGAGCTCTCCGCCTGAGGCCGACCCCGTGCTGCCCGCGGGGCACCGGCTCCGCGCGAGCTCGGACTTCGCGGCCGCCTTCCGGGGGCCCAGGGGAGCCCGAGCTGGCTCCACGCTGATCGTGGTCCACGCCAACCAGGCCGACACGCGTGCGGGACTCCCGCCGCGGGTCGGTTTTGTTGTCTCCAAAGCCGTGGGCGGAGCGGTCGTCCGCAACCGCACCAAGCGACGGCTGCGGGCGCTGATGGCCGCCAGGCTCGGTGCGCTGCCGGCAGGTGTCGACCTCGTCATTCGAGCGAATTCTGTTGCAGCACAAGCGAATTCAGCGTTGCTTGGCGCAGAGCTGGATACCCTTCTGGCTCGGGTCTCCGCGAAGCTGACGGTGGGGCGAGCATGACGACGGTCAAGCGGGTCGCCGCCGCGCCCCTCATCGGGCTGTTGCTGTTCTACCAGCGATTCATCTCCCCGATGACGCCGCAGACCTGCCGCTACTACCCGTCCTGCTCGGCCTACGCGCTCACGGCGATCCGCCGGTTCGGCCCCCTCAAGGGAACCTGGCTGGCCGTCAAGCGGTTGGCTAGGTGCCACCCCTGGGCGGCCGGCGGGGTCGACCACGTCCCAGCCAAGGTGACCACCTCCACAGACCGATCCACGGCCGACACGGGGACCAGGACCCAGCACCACCTGCCCACGCCGCCTAGCGGCCGGGCACCAGACCTGCCGGCCACGCGGCATACCCACTGCGCGACCGGAAACCACCGGTGCACCGTCACCCGACGGGGCACCACCAGATTGAGGACGACATGAGCTTCAGTGACCTGATCTACCCGTTCGAGTGGATCGTGTCGTGGATCCTGTGGGGTTGGCACTCCCTGTTCACGACACTCGGCATCCCGTCCGACTCCGGGGTCGCGTGGACGCTGTCCATCGTCGGTCTCGTGGTGGTGATGCGGGCGGCGATGATCCCGCTGTTCGTCAAGCAGATCCACGCCTCACGGCGGATGCAGCTCATCCAGCCCGAGATGCAGAAGATCCAGGCCAAGTACAAGGACAAGAAGGACCCGGACTCCCGTCAGGCCATGACGCAGGAGACGATGGACCTCTACAAGCGGACCGGGACCAACCCGTTCAGCTCGTGCCTGCCGATCCTGCTGCAGTCGCCGTTCTTCTTCGGCCTGTTCCGGGTGCTCAACGGCCTGCAGAAGATCGCTCACGGCGAGACCGACCCGATCGGGCCGATCACGTGCCAAGCTCGCCGGCGAGGCCGAGAAGTCGACCTTCTTCGGCGCGCAGCTGTCGGACAAGTTCCTCGGCGTCGGAGACGCTGACCGTCAAGATCGTCACGATCGTCCTCATCGTGCTCATGTCTGCCAGCACGTTCACCACCCAGCGCCAGCTGATGATGAAGAACATGCCGGCCTCCGCGCTGGACAACCCGTTCGCCAAGCAGCAGAAGATGCTGCTCTACCTGATGCCGATCTTCTTCGCCATCTCCGGCGTCAACTTCCCGATCGGTGTCCTCCTCTACTGGCTGACGACCAACGTGTGGTCGATGTGCCAGCAGTTCTACGTGATCCGCAACATGCCCGCGCCCGGCTCTCTGGCCGAGAAGGCCATGCAGGAGCGGCGCCGCAAGAAGGGCAAGACGGTGGAGGAGTTCACCGTCAAGGGCCTCGACAAGGGTGAGCCGGCCGCGGACGAGGCGCCCAAGCCGACGGGGGGCCAGCGGGTGCAGCCGTCGCGCAACAAGAAGAAGAAGGGTGGGACGACCGGGGGCCGCCGCCAAGAAGCAGGCACCCGGCAAGCCCACGAACGACCCCAAGCCACAGACCGACAACTGAGAGTGACCACCATGACCGAGCAGGACAACACCGTCGTGGACGACACCACCGCAGCCGAGCAGTCCACCGAGACCGGTGAGCAGCCGACTTCCCCCGCCCCTGGTGCGACCGGCTCTTCCGAGCCCGGCGCCGACACCAGTGCCGACACCAGCGACTGCCGACACCAGTGCCGACGCCGTCTCGGACGGTCACCCCGCCCTTGCGACCGACTCCGCAGACGCGGAGGGCGGAGTGGACGCTGACATGGACAGTGACACAGAGGCGCAGACGTCGGACGGGTCGCCACGGCGACGTCCCGCCAAGGTGGCCGACCTCGAACGCGAGGGCGAGGTGGCAGCCGACTTCCTCGAGACCCTTCTCGACATCGCCGACCTCGACGGCGACATCGACGTGGATGTCGACGGGGACCGGGCAGCCGTGTCCATCGTCGACTCCGACGAGGGCCGGGTCCCCCGTCGCCTCGTCGGTCAGGACGGCAAGGTGCTCGAGGCGCTCCAGGAGCTGACCAGGCTCGCCGTGCAGTCGGCCACCGGCGAACGCAGCCGGTTGATGCTCGACGTCGCAGGTCACCGGGCCGAGCGCCGCTCGACGCTGGTCGAGGTGGCCCGGACGGTCATCGAGCAGGTCAAGGCCTCCGGTGAGAAGGCAGCACTCGAGCCGATGACTGCCTTCGAGCGCAAGGTGGTCCACGACGAGGTGCTCGCCGCAGGGCTCACCTCGGAGTCCGACGGGGTCGAGCCACGGCGGTTCGTCGTCGTCCTCCCGGCGTGACCGCGCGACGGCGGACGGCCGTTTCACGTGAAACAGCGCATGTTTCACGGAAAACGGCGGGCATGACGGAGCAGCAGCCCACCGACGACGGGCGCGGGACCGGGGAGACCGGGACCGCGCCCGTCGCGGCATCCGCGGAGCCGAGTGGGGCTCCGACCGCCCCGGCCGCGGCCCAGCGTGTCTTCGGCTCCCGGCTGGGTCTGGCCGAGCAGTTCGCGGCGATCCTGGCCGACACCGGTGTGTCCGCACGGGCTCATCGGACCTCGGGAGGTCCCGATCCTCTGGGACCGGCACATCCTCAACTGCGCCGTCGCCCACGAGGCCTTCCCGCACGGGACGACGGTGGTCGACGTGGGCTCGGGGGCCGGCCTCCCGGTCTTGCACTGGCCATCGCCCGCCCCGACCTGCAGCTCCAGCTCGTCGAGCCGATGCTGCGCCGCACCACCTGGCTCTCGGCCACGGTCGAGGAGCTGGGCCTGGACAACTGCACGGTGCACCGCGGGCGGGCGGAGGAGTTCGCCGGCGTGTTGGCGGCCCCGTACGCGACAGCGCGCGCGGTCGCGCGGATCGACAAGCTCGCCCGCTGGACCTTCCCCCTGCTCGCCGATGGCGGAACGCTCGTGGCGCTCAAGGGCGGCTCGGCCGCCGAGGAGCTGGCTGCCGAGGACGCCGCACTGCGCCGTCTCGGGATGACCTCCTCGTCCGTCGTCACCTATGGAGCAGGCCTGCTTCCCGTGGCCACCACGACACTGCAGATCACCGTGGGCGCCCGGCCGACCTCCGGCCGGGCCAAGAAGAGGCGACGATGACGTCGACCCGTCGCGCAGCGGGGCAGCCGGTCCTGCGGCCGGCTGATCGAACGCGGCGCCACCCGTCCTGACCGTCCCGTGTCGGCGGTGCCGCCTCCCGCGTTGTGGCCTGCGCCGCCGTAGGGTTGGATGATGTCCATGGCCAACGAGGTGACTGCGTGAGCACAGCAACGCTGCAACTGACCAAGGGACTCGGGTGGCCACAGCGGGTGGGTCATGCCACCGCAGCCCTCGGGTGGCCGGCGGGTGATGCGGCCGCGTCCGGACGACACCGTTTCACGTGAAACCAGTCGACGGAACGGTCTGGGGACCGCGGGCTCGGCGCCGCCACGGACGAGCGTCACGGAACCAGCGGCGCTCCCTCGGTGGACGAGGTCCGGACAGTCGATGCCCCGATGGTGGACGTGACCCGGACCGGTGGTGCCACCGCCGCCGAGGAGGCCCTGGCGGCTGTCGTTTCACGTGAAACCGACGAGCGCGAGGAGGTGGCGTCGTCGCTGCCCCATGGCGACCGTGACACTCCCTTGGCGCAGGCAGTGGCCGCCGACGCACGCAAGCGGATCGCCCTCACCGGCCGGGTGTTTCCCAAGCCGCCGGCCACCCGCGTCCTGACAGTGGCGAACCAGAAGGGCGGGGTCGGCAAGACGACGACGACCGTCAACGTGGCTGCCGCGCTCGCCCAGGCCGGCCTGACCGTCCTGGTCATCGACATCGACCCGCAGGGCAACGCCAGCACGGCGCTCGGGATCGACCACCATGCGGAGGTGCCGAGCATCTACGACGTGCTCGTCGAGGGCACTCCCCTGGCCGACGTCGTGCAGGAGTGCCCGGACATCCCCGGACTCTGGTGCGCACCAGCCACCATCGACCTGGCCGGCGCCGAGATCGAGCTCGTCTCGCTCGTCGCCCGGGAGACGCGGCTCCAGAAAGCCATCGCGGCCTACCTGCAGCACGTCGCCGCGAGCGAGCTGGTGGCCCCCGACACGATTGCTCCTGACTACGTGCTCATCGACTGCCCACCCAGCCTGGGCCTGCTCACAGTCAACGCCTTCGTGGCCGCGCAGGAGGTCTTCATCCCGATCCAGTGCGAGTACTACGCGCTGGAGGGGCTGTCGCAGCTGCTCAAGAACATCGAGCTGATCCGCAACCACCTCAACCCGACGCTGCACGTGTCCACCATCCTGCTCACCATGTACGACGGTCGCACCCGGCTGTCCGCCCAGGTGGCTGACGAGGTGCGCAGCCACTTCCCCGAGCAGGTGCTGCGCAACACGGTCCCGCGCTCGGTGCGTATCTCCGAGGCGCCCAGCCACGGCCAGACCGTGATGACCTACGACCCCAACTCCAGCGGCGCACTGTCCTATCTCGGGGCTGCCGCCGAGCTCGCCGACCGCGGCGCTGCCACCGCCGACCACTCCTCCACGCACGACGACGGGAAGACACCATGAGCGAGAAGCGACGCGCCCTCGGCCGCGGGCTGGGAGCCCTCATCCCCAACGCCCCGACCTCCCCCAACGGCCGCCCGGTCGACGTCTTCTTCCCGGACCAGCGCCCCGGCGCGCACGGCGTATGCCGGTGGGTCGCCCGCCGTCCACGACGGCACCGAGGACGTCCCGGCGGGTGCAGGGACGGCGACCGCCACGGTCGAGGAAGCGCAGCACCTGCACGACGACGGGACCGATGCGTCCGCCGCGGACCACCGGGAACACCTCGGCGACGACGCCCATGGCAGCCCTGGCGGCACGGTCGAGCCGGCCGCGACGGACAACCCCCACGGCCTGGCGCCGGTGCCCGGCGTCTCCTACGGCGAGATCCCGGTCGAGCAGATCCGGCCGAACCCCAGGCAGCCCCGGTCGGTCTTCGACGAGGACGACATGGCCGAGCTGGTGCACTCGATCCGCGAGATCGGGGTGCTGCAGCCCATCGTCATCCGGCCCATTCCTGCAGGTCAGGGGCCTGATCAGCTCGACAACGCGGCCGACGGCGTGCGGTACGAGCTCATCATGGGCGAGCGCCGGTGGCGGGCCTCGCAGGAGGCGGGGAGGGCGACCGTCCCGGCCATCGTCAAGGAGACCGAGGACGACGACCTCCTGCGCGACGCGCTCCTGGAGA
Organism: uncultured Actinomycetota bacterium; assembly: GCA_963759595.1. Taxonomy (GTDB): domain Bacteria; phylum Actinomycetota; class Actinomycetes; order Actinomycetales; family Dermatophilaceae; genus Pedococcus. The sequence continues at coordinate 178,929 of CAVWZX010000002.1, forward strand.
ACCTGCACCGCAGCGAGCTGAACGCGCTCGAGGAGGCCGCGGCATACCAGCAGCTGCTCGAGGACTTCGGCTGCACGCACGACGAGCTGGCGGCCCGGATCGGCCGCTCGCGGCCGCAGATCTCCAACACGCTGCGACTGCTCAAGCTTCCGCCGCTCGTGGCCCGCCGGGTCGCTGCCGGTGTCCTCTCCGCGGGCCACGCCCGGGCGCTGCTCGGGCTGCCCGACGGCGCCGCCATGGAGCGGGTGGCCCAGCGGATCGTGGCCGAAGGGCTCAGCGTCCGCAACGTCGAGGAGCTGGTCGCGGTCGGAGGTCCCGACGAGGCGGCCAAGCCACGGCGTCCGCGGGCAGGCAACCGGCACCCCCAGCTCGACGACCTGGCGGCTCGGTTGTCCGACCGGTTCGACACCCGGGTCAACATCGCCCTGGGTCAGCGCAAGGGCAAGCTCACGGTCGAGTTCGCCTCGGTCGAGGACCTCAACCGGATCGTGGACATGCTCGGGGTCGACCGCAGCTAGCAGTCAGTCGCACTCGCGAATCCCGTTGGGACACAACGGGATCCGTCGCGCGGCTCAGCCGTGCGAGGCGAGGTAGGCCCGAAGGTCTCCGAGCCGCAGGACGCCCGTCGTGGCGGTGTCGTCGTCACCCAGGTAGAGCCGCTGCAGGCTGACCACGACGGCCTCGGCCAAGGTGTCGCGGAACGCCGGGTCGGCCAGGCGCGCGGCGTCGGTGGGGTGGGAGAGGTAGCCGGCCTCGATCCGCACGGTGGGCATGCGGGTCTGCTGGAGCAGCGCCCACGACCGGCCGTGCGAGCGGCAGTTCTCCAGACCGGTGCGGGCCACGACCTCGCGCAGCACGAGGTCGGCCAGGTGCTCGCCGACCGCCGACCAGGAGGTGCTGCGGTCGCGGCCGAAGAAGAAGGTGGCGACACCGCTGGCCTCGGCGGCGTCGTGGGAGTCGCAGTGCAGTGACAGCACGAGGTCGGCGCCGGCGTCGTTGGCCAGGGCCGCGCGCTCTTCCTCGCTGGGGTTGGTGTGCTCGGTGCGCGTGTAGACGACCGAGACGCCGATCGCCGTGAGCCGGCCCTCGATCCGGCGGGCGAGGTCCATGACCACGTCGGACTCGACCAGCCCGTGGGCGACGGCCCCAGTGTTGCTCCCCACCGTGGCCGGGGTCGAGGACGACGGTGCGCCCGCTCAGGCTGTGACCCGAGCGGCGGACCAGCTCGCGCTCGCGCAGGACGTTGGCGGAGCCGCCGGAGACCGAGCGACGCAGGTCCTCGAAGGCGCGCAGCGTGTCGGGACCGACCGATCCGTCGCCGGACAGCCCATAGGCGCGCTGGAAGCTGCGCACGGCCCGCTCGGTCTCGGGACCGAACCTGCCATCGACCCGACCGGCGGCGAAACCGAGGGTGTTGAGTCGTTCCTGGAGCGTGACGACGTCCTCGCCTCGCAGGAGGTGGCCTGGCAGGTGCACGAGGATCCGGTCGCCGAGCGTCCAGCGGGCCCCGTCGATGGCCGCGAACGTCTCGACACCCACGACGCCGTCGACGATGAGGCCCTTGTGCTGCTGGAAGGCGCGGACGGCCCGTTCCAGCGTGGCGTCGAAACGCGCCGCGTCGAACCCGTCGACACCGGTGCCGCCCGAGCCGCCTACTTCCGAGCCGTCGCCGGACGGACCGAGGTCGGGCCGTTCGGGAAGCTGGTCGTCAGGTAGCGCGGCAAGCCGGGCGCGCACGTCGGCGACCGCGGGCCCGTAGCTGCCGAGGCCGAGCAGGCCGTTCTTGCTGTCGGACACTCGGCCTCCTCACGAGGTGGTGGTGGGGGACCGGGTGACCGGTCTTTCCTGGCGTTTGTGCAGGTCAGCGCGGGTGCAGCGGCATGCGGAACATCCTCGCACGACGCCCGAGCCTAAGTCAGAACGCGGCCACGGACCAACCGGACGCACACCCCCGGACGACGATGCCGGCCGGGCCCGTGACCGTCTCCGGTCAGGGGCCCGACCGGCATACGGTCACCGCCGTGCTCAGCCGAGGTAGTCGGCGAGCTCACGCACCAGCTTGGGCTTGGGCATCGCACCCACGAGGGTCTTGACGACCTCGCCGCCGACGTAGACGTTGAGGGTCGGGATGCCGGTGATGCCGTAGCGGCTGCTCACGGCGAGGTTCTCGTCGGTGTTGAGCTTCACGACGTCGATCTTGTCGGCGTGCGCGACAGCCAGCTCCTCGAGGATCGGGGCGACGGCGCGGCACGGGCCGCACCAGGGCGCCCAGAAGTCCACCAGGACCGGCTTGTCGTTCTGGAGGACGTCCGCCTCGAAGGTGGCGTCCGTGGTGTCCTTGATGGCTCCCACTCGGGGGCTCCTTTCGGTGGTGCTGCGGTGGATGGGGACTGAGTGCCGGGCCGTTGGTGTGTCTCCCACGATCCCAGCGGGGTGTGACAGGTGGGTCAGTGGGTGAGCACGGGCTCGTCGGTGAGAGCGGCGTCGGGCGCGGGTGCGCCGGCGTGCTCGCGGTCGGCGAGGTAGCGCTCGGCGTCCAGCGCCGCGGCACACCCCGAGCCGGCCGCGGTGATGGCCTGCCGGTAGGTGTGGTCGACGAGGTCGCCGGAGGCGAAGACGCCCGGGCAGGTTGGTGAGGGTGGTGCGGCCCTGGACGAGGACGTAGCCCTCGTCGTCGAGGTCGACGACGCCCTTGACCAGCTCGTTGCGCGGATCGTGTCCGATCGCCACGAACAGGCCGGTGACGGGCAGCTCGCGCGTCTCGCCGGTCACGGTGTCGCGCAACGTGATCCCGGTCAGCTTGGCGTCGCCGTGGATGGCCTCGACGGCGGAGTTCCAGGCGAACTTGATCTTGTCGTTGGACAGGGCCCGCTCGGCCATGATCTTGGACGCGCGCAGCTCGTCGCGGCGGTGCACGATCGTCACCGACCGGGCGAACTTGGTGAGGAAGGTGGCCTCCTCGACGGCGGAGTCGCCGCCGCCGACGACGGCGATGTCCTGGTCGCGGAAGAAGAACCCGTCACAGGTCGCACACCACGAGACCCCGTGGCCGGAGAGTCGCTTCTCGTCGGGCAGCCCCAGCTCGCGGTAGGCCGAACCCATCGCGAGGATCACGGCGTGCGCGCGGTAGGTGTTGCCCTCGGCGTCGACGACCGTCTTGACCTCGCCCTCGAGGTCGACCGACTCGACGTCGTCGGTGATGATCTCGGCGCCGAACCGGTCGGCCTGGGCGCGCATGTTCTCCATGAGCTCCGGGCCCATGATCCCGTCCTGGAAGCCGGGGAAGTTCTCCACCTCGGTGGTGTTCATCAGTGCGCCACCAGCGGTGACGGCGCCCTCGAACAGCAGCGGCTGGAGGTTGGCCCGGGCCGCGTAGACGGCGGCGGTGTAGCCCGCCGGGCCGGAGCCGATGATGATCAGACTGCGGATGTCGGCAGGTGCGGTGGTGCTCACGCGGTGACAGCCCCTTGTGGTCGAGAAGGCGGTGCACCGCTACATACGGTGCCAGTGACTGCAACCGATGGTAGGCCCTCGATGTTCCCCCGCCCGTCCGGACGGCCACGACGCGCGGCTCAGCGCACTGGCACCGGCCCCGCGAGCACCCGGGGATGGGTGGCGTCGCACTCCGGCGCCACGGCATACACGGTCTGACCGGTGTCGGCCTGGACCACGGCTATCACCGCGGGGGCGCCGTCGAGCGTGGCGACGTCAGCCCGGATCGGCGTCGACGAGGGGATGCCGAGGGCGGTGAGGCAGGCCCGCAGTCCGGCGCCGCTGTCCGGGCGGGCCTCCTCCGCCTTCGCGGAGTCCTGCAGGGCGGCGGGGAGTCGCTCGCCGGCCTGCTTCCCGAGGTCCGTGCTGGTGTATGCCGTGCCGCTGGCAACCAGCTGCACGTCGCCCACCGAGCCCTGGACCCGCTGGCCGCCGGTCGAGGGCGCACTCATCGACGAGCCGGTGCCCGACTGGAGCTCGGGGGCGCTGGCCGCGCTGTCGCCGGCGGAGGAGTCGCTGTCGGCGGAGGACCCGCCGCGGATGGACGCCAGAACGTCACCCGGGCCAGTGCCGCTGACCAGGGCCGAGCCGCCGACCACGATGACGGCAGCGGCGGCGGCCGCGGCCCCCCAGTGCTGCCATCCCCACCGGCGCGAGCGCAGCGGCACGACGGTGGCGCCCTCGCGGGTGGTCTGGCGGGCGGTCTGCTCGGCGGCGATGGAGGCGTTGATCCGGTCGACCAGGTCGTGGGGCATCGGGCCGGGGTCGGGCAGCGCCGACAGCAGGGCGCGGATACCGGTGGGGTCGAGGTCGTCGTGGTCGCCAGGGCCGTCAGGCGGCACGGGCGGGGTGCTCACCATGACTTCCTCCAGACGACGGGGACGGTGTGACGGTGTTCGGGGTGCGCGGCTGCTGGTGCGGGCGAGTTCACGACACCGGAGGCGACACGGGTACGACGTCACGGCTGCTCCGATGGTTCCCGCAGCAGCTCTGCCATCGCATCACGACCACGGCTGCAGCGCGACTTCACGGTGCCCTCCGCAACCTCCAGGACCGCGGCCGCCTCGACGATGGACAGGCCGTGCATGTCGACGAGGATGAGTGCCATCCGCTGTCCTTCCGGGAGCCGGTCGAGCGCCTCCCGGACGTCCAGGCGGGTGTCGACCGAGGCGTGCGCGTCGCGCGCGTCGGACAGCTCGTACTCGGGCAGCTCGCTCGTCGGCTTGTCGCGCCGCAGCCGGTCCAGGCAGGCGTTGACCACGATCCGGTGCAACCAGGTGGTGACCGCCGCCTCACCCCGGTAGGACTCGGCCCGGCGGAACGCGGAGATGAAGGCGTCCTGCACGCAGTCCGAGGCCAGCTCGCGGTTGCGCGTCGTGCGCAGGGCCACGGCCCACATGCGGTCGCGGTGCCGGCGGAACAGCTCACCGAACGCGTCCGGGTCGCCGTCGACGTGGGCGCGGATCAGCTCCCGGTCCTCTCGGTCCTGCATCGGGACGCTGCTCATGGGTATGCCGCTGGGCCGCCGAGCCGACTCAGCCGACCGTGACTTCGGCCAGGGTCGCGCGGAACCGGCCGTCGCCGACCTGGTTCACCTTGGTGAACCAGACGAAGACGAACTGGCCCTTGGCGGTCTCCGCCGCCTTCAGCGTGACGGTGCCCGACTTGTCCTTGGACGACCCGATCCGGCTGGCGCCGCTCAGGCTGTCGCGGTCGTCTCCGACGTAGACCGAGACGTCCGAGGGATCGGGGAGGACGAGCTTGACCGTGCCCACCTCGCGGTTCTGCCCGAGGTCGAGCCGCAGGCCGACGCCCTTCTTGAGACCTCCGAGGTTGCTGCTGGCGTAGCCCTCGGAGCTCCAGAAGGTGTTGGCCTTGCCGTCGAAGACGCGCGCCGCCTCACCGTTTCGCTCGGCGCCGTCGCCGTCGGGGTCGAACCCGGTCGCGCTGAGGATGGCGAAGCTCTGCGCTCCCGCATCGTCCGGGCTGTCGCTGGGGGTGACGGTCACGGCGGGTGCGGTCACCTTGACGGTGCCCTTCGGGGTCGGGGGGTTCCCGAGCCCGAGGTTGCTGTGGGAGCCGATCTTGGAGACCCCGACGACCCCGATGACGATGGCCAGCACCAGGAACCCCGCCATGATCGCCAGGACCAGCTTGGACTGGTCGCGGCTCGGTGCGGACCCGGTCTCCGCGGGGAGCATCGGCAGTGGTGGGTCGAGTGGTTCCTGTCCGTCGACGAGCGCTTCGTCGAGCGAGATCCGGCGCTGCTCGGCACGCTCCTCGGCGGCGTGGCGCTGGGATCGTCGTTCGGCGGCCTTGTCCGCGGCAGCGCGGGCGAAGCTGCCGACCCGGTTGGCGGCGGCTCCCGCGGCCTGACCGGCCGCCTGGCCCGCCGTGCCGAGTGCCGATCCCACCGCGCTGGCCGCTGCGGAGGCCTGGTCCGCCGCGGAGCCGCCCGACCCTGCGACGCCAGAGCCTGGCACCCCCGCTCCAGCGGCAGCCGAGTCTGACGCCTCCGGGCCGGCCGGCGCCGGCCTCTGTCGCCGGTGTCTGCCGGGCCGTCGGACAGCGACGGGTCGGTCGGCCAGTGGCTGGGTCGTCGGGCCGGCCGGCGGGACGACGGGGATCCGCGGCACGGTGGTGTCGTCGTCCTGCACCGGACCTGCGCCGGGAGGGGTGCCCCCGGTGGGAGCGCTGGGAGCGCTGGGAGCGGCGCCTGACCCGGCCGTGGCACCGACTGCGGAGGACTCCGGCGCAGCTGCGCTCGCTGCCGGGGTCGTCGCCGGGGCGTCGTCCGCCTCGCGCAGCTGGCCCGTCGGCAGCGCGATGGTCTTGCTGGTGCCGTCGTCGACAGGGGTCGCGCCGCCGAGCCCGACCACCTGCGACATCGCCCAGGGGGCGATCTGGGTCGCGAAGTCGCCCGGCGTGAGCGGACCCTGGTCCTCGTTGAGGGTGAGCCGGCACAGCGCGTCGAGGTCACCTGGCACGCCGGCAGCGATCTCCGACGGCGCGGGGACGCCGCCCACGACCTGCGGGGCGGACTCCAGGCCGGCCGCGCCCTCGGGCAGTGGCCACCGGCTGGTCAGCGCGGCATACGTGAGGGCGACGACGCCCACGGCGTCGATGCGGGCCGCCTGCGTGGCGTCGACGTCGTCGTCGGTGACCATGGCGGCCGTGGTGGCCACACCGCGCACCTTGATGGTGCCGTCGTGCGAACGCAGCACCGAGTGGGGGGTGAGCCGCAGATGGTGCAGGCCGCGTCCGCGCGCGGCCTCGAGCCCGGTGGCGGTCTCACCGGCGATCCGGCGGACCTCTTCGGCGGGCAGCCCACCCTGCTCGAGGATCTGGGCCAGCGAGTGGGCGTCGTGGATGGCCTCCTCGACGAAGAAGGCGATGCCCTCGGACCGGCCGACGTCCAGCACCCGGACCAGGCGGTGGTTGTCGAGACCGGCCACGCGTCGGGCCGCGTCCAGGGTGGTGTCGGCGTGCGAGTCGTGCTCGGAGAAGCAGACGACGACGACGTTGCGCTCGAGGGTGGTGTCGTGGGCGGACCAGCGCTCGGCCTTCGGCATCTGCTCGAGCCGGCGTTGCACGGCATACCGGCCGCCCAGCACCGTCGAAGGGCCTACCCCGTGCACGCTGCCTCCTCCTGTGTTGGCGGACAGCCGTTGCCAGCTAGCCGTTGGCGATACCTCCTGGTGGACAGTGTCGCCCCATTCGCACCAGCCGTCGCACCGGCCGGTTGCGGCTTCATCCTAGGGTGTGCGCGCGGGGGAGCGGCCACGACGCAGGCGGCGCAGCACCGGTTCCAGGAGCTGGCCGACCTCCTCGACCCGCAACAGGTGGGCCGCGGTGAAACAGATGCCGAGGTAGACCACGCCGCCCAGCACCAGCGCGACCAGCGCCCCCGACCAGCGGGTGTCGTCGATGCCGAAGCCCCGGAGGCCGTAGACCATGAACGCCGTCGGCACGGCCGCTACCACCGAGGCCACCGCGAGCCGGACGTAGGTGCGGACGCTCGACCCCAGGCGCAGCCGTCCCAGCCGGCGGCGCAGCAGCATAAACCCGACCGCGGCGGCGGCGAGGTTGCTCACCGTCTGGCCGATGCCGACGACGATCCCGGCTCGCTGCGGGTCCACGGTCAGCGCCACGACGTTCACCGCGGTGGCCACGAGGGTCACCCCCACCTGCAGCCAGAACGGCGTCTTGGCGTCCTCGTAGGCGTAGAAGACGCGTTGCACGAGGTAGAGCCAGCCGAACGGCACCAGCCCCAGCATCATCGCCATCATGACGTGGGCGATGGCCAGGCTCTCGGCGTGGTTGTTTCCGGGAAAGGCCACGCGCACCGCCTGGGTCCCGAGCACGAGGGCGGCGAAGGTGGCAGGGACCATCAGCACTGCCGGCATCCGGATGCCGCGACCGAGGTCAGCCACCACCTCGGCCGTGTCACCACGGTGGGCGGCGTGGGACAGGCGGGTGAAGAGGGCGGTGACGAGCGAGACCGTGATGAGTGAGTGGGGGAGCATGAAGAGCAGGAACGCCAACCCGTAGGCCGTGACTCCAGCCCCCACTTGTCCGCGCTCGTGCATGATGTCCAAGGCTCGGGTCATCACCTTGGACGTGACGATGAAACCGAGCTGGCTCACGGCCACGGCGGCGAAGGTCCACACCGCGACGGTGGAGGCTGACCGCAGCCCGACTCCACGGAACCCCCAGACCGGGCGGTAGCGGAAGCCGCTGCGGCGCAAGGGGACCCACAGTCCGAGCGCCTGGGCGGCGACCCCGAGGGTGGCGGTGCCGCCCAGCACCCAGATCATGCCTGGCGACCAGTCCTCGATGGCCACACCTTTGCCGAAAGCAAGGCGGAAGCACACCAGCCCGACGATGGCCACGACGTTGGCCAGGGCGGGAGCCCACATGTATGCCGCGAAACGGCCACGCGCGTTCAGCACCTGGCCGAAGAGGGTGTACAGCCCGTAGAAGAAGACCTGGGGGAGGCAGATGAACGCGAACGCAGCGGCCAGGCCGAGCGTCGCGGAGTCCCAGCGGCTGGAGAACAGCCGGACGAGCAGCGGCGCGCAGGCGGTGACGATGAGCGTCGCGGTGAGCAGCAGGGCCATCGACAGGGTGAGCAGCCGGTTGACGAACTCGTGGCCGCCGTCGTCGTGGCTGGCGGCCTTGGTGATCTGGGGCACCAGGACCGCGTTGAGGACCCCGCCCGCGAGCAGCAGGTAGAACTGGTTGGGAAGGGTGTTGGCGACCTGGAAGGTGTCCGCGGCCAGGCCGATGCCGACGGCCCAGGCGAGCATCGAGGCGCGGGCGAAGCCGAGCAGCCGCGACACCACCGTGCCGGCAGCCATCACCGCGCTGGACCGGGCCAGGCTGGTCTCGGTGCCGGAGGGTGCGTCGGACGCTGCGGCAGGCGCTTCGCCAGACGCCGCGCCGGAAGGTGCCTCGGTCATGCCGTGCTGGCCTGTCGCGCGCGGGCGTCGGCGGCGGGCGGCTCGGACGGCGGGCGGGGCTGCGGTCCGAGCGGCGGTCCGGGCGGTGTGGGCTGCGCGCGGCGGCCGGGGCGACGCCGGACGGTGCGCACGATGCCGAGCAGCAGGATGACCAGGGCCAGTCCGCCGAGGCCCCAGTAGACCCAGTTGCCGGTGGGGGTGACCCGCACCTGGACATCGGCGCCCTGCCCGATGACGGTGCCGTCGGGGGTGGTCAGCGTGGTGCGCAACGGCACCTGACCGGCCGCGAGCGCGGTGACGCTGACGTTGACCGTGGCGCGGCTCTTGGGCCCGATCCGCAGCACCGGCGGCTGGCGGTCGATGCGCAGCCGCGGGTTGGACGCCTCGACCGTGAGCTTGACGTCCTCGACCGGGACGGCGAGGTCGTTGGTCACGGTGATCTGCAGCCGACCCGACTCGGCGAGGAAGTTGATCGTGCTCGCCGAGACCTTCACGGCGGTGGTGGTCTGCTTGGCGGCCTCGGAGACACGACCGCTGAGGGTGTCCCAGGTGGTCGGCGCAGCCCGCCACCGGTTCGAGGCGAGCTGTTCGGCGGCTCTGGTCCAGGTGCGCAGGAACTCGTCGCCGTCGTCACGGATCTGCGCCACCCCGTGCACGGTCCGGACGGTCTGCTCCAGCTCCTCGAGCCGGGCACTGGTGAGGACGGGCCGGCCACCGGTGGGCGCCGTGGTGGGCCGGGTCACAGGGGCGGGCGAGGTGGTGACGGCCCGCCGGGCCCGGGCGAGCGCCTGGTCGGTCGTCATCGGGGTGAGCCACGGGATGCTGCCAGCCGCGGCGAAGAAGCCCTGCGCGACCGCCGGGTCGGGGTTGAACGACCGGGGCGCCGCCACGAAGACGGTGCGCCCCTCGGTGCCGGGCAGCTCGTTGAGCAGGGCGGCCGAGTCGGCCACGAACTGCTGGGTGCTGAGGACGCCGTCACGGGTGGAGGTGGTGTGGGCGAGGAGGCCGCTGAGCGCGTCGTCGTAGGCGAGCAGCGGCAGCCCGGTCGTGCTCCGCTCCACTGCGGCGGGTGTGTTCACCGAACCGGGGGTGGCGAGCACCGAGGCGGAGGTGATCTGGCCGGCCAGCGCGGGCACGCGGAACACTCGCCGCAGTGCCGTCTCCCGTGAGGTCGTGTAGCCGCCGTCAGCGGGCCACGCGACGTCCGAGCGGCCGTCGAGCTGCTCGGCGACGGCCCGCGAACGCTGGACGAGCGAGCGCATGAGGGACTCCCCGCTGGTCGCCCCCGCGGCAGCGGCCAGGTCCGCGTCGGTGTCGGGCAGCACCCACGGGGTATGCCGCGGGGCGGCGTCGGTGATGCGGGTCTGGAGCGCGGCGCGCAGCCTGGACTCCTGGTCGCCCCGGGTGTCGTCGAGGTCCACCCCCTGGGGGAGCAGCCCCGGGCGTGAGGGTGGGGTCGATCGCCCAGGTCACCGGTGCGGCCTGGGTCGCCTCGAGGACCCGGTTGACCCGGGACCCGTCCGCGAGCGCCTCGCTCCAGGCGGTCTCGCGACTGGCGCCCCGGGCTCCGAAGAGGTTGGGGTCGGGGTCGAGCGTCAGCGGCACGGCCCAGCTGATCGAGATCGGTTCGTACTGCTTCGCCTGCTGGTACCCCCCGAACGTCCGCACGCTCGTCGAGCCGGTCTGGACGCTCAGGGGGACCGCGCCATAGGCAGCCGGTCCCAAGGAGGCGAACCGCTTCACCGTCACCGAGAACGTCGCGGAGCCTCCAGCGGGGACCGAGGCGGCGAGCCGTGACTGACCGACGACCTTGCCCAGGCTGGGGACGGTCTGGTCGGCCCACTCCCGGACCGCCTCACGGGTTGACCGGAGAGCCTCCTCGTCCGTCGGCATGACCACGGCCACGACCGGCCTGGCCAGGGGCGCCGACCCGCCGTTGTGGACGGTGCCGGTGATGACGAGGTCGTCGTCCGCCCTCGCCACGGCCGGGGTGACCGCGGTGAGCTCGAGCTCCGCGCCGGCCGCAGCGACGGAGGGCCCCGTCGTGTCCGAGGGGGCCGCGGCGCCGGAAACCTCGGCGGCGGCGACGGCGGCCGGAGGGACGGCGACTGGAGGGACGGCGGCGCCGGCTGCCGGCACACCGGCCGCCCCCACGGGCAGAGCCAGGGCTGCCACGGCGAGCACGCGGCATACGGATGCGCGGTGCATCAGCCGTCTCCGGCCAGCCGCGCCCAGGCCTGCCGCGCGATGCGTCGCTCGTTGGGGAAGGTGAGGTGCTCGTGCGCCTCGCGCAGAGGCAGCCAGGCGACGTCGATCGCCTCGTGGTCGGGGTCGTTCTCGATGGTGAGGTGACCCCCGGTGGCCTCGAGGAGGTAGTGGTGGACGAACTTGTGCACACGCCGCTGGCCGGTCGCGAACCAGTAGTCGATGGTGCCGAGCTCGGTGAGGACCCGACCGGCGATGCCGGTCTCCTCCTCGACCTCGCGGGCCGCGGTCTGCTGGAGGGTCTCGCCGTTCTCCATGTGGCCCTTGGGCAGGCACCACTCGATCCGGCCGGCCCGGTTGCGGCGCGCGATGACGGCGATCCGGGCGACGCCCTCGTGCACGTCGACGACGATCCCGCCCGCGGAACGCTCCTCGACCGCTGGCAGCCGGGGCCGCGCGGGCACCAGCCTCTCGGGGTCGCGAGCGGGGGAGGTCACCGTGCCACTCTAACGAGCGCCTACCCTTGAGCCTCGTGTCCTCCGCCGATCCCCGCGAGCCGTCGCCCGAGCTCCTGCCCGAGCTCCTGCGCCGGGCGACGGCCCACCTCGCGCCGGTCGTGCCACTGCTGACCGAGCTGGGCGATCTGTTCGCCGGGCAGGGGCACGAGCTGGCCCTCGTGGGCGGTCCGGTGCGTGATGCCTTCCTTGGGCGGGTCTCGCCCGACCTCGACTTCACGACGAGCGCGACTCCCGACCAGTCGCTGGCGATCCTCAAGCCGTGGGCGGACGCGCACTGGGACATCGGTCGCGAGTTCGGCACCATCGGCGCGCGCCGCGGCGAGCACACCGTCGAGGTCACCAGCTACCGCGCCGACGCCTACGACGGCCAGACCCGCAAACCCGTCGTCGCCTTCGGCGACAACCTCGGTGACGACCTCGTCCGGCGCGACTTCACCGTCAACGCCATGGCGCTGCGGCTGCCCTCGATGGAGTTCGTCGACCCGTATGCCGGGTTGGCCGACCTCGCCGCGAAGCGGCTGCGCACGCCGGGGGCGCCGGAGGTGTCGTTCGGCGACGACCCTTTGCGGATGATGCGGGCCTGCCGGTTCGTGGCACAGCTGGGCCTCGAGGTGGCACCGGAGGTGCGGACCGCGATGACGCAGATGGCCGGGTCCATCGAGATCGTCTCGGCGGAGCGGGTGCGCGACGAGCTCACCAAGCTGCTGCTGGCACCCTCGCCCCGGCCCGGCCTTCGGCTGCTCGTGGAGTCCGGTCTGGCGGAGCACGTGCTGCCGGAGCTGCCCGCCCTCAAGCTCGAGATCGACGAGCACCACCGCCACAAGGACGTCTACGAGCACTCGCTGACCGTCCTCGACCAGGCCATTGCGCTCGAGGGGCCCCCCGACGGGCCGGAGCCGTCGGTGCCCGGGCCTGACCTGGTGCTGCGCCTGGCGGCCCTGCTGCACGACATCGGCAAGCCGGCCACTCGCAGGTTCGAGGACGGTGGCGGCGTCTCGTTCCACCACCACGAGGTCGTCGGCGCCAAGCTGGTGTCGCGACGCCTGAAGGCCCTCCGGTACGACAAGGACACCGTCAAGGCGGTGTCGCGGCTGGTCGAGCTGCACCTGCGGTTCCACGGGTACGGCGACGGCGCCTGGACCGACTCCGCGGTGCGTCGCTACGTCAACGACGCCGGGCCGCTGCTCCAGCGGCTGCACCGGCTGACGCGTTCGGACTCCACCACCCGCAACGCTCGCAAGGCCGCGCTCCTGTCGCGGACCTACGACGCCCTCGAGGTGCGCATCGAGGCGCTGATGGAGGCCGAGGAGCTGGCCAAGGTCCGACCGGAGCTCAACGGCAACGAGATCGCGCAGGTGCTGGGGATCAAGCCCGGGCCGGTGCTCGGACGTGCCTACTCGTTCCTGCTGGAGCTGCGGCTGGACCAGGGCATGGTCGGACGAGAGGCCGCCGAGGACGCGTTGCGGCAGTGGTGGTCCCAGCAGCCCGAGAGCCACGACGGGCGTCTGACCGTCAGGTGGCGCGGAGCCGGAGCGCCGCCGTCGGCTGGCTATCCGTGCGCGTGCTGCAGCAGACCGCCCCCGAGGTGTCCCCGGCGCGAGTCGGCGCAGCACCGTCGCCGGCGCCGCCGCGGTTGGCGATCCTGGACGGCTTGCGGTTTTTGGCTGCGATGGCGTTCTCGGCCTACCACTTCACGGCCCGGGCCACGACCGTGTGGGGCGGCGCACCCATCGACGTCTTTCCCGGCATCCACCACTTGTCGCGGTACGGCTACCTGGGCGTGGAGCTCTTCTTCGTCATCTCTGGGTTCGTCATCCTCATGACGGCCTGGGGGCGCGATCTCCCCGGTTACGTCGGCTCCCGCATCGCACGGCTCTTCCCCGCCTACTGGGCGGCAGTCCTGCTCACCGGCGTCCTCCGCATGGCGACGGGCACGGCGCACCGGACATCGACCTCCGCGAGGTCCTCGTCAACCTGACGATGGTGCAGGAGCCGCTCGGGGTGCCAGCAGTCGACGGGGTCTACTGGACCCTCTGGGCAGAACTCCGCTTCTACCTCCTGATTGGCGTCCTCCTGTCGTCGGGCTCACGCGCCAGCGGGTACTCGTCGTGGCCACCCTGTGGCCGCCGGCTGGCGGCTCTGGGCGTCACGATGCGACCAGCCCTCGTGGCCGGGCTGCTACTGGCGACCGGGCTCCGTTCTTCTGCCGCCGGGATGCTTCTCTACCTGGTCCACCGGGAGGGATGGACCGCCTTGGTCGGTGGGTTGTGCTCGCGGTGCAGGTCATCCTGGCCATGACAGGGCGGCGCAACGGTTTCCCCAGGATCCGGGGCAACACGGGAGGCCGGCCGCATGCCGGCGCTGGTCGTGGAGCTGGTGGTGCTCACCTGCTCCGGTCGCGGTTGCCGTCGGGGTCCGCGAGGCTCCGCTCCAGCACGTGGCGATGGCGATGCCTCAGGTCCCGCGGGGTGCCTGACCTATCCGCTGTACCTCGTCCACGAGTACTGGGGCTGGTACTTCATCCACCTGCTTCACCCGCACCTACCGGCCTACCCGACCCTCGCCTTGGCGGCAGCGCTCTGCCTGCTGGCGGCCTGGCTCGTGCACCGGCTGGTCGAACGGCCGACCTCCCCCCTGCTCAAGCGGCTGCTCGACCGGGCCTTCGACCAGGTGCGGACCGACGACGCCGCGGAGGCTGCCGCGACCAGGGCCGCGGCATACGGACGCCAGCGCTAGCACAGCCGCGCAGGAGGGGCCCACCATGCACCCGTCTGGAGCGTGTCGGGGCGAGCGGAACGCGGATGCACCTAAACTGCGACCCCATGACGACACCCGCTGGGTTTGACACGCTGTGGTCCGCCTATCCGTGGCCGGAGGCGCCGCCCGTCCCGGAAGCGCCTCTGGTCGGTCGCGACTCGTCGGGGTTCCCTTTGCTGGAGAGGGCCTTGGCCGACCTCGGCAAGTCCCACCCGGTGATCATGGAGATCGGCGCGGAGTTCGGTGGCTCCACGCGGAAGTTCCTCAGCTATCCCGGCACCTACGTCGTGTCCGTGGACCCGTGGCCCGACACCTACGGCGGCGGCAGCGTCCCCGAGTTGCAGCCCTATCCTGGGCCGTGAGAAGGGCATGTATGAGCTCTTCCAGACCTTCAACTTCGAGCACCGCGATCGCCTGGCGACGGTGCGCGAGTGGTCGCCGGTCGGCCCCATCGTGGTGCACGACGCCGGCGTCGAGGTGGACCTCATCTACATCGACGGCGACCACCGCTACGACCCCGTGCTGCGTGACCTAACCGTGGCCGCATCGCTCTTCCCCACGGCGGTGATCACGGGCGATGACTGGCTCTTCGACCCTCGCCACAAGAAGTACGAGGGCATCAAGCTTCCCGTTCAGGTGGCGGTCAAGCGGTTCGCGGCGGTCAACAACGTGCACATCGAGAGCGACGGCGACACTTGGCTGATCGACCCGGCTCGCCCGTTCAACCTGGACCGACCCGTCCCGTCCTTCGGGGGCGGCAAGCCCAAGGGAGTGGCCGCTCCGACACCCGTGGCCGGCCCCTCCGGCACCGAGGACGAGATCCGTGAGCGGCTGCGGGTCCTCGAACGGTCGACGGCCGGGATCGCCAGCAGCCTCAAGCGGGTCGAGCGATCGCTCACAGACCTCCCCAGCCGGCGGATCGCGCGGTCGGTCAGGGACATCGCCACGCGGAAGAAGTAGTCGAACCGGCACGCCGGGGCTGACTAACGATGAGGGGAGAGCAGTGCGCGACGCCTCGGCGTCGCGCAGCAGAACGATGTCGAGGATGAAGACCGCCGCCTTTCGCGGCAGGCGGGTAGTACGCCGGCGTGCCGTCCGCGTCCTGCAGGCGAGCGGGCGTGAGGGGCACGCGGGGCGCACTGCTGCGCAGAGCTGTCGGCGTCGGGTCGGCACTGCTGGATGCTCGGCGCACCCTCACCGCGATCCGTCGTCAAGGTCCCCGGCTCGCGGCTCGGCGCGCCATCGGAATTGTGATGCAAGTCATCCCGTTACGGCGCTCCAACCTCGTCGTGGTGCAGTGCCGGGTGACTGGACAGCTCGAGGTCAGCCTGATGGTGACCGGTCCTCCCGAACTGCTCACGGAGGTCACCGGGCTGGCGCTGAGATCGGCGGGTGGCGCACTGCACCGGACCCAAGCGGTCTTGGGACGGGACGCCGACGGGATCGTGATCGCGACGACCCTGCCCGAGGAGCCCTTCGACGGCGGCGGCTCCCACGAGCTCGTGCTGGAGTCGACGTCGGGCGTCCGTCGCCTCACGGTCCTCGACCCGACCGTGGTTCGGCACCGGCTCAGTGCCGCCGCCTTCCGACGCCGTTGCTGGCCGGTCAGGGTCACGCTGTCCGGCGTCCATCCGCGGGTGAGCGGCACCCTGCCCTCGCACCGCAGCCTCGACCACACGGTTGAGGTCAAGCCGACCGCCGCTGCGGTCACGTGGGCGGCTGTCGGCTTGACGGGGGAGTCCCTACGCCTGACCCGTCGGGAGGACCTTAGAACGGTCTCGGTCAGCGCGGTGACCGACGTGGACGGGCGCTGGCGGGCGACCATCGATGCAGGCGAGCTGGTTCACCCGAGCTCCGACTGGGACATCGAGGTCGTGCGCGACGGCGGGGACGACGTCGCTCCCCTGCTCTACCAGCTGGGGGAGTACCCGCGCCTCGGTCAGGCCGTCGCCTTCCCGGAACTGACGATGACCACGGACGAGCGCGGGCCGGCGCGGGTCCGGTTGTACTACACCGGTGGCAACACGCTCGCGGTTCGCGTGCGTCCGGCGGGGCTGGCGACGCGATGATGTCCCGCCCCCGCGTCGCGTGGCTCTTGGACACCAATGACCCCAGCGGTGCTGCCATGATGGCCATGCGTCGGCTCGCCGCACTCCACCCGTATGCAGGAGGCACGGCTCTGTGCCTGCGCCGGGCCCCTGTGGGCCCCCCGTCAACGTCCCCGCTGCGGGGCATCGTGACGGCTGACAGCATCTCAGGTCGGGTCGCCTTCAACCGCGCCCACACAGTCGTGACCACCAGCGAGAAGACGCTGCGATGGGCCTCGCGCCGGCGGCGACCCGGGATCCGGCTCGTGCACGTTGCAC
Source organism: uncultured Actinomycetota bacterium (assembly GCA_963759595.1). GTDB lineage: Bacteria > Actinomycetota > Actinomycetes > Actinomycetales > Dermatophilaceae > Pedococcus. Next base: position 195,729 of record CAVWZX010000002.1, read on the forward strand.
ACGGGGACCCCACTGGCCTGCTCGCCCGCGAGGCGTTCATGGAGGACATCGGTTCGGTCGACCTGGTGCTCCTACCCCCGGGCCACTCGCTGCCCGGGTTCGCCGCGGCGGTCGGCCTGCCGGCCTCGTCGGTGGCCCACCACGAGGATTTCGTCGCGCCGGGCGAGAGCCCGTTGGCCACGGCGCGGGCCAGGGTATTCCTCTTCGTCGGCCGCTTCCGCGACGGCTCCGGCGCGCTCGAGCTGGCCCAGGCCTTCGCCCTCGCCGCCGCGGAGCTGGAGGGGTGGCAGCTGAGGTTCGTCGGTTGGGGCGAGCAGAGGGCCCAGATCAACCGGGTGGCGCGCGAGCACCACCTCGGTGCGCGACTGACGGCACTGCGTCCGTCCTACGACGTCTCCGGCGACTACCTGGAGGCCGGCTACCTCGTGCGACCCGCTGCCCGCGACGCGCAAGGTCTGCCCGTTCTGGAGGCGTTGGCGCACGGCGTCCCGGTGCTCGCGGGTGCGGGCGTGCCCGCGGTCGACGAGCTGGTGCTGCACGGCCAAAACGGCCACGTGCTGCCCAGGACGGACCCATTCGAGATCGCCCAGGCGCTGGTCGAGCTCAGCTTGCCGGAGCTGCAGGCCGCCCTGGCTGCCGGCGCGCGGTCGTCGCGGTCCACCCGGCAGGGGACCGACCTCGCCCAGCTGTGTGGTTGGGTGGGTGCCCGCTTCACCCCCTCGGACCACCCACAGTCAGGCCGTTGATGTTCAGGAGACGCAGGAGCCATCCGTCGGCGCCCGGAGCCGGTTCCGGTTTGGCGTCGCCGGGCGCCACCACGACGGTCAGCGGCCGCACCATGGTCGACGAGCAGGGGGACGGGCCGATCGAGAGCGACCTCGAGGGGCAGGACGGGGCGACCGGCGCCACCCTCGTCGGCCGACGCCTGCACCGTGTCATGGGCGACCTCACGCCGCGACAGGCCCGAGTCGACCTACTCCGCGAGGTGGTGGATCTGTTGGAGGGGGCAGGGGTGCGACCCTTCCTTGTCAAAGGAGCCCGCTTCCCCGGCGCCACAGTCGGTGTCCTCGATGAGGACCGCCCCGCCGTCCTGAGGGCCCTCTCGGCGGGTCTGGACCCGACCGCGCTCTACCTGCAGGAGGCCTACCGCGGGGTCCAGGACCAGCTGGTCCGCACTGCCTCCGGCGCAGGACTGCTCGCGGTCCCCGAACGCTGCGACGTTATCCGGCTCGGTCGCCTCCACGCCCGGGCTGACCACTCGCTCTGCTACGGCATGGAGTACGGGGTCACCGTGGAGTTCTGGCGGCGCTCCGAAGAGGACCCGGAGAGCTACCTCGCGCCGACGCCCAACGCGGCCGCCCAACTGGTCCACGAGTCGCGGCTGGCGCCGTCCACCGTCGAGCATGAGGGCCAGCACTGGCCCGGGGTGACCGCCTTCGGCGTCTCCCTGGGCGAGGTCACTTTTCCGATCGACGTCGTCTACACGTGGGTGGACGGCGACGACCCCGCCTGGCGCGGGCGTATGGCGCTGGCTCGTGCGCAGGAGGAGGGCACGGCATACCACCCGCAGGCGCACGCGGAGAACCGCTATCGTGAGCCGCGACGAGCTGCGCTACTCCCTCCGCTCGCTGCAGATGTACGCGCCGTGGGTCCGGCACATCTACCTGGTGACCGACCAGCAGGTGCCGACTTGGCTCGATCCAGACGCCGACCGGCATAACCGTTGTGGACCACCGCGACATCTACCGCGACCCAGCGTGCTGCCGGTCTTCAACTCAGCGCGATCATCACGCAGCTGCACCACATCGAGGGCCTGTCCGAGCACTACCTCTACCTCAACGACGACATGTTCTTCGGCAGCGACGTGCGCCCCGAGGACTTCTGGCATGGCAGCGGCATCGCCAAGGTGTTTCCCTCGCGGCAGACCCGACCCTTCGGCGACTCCCGACCAGGGCGACGCGCCGCACATCAACATCAGCAAGAACATCCGTCGGGTACTCGAGGACGAGCTCGGCCTCTCGATCTCCTGGCCATCCGGCACACGCCGTACCCGCAGATCCGAAGTGTCAACGAGGAGATCGAGCAGCGGTTCGCGGGGGTGATCTCGGCCACGGCGCGACAGCGCTTCCGGCACCACACTGACATCGCGCTCGACCAGCTGTTCCACTACTACGCCCAGGCGACCGGGCGAGCCGTCCCGCCGACCATCTCCTACGACTACGTCAACATCGGTGCGGCGTCGTCTGCGAGCCGTCTACGCAGACTCCTGGCCTCCAGGTCGCGGTCGGTCTTTTGCCTCAACGATGCGCCAGAGGAAGGTGTGCCACCCATGGAGCCCGACGAGGTGGTGTCGTTCCTCGCGTCGTACTTCCCCATACCGTCGCCCTACGAGCGAATCGACACCACGGGCGACACGGAGGGTGACGACACGGCCAATGCTGTTGCTGCCGGATGAGTGGTGCCGTACCGTTTGGCCGCATTCGCGAACAAGGGTGAAAGGTGCGGACTGAGGCATGGGCGACGGATTCCTTCACCAGTACTTCCTCAACCACCATGGCCGTGTCATCCACAAGTGGTTCCACTACTTCGACGTCTATGAAAAGCACTTCGAGCGGTTCCGCGGGACCAACGTCAACTTCCTTGAGATCGGCGTCGGGCAGGGCGGCAGCGCGGAGATGTGGCGCGCGTACTTCGGCCCCGATGCCAACATCATGTGCCTCGACCTGCGTGACCTGTCCCACCGAATCAAGCCCGAGGTGGCGAAGTTCTACCAAGGCGACCAGACCGACAAGCAGCTGCTCGACCGGATCGTCGCCGAGAACGGCCCTATCGACATCGTGCTCGATGACGGCAGTCACTTCAGTAAGCACATCATCCCGTCTTTCGAAATCCTCTACCCGCAGATGTCGCCTCAGGGCGTCTACATGGTCGAGGACGTGTCGTGCGTCTACAAGAAGCGCTATGACGGCGGTCTCAAGAAGCCAGGTTCGTTCATGGAGTTCTGCAAGGACCTCTGCGACCGAATAAATTTCGCTCACCTCAAGCAGTTCAAGAAGAACGATGCCTTCGGAAACTCGACGCACAGCATCACGTTCTACGACGCGATGGTGGTGTTCGAACGCCGTCCCAAGGCGCACCTGCAGTGGGCGAGGACCGGCAAGCAGGGATCGCTCGGCGAGCAGCCGTTCACGCCGGGTTGGCCCCAGCAGCAGGAGCCTCCTGCAGCGGTCGCCGTATCTCAGGTGCTCGAGCCAGACCTCGACACACCGTTCGAGGAGGGCGACGTAGGGGACGCCGGACACAGCAGGTTCTGGCGACGCAAGTCCTGACTCACCGGGTCGATCGCTCGAAACAGCTCACCGGGTGGATCGCTCGAAACAGCTCGGCACGGGGTAGTAGGCCTGAAAGAAGGTGGACAGCATCCGCGCACGCTGTTCCGCGTCGTAGCCCCGGGAGTCGTGGTCGTTGAGGCAGAACACGTCGTAGTCACGGTTCCACAGCAGGGACTTCAGCCGGCTCGGGGTGTCGTCGCGGGCGATGTCCATGTAGAGGTAGCGGATGACCCCTGGGACCGAGCGCCCGGTGGCGTAGGAGTAGTAGTGCGCGAGGGAGGCGGAGATGGAGACGTCGTGGTGGCTGCGGAACTGGGACGATGCGGTGCGTTCGAAGTCCGCTGCGAAGTCCTGCTCCATGTCGGCCATGACGGACCGGCGCAACGCGTGGGGGACGTGCTTGAACTTGTTGGAGATCGTGCGGTCGAACATCTTGGCCATCAGGTCGCGGTTGTTCTTGGCGGCGCTCATCACCGGCATGTCGTCCTCGGTCGCCGGGCCCAGGCCCACCTTGGCGTTGGACACGTAGAACTGCGCCAGCCCGTTGCTGTGGAAGAACAACGACGGTGAGACCGGCCGACCGAAGAACACGTCGTCGTTGAGGTAGAGGTAGTGCTCGCTGAGGCCGTCGATGCGGTGCAGCTGGCTCTCGATGGCGTGCGAGTTGAACGTCGGCAGCCGTCCGCGGTCGCCGAACAGCTCCTGGTGGCTCACGACCGTGAGGCGAGGGTTCGTCGTGTCCAGCCAAGCGGGCACCTGGTTGTCGGTGACGAGGTAGACGTGACGCACCCAGTCGGCATACATGTCGAGGGAGCGCAGTGAGTAGCGCAGCTCGTCGCGCGAGATGTAGCGGCTGTCGTTGGCCGCGAGCGCGTGCATGCACGGCCGACCGCGATACGTGCTCGTCCTGGGCCGCGGCCTTGCGCAGGATCCAATCCGGGTCGCTGCCGTCCACCCACGTGTAGACCACGTCGATGGGTTCGGTGACAGTGAACAGGTGTGGTCGGGTGACCGTGCTGAGCACCGGTCGCGGGGTGCCGTCCACGGGACGCAGCACGGTGTCCTGTTCGGACGGCACGACGATGTCGGCCCACGGGTTGCGCCGTGGCGCGACCAGGGTGCCCGCAGGGACCGGCTCACCGTTGAAGCTGGCCGGCTTCGACTTCGGGACGCGCCGCCAGAACTCGACATCGCAGCCGAGGACCGAGCCGCCGAGAAAGCCGCCCGTCTCGCTGGCGTACACCTGGAAGACCCTCAGCACCCTCGCCGACCGGGGCAGGCGCGAGCGGCCGATGAGGCGGGGGGAGTCGATCTCGTTGGCGCTGCCGACCTTCGCGAGGTAGGTCGGGTGCTCGCTGAGCTCGGCCCTGAGCGCCGCCAGGGCGTCGGCCCTCGCCTCGTCCGCGACCACGACGATGCGCCGACGCTCGGCCTGCGCATCGAGGACGAAGTACGCGACACCGTGCTTGTCGAAGGCGTCGGCCACCATCGCCAAGTGGGCGGCCAGGACGTCACTGGAACGGAAGGCGCGGGTCTTGCGCGCGAGGTAGGCCTGGCCCATGACCTCGATCCCCGCTGTGTCGGAGGCCGACCGCAGTCCAGCGCTGAGGTGCACGGCTTCGGTGCGCAGCCGCCGCAGGGCGACCTGGGGAGGAGACTGACCGCGGACCACGGCCCGACCCGCCCTCCAGACGGTCCGGGGCATGACCTCGTGCAGTCGTTGGCGGAACGTCAGGGGAACGGTGCGCGCCAGTCTCTGCACTGCTCCCCCTCCCAAAACCTGTCCCACGGGACCTCAACCGACCGCAACCACCGTACCTGAACGGGGGCTGAACGAAGGGAAGCGACGGGGTGAATGGGCTGCCCGGAGGGCGTGCGGAGAGTCTGGTAGACACGTCACCATGACCGCCAGGGACACCGACCACGACGGGGTCTTCGGCGGGCGCGCCACCGTGCTCGGGCACCGCGGCCTGGGCCGGGACACCGTGGACGGACTCGTCGAGAACTCGGTGGAGTCCATCGCGGCAGCCGCCCGCAGCGGTCTGCGCTGGGTGGAGTTCGACGTCCGGAGGACCGCGGACGACGCGTTGGTCGTCGGGCACTACCCCACCGTGGCCGACGCGCAGTTCCTCGCCGACCTGACCCTCTCCGAGGCCAACGCGCTGGGGGCAGTCACACTCCAGGACGTGCTCGACGGGCTCCCCGACGGCATCGGGGTGAACCTCGACCTCAAGACCGCGATGGAGGACGCGGTCCGGCCCCGCACCGCGACCACCGCCGCGATCCTGGCCCCGGTCGCCGCAGCCGAGCGCGACCGGCGGCCGGTCCTCGTCTCCTCCTTCGACCCCGCGGCGCTTCTCGTGCTCGAGGAGGTGGCACCCGGCATACCCCGGTCTTTGCTCACCTGGATCAGCTTCCCCCTGCGCAAGGCGATCCCGGCGGCCGCCCACCTCGGTGTGGACGCGGTCGCGGCGCACTGGTCCTCCTTCGGCGCGAACGAGGTGGACCGGGCCCCCACCTTCAGGACCGCGGAGTATGCCGTGGAGCTGGCCCACGAGGCGGGTCTCGAGGTGGTGGCGTGGTGCCCCAAGGTGCCGCAGGCCAGGACGTTGGTGGAGGCCGGGGTGGATGCGGTGGTGATGGACGACGTTCCGCGAGCGCTGCCCGCCATGGAGGGCCTGGCGGACTGAGCGGCGCGATGGGGAGTCCTCCCCATCGCGATGTGCATCCCGCCCGCCTAACTTGTCGGGTAGCGTTCCGCGCAGTCCCGATCGTCCGAAAGGCCCGCAATGAGCACCATCGCGTATCCCAGTGAGCTGTTCCCCGGACCCCCGTCGGTAGCGGTCGACCTTCCGGAGGACTGGACCGCCGTCCGCGTGCCCGGCACCCTCCTGGCTGCCCGCCGGACCGACTCCGACGGCAGGTTCGCTCCCAACCTCGTGGTCCGGGGGTTCACCCGCTCCGGTGACTTCTCGCTCGGGATGGCTCTGCGCGAGCTCAAGGAGTTCGTCGACCAGCGCGACGCCGGCACGATGGACGAGCCGTTCGAGGTGTCCCTCGAGGACGTGCCCTACGTCGGCATCAACGTCTCGTGGACCGATGACAACGTCGGCGACGTGGTGCAGGCGCACCTGTTCGCCGGCGCTCGCCGCGGCCAGGTCATCGACCTGGTGCAGGTCACCGGCTCAGTGGGCGGTGAGCACGTCGCGACCCAGTACGAAACGGTCCAGCAGGTGATGCAGACCGTCCGCATCACCCGATGACTGCGGCGAGCATCCGCACCGCCATGAGCATGAGCCTGAGGGCAGGCGCGACGACCGACGTCGGCCGGGTCCGCGACCACAACGAGGACAGCGTCCTTGCAGCCGAGCGCGTCTTCGTCGTCGCTGACGGCATGGGCGGGCACGCCGCCGGCGAGGTGGCCAGCACCATCACCATCGAGACGCTCGGCGAGCTGGCCAAGCGCTCGACGCTGACCCGCGACGACCTCGTCGAGGCCCTGCGGGAGTCCAACGCCCGGATCCTGCGCTCGGTCGCGAGGCACCCCGAGCAGACGGGGATGGGCACGACCGTCGCCGGGCTGACCATCGTCTCCACCGGCGGGTCCGACCACTGGGCCGTGTTCAACATCGGTGACTCCCGCGTCTACCGGGTCATCGACGGCCGGCTCAACAGCATCACCGTCGACCACTCCGAGGTGCGCGAGCTGATCGACTCCGGTGTCATCACCGAGACCGAGGCCCTGCGCCACCCCCTGCGCAACGTCGTGACCCGCTCGCTGGGCAGCGAAGCCATGCCCACGCCCGACATCTGGGTGTTCCCGCCCCACCCGGGGGAGCGGTTCGTCATCTGCTCCGACGGGCTGTCGAACGAGCTCTCCGACGAGCAGATCCTCGCCGTGGTGACGGCGCACGACGAGCCCCAGGAGGCTGCGGAGGCCCTGGCGCGCGCGGCCGTCGAGGCCGGCGGTCGCGACAACGTGTCGGTGATCGTCGTCGCGCTGGACGCCCAGCCCGACGAGGACGTCGACGTCGACACGGCACCGAGGGCAGGGACCCATCGCAATGCCTGAGCTGGTCATCGAGGTCCCGGAGCACCCCGGCTGGAGCTCGGTCGAGGCCGGGTCCGTCCGCCTCATCGTGCAGAGCACCGAGAGCAGCCTCGTCGACGCCCTGCGCGCCGCCGCGGCCGAGGACGACGTGGAGGCCCTCACCACCGCCCTGGGCGCGGCCGAACCGGCACCGGACTTCGTCGCGGTGCTCGTCGGTGACACCACGCGGGTGCTCACCCGCGGCATCGCGTATGCCGTGGGGCTCGGTCCGTCCGGACCGGTCGAGTTCCGTGGCTCGTCAGGGCCGTCGTGGGACGACGACGAGGCGCCGGAGGGGCTGGAAGAGATCCAGCTGCGTCCCGGGGTGCTGGTCCTGCCCGGGGACACGGCCGCCGGCGGCACCTCTGCGGCCGGTCCGGCCACCGGGTCGGCTCCGACCGCACAACCGGCTCCGGCTTCGTCCGGCACCTCGCTCCCTGACCTGGTCCTGCCCGGTGCACTTCCCGCGGTCCCCGCCCCGGGTACGCCTTCCACTCCGGCTCCCGGCGCGGCGTCGGCCACCCCCGCGGCGAGCCCACCCGCGGCGAGCCCAGCTGCTGAGTCAGAGCGCCCGCAGCGAGGCCTGCGGTCCGGGTGGCAGGCCCCGTCGGTGCTCCGTCCCACGCAGCCGGCGGCCCCGGCTTCCGCGGCCCCAGCCTCGACTCCTGCCGCCCCAGCCTCGACGCCGGAAGACCCTGCACCGGCGACCGCCGTCCCCGCTCCTGCGCCAGCATTGCCCGAGGCTCCGGTCCCCTCTGCGGCGCCGCCTGCGACCAGCTCGGCTCCCGAGGTCCAGAGCACGCCCGAGCCGGCCGCCCCCCTGGCCTCGGCAACGACACCCGTGCCGTCGGCACCTGCGCCGGAGCCGCCGGCGCCGGAGCCTGAGGTGGAGGAGCTCCCGAGCTACGACCACCTCTTCGGGGCGACCGAGCACGCCCGCCCGCGCCAAAGCATGGTCGACACCCACGACACCCAGGGGATCAGCGAGGCGCCGATCGGGCACGCCCCGATCGAGGCGGCAGGAGGCGCCACCCCGGCACCCCCGGTCCGCTCCGACCTCACCCTGCCACCGCCGCCCGAACCCGAACGTCCCTCCCGCGGCACGCTCGGCACGCCCGGCACGACGGGCTCAGCCAGCCCGCCCGCTCCGCCCGCCGAGCCGCCTGCAGCACCCAAGCGTGGCGGCATCATCGACTCCGTGCCGTGGCGCGGGGGCGGTTCCAACGTCGCGCCCGCCCCGCAGTCGGCACGAGACCCTCAGGCCGTTCCGCCGGCTCCCACCCCGGTGACCCCACCACCGGTCGCGCCCTCGACACCCGCTGCCCAGGCACCACCTCAGGCAGCACCCCCGGCCGCGCCCCCGGCCGGACCACCTCGCCAGACGCCGCCACCGGTCCCCGGCTGGGGTCCTCCGGTGCCGCAAGGGCCCACGGCTGGTCCGGGCGCGATCCCGGCCAGCGCGCCCTCGTCGCCGGCCTCGCCCACTGCTCCGTCTGCACCTGCTGTTCCGCCCGCACCTGCTGTCCCTCCTACCCCGGCCGTGCCGGACCTGCCGGGCGACGGGGTGGATGACGGGGTGGACGACGCAACCGTCGACCGGAGCTCGCTGCAGACCGGGTCCCCCAAGCAGGGTGGCCCCATGGTCCAGGCTGTGCTCTGCCCGGCCGGGCACAGCAGCCCACCGCACTCGGGCACCTGCCGGCTGTGCGGACGAGACATCCCTGCCCAGCAGCCGTTCCAGACACCACGGCCGGTGCTGGGCCTGCTGCGGCTCGCGTCCGGGGACGTCGTGCAGCTCGACCGCGGGGTCCTGCTGGGGCGGTCGCCCAAGGTGAACGCCGAGCTCAGCGCCGCCGAGCGCCCGCACCTCGTCCGGGTCACCTCGCCGCAGAACGACATCTCACGCAACCACGTGGAGATCGTCCTCGAGGGATGGCACGTCCTCATCCGCGACCTCGGCTCGACCAACGGCACGACGGTCGCGCTGCCCGGTCAGCCCCCCGTCCGGCTGCGGCCGAGCGACCAGCACGTCATCGAGCCGGGCACCGTGATCACCCTGGCCGACGAGGTCAGCCTGACCTACGAGGTCGGATCGTGAGCACCGCCGCCCCACCCGACATCCCGGGCCTGGTCTACGTCCAGCCGGTCGGCTCGGGTGGCTATGCCGACGTGTTCCTCTACGAGCAGCAGATGCCCCGCATGAACGTCGCGGTCAAGGTTCTCAAGGGTGAGGGGCTGACCCCCGCCATCCGGCGCCAGTTCGCCGACGAGGCCGACACCATGGCCCAGCTCGCCGACCACCCCTACATCGTCCAGGTGTTCCGCGCCGAGACCTCTGCCGACGGTCGTCCCTACCTCGTCATGAAGTACTACCCGCCGCCCAACATGGCGATGCGGGCCCGGTCCGAGCGGTTCACGGTCGAAGAGGTCCTGCGCATCGGGATCCAGCTGGCCAGCGCCGTCGAGACCGCCCACCGTGCGGGGATCACGCACCGCGACATCAAGCCGGCCAACGTGCTCGTCAGCCAGTACGGCGCGCCCGGACTCACCGACTTCGGCATCGCCGGTCGTGGTGGCGCCGCGGCCGAGGAGGAGGCCGACGACGTCGGCGTCTCCGTGCCGTGGGCTCCACCCGAGGTGCTCTTCGGGCACTCCAACGGTGACGCGCGCGCCGACGTCTACAGCCTGGCGGCCACCCTGTGGCAGCTGCTCGTCGGCCGGTCGCCGTTCGAGGTCGGCGGGGGTGACAACTCGGCCTACGCGCTGATGCCGCGGATCCGGTCCAACCCGGTGCCGAGCACCGGCCGCGCGGACGTGCCCGTCTCGCTCGAGCGGCTGCTCGGACAGGCGATGGCCAAGGACCCGAACAACCGTCCCGCCACGGCGCTTGCCCTGGCCCGCGCGCTGCAGGAGATCGAGCAGGAGCAACGGTTCCCGCGCACCGCGATCGTCGTGCTCGACGAGCAGGGCCAGACCACGCTCGCCGACCAGACCCCGTCACCGGTCGGTGACGAGGACGACCGCACCCGCGTGCGCAGCCCGCAGGCGGTGCGCAGCGCCCAGGCGCCCCCGCAGGCGCGGCCGGCCGAGACGGCATACCGGCCGCTGAGCGGCTCCACGTCGATCCCCGGCGCGGCCCACACCAACGTCACCTCCCCGCGCATCGGTGCGGCGCCCGCCGGTATGCCGGACGACGCCGCCGAGGAGGGCACGATCCGGGTCGACCGCTCGCGCGCCTCGGCCACGACCGCGGAGCCCGAGGCGGCCACGGCGGACGACGACGCGAACGGCACGAGATCAGCCCGGGGATGCTGCTGGCTGTCGTCGGCGTGGTCGTCGCGCTGCTCGCCGGCGTCGCGCTCTGGGCGGTCTTCGGGCGGGGCGACGACGACCCGGTGGCGACACCGACCAAGACCATCGCGAGCCAGACCGACGACGACCCGGTGGAGATCGCGCCCGTGCCGGTCATCTCGGCACGCGGAGCCACCGGTGCCGTCGCCTTCTCGTGGTCCTACCCGGGCGCGGAGAAGGGCGACACGTACCGGTTCCGCAGCGCGGCCACGCCGGACGCGCTCACCAAGGCCGATCTTACGTCCCGGCCAAGACCACGACCCAGGTCGTCAAGGTGGCCAAGGGCACGCAGGTGTGCGGGCAGGCGCGGGTCATCCGTGGGGGCTCCTAGTCCAACTGGTCCGCCTCCCAGTGCGAGAAGGCGGGGTAGGCATGGGTGTGACCGTGGACTTCTGTGGCGAGCTGTTCGAGGCCGATGCCTCGCGCCCGCTCACCATCGGCCGGGTCGGGGACATCGAGATCGACGACAACCCCTACCTGCACCGCAACTTCCTCCAGATCGCGGAGGAGGGCGGCTTCTGGTGGCTGAGCAACGTCGGCACCACGCTCACCGCGACGGTGGCCGACAAGAAGGGGCTGTTCCAGGCCTGGCTCAACCCCGGCGCCAAGATCCCCCTGGCCCTCGAACGGCTCACCGTCTGGTTCACGGCCGGTCCGACGACCTACGACTTCGACATCCTCAACGACAGCCCCGCCTTCACCGCGACCGACACCGAGTCGATGCAGGAGGACGAGTCCGGGGACACGACGGTCGGCCGGGTGTCGTTCACGCCCGACCAGAAGCTGCTGATCGTCGCCCTCGCCGAGCCCTTCCTGCGTCGTGGGCAGACCGGCGTGGCCCAGATCCCGTCGTCCGCGGACGCCGCGGCCCGGCTCGGCTGGAAGGTCACGAAGTTCAACCGAAAACTGGACAATGTGTGCCAGAAGGTGGCAGATGCTGGTACACGTGGTCTGCACGGGGGGCCGGGGAAGCTGGCCAGCAATCGCAAGGCAAGGCTGGTCGAGCACGCGTTGTCGACCCGGCTTGTGACAGAGCCTGACCTGGTGCTGCTCGACAGCGCCACGGACGGCACGCAAAGGCACACAGGGGAGTAGGTAGCAGTGAGTCCCAGGTCGACTCGACGGGTGGGGGTGGCGTCTGGACTGGTGGTGGCGCTGGCCGCGACGAGCCTGACGTACTTCGCGGTCACGTCCAAGGGCGAGACCGTGCACGAGACCGACCTCAGCGACGGCGGGGTCTGGGTCTCGTCGGCCAAGGACGCCCGGTTCGCCCGGGTCAACAAGGCGGTCGGCCAGTTCGACGCCGGCGTCGCCGCGTCCAGCGGAGCCGGCGAGCCCGTCGACATCCTGCAGGACGACAACGCGGTCGCCGGGCTGGTGGTCGGCTCGGGCTCGTTCACCCCGATCGAGCCCCGGACTGGACGGCTGGTCGACAACGCAGAGGTCGTCGTCCCGCCGGCTAGCGCCGGCACCAACCAGTCGGTCTTCGTCCCCCGCACCGTCGACCTGCGCGGCGGGACCGTCGCGATGGTCTCCCCGAAGACCGGTCGGGTCTGGGCGCAGACCTATGACGCCAAGGCCGGGGTGGAGCTCGCTGGCGGGCCTCGGCCGTCGGCGCCAAGCCGCTCACCACCGTCGGCGCTGTCGCCGCTCTCGCTGTCGACGTGGAGGGCAACATCCACGCCGTGTCCGGGGCCACCGGCAAGGTCGTCACCATCCCGAAGACCGGAGAGGGGTTCGGCAAGCCGGTCATCGAGAGCATCAAGCTCCAGGACGCGAAGGTCGTGGACATCACCGCGGTCGGCACCCGCTGGGTGGTCTACAGCGCCGGCGACGACAAGCTGTTCATGCAGGGCAGCGACAAGGCCGTCGACGCCGGCACCACCCGCACCGAGGGCCAGCCCGCGTATGCCGCGTTGCAGCAGCCGGGTCCGGAGGCCGACACCGTGGGCCTCCAGGACTCGACGACGCCTGCGGCTCATCGGTCTGGGTGGCGAGGGCGGCACCGGTGGCGTCGAGGTCACCATCGGCCAGAACGAGACGCCGCCTGTCCCGTCGCGCCCGCTGCGCAGCGGAGCCTGCATCCACGCCGCCTGGGCCGGCGCGGTCGTCAACTACTACGGCAAGGACTGTGGCTCCGACAAGCCGAGCCCGGCAGTGTCGATCGAGCGCACGACCAAGGAGGCCGTGCGGGCCGGCGTGACGCTGCGGACCAACCATGGCCTGGTCGTGCTCAACGACATGGACGGCGGCGAGGTCTGGGACCTCGACAGCAAGCCGAAGAAGCTCGACGAGTGGGACTCCCTCATCCCGCCACCCCGCCAGGACAAGAACACCAAGAAGAAGGACCAGAACCTCATCGACGAGACGTCGGTGTCCCAGCCCCCGGTCGCCAAGCCGGACAACCTCAGGGCGCGGCCCGGGCGCACCTCCAAGCTGCACGTCCTCGACAACGACACCGACGCCACCGGCGCGGTCCTGGCCATCAACCCCGGCGACCTCGGACCCGTGGACATGTCGGGGGTCACGGCGAGCGTGGCGGCCGACGGCCAGAGCATCGACGTGTCGATCCCCGACAACCCCGAGCGGCAGTCGTTCAGCTTCACCTACAAGATCAACAACGGCAAGGCACCACAGCGGCCGCAAGCCAAGGTCACCGTGACCCTGGTGGGGGACGAGATCAACTCCCCGCCGACCCTGCGTCCCGGCACGGCGACGCTGTCGCGCACGACCTACCCGGTCAACAAGGGTCGGCTGCTGCCGGTCCAGGTCATCGGCGACTGGCGTGACCCCGAGAGCGACTCGCTCAGCCTCGAGGCGCTGGCCGACGGTTCGTCGGTCGACGGCCTCGGCCGGCTCAACGTGCTCGCGCCGATGACGGCCGGCACCAAGGGGATCCAGTACGGCGTCAACGACGGCCGGGCCACCTCCAAGGGATCGGTCTCGGTCAAGGTGCTCGATCCCGAGGACCCCATCGAGAAGCCGAGGACCCAGCCCGACGTGGTCCGCGGCGTCGTCGGCAAGCCGCTCCAGCTCGAACCGCTCGGCAACGACATCCCCGGCGCAGACCCCACCGAGCCCGACGCCAAGCTGCGACTCTCCCGCGAGCTGCAGCCGAGTGGGTCGCTCGCGGTCGACACCAACCTCGACACCGGGGTCGTCACCGTCACCGGTTCGACCCCAGGCACGTTCGGGCTGAGCTACGGCGCACAGGTCGGGGGCGGCGTCGCCACCGGCCGGATCCGCATCGACCTGATCGCCGACCCCGACCCCGACGCCCCACCCGTGGCGGTCCCCGACTCGGCCACCCTGCGCGACCAGACGCCGGTGCTCACCGACGTGCTGGCCAACGACTACAGCCCCCGGGCCGACGTGCTGGTCACCAGGTCGGTCTCGGTCAGCGCCGACAACGACTGGCTGCGCCCGTCGATCTACCAGGGCCGGTGGGTGCGCATCGAGGCCCTCGACCCGGCCAGCCAGAGCGGCCGCCCGCGCACCGGGACCGTGCGCTACACGATCAGCGACGGGGTGAAGTCGACCACCGGGGAGGTGTCGGTCTCGCAGTTCCCGGCCAACGACCGCAACCTGCCCGTCGTCGAGGACGACGCGGCCGTGGTCCGTGCCCAGGACACCGTCACCATCCCGGTCATGGACAACGACAGCATGGCCGACGGCATACCTCTGGTCCTCGACCCGGCCAGCGTCAAGGTCGTCGACGGCTCGGGCGACGCGTTCGCGTCGGGCAACGTCGTGCGGTTCGTCCCCAAGGATCGCGAGCCCACCGAGCAGCAGACGGTGACGGTGGAGTATGCCGTCTACCCGATCGGCGACCGGCAGAAGGCGACCACCGGCCGCATCACCGTGACGGTCATGCCGCTGCCCACGGCAGCGCTGCCCAACCAGCTGCCGGTGGCGCGCAGCTTCTCCACCAGCGTCACCGCGGGCGACCCCCTGACCATCACGGTGCCCTCCTCGGGCGTCGACCCGGACGGCGACAGTGTCACGGTCGTGGGTCTGGTCGGCGAGGACGGCGGCGCGGTCGACCTCAAGTACGGCCGGGTGACCGGGTTCGGGCCCTCGACCATCAAGTACGAGGCGTACCCCACTGCCGCGGGCACCGAGGTGCTCAACTACGAGGTCCGCGACCGGTTCGGGGGGACCAGCCAGGGGTTCGTGCGCATCGGTGTCGTGCAGCCGGGCGACCCTCAGCCTCCGGTGGCCGTCGAGGACGAGGTCCGGGCCGCCCCGGGCAAGACCGTCACCATCGACGCCACCCTCAACGACCTGATCTCCCGCGGCGACAGCGTCGAGCTCCAGTACAAGGAGCCGGTCAACGCCGAGGCCGAGCTGCGCAAGTGGAAGGTCGACGAGGCCAACACCTACTTCACCACCAAGGTCCCCGACGTCAAGGCGGGCGTGCAGCACCTGACCTACGGCATCAGCAACGGGCTGTTCGACCCCTCGAGGTCGACCATCACCGTCGTGCCCGACCCGAACGCGAAGAACCCTCCGGTCGCGGTCGACGACACGGCCAAGCCGAAGCAGGGCGAGACCAGCACCCTCGTCGACGTCCTGGCCAACGACCGTGACATCGACGGCACCCGCGAGTCGCTCACGGTCTCGGCAGTGCTCTCTCCCGACGGCACCGCCGAGCCCGACGGCCAGGTCCGCGTCAAGGTCAAGCCCTTCCCCTACACGATCCCCTACGTCATCACCGACGAGGACGGGCTCACGGCGATGGCCCTGATCTACGTCCCGACGGGTGAGTCGGGCGTGCCGTTCGTGGTCTCCGGCAAGCTGATCGAGATGGACAAGAACTCCACCAAGTCGGTGAAGCTCTCCGACTACGTGAAGTCCCCGCGGGCCCGCGTCGTCAGCATCACCACCGCCGACAACGTGAGCGCCTCACCCGCTGACAAGCTCCGGGCCGAGGCCGACGGCCGCTCCGGGCTGGAGCTCACGTCCTCGGGCGACTACATCGGCCCGGGCGCGGTGATGCTCGAGGTGAGCGACCAGGAAACGGTGCAGCAGAAGGACTTCAAGACGACCTACGTCTCCATCCCGGTGCAGATCGGACCGAAGATCCCGCTGCTGCGCTGCCCCAGCTACACCGTGTCGCTCAACGCGGGCGGTCTGCCCCGCACGGTCGACATCCCGACCCTGTGCCACGCCTGGCTTCCCGTGGGGATGACGCTGGACGAGGTGGTCTTCGAGAGCGCGTGGAAGACCGAGCCGAAGGACGTCGACCTCACGCGCAGCGGCACCGGCAACCGGATGGTCGAGCTCAAGGCCGGCAACCGCGCGCCCAGCAGCATCAACGGTCGCCTCGTCGTCAAGGCACGGGGTGGCCCCGAGTCGGCGATCGCCGTCTCGGTGCTGGGCATCGACGGCGGCCAGGTCGACGCCAACGGCAACCCGCTGCCCACCCTCGGCCCGCCTCGGCTGCGGCCGTTCTCCATCTCCGGTCTCGAGGCGGGCTCGTCGCGCACCCTCGACCTCAACTCCTACCTCGACTCCCCCCTCGAGACTCCTCGAGTGCACGATCACGGCCGCGTCCGCCCCCGCCGGGTCGGGCCTCACCGTGACCCGCTCCGGGTGCAACCTCACGGTGGCCGCGGCCGCGTCCGCACGCGGACGCTCGAGCGTCGACGTCGTGGTCTCGGACGGACCGGCCCGCAACGCGGCCGGCCGGGGCAGCGTCGAGATCCTCGGCAAGCCGGACAAGCCGACCGGGGTGGCCGCCGAGGCCGACCGGGTCAAGGGCGGCAACGCCCGCGTCCGCTGGGCGCCGCCGGCCATCGACGGGGGCAGCCCCATCACCGGCTACATCGTCACCGTCAGGGGTCCGGGCGGTGGCGAGCGACGCTGCTCCGCCTCGCCGTGCACCATCACCGGACTGGAGAACGGCAAGAGCTACACGTTCACCGTCGCGGCGGTGAACGCGATCGGGCGCAGCCCCGAGGGCGGCCCGAGTGGCGCCGTCAAGCCGGACACCCTGCCCAACCCGGTCACCGGTGTCCGGATGGCCGCTCGCGGTGACCGCAGGCTCGACATCGCCTGGACAGCGCCCCCGAAGAAGGGCAGTGACGTCACCCGGTACCAGCTGCGCGTCACCGACACGACCAGCGGTACCCCGGTCACCAAGGAGGTCGCCGCGCCCGCGCTGCGGACCACCGTGGCGGGTCTGACCAACGACCACCAGCAGTCCGTCCAGGTCCGGGCGAAGAACGACCTCGGCTACGGCCCGTTCGGGCCCGCGGTCAAGATGCAGTCCGCCGGCACGCCGCCGGCCGTGGCCGCACCGACGGTCACCAACTCCGGCACCGGGCCCGCCGCGGGCTCCTCGCGGCTGACCATCTCGTGGTCCGCGGTGCGGCCCAACGGTCCGCCCCTGACCAAGTACACCGTCTACGAGAGCCGTGAGGGCGGCGCGTGGCGGGCCATCGGCACCACCTCGCCGAGCACCCGCTCGCTCGGCCACACCACCACCTACGACGGCGCGAGCTACCGCTACGTCGTGACGGCCACCAACGGGGCGAGCAAGGAAGGCCCCAAGGCCAACGCGACGGCGTTCTCCTCGATCGGCATCCCGCAGGCCCCCGGTCGGCCGCAGCGTCAAGACCACGCAACCCGAACCAAGTCGGCCACCGTGACGGGTCTCGGTCGGCGACTCCCGGTCCAAGGCGTTCACCCAGCTCCAGTGGAGAACAGCACGGCCGCACCGGCACCGTCAGCTGTGGCTGCCCCGAGGGACGCGTCCAAGCAGTTCACCATCACCGGACGTCGGGACGCAACGTCCAGACCCTCCAGGTCCGGGCGTACAACGGCAGGAACTGGTCCGCCTGGTCGCAGTCGAGCAACCAGTACCAGGCCTACGGGCCGACACCGACCCCGAGCAACGGCAAGAGCTCGGTCGCAGTGGCAACAACGGTCAGCTTGGCAGCTGGACGCTGCCGACCAACGGTCGTGCCATCACCAAGGTCAAGATCAACGGCACCGTCTACAACGGTCGCCGGCAAGAGGTCGATCGAGTCCTACACGGGGCAGCTACGGCGCCAGAGACCACTCGGTCCGCGTGCGTACGCGTACTCCGCTGCAGGGTGGTCCTCAGGTGCGCTGAAGACTGAGCCGTAAGGCAGCCGCACCCGCCGCCCCCAGCCAACCCGATCACCAACCTCCACAAGGGCGGCTCCAAGGGTGACTGCGGCGAACTGCTACGACATCCTGTGGTCGGCCCCTGGTGTGCCCGACGGCGGCTACCACGTGAAGTGCTACCGCGGCGGCCGAAGCAGTGCCTTCTACACGGCGCACCGTTTCCGTGAGCGGCGGGTCGCGGACCAGCGGCTACTGCTCGCTCGACCCGAACCTCAGCAACAAGGCGAAGATCGTGCTCACCGTGGCGGGAAGACCTACAGCTCGACCCTCCAGGTGTGGACCGACTGACCAGCTGCCGGACCACCCCGGCCGCGTGACCACGCGGCATACCTCAGCTCGAAACACCAACGCACACAAGGACCACCACACGAAAGACAGGCGACACCGATGACCGTCACCAATGACCAGGCCCAGTGGTTCGCCCAGGCGTTCACCCAGATGGTCGACAACGTCGACAAGGCCGTCCTGGGCAAGCAGCACGTCATCCGGTTGGCGCTGACCTGCATGCTGTCCGAGGGGCACCTGCTGCTGGAGGACTTCCCCGGGACCGGCAAGACGCAGCTCGCGCGGGCGATGGCCGGCACCGTGCAGGGCAGCAACAGCCGCGTGCAGTTCACCCCCGACCTGCTGCCCAGCGACGTCACCGGCGTGACCATCTACGACCCGGCCAAGCAGACCTTCGACTTCCACCCCGGCCCGATCTTCGCCAACATCGTGCTGGCCGACGAGATCAACCGCGCCTCGCCGAAGACGCAGTCCGCGCTGCTCGAGGTGATGGAGGAGGGCCGGGTCACCGTCGACGGCGTGCCCCACCCCGTGTCCGCAGCCGTTCATGGTGATCGCCACCCAGAACCCCATCGAGCAGGCCGGCACCTACCGGCTGCCCGAGGCGCAGCTCGACCGGTTCCTCATGAAGACGAGCCTGGGCTACCCCGACCACGAGGCCACCGTCGCCGTCCTGGCGGACGCCAAGACCCGTGACCGCACCAAGGCGCTCGAGGCCGTCGTCACGAGCAACGTCATCACCGACATGGCCGCGCTCGCCGACGAGGTGCACGTCGACCCGGCGATCCTCGCCTACATCTCCCGGATCGCCGAGGAGTCGCGCCGCCACGTCTCGATCAAGCTCGGGCTGTCGGTCCGTGGCTGCCTGGCGTTCGTGCGCTGCGCCAAGACCTGGGCCGCCAGCCAGGGCCGCACCCACGTGATCCCGGACGACGTCAAGCTGATCAGCCACCCGATCCTGTGCCACCGCCTGCTGCTGACCGCCGAGGCGCAGTTCGCCAACATCACCGTCGACCAGGTCATCACCCAGATCCTGTCCGAGGTCGCCCCGCCCGCAGAGCGTGTCGCCTGACAATGGCTGACCAGCAGGACGAACAGGCGGCGGAGCACACCACCCGTCGAGCCGACCTCAAGGCGGGTCGGCGCAGCAGGCGTGCCCGGGCCGACCTCGGCTCACCCGTGGCTCCGCCGCAGTTCGACGTGTCCGGCGCGTCCGGCCCCTCTGCCGCATCTGGTGCCCGGAGCTCGACCCGTCCGAAGCGGCTTCCCGTCCTGCCGGTCATCACGGTCACCCGTCCCCGCGCGCCGCGCATCCTGGCGCAGGCCGGCGAGCGCCTCGGCACCGTCCTGGCCCGCCGGACCGGTCCGGTCCGCGAGGCCACCCGCCCGGTGTGGAGCCCGGTCGCCGACTTCCTGCGCTGGGTCTCACCGCTCGGCTGGAGCATCCTCGCCCTGGGAGTCGTGGCCTGGGTCGTGGCGGCCCTGGGCGACTGGGACGAGTGGGCCATGATCGGAGCTGCCGCGATCGCCCTGGTGGTCTGCTGCGCCCTGCTGGCCGTCGGCCGCACCCGCGTGCGGATCGACACCGAGGTGGACCCGTTGCGGGTCACCGTCGGAGAGCCGGCCACCGGTCGCATCTCGGTCACCAACGAGTCGAAGCGGGGCATGCTGCCCCTGCTGGTCGAGCTCCCCGTCGGCCTCACGGCGGCCCGCTTCACGTTGCCCCCACTGGGTTCCGGCAAGGCGCACGAGGAGCTGTTCGTCGTGCCCACGGAGCGCCGCGGCGTCATCCCCGTGGGCCCTGCCTCGACGATCCAGGGTGACCCGCTCGGCATCGTGCGGCGGACCCTGCGCTGGACCGACGTCACGGAGCTGTTCGTCCACCCCCGCACCATCTCGCTGGAGAGCCTGGGGGCCGGCTTGCTGCGCGACCTCGAGGGTGAGACCACCCAGGAGATGTCGATGTCCGACCTCGCGTTCCACGCGCTGCGTGAGTACCAGCCGGGCGACGACCGCCGCTACATCCACTGGCGCTCCTCGGCCAAGGCCGGACGCCTGCTGGTCCGCCAGTTCCTCGACACCCGCCGTTCGCACCTGACCGTGGCCGTCGACGCCGACCCCGAGCGGTTCACGCGGCGGCGAGGAGGACGTCGAGACGGCGATCTCGGTCGCAGCCTCGGTGGCCAAGCGCGCCCACATGGACGAGCAGGACTTCACCATCGTCTGCCGTGGCTCTAGCGCCTCACGCACCAGCGCCTCGTTGGCGATGGATGCCCTGGCGCGGGTCGAGCTCGGGCCCACCGACCTCTACTCCCTGGCCGGTGAGGGACTCTCGCTCGCCCCGGACACCTCGATGGCGGTGCTCGTCACCGGCCCGGGCACGCCGTTCATCCAGGTCCAGCGGGCGCTCGCCCAGTTCGAGACCGAGGTCCTGCGGGTGGCCCTCACGATCGACCGCGAACAGCGCATCGGTGTCAAGAACGTCGGAGGCATCACGCTGATGAACATCCACGAGCTGCGCGACCTCAGGGCCGTGCTGATGGGGGTGATGGCCACGTGAGCGCCAACCCCGTCGCACCACCCCGCGAGTCGATGATGCCCGCCACGCGCACCCGCGCCGACCGCATGGGCGAGCCTGCGGTCCCGCCTGCTCCCGACCCGCGACGACCTCGTCGACCTCGGGTTCACCGCGCTGCTGGTGGGCCTGGCCCTGTGGGGGTTCCGCACCGTCTTCTTCGGGTGGGAGTGGATGCTGGCCGCGGTCGGCGGCCTGCTGCTGGGGCTGCTGGTGGCCCACCTGGTGACCGCGTTCCGGCTGCCGTCGGTGGTGACCCTCGTAGGCCTCGCCGCGGCATACCTCCTCCTCGGCGGCCCGCTCGCGGTCCGCGACCACCTCGCGGCCGGGGTGTTCCCCACGGGCCGCACCTTCCGCGACCTGGCGACCGCCTCCGTGCACGGCTGGAAACGGCTGCTGACCCTGCTTCCCCCTGTCGACGCCACCGTGAGCCTGCTCGCCCTGCCGCTCATCGTCGGCCTGGTCGCCGCGGCGGCCACCTACACCGTGGCGCGACGGCGCAGCTCCGGGTATGCCGTGGTGGTGCCGCCGCTGGTCGCGCTGGCGCTGACCATCGTGCTCGGCACCCTCGAGCCGGCGTCGCTGCTCGCGCAGGGCGTCGCCTTCGCGCTGGCCGCCATCGGCTGGATGGTCGTGCGCAGCACCAGGTCGCGCGCTCCCCTGCAGAACGGCGCCGGCCGCGGCGCCCGGCTCGGGATCGGCACCGGGCTGCTCGCCCTCGCCGCGGTGGCCGGACTGCTCGCGGGGCCACACCTACCGGGCACCGACGGCGACCTGCGCCGGGTGGCCCGCACCGAGGTGGTCCCGCCCTTCGACATCGCGGCGTTCCCGAGCCCGCTCGCCGGGTTCCGCAAGTACACCGAACCCAACGAGGCCGACCTGTACGACACCGAGCTGATGCGCGTCACCGGCGCTCCCGCTGGCACCCCGGTCCGGTTCGCCACCCTCGACTACTACGACGGCAGCGTGTGGGGAGCGGGCTCGAGGGCCGGGATCGACTCACCCGAGCCCGGGACCGCGTTCCAGCAGGTGGGCTCCCGCGTCAGCGCTCGGGGAGAGGGCAAGCCGGCCACGTTGCAGGTCGCCTTCCCTGAGGGCGGTTACTCCGACGTGTGGCTGCCGACCGTCGGCCAGGTCACCGGGGTCAAGTTCGCCGGCGCGCGATCCAACCTGCTGGAGTCGCGGCTGTGGCTCAACATCGACACCAGCACCGCGATCGTCCCCGACCGCGTCAAGGCTGGCGACCGCTACACGATGGACGTCCTGCTGCCCGACAAGGTCGTGCGTGACGAGCTGCCCAAGTCGTTCTCGCCGGCCACCGGCAACCTCACCGAGGGTCAGGAGCTCGGCTTCCTCGACAGCAAGACGGATGCCTGGACCGGGGAGGCGGCCAGCCCGTGGGACGAGCTGCGCGCGGTGGCCACGGTGATGCGGGGCGACGGCGCCTACACCGACGGTGGCACCAAGAACTCCGTCGAGAGCTACTACCTGGCGGGCCACTCCCGGGGACGCCTCGCCCGCTTCGTCGGCGCCACGCAGCTGGCCGGCGACGACGAGCAGTACGCCGCGACGCTGGCCCTGGTGGCCAACCGCCTCGACATCCCGACCAGGGTCGTGATGGGGGCCGAGCTGCCCGCCGACGGCGTCGTCAAGGGCCGGGACGTCCACGCCTGGGTGGAGGTGCAGGACTCGACCGGGTCGTGGATCCCGTTGCTGTCCAAGACCTTCCTGCCCGACCGCAACCAGAAGCCCAACCAGCTGCAGTCCAAGACCGACCAGCAGAAGGTCGGCGCCCTGGTCCCGCCACCGGCCGGGGTGAACCCGCCCAGCGTGCTCCAGGGTCCGGACCAGGCGCAGAACGCCGTCAACCTCAAGAAGCCGCCGAAGAAGCTGTTCGACCCCTCGGCCTGGCCTTCGTGGCTGCGGTTCCTCGTCTTCTACGTCCTGCTGCCACTGCTCGTGCTCGTCGCGGTCTACTGGGCGATCCGGGGCGCCAAGGCGTGGCGCCGCCGCCGGCACGCCACCCGAGGCACGGCCACCGCCCGAGTCGCCTGGGCCTGGGACGACCTGATGAACAGCGCCAAGGCGTACGGTCACACCGTCCCCCGACGGGCGACCAGGCTCGAACAGGCAGCCGTGCTTCCCCGTCTCCCGGAGGCCAGTTCCCTCGCAGCGAGGGCCAATGCGCTGATCTTCGGTCCGGGCACCCCTGAGGTGGCGGACGCCGAGGCCTACTGGAAGTCCACCAACAGCGCGCGCGGCGACCTGCGGGCCAACTGCGACTTCTGGCGACGGCTGCGCTCCGACGTCGACCCACGCCCGCTGTTCGCCC
This sequence comes from uncultured Actinomycetota bacterium, assembly GCA_963759595.1. Lineage (GTDB taxonomy): Bacteria > Actinomycetota > Actinomycetes > Actinomycetales > Dermatophilaceae > Pedococcus. The sequence goes on from CAVWZX010000002.1 coordinate 218,849, forward strand.
GCGGTCCCGTGACCCCGAGCGCCCGCTCCCGCAGGCTGCCCACCCTCGCCGCCCTGACCCGGAGGACCGCTCCCTCGTGAAGCTGAAGTTCACCCTGCGCTCGTCCGGTGACGTCGACACCGACCTCGTCGCCACCGTCGACGGCACCACCACCGTGGGCCAGATGGCCGAGTACCTCGTGCTCGCCGATCCTTCGCGCGCGGGAGCCCCCGTGCAGGAGGGCCTCGGCGAGTTCACCCTCGCAGACGTCCAGGCCAGCTACGTCGCCGTGGACCCGCACGCCACCGTCGCCGAGAGCGGGTTGCGGTCGGGGGCTCACCTGGCCGTCACCCGGCGCACCGAGGGGTATGCCGACCGTGGCGCCGCGGTCGCCAGCGTCACCGTCGTGTCCGGGCCGGACGAGGGCCGGACGTTCCCCCTCAGTGCGGGCACGGCCTACGTCGGTCGTGGCCGCGGGTGCGAGGTGCGGGTGCAGGACGCCTCGGTCTCGCGCCGGCACGCCAAGCTGCTCGTCACCGACGTCGTGGAGATCGTCGACCTGGGCTCGTCCAACGGCGTGCTCCTCGACGGCGACCGGGTCGACCGCGCCACCCTGCGCACCGGCGACCGGTTCCAGCTCGGCGAGGCGGTGCTCGAGATCCAGGTCGGCGGGGAGTCGGCCGGGGTCGTGGCCGCCCTGCAGGGCCAGGTCGACTTCTCCCGGTCGCCGCGGATCGCGCCGGTCTACGAAGGTCGCAAGTTCGGTGTGCCGGAGCTGCCGGAACGCAAGCGACCCCAACGACTGCCGTTGATCACCGCCCTCGTCCCGGCGCTGCTCGGGCTGGTGATGTTCGCCGTCACGCACAGCCCGTTCACGCTGGTCTTCATCTTCATGTCGCCGATGATGCTGGCCGGCGGAGCCTTCGAGAGCCGGCGCAACGCGAAGAAGGACTACGAGGAGGCGATGGTCGACTTCCGCGAGGACCTCGGGTTCATCGTCGAGGAGATCAAGGAGGAGCTGGCCGTCGAGGAGGACGTGCGGCGCGGTGAGCAGCCGTCCGTCGCCGAGTGCCTCGACGCCGTCAAGCGGCTCACCCCGCTGGTGTGGACGCGCCGCGCTGCCGACCCCGGGTTCCTCGAGCTGAGGCTGGGCACCGGCACTGCCGCGAGCCGCTGCGTCATCGAGCCTCCGCAGGTGGGTCGTTCGCGCGCGGAGGCCTGGCTCGAGCTGTCGCAAGTCGCTCTCCGGGCTGGGGGTCGTCCACGACGTCCCGATCGTCGCGGAACCGCTGCGCAGCGGCGCCATCGGGGTCTCCGGCCCGCGCTCCGTGGCACTCCCGGCCGCCCGCGCCCTGTTCGCCCAGGTGGTCGCCCTGCACAGCCCGGCCGAGGTGGTCGTCGCGGCCTTCGCCTCGCACACGACGGCGAAGGACTGGGACTGGCTCAAGTGGGTGCCGCACACCGCCTCGCCCCACAGCCCGATCGGCACCCGGCACCCGGCAGCCACCGGACCGGCCTGCGCGGCCCTGCTGAACGAGCTCGAGGACCTCCAGCCGGGCGGCGACGACGGCCTGGGTCGGCCGTTCGTGGTCGTCCTGGTCGAGAACGACGCACCGGTCGACCGGGGCCGTCTGGTCCAGCTCGCCGAGCGCGGTCCAGCCCTCGGCCTGGTCGTCGTCTGGGTGGCGCCGACGACCGAGCTGCTCCCGGCGGCCTGCCGGACCTTCCTCGCCCTGGCCCCCGAGGACGAGGGCGAGGTCGGCTACGTCCACACCGCGACCGTCGTCACGCCGATCGTCCCGGAGGGCACCACCGCCGACGAGATCCTCGACGCGGCGCGCCAGCTGTCGCCGGTGGTCGACTCGAGCGCTCCGGTCGAGGACGACAGCGACCTGCCCCGGGCGGTCGGGCTGTTGACCCTCACCGGCACCGAGCTGGCCACCGACGACCAGGTCGTCATCGAACGCTGGTCGGAGAACCGCTCCATCCTCACCGGCCCCTACGCCCCGCCCGTCCTGCCGAAGAAGCCGGGAAACCTGCGGGCCGTGATCGGCCAGAGTGCGACCGGATCGTTCTCGGTGGACCTCCGGGCGGACGGGCCGCACGCGCTGGTGGGTGGCACCACCGGCGCAGGCAAGTCCGAGCTGCTCCAGGCGTGGATCCTCGGCATGGCCGCAGCCCACTCGCCGCAGCGGGTGACCTTCCTGCTGGTGGACTACAAGGGTGGCTCGGCGTTCCGCGACTGCGTCAACCTCCCGCACACGGTCGGCATGGTCACCGACCTCTCACCCCACCTCGTGCGCCGGGCGCTCGCGTCCCTGTCCGCCGAGCTGCACTACCGCGAGCACCTGTTGGCGCAGTACAAGGCCAAGGACCTCGTCGAGCTCGAACGTCGTGGCGAGGTCGACGCTCCGCCCAGCCTGATCATCGTCGTCGACGAGTTCGCGGCCCTCGTGCAGGAGGTGCCCGACTTCGTCGACGGCGTCGTCAACGTCGCCCAGCGCGGCCGGTCCCTCGGCCTGCACCTCATCCTCGCCACCCAGCGCCCCGCCGGTGTCATCAAGGACAACCTGCGAGCCAACACCAACCTGCGGATGGCGCTGCGGATGGCGGACGAGAGCGACTCCGAGGACGTGCTCGGCACCAAGGTGGCGGCGTTCTTCGACCCGGCCCTGCCGGGCAGGGCGGTCTCCAAGTCCGGGCCCGGACGGCTCACGCCGTTCCAGACGGGGTATGCCGGTGGCTGGACGTCCGACACGCCCGCCGCCACCGGACATGGCCATCGAGACCCTGACCTTCGGCGCCGGCACCCGGTGGGAGCTGCCGGTGAGCGAGGCGCCCGAGGACCACGAGAAGGCCGACCTCGGGCCCACCGACATCCAGCGCCTGGTCCAGCAGATCGGCGTCGGCCTCCCGGACCGCGCAGATCCCGTTGCCCCGCAAGCCGTGGCTGCCGGAGATGAAGGAGGTCTACGACCTCGCCGACCTCGAGACCCGCCGCCGGGACGACGAGCTCGTCTTCGGGGTGGCCGACGTGCCCGACGAGCAGGCCCAGCCGACCGTGTCGTTCCGTCCCGACAAGGAGGGCAACCTCGCCGTCTTCGGATCCAGTGGTTCCGGCAAGAGCGGGTTCCTGCGCACCATGGCCGTCGCGGCCGGGTTCACCGTGCGCGGCGGCCCGTGCCACGTCTACGGGATCGACTTCGGCAACCGCGGCCTGGCGATGCTCGAACCGCTGCCCCACGTCGGCAGCATCGTGAGCGGCTCGGACCACGAGCGGTTCGTGCGCCTGCTCACCATGCTGCGCGAGACCATCGACGAGCGAGCCGTGCGGTACAGCGCAGCCAACGCAGCGACGATCACCGACTACCGGCGCCTCACCGGCCAGACCGACGAGCCCCGGGTGATGGTGCTCATCGACGGCTTCGCGGCCCTGCGCCAGGCCTACGAGGGGACGGCGGCGAAGCAGCGCAATCTCGACGCGCTGCAGAGCCTGATGGCCGACGGTCGTCCCGTGGGCGTCCACTTCATCGTCAGCGTCGACGCGCGCAACGGCCTACCCGGCTCGTTCAGCTCCGCCATCCAGCGGCGCATCGTGCTGCGCATGGCGTCGGTCGAGGACTACGCGTACCTCGGTGCGCCGTCCGACGTGGTCGACCTCAGCTCGCCGCCCGGCCGAGGCCTGCTCGGGGACCTCGAGCTGCAGGTGGCGGTGCTGGGCGGGTCCTCCGACGCGACGGTCCAGGCCCGGGCGATCCAGGGGTTCGCCGAGGGCATCCGTCGGTCGGGACAGCCGCACACGCCGCCCATCGGGAGCCTCGCCGAGGAGGTGCAGCTCACGGACCTGCCCACCGAGGTCGAGGGGAAGCCGTCCTTCGCCGTCGGCTCCAGCGCGCTGGCTCCCGTGGGGTTCCAGCCCAGGGGCTCCTTCGTCATCACCGGACCGTCGGGCAGTGGCCGCACGACCGCGCTGGAGTCGATGGTGCGGGCCGTCCGCCGGTGGAACGGCCAGTCCCAGATCTACCTGCTGACTCCTCGCCGGTCCTCCGGCCTGCTCGGCCTCGAGGGGTGGTCAGGGAGGGCCGCCGGTGTCGAGCAGTGCATCGAGCTGGCCAACCGCCTGACCCAGGTGCTCACCTCCGACGTGGTGCTCACCGCCCCCGTCGTCGTCGTCATCGAGCGGGTGGACGACCTGGGCAACAGTCCCGCCGACGGCGCTCTCACCGCGCTGGTGAAGGCCGTCGTGGACGCCGAGCAGTTCGTCGTGGCAGAGGGCGACACCACGTGGTTCGCCTCCAACTTCGGGATGCAGGGACTGCTCAAGACCTCGCGCTCGGGTCTGGCCCTGCAGCCGGAGGGGGTCGAGAGCCAGACCATCTTCAAGGGCGACAACTTCCCCACCTTCAACCGGGCCGAGATGCCGCCCGGACGGGGGTTCCTCGTGCAGCGTGGCGCGATGGAGCTCGTGCAGGTGGGGCAGCCATGAGTGTGGGGAGTGCTCCCCATGTACGGGCGTGGGAATCGTCCGTAGTGTCACGGACACACCGAAAAGGGCCAACAGAACGGGCCCGACCGAACACCATCAAAAGGGGTACGACATGGCAGGCAACTGGCAGGGGATGAACCTCGAGCCCGTGCGCTCGGCTGCACAGCAGCTGACTGCGAAGGGCAACGAGGTCGAGTCGCTCACGGCCAAGCTCGACGGCGAGGTCCACCAGCTGGCCTCGAGCTGGCACGGCAAGGACTCGACCGACTTCGCGAGCGAGTGGAACGGCACCCACAAGGCGGCGCTCAAGCAGATCGCCAAGCTCCTCGAGGACATGGGCCACAAGGCGACCATGAACGCCAACAAGCAGGAAGCCGCGTCCCAGAGCTGACCGGCTCCGCAGCAGCCCTCGCACGACCAGACATCACCACGAGACACACAGACAAGAGACAGGGGAGAACAATGGCACTCAGCCACGGAATGGACGTCAGCCAGGTCCAGTCGTCCGCCGGAAAGATCAAGCAGTTCGCCAGCGAGCTGGGCGAGATCCAGCAGGCGGCCAACAACCAGGTCAACACCATGCACGAGAACTGGAAGGGTCCGGACTCGGACAACTACGCCAACGAGTGGCAGAGCCAGTCCAAGGCCTTCAGCAACGCGATCAGCATGCTGAACCACATGGCCCAGAAGGCCGACCAGGAAGCACAGCAGCAGGTCAGCACCTCTGCCACCTGAGGCACCTGAGGCACGGACGGCACGCGGTCGGGGGGGACACCTCGGTGTCCACCCCCGACCACGCAGCACCCCGACTCGACCCCGCCCTCCGGCGGTCGTCGGTAGCACCTCACCACGCAGCAAGCGGCTTCGGACGACGGAGTTCGAGGTCAACGGAAACGGAGATTGAGTCATGGGACTCGGAGACTTCAAGGACTGGATCGAGCAGGGCGCCGACACGGTGGGCAACCTCACCGAGGCGGTCTCGACCGTCGAGGCGAACGCCGCCGACAGCCTGGGCATGCACTCCCTGGCCAACACGGTCGAGTTCCTCGGCGAGACCAACCAGGCGGCCCTGCAGACCCTCGGCAACTTCTCGACACCGGTCGTCGAGTTCGTCCCCACGATGGGTGACTACGCCGCCGACTCGGTGGTGGCCTTCTCGCAGTTCGCCAACGACGCCGCGCATGGCGACCCCGACGCCTTCGACACCCTCAACGCGGCCGGCGAGCAGATCAACAACGACACCTGGGACGAGGTGACCGGCTCGTTCGAGGGCGCCTGGCAGGAGACCCTCGGCGACTACGACCAGTACGTCCAGGACGCCAACGAGATCTACCCGTCGGGGCCGGACGACCTCGACGACCTCAAGAGCCAGTACAGCCAGCTGTGGGACCAGATCAAGCAGACCGTCGCCGATGGCGGTGCCGTGGCCGACGGCGGCGCAACGCCTACCGGCTTCATGGGCGCACCGGGCACGCCCGGGGGTCCGGGTGGGATCCCGGGTCTCGACCAGGGTGGCATCTTCGGTGGCCTGTTCGGGGGTGCGGGTGGCTCGGGGGCGGGTTCGTGGCAGGGGATGAACGTCGAGGCGGTGAAGGCGGCGGCTCAGCAGCTGCAGCAGCAGGCGAGCCGGATGCGTGAGCTGGTCGGCAAGGTCGATGGTGAGCTGTCGACGTTGGTGGCGGCGTGGCACGGCAAGGATGCGAGTGACTTCGCGCAGCAGTGGCAGGGGCAGTACCGGCCGGCGGTGATCCGTCTGGCGCAGGTGGCCGAGCAGATGGCGCAGACCGCGATGCAGCACATCGGCAAGCAGGAATCGACGTCGAACGGCTGAGCCAGCCGCACGGCACACGGCCCGTCGGGGTCACCGACTGAAGGGGAGGATCCATGGGACTGGGCGGCACGCTGCTGGGGGCGGTGCTCGATGCGCCGGAAGCAGCCGGTGACTTCATGGGCAACGTCAGCGAGACCATCGGGAATGCGACGAACACCTCGTCGGACTTCCTCGGGACCCAGATCGGGGACCTCGGCAGCTGGGCAGACTCCGCGCTGCCCGGGCCCGACATGTGGGGTGACGTCGGCGGCTTCGTCAACTCGGGGCTGGACTCCATGGGCAACCTCGCGGAGTTCAACGGCGACATCCTCGCCTCGTCGTGGGCGGTCCTCGGCAATGGCACGGGGCTGGTGATGAACGAGCTGGACAACATCCCGGAGGTGGTCTTCCGCTCCGGTGAGCTCGTCACCGCCGTGACGGCCAACGTCGCGGACGGTCGCCCGTGGGACGAGGGCCTCGAGCAGACGGTCGAGGACTACGAGAAGGCGTGGTCGGAGATGAAGCCCGGCTGGGACGACTTCCTCACGGCGACCGAGGCAGACCTCAACGACCACTACCCCTTGTTCGACGAGGACCTCAACGCCGAGCTCAAGGAGGACTGGGGCCTGCCGACCGACCTCTTCCCGAAGGACACCAAGGAAGCCATCGAGCAGCTCAAGAACACCTTCGACGGCAACCCGGCGACAAACGCCATCGGGGGACCCGCGGGGCTCCTGGGCACGCCCGGGGGTCCGGGTGGGATCCCGGGTCTCGACCAGGGTGGCATCTTCGGTGGCCTGTTCGGGGGTGCGGGTGGCTCGGGGGCGGGTTCGTGGCAGGGGATGAACGTCGAGGCGGTGAAGGCGGCGGCTCAGCAGCTGCAGCAGCAGGCGAGCCGGATGCGTGAGCTGGTCGGCAAGGTCGATGGTGAGCTGTCGATGTTGGTGGCGGCGTGGCACGGCAAGGATGCGAGTGACTTCGCGCAGCAGTGGCAGGGGCAGTACCGGCCGGCGGTGATCCGTCTGGCGCAGGTGGCCGAGCAGATGGCGCAGACCGCGATGCAGCACATCGGCAAGCAGCAGGCCACGTCCAACGGCTGAGCCAGCCACCCGGCATACCTGCCGGCACACGAAAGGGACGCCTTCCGCAACAGCGGGAGGCGTCCCTTTCAGTGTGGGCTGGAGAGCCTTGGTCAGCGCTCCTCGGTGCCGGCGATGAAGGCCTCGAGCTTGGTGCGGCCCTCGGTGTCCTCGCGCTGCACCGGCGGGGACTTCATGAGGTAGGACGAGGCGCTGATCAGCGCGCCGCCGATGCCACGGTCCTTGGCGATCTTCGCCGCACGGATGGCGTCGATGATGATGCCGGCCGAGTTGGGGGAGTCCCAGACCTCGAGCTTGTACTCGAGGTTCAGCGGCACGTCGCCGAACGCGCGACCCTCGAGGCGGACGTAGGCCCACTTGCGGTCGTCGAGCCACGCGACGTAGTCGGACGGGCCGATGTGCACGTTGCGGCTGTCGGTCAGGCCGGCCAGGGCACCGGTCAGGTTGGAGGTGACGGCCTGGGTCTTGGAGACCTTCTTGGACTCCAGGCGCTCGCGCTCGAGCATGTTCTTGAAGTCCATGTTGCCGCCGACGTTGAGCTGGTAGGTGCGGTCCAGCGTGACGCCGCGGTCCTCGAACAGCTTGGCCATCACGCGGTGGGTGATGGTCGCGCCGACCTGGCTCTTGATGTCGTCACCGATGACCGGCACGCCGGCAGCCTCGAACTTCGCGGCCCACTCGGGGTCGGACGCGATGAACACGGGCAGGGCGTTGACGAAGGCCACGCCGGCGTCGATCGCGCACTGGGCGTAGAACTTGTCGGCCACCTCGGAGCCCACCGGCAGGTAGGACACGAGCACGTCGGCCCTGGTGTCCTTGAGGACCTGGACGATGTCCACGGGCTCGGCGTCGGACTGCTCGATGGTCTGGGCGTAGTACTTGCCGATGCCGTCGTAGGTGTGACCACGCTGCACCGTGACGCCGGTGGGCGGCACGTCGGCGATGCGGATGGTGTTGTTCTCGGAGTTGACGATGGCCTCGGAGAGGTCGAAGCCGACCTTCTTGGCGTCAACGTCGAAGGCGGCGACGAACTCGACGTCCTTGACGTGGTAGTCGCCGAACTTGACGTGCATGAGCCCGGGGACGTTGCCAGCCGGGTCGGCGTCCTTGTAGTACTCGACACCCTGGACCAGCGAGCTGGCGCAGTTGCCGACGCCAACGATGGCGACGCGAACGGATCCCATGGGATGACTCCTCAGTTGTTGGGGGTGGTGGTGTTCTTCGGGGTGGTTCTGGTGCGGGACGATGGTGCAGCGGCGGCGGTATGCCGCGTGGTGGCCGAGGCGGGAACGTTGCGCTCGGCGGTGATCAGCTCGTTGAGCCAGCGGACCTCACGCTCGGCGGAGTCCAGGCCGTGCCGCTCGAGAGCGGCGGTGTAGGTGTCGAAGCGCTCACGGTTCTTGGCCGAGCTGGTGCGGATGCTCTCCAGCCGCTCCTCGAGTCGGCTGCGGCGTCCCTCGAGGATGCGCAGCCGGACCTCGGCCTCGGTGCGGGCGAAGAACGCGAAGTGGACGTCGAAGGTGTCGTCCTCCCACGCCGTCGGCCCGGCTTCCTTGACGAGCTCCTGGAAGTGCTCCTTGCCGTCCGCGCTGAGCTCGTAGACGATGCGGGCGCGCTTGGAACCCGAGGTGGCCGCCACGTGCTGGGTGCCGACCGCCTGGGCGATGAGGCCCCGGTCGAGCAGCTCGCGCAGGCAGGGGTAGAGCGTGCCGTAGGACAGCGCCCGGAAGACGCCGAGCGCGGCGTTGAGGCGCTTGCGCAGCTCGTAGCCGTGCATCGGGCTCTCGTGCAGCAGCCCCAGGACGGCGAACTCGAGAAGCTTCGAACGACGACTCATGACTGGCCAGCACCTCCCTTCGCGATCGGCACACGGACTCGGCCGTGGTGGTCCCTCAGTGGACCGAGGGCCAGCGGCAGCGTACACCAGATATATCGGCGCGA
>CAVWZX010000003.1:0-267706 GCA_963759595.1 uncultured Actinomycetota bacterium
CCACTGCGACTCGTACGCGGTGACGAGGTTGGCGAAGAAGTCCTGATCGGGGCCGAGTCGGATCTGCTGCGCACCTCGGCGCCGGCGAACAGCGGCGCGGTAAATGTGGATCGGATAGCTCGGCGACGGCACGAAGGCCGTGTCGCCCGGGTCCACGAGCACCCACATGAGGTGCGACAGCCCCTCCTTCGCGCCGATGACGCTGAGGACCTCGCGGTTAGGATCGAGGTCGACGTCGAACTTGCGCTTGTACAGCGCGGCCACCGCCTCGCGCAGCTTCGGGATGCCGCACGAGACGAGCTGTACCGATCGTTACGCGGGTTCTGGACCGCCTCGATGAGCTTGTCGACCGCGATCCGCGACGACGGGATGTCCGGGTTCCCGAATCCGAGGTCCACCACGTGACTCCTGCCCGAGGGGCCTCGAGCTTCAGGCCGTCGATGATCGTGAAGACGTAGGGCGGCAGGCCCATGATGCGGCGGAACTCCATCGGCAAAGGTTACCGGCGCGTTTCGCGGACCCCGCCCGCATATTCACGGACGGCGGCGACACGCTCGGCGACGTCCACCGATCCCACGTCGATCGGCGCGGACACGGCGTACGTGACACCGGCTTCTCGCAGCGCGATGAGGTCGTCGCCGATCTGCTCGACGGTCCCCGCCAGCAAACCGTCGCGCGCGCCCCGTGCGATGCGAGGCGCTCGGCCAGCTCCCCCTTGTCGTGACCGATCAGCACCTGTTGGCCCCACGTCACCGCCGCGGCGCGGCCGCCGGGGCATCCTCGATGAACTCGCCGACGGTGCAGCCCCAGAAGTTGGCGGCGTCGGCGTGTGCGGCCGCGGTCTTGCGGGCACGGGCGGACCGACCCACGATCCACGTGGTGATGCCACACGAACGCAACTGGTCGGCGAGCGCGCCGGCGCGGGCGAACCGCTGCTCGGGCGTGTCACGGGCGACGCCCGCCGCCTCGTCCTCGGCTGCCGACTTGTCGTCGCCGATGCCCATCCCGGCGATGACCCGGCCGGGCACGAGGTGATCGACGGTCTCGAACATCCGCTGGACGACGACGTCAGCAGCAGGCCGACCCGCACGACGAGGGTGCCGACGTCGATCCGCTCGGTCCGGGCGGCGCAGGCGGCCAGGAGCGTCATGCCGTGCAGCGCGGGCTGACCGGGTCGGCCCATCGGCCAGAGGTGATCGAAGACGAAGATTCCGTCGAGGCCGGCCGCTTCGGCCCGCCCGGCCGCCGCGAGGCGCACGGGCCGTCAGCGGAGAACTGCGGAAGCGTGATCCCGACCTTCATCGGCCCAAGGTAGGCCCGAAACCGACAAACGGTGCGCTCAGAACCCCATTTATGGGGTTCTGAGCGCACCGGTTCGATCGGAAACCGCCCCCAGAACGGACGAATCGCCGGGCCTGGGGGCTGGGTGCCGAGGCCCGGCGATCGTTCTAGGTAGATAACGGTCGAGCGGCGCTTGTCTTGCGGTCTCAGGAAAAGAAATTCTCCCTCGCCCAGAAAGCGGCGCCGAGGGCTCCGGCCCGCTCGCCCAGTAGCGCCGGGCGTATCTCCACCCTTGGCCGGTGGTTCGCGGCCTCCACGTAGCCCATGACCTGGGCCCGGATCGGCCCGAGGAGGACGTCGTCGGCCTGGATCAGGCCACCACCGAGCACGATCAGGACCGGATCGAAGATGTTCACCAGGTTCGCCAGCCCGATCGCCACCACCGGGCAACTCGTCGACCACCGCCAGCGCGCCCTCGTCGCCCGCCCCGCCGCGCTCACCACGTGCTCACCGCGCACCGCGAGGGCGTCGCCGCCGGCAGCGGCGAGCAGCGCGGGCGCCCGGCCCTCACCGGCTGCGACCCCGCCGAGGCGGCCGAGGCCGCTGCCGGACGCGTAGCGCTCCCAACACCCGCTCTGGCCGCACGGGCACGGCGGCCCGGCGGGGTCGACCAGGACGTGGCCGATCTCGCCGGCCATGCCGTGACCGCCGGTATAGAGCCGCCCCCCGAGGATCAGGCCGCCACCGATCCCGGTGCCGAGCGTCACCATCAACGCATCGTCGACCCCGACGGCTGCGCCGACCGAGCGCTCACCCCACGCGGCGAGCGTGGCGTCGTTGCCGAGCACGACCGGCACACCGAGGCGCTCCTCGAGCATCGCCGCCACCGGCAACTCGACGATCCCCGGCAGGTTGGCGGCGAAGCGCAGCACACCGTCCTCGACGAGGCCCGGCAACCCGACGCACAACCCGCCTACCGGGCCCACTGCGCCCGCAACCGCGGCGATGCCGTCGATGAGCTGACTCGCATCGCGTTGCGACAGCACACGCTCCTCCGCGACCACCGTGCCGGCGCTGTCGATCGCGACAGCAAGGAGCTTCGTGCCCCCAACGTCGACCCCGACGGCGCGGCCAGAGACGTCGCCGGCGGTCGATCGACTTTGATGCGCTGCACCGCGCGGCTCGGGTGCCGGGCGTGCGTCGTCCTCGGGCGCCGCCGCTCCACCGCTGCCGGGCCCGGTGAACGACAGGAGCACGCCTTCGAGGAGGGACTGGAGCGGCGCGGGATCGCGAGTGAGATCCTCGGCGACGTCGAGTGCGTTGCGCGCCGCTGCGATCAACTCGAGGGCGGCGCGCTGCAGATGCTCGATCGCGGCGGTGATGCGCGGGTCGACTGCGTCGCTCATGACGCCGCCTCGCCGGAAAGGGCCCGCACGGGTGCGGGGCCGAAGCGCACGAGCAGATCGTCGCCGTCGAGGGTGGCACTGCCGACCGGGCGCCGCTTGAGCGAATCCGGGAGCACGACGGCCCGGCGGTGCGCGCCGACGCGCACGAGCAGCTCGCCGTCGCCGCGTCCGACCTCGAGCTCGTCGCGCTCGGCAAAGGGCAGACACAACCGCAGCACGACATCGTCGCCGTCTCGCTCGACCTCGAGGGGGCGCCCGCGATGGAAGACGCCGTCGGCGGCGCGCTCGCCGTAGAGCGTTGCCGCGAAGCAACGCAGGTGGTCGGGACCGACCAACTCCTCCGCCGCCAGGTCGGCGCGCAGGACCGGGAGCGGCACGAACCCGTCCTCGATGGCCTCGAGGTGCTCGGCGTGCGTGGCCTTCCACACGGCAAACCAGGGGTCGGTGATCGCGTCCGGCAGGATCCGGTTCGCGATCACCGCATCCACGTGATAGCCGAACAGGCTGAGGTAGGTGGCCGTGCGGCGGGCTTCAGCGATCACCATGCGCTCAGGGTTCACGACCAACCGGACCGTGGAGCGTTCGCCGTCGGTCAGCAGCGCGCGGACACCGTCGAGGCGCTCGTGGAAGCGACGGGTGGCGTCGAACACGTCGTCACCCGCTACTGGCAGGTTCGTGATGCGGTTGAGGATCGGTCGGACCATTTTCACGATGCGCCGCTCGACCGGGAACACGCGCTGCATGTACCAGGACAGGATCTCTGGCAGGGAGAGGAACCGGATCGTCTCGGCCGTCGGTCCGCAGTCGACCACGATCACGTCGTAGCGGCCCGACGCGGCCGCGTCCTTGATGTCGGCCAGGCTGAAGACCTCGTCGAGCCCGGGTATGACCGAGAGCTCGTCCGCCTCGATGGAGTCGACCCCTGCCCAGTCGAGGACCTCGGCGACATAGCGCTGGATGTCGCCCCAGGCCTCTTCCAATCGCTCCGTAGCGTCGAGCTGCATGCCGTGCAGGCCGGCCGAGATCAGCGTCGGCTGCGAACCCAGGTGCACGTCAACGCGTCCGCCAGCGAGTGCGCCGGATCGGTCGACATGACGAGCGTGCGCTTGCCGGCATCAGCGCACGCCAGCGCGGTCGCGGCCGCGACTGTCGTCTTGCCGACGCCGCCTTTGCCCGTGAAGAGAAGTATCCGGCTCATCTAGGAAGCGGCGGACGTTGCCTCGGCGTGCGCGCGCAGATGACGCAGCGCGGTGCCGACGATGCGGGCCGCGGCCCGCTGCTTGATGAAGCCGGGCAACGGCATCTTGAGATCGACCTCGAGGTGGTACGCGACCTCCGTGCCGCCCTCGACCGGCGTGAACTCGTAGGTACCGTCGACACGGGCGGTGATGTCGCCCTGCGCCTGCACCCACGACAGCCGGCTCGGCGCGTCGTCGTAGTTGTAGGCGAGCGTGTACGTGGTGGAGCGGCCGAACGCCGCGGCGCGGAACCGCACGCGCACGGCCCGCCCTTCGCTGTCACGCGCTTCGACGACGACCTCCTTGAGGTCGGCGGCCCAGAGGGGGTAGGAGTCGAAGTCGGTGACAATGTCGAAGACGCGTTGGGGCGACGCCGCCATGGTCATGCGCTCTGTGGCCTGATCACTCACCGTCGGGCTCGCTCCAGTCGTCGCTGCTCGTGCCGGGCACCAGGGTGGCGCTGCGCCGCACGACATTCCAGTGATAGCCGAGAAGGATGCCGTACCCGACACCGATGGGCGAAGTGACGATGGCGACGACCAGCCACTTCAACCAGGCGCCGCGGTCCTCGGCCCCGCCCTCGAACTCCTCCGGCTCGCGGTTGTAGCAGTCCAGCAGCGCGATGACGCCCGGGAAGATCATCCCGCCGAGCAGGAGGCGAGGCGCATGAAGGCGAGCGTAGAAGGTCATGTTCGCGGCCCGAACTCCCCGTGCCGGGCCGCCCAGAGCCCGCACGCCGCCAGACCGGCGACGGGAGCGAGCACACCAAAGGCGGCCGACGAGTACGGCCGGGCCGCGGCGGTGCCGAGCCCGACGGCGACCTGTGCCGCGAAGCAGCCGAGCAGCGTGCGGCGCACCGCTGCGGGTGCGGTCCCGGCGAGGAAGAACAGCCCGCCGATCGAGACGTTGTCCGAACGGCTGCGACCGGCGCCGATGACGACCGCGGCGATCATGCCGATCGTCCCGCCGACGAACAGTGCGAGCGCAACGACGACAGCCAACGGCCGAGCCGGTGAGCTCACGATGCCCAGCACCGCGGTGAGCGCGAAGAGCGCAGTCGCGACAACGCTCACGCGGGTTAGGCGATCGCTCGTCATGTGAGCGCGCCTGCGAGCCGGCGGGCGAGCACGTCGTAGTCGAACTCGGCAACGGCGCGCGCCCGGCCTGCCGCGCCCGACGCGGCCGCCCTGGTGCGATCGGCGAGCAGCGCCTCGAGTGCCTGAGCGAGGCGCGCGACGTCTGTCGGAGGGTCGATCACGAACCCCGTCTCGCCGTCGAGCACCGCCTCACCCGCTCCGCCCGACGCGCCCGCGATCGACGCCACGCCGCACGCGGCGGCTTCGAGGAAGATGATCCCGAAACCCTCCTGCTCGAGCCCGAACCACCGATTCCGGCACACATGCGAGAACACATCGCAGGCTGCGTAGAGCCCGGGCTTGTCGTCCTCGTCGACTCGACCGAGGAAGCGCACCGGCGCCTGCAACCGCGTCGCAAGCTTGCTCAGCCGCGCCCGGTCGCGCCCGGTGCCGGCGACGAGGACCACGAGGTTCGGCCGGCGGCGCGCGACACCGGCGGCTGCCTTGATCAGCACGTCCGCGCCCTTGCGCGGCACCAGGCGGCTGAGGTGCAACACGGCCTCGTCCTCGGGATGCAGCCCCCACCGGACCCGCCACGCGTCGCGCTGGTCGGCGGTCACGGGCGTAAATCGCTCCGTGTCGACCCCGGGAGGGACGGCCACGACACGAACGCGCGGCGCAAGCTCTGCCGCTTCGCTTGCGACGTAGTCGCCCGCGGCGATGATGAGCTTGCGCGCCTCGCAGGATCTCGCAGCCGACGCACGCGCGCCGGGCAGCCGCGCGGCACCGCGATCTCCGCGCCGTGGACGACAACCGCGTACGGCAAGCCGAGCTGGCCGGCGAGCAGGCCCAACGGGAGGGCCGGATCGAGAACCACCAGCTCCGCTCCCGACGCCGCCGCCTCGGCCTTGATGCGCCGGACCAGTGATGGGCTCGGCAGCAGCATGCGGCCCGCCCGCTTCACCTCGAACTCTTGCTCGGCGTCAAAGGCCGCGGCGTCGGGATGCGAGGTCGTCAGGACGGTCGCCTGCCCCGCCGGCAGCCTCCGCCACAGTTCCCACAGGTAGTTCTGGATGCCGCCGACCTTCGGCGGGAAATCGTTGGTGACGAGCAGGTGCTTCACCGGGCGACCGCGGCGCGCTCGTTCAGGCGAGCCCGCGCCCAGGTGGCGTGCTCGGCGAGCAGTGCGTCGGCGCCGGTCGCGACCTCATCGAGCGCGGCGCGCACACGCAGGTCCGCGGGGTCGGCGACATTGCCGAGCGCCACCAGCGCGTTGCGTCGCAAGTAGCGGGGATCACGATCCGCGATGTACCAGCGCCCGTGCCGCTCCAAGAGTGCCGCGTCGTCGGCCGCAAGCATCTCCAGCAGGTCCACCCACGCGGCCGGAACCTCGGTAGGGGGCATGCCTCCCCGGGTTTCCGCGGCGGATGCCCCCTACCGATTTGTGGCGGTTGGGGGGGCAGACTTCCTGGCAGTCGTCGCAGCCGTAGATGCGGTCGCCGAGGACGGTACGGAACTCGAGCGGGATCGGGCCCGGGGCTTGGACAATCCAAGCGAGACAGCGCCGAGCGTCGACGACTCCGGGCGCGACGATCGCCTGCGTCGGGCACACGTCGACGCAGCGCCGGCACGGTCCGCATCCGTCGGCGACCGGCACCTCGTTCACCGGCAGCGGCGCGTCCGTGACCACCGCACCGAGCACGACCCACGAGCCGTGGCCCGGCACGAGAATGTTCGCGTTCTTGCCGAACCATCCGAGCCCGGCGCGATGCGCGACCGCTCGGTCGACAAGGGCGTTGTCGTCGGCCACGACCCGCGCCGTGTACCCGCCGGCGCGGAACACCTCGGCCGCGGCGTCGAGGGCGCCTTCGAGCGCGGCGTAGTGGTCCTGCCACGCGTAGCGCGCCACCCGGCCGGCGGCCGCGCCCGGGCGGCAGGGCGAATCGGTCCTGTACCGCCACGCGCCGACGACGAGGGCCTGCGCCCCGGCGACGATCCTGCCCGGATCGGTCGAGCGCGCCGGGTTCCGGTATGTGAACTCCATCGTCGCCGCCAGACCGGCCCGCTTGCGCTCCTCGAGCACGGCGCGCGTGTCCGTCATCGGTTCGGCGGATGCCACGCCGCAGGCGACGAGGCCGGCGTCGAGGCCGGCCGCGACGGCGGCGTCGGCCAGAGCATGCATGGGAGTCGAAAGCCTACGACCCCGCCGGATCGCTTCCCGCCGGCTGTCGCGTTACAGCCAGGTCAGCGAGCGCGAGCGGTTCGGCCCGGCGGACCGGGCGGCCGTCGTCGCCGACCGGGCGGCGGCGAGCAACCGCAGGTGCCGGAGCCGGCGTGATCAGAGGAGCACTCCCTCCGCCGCCGGCGTGGGCCGCCCCGGCGATGACCGGCGTGAGCCGCGGGCGGTTCGCGGGTGACTCGATCAGCACGCGCGGCCGCTCCGTACTGATGCTGGCGACCAAGGTGGGCGCAGAAGCCGCCGCTGGGCGAGCCTTCTTGGCCGCCGGTCGCTTCGTCGCCGCCTTGCGCGGGGTCGAGCGCCGCGTGGCCGTGCGTTTGACCGCGGTCTTCTTCGCGGGCGTCCGCTTGGCCGCACCCTTGCGCGACGCGCTCTTGCGCGGCGCCGGCCGCTTGGCCGAGGTCTTCTTGAGCGCCGCCTTCTTCGACGGTGCCTTCTTCGCACTCCTCTTCGCCGGCTTGGCCGCCCGCCGCTTCGTGGCGGGACGCGCCGGCAACGGCGCTTCGGGCGCTTCCGCGGGGTCGGACGCGGGAGCGGGCGCGGGCCGCGAGACGAGACCCCCAGGAATCGGCTTGGGCGGACCAGCACGCCGCCGGCGCCCGGGCTCGACGTAACCGAGGTCGGTCGCCAGGCGGTTGCGCGAGTGGAGCGACGACGTCCGGAGGTCGACCTCCCACTCAGCGACCTGCTTCTTCTTCCGGAACTCGTAGGCGAACTGGACGACCCACACCTGGTCGCGCACGAGGAACGCCGACCAGCCCTCCGACCACGCCTCCTCGCTCAACTTGGCCCCCCGGTCCTGCAGGTTCCACCACACCGAGGTGCCGAGGGGCTGAGAGGAGAGCCCGACGCGTTGCTTGACGACCACCAGGTCGAGGGCGCGCTGGATGATCAGCGCCTGCTCCGCCTGAATCGGCACCGCGAACCGGGCGATCCACTCCTCGGCGACACCGGCGATGTCGGCGACCTCCGTGATTGTCTGGCCGGCGCGGAGGCGCTGCTGCATTTCGCGGACGCTGAGCGTGCTCTCGGGTCGCGGGCGCGCGCCCCGTCCTCGTCCTCGCCGCCCCGGGCGCCGGCAATCGACCAGCGCCTCTTCCAGATCGGCGTCGGCGATGATCATGTACCCGCCCGATTTCGCGTTCCGCCGGGCGCTGAGGATTAATGCCTCGTGGTCCGTCGTGAACCCGACGACGTGGAGTCGCTGCACGTGATTGAGTCCCTGTCCCAATTTCGCCCGCGCGTCGGACGTGCGTGGACCGTACCACCGCGCGTTGTGGGTTCAGTTGATCGCGAGGACGCGTGCGTGTCGGGTCGGGGTGGTGGCGGAGCTCCCGCACCAGCCGCCGGCGCTCAGCAGCCGCAGCGCACGCACCTCGCGCTCCTCGATCGCCACAGGAACGGCGCCGTCGCTGTCGCAAAGGAAGGTGACGACGCAATCCCGGCAGTGGTCGCTGTTCTGCATCGTGCAGTCGTTGCAGCTGATCGACAGGGAAGTCATGGAGGGATGGTGCCTGAGGGGTGTGGGCGAATTCCGCCGCGGGTTAGTCGACGAGGGTTTCGATGCTGGTGCCGGTGCCGCACCAGCGGCACGAGACCTGGTCGACGGATTCCTCCAGGATTTCCTCGTCCTCGATCTGGAGGTCGCCCGCGAGATCGAAGTGGTGGAAGGCCCGGCTGCGCCGGGTGGAGGTCACATCGAAGCGGGTGCGGTTGCCGCACGCCTGGCAGCGGTATCGCGTCTCCATCGGCCCGCACGGTACCTGCGGCACGCCTGCGGTTCGGACGGGCCTTGCCCACTAGCCTGGACCGTCCCTGAACATCTTAAAGACGGATTCAACCTTCCTTGTTCTATTTGACTTATCTCCACCGCGAGCTGCGCCGACGCGCCGGCCGGACCATCCTCACCGTGCTTGGTCTGGGCGTCGGGGTGAGCCTCGTCGTCGTGGTGAGCGCTCTGTCTGCCGGTCTCGACAGGGCACAGGCCCGCATCCTCGACCCACTCGGCAAGGTTGGCACCGACCTGGTGGTCTCGCGACCCGTCGACGTGCCCGTGGCGGGCGCGGGGCAGAGCGCGACCCCCTCGCTGCTCGGCGGGATCCCGGCTGAGGAGGTCGACGCGATGATCGAGGAGGACCAGTCGCTCTTCCAGACGGACTTCTCCAAACTCGGCACGCCAGGAACCACGTTCGAGCGCGGGCCGTTCTTCCCGGCGACGCAATTGACTTTCCCGTCGGGCGAGATCGCGAAGGTCGCGCGCCTCGACGGCGTCGACGAGGTCGCAGGCGGCCTGACACTGCTGGCCGTGCACCAGAAGGGCAAAGTCCCGGAGATCACCGCGACGTTTGAGACCGGCGGCCAATCGATCACGCAGACCCAGGACATCCCCGCGCCGACCCAGGCCGAGTGGAACTCGATCAGCGACTGCGTGCAGCGCAGCGGAGGCGGCCCGAGTTGCCTACCCGGACGGTTCCGTCGGTTGGCGGCCGTCTTCACCACGCCACGCGAGGTGATCAAGCAGGTTCTCGATCCGCCGCAAACAGATCTGGCCACCGAGCCGTACACCGCCGCGGGCGTCGAGCCCGACTACGGAGTGCTCGCGCGCCGTGTGGGGCACCGGCGACACCCGCACCTCCCGCCGGTTGGCCGAGGACGCCGTCGCGGTGTTGGAGACCCACCCGCCCGGCGCCGAGCTCGCCCTCGCGTACGCCCGCATGGCCTCGCTGTCCATGCTCGCCAGGGACACACCTGCGGCGCTCGAGTGGGGACGGCGAGCCATCGGGCTCGCCGAGGACGTCGGCGCGACCCGCTCGCTCATCGGCGCCCTCAACGCCCTCGGCGCCGCCATCATCGTCGGCGGACTGGAGCCCAGCGCCGGGATCGCGGAGCTGCGCCGCAGCCACGACCTCGCCCTCGCGGCAGGGGACGACGTCGGTGCCGTCCTGGGCCTGAGCAACATCGGCACGGCGCTCGGCGAAGTGCGCCAGTATGCGGCGTCGGAGCGCTACCTGCGGGAGACGATCGAGTTCGCCCGGGCCCGGGACCTCGACGACAGCGTCGGCTACGCGTCGGCCTGGCTGTCGCGGGTGCTCTTCGAGACCGGCCGCTGGGACGAGGCGGTGCAGGCGGCCGACGAAGCCCTGGTCCTGCGGGGAACCACAGCGATCATCGCCATCACGGCCCTGACCGTGCAGGCCCGGGTGCTCGTGCGCCGCGGCGAGCCGGGCCACGCCGAGCTCCTCGACGAGGCCGCGGGCCTTGCCGACCAGACCGGTGACCTCCAACGCCTGTGGCCCGTGGCGGCAGCCCGGGCGGAGAAGCAGTGGCTCGCCGGTCGGCACGACGAGGTGCTCGCCACCGTGCGCCCCGTCTTGGTAACGGCCGAGCGCCTCGGCGTGGCCTGGGCGGTCGGCGAGCTCGCTTGGTGGCGGCACCGGGCGGGTGATCCGGCTCCACCGCCGCAGACCTGCGCCGAGCCCTACCGGCTCCAGATCGTCGGGGACCATGCCGCCGCGGCCGCGGCGTGGCAGGTGCAGGGCTGTCCGTACGAGCAGGCCGAGTGCCTGGCCGAGCTCGACGAGACATCGCAACGCGAGGCTCTGGCGACCTTCGACCGGCTCGGCGCCGCGCCCGCGGCCGACCGGCTGAGGTCACGCATGCGCGCCGCCGGGCTGACCGGCATACCTCCACGGCCACGGGCGACCACGAGGGAGGCGCCCGGGCAGCTCACCGCGCGCCAGCTGGAGGTACTCGCCCTCCTCGCCGAGGGCCGCACGAACGCCGCCATCGCGGAGCGGCTGTTCATCAGCGAGAAGACGGCCGGCCACCACGTCTCGGCGGTGCTGCACAAGCTCGGCGTCTCGACGCGCGGCGAGGCGGCTGCCCAGGCGCTGCGGCTGGGCGTCTCCCCCACGGCCTAGGGACCGCCCGACGCAACATGGGGAATCCTCCCGACGAGCCGGCCACCCATCCGCTCCTATCGTGCTCGGCACCAACCAGCACGCACCCAGAAGGAGCACGTCATGCCCAGGTACCTCGTCGAACGGACCTTCCCCGGCGGCCTCGCCATCCCCGCCAACGCCAGCGGTGTCACCGCGTGCCTCGCGGTCGTCGACGGCAACGCCACCCACCACGTCACGTGGGTGCACTCCTACGTGACCCCAGACCGCGAGAAGACGTTCTGCATCTACGACGGCCCCGACGAGACCGCCATCAAGGCGGCCGCCGAGACCAACGGCCTGCCGGTCGACTCGATCCAGGAGGTGCGCGTCCTCGACCCGTACTTCTACCTCAGCGAGTCGGCCTCCTAGGTGGACTGACCCGGCAGCGAGCCGGAGGCGGCCCGCGGTCCGGGCGGGCCGCCTCCGGAGGCAGGTCGGCCACGGAAGGCGGCGTTCTCCGCCGCCGGATGGGGCATCTGGGTCATACTTTCGCGCATGAAATCGGGGGGAACGGTCCGAGGAGACGTGTGCCGCGGCACGACCAGCAGGCTGACGGCCTGTCTCACCGCCGCAGTCGTCGGGGTGGGCGTCGCAGCGGTCGTCGGTGTGACGCCGGCGGCAGCCGACGGCGGGCTCGGCGAGAAGGGCAGCGCCCGCTACGTCGTGTCGGACAAGGGCCAGCCGGTCACCGTGACCACCGTCGTCACGGTCACCAACCAGACCCCCTCCCGGGGCAACCGCTACTTCGTCTTCACCGGCTACGCGCTGTGGCTCCCCAACGCCGCCACCAACCTCAAGGTCACCTCCGCCGGCTCCAAGCTGTCGGTGAAAGTGGTGCGGCACAGGGGGTTCGACTACGCCGACATCGACTTCCCGAGCTCGCTGAGCTACGGCCACTCGCGCACGATCACGGTGACGTATGCCGTCAAGGGCGCCGCTCCGCGGGCGAAGGCGCCGGGGCGGGTCGGCACGGGCTTCGCCGCCATCGACGTCTACTCCCCCGGCGACAGCGGCCAGGCCAGGATCGAGGTCTCCTCGCCCCGCTGGATGACCCTCGCCACCCCCGAGAACTTCAGCGAGAAGACCGTCGGTGACACCCGCACCGCGACCATCACCGGTGGAGGTCGCGCGGGCCTCTGGACGTCGCTCGCGCTGCGTGACCCCTCCCAGGTGGCCACCAAGAAGGTCGCGGTCGGCAAGTCGGCCTTCACGGTCGTGGCCTTCCCGGGAGACACGACCTGGTCGTCCTTCGTCACGGGCAAGCTCCCGACGACCATCCGCGAGCTGGAGCGGCTGACCGGCCAGCCGTGGCCAAACCCCCACACCACCATCACCGAGGACTACAGCCGTCAGGTCTACGGCTGGGACGGTGCCTACGAGCGCGGCTCCATCGACGTCGCCGAGACCCTCGACCACGCCCTGCTGACCCACGAGCTGGGACACGCCTGGGCCAACTACGACCACCTCGACGAGCGCTGGCTCACCGAGGGCCTGGCCCAGGAGCTCGCCACCCGGACGATGGCGACGCTCAAGGGTAAGGACTCCCCGCACCGCGGCGTCAGCGCCGGCCAGAAGGGGTCCTTCCCGCTGTCCAAGTGGCCCGACGGCAGTGGCACGGCCACCGCGGCGGAGGACTTCGGCTACCCGGCGTCGTGGAGGGTCGTGCACGCCCTGGTGGAGGGCAGCTCGCCGAAGTCCAGGACCGACGTGCTCCGCACCCTGACCTCGTCGCGCTCCCCCTACGACGCGAAGGGCGACCGCACGCTGGCCAACCACGCCACCACCTGGCAGCAGGCCTACGACGTGTTCGAGATCGTCGGCGGCAACAAGGACACCCGGAAGGTCATGACCACCTGGGTCGTGGACGCCGACGACGCCAAGACCCTCACCGCACGCGACAAGGCACGCACCGCGTATGCCGCGCAGGACAAGGCCGACGGCGCCTGGTCGCTGCCGCGTGGTGTGCGTTCGGCAATGTACGACTGGAGCTTCACCGTGGCCGAGCGGGAGCTCACCCGCAGCCGGAACCTGGCTGCCAAGGCGGTCGCCGCGCAGCAGGCCGCCACGAAAGACACGCTGGATGTGACGGCGTTGCGCTCCGCCTACGAGAAGGCCGAGGGCTCGGCGGACTACAGGACCGTGGAGCAGCGCCTCACCGAGTTCACGTCGCAGGCCGCGACCTACGCGAGCCTGCGCGACGACGTCGCCCACCCCAACCCGCTGGCGCGGCTGGGCGGCGTGTTCGTGGACCCGGCCTCGGCGGTCGCGAAGGGGAAGGCCGCGATCGAGAAGGGCGACACCGAGGCTGCGGCGGACGCCTTCGACTCGGCCGAGCACCGATCGTCCATGGCCACCGGCGTCGGTGGGGGCGGGCTGCTGGGGCTCCTGGTGCTGGCGCTGGGCGGAATGGTCGGGATGCGCTGGCGTCGTCGGCGGGCGGCGGCGGCCGACGCACCGCAGTCGGCCGGCGCGACGCAGTCAGCCGGCGAGCACGAGCGGCTGGGGCTCGGCGGCGCAGAGCCCGGACCGCACCACGGCCTCGTCGAGGGCGAGCAGCGCTCGGGCGCCGATCCCGTCCAGGTCGGCGACCGCGGTGCGTCCGGCGTCGACGACGTCCTCCAGGGTGGTGAGACCGGCCGCAGCGAGGGCCCGGGCGGCGGCGGCGGGCAGTCGCGGTAGCGAGGTCACGAGCGCACCACCCGGTAGTCGATGAACGTCGCGAGGGGCGACTGCGCCACCCCCACGTGCTCGAGCTCGACGTCCTGCTCGAACCCCTCGAACAGTCGCTTGCCCCCACCCAGGATCACCGGCGCCACGATGATCGAGAGCTCGTCGACCAGTCCCGCGGCGAGCGCCTGGCGGATGATGTCGGCACCACCACTGATCGCGACGTCCTTGTCGCCCGCCGCGTCCTTGGCCCGTTCGATGGCCTCCGCCACGCCGTCGACGAACACGAAGGCATCTCCCTCGGGCTGCTCCTCGGGCCGGTGCGTGACGATGAATGTCGGGACGCCCCAAGGGTTCTGGTCGCCCCAGTGGCCCGCGGCCTCGTACATCCACCGGCCGGCGACGGAGGCGCCCATCCTGGCGAAGGCAGCGTCCATCCACTCCTTCGCGACGGCGTCCAGGGCTGCCCCAGCTTCGAAGCTCGGCTCCGCGTCGTAGGACCACGGGCCGCCGAAGACCCAGTAGTGCAGCCGCTCCCCGCCCTCTCCGAGGCCCTTGCCGGGGCCGTCGTCGGGACCGGTGATGTAGCCGTCCACCGACATCGTGATGCTTGCGCCCACCGTGCTCATCTCTACCTCCTGGTCGTGGTGCTGTCAGTCGTACCGACCCGGGAAGCCAACCGAACTCATCGCTGGCGCACCTGTCGGTGGACTTCGAGAGGATGTCGGCATGGACCGGACCCAGGTGCTCACCCAGCGGCTGGCCACCCAGCGACTGTCGTCGGCCCCGTTGCCGACCGCGGGCGAGGCCGTGCGGCTGCTCACCTGCGTGCAGAGCCAGGAGCGCGACCACGCCTTCTTCTCGCTGGGCATCCGTTCACGCAGGACCAGGTATGCCGCGGTGCAGCACGAGCTCGACGCCGGCGCTTTCGTGCGCACCCACATCCTGCGGCCGACCTGGCACTTCGTCGCGCCGGAGGACCTGCGGTGGATCCTCGCCCTGACGTCGCCGCGCGTGCTGTCGAGCATGGCGGGTCGGCACCGGCAGCTGGGTCTGGATGACACCCGGAGCGTGGATGCCGGGCTCGACCTGGTGGCAGACCTGCTGAAGGACAAGCACTTCCTCACCCGCTCCGAGCTCGGTGAGGCCTTCACGGACCACGGCTCGCCCATCAAGCCGGGACAGCAGCTCGGGCACCTCCTGCTGGTGGCGGAGCTGCGCGGGCTGCTGTGCTCGGGCCCGATGAAAGGTGTCCACCACTCCTACGCGCTGGTCGACGAGGTCATCCCGCCCACGCCGGAGCGCACCCGCGACGAGGCACTGGTCGAGCTGGTGCGGCGGTTCTTCACCGGTCACGGGCCGGCGTCGGTCAAGGACTTCACCCGTTGGGCCACCCTGACCGTCGCCGACACCGCGGCCGCGCTGGCGCAGCTCGCAGACGTGCTGGAGGAGGTGGAGGTCGACGGCATCCCACACTGGTTCGACCCCACCCAGGTGCACCGGCGCAGCCCGGCCGCGCCCGCGGCATACCTCTTCCCGACCTACGACGAGGTGGTGCTGAGCTATCCGCAGGTGAGCTTCCCGGCGCTGCCCGACCACCCGTACGCCGCACATCCCGACCCGTTCTGGGCCTGCATCGTCGTCGACGGCACCAACGTCGGGCTGTGGAAGCGGACGGTGCGACCCGACGTCGTGGAGGTCGAGGTGCGGCTCGCCCCGGCCGTCACGGCTGACGTGAGAGGGAAGGTCCGGGAGGCTGCGGAGCGGTTGGCCGGGTTCCTCGAGCGCGACCTGTCGCTCGTGGAGAACGAGGGCAAGCCCCACCTCTGGGGTGGCGCGCTGGGACACCCGTCCCGACGCCCACGCCGGGCCGACCGCTGACCGCTCCGTCACCCGTCTGCCGGGGCCGCGTCCGTCACGGCTGCGCGGCGACTGTCAGCGGGCCTGTCCGCGTCGACCTCGCTGTCGGCGGGCTGGCCCGCCGAGGCAGGCTGGCCCGTGGGGGCGGGCTGGCCCGCCTCGAAGTAGGCGACCAGCTCGGGGTCCAGCGGCGGCACCTCCAGGGCGCCACCCCCTGAGCGCAGCGAGTCGGTCGCCACGAAACCCGCTGCGACGGCCTCTCGAGCGGCCACGGGTGAGGTGTCCGTGCTGCCGCCGTGGACGGCGAACCGCAGGAACTCGGCGATCAGGCGGGGGTCGGCGCCACCGTGCCCGCCGTCGACGTCCTCGATGGGGTGCACCGCGTCCGGATCACCGGGACCGCTCATCTGCCGGGAGGTCCAGACGTTGATGACTCCCCCGGGGGTGTCGCCGATGTTCTCGATCCGCCCCTTGGTGCCGATCACGGTGTAGTTGCGCCAGTAGTCCGGGGTGAAGTGGCACTGCTGGTAGGACGCGAGGACACCGTTGTCCAGGACCATCTGCATCATCGAGATGTCCTCGACGTCGATGACGGGGTTGAGCTCGGTCTGCTCGGCGCCCGGCCAGCTGTCGAGGCTGAACCAGTCGCCCATCCGCCGGTCGCTGTTGTCCCGACGGTCGGTCACCTCGCCGTAGACGGCCAGGCTGCCCACCGCCGCCACCCGCCGCGAGTAGCCGCCCGCGAGCCAGTGGATGACGTCCAGGTCATGAGCCCCCTTCTGCACCAGTAGCCCGGTGACCTTGCTGCGCTCGGCGTGCCAGTCCTTGAAGTAGAAGTCGCCACCGTGCCCGACGAAGTGCCGGCACCAGACCGCCTTCACCTCACCGATCGTGCCGGCCTCGACCAGGTCGCGCATCTGGCGCACGACCGGCATGTGCCGCATGTTGTGCCCGACGTACAGCCGGGTCCCCGTCCGGTATGCCGTTGCCAGCAGGTCGTCGGCGGCCTCCAGGGTGACCTCGAGCGGCTTCTCGCAGAACGTCGGGATGCCGGCCTCGAGGGTCCGGCCCGCGACCCGGGCGTGCTGGTTGTCGGGGGTCAGCACCAGGACGGCATCGGGCCGTGTGGCGATCAGCGCCCCGAGCTCGTCGGTCACCAGCGCGTCGGGAACGGTCGTGCGAGCCTTCTCGCGCCCTTCCTCGGCCAGGTCGCAGATCGCTGAGACGACCGAGCCCTGCCCGGGCCGGTGCACATGTCGCCAGAGCTGGGCGCGCAGGCCGAAGCCCACGATCGCCACGTTGAGGTCTTGGCCGGTGGTCATGAGGTCCTCACTCGTCCTTCTCGTACCTGGGTTGTCAGAGCTGGTCGCAGCTGGGTTGTCAGAGCTGGTGCGGGGCAACGGCGCGGGCGGTCCCGCTGGTGGAGTCATGGACGACCACCGCCACGGGAACTCGTGCAGCCGGCCTGCGCCAGGCTCGGTCTCGGTGACCTTCGCGAGCAGGCTCGAGGCCAGCCTGTCGTAGAAGGCCTCCGGGCTGGCGGTCTCACCGACGGCTGCAGCGTGGCGCCCTCGATGGTATTGCCGAGGCCTGCGGTCAGGACGGAGGCCACGGTCGCCCGCCCGGACTCAGCCGTTCGGTCGACCCCGCACGTCGGGGCTGAGCACGAGCCGGAGAACTACACCGGCGAGATTTCCACCTGAACTGGGACAAGTGGGTCCGCGGTGAGGCACCCTTTCCAGGCCCCCACGACCGGCGCCCCTCGACCCGCCCCAACAGCTAGCCGCCCGGTCATCCCCCAACCCCGGGAAGTCATGCGACGTCACGTCCACCGCGCCCTGGCGCGCCTCGCCGTCCTCGCCCTCGCGACCACCGCGGGGCTCGCCGTGGCAGCAGGTGCCGCCCAGGCCGACACGATGGTCCGCGAGTGCAAGGCCTACAGCGTCTCGTGCGTCTCCTTCTCCGGTTACAGCGGCAAGTCCGTGTGGGGCTTCCCGGTCAACTCCACCGGCAACAACTGCGTCAACTACGCGGCATACCGGCTGTCACGCAACGGTGTTGCGACGATCAGCGGCCTCGGCAGTGGCGGGAGCTGGGCGGCCAACGCGCGCAAGAAGGGCTACCGGGTGGACAGCACCCCCAAGGTGGGGTCGATCGCCCAGTGGAACTACGGCAGCTCCTACGCACCGAGCCAAGGCCACGTGGGTTACGTCGAAGAGGTGACCAGCGGCTACATCGTCATCTCGGACTCGGCGTGGAGCGGGTACTCGTCGCGCTGGCGTGTCCCCAAGGGCGACCGCAACTGGCCCAGCAACTTCATCCACTTCAAGGACCAGGCCTACCTCCCGCCGCCGTCGGGCAGCTTCGTGAAGGTTCGTGAGACGGGCGAGGTGTACCGACTCGTGGGCAAGGCGCCCATCTTCGTGTCCACCTGGAGCGCCTTCGGGGGCACCAAGCCCACCTACCTCGTGTCGAGCACAGCGCTGGCAACCCTGCCGGCGCGGCCCGCGGAGGGCACCTTCCTCACGGGGGCTCAACGCGGCGAGACCTACCGGATCGTCGGCGGGGCACCGGTTTTCGTCTCCACCTGGGCCGCCTTCGGCGGCAGCAAGCAGACCGTCACCGTCGACCAGACGGCCATCGACCGGGCCGGCTCGGGCGGTCGGTACAACCACCTGAGGTTCCAGCCGGCCGACGGCACCATCCTCGTCACCTCACCTGGCGCGACTCGCTACGTCGTGACGCTGGGCAGGGCGCGACTCACGACCAGTACGACCAGTGCCATGACCATCGACCAGGCGGCCATCACCAACGGGGGCTACCGCGGGGCGATCAGGTGGTCCCACTTGCAAGCGCCGCCGCCCGTGCTGCGTCGTCGGTGACCCCGACCGTCACCCCACGGCGGGGATGAGCAGGGACTGACCGGCGTGGACGTCGCTGCCGCTCAGGTCGTTGGCGATCTGGAGCTGGGCGACCCCCTCGGCCATCGACAGCTGGGGCAGCTGCTGGACGGCGATCTCGGACAGCGTCTGACCCGGCTGCACCGTCGTCGAGTGGTCGATTACGGTGGCGGACGCGCCACCGGTGAACAGGGCGATGGCCAGGCCGACGGCTGCGACGACGACGGTCAGGGTGAGGGCCAGCCGGCCGGCCCGGGTCAGTCGGATCGGCGCGGCCGGCGCGAGGACGACCTCGGCGCCGGTGGGCACCGACACCAGACGCGGGCGAGCGGGGCGAACGGGCACACGCACCGGTGCGGGGGCGACGTCCCAGGCGACTGCTGCACTCATCAGGTCCTCCATCGTGACACTCTCGGCGGCCTTCCTCGAACGGGTGTGCGAAGAACTGCCTGACTGATTTCTAGCACGCATGTTCGAACCAATCAAGACACGCGTCGAACACATGTTTGGCACAGGCGTTCGAAAGCCATACGCTGTGTTCATGCCGCAAGCACATCAGAGGCCACTGACAACGCCTTCTGGACCACTCGGCATACGGCACCTGACCTGCACCGGAGTCCCAGAAACCGAGAGGAAGCGGCATGAGTGACGACAACGTCAAGGAGCTGCCGGACCGCGATCGCGGCGACGGGCTCACCGTCCGGCAGCGGCGGGTCCTGGAGGTGATCCGCAACTCGGTCGACCGACGCGGCTACCCCCCGAGCCTGCGCGAGATCGGCGAGGCCGTCGGGCTGACCTCCCCCAGCTCGGTCGCCCACCAGCTGTCCACCCTCGAGCGCAAGGGGTTCCTGCGCCGCGACCCCAACCGGCCGCGCGCCATCGAGGTCGTCTCCCCCGACTCCCCCGCTGACATGCGGGGCTACCGCGGGGGCGCCTCGGCCGAGGACGAGACCGCGACCTATGACGAGACCGGCTCCGGCGACCAGCGTCCCGCGGCCACCTACGTGCCGGTGCTCGGACGGATCGCCGCCGGTGTGCCGATCCTGGCCGAGGAGACCGTCGAGGACGTCTTCCCGCTCCCCCGCCAGATCGTCGGCGAGGGCCAGCTGTTCCTGCTCCAGGTCGTCGGCGACTCGATGATCGAGGCCGCGATCTGCGACGGCGACTGGGTGGTCGTGCGCCAGCAGCCCACCGCCGACAACGGCGACATCGTCGCGGCGATGCTCGACAACGAGGCCACCGTGAAGACCTTCAAGCGCAAGGACGGCAAGGTGTGGCTGATGCCGCACAACCCGTCCTTCGACCCCATCGACGGAGACCACGCCACGATTCTCGGCAAGGTCACGGCGGTGCTCCGCCGCGTCTGACCTCGACCCTCAGATGCCGGCACCGTGTGCCGCGGCCGCCTCCGTGCGCGCCGCGGCACACGCGTGTGGGGGCGGCTACTCACCCAGGGCGTCGAGGTAGTGGGTCAGCCTGGTGGCGAAGCGTTCCCCGCCGTCGCCGTCGGCCCACAGCTCCCAGAGCTCGTTGTCGTCGGACTGCAACGCCCTGAGCAGCGCGCGGGTGGCCAGCTCCTCGAGGCGCTCGTCGACATCGAGCGGGTCCTCGTCGAGCCACCGGGGCACATTGCGTTCTCCGACAACGGATTCCGGGTCGTCGCTGGCTGCCACGACGACGGCGGCGGCGACCGCCTCGGACATCGTGGGCGCCTCGATGTAGCCGCGCGTCCGGATCACCCGACCCAGGGCCGACTCGACCTTCTCGCGCCGCTCGTCGGGCTCGGCCTCCTCCAGCACGTCGAGGAAGTCCAGCGCGTCGTCATTCTCGAACGGCCCCGCTCCGGTCGCTCCCATCTCCCAACCTCCACAGCCTGCGAATGGATGTTCCTCCGAGAGTGCCAAGAGGTGACGCGAAACGCCAGTGGCGACGTCGGATCGATCCGCTCCGACGAAAGTCGGTGGTGGGACGGCGACGAGCGTCCTACGCTCGAAGCGCAGGGCCCACCGCTTGTCGAGTCTGGGGCGTCCAATGAGGTGTTCCGCCGTCGTCGCGACCGTTGTCGTCGCCGCCACCGCCATCGTGCTGACCTCGTGTGCCGGCACCGACGGTCCTGGCCAGCAGCCCGGCTCAGGAGCCTCCGACCCCGCCGGGGCGCCCGCCTCGTCCGCCACCTCGGCGGACCCCGCGGACCCGGTGGGTGTCATCGCCCTCGGAGACTCCGGCATGACCGGTTACCAGTCGGACCCGGACGCCCCCGGCACGGACGCCGTCGCCAACTCCTGGGCGACGGGGACCAACCCCGAGGTCGACAGCATCACCCGCCGACTGTCTGCCGTGGTGCCCGAGACGGCTGATCACGTCGTCAACGTGGCCGACAACGGTGTGGGGGCCGACGCACTGGCCTCCCAGGCGGACAGCGCCCTTCGCGTGGTCCCGACGCCCCGGCTCGCCCTGGTGCAGATCGGCGACAACGACATCCGCTGCGACGGGACAGACCCGCAACACCTGCCCGAGTTCCGCTCCACCGTGCGCCAGGTCGTCCAGCAGGTCGTCGCCGCGTCACCCAAGGTGACCGTGGTGCTCATGGGTGGAGCCGGCGAGCCGGCGCGCTACGCCAAGTCCATCGCGTCGCTGACCACGACACCGGTGGACCTCATCGGCGACGGCCCGTGCGACTTCTTCTCCGCCAACCGTGTCGTCAACACCAAGGAGGTCGCGCATTTCACCTCGCTCGTGAACGCCTACAAGGCGGAGCTCGCGAAAGCCTGTGCGGGCATCCCCCAGTGCCACACCGACGGTGGAGCGGCCGGGCGGGTCACGGACACCCTGAAGGACTTCGGGGTCGACCTCCAGCACCCGTCGGCCACCGGACACGCCCACCTGGCGGCTGCGGTCTGGCCCGAGGTCGCCTCGGCCCTGGGCCTGAGCTAGCCCAACCGCTGGTAGTACGCCGTGTCGACGAACCGGCCGAACTTGTGGCCGACCTCCCGCAGCACGCCCACCCGCTCGAAACCCAGGGCCACGTGCAGCGCCACGCTGGCGTCGTTGGGAAGGGCGATGACCGCCACCTGGGTGTGCACCTCGGGGACCGCGTCCAACCGGGCCAGCAACGCGGCATACACCGTGCGTCCGAGGCCGCGCCCGCGCGCGGTGGCATCGAGGTAGACCGACACCTCCTTGGTGCCGTCGTAGGCCGGGCGCGGCCGGAACGGGCCCGAGAACGCGTAGCCGCGCACCTGTCCGCGCTCGACGGCGACCAGCACGAGGTTGCCGGCGCTCGTCGAGGCGAGCTTCTCCCCGAGGTATGCCGCGCCGCGCGGCTCGGTGTCGAACGTCGCGACCGAGGTGCGCACGTGTCGTCGTAGATCGCCGCCATGACCGGCAGGTCGTCGGCCGTCGCGTCACGGACCACGATTGGGGAGCTCGCTCCCCGAGTCGTTGGTGCTCATATCCGCGATGCTAGGGGGATGAGCGACGAGCACGAGCACGGGCACAGGCACGAGCAGGGTCCGCGCGGCGCGGCCGGCGGGGCCGACCTGCCCGACCCCGACCGCGGGTCCGGCACGGACCGGCAGGCCCTGTGGGACGAGCGCTATGCCGCTCAGGCGCACGTCTGGAGCCCGACGCCGAACGCGGAGGTCGAGCGGATCGTCGGCGGGTGGGCTCCCGGACGTGCACTGGACCTCGGCGCCGGCGAGGGCAGGCACAGCGTGTGGCTCGCCTCGCTCGGATGGCGGGTCACTGCCGTCGACTTCTCGGCGGTCGGGCTGGCCAAGGGCGAGAAGGAGGCGTCGGCGCGCGGGATCCGGGTGGACTGGGTGGTGGCCGACGCGCGGTCGTGGCACCCCGCTGCGCAGACCCTCTACGACCTCGTTCTCGTGTCCTACCTGCACCTGCCCTCGGACGTGATCTCACGCACCCGGAGCTGGCTGGCGCCCGGTGGGGCCCTGGTCGTCGTCGGCCACGGGGTGCGCAACCTCACCGAGGGCGTCGGCGGCCCCTCGGACCCTGCCCTCCTGCACTCCCCCGAGCAGCTCCGCGAGGCCGCCGGCGACCTCGCCATCGAGCGGTGCGAGGAGTACCTGCGACCCACGGAGCACGGTGACGCCATCGACGTCGTGCTGGTGGCCAGGCGGACCGCCGGGTAGTCAGGCGCGTGCAGCACCAGGGGTGAGCCAGGGGGTGAGTCAGGGTGAGCCACGGGGTGAGCTAGGCGGCCAGCCTGGCGACCAGGGCGCCCAGCGTCGGCGCCAGTGGCGCGTCGAGCTGCAGGCTCGCCTCGGCGTCGCCGCGGGTGGGACCCCGGGTGATGATCACGACCGGGATGCCGAGGGCGGCGGCCCTCCGGACGAAGCGGTAGCCGCTCATGACCTTCAGGCTCGAGCCCAGGACGACGAGCGGAGCTCGCGGCTTCGGTGAGACGAAAACACTTCTCCACCAAGGGTTTCGGCACCGACTCGCCGAAGAAGACGACATCGGGCTTCAGGGTGTCGTGGCCGCAGACGAGGCACAGCGGGGTGCGGAAGCCGGCGACGTCCAGGTCGTTGAGCACGATGTCGCCGTCGGGGCGGATCTCGTCACTGGTGACGGTGTAGCCCGGGTTGGCCTCGCGCATCCGTTCGTCGAGGTCCCAGCGCGAGGTGCGGTCGCCACAGGTCAGGCAGACCACCCGCGCCAGGGACCCGTGCAGCTCCTCGACGTCGGTCGTGCCGGCGCGCTGGTGCAGGCCGTCGACGTTCTGGGTGATCACCGGGCCGACCAGACCACGGGACTGGAGACGGGCGACCGCGGCGTGGCCGTCGTTGGGCCGGGCCAGGTTGAACCGCTGCCACCCGACATAGCTGCGCGCCCAGTAGCGCTGCCGCGCCTCGGAGGAGCCGAGGAACTCGGAGTACTGCATGGGGGTGACCCGTCGGGTGCCGTCGGGGCCCCGGTAGTCCGGGATGCCCGAGTCGGTGGAGATGCCCGCGCCGGTGAGGACCAGGGCGTTGCCGCGTGCCAGCAGCTCCGCGATCGCGGCCAGCTGGCCCGTGTCGGGGGCGGTGGTGGCGGTCTGGGTCACCGGGCAAGGGTACGTCGAGTCAGGTCCGGCCGAGGAGTCGTCGCGTGGCGGAGTCGGCGAGTGCGGCGCTCGCGATCGACGGGTCGGCAGACCTCGTCATGCGGTGGAGCCGCCGGGGTGTCCAGGGTGACGAGCTCCGGGCAGTGGGCGCGGAGCTGGGCATCGGCGACGAGGTAGCCGTGTCGCTCGAGGACGTGCTGCTCGGCCGACGTGAAGGCGTCGAGATCGGTGCGGATCGCGTTGACCAGCTCGGTTGTCGCCCGCGGGTAGCCGCCCTCGATAACCGTGTCGAGCGCCCACGAGGTGCCGGTGAGGACGCCGCGGGCATAGCTTGCGTGGAGCCACCTGCTGCGCACCGACTGGCCGCCGTTCGTGGCGATGCCGAGGATGCGGAGCATGCGGCCGACGACGGTGCGCTCGGTGCGAGCCCGGAAGACGCCACCACCATCACTGACCAGCACCGTGGCGTGGCTCTTCCAGACCGGTTCGAGGCCCAGGTTGTCGTAGACCCCACCGTCGGTCAGCCGGATGTGCCGCAGAATCGAGGCGCGCTCCTCGTCGGACTCCAGGCCCTTGTGCCCACCGGTCAGGTGCATCGCCACGCCGTCGAACACCATCGGGGCGAAGAACGGCGGGAAAGCGCAGGAGGCGGCCACGATGTCGGCGATCCGCAGGTCGGCCGGCGGCGCGGCATACCCGAGCCGGTAGTCGCCCACCCGCCCGTGGGGGCGGTGCGCGGTCGGGTCCTCGAAGACCCAGTCGACGCCGTAGCCGACCTCGGTGGCGCCGGTGATGACGGCTGGTCCGGCGACGGCGTTGTCCCGCAACGGTTTCGACCACCAGGGCACGGTCTGGGCGAACTCGTCAGCCAGCGCCCGGATGGCGGCGTCGTGGGCCCGCCACTTCCATGGCCTGGCCTTGGCCAGGAGCGCGGGCGTGCGGACGTTGCGGGAGGTGAGTCGCTGGAGCGGTGCGGCGACGTGTTCCTCGAAGCCGCCGACCACCCCACCGTCCGCCGGGAATTCCAGCCGCGGGTCGGCGAGCAGGTTGGCGACGATCGAGCCACCGGAGACACCACTGACCGTGGACAGCCGGGCGAGCACCCCGAGCTCGTTGAGGCGGCGGACGGCCCCGAGGTGGAACAGGGCTGCGCGGTAGCCTCCGCCCGACAGGCACAGGGCCATGCCGTGCCGCGTCGCGCCCGACCGGGCCGGCTCGTCCTCGGTGGCGTGCGAGGTCGCGCTCTGGTCTGGCTTCATGGTGGATGCGATGTAAGCAGAGGCTGCCGACACCCGCTCGTCGAGCGGCTTCCGGACGAGTCGGCCATGGTCTGCCCACGCTCCCATCCATCACGACGCACTCATCAACTTACGATCTGGATAACGAGCCGTTATGCTTGGGACATGATCGACGCCGCAGGTCTCCGTGTCATGAAGGCCATCGCCGACGAGGGCAGCTTCACCGGCGCTGCCCTGGCGCTCGGCTACTCCCAGCCTGCGATCTCGCAGATGGTCCGCCGTCTTGAGCAGCGCACCGGCACCGTCCTCGTCGAACGGATAGGGCGCAACGTGCGTCTCACCGAAGCCGGTCAGGTCCTCGCCCGTCACGCCGTCGCCGTCCTCGCCGCCCTCGATGCCGCCGAGGAGGAGGTCGCCGCCATCGCTGGGCTGCGCGCCGGACGCGTACGGCTGATGGCCTTCCCGTCCAGCTCGGCCACTCTCGTCCCGCGGGCGCTGGCCCTGGTCAAGCAGCGGTTCCCCGACGTCCAGGTGACGTTCACCGAGGCCGAGCCCCCCGAGTCGCTGGCCGCGCTCAAGGCCGGCGAGTGCGACCTCGCGGTGGCCTTTGCCTACGAGGGCACCGATGTCGGACGTGGCGAGGAGGACATGGACCTCTTCGTCACCCGCAAGCTCCTCGACGACGAGGTCCGGCTCGCGCTCCCGCACGACCACCCGCTCGCCACCGCCGACATGGTGGAGCTGTCGGCCCTGGCGCAGGAGAACTGGATCGCCGGGTGCCCGCGCTGCCGTGGTCACCTGCTGCAGATGTGCGCGAACGCGGGATTCACTCCGAACGTCGGGTTCGAGACGGAGGACTACGTGGCCGTCCTCGGGCTCGTCGCCGAGGGCCTGGGGGTGGCCCTGATCCCCGACCTCATCCTGCGGACGGCCCACCACCACGACGTGGTCACGCTCCCGATCAACCCTGCATCGCGGCGCTCGGTCAGCATCGTGACCACGACCGACCTGCAACGCGTGCCCGCCGTCCAGGCCACCATCGACGCCCTCGTGGAGGCCGCCAAGGCCAAGCCGCGAGTCCTCGCCAGCACCTGAGGACCGGCGCCCAGCGCCAGCACCTGGGTCCGACGCCAGCGCCACCCCCTTGGTTCGACGCCAGCATCCCGACCCTCCAACCTTCACCGTCGCCTCCAGGTGAGCGCGACCTGCTTGCCCCTCACGACGACGGCGACGTCACCGCGCTGGTCGGTGCGGTAGACGGCATACTCGTTGCGGCGCAGCACATCCAGCGCCTTGGGTGACGGGTGACCGTAGTCGTTGTCCTTGCCCACCGAGATGACCGCAGCCGGGGCGCGGACCAGCTCCATGAGGTCCTCGTCGAGGTTCCCCGAACCGTGATGAGCCACCTTCACCACGTCGAAGCCGGACGCCTGGGCGGACATGGTGGGGTTGCGCCGAAGCTCGAGCAGCAGGGCATGCGCCGCCTCCCGCTCCACGTCACCGAGCAGCAACAGGTCGAGCGGACCGGAACGCACGGCGAGCACGACGCTCGCGTTGTTGGGCACGGACCCCGACGCGATCCGCCGGACCGGCCACCACACGTCGGCGGTGACACCGGTCCAGGCCAGGTGGTCACCGGCAGCCAGGTCGTGGATGGCTATGCCGCGCGCCCCGGCCCATGCCTGCACCTCCGTCCACTGGTACGGAGGTTCTCGGACCGGACTGGCGAGGATCTCGCGCACCTCGCGGCCGGCCAGGGCGCCCGGGAGTCCGTCGACGTGGTCGGCGTGGAAATGCGTGAGGACAACCGAATCGAGGACGTGGACCCGCAACCGGCGAAGGCAGGCGTTGATGGCAGCAGGATCCGGGCCGGCGTCCACCAGCACCGCGTGCCCGGGCGTGGTCGCCAGCACGAGCCCGTCACCCTGGCCCACGTCGCACGCCACGAAACGCCAGCCAGACGGCGGCCAGGTGGCCGCGGAGGTCGGCGCGCCCGCGGCCAGGAGCAGCAGGCACGTGCCCGACGCGACCACCGGGTGGAGCCGGGCGCGGTGCACCCACCACCGGCCGCTGAGGAGCACGAAGACCGTCAGGACGGTCAGCAGCACCGCGCCCGGCGCGCCATCCGGCCACGGGAGGGTCCCACCCGGGATGGTGGCGCAGGTGCGTGCGACCCAGGCGATCCCGAGGGTCGGCAGAGCTCCCAGCCAGCACAACAGCCTGGCCCCGAGCGGCCAGATGGTCGCCAGGGTGGCTGCGCCGACGCCGGTGACCGTGGCTGGGGCGACGAGGGGCGCGGCGAGGAGGTTGGCCAGCACCCCGACCACCGACACGGACCCCTGCAGCAGGACCACGACAGGCGCGCACATCGCCTGCGCCGCGACGGGGATGGCGAGGGCCGGCCCCCACGACCTGATCCTGCCCGGGAGCCGCCGGCCGATCGCCTCGCCCCAGCTGCGGGTGAAGAGGAGCAGCCCCAGGGTGGCCAGCGTCGACAGGGCGAAGCCGTAGGAGCGGCTCAGCCACGGGTCGACGACCAGCAGGACCACCACGGCAGCCGACAGGACGGGGATGCCGGCCGCTCGCCGCGACCTGCTCAGCCCGATCAAGCCGATCGTGCCCATCGTGGCCGCTCGGACGACACTGGGCTCCGGCCTCGCCAGGACGACGAACCCGGCGAGCACCGCGACGGCCACCACGGGTCTCCAACGGCGGCGGACGCCGGCGAGGGAGGCGCCGCCCAGCGCGAACGCCAGGACGATGGCCACGTTGCTGCCCGAGACTGCGGACAGGTGGGTCATCCCGGTCGCCAGCATGGCGTCGGTGAGGTCCTGCGGCGTCCGGCTGGTGTCACCGATGACCAGGGCAGGGAGCAGGCCGCGGGCATCCGCCGGCAGTGGCGCCGCGGCCTCTCGCAGACCCGAACGCAGATGCTCGGCACCGCGCGCCACCGGTCCGGGAGGACCCAGGGAGTGCGGCGCACCTCTGGGACGCAACACCGCCACCACGTCGTCGCCGGGCTCGCTCGAGACCAGGGTCCCCCGGATCCGCAGCCGCTCGTGCCAGCGCACGTGCTCCCAGGCCTGGTCGGCGACGATCAGGACCGGTGTCGACACCCTGGCGGTCCGGCCTCGACCCGTGACCTCCTGCAGCCGGAGCGTGAACCGCACCAGGGGCCCGTCCGGCCGGGCTCCTCCCACGACCACCGGGTCCTTGGTGACGACGCCGGTCACGGTGACCATGGCGCGCTCGGTGGCCAGGGCGCGGACCGGACCTGCCTCGCGTGCCGCCGTGTGACCCGCCGTCGAGGCCAGGACCAGCGCCGTGGCGGCCAGGACCAGCGCAGTGAGGGCGGCCGGCCCACCGCGGGGTGGGTCTCCCCCCGCCCCACGCCCTGGGGGTCGTCCTACGCCGGGGCGTCGCCTCCCCCACCGCAGTCGCCTTCCCCACAGGACGAGGCCGGCTGCGAGTGCGCACCCCGCCGCCGCGACGGCCAGCAGCACGGGGCGGACCCCGAGGGTGGCGGCGCTTCCCGCCCACGCGGTCATCGCGGGAACGAGCAGGCGCAGGTCGAGCAGGCGTGGCAGGACCGCACCTCGCTGCCCTGCAACGGTTTCCGCGCTCACACCGTCACCTTGGGCTGCAGGGCAGCGAAGATCTTCTCCCCGATCCCACTCACCTCGCCCAGCTCGTCTGCCGAGGCGAAGCGACCGTGTTCGGTGCGCCAGTCGACGATCCGCTGGGCCAGGACGGGTCCGACACCCGGCAGCTCCTCGAGCTGGGCAGCGGTCGCGGTGTTGAGGTTGACCGGTGCGGCGCCGTCACCGGATCCGACGGCACCGCCACCGGCAGAGGTCGGACCAGGCACCCCTCCTGGAGCCGGCCCGGCGACGACCTCCCCGGGCTTGGGCACGTGGATCTGCTCCCCGTCGACCAGCGGCCTCGCGAGGTTGATCGCCGCAAGGTCGGCACCCTGACGGACCCCGGCCCGGGTCACGGCATCGGACACTCGTGACCCGGCAGGCATGGTGAACACTCCCGGCCGCTGGACCTGGCCGACGACGTGCACGGTCACGGTGCCGCCCGGCGGACCACCACCACCGGCTGCGGTGGTCGACGTGGCGAAGGCACTGCCGGCCTGGCCGCGGCTGGCCAGGGCCGACCCGGACTGCGACGGCGACACCACCTGGGGCGTGCTGGCGGCCTTGGCCCACGCCACCCTGACCCCGAAACCGACCGCAGCGACGAGCACGACGAGCAGCAAGCCGGCAGCCGCCGCACGCGGCCCGCTCAACCGCGCACCACGAAGCGACGCCGGCACCACGAGCAACCGCGGACCGGGCGGCATCGGACGCCGGTGCCGCCCCGGCCGTCGCGCGGCGACCGGGCCAGTGTCAGGGCCGGCGTCACGGCCGGCGTCACGGCCGGCGTCAGCGCCGGCGTCAGCGCCGGCGTCACGGCGGCCGTCACGGCCGGACACGGGTCGCTCCTCCAGCCCGGCCCGCTCCCGCGCGCCGGTGTCCCGCGCCCGAGGGCCCGTGGCCAGCGCCCGCGGGCGCTTCCGCGGCTGCACCCGCGCTGGCGGCGCCGGGAGCACGCCGGTCTCGATCCATCCGCGGTCCGGGAGCCAGGGGACCACGTCGGAGCGCGGGCGAGGACCCCCGACACCGCCCGCGCGGTCAGCGGACTCCAGCAGTGCCCGCGCGCGGGCTGAGGACTCGGGACGGTCGGCGACGGGACGGCATACCCGCACGCTAGGAAGCCGATCCGGCGGCCGACAGGCGGCAGCCGCAGACCTGTGGACAAGGCGGCGACCGGCGCTCAGCCTGTGGACGAGGCGTCCCGTCGGGCCGAGATCCACAGCTCGATGTTGCGACGGTGCCGGTAGATGACCACCAGGGCCAGCAGCACGCACCAGACCCCTGTTGCCGATGACCCGAACGGGACCACGCCCAGCCAGGTCAGCAGCCCCAGCACGAGCAGCAGGAGGCAGGCGGACACGGAGGCTCCCGCAACCCAGCGCATCCGCCAGACCAGCAGGCCGAAGACGACGACCATCCCCAGCCCGAACCACGGCTGCACCGCCAGGATCGCGCCGAGGGAGGTCGCGACACCCTTGCCGCCCTGACCCCTCAGGAACGGAGACCAGATGTGGCCGAGGACCACCGCCAGGCCGACGCACAGCGCGGGGAACGTCCCGAGGAAGTGCTGCGCCACGAGCACCGGCACCAGTCCCTTGAGGACGTCGAGGACCCCGACGACGACACCCCACCGGGCGCCGAGCACCCGTCCGGCGTTGGTGGCGCCGGGGTTGCCGGACCCGGCGTGCTTCAGGTCCTTGCCGAGGATCCGCGCGAGGATCGTGGCGGGGTTCACCGCGCCGATCAGGAACGCCGCGACTGCCGCGAGCACCGCCTCGACCGTCTCCCCCACCGACACGCCGCCGAAAGCGGTCATGGGCCGGGCCGGGGCGACACGGCAACGGCTATGGTCCCCGGGCCCACGTGCGCGCCGACGACCGCACCGAGCTCGACCACCTCGACCGCACTCTCCGCGTCGGCACTGCCGACGCGTTCGCGCAGGCGCGCGGCCAGGTCGTCCGCGCGGCTCTGCGAGTCGAGGTGGTGCACCGCGATGTCGACCGGAGACGCGGCCGCCTCCGCTGCCGACACGGCCAGCTCCTCGAGCCGCGAGAGGGCGCGCGCGGAGGTCCGCACCTTCTCGAGCGGCCGGATGTGCCCGTCGACGAGACCGAGGATCGGCTTGATCGCCAGGGCCGACCCGAGGAAGGCCGACGCCGACCCGATCCGGCCACCGCGGCGCAGGTGTTCCAGCGTGTCGACGTAGAACACCACGGTCGACGCTTCGGCGCGCGAACGCGCCTGGGCTACGACGTCGTCCAGCGACCCACCCTGTTCGGCGAGCTCGGCGGCCGACACGACGGCATACCCCATCGCCATGCCGAGGGAGCGCGAGTCCACGACTCGCACGGGGACCGGCGACTGCTGTGCCGCGAGGTGCGCCGACTCGATGGTCGAGGACATGTCGGCGGAGATGTGGACCGACACGATGCCGTCGGCGCCGTCGGCCGCAGCCTTCTCGTAGGCGTCGAGGAAGGACTGCGGCGACGGGCGCGACGTCGAGACCGGCTTGAAGGACCGCAACGCGGCGGCGACCTCGGCCGTCGTGATGTCCACGCCCTCGCTGAACTCGGTGCCGCCGACGATGACGTGCAGTGGTACGACCTGGATCGAGTGCGCGTCGAGGGCCGGTCCCGGCAGGTATGCCGTGGAGTCGGTGACGATCGCGACGCTCACCTGCGCAGGCTATCGGTGCGGCAGCTCCCGTGAGGGTCGCACCTCGCCGGACGAGGTTGGCTTCACCCCGGAAGGTTGACCTTCACACCGGAACGGTTCCGGTGTGAAGGTCAACCTTCCCCCTAGACCCGATAAAGCTGGGGCAGGGGGTGTCGGGTCGGGGGTTGTCGGTGCGCGTCAGAGCGGGACGACGTTGACGAGCTTCGGGGCCCGGACGATGACGGTGCGGATGCCCCCCTCGGTCGCAGCGATGACCTTGGGCAGCGCCAGGACCTGCTCGCGCAGGGCGTCCTCGCTGATGTCGGCCGGCACCTCCAACCGGTCGCGGACCTTGCCCTTGATCTGCACCACGCAGGTGACGGAGTCGTCGACCAACAGGGCGGGATCGGCCTGCCGGGAACGCCTCGAAGGTGATCGACTCCGGGTGACCCAGACGCTGCCACAGCTCCTCGGCGATGTGCGGGGCCAGTGGAGCGACCATGACGACGAGCTGCTCGGCCGCCTCACGAGGGACGGCATCCAGCTTGGTCAGCACGTTGTTGAGCTCGATCAGCCGGGCGATCGCGGTGTTGAAGCCCAGCGTCGGGAAGTCCTTGGACACCGCGTCGATGGTCTTGTGCAACGCCCTGGTCGTCGCGTCGTCCATCGGGGCGTCGACCACCCGCACCGCACCGGTCTCCTCGTCGATCACGTTGCGCCACAGGCGCTGCAGGAACCGCTGCGCACCGACCACTGCACGGGTCTCCCACGGCTTGCTCTGCTCCAGTGGGCCCATCGACATCTCGTACACACGCAGGGTGTCGGCGCCGTACTGCTCGAACATCTCGTCCGGGCTGACCACGTTCTTCAGCGACTTGCCGATCTTGCCGAACTCGCGCGTGACCGGCTGGCCGTTCCACGGTGTAGGTCGACTCGCCCGTCTCGGCGTCCGCGCGCTCGACGACCTCGGCCGCCTCGACCGGCTGTCCGCGGTGGTCACGGTAGGCGGCCGCCTGGATGTAGCCCTGCGAGAAGTACTTGCGGAACGGCTCGTCGCTGCTCAGGTGTCCCAGGTCGTGCAGCACCTTGTGCCAGAACCGGGCGTAGAGCAGGTGCAGCACCGCATGTTCGACACCGCCGATGTAGAGGTCCACGCCGCCGGGGTCGACGACGCCCTCGGGAGCACCGCGCGACGGGCGTCGCCTGCGGACCCATCCAGTAGGCCTCGTTCTCCGGGTCGACGAACGCCTCGTCGTTGGCGGGGTCCAGGTAACGCAGGTAGTACCAACAGGATCCGGCCCAGTTGGGCATCGTGTTGGTCTCACGGCGGTACTTCCGCACGCCACGACCGTCGCCCAGGTCGAGCTCGACGTTGACCCACTCCTCGACCCGGCCCAGCGGCGGCTCGGGCTGGCTGCTGGCGTCCTCGGGCTCGAAGGTCTTGGGAGAGTAGTCAGGGACGTCGGGCAGCTCGACCGGCAGCATCGAGTCGGGCACGGCGTGGCTGACACCGTCCTCGTCGAACACGATCGGGAACGGCTCGCCCCAGTAGCGCTGCCGGCTGAACAGCCAGTCGCGCAGCTTGTAGCTGACCGTCGGCTGGCCGAATCCCTTGTCGGCCAGCCAGTCGATGATCCTGGCCTTGGCCTCGGCGACGCCCAGCCCGTCCAGCGAGATCTCGTCGTTGGCGGAGTTGACCGCCGGTCCCTCGCCGGTGAACGGCTCGTCGTCGGGGTGGCCCTCGGTCGGCTGCACCGTGCGCACGATCGGCAGGGCGAACTGCTCGGCGAACTCCCAGTCGCGGGCATCCTGCCCCGGCACGGCCATGATCGCGCCCGGTGCCGTAGCCCATCAGGACGTAGTCGGCGATGAACACCGGGATCTGTTGTCCGTTCACGGGATTCGTGGCAGGGCGCCGGTGAACACACCGGTCTTGTCCTTGCCCTCGGTCTGCCGCTCCACCTCGCTCTTGCGCGACGCCGCCAGCCGGTATGCCGCGACGGCGGCTGCCGGCGTGGCCTCGCCACCCGTCCACACCGGGTTGGTGTCGGCCGGCCAGTCGCCCTGCGAGACGATGACGTCCACCAACGGGTGCTCGGGTGCCAGCACCATGAAGGTCGCGCCGAACAGCGTGTCCGGGCGGGTCGTGAACACCTCGATCGAGGCGTCCTGGCCGACGACGGGGAACGCGACGCGCGCTCCCTGGCTGCGCCCGATCCAGTTGCGCTGCATGGCCTTGACCTTCTCCGGCCAGTCGACGCGGTCGAGGTCGTCGGCCAGCCGGTCGGCATACGCGGTGATCCGCATCATCCACTGGCGCAGGTTGGTCTTGTAGACCGGGAAGTTGCCACGCTCGGAACGGCCGTCGTTGGTGACCTCCTCGTTGGACAGCACCGTGCCCAGGCCGGGGGCCCAGTTGACGGGAGCCTCGGAGGTGTAGGCCAGCCGGAACGTGTCGAGGATCGCGGCCCGCTCGACCGCCGACAGGGCGGCCCAGACGCGGCCGTTGGGAGTCGGTCGCGCGCCGGAGTCGAACTGCGCGATCAGCTCGGCGATGGGCCGGGCACGGCCTGTCCCGCCATCGGGCCGCACGGCTTCCGGGTCGTACCAGGAGTCGTAGATCTGGGTGAAGATCCACTGCGTCCACTTGTAGTAGCCCGGGTCGATCGTGGCGATGGTGCGACGGTCGTCGTGACCCAGCCCCAGCCTGCGCAGCTGGCGCTTCATGACGACCATGTTCTCCTCGGTCGTCTTCCGCGGGTGCTGGCCGG
Organism: uncultured Actinomycetota bacterium; assembly: GCA_963759595.1. Taxonomy (GTDB): domain Bacteria; phylum Actinomycetota; class Actinomycetes; order Actinomycetales; family Dermatophilaceae; genus Pedococcus. The sequence continues at coordinate 33,979 of CAVWZX010000003.1, forward strand.
TCTGGACGGCGTACTGCTCCGCCGGCAGCCCGAAGGCGTCGTAACCCAGGCAGTGCAGGACGTTCTTGCCAGTCATCCGGTGGTAGCGCGCGAAGACGTCGGTCGCGATGTAGCCCAGCGGGTGCCCGACGTGCAGGCCGGCACCGCTGGGGTAGGGGAACATGTCGAGGACGAGCAGCTTCTCGCGACCGGCGACCTTCTCGGGCTCGGCCCACGGACCGGCGGGGTTGGGCGCGTGGAAGGTGCCCTCCTCCTGCCAGCGGTCCTGCCAGGCCAGCTCGATCTGCTGGGCCAGCTCGGCGGTGTAGCGGTGCGGCGTCTCGCTCATCTCATCCTCGTGTCTGATCGTCGGTGCCATCCCCTGGACCCGTGACACAACTGGGCCCTTACACAGAAGAACCCCTCGCGCAGGAGGGGTTCGCCGCGGTGACGTGGACCGGTGGTCCGGATCGTCAGCGCGGCTCAGGAAGAAGCAGCGACCGTGCCATGCGCCCAAGGCTACCGCAGGGCTCCAGCCGGGAGCCATGACGCCCCGAGGGGCTGGCGAGCGCCCGGGATCCTCCCCCGCGACTACGTAGATGGGACGATGACAGGGACGAGACGGCGGTCGTACTTTCGGGCCATGGGGAAGACGGATCGGGTCGTCGCGGTCGTACGCAGTGCGACCCCCTGTCTGGGCGCGGTCGGCGGCGTCCTGTTCTTCGCCTACTGGTTCGTCCGCGCCCGTGAGGTGACACTGCCCACCGGGGTAGGAGCGGCGCTCGACGTGTCCACCATCGTCCTGCTCGGCACCGCCGCACTCGGCTACCAGCTCGCCCAGGGCCTGCAGCCCGGAGCGTGGGTCGGCTGGGCGGGGGTGGCTGCGGTCCTCGAGGGGCTGGTCTCCTCCCCGGACTCGGTGTGCCTGGGTCTGGTGCTGCTGGGCGTCTCGATCGCCCGATGCGGCGTGCATCCTCGGATTCCCGGGATCATCATGTCCGTCAGCGCCCTGACGCTCTACGCGTCGTACCTCATGTCAGCCGGGTTCGGCCGCGGCTACGCGGAGGTCGGCCTCCTCGCCAAGGGCGTGATGGGCTTGGCACTCGTGGGTGTGGCGGCGTCCTTGATGGACCTTCTCGTGATCGACCGCGAAGCCGCACACGAGGCGAAGGCCTGAGGCGGGCAGTCGACTCCCCAGTCGACCGGGTCAAAGGTGACCGGTCAGTCCGGCGGTTCGGTGGGGGCGGCTTCCCCGTCGGGCGGCTCGGGGGCGGCTTCCCCGTCGGATGGCTCGGAGCCGGCCCGCTCGTCGGCGGCTCGGAGCCGGCCCGCTCGTCGGACGGCTCGGAGCCGGCCCGCTCGTCGGACGGCTCGGAGCCGGCCCGCTCGTCGGACGGCTCTGGGGCGCCACTCTCGACGAGCTCGGGGGCGTCGTACCCCGGCGGGTCGGGAGGCTCCGGGGTCACGGGCGGGAAGGTTGTGCCGTCCGGGCGCAGGTGCGAGCTGGTCATGCTGCCACCGCCGCGTCGCCCAGTCCCTGCCGCAGCCGGGCCAGGATCGCCGTCAGGAGTCTCGACACCTGCATCTGGCTCACTCCGAGGACCCTGCCGATCTCCGACTGGGTCTTCTCCTCCACGAAGCGGAGGCGGACGATCAGCTGCTCCCGCTCGGTGAGCACCGCCAGCACCGTGCGCACGGAGCTCACCCTGAGCATCCGTTCGATGTCGCCCGCCTCGTCGGCCATCCCCTCACCGAGCGAGCGGCCGCCGTCGTCGGGAAGGTCGAGGGAGATGGCCCGGTAGGCGGTGCCACACTGCTGGGCCAGCCGCACCTCGGCACGGTCCAGGCCGAGAGACTCGGCCACCTCGTCCGTGGTGGGCGAGCGGAACAGGGTGTGGGTGAGCCGCTCCTCCTCGGCGTGGATGAGCGCCCGCACCTCCTGGAGCCTGCGCGGCGGCCGCACGGACCAGCCGCAGTCGCGGAAGTGCCGCTTCACCTCGCCGAGGACGGTCGGCATCGCGTAGGCGACGAAGCTGCTGCCCACCCCGGGGCGGTACCCGAGGGCCGCCTTCACCAGCGCCATCCGGCCCACCTGGACGAGGTCGTCGTGCTCGATGCCGCGTCCGCCGTAGCGGCGGGCGACCTGCTCGGCCAGGTCGAGGGTGAGCAGGACGACCTCGTCGCGCAAGGCCGCGGCCTCGGTCGTGGTCGCTCGAGGCGAGCGCCCGGGCGAGCAACGCATCGGCGCGAGCATGCCGACCTGACGCGAGCCCTGTGCGGGACCTGGCCGCATCGCGGCCATCTCGGTCGGTTCCTGAGGTCCTGAGCGGTGTCGTGCGCATGGTGGTCCCGTCTCTCGTGGAGATCGGTGGCACCGCTGCTGGACCACGTGTTGTCGCCTCCCACACAACCACCCACGTCGACTGGGTGCAACATGGGCGCCCCTGGGGGACCGACGTGGCGGAGCGAGCTGTCCAGCCCGCGAAGCGAGCCCGCACGCACGGTCAGGACCCTCCGCCACGCACGGTCAGGAGCCTCGGCCACGCGCGGCACGGAGAGGGTTTGCGCAGGTGGCACAAAGGGTAGACACGCAGGACCCGGGATGCGACAGACCCTGCACCCGGGTTCCCAGCTCCAGGAGTAGCCATGTCCAACGACGCCATCGTCATCCTCCGCGACGACCACAAGCAGGTCCGCGCCCTCTTCCGCGAGTTCGAGAAGCCGAGCACCACGAAGTCCCGCAAGGGGACGATCGTGAAGAAGGTCATCGAGCTCCTCACCGTCCACACCTACATCGAGAACGAGGTCATGTACCCGGAGGTGCGGCGGCTGCTGCCCGACCTCGAGGATGACGTGCTGGAGTCCTACGAGGAGCACCATGTCGCAGACGTCCTGGTGATGGAGCTCGCGGCGCTCAAGCCCGGGGACGAGCGGTTCGAGGCCAAGACCACCGTGCTCATCGAGAACGTCCGCCACCACATGGACGAGGAGGAGCAGGACTGGTTCCCCAAGGTGCGTGACGGGTTGAGCCGCACACAGCTTCGCGAGCTCGGGGAGCAGCTGCTGGCCGCCAAGGAGCGGGCCCCGCAGGTCCCCCGCCCAGCCGAGCGCCCTCAAGAAGGCCGTCGACGCGGTCGTGTCCTGACCGTGGCGCCAGCCCGCTTCCCGAGGTCCCGGAGCTGCCGGAGCTGCTCGACCACCTTGCTGACGCCCAGGATGCCGCCAGCCGTCCCGGGGAGATCGTCGCCGGTCTCGAGGCGATGGTGTTGCACCCCGACTACCCGTGCCTCGGGGCACGCTCGGTGTTCAACCGCGACCGCGCGAACGTCGTGGTGCTCGAGGAGCTGGCCACGGCCGCCAGCACGCGAACCCTCGTGCGAGGCACTGACCTCCTTCGGGCAGGAGACCGACCGCTCGGCCGGCTTCGCCTCACTGGTCGCCGTCTTCCGGGCCACGGACGTGGTGGACGAGTCCGAGTTCGAGACGCTTCTGTGGCGCCAGCTCGAGCTGTTGCACGAGGCTGACGGCCGGCCGTGGGACCCACGGGTCTCCGACGACCCCGCGAACCCGCACTTCGCCTTCAGCGTCGGCGGGACGGCCTTCTTCGTCGTGGGCCTGCACCCCGAGTCGTCCAGGATCGCCCGCCGCACGCCGCTGCCCACGCTGGTGTTCAACCTGCACGAGCAGTTCGAGGAGCTTCGCGGTTCGGACCGGTTCGACCGCATGCGTGACACGATCAGGCGCCGCGACGGCGCGCTGCAGGGCTCCCTCAACCCCATGGTCGCCGACCACGGGCGCAGCTCCGAAGCCAGGCAGTACTCCGGCCGAGCAGTCCCCGCTGACTGGGAGGCGCCGGTCCGCTTCGACGCGGCCTCCGACACGAGCACCGCCTTCGACGCGGCCTCCGACAGGGGCACCGCCTTCGACGACGACGCCGCCTTGGACGACGCCGACAGGGAGGAGGAGAGCGCATGAGCACCACGCTCGAGCCGCAGACCGGGACCGGGTTCCTGCTCCGAGCCGGCCAGGTCCTGACCGTCAGCGATCCCCAGGGCGGACAGGTCAGCGACCTGTTCTGCTTCCGGGCCGACGACCACGAGGAGAAGCTGTCCAGCGGGCGCACCATCGACTACGCCAACACCATCTTCCTCACGACCGGCCACACCCTCTTCAGCAACCGCAGCGCTCCGATGCTGACCGTCGTGGAGGACACCTGCGGCCGGCACGACTTCCTGCTCACCCCGTGCAGCCAGGACACCTTCGACCTGCTCTACCCCGAGTTCGAGGGCGCCTACCATCCCAGCTGCCTGGAGAACCTGAGCACGGGCCTGGCCCAGTTCGGGGTCCACCCCGACCAGATCGGGACCACGCTCAACATCTTCATGAACGTCTGGCCCGAACCCAGCGGTGAGCTGCACATCGACCCGCCGACCTCCGCCCCCGGCGACCGCTTCTCGGTGCGGGCGGAGATGGACCTGCACGTCGGCCTGACGGCCTGCTCGGCGGAGAAGTCCAACGGTGGCGTCTGCAAACCGATCCAGTTCGCCGTGACCGAGGCCGACGCATGACGACCGGTTCGCCCGCGCCTCAGATCTACCCCGTCGAGGCTGCGTTACCGCGGGACGGCGGATCGGGTGATACTGACCTCATGCAGACACCCATCCCCCGGGAGGCCACGCAGGCGTTCGCGTCCCTCGCCACGCTCGTCTACGCGGGAACGCGGCTCGGACGAGGTGCTCGAGGCGATCTGCGCAGGTGGCAGTCGAGATCATCCCCGGCGCCGACCACGCCTGCATCTCCACCCTCGAGGCGAACCAGCAGCTGCGCACGCGAGCCTGGTCGGACGAGCTCGCCAGCCGCATGGACGACCTCGAGTCCGAGGCCCATGAAGGCCCCTGCGTCGATGCGATCATCGAAGACTCGGTCCAGCACGACCCGGACATCTCGATAGCGTGCAAGTGGCCGATCCTCGCCGAGCTGACCCTGGCCCGCACCCCGGTCCGCGGCATGCTCGGCTTCCAGCTGTTCGACGGGCTCGACAACCGCGCCGCTTTCAACGTCTTCTCCGACACCCCCGGCGCCCTCACGACGGAGTCGGTGGACGTGGGCGCCGTGCTTGCGGCGTTCTGCTCCGTGGCCCTGGCCGCGGCCGAACGACAGGCCACGGCCGAGAACCTGCGCGCGGGCTGGAGAGCAACCGCGAGATCGGCAAGGCGATCGGGCTGCTGATGGCCGCACACAAGGTGAGCGACGAGGAGGCCTTCCAGATCCTCCGGAGCGCCTCGAGCCGCACCAACACCAAGCTCGCCGCGCTGGCGGACAAGATCAACGAGAGCCACCGCGAGGGCCTGGCCTGACATCGCCGGTCCCGGGGGTCGCCAACAGTCGGTGCCACGGGTTACCTTGACCTGAGTAGTCCAGAGCCGGTCAAACAATGCGCCAGCTGCCCTAGTCGGGTCGCCGCAGGAGCGCTCGACGCCCCTTCCTCGAAGGTCAGCCTTGAGCACCGTTGTCGCCTCTGTCCCTTCCGGCCACGTCTACGTCCGACACCTGTCGGCTCCTTCGTCCCGGCCCGCCACGTCGGTGGTTCGCCTGCCCGACCCGCCGTCCGGGCCCTCACCGGACTCGCCCTGGTGGCCTCCGTCGATGCTGACCACGGCATGGGTCGAGCGCAACGCGTCCACGTTCGACGTCATGCACGTCCACTTCGGGTTCGACGCTGTCGAGCCCGAGGACCTGGAACGGGTGGTGGCAACCCTGCGCCGGCACGGTAAACCGCTCGTGGTCACAGTGCACGACCTGCGCAACCCCCACCACGCCACCGCTCAGCTGCACGACGCCCAGCTCGGCGTGCTCGTGACTGCCGCCGACGCGCTCATCACGCTCACCCCGGGAGCCGCAGCGACGATCCGGGCCCGCTGGGGGCGGGAGGCCACCGTCCTTCCCCATCCCCATGTCGTGCCGGACGAGTGGTTGGGCCGGCCTCGGCCACGGCGCGACGAGTTCGTGGTCGGGCTGCACGCCAAGAGCCTGCGCGCCAACATGGACCCGCTCCCGCTCGTGCGAGGCGCTCACCGAAGCCCTGCCCGGTATGCCGGGTGCCCGGCTGCGCGTCGACGCGCACACCGACGTCATGACCGACGGCTTCGACCGCCACGACCCGAGCCTTTGCCGGTCGCCTCACCACCCTGGCCCGCGCGGGACTGGTCGACCTCCAGGTGCACGACTACTTCCCGGACGCCTGAGCTGTGGGAGTACCTCCACGGCCTCGACGTGTCAGTGCTGCCCTACCAGTTCGGCACCCACTCCGGCTGGCTGGAGGCCTGCCACGACCTCGGCACGTGGGTCGCTGCACCCGACTGCGGCTTCTACGCCGAGCAGCGCCCGTGCCTGACGTATGCCGCCACCGGGCCCCTGCGGACCACCTCGCTCGTGCAAGCCGTCCGTACCGCCCACGCCCGGTGGTCGGCCGGCGAGGCCGCACCGCGAGCCCGTCGTGCCGCGCGGCATACCGAACGCGACCTCCTCGCCCGCGCCCACGAGGACATCTACGGCGCAGTCCTGGAGCGGAGGCTCGCATGCACGTCGTGATCCTCGCCGCGGCCAGGCACCCGCTGCGACAGCCCTTCGCCGGTGGTCTCGAATCGCTCACCTGGGCCCTCGTGCGAGGACTGCGCCAGCGCGGTGTCGACGTGACCCTCTTCGCAGGGCAGTGGAAGCGACCCGACCCTCGGTGCCCGCGAGCTCGCCGTGGTGCCCCTCGCCCTCAGCGAGATGGCGAAGGCTGACGTCTCGATGCCTCCCGAGCCGTGGCTGCGCGAGCACCACGCCTATCTCCAGGTCATGCTCGAGCTCCGGGATCGTCCGGACGTCGACGTCATCCACAACAACAGCCTGCACTTCCTGCCCCTCGCCCTGGCCCAGTCCTGCGCAGCGCCGATGCTGACGACGCTGCACACCCCACCCACGCCGTGGCTGGAACCCGCGATCTCCCTCATGGACCAGACCCGGAGCAGGTTCGTGGCGGTCAGCCACCACACGGCCGCGGCAGTGGGCCCACGTGACGACTGCCGACGTGGTGCACAACGGAATCGACACGGACGTGTGGACCCCCGGACCTGGCGGGGACGACCTGGTCTGGGTCGGACGGCTGGTCCCGGAAAAGGCGCCGCACGAGGCGATCCGCATCGCGGCCGCGAGTGGCCGCCGGATCCGCCTCGCGGGACCAGTGGGGGACCAGGACTACTTCCACACCCACGTCGAGCCGCTGCTCGGCCCGCGCGTGGAGTACCTCGGACACCTCGACGTCCCGGCTCTTCGGGACCTCGTCGGCTCCAGCGCCGCCATGGTCGTGACGCCCGAGTGGGACGAGCCCTACGGGCTGGTCGCGGCCGAGTCCCTGGCCTGTGGGACACCGGTCGTCGGCTACCGGCGCGGCGGCCTGCCCGAGTTCGTCGTCGACGCACTGCGGTGCGCTCGTCGAGCCGGGTGACGTCCTGGCAGCGGCCGCCGAGGTGGACCGGGCTGGTTGCCATGGACCGAGAGGCGTGCCGCGAACACGCCGAGACCAGCTGTTCGCTCGACACGATGGTCGACGCCTACCTGGCGCGCTACCGGCAGCTCACGAAGGGCATGGGACGGGCCGCGTGATCGGCTACTACGCCCACCACCAGGGCGCCGGACACCTCACGCGGATGCGGAGCATCGCTCGGGCTCTCGCCGAACCGGTCTGGGGGCTGAGCTCGGCCCCGGCCCCGGCGGACTGGACGGCCGGTTGGACCCAGCTCGCCCGTGACGACGACCCCGACCCCGCGGAGCTGGCACGACACGGCGACGCCACGGCGCACGGCGCGCTGCACTGGGTGCCACGCGGACACGACGGCCTGGCGCGGCGTTCGGCCCAGATCACGGCGTGGATCGTGCGGGAGCGACCCCGACTGGTCGTGGTCGACGTCTCGGTCGAGGTCACGGTGCTCGCGCGGCTGTGCGGAGTGCCGACGGTCGTGGTGGCCATGCCCGGCGACCGGAGCGACCGCGCCCACCGCCTCGCCTACGACATCGCGGACGGCCTTCTGGCGCCGTGGCCGCGGGGCTGGCACGACACCGACTGGCCGTCAGGGTGGACCGACAAGACGGCGTTCGTCGGGGGCATCTCGAGGTTCGACCACCTGACCCCGCGGCCGGCGCCGGCACCACGCGCCACCGGGGGCACCGTGCTGGTGCTGTGGGGCGCCGGTGGACGATCCACGACCGCAGCAGACCTCGATGCCGCGCGGGCAGCCACACCGTCGTGGACCTGGGTCGAGCGGTCACCCGGCACCCCTTCCGACACCGCGCTCTGGGAACAGCTCCAGCAGGCCGACGTCGTGGTCACCCACGCCGGGCAGAACGCCGTGGCAGAGGTGGCGGCCGCCCGTCGGCCGGCCATCGTCATCGCCCAGCCCCGCCCGTTCGACGAGCAGGCGGCGACCGCCCGACAGGTCGAGGCCCTCGGAGTCGCCGTCGGCAGGACGACGTGGCCCCGGGCCGACTCCTGGCCGGGCCTCCTCAGCCTGGCGCTCGCGCGAGGTGGGCAGGGCTGGAGCCGCTGGTCCACCGGCACAGGTGCGGCAGACGCGGCTGCCCGACTGGCCCTGGTGGGGCTGCCGGGGGTGTTGTCGGCGTGAGCCACCCCCGCACCGCCGTCGTGACCATTGCGCACGGGCGGCACGAGCACCTGCGCGGGCAAGGATGGGGACTGCTGCGACAGACACGGCCCGCCGACATCTACGTGGTCGTCGCGATGGCAGACCCCGACATCCCCGCGGTGGCCCGCGAGCAGCATCCCGACACCATCACCGTGGAGCTCGGTGCGAGCGCCACGGCCCTCCCCCTGGCCGAGGCCCGCAACGCCGGCGCCGGGGCAGCCCTCGACGCGGGCGCCGACGTGCTGGTCTTCCTCGATCTGGACTGCATCCCCGAGGCGTCCACCGTCGAGCGGTACGCCGAGGTGCTGACGACCACGGTCGGCGAAGGACCGGTCGTGGCCTGCGGTGAGGTGCGCTACCTCCCCCCGGTCGACCACCCGGCGGAGTACCGGACCTCCGGGCTGGCCGGCCGCGCCAGGCCGCACCCCGCTCGGCCTGCACCGGCGCCCGGCACCGTCGTGGTCGGCGGCGACGTCAGGCTCTTCTGGTCACTGTCCTTCGCCATGACCTCCGCCGGCTGGCAGGCCGTCGGGGGCTTCGACGAGGCCTACGTCGGCTACGGCGCCGAGGACACCGACTTCGGCCAGCGTCTCGCCGCCGCAGACGGTGAGCTGCTCTGGGTCGGCGGCGCCACGGCATACCACCAGCACCACGCGAGCGAGGTGCCGCCGACCCGGCACCTGCACTCGATCGTGCGCAACGCCAACGTGTTTCGTGACCGGTGGGGGTGGTTCCCGATGGAGGGCTGGTTGGCGGAGTTCGAGGCACGCGGGCTCGCGCGGAGGGACCTCGCGACGAGTCGGTGGCGCGTCACGTCGACGACCGCGTAACGCACGGTGGGGTCCGCGACCCAGGGTCTTCCACTATGTCCGTTTTCCTCCCCACGTCCAGGGGTAGTGACCGTGAGACGCCGTCCGTCTCCAACAGCGCGGGGTGGGCGGCGAGCTCTCCCGGCGCGCGTGCTCTCCCCGCGCACGGTGATGCTCTCCTCGCGACGCTGGACGGGCCTGGGGTCACCACAACTCGCTGAAAAGGTGGTGATGACGACGTTTGCGCAGGTCAGAGGCGGGCAACCACGGAGTACCGGCGGTCGCAAAGGCCGCCCGTCCAGCACTCGTTGACAGAACAGGAATGGACATGAGCGAAACCTACGGAACCACGGGCACGCAGAACGACGACACCACCCGGGAGCTCGGCGCGGTCGAGATCTCCCCCACGGGCGGCACCGACGCCTACGGCACCGACACCCACGGCACGGACAGCCCGGTCAGCACCGGCAGCACGAGCAGTGGCATGGGAAGCACGAGCGGTGGCACGGGAAGCACCGGCGGCACCGGCAGCTACCTCCACCACCTCGGCCGGGACGTCGGACACCCAGGACACGAAGGAGGTCGCCAAGGAGGAGGCACGGGCCACCGGCCAGCAGGCCAAGGAAGGCGCTCACCACGTCGCCGAGGTCGGCAAGGACGAGGTGAAGAACGTCGCGCAGGAGACCAGCCAGCAGGCCAAGGAGCTGTGGCAGCAGACCCGCAGCCAGCTGCTGGACCAGAGCGCCCAGCAGCAGACCAAGGTGGCAGAGGGCCTGCGCTCCCTCAGCCAGGAGCTCTCGGGCATGGCGCGCAGCTCCGACCAGCAGGGCGTCGCCAGCGACCTGGCCCAGCAGGCCTCGCAGCGGATGGGCGCCGTCGCCGGCTGGCTCGACGAGCGCGACCCCGGCTCGCTCGTGTCCGAGGTGAAGCAGTTCGCCCGGCAGCGTCCGGGGACGTTCCTTGCCGCCGCCGCCGTCATCGGCCTGGTGGGCGGCCGACTGAGCCGCGGCCTCGTCGCCGACCACCAGGACCAGGCCGACGCTGCTGACTCCACGGGGACCGGGGCCGACGCCACCACCCCGGTCGACCACAGCACCGCCGGCTACTCGGCATACGGCAGCACGGGCGGCACGAGCACGCCGGCTGGCAGCCATTCCGTCAGCGACAACCTCGGTGACCGCCTCGGTGACGCGGGAGGCGTTCAAGGTGGCACCGGGTCCTCAGTGGGACCGGGACCGACGCCGGCGAGATCCCCCGATGAGCTTCCAGGACCCGCGCGTCGAGGAACCGCAGGCCCGGTCGTTGAGCAACGTCGGCGACCTCTTCGCCGACATCAGCCGCGACCTGTCGACGCTGATCCGTCAGGAGACGGAGCTGGCCAAGGCGGAGCTCCGCCAGTCGGCGTCGAGGGCCGGCAAGGGCGCGGGGATGCTCGGCGGGGCCGGTGTCGCCGGTCACTTCGTGCTGCTCTTCCTGTCGATCGCACTCTGGTGGGGCCTCGGCAACGCCACCGGTCGGGGTTGGTCGGCACTCATCGTGGCTGCCGTCTGGGCAGTCATTGCTCTCGTGCTCGCCTCCGTCGGCAGGCGCGAGCTCAAGCAGGTCAAGGGAATTCCACAGACGACAGAGACGGCGCGGGAGATCCCCGATGCGCTCAAAGGGAACGAGGACAAGCGATGACGAACAACCCAGATGAGATCCGACGCGAGATCGAGACCACCCGCGGCCGCCTGAGCAGCGATGTCAACGCGCTGACCGAGACGGTCAGCCCGTCCAACGTCGCACGCCGCCAGGCCGACAAGGTGGCTGGGGTCGCCACGTCGGTCAAGGATCGGGTGATGGGGACGGCCGAGGACCTGCGCAGCAGCGGCTCCGACGCGGCGACCTCCGTGGGCCAGGCACCCGGTGCCGCGGCGGACAAGGCGCGCAGCAAGACCCAGGGCAACCCCCTCGCGGCCGGGCTGATCGCCCTCGGGGCCGGCTGGCTCGTGGGCTCGATGCTGCCTGCCTCCGAGAAGGAGAAGCAGGCGGCCGTCAGCCTGAAGGAGAAGGCGCAGCCCCTCGTCGAGGAGGCCAAGAGCGTGGCTCAGGACACTGCCCAGGAGCTCAAGGAGCCGGCCCAGCAGGCGGCGCAGAGCATCAAGGACACGGCGACCGAGGCCAAGGACACCGTGGCCCGGGAGAGCAAGAGCGCGGCCGAGGACGTCAAGTCGCAGGCCCAGTCCTCCGCGGACACCGTCCGCTCCTCGCAGTAGCTGGCCGAACGAAGGGACGGTGGGGTGGGTGCGGTGCTCCCACCCCACCGTCGTCCTCCCAGCCGACTGTCGGCTCGGGTTTGGGAACGCGCGAATGCGGGCACGGGCACAGGGACGACTTCCGGTGCCCCTGCCGCGGGTCCGACGAGAGGAGCCACAGATGAAGGCACTGACCTGGCACGGCAAGCGCGATGTGAGAGTCGAGGAGGTCCCCGACCCGCAGATCGAGGCGCCGACTGACGCCATCATCAAGATCACGTCGACCGCGATCTGCGGGTCCGACCTGCACCTGTACGAGGTGCTCGGCCCCTACCTGGACGCCCGGTGACGTCCTCGGTCACGAGCCGATGGGCATCGTCGAGGAGGTCGGGCCCGAGGTCAGCCACATCAAGCCAGGCGACCGGGTGGTCATCCCGTTCAACATCTCGTGCGGTCACTGCTGGATGTGCGAGCGCGGCTTCTACGCCCAGTGCGAGACGACCCAGGTCCGCGAGCAGGGCAAGGGCGCCAGCCTGTTCGGCTACACCAGCCTCTACGGCTCGGTGCCCGGTGGCCAGGCCGAGTACCTCCGCGTGCCGCAGGCCCAGTTCGGGCCGATCCCGGTGCCGATGGAGCACTCGGACCAGCGGTTCCTCTACCTCTCCGACATCCTCCCCACGGCGTGGCAGGGCGTGCAGTATGCCGATGTCGCACCGGGCGAGACCCTCGCCGTCATCGGCCTGGGCCCGGTCGGCCAGTTCGCCGCACGGATCGGCCGGCACCTCGGCGCGGAACGCGTGATCGGCGTCGACCTCGTGCCCGAGCGGCTCGCGCTGGCCGCCGCCCACGGCATCGAGACCCTGGACCTGAGAGAGGTCGACGACGTCGCCGCGACCCTCATCGAGATGACCGGTGGGCGGGGTCCCGACGGTGTGGTCGAGGCGGTGGGCATGGAGGCGCACGGATCCCCCGCGGCCAAGGCGGCGCAGACAGCGGTCGGCCTGCTGCCCGACGCGCTGGCCAAGCCAATGATCGACAAGATGGCGATCGACCGGCTCGACGCCCTGCACACGGCCCTCAAGGCGGTCCGACGGGCCGGCACCGTGTCGATCAGCGGCGTCTACGGCGGCGAGGTCGACCCCATGCCGATGATGGAGATGTTCGACCGGGGCATCACGGTCCGGATGGGGCAGTGCCACGTGAAGCGCTGGATCGACGACATCCTGCCGCTCGTCCTCGACCCTGCCGACCCGCTCGGCACCGAGGACCTGGCGACCCACCTGCTCCCTCTTGCCGAGGCGCCGCGCGGCTACGAGATCTTCCAGGCCAAGGACGACGCCTGCGTCAAGGTGATCCTGCAGCCGTGAGCTCCTTCGCCGGTCGGACCGTCCTCATCACCGGCGCGTCGAGCGGGATCGGCCGGGCCACGGCCCTCCGGCTGGCGCGGAGCGGCGCCAACCTCGTCCTGGTGGCCCGGTCGGCGACGGTGCTCGACGACCGTGCGGGCGGAGTGCGAGGCCCTGGGAGGCCACGCCATGGTCGCGGTCGCGGACGTGGCCGACTCCGCCGCCGTCGAGGCGGCCTTCCGCACGGCGGGAGCCCGGTTCGGCTCGGTCGACGGGGTCGTGCACTCCGCCGCGGCGCTCGCGTACGGCAGGTTCGAGGACGTGCCCAGGGAGGTGTTCGACCGCTCCATCCAGACCACCCTGATCGGCACCGCGAACGTCTGCCGGTCGGCGCTGGAGTCCTTCCGCGCGACCGGCGGCGGCAGCCTCGTCGTCCTCGGCTCCCTGCTGGGCAAGATCAGCACTCCCTACATGAGCTCCTACGTCACCGCGAAGTGGGGCGTGCACGGCCTGGTGCGCACGTTGCAGCTCGAAGCCCGCGGCACACCCGGCATCGACGTCAGCCTCGTGTGGCCAGGTGGAGTGGACACTCCCGTGTACCTCCAGGCGGGCACCTACCTGGCCAGGCACGGCCGACCTCCGCCGCCGGTCGACTCCCCGGAGAAGGTGGCGCGCGTCGTCGTGCGGGCGCTGGGGCGCCCTCGACGCGAGAGCCCGGTCGGCGTGGCCAACCACCTCGTCGTCACCGGTTTCCGCGTGGCCCCTGCCGTGTTCGACCGGATTGTCACACCGCTCATGCGCGTGGGCGGCCTCTCGCGGGCCGCCGCCGAGGACTCACCGGGAAACGTCCTGGCCCCGCAACCCGAGGGCGAGGCCCTCCACGGCCGCTGGGGCCGACACTGGCTACGTCCTGCAGCCGCTCTCGGCGCGGCCGCCATCGCCGCAATGATCCACCGTTCCACCCGGAAGGGGACCTGACATGAACCAGCACAGCACCGGCGTCATCACCGTCACGCGGGAGGTCGACGCACCCGCCCAAGCCGTCTGGGACGTCCTCTCGGACGGGTGGTTCTACGCCACGTGGGTCGTGGGTGCCTCCCGGGTACGCGACGTCGATCTCGGGTGGCCGGCCGAGGGCACCCGGATCCACCACTCGTTCGGGGTCTGGCCGACGGTGATCAACGACACGACCCACGTCCTGCGCTCGAACGCGCCCACCGAGCTCGTCCTCAAGGCGAAGGGGTGGCCAGCTGGTGAGGCCGAGGTGCTGATCACCATCACCCCGGACCGCGACGACGCGTGCACCGTCGCCATCGCCGAGGACGCGGTCTCCGGACCGGGCACCCTGCTCCCCCGCCCGTTGCGCCAGCTCGCGATCGGGCCGCGCAACGTCGAGGCGCTGCGTCGTCTGGCCTACCTCGCCGAGGGTCGGCACCGCGAGCGCGTCACTCCGCTCTGAGCAGGCGGTCCCACGCCGTGCGAGCCAGCACCCGGCGCAGGGCACCGGTGACCCGGCTGTTCGCACCGAGGGCTGCTCGAGCTGCGTTCCACCCACACGCGCCGTGGACACCGCCGCCGGGGTGGGCCGAGGCTCCTGCGAGGTAGAGGCCCGCCACGGGCGTCTCCGGGCGCCCCAGACCGGGCGTGGGGCGGAACACCAGCTGTTGGTGCAGGCCCGAGGTGCCGGCGTTGATGGCACCGCCCACCAGGCTCCGGTTCTCCGCCTCGAGGTCCCCGGGTGACTGGACGTGCCGCGCCACCTGGCTGTCTCGGAACCCAGGCGCCACGCGCTCGACGGCGTCCTCCATGCGTCGCACGTGGTCGGCGAGCCGGTCTCCGGACCAGTCCATGTCGTGCGGCACGTGGCTGTAGGCCCAGGCCGACTCGGTGCCGCTGGGCGACCGGGTGGGGTCGGAGGTGGTCATCTGCCCGAACAGGAGGAACGGCCGCTGCGGCGTGCGACCGACGGCGAGGTCGGCCGCGAAGTCGACGAAGCCGTCCTGGTCCACGCCGAGGTGCACGGTGCCCGCGCCCCGGGCCTTTGCTGCGGTCCACGGCACGGGCCGGTCGAGCGCCCAGTTCACCTTGATCGTGCCGTTGTCCCACTGGAAGCGGCCGAGGTCGCGCTGGAGCCGGGCCGGAAGGGGGTGGTCGGCCAGGAGGTCGCGGTAGAGCGTCGTGGCAGGGACGTCGGCGAGGACAGCCCGCGTGGCGTGGAGCGCGGTGCCGTCGGACAGGCGGACACCGGTGGCCCTGCCGCCCGCCGTGGTCACGGCGGCAACGGGTGCGCCGGTCAGCACCCGCACCCCGCGGCTCTCCGCACGGCGCCGCAACGCCTGCGCCAGCTCCCCGGCTCCGCCCTCCGGCACGGGGAAGCCGACGTCCTGGCCGAGCATGCACAGCAGCCAGCCGAACATCCCGCTGCCCGCGGCGTCGGGAGCGATGTCGGTGTGCAGCGCGTTGCCCGTCAGCAGGAGCCCGGCACCCTGTCCGGAGAACCTCTCCTGTCCCAGCCGACGGGCGGGCGTGACAGCCAGCCGGGCGAAGTCGAGGGTGTCGGCGGCGCCGAGCCTGCGGACCATCCGGGTGGCCGAGGCCACCGGCGGGAACGGCGTGAACAGCGCGTCGAGCAACGGGCCGCGGATCCGGTCCCAGCCGCGCACCAGCTCCAGCCACGCGTCCCCGTCGCCCGGCGACTCGGCCTCGAGCCCGGCCGCGGTGTCCTCGGCGCGCGAGCAGAGCAGGGCGGCACTGCCGTCGTCGAGCGCATGGGCGAGCACGTGGGGCGCGCGTCTCCAGACCAGCCCGTGCTCTTCGAGGTGGAGGTCCCGGATGATCGGGCTTGCGGCGGCCAGCGGGTAGAAGGCACTGAAGAGGTCGCTCACGTAGCCGGGGGCCGTGACCTCCGCGCTGCGCACCGCCCCGCCGACCTCGTCGTTGGCCTCGACCAGCACGACGTCCCACCCCGCGTCGGCGAGGGCGTTGGCAGCCACGAGGCCGTTGGGACCCGCGCCGACGACGACGGCATCCACTGTGCTCACGGGCATCCGCTCCTGGGGTCGAGGTCGTGCGCTTCAGCCCACTGTGTCATCGACAACGGTCGAGTGCCGACCGGACCCCTGTACCCCGTGAGCCGAGGTTCAAGCGGACAGCGCCCCCAGCACGATGAGGACCTGGCCGAGGTGGTAGGTCACCATCACCGCGAGCGAGCCGAACCGGCGCGTCGTGACGAACCGGTCGACGGCCAGCACCGCATCGCTGACCATGAAGACCGTCGCCCCCAGGGCGACGAGGAGGTGCCCGGTCGCCCAGGCCGAGACCACCATGGCCCCGATCACCGTCATGTATGCCGCGACAGCAGCTGCCAGGGCCGCTCCACCTTCGGCGCGGGCGGCGCGGACGACCCGGCGCCCGACCACGGCGACCAGGACCAGGACGAGGGCCAGGCCGACGAGGCCGAGGTCGGCACGCGGCATACCCAGGCGCGTGAAGGCCGCCACGAGCGCGAGGTGGGCCACCAGGAAGCTACCCAGACCCACGAGGAAACGTGGGTCGCTGCCTGAGAGGAGGGCGATGTCACCCAGCAGGCTCAGCCCGAGAGCCGCCAGCAGCCAGCAGCCGGCAGCCGAGTCCGGCGCTCCCAGCGACCACGCCGTCACGATGAGCAGGACGAGGACCAGCGGCTTGAGGACCCACTCGCGACGACGGGCGCGCACGGCGACCGACCACCAGTCGAGCGGTGCCGCGACCCCGAGCGCCGCCAGGCTGGCCATCGTGAGATCGGGCACGGGGCCCAGCGTGACAGACGGTCAGTGGTGGTACTGGTGCATCACGGCGTGACCTCGGCCACGGGCGATCAGCCGCCGGTTCACCGGCACGGTCACGACGAATGCGATGGCCAACGAGGCGACCAGCGTCCCCCAGAACAACGCACTGGTGAGTCCGGCGTCCATGGCTCCGGGGATGGCGACCACGAAGGCGTTGTCGACCAGCTCCATCACCGAGATGGAGATGGTGTCGGAGGCGAAGGCCACGCCGAGCGCGGCAGCCACCGGGAGCCCGGCCCGCAGCACCGGCCGCATCGCCAAGGAGTAGCCGAAGACGAAGGCGAGGGCGATCGACAGGACCACCGTGGCGGCGTTGCCCCAGCCGAGTGCGGTGCCGACGACCATGCCGAGGACCTCGCCGATGGCGCAGCCGGTCAGGCAGTGGAGGGTTGCGCTGATGGCCTGCCGCCACAGCGACGCGGACATCTCGTGGGTGTGGTCGTAGTGCACGCATGATGCTGGCAACCATACCCCTAGAGGGTATATTCCGCGCGGTCGAAATCCACGGCGGGAGTCGGCGGAGCCGCCTACGCTCGCCATCATGACCGCACTCGTCTCCACAGCTGTCTCCACGCCAGCAGACCTCCGCACCGTCGTCGACGCCATCATGGACGGTTTCCTCCAGGTGCCCGACGACGGGTGGGCGCGTCCGGCCCACGGGCTCGTGTGGGACTGCCGCGACACCGCCGCCCACCTCATCGACGACTTCGCCTCCTACGCCCTCAACCTTTCGAGCCGTGAGGTGCACCTCGACAGCTACATCCCGTTCCTCGACCCGCCTCAGTGGCAGCCCACCACCCCGCCCAACCTCGTGTGGCCCGACCCGGCCACGGGCACCACGGGCGTCGTGCGCTGCGTCGACGCGGCCGGGGGCCTGCTCGTCGCGGTGACCACCACCGCTCCACCGGGACACCTCGGCTACCACCCTGCGGGCAGCTCCGACGCCTCCGGGTTCGCGGCCATGGGGATCGTCGAGGGCGCCGCCCACGCCTGGGACGTCCTCACGGCCCACGAGCTCGAGTTCCGGGTCGACGACGGGATCTGCGAGCGCGTGCTCAACCGGCTGTTCCCGGGTGCGGTCCGCACCGGCGAGGGGTGGCAGGACTTCCTCACCGCCACCGGTCGCACCAGAGCCACCCGCCAGGCGAAGTGGACCTGGGACTCGAGCGTCCGCGAGACCTACGGCCACTGATTCCGCGCCGTCCGACAACGGCCACCTCAGGGCACCCGTTCGTGGTCCGGCGCCGGTGTCGGAACCTCCTGCTCGGGAACAGCGGGCGAGGTCATCAGCAGCACCGCTGCTCCGAGAAGGGCGATGACCGCGATCCACCCCGCGCCCACGTGCATGGCATGGATGAACGCACTGTCGGCAGCGTGAGCGAGAGTGGGCTGGTGGAGTGCAGTGGCGACGTGGCGGGCCTGTTCTGCGGAGACTCGCGCCTGATCCTGCACCGCACCGGGCGCCCCCTTCAGCGATGGTTCGATCGCGCGTCGGTACTCGATCGACAGAATGGTGCCTCCCACCGCGATTCCCATGACACTGCCGGTCTGTCGCACGGTGTTGGTGACGGCCGATCCCGCACCGGCCAGCTCCAACGGCAGGTTGCTGACCAGTGCGGCCGTCACGGGGCCGATCACCATGCCGATGGACAGGCCCTGCACCAACAAGAGGATCTCGATCCAGAGGAGCGGCGTCTGCAGTCCGAGGAACCCGTACCCGCCCATGGTCACCGCAGCCACGGCCAGCGCTGGCACTGCGACAGGGCGTAGCGACAGTCGGCGGACCAGGCGCGAGCCGAGTGGCGCCCCCGCGAGCGCGCCGAGGGCGGTCGGGACATTGGCCAGACCTGCCCTCATCGGCGTGAATCCGAGCGCGCCCTGCAGGTAGAACGCGTTGTAGAAGGTGATGGCGGCCACAGCAAAGAGCAGCAGACCGAGCGCCACGTTGCCGCCACCGAAGGTGCGTTGAGCGAGCAGTCGCGGATCGAAGCTGGGCACCTTGACACGCAGTTCGGCGAGTACGAAGGCGGCCAGCAGGACCAGGCCGACGACGATCGGCGCCCAGACGTCGGTGCGGCTCCACGCAGCCACCTGCCCCGCCCGGATCAGGCCGTAGGCCAACGTCACGAGCCCGCTGATCGACAGCACCATCGCAGCAGGGTCGAGCGGCCGCACCGTGGGACTGCGGAAGTTCGGAACCAGCACGGCGAGCCCGACCAGCGCCAGAGCCGCGACCGGGACATTGACCAGAAAGACCGAGCCCCACCAGAAATGATCGAGCAGGAAACCCGCCAATACCGGGCCGGCAGCCATTCCGACGCCCGCCGACGTCGAGAAGATGCCGATCGCAGCAGCCCGTGCGTGACCAGTGAAGGTCCACATGAGGATGGCCATCATGGCCGGCGTGATCAACGCGCTGCCCACCCCCATCGCGGCTCGGGCCGCGATCAGCTGGCCCGCGTCGCTTGCGTAGGCGGCCCACAGCGAGGACGCGGCGAAGACGACCAACCCGCTGGAGAACACGGTCCGGTGACCGAAGCGATCGCCCAATGCGCCTGCCGTGAACATCAAGGTGGCGAAGGCCAGGGTGTACGCACCGGTCGCCCACTGCAGCTGGCCGGGATCGGCCCCCAGCCCACGGACCGGGTCTGCCAAGGTCTCCAGCGTGGTGCTCAGGATCGTGTTGTCCAACCAGATCAACAGCGAACACAGCATGAGAACGAGCGAGTATCGACTGTTGCTTGAGCTTGGGCAGGGTTTGAGGCGAGGTCATCAACTACCTTCGGAATCCGATCGACGAGGACTTTGACGACTGGACCATAAATAGGCTTCACGGCGCTGTCAACTGCGAATTCTTTCACCGAAAACTGTTGCGCCGCAGGCTGATTCGTGCCCTCACCAGACTTGCGAAACAAAGGACCTTGTGCCCTTTGGCGGATTTGCCAGCGGCAAGATTTCATGGCTCAAGGGATTTGCGACGAGCGGATTTCATGCCCTCCACGAGCCCGGCGAACCTGCGCTCCTCGAGGTGGACGGGTCCGCTCGGCCGCGGACCGCACGGACGAAGAAACGTCGCGGCATCGACTGGCAGTACGGCTGGACGAAAAAGACCGTCCACCTGGCAAACCTGCCAGGTGGACGGTCTTTTGTCCGGTGGAGCTGAGGGGATTCGAACCCCTGACCCCTTCCATGCCATGGAAGTGCGCTACCAACTGCGCCACAGCCCCGCTCTCCCGAGTGGGAATGCCCCCGAGGGGGACTGCGGAAGTTTACCCAGTACCCCCACCCATTCTCCAAATCGGCTGGTGGGCCGAAGTCGCGCAGGTCAGGCGGAGGCGTTCCAGGTGCCGATCTGCCAGCCCAGGCGGCCGTGCGACGACCTCGGCCCAGTGGCAGTTCCCCAGCGTCGGCCAGCGCGTGCGTGGCAGCCAGCTGGTCGAGCCCCAGCAGGTCGGCCAGCGGCCGCGCGGCTGGAGACGCCGTGGGCCACGACGACGACGCACTCGTCCTCCGCGCCAGCCCGTCGAGGAGCTCCCGCAGGGCCGCGCCGGCACGCTGGCCGACCTCCTGCAGGGTCTCGCCGTCGACTCCGCGCGCGGATGTCCTCGCGCGTCCATCCGCTCCAGCTCGTCGGCATACTCCGAGCGCACCTGGCTCGTGGACAGCCCCTGCCACTGGCCCACGTGGATCTCGCGCCAGCGCGGGTCGAGAGTCACCTCGACCCCGGCAGCCTCGGCGACGAGCCGGGCCGTTACCGCAGCGCGCGCCAGGTCGGAGGCGACCACCCGCGAGGGTCGGTATGCCGCGATCGCGCGCGCCCGCCGCGCGCGCCTGCTCGACGCCGCGACTCGGACAGCTCGGTGTCGAGCTGCCCCTGCCAGATCCCGCCGGCGTTGTGGTCGGTCTCGCCGTGCCGCAGGATGACGACCCTGCGACGCGTCGTGACCGCCGCGTCATGCGTCGCGGCGCTTGGGCACGCCGAGGTCGATCTCGGGGCAGTCCTTCCAGAGCCGCTCGAGCTCGTAGAACTCGCGCTCCTCGTCGTGCTGCACGTGCACGACGATGTCGCCGAAGTCGAGCAGGACCCAGCGACCGTCGCGCTCGCCCTCGCGACGGATCGGCTTGGCGCCCTTCTCGCGCAGCTGGTCCTCGACCTCGTCGACGATGGCGCCGACCTGACGGTCGGTGCTCGCCGAGACGATGACGAACACGTCGGTCAGGGCGAGCTGCTCGCTGACGTCGATGCCGGCCACGGTGGTGGCCAGCTTGTCGTCTGCTGCTTTGGCGGCCGTCTTGGCCAGGTCAAGGGATCGTTCGGTGGCGGGCACTGCTCTCCTACGTTCGTGCCGGTGCGCCGGCAGGTGAGCCGGCGGCATACAGGCGGTATTTGTTGACGTACTGGACGACGCCGTCGGGCACGAGGTACCAGACGGGTTCGGCGCGCTCGACGCGCGCCCGGCAGTCGGTGGAGCTGATCGCCATGGCAGGAACCTCCTGCAAGGTGACCCGGTCGGCCGGGAGGCCGGACTCCGACAGGACGTAGCCCGGGCGGGTCACCCCGATGAAGTGGGCGAGGTCGAACAGCTCGTCGGCGTCCTTCCACGACAGGATCTGGGCCAGCGCGTCGGCGCCGGTGATGAAGAACAGCTCCGCATCGGGGCGTTGGCCGCGCAGGTCGCGCAGCGTGTCGATGGTGAAGGTGGGGCCGGGCCGGTCGATGTCGACCCGGCTCACGGTGAAGCGGGGGTTGGAGGCCGTGGCCACCACGGTCATGAGGTAGCGGTGCTCGGCCGGGCTGACCTCGCGCTCGTCCTTCTGCCAGGGCTGCCCGGTGGGGACGAAGACGACCTCATCGAGCCCGAACCGGGTCTGGACTTCGGAGGCGGCCACGAGGTGGCCGTGGTGGATCGGGTCGAACGTCCCGCCCATCACTCCGAGGCGCATGGTCAGTGGTGGCTGCCCTGCTGGTCGGCCTGCGCGGCGCGGCCGGCCTGGCCCTCGCCGTGGTACTCGCCCCCGTGGGGACCGCCGCCGGCCGCGATCTTCTGGGCCGCGCCGCGGAAGAACCACAGGACCCCCAGGAGGGCGAGGAAGCCGACAGAACGCGAGTGGCCCCGAACGCGTAGGGGGACATCGGCAGCTCGCGGGTGTGCTCCTCGGCAACGGCGACCAGGGACAAAGGCATCGACATGGGCCACAGCGTACCCGTCGGGCGGGAAGAACCCGACCCGCTCCACGACCGCCACGGCGCAACAGCCTCTGTCCACGGATGTTGTGCACAGGGGTGTGTACAACGACCGCGCTGTGCACACGAAGGTGTGGACAACGGTGTGGGAAACCAGTGGACGAAAATCAGTTGTGCGAAACCTATTGCGGCACAACGGATCCGGCCGCTAGAAATCTCTCACGCGCTCCGGTCGGAGGGTCGAAACGAGGAAACTCGGGACGGCCGCGAGACAGGAGCACAGGTCAACCGGATAACGGACGACCGCCTCGACCGGGTTCGCTCGGACGAGGTCTTCGAGGCCTTCGGGCCGGGAGGTTCGCGGGCGACGCCGCGGAGGAACGCCGGGCCCGTTGACCAGATCGCATCGACTGGGTGCGCCGGTTCGCCGGAGCAGCCAGGACGCCATCGTCGCAGTGGCCGCGGAGATCCGGTTCGCCGGAGGTCGCGGGCGGTCGACTGGGGCAGAGTCGTGGCCGGTTCGCCGGCGACGGAGCTGCACCACCGTGGGAAGACGCCGTCACCTCGGTGACAGCAGGACCCGCACGTGGGAAGAGCCGTCACCTCGGTGAGCACGCGAGGACCCGCACCGTGGGAAGAGCCGTCACCTCGGTGACAGCAGGACCCGCACGCGGAGAAGGCGCCACCTCGGTGGCTCCGACCTTCGCACCCGTGGCTGACACCGCACCCGCTCCGGCGGGGGAAACCGACACCGCACGTGGGAGTCGCAACCACCTCGGTGGGCGCGACACCCGCACGGATGATCCACCCAGCAGCTGGTTCTGCCGGCAGCCGGGAGGATCTCCACCCGAGGGCCCCTCGAACTCATACTTCGAGGGGCCCTCACCTTTGCCCTCGTACGGCGCCCAGCCGGCAGGTCCGCAGGCGATGTCGGCGACCGCCGCGCCAGGCACGCACTGCCGCGCGCAGGCACCGCCCCCGTAGCCTTGTGCCCATGGTCCCCGAGCTCAGCATCGTCATCCCCGTGTACAACGAGGAAGACGTCCTGCCCCTGCTCGCCGCGCGGCTGCGCCCGGTGGCGGAGGGGCTCGGCACGACCTACGAGGTGCTCACGGTCGACGACGGCAGCGACGACCTGTCGCCGGCCGTCCTGCAGCGGATGGCGCGCGACTGGCCCGAGCTGCGGATCGTCCGGCTGCGCGCCAACGCCGGACACCAGGCGGCGATCTCGGCGGGGCTCGCGAGCGCGCGGGGCGCCTACGTCGTCACCCTGGACGCCGACCTGCAGGACCCGCCGGAGGTCATCCCCGAGATGCTCGCCCAGGCGCGTGAGCGGCCGGGCCGACGTCGTCTACGGCGTGCGTTCCGACCGGTCGAGCGACTCGGCCTTCAAGCGGCTCAGCGCCAAGGCCTTCTACCGACTCATCCGCATCCTGTCCGGGCACCCACGCCCAGGTCGACGCCGGCGACTACCGGCTGATGTCGCGCGCCACCGTCGACGCGATCAACTCACTGCCGGAGCACCACCGCGTGCTGCGGTTCGTCGTGCCGGCGCTCGGGTTCCCGTCGGCGTCGGTGACCTACCGCCGCGACGAGCGCGCTGCGGGCAAGTCCAAGTACCCGCTCTCCAAGATGGTCCGGCTCTCCCTCGACAGCGTCACGGGCTTCTCCACCGCTCCCCTGCGCGCCGCCACCTGGCTGGGGCTGCTCGGCGGGCTCGCCGCGTTCGCCCTGCTCGCCTACGCCCTGGTCGCCAGCGCCCTCGGCCACACCCTGCCGGGCTGGACGTCCACGGTCGTCGCCGTCGCCGGGGTCGGTGCCGTCCAGCTGCTGTGCGTCGGCATCCTCGGCGAGTACGTCGGCCGGATGTACTCCCACCTGCAGGCCAGACCCACCTACTTCGTCGCCTACGACTCGCTCACCGGGCCGGTCACCGCACGCGGACGAGCCTTCACCATCAACGTCACGCCGGGCATAGCCCGCACCGGCAGGTAGCGCTCGACCGTCACGATCGCCCGCAGCCCGAGGTTGACCACCGGGTGGACCGTCTCGAGGTCGGAGCCGCTGGCCTTGCGTCGACGCAGGGCGACCACGGGTCGCAGCAGCACGTTCCAGGACGTCATCGATGTCCACCTCGAAGCCGTTGCGCTCCAGGACCTCGCGCAGGGTGACCCGGGTGTAGCGCCGGACGTGGTCGACGGCGACATCGTGGTCGGACCACAGCTTGGGGTCGGCGGGCACGGCGATGAGGAAGGTGCCGTCCGGCCGCAGGGCCCGGAGCACCTCCGCGACCGCCGTGTCGTCGTCGACGATGTGCTCCAGCACGTCGAAGGCCACCACGAGGTCGAGGCTGGCGTCGGCGACGGGGAGGGCGGTCGCGTCGCCGCGGACCACGGCGAGCCCGCGCTCGGCAGCCACCTCGGCGCCGTCGGCGCCGTACTCGAGCGCACTCACCGACCAGCCTGCGCGACGCAGCACCCGGGTGTTGCCTCCGCCGGCCGCCCCGATGTCCAGCGCGGTGCCGGGCCGGAGCCCCTCGATCATGCGTCCGAGCAGGTGACGGCGCTCGCGGTACCACCAATGGGTGTCCTCGAGCGCGGCCAGCTTGCGAACCTCAGTGCCTTCCACGGTGCGGCCATCCTGCCAGTTCCCGGGCCGGCGCCGGACACACCCTCGGTATTGCCGCGAGGCGCCCTCAGGCGCGCACCTGCCCGTCACCCTCCACGATCCACTTGGTCGTGGTCAGCTCGGGCAGCGCCATCGGGCCGCGGGCGTGCAGCTTCTGGGTCGAGATCCCGATCTCGGCACCGAACCCGAACTCTCCCCCGTCGGTGAACCGGGTCGACGCGTTGACCATGACGGCGGCAGCATCGACCTCGCCGGTGAACCGTCGCGCCGCCGCGCGGTCCTCGGTCACGATCGCCTCGGTGTGACCAGAGCTGTAGGTGCGGATGTGCTCCAGCGCCTCGTCGAGGTCGGTCACCACCCGGACGCTCATCTCCAGCGCGAGGTACTCGGTGCCGTAGTCCTCCTCGGTCGCGGCCTGGTGCGCCACCCCCGCCGCGTCGGCCGCGGCACCGGACGCGTCGTCGGTGTGCAGGACCACGCCGGCCCCGGAGAGCTCTGCGAGCACCTTGGGCAGGAAGTCCGCCGCGACGGCCTGGTGGACGAGCAGCGACTCGGCGGCGTTGCAGACGCTGGGGCGGTGGGTCTTGGAGTTGACGGCGATCGCGAGCGCCTTGTCGAGGTCGGCCGCCGCGTCGACGTAGACGTGGACGATGCCGATCCCGGTCTCGATGACGGGCACCGTCGACTCGGTCACCACGGTCTGGATGAGGCCGGCGCCGCCGCGCGGGATGATCAGGTCGACGAGTCCGCGCGCCGTGAGCAGGGCACGGACCGCGTCGCGGCCACCCTCGAGCAGCGTGACCGCGTCGGCGGGGAGCCCCTGCGACTCGAGGCCGGACCGCATGACGTCGACGAGCGCCCGGTTGGTGGACTCGGCCGCCGACCCACCGCGCAGGATCACGGCGTTGCCCGACTTCAGGCCGAGGCCGGCGGCGTCGACGGTCACGTTGGGGCGTGCCTCGTAGACCATCCCCACGACCCCCATCGGCACCCGCACCTGGCGGATCTGCAGGCCGTTGGCCAGCGTCGAGCCCCGGACCACCTCGCCCACCGGGTCGGGCAGCGCGGCGACGTCACGCAGCGCCTGCGCCACCGCGGCGACCCGCTGGGGGTCGAGCGCGAGGCGGTCGAGCAGGCCCTGCGGCATACCTGACTCGCGTCCTCGCGCGAGGTCGTCGCCGTTGGCGCGCACGATGTCGTCGGTCGCCGCGTCGAGGGCGTCGGCGAGCGCGTGGAGGGCGGCGTCCTTGTCGGCGCGCGAGAGCAGCGCGAGCCTGCGCGAGGCCACCCGTGCGGCGCGGGCCGCGGTGGCGACCTGCGCCACGGCGGCCTGGTCGATCTCAGCCATGCACCAAGGGTATGCCGCCGTCGCTGCCCGGCGCCTCCCGCCCGCGCACGTCGCCGTCGCGAGCAGCGGAGCGGCACTGGTTGAATGCGGGGGTGAGCATCCTGTCGATCCAGTCCTCGGTCGCGTACGGCCACGTCGGCAACAGCGCCGCCGTCTTTCCCCTGCAGCGCCTCGGCGTGGAGGTGTGGCCGGTCCACACCGTGCACTTCTCCAACCACACCGGCTACGGCGAGTGGCGCGGTCCGCTGCTCCCCGCCGACGACGTCCGCGCGGTCATCCAGGGGGTCGAGGAGCGGGGCGCGTTCCCGGGCGTCGAGGCCGTCCTCTCCGGCTACCAGGGCGGTGAGGACATCGGCGACGTCATCCTCGACGCGGTGGCGCGGGTCAAGGCGGCCAACCCGGCCGCGATCTACGCCTGCGACCCGGTCATGGGCAACGCCAAGAGCGGGTGCTTCGTCCACCCCGCCATCCCGGTGCTGCTGCGCGAGCGGGTGGTGCCGGCCGCCGACCTGATCACGCCGAACCAGTTCGAGCTCGGGTTCCTCACCGACACCGAGCCGCTCTCCATCGAGGACACCCTGGCCTCGGTGGAGCTGGCCCGGGCGATGGGTCCCTCGACCGTCCTCGTCACCAGTGTCGAGCGCCCCGACGCGCCCGAGGGCACCATCGAGATGATGGCCGTGACGGACGCCGGGGCCTGGCTCGTCCAGACGCCGCGGCTGCCGATGAAGGCCAACGGCTCCGGCGACGTCACTGCTGCGCTCTTCACGGCCCACCTGCTGGAGACGGGCGACGCCGCGGTCGCACTGGCCCGCACCGCCAGCAGCGTCTTCGACCTGCTCCAGAACACCCTCGACTCCGGTGAGCGCGAGCTGCAGCTGGTGCAGTCGCAGGAGACCTTCGCCCACCCCCGCCTGCAGTTCGACGTCGCCAAGGTCCGCTGAGCGGACGGTGGCCCGTCCACGCACAACCACCCTGGTCGTCCTCACCGTCGGCCTGCTCGCCGGGTGCGCGGTGCCGGCAGGCCCCCGGGAGACCTCCCCTCCGCTCCACGCCTTCGACACCTATCGCACCCTCGCGGGAGACACCGTGGTGGAGGTGTCCTTCACCGGGTTCCGCGACGAGACCGGCCCCTGCGGAGCCGACTACCGCGCCGAGGCGAGCGAGACCGTGGAACGGGTCTACGTGCAGGTCCAGACCGTGCGCCTCCCGAGCGAGCAGGCCCTCCCCCTGTGCCAGCGGACGCTGGGACGCAGGACGGCCTCGGTGTCGCTGCGGGCGCCGATGGGCGGACGCGCCGTCGTCGACGCCGCCACGGGTCAGCTGGTGATCGCGCCTACAGGATGACCAGGTCGTCGCGGTGGACGACCTCGCGCTCGTACTCGGGTCCGAGCTCCTTGGCCAGGTCACGGGTCGAGCGGCCGAGCATGCCGGGCAGCTCCGCCGAGGTGTAGTTGACCAGGCCGCGGCCGATCACCCGGCCCTCCGGTGCACACAGGTCGACCGGGTCGCCGTCGGAGAAGGTGCCCTCGACCGCCGTGATCCCCGCGGGCAGCAGGGACGTGCGACGCTCGGTGACCGCCCGCACGGCGCCGGGGTCGAGCAGGAGCCGGCCCATCGGGGTGGTGGCGTGGGCCAGCCACAGCTTGCGGGAGGTGCGGCGTGAGCCGGTGGGCACGAACACCGTGCCGACGTCCTCCCCGGCCAGCGCCTGCTCGACCCGTGTCGCGCTGGTGAGCACGGCGGTGATGCCGGCGGCGTTGGCGATGGAGGCCGCCTCGACCTTGGTGACCATGCCCCCGCTGCCGACGCTGGAGCCGGTGCCACCGATGACGATCGCGTCGAGCCCGGCCCCCCCGACCACGGTCGGCACCCGCTTGGTGCCGGGCTTGCTGGGCGGTCCGTCGTAGAGCGCGTCGACGTCGGTGAGCAGCACCAGCCCGTCCGCGTGCACGAGGTGGGCCACCAGTGAGGCCAGCCGGTCGTTGTCGCCGAACCGGATCTCGTGGGTGGCGACGGTGTCGTTCTCGTTGACGATGGGCACGATTCCCAGCTCGAGCAGCCGGTCCAGGGTGCGACGGGCGTTCGTGTAGTGCGAGCGCCGGGTCACGTCGTCGGCCGTGAGCAGCACCTGGCCGACGGTGAGCCCGTGGGCACCGAAGGCCCGCTGGTATGCCGCCACGAGGGCTCCCTGCCCCACGCTGGCGGCAGCCTGCTGGGTCGCAAGGTCCCACGGCCGCTTGGTCAGCCCGAGTGGGGCGATCCCGGCCGCGATGGCGCCCGACGAGACCAGCACGACCTGCTGCCCGCCGAGCCGGCGCTTGGCCAGCACGTCGACGAGGTCGGTGAGGCGCTGCTCGTCGAGCGCGCCTCCTCCGACCTCGGTCAGGCTCGAGGAGCCGACCTTGACCACGAGGCGCCGGGCGCGCGCCACGTCGCCCCGGCGGTCGGCCGCGCTCATTCCTCGGCGTCCTCGTCCTTCGCGGTGGCCCAGTGCCCTGCCCGACGCTCGGCGGCCAGCTCGTCGCGGGCGACGGTGCGGGCCACCCGGCGCTCGGCGTAGTCGGCGCGCTTGTCGTCACGGGTGGGACGGGCCGCCTCCTCCAGGCGCAGGTCGGTGCCACGGGCGCCGAGCAGCTCGGCCCCCGCCACGAGGGTGGGCTCCCAGTCGAAGACCACGGCGTTGTCCTTGGGCCCGATGAGCACGGTCGCCCCGGCCACGGCACCGGCCTTGAACAGAGCCTCCTCGACGCCTGCCCGGCCCAGCCGGTCGGCGAGGTAGCCGACGGCCTCGTCGTTGGAGAAGTCGGTCTGGCGGACCCACCGGGTCGGCCGCTCGCCGTCGATGCGGAACACCTCGCCATCGGCGGTGTTCTCGCGGATGATCCTGAAGCCGGTGTCGTCGACCGACTTGGGCCGGATGACGATCCGATGCGGGGTCGCCGCGGCGGCGGCCTCGATCTCGGCGCGAGCGGCCTTGACCTGACGAGCCATGGCGAAGGTCAGCTCGCGCAGCCCCGTGTGGGCGACCGCCGAGACGACGAAGACCTCGATGCCACGCGCCTCGAGGTCGGGCTTGACCATCTCGGCCAGCTCCTGCGCGTCGGGCACGTCGGACTTGTTGAGCACCACCATGCGGGTGCGCTCGGCAAGAGGACGACCGCCCAGGGTCTCGTCAGGCACGTACTGCGCGAGCTCGCGCTCGATGACGTCGAGGTCGGTCATCGGGTCGCGACCGGGCTCCAGCGTCGCGCAGTCGATGACGTGCACGAGCACCGAGCAGCGCTCGACGTGGCGCAGGAACTCCAGCCCGAGGCCCTTGCCCTCGCTGGCGCCGGGGATGAGCCCGGGCACGTCGGCGATGGTGAAGCGGGCGTCACCGGCCTGCACCACCCCGAGGTTGGGCACCAGCGTGGTGAACGGGTAGTCGGCGATCTTCGGGCGCGCGGCGGACAGCACCGACACGAGGGAGGACTTGCCCGCCGAGGGGAAGCCGATCAGCGCGACGTCGGCCAGCGACTTGAGCTCGAGCACGATGTCGAGGGCGTCGCCGGGCTCGCCGAGCAGCGCGAACCCCGGCGCCTTGCGCCGGGCAGAGGCGAGCGCCTTGTTGCCCAGGCCACCGCGCCCGCCCTTGGCGACGACGAACTCACCGTCGAGCCCGACGAGGTCCATCAGCACTGTCCCGGAGCCGTCCTTGACGACTGTGCCCTCGGGCACGGTGAGCACCAGGTCACCGCCGTCGGCGCCGTTGCGCTCGTCGCCGGCGCCGGGCTTGCCGTTGGTCGCCTTGCGGTGGGGGTGGTGGTGGTAGTCGAGCAGCGTGGTGACGTTGGGGTCGACACGCAGGATGACGTTGCCTCCCCGCCCGCCGTTGCCACCGTCGGGACCGCCGAGCGGCTTGAACTTCTCGCGCTTGACCGAGGCCACGCCGTGACCGCCGTCGCCGGCAGCGACGTGCAGCACGACGCGGTCGACGAACGTGGTCATGGGGCTCTCAATTCTCTTGGCTGTGGCCGCCGTGGGAGGTGGCCGGCTGTGCGGGTGGCCGTCCCCGATTCTAGGCGGGGACGTGCGCTGTGTTGGACAACAGAAGAGGGCGGACCCGTTGCGGGCCCGCCCCCTCCGGTGCGGTGCGTCACGTGGCTGACCACGCGGCATACCGACGTTTCTGATCTCCTGCTTCGCCCGGAAGTTTCTGATCTCCTGCTTCGCCCGGAGGGTCAGCTGGCGTCCGTGGTCTCCAGCGGGACGATGTTGACGACCTTGCGGCGGCGCTTGGTGCCGAACTGGACGTTGCCCGCGACCAGCGCGAACAGCGTGTCGTCGCCGCCACGGCCGACGCCGTCGCCGGGGTGGAAGTGCGTGCCGCGCTGGCGGACGAGGATCTCGCCCGCGTTGACGAGCTGGCCGCCGAAGCGCTTGACGCCGAGGAACTGTGCGTTGGAGTCGCGACCGTTGCGGGTCGAGGACGCACCCTTCTTGTGTGCCATGTCAGTACCTGCCTCTGTCTTGTTCTGGTCCGAAACTCAGGCGTCGATCGAGGTGATCTTGACCTGGGTCAGGTGCTGACGGTGGCCCTGACGCTTGCGGTAGCCGGTCTTGTTCTTGTACTTCAGAATCGTGATCTTGGGGCCCTTGGCCGCCTTGACGACCTCGGCCTTGACGCTGACCTTGGCGAGCTTGGCAGCGTCGCTGGTCACGGTCGAGCCGTCGACGACGAGCAGGGGGGTCAGGTCGATGCTGTCGCCCGCCTTGCCGCTGACCTTGTCGATGATGAGGACGTCGCCGACGGAGACCTTCTCCTGGCGACCACCAGCGCGAACAATCGCGTACACGTGGAACTCTCTTCTACTTCGGAAACGGCACGCGCTCTCTGTCTGGACCAGCCAGCAGCTACCCACGCTGTGATTGAACTCAGCCGCGGACGCCGGATGGTGGGCGCACCAAGGACGAAGATTACCGGCTACCTGCCCTGCCGACCAAACCGGCGCGTGCGCGGCACACCGGCAGCTCATCCACCGGTATGCCGCGCAGCTCAGGACTGCTCGGACGCCGCCGCGACGGCGGGTGCCGCGTCGTCGTCGCCGGCCACCGGGCGGGGCGGACCGGCCGGGGCCACGACCCGGCCGCGCTTGCGGCGCTTGGGCGCCGCGGCGACGGGTTCGGGGGCGGGTGCCGGGGTGGTCTCCGGAGCAGGCTCGGGCGTCGTCACCGCGGTGGGCTGGTCGGCCGGTTCCGGGGTGAGTTCCTGGCCCGAGTCGGCGACCTCCGCGGGGAGCTCGGGCTGCGACGCCTCGTCGGGCGTGGCCTCGGTGTCGGACTCCAGGTCGACGACCTCGGGGACCTCGGGCCTCGGCGACAGGGGTGTCCTGGCCGTCGAGACCGTGCTCGTGGTCGTCGTCCTCGTGGTGGTGGGCGTGATCGTGGTCCCCCACCGACTTCAGCGCTGCGGCGTGCGCGGCCGCAGCGATCTGCGCCGGGGTGGGACCCGAGTGGGTCGGCTGCGGTGCCGGCTCGGCCTCGGGCGCAGACCCGCCCGACCGGCCGCGGCGCCCACGCCCGCTGCGGGAGCCCTGGCCTCCGGACCCGCCACCCTGGTTGCCGCCCTGGTTCCCCTGCCGCCACCGTCACGGCTGTCGCCACCGCCGGACGACTTCTCGACCGGGTCGGCGTGGACGATGATGCCGCGACCACCGCAGTGCTCGCAGGTCTCGGAGAAGACCTCGATGAGGCCGGACCCGACCCGCTTGCGCGTCATCTGGACCAGGCCGAGCGAGGTCACCTCCGCGACCTGGTGCTTGGTCCGGTCACGGCCGAGGCACTCGAGCAGGCGTCGCACGACGAGGTCCCGGTTGCTCTCGAGCACCATGTCGATGAAGTCGATGACGATGATCCCGCCGATGTCCCGCAGCCGGAGCTGGCGGACGATCTCCTCGGCGGCCTCGATGTTGTTCTTGGTGACGGTCTCCTCGAGGTTGCCGCCGGAGCCCGACGAACTTCCCGGTGTTGACGTCGACGACCGTCATCGCCTCGGTGCGGTCGATGACCAGCGAGCCACCCGAGGGCAGCCAGACCTTGCGGTCCATGGCCTTGGCGATCTGCTCGTCCACGCGGTAGTGGGTGAACAGGTCCTCCTCGGACGTCCACCGCTGCAGCCGCTCGGCCAGGTCGGGTGCGACGTCGCCGAGGTAGTCGCTGACCTCTGCGTAGGCCTGGTCACCGGCCACCACGAGCGAGGTGAAGTCCTCGTTGAAGACGTCGCGGATCACCCGGACCGTCAGGTCGGGCTCACCGTGGACGAGCACCGGGGCGCCGCCCTTGGTCTTGCCCTTGGACTCCGCCTTGGCCTTGATCTTGTCCCACGTCTTGGTGAGCCGCTCGACGTCGGCGCGCAGCTCGGCCTCGCTGGCACCCTCGGCGGCGGTGCGCACGATGACGCCGGCGCTGTCCGGGACGACCTCCTTGAGGATGCTCTTGAGGCGGGAGCGCTCGGTGTCGGGCAGCTTGCGCGAGATGCCGGTCATGCTGCCCTCGGGCACGAAGACGAGGTAGCGACCCGGGAGCGAGATCTGGCTGGTCAGCCGGGCGCCCTTGTGGCCCATCGGGTCCTTGGTGACCTGGACGAGCACGCTGTCACCGGACTTGAGGGCGTTCTCGATGCGCTTGGGCTGGTTGTTCTCCAGGCCCGCGGCGTCCCAGTTGACCTCACCGGCGTACAGCACGGCGTTGCGGCCCTTGCCGATGTCGACGAACGCGGCCTCCATCGACGGGAGCACGTTCTGGACCCGGCCGAGGTAGACGTTGCCGGCCATCGAGGCGTTGGTCTCGCGGGAGACGTAGTGCTCGACCAGGACGTTGTCCTCGAGCACGCCGATCTGGGTGCGGCCCTCGCGCTCGCGGACGACCATCACCCGCTCGACGCTCTCGCGGCGGGCCAGGAACTCCGCCTCGGTGATGATCGTGCGGCGGCGGCCGGCCTCGCGGCCCTCCCGGCGACGCTGCTTCTTGGCCTCGAGGCGGGTCGAGCCCTTGACGCTCTGCGGCTCGTCACGACGAGACTCGCGGACGCGGGTCACGGTGCCGGGCGGGTCGTCGCCCTCGGCGGACGAACCGCTGCGACGACGACGCCGGCGCCGGCGCGTCGACGAACCCTCACCGTCCCCGCCCTGGTCGTCGGAGCTGTCGGAGTCAGGACCGGCGTTCGAGTCCTGCTCGTCCTCGTCGGAGGAGCCGCCGCCATCGGGGTCACCCTGGCCACGACCGCGTCCGCGGCCCTTGCCGCCCCGGCGGCGCCTGCGGCGACCGCCCTCGCTGCCCCCGTCGGAGTCGTCGTCGCCCTGGCCGTCGTCGGACCCGTCGGACTGCGCGGCGCCCTCGGCGGCGTCACCGCGGCCGTCTGCGGACTCCGCGGACTGGGGGCCGTCCTGCTGCGTGGAGCTCTTCTTGCCCCCACGGCCACGGCGACGCCGCGGAGACGGCGCATCCTCGTCGGCCTCGGGTGCCTCGTCGGGCGACGCCGGCTCGGCAGCCTCTGCCGCAGGGCGTCGCTGCGGCCACCTGGGGCGGACCGGCCGCCTTGGTGGCGGCACGACGCCGCGTCGGGCGGGCCGCGGTCGGGTCGGGGGCCTGGAAGAGCACTCCCAGCGCCGGCACGGCGGCGTCCTGGGCGCCTTGGGCCTCCTGGGCCTCCTGGGCCGTCGAGAGTCTCGTCGTCCTCGAGCCCAGCCTCGAGCTCAACGGCGTCGGTCGGCGTCGAGCCGACCGACGGCTCGGCCACCGGCTCGTCAGCAGGCGGGACGGCCTTGCCGGCCTTCTTCGCCGTGGTCTTCTTGGCCACGGCCTTCTTGGCGGTGGTCTTCTTGGCCACGGCCTTCTTGGCGGCTGGCCTTCTTGGCCGCCTTCTTCGCGGTCTTGGCCGGGGCGGGTGCGTCGGACGCGTCGAGCCCCTCGGACGCGTTGGGCCCGTCGGTGTTGTCGGACCCGTTGGAGTCCGTCGCGCCGGAGCTGTCCGTCGCGCTGCCGCCCCCGGAACCGGACGAAGGGGTCTGCGCCGGCGCTGCCGCCTTCGTGGTGGCGCGTCTGGCCCGCTTGCGGGCCGGAGCAGCCGCGGTATTGCCGCCGTCGGCAGCCGACTCCTGCGAGGAGGTGTCCGTGGTGGGCTGGTCTTCCGTGGATGCCATCCGTGGCGTCCTTCCGTCACCCACGGGCGATGGCCACACCGAGAGTCGGAGACTCTCCCATCGGCCACGTGGTGCGGTGTTGCGTCGTGTCGGTGGCGGGTGCCGTCGACACGGAAGTCGGGTGGGCTACGCCTGTCGAGGCTCGCGCAGGTCGCGCGGCACCAAGTCAGACGCCGTCGTCGTCCTTGTCGGCAGCCAGTGGATCAGCCACCCCAGCGGTTGCGGGTCGCAGCGGGCCTTGCGCCAGTCGGGTCACCAGGGGTGGTGTCGGTGGCGTCAGCTCCGTGGCTGCTCGCAGCGCGGTCAGTACGTCGTCGGGGCGTACGGCCGGTGTGGTGTGCCGTACAACCACACGCAGTATCGCACAGTCGGGCCGGTCGGACTGCTCGGTGGTCATCGACACGACGGCGGACCTCACGTCGAAGGTCTTCGGACCGGTCTTGAAGGTCCGGGTCACCTCCACCCGCTCCAGGGCCAGCAGCTGGTCGGCCGCCTGCTGGAGCTCGGCCTCGGTCAGCCCCTGGAAGTCCATCACCCAGTCGCTGCCCTGGAGCCGGTCCGCCAGCGCGCCCGGCGCCGCCTCCACCACCTCGAGCACGTCCAGTCCCTCGGGCAGGGCCTCGTCGAGGGCCGCCCGGACCGACTCCGGGTCGACCCGCTCGGTCACCGAGATCTCGAAGTACTCGGCCTCGCTGGCCGTCCCGGTCGGCGCGGCGTTCGCGTAGCTGATCTTCGGATGAGGGTGGAAACCGGCGGAGAACGCCATCGGCACGCCGGCCCGTCGCAGCGCCCGTTCGAGGGCGCGCTGGAAGTCGCGGGTCGAGGAGAACCGCAGCCGACCACGCTTGGCGTACCTGACCCGCAGCTTCTGCACCGCCAGGGCGGGCGGGGGACCTTCGGGAACGCGCTGACGAGCCATGCCCGCCAGCCTAGGGTGGTCCCGTGAGCACCCTGGACCGCGCCCGACTCCGGACGCTCCTGGACGGCGAGCAGGCGGCATACACCGAGCGACACCCACGAAGCCGCGCGCTGTACGACGAGGCCGGCAACCTCTTCGGCCGGGTGCCGATGACCTGGATGAACATGTGGTCCGGGGGCTTTCCCCTCTATCTCGACCGTGCCACGGGCAACCGCGTCACCGACGTCGACGGCCACACCTACGTCGACTTCGCCCTCGGCGACACCGGTGCCATGGCCGGTCACTCCCCTGCCCCGACGGTCGCGGCCGTGGCACGCCGCGCCGGTGAGCTCGGCGGCATCACGACGATGCTGCCGACGGCGGACGCCCAGTGGGTGGGTGCCGAGCTGGAGCGCCGGTTCGGTATGCCGCTGTGGAGCTTCACCCTGTCGGCGACCGACGCGAACCGCTGGGCGATCCGGCTGGCTCGGCTCGCGACGGGACGCCCCAAGGTGCTGGTCTTCGCCTACTGCTACCACGGTTCGGTGGACGAGGCCTTCGCCCTGCCCGGACCCGAGGGCAAGGCGCAGAGCCGGCCGGGCAACGTCGCTCCCCCGGTCGACCTCGACCTCACCACCCGGGTCGCGACGTGGAACGACCTCGCCTCGGTCGAGGCAGCCCTCGCCCACGGCGACGTCGCCGCCATCCTCACCGAACCGGCCCTCACCAACATCGGGATCGTGCTGCCCGAGGAGGGCTTCCTGACTGGGCTGCGGGAGCTCGCCACCCGCCACGGCGCGCTGCTGATGGTCGACGAGACGCACACCTTCTCCGCCGGCTGGGGCGGCGCCACCCGCGAGTGGGGCCTGGCGCCGGACATCCTCGTCATCGGCAAGTCGATCGGCGGCGGCATCCCGTGCGGCGCCTACGGACTCTCGCGGGCGGTGGCCGACGCCGTCACCCGGCACACCGATGCAGGGGACGCCGACATCGTCGACGTGGGCGGGGTCGGCGGCACGCTGGCGGGCAACGCGCTGTCGACCGCCGCGATGCGCGCCACCCTCGCCGAGGTGCTCACCCCGGACGCCTTCGGCCACATGACCGAGCTCGCGACAGCCTTCACCCACGGTGTCCGGACCATCCTGGACGAGCTGGACGTGCCCTGGTCGATCAGCCAGCTGGGGGCGCGGGCGGAGTACCGGTTCGTCCGGCCGGCGCCACGCAGCGGTGAGGAGTCCGCGGCGGCCGCAGACGACGAGCTTGACGCCTACCTGCACCTCGCATGTGCAACCGCGGCATCCTCATGACGCCGTTCCACAACATGGCCCTGATGTGCCCGGAGACCTCGCGAGCCGATGTCGACCTGCACACCGAGGTGTTCCGCGAGGTCGTCACCGCGCTCTGGACCTGACCGCTCGGCGACCGGCCCGGTATGTCCGCTGACGTCGCCGGTCCCGCGGCGTAACTTCGACGGTGGACCACTTCGGCGGGAAGCGGCCCCTGCAGAGAGCGGAGGGTTTGAGGTGTTCATCCAGATCATCCAGGGAAAGTGTCGTGACGCCGATGAAGTGCACCGGCTCAGCGACGAGTGGCGCGAGACGATCGGGCCCACGGCCGAAGGCTGGCTGGGCGGGACCTACGGCATCACCGACGACAACGAGTTCGTGGGCGTGGTGCGGTTCGAGAGCCGCGAGGCCGCGGCCCGGAACTCGACCCGGCCCGAGCAGGGCGAGTGGTGGAGCCGGATGGAACGCTGCTTCGACGGCGAGGTCATGTTCCACGACTGCGACAACTCGATGATGTTCCTCGACGGCGGCTCCGACGACGCCGGCTTCGTGCAGGTCATCCAGGGCCGGCTCGAGGACCCCGACCGGTTCCGCCACTTCATGGAGCAGCCGATGGACATGCTCCACGAGCAGCGGCCGGAGATCATCGGCGGCACCATCGCCATCGACGAGGGCGGCTGGTTCACCGAGACGATCTCGTTCCGCAGCGAGGCCGAGGCCCGGATGGGTGAGCAGAAGGAGATGCCCGACCCGCAGCGGACCGAGTTCGACCAGGAGATGGCCCAGGTGCGCGACATGCGCTACCTCGACCTGCACTCCCCCTGGTTCGCCAGCCGGATGGGCTAGCCACTCCCGGACCTTCGACAGATAGCCGGACCCTCGACAGAAGCCGGACCTTCGACAGAAAGTAGGCCGCCCGCTCGGCCCTGGCGCGAGCCTGGGCGAGCGGGCGGCATACCCAGCCCTCTCCGCACGAGCGGCTGGGGGATGGCACCGGGGGCGGGTGAAGGGACTCGCACCCCGGTGCACGACGGTCAGGAGGAGGCGACCGCGGCCACTCACATTGGACAACGCCGTCGGGTCATCCTCCGATGACAAATGTCAGGGCTTTCATGTGAGTTCCCTGAGAGTGGCTCTCCCTCCCCTTCGCGCCCGCCCGGAGTCTTTGATGGGTTGACCACACCAGGGCGTGGTCGACCCATCAAAGACTCCGAGCCTGGAGGACGACGCAGCCCTCGCGCCGGCATCGTCTCGGCCTCCCCTGCCACCCTCGGTCCGCCAGAACCCGCGACAGGTCGCGCGCCGAGGCGCACGGAGTCACCGCGACGTCCGGCCAGAACAGCCGGGTGGTGACCCGGTTCGCGGTGAGAAGCGCCCGGTCGCGACGGCTGTCCCGCACCCGGTCGGCCCACTGCTCGTGGCCCAGACGGCCGTCCACCTCCACGAGGACGCCGAACGCCACGTACTCGAAGTCGTGCCTGCGCCGTGCGCCGACGCTGGAAGGCGACTGCGCCCGCGAGCTCGGCAGCCCGTGCCCACGCTCGACATCCCGGAGGAAGAGCAGCTCCGCGCCGCTCTCCACCCCCTGCTCGACGTCGGCGAGGGCCGGCTTCAGGGTCCGGCTGTACCGGTGCCCGCCCCGAGCCTTCATCTCCGTGAGCAGCTCCGGTCCGGTGGTCAGACCCCGCTGGACCGCTCTGGCCACGATGGCCAGGGCATCCGCCTCGGACCCGCGGGTCGCCACGTCCATGACGGTTGCAGGCACCGTGGTCCGCCAGGGATACGCGAGGTCGTCGATGAGGTCCTCCCACCGCATCGACCGGCGGACCTTCGTGCCTTCAGGCGGGACCACCGTGCGACGCCAGGGAACGACCACCTCGATCGAGGTGGGGGCTCTGCGCTCCAGGCCCCACAGGTACGCGGCGCTGTGGCCACACAACGCTGCGTCGGCAGCCTTCCCGCCCGAGTCTGCCCGCAGGAGCGCAGCGAGAGCACGAGTCTCCCAGTCGTCCCGACCCGGCCGGGTGAGGTAGACCCCCTGCTGCATTGCGACCCAGCGACCTGAGGTGAGCCGCCACTCGACCGTGCGCGCCGACAACCCCGCGCCCAGGCACTGACGGCGGGTCACCAGGTCGCACTGCCGCTGCGCAGAGGAGCGCAGCTGTGCCCAGTCGACGGCCATCGCGCCAGCATGCGGTGTCGCGACGGACCCACCCGAGGTTGTCCACAGCCCCTGGCGCCGAAGACCCACCACTTCCGAGTCTTTGATGGGTTGACCACACCAGGGCGTGGTCAACCCATCAAAGACTCCACTCCGGAAAGCGGCCCGGGTATGCCGCGTGGTCAGTGCGGGTGGGTGGCCGCAGTCCCTGCGCCGGCCAGCATCGCCGCCTTGCCGGCACCGAGCACCGTGAGCGGCAGCAGCGTCTTCCCGGTCGGCCCGACCTCGATGTCCGTGCCCATCTGGGGGCAGACCCCGCAGTCGAAGCAGGGCGTCCAGCGGCAGTCGTCGACCTCGGTCTCGTCGAGGGCGTCCTGCCAGTCGGCCCAGAGCCATTCCTTGTCGAGCCCGGAGTCGATGTGGTCCCACGGCAGCACCTCGGTCTCGCCGCGCTCGCGCGTGGTGTACCAGGCGACGTCGACGGGCAGGTCCGCGAGAGCCGTGTCGGCAGCAGACATCCACCGGTCGAACGAGAAGTGCTCGCTCCATCCGTCGAACCGGCCGCCGTTCCGCCAGACCTGCTCGATGACTCGGCCGACCCGACGGTCTCCGCGCGACAGCAGGCCCTCGACGATGCCGGGCTTGCCGTCGTGGTACCGGAATCCGATGGACGAGCCGTACTGGCGGTCGGACCGGATCGCGTCGCGCAGCTTGGTCAGCCGGGCATCGGTCTCCTCGTCGCCGAGCTGGCCGCACCACTGGAACGGCGTGTGCGGCTTCGGCACGAACCCGCCGATCGAGACGGTGCACCGGATGTCGCGACGACCGCTGACCTGGCGCCCGGTCTCGATGACCTTCTTGGCGAGGTCGGCGATCTGGAGCACGTCCTCGTCGGTCTCGGTGGGCAGGCCGCACATGAAGTAGAGCTTCACCTGTCGCCAGCCAGCGCCGTAGGCCGCGGCGACGGTCTTGATGAGGTCCTCCTCGGAGACCATCTTGTTGATCACCTTGCGGATCCGCTCGCTGCCACCCTCGGGCGCGAAGGTGAGCCCGGAGCGACGGCCGTTGCGGGTGAGCTCGTTGGCGAGGTCGATGTTGAAGGCGTCGACGCGCGTCGACGGCAGCGACAGCCCGGTCTGGGTGCCGTCGTAGCGGTCCGCCAGCCCCTTGGCGATCTGGGCGATCTCGGAGTGGTCTGCTGACGACAGCGAGAGCAGCCCGACCTCTTCGAAACCCGTTGCGGCCAGGCCTCTTTCGACCATCTCGCCGATGCCGGTGATGGATCGCTCGCGCACGGGGCGGGTGATCATGCCGGCCTGGCAGAACCGGCAGCCACGGGTGCACCCACGGAAGATCTCGACCGACATCCGCTCGTGCACCGACTCGGCCAGCGGGACGAGCGGCTGCTTCGGGTAGGGCCACGCGTCGAGGTCCATGACGGTGTGCTTCGAGACCCGCCACGGCACCCCCACCGTGTCGGCCTTGGGCGCGATCCGCTGGATCCGCCCGTCCGGCAGGTAGGACACGTCGTAGAGCGACGGTACGTAGACGCCACCGGTGCGGGCCAGGCGCAGGAGGAGCTCACGCCGGCCACCCGGCATACCCTCGGCCTTCCACGCACCGATGTGGTGGGTGACGGCCAGGACGGCCTCCTCGCCGTCACCCACGATGGCGGCGTCGAGGAAGTCGGCGACCGGCTCGGGGTTGAACGCCGCGTGGCCACCCGCGACGACGATCGGGTCGTCGTCGGTGCGGTCGACAGCGTGCAGGGGGATCCCGGCGAGGTCGAGCGCGGTGAGCATGTTGGTGTAGCCGAGCTCGGTCGAGAACGACAGCCCGAGCACGTCGAAGTCGCGCACCGACCGGTGGGCGTCGACGGTGAACTGGGGCACGTCCGCGGTCCGCATCAGCGCCTCGAGGTCGGGCCACACCGAGTAGGTGCGCTCGGCGAGGGCATCGGGGCGCTCGTTGAGGACCTCGTAGAGGATCATGACGCCCTGGTTGGGCACGCCGACCTCGTAGGCGTCGGGGTACATCAGCGCCCAGCGGGTGGTCAGCTCCTGGCCGTCCGGGCCGTGGCCGCCACAGTTCCAGTCCTTCACCGTGGAGTTGAGCTCGCCCCCGACGTACTGGATGGGCTTGCTGACCTGCTCGAGCAACGGCTCGAGCAGCGGGAAGACGGAGGTGCCGGGGGTGTGGGTCATGGTGAGACGAGGGTACCGGCGGCGGCGCCGGGTACCGAAAACGCCGTCTCCCACGTTTCTCCCAGAAATGGTTCGTACCATCGCGGGGGTGCCTGGCCACGTCTCGCCCCGCGGAGGGTCGTCCCGTCACCTGGTCCCGCCGTCCCTAGTGGCCGGCGGCGTCGTCTTCGTGGTCGCAGGCCTGGCCCTCGCAGCGATGCTGGGCCTGACCGGATGGCCCACACCCGTCGGCCCGGCCTCGGATCCGGCCCAGTCCTCCCGCGCGGCCAGCACCCTGCCAGCATCGCCCCCGACACCCCAGGCGACGTCGGGGACGACCTCGGGGACGACCTCGGGGACGCCCCAGACCGCGACCTCGTCCGACCGGGTCCCGCTCTCGGTGGTCGGACTCGGTGACTCCGTGACGTCCGGCTCCAACTGCGACTGCGCGACGTTCGTGGAGCGTTTCTCCACCCTGCTCGGCACTCGCGACGGACGGGTCGTGACCTCCACCAACCTCGGGGTACCCGGCCTCACCACCGCGTCGCTGGCCACCGAGCTCGCCGAGCCAGAACCGTCGGCGTCGGTCGCCTCCGCCGACATCGTGCTCGTGACCATCGGGGCCAACGACCTCGGATCGCTCGAGGACCGCTGGGAGCACTCGGGGTGCGACAGCGCCTGCATGCAGCCGGTCGTGGCGGCCATGGCGCGTGGCCTGGCTCCCGACCTCGCGCGGATCAAGGCCCTGGGGCACGCCGGCCAGCGGGTCGAGGTGACGACGTACTGGAACGTGTTCGAGGACGGTGACGTCGCCGACCATCAGCGGGGCGCTGCTTTCGCGGACTGGAGCGACGGCGTGACCCTGGCGGCCAACACGGCGATCTGCGCGGCGGCAGCGCAGTACGGCGACACCTGCGTGAACCTCTATGCGCCGTTCCTCAGCTCCGATGGCAACCGCAACCCGACCCCGCTGCTGGCCGACGACGGCGACCACCCGAATGCGGCCGGTCACGAGGTGATCGCCCAGGCCTTGCTCGCAGCGACACCACCGGAGCAGCGCGCCGGCTGACGCGCGGGCTCGGGCGGGGCTCGGGCGGGGTCCGGGCTGGGTCCGGGCTGGGTCCGGCGTCGGCGATGCTCGGGCGGGGTACGGCGTCAGGGCAGGTGGGTGGAGATGAAGTCGAGGGCCCGCGGCATCAGGCCCGACCACGTGGCGAAGTTATGCCCACCCCCGGGAACGACCACGGTCGTCACGGACATGGGCGCGCGGACGAGGGCGACGAACTTGCGGGTGTCGCGCACGCCGTTGCCGCTGCTCTCCCCGCTCCCGATCGTCGCGAGCAGGGAGACCGGGGGGGCCGGCTCGTGACGCAGCAGCCACTCCGGGTCGTTGAGGTCGCGCACCATCGGCGATCCGCCCCACAGGTCACCCGTCGTGCCGTCCCGGAGCGTGTGGTAGTAGCCGGACAGGGTGGCCCCGGTCGTGAAGACCGACGAGTGGGTCAGCAGGAGCTTGGTGGCGCAGTAGCCGCCGGTCGAGTCACCGATGGCGCCCCAGCCCACCGGTGCGACCCGCAGGTCCTGTGACACGGCCCTGGGGACGTCCTCACCGAAGTACGTCAGGGTCTGCGGGCCGGCCGGGACGTCGCTGCACTCGGTGTCGCGCGGGGGCACGACGGTCGGACGCATCATCACCAGCACCATGGGGCGGGACTTGTGGGAGTCGATCTGCGACAGGAGGACGTCGGGGTAGTGGAACCGCGCGACCAGGGCCTTCGTGGTGCCGGGGTAGCCGGTCAGTACCTCGACGCCGGGGAACACGGTCCGCGCGTACGCCTTCTGGAAGTACTGCGGCGGCAGGTAGATGGCCGCCGGCTCGGACAGCCCACTGTGCGCCCCGGTGAGGTTCAGCGTCTTCACCCGGCCCCGCGTGGCCCACTGCGAGGGAGTCGACCACGAGTCGAGCCCGTCGAACGAGGCGTCACGGGTGACCGACAGCGGCAGGGCGCCGTGGTGCTGCACCGACCCGCTGGCTCCGGTGTGGATCACCGCGGCACCCGACGCCGACGGGCCCCAGAGCTCGGACCACGACCCGTAGAAGTACCCATAGTCGTTGAGGGCCGCAGCGACCAGGAGCACGGCGGCGACCTGTCCGGCCACGACCAGGCCCAGCCGTTGCGCCACCCGCGCCGGGGCTGGCCCGCGAACGCGTGACCACAGCACCAGTGCGAGGACGGTCGCCAGGACCGTCGCGAGACAGAGCGTGACCAGCAACGGCCAACCCAACAACGGCATGTGCATCTCCTCGGACCCTGCCCCACCAGGGGACTTGCGGCCAGCGTGCGCGCGTTGTCTGGACGTTGGCTGGGAGCCTCGGCGTGCTCTCAGGTCCGGCGCAGACGGGACTGAAACCAGCGACGTCTGACGGGCCTGCGACTCAGGCGGCTCCCAGCATCGGGCCCTAGCCTGCCGGACATGCGCGCCTCCTCGGTCCGGATCATCGCCACCTTCGGCCTGTTGCTGGCCCTGGCCGCATCGGCCCACTGGATCGGCGCGGGCCCCGACCCGGCACCGACGAGCCATCACGCCTCGACCGCCGTCAGCACCCGGCCCGCGCAGCACTGAACGCCTCAGCCACGCGATAATGGACAGGTGCCGAGCACGGCCGAGCGAGTGGCTGCGGCGATGGAGGCGTTGCCGCGCAAGGGTTTCCTGCACCCCGACCAACGACCCCACAGCGGTCGCGACGCGCCGCTCTCGATCGGCCACGGCCAGACGAACAGCCAACCGACGACGGTCCGCCAGATGTTGGAGCTGCTCGAGGTCCGGCCCGGGGACCGCGTCCTCGATGTCGGGTCAGGGTCGTGCTGGTCCACGGCTCTGCTTGCGCACCTGACCGGCCCGACTGGTCGCGTCACCGGGGTGGAGCGGATCCCCGACCTCGTCACCTTCGGCGCCGCCAACCTCACCGCGGCGGGTATGCCGTGGGCGCACGTCGAGCGCGCGGTGCCCGGCCAGCTGGGCTACGCGGCATACGGGCCGTTCGACCGGATCCTGGTGTCGGCACAGGCACCCGCGCTGCCGGACGAGCTGGTCGCGCAGCTGGCGCCGCACGGTGTGCTGGTCATCCCGGTGGCCGGGCGGATGCTGCGGGTGGTGGCACGCGAGAGCGGGCCGGCGGTCGAGCAGCACGG
The DNA here is from genome assembly GCA_963759595.1 of uncultured Actinomycetota bacterium. Taxonomy (GTDB): domain Bacteria; phylum Actinomycetota; class Actinomycetes; order Actinomycetales; family Dermatophilaceae; genus Pedococcus. The sequence goes on from CAVWZX010000003.1 coordinate 77,927, forward strand.
GTGGTACCGCTTCGTGCCCCTCGTCGCCGACCCGCCCTGAGGTCGCGGGCGGTCCGTCCCGGTCCACCGGCGTGCGCCGGGCGACCGGTGCCGGCAGGTGCTGGCCGGTCGGGATCAGCCGCTGTAGAGCGCGTCCAGCGTCTCCTGGTACTTCTCGCTGACCGCCTTGCGGCGCAGCTTGAGGCTGGGGGTAAGGTCGCCGTCCTCGATGGTCAGGTCGTGGTCGAGGATGGTGAACTTCTTGATCTGCTCCCAGCGGTTGAGGTTGCCGTTGAGGTTGTCGATGTAGACCTGCACCATGTCGCGGGCCTGCGGCGAGGTCACGATCGCGCTGTACTCGCCGGCAACGCCGTGCACCTCCGCCCACTCCTTGATCGCGTCCGGGTCGAGGGTGACCAGGGCCGTGACGAAGTTGTGGTCCGCGCCGTAGACCATGAACTGGCTGACGTAGGGACACAGCCCCTTGAACGTCGACTCGATGAGCGACGGTGCGACGTACTTGCCGCCGGAGGTCTTGAAGAAGTCCTTCTTGCGGTCCGTGATCTTGAGGAACCCGCGCTCGTCGAGCTCGCCGATGTCTCCGGTGTGCAGCCAGCCCTCGGCGTCCAGCGCCGCAGCGGTGTCCTCCGGCTTGTCGTGGTAGCCCTGCATGACCCCGGGGCCCTTGAGCAGCACCTCGCCGTCCTCCGCGATCCTGGCCTCGGTGCCGGGCAGCGCCCAGCCGACGCTGCCGATCGTGTTGGTGGACGGCCGGTTGACGAACGACGCCGCACTCGTCTCGGTGAGGCCATAGCCCTCGAGGATGGTCAGACCGATCGAGTCGAACCAGGTGGCGATGTCCTTGTTGAGCGCTGCGGACCCGGAGATGAAGAACCTGATCCGGCCTCCGAACCGCTGACGGACCTTGTGGAGGACGAGCTTGTCGGCGAGCGCGAGCTTCTTGGCGAGCATCCCAGCGGGTTCCTCGCCGCGGGCTCGCATCGCGGCGACGTCACGGCCGACGCTGACCGACCAGAGGAACAGCTTCTCCTTGAGGCCACCCTCGGCCGCCATCATCATCGTGATCCGGCCGTAGGCCTTCTCGAAGATGCGCGGTGCGGCGCCCATGAAGGTGGGCTGGACGACGGCGAGGTTGTCGACGATCTTGTCGACCCGGCCGTCGATGGCGGTCGGGAACCCGATCTGCAGCGGCAGGGTCAGCAGGACCTTGCCGAACACGTGGGCCAGTGGCAGCCAGAGGTACTGCAGGTCGCTGGAGTTCAGGATGCCGATCGAGTCGACGGCGGCAGCCTCGTAGGTCCAGGCGTCGTGGGTCAGCCGGACACCCTTGGGCCGGCCGGTGGTGCCCGACGTGTAGATGATCGTGGCGAGCTGGTCCTTGGTGAGCGCGTCGATGCGGTCGTCGACGGCCGAGGAGTTCGTGGCCAGCAGCTCCGCGCCCATCTGCTCGAGCTCGGCGAGGCTGATCACCCACTCGCCGTCGGACGCGCCGTCGAAGGTCACCACCCGTCTGATCTCGGGCAGGTCGACCCGCCGCTCCCAGAGCTTCGCGACCTGGTCGTCGTCCTCGGCGAACGCGACCACGCTGCCGGAGTTGGCCAGGATGTAGGCGACGTCCGGGGCGATCGTCGTCGGGTAGATCGTCGTCGTGGCGCCGCCTGCGCACATGACCGCGAGATCGGTCAGGGCCCACTCGTAGCGGGTCGACGACGCGATGGCGACGCGATCCTCGGGCGACACACCGAGGGCGATCAGTCCGGCAGCGAGCCGGTAGGCGCGCTCGCGCACCTCGGTCCAGGTGACCGACGACCAGGAGTCGTCCTCGGCGAAGCGGAACGCCTCACCCTGCGGCGACTTCGCCACCCGGTCGCGGAACAGGTGGGCCACCGTGGCGGGGCGCTGGTCCAGGACTGCGTGATTCACCCGCTCGTCCTGGGAGCTGGCGTTCCTGGCGGTGGCCGTCCTGGTGCGGGCCTGGGGGGCTTGAGTCGACATGGACCTTCCTCGGCTCGGTGCTGGGGTTCCCGGGATAGTGCCATGCACCGGGAGCCGACGGGGGTGAACGGGCGCGATTGTGGCCGAACAGTTGGACGCTGGTATGCCGCGTGGTCTCAGGGGCGCCGAGCGGCCAGGTGGGCGTTGTTGACCAGACCCACCGCCAGCCAGCACGCGAACATCGACGACCCGCCGTACGACAGGAACGGCAGCGGCAGCCCGGTGACCGGGGTGATCCCGAGGTTCATCCCGACGTTCTCGAACACCTGGAAGAGGAACCACACCGCGACCCCCGCCGCCACCAGCCGTCCGAACGCGTCCTGCGCCCTGGCGGCGACGAGCACCGCCCGCAGCACGACGAACCCCAGCAGCAGGAGCAGGCCGGCGGCCCCGAGGAAGCCGAGCTCCTCCCCCGCCACCGAGAACACGAAGTCGGTCTGCTGGTAGGGGATGAACCCGCCCTGGGTCTGTCTGCCCTCGAACAGGCCCTGGCCCTGCCACCCACCGGAGCCGATCGCGATCCGGACCTGCCTGGTCTGGTAGCCGATGCCCTGTGGGTCGGCCTGCGGGTTGGCGAACGCAGTGAGCCGGTCGCGCTGGTAGTCGCTGAGGACCGGCGAGGTGAGCGCGACGACGACGGCAGCGGCCACGAGCGCGACCGCGCCGGCGAGGTAGCGCTTGGGCGTCCCCGCCACCGCGACCACCCCGAACGCCAGGGCGCCGAGGACCAGGGCCGACCCGAGGTCCGGCTGGAGCATGACCAGCCCGATCGGCACGCCGGCCACGACGACGGCCGCCAGGAGGTCGCGTCGCCCGGGCTGGACCTGCCTGTCGATCCGCTCTCCCAGGATGATCGCGAGGCCGAGGCACAGCGCCACCTTGGCAAACTCCGAGGGCTGCACCGAGAAGCCACCAGGCAGCAGGATCCAGGAGTGCGAGCCGTTGACCGTCGACCCGACGGGCGTGAGCACGAGCACCAGGCCGGCCACCGACGCGAGGTAGAGAAGCGGCGCCAGGGCGCGCAGGAGCTGGTAACCGGTCCTGGTGACCACAGCAGCCAGCACGACCCCGAGAGCGGTGTTGAGCAGGTGCCGGAGCAGGTAGGCGGAACCGACCTGGTGACGGGTGGCCGACCAGACCAGCAGCGCCCCGATCAGGGACAGCCCGAGGGCGGCGACGACCAGCCCCCAGTCGCTGCGGCTCCACAGCAGCGTGCCGCCACTGGCCCTGGACCAGACCCCGCCGCGGCGGGATCCGGACCTCAGGACGGGACGATCGACGCCAGGACCTGTCGGCACTTCTCGATGTCACCCGCCATGGCGTCGAGCAGCTCCTCGACGGAGTCGAAGCGCAGGGTGGGACGGATGTGCTCGACGAACTCCACCGTGACCTCCTCGCCGTAGAGGTCGAGGTCGGTGCGGTCGAGGACATAGGCCTCCACGGTCCGCACGGTGCCGTCGAAGGTCGGGTTGGTGCCCACCGAGATGGCAGCCGGGAGGGTGCGCTCTGGGTCGTCGGCGGGCTTGCCCACACGGGTGAGCCACCCGGCATACACCCCGTCGGCGGGGACCAGGCCCAAGGAGTCGGCCGAGAGGTTGGCCGTGGGATAGCCCAGCTCGCGGCCACGGTGAGCGCCGTGGACCACGGTGCCGGTCATCCGGTGCGGGCGGCCCAGGATCGCGGACGCCTGCGCCATCTCGCCGGACGCGAGGTGACGGCGCACCGCGGAGGAGGACCAGCGCTCGCCGTTGCCGAGGTCGTCGAGGACCACGACGTCGAAGCCGTGCTCCTCGCCCAGGGTCCTGAGCGTCGAGACGTCGCCGGTGTAGCCGCGGCCGAACCCCCGAGCGTCCTCGCCGACGACGATGGCCCGGGCACCGAGCGTCTCCACGAAGGTGTGGACGATGAAGTCCTCAGCGGTCTGCTGGGCGAACTCCGCGGTGAAGTCGAGCACCAGCAGGCCGTCGATCCCGGTGGACTCGAGCAGCTCGTCGCGCAGCCGACCGGGTGCGATGAGCTCCAGGGTCTCGGGGTGGAAGATCGTCGCGGGATGGGGGTCGAAGGTGACGGCGACGCTGGGAAGCCCACGCTCGGTCCCCTCGGCGAGCAGCCGTGCGAGGACGGCTCGGTGGCCGAGGTGGACGCCGTCGAAGTTGCCGAAGGTGGCGACAGAGGGGCGCAGGCTCTCGGGTGTCTGCGAGGGGTCGGTCCAGCGGTGCACGGAGGACACTCTACGAACCAGCCGGCGCGAAGACGACGTGCGGCTTGGCTTTGTGACCGGACTCATCGAGCATCGCGACCAGCCGGCCGTCCGGCGCGAACGCCGCCACCGGCTCGGTGCGGCCCTCCTGCGCCGAGTCGACGCGCTGGCCGTAGCCCAGCGCCGTGGTCTCGGCGTCGGTCAGGTCACGAACGGCGAACTGCACGCGGGCGGCGTCGGCGAGCGGTGTGACCGGGATCTGCTCGGGGTCGCCGACCGCCGCGAGCGCCTCCAGGCCGTGCGCCTGGTCGAGCACGAAGGCCCCCACCCGGGTGCGTCGCAGCGCGGTCAGGTGACCGCCGACGCCGAGCGCGCTGCCGAGGTCGCGGGCGAGCGCGCGCACGTAGGTGCCGGAGCTCACCGTCACCTCGACGTCGACGTCGAGCACCGGTATGCCGTCCGCCTCACCCGGGCGCGTGGTGAGGACCTCGAACCGGCTGACCGTCACCGGACGGGCAGGCAGCTGGACGTCCTCCCCCGCCCGGACCCGGTGGTAGGAACGCTCGCCCTTGACCTTGATGGCCGAGACCGAGCTCGGGACCTGCTCGATGTCGCCGGTGAGCCGGCGGACGGCCGCCTCCAGCTGTCCCGTGGTGAGGCCGCCTGCGCCCTCGGACGCCGTGACCTCTCCTTCGGCGTCGTCGGTGACCGTGCCCTGTCCGAGCCTGATCGTCGCCGTGTAGTCCTTGTCGCAGCCGACGAGGAAGGTCAGCAGGCGGGTCGCCCGGCCGATGCCAAGCACGAGGACGCCGGTGGCCATCGGGTCGAGGGTGCCGGCGTGGCCGACCTTGCGGGTGGCGCACAGCCGCCGGGCCCGGCCGACGACGTCGTGGCTGGTCCAGCCCGGCGGCTTGTCGACGACGAGCAGGCCGTCAGGCGCGGGCATCCGCGCCGTCAGCCTCGGAGTCGTCGGCGTCTGCGGTGCCGCCGGCGATGTCGTCATCGGCATCGTCGTCGGGCTCGGGCTTGCGGTAGGGGTCGGCGTCGCCGGCGTACTTCGCGCCGGCTGCGGCCGCGGCGACGGCCTCGTCGCGCTCCTTGGCCTCGCGCAGCAGGTCCTCCATGTGCGCCGCGGTCTCCGGGATCGCGTCGGCGAAGAAGTCCAGGCTCGGGGTCAGCCGGATCTGGATCTGCTGGCCGACGAACGAGCGGAGCCGGCCCTTGTTCTTCTCCAGCAGCGCCGCCGTCTTGGCCCGCTGCGCCTCGTCCCCGAACACGGTGTAGAAGACCGAGGCGTGCTGGAGGTCGCCGGTGACCCGGACATCGGTGATCGTGACGAAGCCCAGGTCGGGGTCCTTGACGATCGACACGACGTTGGCGGCGATGAGCGTCTTGATGCGGTCGGCGATCTTGCGGGCGCGTCCGGCGTCAGCCATGGGAGGACTCCTTGAGTAGAGCTGAGCAGACCGTATGCCGCCGACTAGGGTCGGCGGCATACGGTCATGGCGATCAGTCGCGCGGCTTCTCGCGCATTTCGTACGTGGCGATGAGGTCGCCGATCTGGAGGTCGTTGTACGACCCCAGGTTGATGCCGCACTCGAAGCCCTCGCGGACCTCGGTGACATCGTCCTTGAACCGGCGCAGACCGGCGATCTCGATGTTCTCGGACACGACCACGCCGTCACGGGTGATCCGGGCCCGGGTGCCACGCTTGATCTCACCGCTGCGCACGATGGAACCGGCGATGTTGCCGAACTTGCTGGAGCGGAAGATCTCGCGGATCTCGGCGGTGCCGAGCTCCACCTCTTCGTACTCCGGCTTGAGCATGCCCTTGAGGGCTGCCTCGATCTCCTCGATGGCCTGGTAGATCACCGAGTAGTAGCGGATCTCGACGCCCTCACGCTCGGCGTAGTCGGCGTTCTGGCCCTCCGCCCGGACGTTGAACCCGATGATCACCGCGCTGGACGCCATGGCCAGGTTGATGTTGTTCATCGTGATCGCACCGACGCCGCGGTCGATGATCCGCAGGTCGACCTCGTCGCCCACGTCGATCTGGAGCAGCGCGTCCTCGAGGGCTTCGACGGAACCGGAGACGTCACCCTTGAGGATGAGGTTGAGGGTCTCGACCTTGCCTGCTGCGAGGGCCTCGGTGAGGTCCTCGAGCGAGATGCGCTTGCGGGCCTTGGCCAGCGAGGCCTGACGGTCCGCGGACTCACGACGCTCGGCGATCTGCCGGGCCGTGCGGTCGTCCGGGGCCACCACGAAGGTGTCACCGGCGCGCGGGACCGAGGAGAGGCCGAGCACCTGCACCGGTCGGGACGGGCCCGCCTCGGTGAGGTTGTTGCCGTGCTCGTCGAGCATCGCGCGGACGCGGCCGTAGGCCGAACCCGTGACGATGGCGTCCCCGACGTGCAGCGTGCCGGCCTGGACCAGCACCGTGGCCGTGGCGCCACGGCCACGGTCGAGGTTGGCCTCGATCGCGACACCCCGGGCGTCGCGGTCGGCGTTGGCGCGCAGGTCGAGCGCGGCGTCGGCGGTGAGCAGGACGGCCTCGAGGAGGGCGTCGATGTTCTGCCCGGCCTTGGCGGACACGTCGACGAACATCGTCTCGCCGCCGTACTCCTCGGCGACCAGGTTGTACTCGGTCAGCTGCTGGCGCACCTTGGCCGGGTTGGCACCCTCGACGTCGATCTTGTTGACCGCCACGACGATCGGGACGTCAGCTGCCTGGGCGTGGTTGAGCGCCTCGATGGTCTGCGGCATGACGCCGTCGTCGGCCGCGACCACGAGGATCGCGATGTCGGTCACCTTGGCGCCACGGGCACGCATGGCGGTGAACGCCTCGTGACCCGGGGTGTCGATGAAGGTGATCGGACGGTCGACGCCCTCGTGCAGCTTGTGCACCTGGTAGGCACCGATGTGCTGGGTGATGCCACCGGACTCGCCACCGGCGACGTCCTCGTTGCGGATCGCGTCGAGCAGGCGGGTCTTTCCGTGGTCGACGTGACCCATGACGGTCACGACCGGCGGACGCGGCTGCAGGTCCTCGTCGTCCTCACCCTCGATACCCGTCTCCAGGTCGATGTTGAAGGCGTCGAAGAGCTCCTTCTCCTCCTCCTCGGGGGAGACGACCTCGATGTTGTAGCCGAGCTCGGCACCGAGCAGCTTGAAGGTGTCCTCGTCCAGCGACTGGGTGGCCGTGGCCATCTCGCCGAGGTGGAAGAGCACGGTCACGAGCGCACCGGGGTTGGCGTTGATCTTGTCGGCGAAGTCGCTCAGCGACGAGCCGCGGCGCACCCGGATGAGGGTCGAGCCGTTGCCGCGGGGGACGGTGACGCCACCCAGCGACGGAGCCTGCATCTGCTCGAACTCCTGGCGCTTCGCACGCTTGGACTTGCGTCCACGCACGGGACGACCGCCACCGCGGCCGAAGGCACCAGCGGTCGAACCGCGACCGGCGCCACCACGGAAGCCACCGCCACCGGGGCGACCGGCGAAACCGCCGCCACCACCGGGGCCACCGGGGCCACCAGGACCTCCGGGTCCACCGGGGCCACGGCCGCCGCCGGGTCCGCCGGGGCCACGACCGCCACCACGGGCGGGACGGTCACCGGGACGACCGACCGCACTGCGGTCGGGCATCATGCCGGGGCTCGGACGGGCGGCACCCGGACGGGGACCACCGGGACCGGCCGTGCCGCCGGGGCGCGGACCGGCAGCGCCGGGACGGCTCTGCGGGCGCGGCATACCCTGGCTGGGCGCGAACGGGTTGTTGCCCGGACGGGCGCTGTCGCGACCGCCACCCTCGCGGGGCGCGCCTTCGCGAGGTGCGCCCTCGCTGCGAGCGGACGGGCCGCCTTCGCGGCCGGTGCGCATGCCCTGGCTGGGCGCGAACGGGTTGTTGCCCGGACGCGGTGCGCCGGGACGGGGAGCGGCCGGCGCGGAGGCGCCGGGACGCGGGGTCGTGCCGGGACGCGGGGACGCCGGGACGCCGGGACCCTGCTGACCACCGTCGCGAGCCGACTGCACGTCGGCGCGGGCGGCGGGTGCCTCCACGGCGGCAGGCGCAGCCGGGGCAGGAGCCGCCGGTGCGGCCTGCGCGGGAGCGGCCGTCTCGGAGGCCGGCGGGTGCGGCGGGTGCAGCCGACGGCGCGGCTGCGGCAGCAGCAGACGCCGGGGCAGCGGGCGCTGCGGGACTGGCAGGCTTGGCAGCTGCCTTCTTGGCGGGGGCCTTCTTGAGGTCCTCCGGGAAGGTCTCGCGTCGCCTTGCGGACGACGGGTGCCTCGATGGTCGAGCTGGCGGTCTTGACGTACTCGCCAATGCTGTTCAGATGGGCGATCAGCGTCTTGCTGTCGGTGCCGAGCTCTTTGGCGAGCGCGCTTACACGGACCTTGGCCACGTTTCTCCTGTTCCTGGTCCGTGCGTCAGGTGACAGGCGCGGACCGTCGTTAAGGCTGGGGGGAGCTCATTGCTGAGTTCTCATCGGGTGCTCATCAGCGTCAAACCCACTCTCGGTTCATGGATACAGCCGGTTCCACGGGTACAAACGAGCCCATGGCTCCGGACGGTCCCCTCGTGGTGAGGGGTTGGTGCCTCGTACGTCCTAGCTCGTGGTCGTGCCCAGGCCCTCGACGTATGCCGTGACCGCCGTCGGATCCGGGGCGGCGCCGACACGCAGCGCGCGACCGAACGCCCGGCGGCGCAGGGCCTGCTCAAGACAGTCACCCGTGGGGTGCAGCCAAGCGCCGCGCCCCGGCAGGTGACGACGCGGGTCCGGAGTCAGCCGAATTGCTCCGGTCTCATCCGTCTCCGCGACCACTCGCAGGAGTGCCGACCAGCTATCCGTCCTGCGGCATCCCACACACGTCCGGGTCGGTTGCCCGTGCGAGGAGTGGAGGGTCGTGCTCGATGCCGTAGGCCGGGGTCCAGTCCGGTCGGTCCCCACCAGTCTAGCCCCTACTGACCGTCGGAGGCGTCATCCGCACCTGCGGACGACCCCTCGACGGGGGCGGTGTCGGATCGGATGTCGATCCGCCACCCGGTCAGCTTGGCGGCCAGCCGGGCGTTCTGGCCCTCCTTGCCGATGGCCAGCGACAGCTGGTAGTCCGGCACGACCACGCGTGCGGAACGCAGCGTCCGGTCGACGATCTGCACCGACTGCACCCGCGACGGCGAAAGCGCGGCCGCCACGAAGGTGCGAGCGTCCTCGGAGAAGTCGACGATGTCGATCTTCTCGCCGTGCAGCTCGGTCATCACCGCCCGCACGCGGGCGCCCATCGGCCCGATGCAGGCGCCCTTGGCGTTGAGACCCGCGACCTTGGAGTGGACCGCGATCTTGGTGCGGTGCCCGGCCTCCCGGGCCAGGGCCGCGATCTCGACGGAGCCGTCGGCGATCTCGGGCACCTCGAGGGCGAACAGCTTGCGGACCAGGTTGGGGTGGGTCCGGGAGAGTCCGATCTGGGGACCCTTCGGACCACGCCGGACGGAGACGACGAAGCAGCGCAGCCGCTCGCCGTGCACGTACTTCTCCCCCGGCACCTGCTCGGCCAGCGGGAGGATGCCCTCGACGGTGCCGAAGTCGACCGTGACGACCCGCGGGTCGGGGCTCTGCTGGATCACTCCGGCGACGACATCACCCTCGCGACCCTTGAAGTCGCCCATGATCGCGTCGTCCTCGAGGTCGCGCAGCCGCTGCACGATGACCTGCCGGGCGGTCGAGGCGGCGATCCGGCCGAACCCGGTCGGGGTGTCGTCGAACTCCGGGCCGTACTCGCGCGGTGCCCGCTCGGCGGCCCTCTCGTCGGGGGCGCGGTGGTCAGGGCTGCCACGGTCGGCGGCGCCATCGGACGCAGCGCCCTCGGGCCGCTGCTCGGCGTCACCCTCGGGGCCACCGTGCGCCTCGGGCTCCTCCGGCTCGGGCCGCTCGAGCTCCTCCTTGGCCCAGACCACGACGTGGCCGGACTTGCGGTCGAGCTCGACCCGGGCGTTGCGGTAGGCGCCGTCGGTGCGGTGGTAGGCGACGAGGAGGGCCTGCTCGATGGCGGGGATGAGGATGTCGAGCGAGATGTCGCGCTCGCGCTCCAGTGCCCGGAGGGCGCCCAGGTCGATGTCCATGTCAGTTCTCCTCGGAGTGGTCGGCAGGGCTGTCGTCGTCGCCGGCGGGCCTCGAGAACTCGACCTGCACCACGGCCCTGGACACGTCGGCATACGCCACCTGCACGGTCCTGGCCGGCTCCTTCTTGGCGGCGGGCACCTCGAGGGTCACCGTGTCGGCGCCCGCGGCGGTGATCCGGCCGGTCACCGCGGGTCCTTCGTGGGGGGTGACGGTGACCAGTCGGGTGACGTTCCGGCGGAAGTGACGGCGCTCGGTGAGCGGCCGGTCGACGCCGGGCGAGCCCACCTCGAGCGTGTAGGGCTGCTCGCCCATCGCGCCGGTCTCGTCGAGTGCGTCACTCACCGCGCGGGTGGCGTCGGCGACCTCGTCGAGCGTGAGCGGCGTCGTCGCGGCGATGGTGTCACCGGAGTCGTCGAGGACCCGGTCGATCCAGATGCGGACGAGACGACGCTTGCCGGCGGGGGTCACGGCGACGTCTTCGACCAGCAGGCCGAGGTCGCGCAACGGCGCCTCGATGGCGGGACGAATCTGTTCCTTGACGCTCACTGACTCGTCCTCTCTGAAGTTCTGGTGGTCGTGCCCTGCCACTCTATCGGCGGCGCGAGAGGCCCGCATGCCCGCACCACCAGCCATGTCATGATCGGCGCATGTCCCCGAACGACCCAGGTATGCCGCCGCGGCCCAGCCGACGTGCGGCGCTGGCTCTCGGAGTCGGTTCGGTCGCAGCGATGTCGTTGGCCGCGTGCGGAATTCGGCTCGAGGACGACGTGCCCAGGGTGCCGCTCATCCCCGCCCGCAAACCCGTCCCGGGCGAGTCGTTCCTGCTGGCCCTGTGGCGCCACAGCGACGACCTGAGCCAGCTTGCGTCGTCGTTGGGCGGGCCGGCCAGCACCGTCCCCGCACGGCTCGCGGGGATCCATCGCAAGCAGGCCGCCGTCCTGGAGGCCGAGCTCGTCCGGCTGGGAGTCCCACGCAAGGTCCTGGACGCTCCTGCCGCGAGCCCCACGACGTCCGCCACCGGCTCGCCCACGGGATCCGCGACCGGCGCAGGCACCCCCTCGGCGACCAGGGAGGCCACGGCGACCAGTGACGTCACAGTGACCGGCGGTGCCAAGGGTTCGGGCGGCACCGGGCCGACCGTGTCCGGCCCGAAGGGTCTGGGTGCACAGGAGGCCAGCGACCTCGGTCCCACCGCCATCGCCTCCCTCGCCACCGTCCCGGCGGCAGCGATTCCACTCGTGGGCAGCGTCCTGGCGCAGCGCGCTGCGGCTGCTTCCCTCCTCGGCGTGCCCGCGACCTGGCCGGAGACGACCTGGTCGGCCCCCTCGCTGGCCGCCTCCTACCTCGCGAGCACGCGCTCGGCGCGGTACGCCTTCGAGGTGGTCGCCGCCCAGTCCCCCCGAGGTGCGCAGCACACCCTGGCTGCCGCGACCCTGGCCGCCCTGGTCTCCCGTGCGCAGGACCAGGAGACCCTGGCCGGCGCGTCTGCCGGGCCACCGGCCCTCGCCTACGCCCTGCCGTTCCCCGCCACCACTCCGGCCGCCGCCCGCAAGCTGGCGGTCCAGGTGCTGACCGAGCTGCGAGCCTCCATCGCCAGGGACCTGGGCTCGACCAAGGGCGACGTCGGACCCCTCGGAGCGCTCGTCCAGTGGCTGGGCGAGACCGAGGTGCTGGCCAGTCGCTGGGGAGTCGCCCTCGCGCCTTTCCCCGGCCTGGCGTGACCCGACCCGAGGACGTCGTCGGGCTCGTCCCGGAGCAGTTCCGCGCGTTCGTCCACCGGTTCTCCGCACAGGACGGAGCGATGGGGGGACCCTCGGGCGCCGACTGGTCGGCCCGGCTCCCCCGACTGCTGGCCGAGGTCCTCGACGACTGGGAGCTGGAACCTCTGGGCCCGGGCGCCACCGGGTGGACCGCGGTGGTCGTGCCGGTGCGCCGCGGCGCAGAGCACCTGGCGCTCAAGCTGGTGTGGCCGCACATCGAGGCCCGCGACGAGCCCCTGGTGCTGCGGCACTGGAACGGACGTGGCGCGGCCCGGCTGGTCGCTGCCGATCCCGCCCGGGGCGCCCTGCTGCTCGAAGCGCTGGACCCCTCGCGCGACCTGCGCTCGGTCGACATCGACCTGGCCTGCGAGGTGACGGGCGCGCTCCTGCGTGAGCTCAATGTCCCTGCGCCCCAAGGACTTCGGCTGCTGTCGACGTTCGCCCGCGAACAGCTCGACAAGCTCGAGAGGGCTGAGGCGGTGCTCCCCCGTCGGATGCTGGAACGCACCGCGGCCCTGGTCCGCGACCTCACCTCCGAGCCGGCCTGCGACGCGACCCTCGTCCACACCGACCTGCACTACCGCAACGTGCTGGCCACCCTGCCCGGGTCGGGTCGCCCCGACTGGCTGGCCATCGACCCGCACGCCATGGCGGGTCACCCGGGCTTCGAGATCCAGCCGTTGCTGCGCAACCGCACGGACGAGCTCGGCACCGGCTCGGCCTTTCGCTACCTCGTCCGTCGCCGTCTCGAGATCTGTTGCGAGGCAGCGGGGATCGACGAGGACGAGGCGGTCGCCTGGACCTACGTCCACACCGCCATGGAGGCGGGCTGGGCCGGAGCAGACGGCAACCACGACGACGTCACCTTCAACATCGCCCTGCTCAAGGCACTCGACGGCTGAGGGCCGACCTCGACCCGGCGTGCCGCGCTGACCGGCCCGACGCGCCCTCCGAAGGCCTGCGATGCAGACTGGGGGTATGCGCTTCGGATTCCATTTCCTCGACTTCAACCTGCCCGACGGGCCCGCCTCGTACGCGCCGACCCTGCGGTCGACGGCGCGAGCTGCGGAGGACGCAGGGGCCTCCTGGTTCACGGTGATGGACCACTACTTCCAGATGGAGCACTTCCGCACCGCCCACGACCCGATGCTCGAGGCGTACACCACCCTCGGCTTCCTCGCCGCAGTCACCGAGCGGGTCCAGCTCGGCACCGTGGTGACCGGGGTGACCTACCGCCACCCGGGCCTCTTGGCCAAGATCGGCACCACGCTCGACGTGCTCAGCGGCGGTCGGGCGTTCCTGGGCATAGGGGCCGCCTGGTACGAGCGCGAGCACAAGGCGCTCGGGGTGCCCTATCCAGCGGTGGCGGAGCGGTTCGAGCGGCTCGAAGAGGCCTTGCAGATCCTGCGGCAGATGTGGAGCGAGGACGAGGGTCCGTTCGAGGGCAAGCACTACCAGCTCGCCGAGACGATCAACGTGCCCCAGAACCTGAGCCGGCCGCACCCGCCGATCGTCATCGGTGGCAGTGGCGAGCGCAAGACGCTCAAGCTGGTCGCGCAGTATGCCGACGCCTGCAACCTCATCGTGGCCGACACCGACCAGCTCGCCCACAAGCTCGAGGTCCTGCGTCGGCACTGCGACGAACAGGGCCGTGACTACGCGTCCGTGGGCAAGACGGTCCTGGGCCCGCAGGGCAGTCCGCTCGACGACGTCGACGGCTTCCTGCGGCTCGCCGAGGACTATGCGGCGCTCGGGGTCGAGCACATCCACCTGCGCGCGCTCACACCGGACCCTGTCGCGCACGTCAGGGCCTTCGGCGAGCAGGTGGCCCCTCGGCTGGCCGAGATCGGCTGACCCGGCGGCGCCCACCCAGCCGCTCTTCGCGGCTCAGCCCACCCAGCCGCTCTTCGCGGCTCAGCCCACCCTGCCGCTCGCCTGCAGCTCAGCCCACCCCGCCGCTCAGCCCACCCACTGGTACTCCACCTCGGGTCGTCCGGCACCGGCATACCGCTGGCTGCGGACGGCGAGCCGGTTGTCGCAGAGGTGCTCGGCATAGCGGCGCGCGGTCACGCGGCTCACGCCGAGGGCTTCGGCGAGCTCGCTCGCGGACCGGCCGGTGCCGGGTTCCCGCAGCGCCCTCGTGATGCGCACCAGGAGGTCCTCGCTCATCCCCTTCGGCAACACGGTGGGACTGCTCGTCCGGACGCCGGCGAGGACCTCGTCGACCTCCGCCTGGGTGGACAGGTGCTGGGTGCCGCCGAGCTGGGTGCGGTAGGCGCGGTAGGCCTCGAGCCGGTCGCGCAGCGTCGCGAAGACGAAGGGCTTGAGGAGGTACTGCACGACCCCGAGGGACACCGCGGCGCGAACCACCTCGAGGTCTCGCGCCGAGGTGACGGCGATGACGTCGGCACGGTGGCCCCCGGCCCGCATCGCCCGGATCACGTCGAGGCCGTGCCGGTCGGGGAGGTTCATGTCCAGCAGGACGACATCGACCCGGGTCGACTGGAGGGCGCGCAGCGCATCGTGGCTCGTGGCTGCCGTGGCCGCCACCGTGAAGCCCGGCACGCGCTCGACGTATGCCGCGTGCGCCTCGAGGGCGACCGGCTCATCCTCGACGACGAGCACCGCGAGGACCGCCGGCTCGGCCTCGGACCTCGCTCCCAGGGGCGCGTCCGGGGGCGCCTCGCCGGGTGGCTCGGGTGGACCAGCAGGCCCCGGTGGTCCGCTGTCAGGCACGGGTCCCGACCTCCAGCGGCAGACGCACCGTGAACCGGGCACCCGGCGGTCCGGACACCTCCATCCGGCCACCCAGCCGCGCGACCGACTGCGCGACGAGCGCCAGCCCGATGCCGCGCCGCCCCGCGCTGCCCTGCTCCTTCGTGGAGAACCCCCGCCGGAACGCCTCGTCGACGGCGTCCGGCGGCAGACCTGGGCCGGAGTCCCCGACACTCAGCACGACGTGGCCGTCCTCGACCCGCGAGGACACCTCGACCCGGCGTTCGCCCGCCCGCGCGCCCTCTTGCGCGGTCACGGCGTCGAAGGCGTTGTCGATGAGGTTCCCCACGATGGTCACCACGTCCTGGGCCGGCGCGGCGTCCTGCGGCCAGACGGCGTCGTCGGCGACCCGGAAGTCGATCCCGCGCTCACTGGCCTGGGCCGCCTTGCCCAGCAGCAGGGCGGTCAGGGTGGGCTCGGCGACTGCCCCCACGAACCGGTCGGTCAGCCGCTGGGAGAGCTGCAGCTCCTCGGTGGCGAAGGCCAGGGCGCGGTCCGGATGCCCGAGCTCGATCAGCGACACGATGGCGTGCAGCCGGTTCGACGACTCGTGGGCCTGAGAGCGCAGGGCCTCCGTCAGGCCACGAGCCGAGTCGAGCTCACCGGTGAGGTGCTCGAGGTCGGTCCGGTCGCGCACGGTGGCGACGAACCCCAGGGCGCGACCGTCCCACAGGGCGCGGGCCTTGTTGAGGACGAGCACCCGGGACGCCGTGACGTGCAGCTCGTCCTCGCGCGGCGACGCGTCGCTCAGGGCCGCCACGAGTGGGGCGGAGAGCCCGAGCTCGGCCACCGGACGTCCCCGCGCGTCGTCGGGCAGTCCCAGCAACCGCACCGCCTCGTCGTTGGCCAGCCGGAGCCGCCCGTCCAGGTCGGTGAGCAGCAGCCCCTCGGTCACGGCGTGCAGCACCGCGTCGTAGTACTCGACCATCTCCTGCAGCTGTCGCTCGCCCAGACCGTGGGTCTGGCGACGGATGCGACGGGTGACCAGAGCAGTGCCGAGCCCGGACAGCAGCGCGGCCGCCAGCCCCGCGAGCAACAGGGCAGGCAGCTGGCTGCGCAGGCGCTCGCTCACGGCCGCCTTGCGGATGCCCACCGCGACGAGACCGACGACCGACGAGCCGTCGCTCCGCCACCACGGGGACGACGACCCGGCGTGATGCGCCCAGTGTTCCCGTGTAGTCCTCGACCACGGTGCCGCCAGCGCGAGCCGCGGCGATGTGGCCGATGAACTGGCCACCGATCTGCGTGGGGTCAGGGTGGGTGTAGCGGATCCCGTCAGGGCTCATCACGACGACGAAGTCGGTGCGCGTCTCGTGCCGCACGTCCTCGGCGAAGGTCTGCAGCTCCGCGCCCGGTGCACCGCTGGTCACACCTGCGAGCACGGACGGTGTGTTCGCGACCGTCTCGGCGACGGCCGTGGCCCGGGCGGTTGCCTCCTGCGTGCCGGCCCGCTGCGCCTGGGCGTAGGCCGCCACCGTCCCCACGCCCACGACGAGCAGGGCGACGAGCACCTGGAGCGCGAAGGTCTGCGCCGCCACGCTCCAGCGCGCCGGCGCGGTGAGCCACCGAGGTGCGCTCACCGGCATACCGGAGGATGCTGCACGGCGGACCGCGACACACAGCCACCGCGCGCGCAGAACTCAATGAACACAATCGTGACCCTAGTCACTCCCGCGGCCACACTCGTCCCTGTTCACCGCTCCCGGGCCCGGCCCGGGACCCGATCCCCTGGAGACCACCGTGAGCACCAGCGCCGACAGCGTCGTCGACAAACCCGCACCGAAGCGGGACCGCACGCACTACCTCTACATCGCCGTCATCATCGCCATGGGCCTCGGCATTGCCGTCGGGTTCATCTTCCCGGAGTTCGGGATCAAGCTGAAGTGGCTCGGCACCGGCTTCGTCAACCTCATCAAGATGATGATCACGCCGATCATCTTCTGCACGATCGTGCTGGGCATCGGCTCGGTCCGCAAGGCTGCCCAGGTGGGCAAGGTCGGCGGCCTCGCGCTCGGCTACTTCATCACCATGTCGACGTTCGCGCTCGCCATCGGGCTGGTCGTCGGCAACATCGTCAAGCCCGGAGCGGGCCTGCACCTGACCGACGCGCTGGCCAAGACCGGTCAGGCGCAGGTGGCCGAGAAGAGCGAGACCACGGTCGACTTCATCCTCGGGCTGATCCCCGACACCTTGGTCTCGTCGCTGACCTCCGGGTCGGTGCTGCAGGCCCTCCTGGTGGCGCTGCTCGTGGGGTTCGCGCTGCAGAAGCTGGGCCGCGCGGGAGAGCCGGTCCTCGTCGGCATCAAGCACTTCGAGCGGCTCGTCTTCCGGTTGATGGCGATGATCATGTATGCCGCGCCGATCGGTGCGTTCGGCGCCATGGCGGCGGTCGTGGGTGCGACCGGGGTGGACGCCCTCAAGAGCCTGGCCCAGGTGATGATCGCGTTCTACATCACCTGCGCGCTGTTCGTCTTCGTCGTCCTCGGCACGCTGCTCAAGCTGACGACGGGCGTCAACGTGTTCTCGCTGCTGAAGTACCTCGCCCGTGAGTTCCTCCTCATCCTGTCGACCTCCTCCTCGGAGTCGGCCCTACCGCGGCTGATCGCCAAGATGGAGCACGCGGGGGTGTCCCGGCCCGTCGTCGGCATCACCGTGCCGACCGGCTACTCGTTCAACCTCGACGGCACCGCGATCTACCTGACGATGGCTTCCCTGTTCATCGCGGACGCCCTGGACAAGCCGTTCTCCCTGGGGCAGCAGCTCTCGCTGCTGGTGTTCATGATCATCGCGTCCAAGGGCGCCGCCGGCGTGACCGGGGCCGGGCTTGCGACGCTGGCCGGTGGCCTGCAGTCCCACCGCCCCGACCTGGTCGACGGTGTCGGGTTCATCGTCGGCATCGACCGGATGATGAGCGAGGCGCGCGCCCTGACCAACTTCGCGGGCAACTCGATCGCCACCGTGATCATCGGGCACTGGGTCGGTGAGCTGGACCGGCCACGGCTCGACAGGGTCCTGGCAGGTGACCTGCCGTTCGACGAGTCCTCGATGCTCGACCAGGAGGAGGCGGATAGCACCGAAGACCTGGTCGGCGAGCCGGACCCAGTGGTCCGCGACCGCTAGCGTCGCGGGCATGACCGAGCTGCGCACCGAACGACTCGTCCTGCGGGACTGGCGTCCCGAGGACCGCGAGCCGTTCGCCGCCCTCAACGACGACCCGGCCGTGATGGAGCACTTCCCCACCCACCTGACCCGCGAGCAGAGCGACGCGATGGTCGGGCGGATCACGGGCTTCCTCGACGAGCACGGCTGGGGGCTGTGGGCGGTCGAGGTGGCGCAGACCGGTCAGTTCATCGGGTTCACCGGTCTGTCCGTGCCCCGCTTCGAGGCGCCCTTCACCCCGTGCGTCGAGGTGGGCTGGCGGCTCGCCCGGTCTGCCTGGGGGCACGGCTACGCGACCGAGGCGGCCCGCGCGTCGGTCGCGCACGGCTTCGGTCCGCTGGGACTCGAGGAGATCGTCGCCATGGTCGTCCCGGACAACGTCAGGTCCCAGGCGGTCATGCGCAGGCTGGGCATGACCCGCGACGAGGAGGCGGACTTCGACCATCCCCTGGTCCCCGAGGGCAGTCCGGTCAGGCGGCACCGGTTGTACCGCCTGACCAGGGACGAGTGGGCCGGCGCCTCCTAGCTGGCGTACTTCCAGGTCGTCGGGGCGGTCGGCTTGCCGCTGGTGAGGTTGTGGCCGCCCTTGTCGCGGGAGTCGACGTGGACGACCCGGCTGGTGCTCTGCTGGAAGCCGAGCCCGGCGAACAGGGCGAACTTCTTCTTCTCCCGCAGGGTCGCCAGCCCCTGGATGTCGGAGGCCGTCCCGAACATGTGCTGGCTGGACGAGGCACCGCCTACCTCGGCGTTGTGCCGCTTGCACCGGCAGCCGGAGACGATCCGGACGGGTGCGCCGATCTTGGCCCGGTAGGCCTCGAGCCGCCGGACGTGGTCGCGCAGCACCCAGATCCGCTTGCACTCGGGGAACCGGCCCCCGTCGTTGCAGCGGAACTCGACGAACGAGAAGTGCGGGCTCATCGTCGACTGGCCCTTGCGCTGGCGCGCGAACGACAGCGTCAGCGCGGCGCTCGTGTTGTCGCCCACGACACCGTCGACCTTGAGCGCGTTCCCGAGGTTCCACCCGGTCTGGAACCCACGCACCGCCGTCACGTAGTCGCGCTTGGCGTTGTCGAAGCCGATGGCCGTCAGCATGGGGGTCGCCTGTGCCCTGGTGAGGATCGCAGCCATCACGCACCTCCACCCTCGTCGGGCCGTGGGTCGTCGAAGGCGTCGAGCCCCACGAACCCGAGCTCCTCGATGCCGAAACCGGACATGTCCACGTCCTCGGTCTCCACGTCCGCCGTCAGCTGCTCGAGCTCGGCGTCCGTCGCGTCGGGTGCGTTGCCATCCCCGGCCGCGGTCTCGGCGGCCGCCTGGTCCTCGGGAGAGGCCGCGACCAGGACCTCGTCGAGCACGGTGTCGGGCACGTCCTGGTCGTTGTCGGGGTGCTTGTCCGGCAGCGTCCCGGTGCCGGTGACGAAGCCGCCCTCGTCGTCGGGCGTGATGACCGGCAGCAGCCGGGAGTCGGCGACGGGATCGGGTGGACCGACAGTGAACTTCTCCAGTTGTGGCATGGCAGCCTCCGTCTGTCGAGGAGGGCTCCCTGCGCGGCCCGGTGGATCCCGACACGCTACTCGCTCCCGGAGCAGGCAAACTCCCGCAAACGCATGAGTTGCGCCGCCTCTGTGGGGCCCACGCAGGCGGCATACGGTGGACGCATGGCCAACCGCCTCGCGCACTCGACCAGCCCCTATCTCCTCCAGCACCAGGACAACCCCGTCGACTGGCAGGAGTGGGGCCCGGAGGCGTTCGCCGAGGCGCGCCGCCGCGACGTGCCCGTCCTGCTGAGCGTCGGGTATGCCGCGTGCCACTGGTGCCACGTCATGGCTCACGAGTCGTTCGAGGACGAGGAGGTGGCGCAGGCAGTCAACGCGGACTTCGTTGCGGTGAAGGTGGATCGCGAGGAACGCCCCGACATCGACGCCGTCTACATGGCTGCCACGACCGCACTGACCGGGCACGGTGGCTGGCCGATGACGTGCTTCCTCACGCCCGACGGCGACCCGTTCTTCGCCGGCACCTACTTCCCCAAGGGCCAGTTCCTCCAGCTGCTGGCGGGGGTCACCAGACGCGTGGACCGACGCAGCGCGACCGGGTGCTCGACAGCGGAGCCCACATCGCGTCGCGGCTGCGCGAGCTCTCGGCGCCGGTGACCGGTCACCCGCTGGACGCGCGCAGCCCTCGACGGTGCCGTGGCAACAGCTGCGTGGCCAGTTCGACCACGGCGCAGCGGGATTCGGTGGCGCCCCGAAGTTCCCGCCGTCGATGGTGCTCGAGTTCCTGCTGCGCCACCACGCCCGCACGGGGTCGGCTGACGCCCTCGCGATGGCGGCCAGCACCTGCGAGGCGATGGCGCGCGGCGGACATCTACGACCAGCTCGGCGGCGGGTTTCGCCCGCTACTCGGTCGACGCGCGCTGGGTGGTGCCGCACTTCGAGAAGATGCTCTACGACAACGCCCAGCTGCTGCGCGTCTACACCCATCTGCACCGCGCGACCGGGCGACGACCTCGCGCGCCGGGTCGCGCTGGAGACGGCCGAGTTCCTGCTGCGCGACCTGCGCACCGACGAGGGCGGCTTCGCCTCGGCGCTCGACGCGGACACCGACGGGGTCGAGGGCCTGACCTACGCGTGGACGCCGGCCCAGCTCGTCGAGGTGCTCGGCGAGGAGGACGGTCGCTCGGGCGGCGACCCTGCTCGCCGTGATCACCGACGGGGGACCTTCGAGCACGGTTCCTCGACCCTCCAGCTGCTCGGCCGACCCCGACGACGCCGGCCTGGTGGGCCGCCACGCGCGGGAGCGGCTGTTCGACGCCCGCCAGGGGCGGCCCCAGCCCGGTCGCGACGACAAGGTCGTCACCTCGTGGAACGGCCTGGCGATCGCCGCGCTGGCCGATGCCGGGCACCATCCTCGACCGCACCCGACCTCGTCGACGCGGCCCGCGCGCTGCGCCGAGTTCGTCGTCGCGACCCATCTCGTGGACGGCCGGCTGCGCCGCACCTCGCGGGCCGGCAGCGTCGGCAGCGCCGCGGGCGTGGCCGACGACTACGGCAACCTCGCCGAGGGACTCCTCGCCCTCCACCAGGCCACTGGCGACGCGAGATGGCTTGCGGTCGCGCAGGACCTGCTCACCACCGCCGTCGACCGGTTCGGCGCCGAGGACGGGGGCTTCCACGACACCAGCGACGACGCCGAGGCGCTGTTCACCCGACCGCGCAGCGCCGCCGACAACGCCGAACCCTCGGGCCAGTCCGCGCTGGCCGGCGCGCTGCTCACCTGCTCGGCCCTCACGGGCGACCCGGCGATGCGCGAGCGCGCCGACGCCGCCCTCGCCGCGTCGGGGCAGCTCGCCGCCCGCGACGCCCGCTTCGGCGGCTGGGCGCTGGCGGTGGCCGAGGCGGCCCTGGCCGGGCCCCTGCAGGTCGCCGTCGTCGGCGACCGGGCCCGACGCGGATGCCCTCGTCGCCGCTGCCCGGCGGTCGGCCTCGCCCGGCGCTGGTCCTCGTGCACGGCGAGCCCGACGCCCCGGGCATCCCGCTGCTCGCGCAGCGGCCGCTCGTGGGTGGCCACGCGGCGGCATACGTGTGTCGTGGTTTCGTGTGCGACGCCCCGGTGACGGACGTCGCCTCGCTCACCGCCGCGCTGAGTCGCTGACGCAGGTCGGTCGACGCCGGTGCTGCGTCCCAGTCCGGGCTGCATGCCGGGCCGGGCGAGCAGGTAGTGCCGCGAGCTCGTCGTCGGACAGGCCGTGGGTCTCGCGCAGCCCCGCTCGCGATCATGCGCGAGGTAGGCGCGGTGCCGGCGAGTTCCGTTGCAGCGCAGTCGGATCCGGCGTGGTGAAGGTGAGCACCGGGTGCGCCTTCGAGCTCGCCGACGAGATGCAGCGCCTCGTAGCGACCCGGGCCCGAGGTCGTGGCGGGCGTGCTCGAGCACCTGGGTGAGGTCGAGGTCCTCGCCGGGCTGCTGGTGCATCTCCTGGGCGGCGACGTCGGCGAACTGCTGCTCGGTCACGAGGTAGGCGCGGGCCAGCGTCGGCCCCGGCCGCGTCGGCGTCGTAGAAGGCGATCCCGCCACCCCACGTCGGCGACTCCCAGCGCGAAGAACATCTCCCCCGGCAGCGTCAGGGCGCGGTCGTCGGGCGGCGGCGTCCGGTCGCGCGCCCCGGGATAGGTGCGGGTCGCGCCCTCGCGGCCGACCGCCGCGCAGGTAGTACAGGAACCGGTCGCGGGACAGGTTGCTGCCGTAGCTCGCGTACCAGACCTGCACGCCCACCTACTGTCCCTCAGAGCACCAGCGACCGGTATGCCGGGTCGGCACCTCCCAGCGCGGCCTCGCCCGCCTGCGGGTCCACGAAGAGGGCGGTCGCCCAGACGTCGGCCCACAGCAGGCGTCGGCCCCCAGACCGTGGCCGAGCCGTCCCGGTCGATCGCCTGCGCCGGTGCGCGGGTCCACCACATGCGCCCCGCGGGCGGCTGCGCCCGAGGTGGCGAGGCCACCGGCGCGCAGTGGGACGGTCGCGGCGACGGCTCCCGGCGTCCGCGGGTCCTCGACCCCGACGCGCCAGCTGCTCGGCGACGGCTCCCGCGCCCGGCACCCGGCCAGCAGGTCTCCCCCGGCGTTGACGCACCACGAGATCCCCGGGACGTGGCGCAGGTGCATCGCCGCCCGTTCGACGGCCCAGCCCTTGACCAGCCCGGTGGGGTCGTAGCCAGCCGGCGCCGTACGCGGCGTCGAACAGACCACCGGTGCTGCGGTCGCGCCTCGGCGCACAGCCGGGCGACCTCGGCCAGCCACGGGTGGGCCCGAGCGGGCACCAGCTCGCCGCGCCGCAGCCGCATGAGCTCGCTGTCGTCGCGCCAGGTGCTGAAGACCCCGTCGACCCGGTGCAGCACGCCGAACGCCTGCTGGACCGCCGTGTCGAGCTCGGGGCGGTCGACCTCACCGCGCGACGTGGATCGAGACCGGCATGCCCATGACCTGCTCGACGAAGGCCCGTCGGGGCACCGACCGGGACCCGTCCGGTGCCGGGGCTGTCCTGGACCCGGTCGCAGCTGTCGTGGCAGGGGCCGTCCTGGCCGGAGCCGCTGTCACAGGTGCGCCTGGTCGATCGCGGACTGGAGCGAGGAGAGGTAGCCCTCGGACGTCACCGTGGCACCGGAGACCATGTCGATGTCGGCACTCTGCTGCTGCGACCGCCTCCTGGTCGAGGACCGGGCAGGGCGAACGAGTTGATCTCCTGGTCCTCGCGGTTGCCGTCGGGGTAGACGATCGCCTCGGAGGCGGTGATCTTGCCGTCCGTCACCGTGATCCGCACCTGCACCGGCCCCCAGCGGGTCTGCACCGTGTCGCCGTCGTAGGTCTTGCTCGACGACGCCGTGCCCGCCGTGCCCGAGTCCGTCGTGCCCGAGCCCGTCGTGCCCGAGCCCGTCGTGCCTGAGTCGGCGGTCCCGGAGTCGGTGCTCGACGAGCCGTCGGAACCACTGCCGGCAGCGGCCGGCGCCTGCACGGAGGTCCCAGCCGCCAGCGTCGTCCCCGAGCCGGCGGTCGACGTGTGGTAGCTGAACAGCAGCACGAGCGTGGTCAGCGTGGACAGGGCCCACAGGGTGATGCGTCGCATGGATGGCTCCTAGTACTCGAAGCGTTCGAGGTGGATGTTGGCGGCGGGGACACCGCAGTCGAGGGCGGCTCGCCGGGCGGCGTCCATCCACGCCGGCGCACCGCAGAGGAAGACGTCGCGCTCGGCGACGTCGGGCACGAGCTGGGCCAGGGCCGCCGCGTCGGTCAGGTGCGCCGCAGCAGCCGGCAGCCAGGTGTCCCGTCCCGGGCACGCGGTGGCCCTCGACGGTGACGTAGCGGGCGCCGCGGTCGGTGGCGATGCGCGACCATCTCCGCACCGAGCACGAGCTGCTCGCGCGTGCTCGCCCGGTGGATCACGACCACCTCGCCGGGGTCCTGGTCGAGTCCCTCGAGCATGGCCCGGATCGGGGTGATGCCGATCCCGGCTCCCATCAGCAGGACCTTGCGGCGGGTGCGGACGCCGGGGTGGAGACGGCCGTACGGTCCCTCGACCAGGACCCGCGTGCCCGGCCGGAGGCTGGCGAGTCGCTGCGTGCCGTCGCCGACGTGCGCTGCCGTGACCCGCAGGTGCCGGCCATCCGGCGCGGCCGACAGGGAGTACGGGTTGGCCCGGGTCCAGCCCGGGCCGTCGACGAACCGCCACTGGAAGAACTGCCCCGCGGCCGGCCGCATCCGGGCGACTCCCGGGCCACCGACGACGACGGTCGTCACCCCGGGAGCCTCGTCGTGCACGGCGACCACGCGCAGCGGCGCCCGAAGCGAGCGCACCAGGGGCAGGCCCAGCCGGAAGCACGAGCACCGTGGCCGCGCACACGGCATACAGGCCCCACCAGAAGACGGTCGAGGCGGTGGAGGCGAGGAACTCCTGCCCGGTCCACAGCTGGTGCGGCAGAGCGAGCCCGGCGCCGAGGTAGCCGTAGAGGTGGATGAGGTGCCAGGACTCGTAGCGCAGCCGGCGCCGGGCCCGCTTCACCGAGGTGACCACCACCATGCACAGCGCGACGGTGCCGGCGATGGCCAGCAGCATCCCGGGGTAGTTGACGGTGAAGTCGACGATGGTGCCCCACAGCCCCAGCGGCGACGCCGCGGCATACCCGAGGGTGATGAGGACGATGTGCGCCCACAACAGGTTGAACGACGTGAAGCCGACGAGCCGGTGGGTGCGGGCGAGCCCGTCCTGACCCCAGGCCTGCTCGAACCACGGCACCCGCGCCATGAGGAGGACCTGCACGAGCAGCAGCGCCGAGGCGACCAGGCCGGTGAGCCGCCCGAGGCTGGTGAGGGCGCCTGACAGGGTCCCGAGGTCCTGGACTCCGCCGTGCTGCACCCACAGGGCAACGACCCACAGCTGCACCAGCCAGAAGGCGCTGACCGAGGCGTCCCGCCACCAGCGCGGGACGACGCGAACGGGCGGCACCGCGTGGGTCGGCAGCGCCCCCAGCGGGTATGCCGCGTGGGCGGGGTCCGGAAGCGGTGGCACCGTGGCGGGTGGCAGGTCGATGGTGGTCACGTCGAGAACTCTGGATCCCGTGTCTGGGTGTTTGCTGTGGACCACCCATGACCCACACCTGAGTGCGGTGACCTGGGCGTTGGTCCTTGTCTCGGAGGCCGGATCCGTGGTTGCGTGGCCCGATGGACACCACTCGCGAAGACCTCTCAGCCCTCGACCGCGGTCTCACCCAGCTCGGGACCCTCGTGCAGTCGGTGCAGCCCGACGACCTCGACCGGCAGACGCCGTGCGAGGACTGGACCGTGCGGGAGCTGCTCGCCCACGTCGTGCAGGGACCCGCCAACTTCGCGGCGAGTGTCCGCGGCGGCGAGCCGGACTGGTCCAAGGGCGGCGACCTGCCGGACGACTGGGCCACGGTGTTCGCCACCAACGCCGACGACCTCCGGGCCGCCTGGACCGACAACCCGGACAACCAGCCCGGCCCCGACTTCCAGACCGGCGAGCTGGCCGTGCACGCCTGGGACCTCTCGACCGCCCTCGGGAAGGACTCGGCAGACCTCGACCCGACGGTGGCTGAGCGCGGCTACGACGCCATGTCAGGGGCGCTCACGCCCGAGAACCGCGGCAAGGTCTTCAAGCCCGAGCAGGACGCCCCGCAGGACGCCGGCCCCTACGAGCGCCTGGCTGCCTTCGCCGGCCGCACGGTCTGAGCGCAGGCCCCTGTCGCCCACCCTCTGACCAGCGGTCTTTGATGGATCCGCCACGTCAGGGCGTGGCGGATCCATCAAAGACCCGGCCGTCGACGAGCACCAGGTCGGCGGCATCGGCACCCTCCGCGACGAGGCTTGCGTTGGCCTCGTCGGATCCGGCGACCCAGCGCACGGCGTCGTCGGGCGCCCGACCGGCCTCGACGTGCCGTGCCACCAGCCGCTCCCGCCGCACGTCCTCAGGCAGGGCGCAGAACCACACCTCGTCGAGCAGCCCCCTGATCGGGCGCCAAGCCGGGTCGTCGAGCAGCAGGTAGTTGCCCTCGGTCAGGACCAGGTCGGCGTCCTCGGGCACTTCGATGGTGTCTGGTGCAGGCTCACCCACCCGGTGGTCGAAGCCGGGCGCCCAGAGCGCAGCCCGCGGGAGCGATCGCGCGGAGGCGAGGGTCGCGGCATACGCGTCGACGTCGAAGGTGTCCGGCGCTCCCTTGCGTTCGCGGCGACCGAGCCGGTCGAGCTCGGCGTTGGGCAGGTGGAAACCGTCCATCGGAACGTGGGCGACGCGGCCCACCAGGCGCGGGTCCGCGGCGGCAGCGGCGAGCAGCGCCAGGACGAGCGCGGTCTTGCCCGCACCAGGTGCACCGCAGATGCCCACGATGTGGCGGCGTCCACGCTCCTCACCCACCCCGGGCGCGGCGGCCCCGACGAGCGCGGAGCACCGGTCCAGCAGGCGCGGGTCCGCAAACGACCTCACGACCAGAGACCCAGCACAGAGCCACCGATCCTGATGACGAAGGCGACCAGCACGAGCACGAACACGACCCGCACGAAACGGCTGCCCCTGGCGACTGCGGTTCGCGCCCCGACGTAGCCACCGGCGATGTTGGCGACAGCCATGACCGCGCCGATCTTCCACATGACGTGCCCGCCCGGGACGAAGACCGTGAGGGCGCCGAGGTTCGTGGCGAAGTTCGCGATCTTGGCCTTGGCACTGGCCTCCAGGAACGCATAGCCCATCAGGCCGACGAGGGCGAAGACGAGGAACGAGCCGGTGCCGGGCCCGAGCGCCCCGTCGTAGACGCCGATGACGAAGCCGGTGACCATCGCGATCACCGTGTGCCGGTGCCCGTCGAACCGCAGGGCCGTCTCGTGACCCAGCGACGGCTTGGCGACGGTGTAGGCACCGACCACGACGAGCATGACGAGGATGATCGGGTTGAATGCCGTCTTGGGGATGTGCAGGCCGATCAGCGCGCCGCCGACGGCTCCGACATAGGCCACGGCGGCCATCGGGAGCGCGGTGCGCAGATCGGGACGGACCCTGCGCCAGTAGGTGATCGAGCTCGTCGTGGTGCCGAAGATCGAGGCGATCTTGTTGGTGGCCAGCAGCTGCGCGGGGCTCGCCCCCGGGAAGCCGAGCAGCAGCGCCGGCAGCTGCACCAGTCCCCCACCACCGACGACCGCGTCGATCCACCCCGCACCGAAACCCGCGAGGGCCATGAGCAGGACCGTCGTCGGGTCGACGTCCACCTACCGCCCCAGCCAGCCGTCGACGATGCCGAGGATGTCGAGCAGCTCGTGGGCCAGGGCGTCCGGCTCGACCTCGACCGCGACCTGCTGGCTGACCGGGATGTCGCTGTGCGGGATCCAGATCGCGCGCATGCCGACC
Organism: uncultured Actinomycetota bacterium; assembly: GCA_963759595.1. Classification (GTDB taxonomy): domain Bacteria; phylum Actinomycetota; class Actinomycetes; order Actinomycetales; family Dermatophilaceae; genus Pedococcus. Next base: position 105,335 of record CAVWZX010000003.1, read on the forward strand.
TGCTGTGGCCCGTGCACGTCCTCGTAGAGCCGGTCGCCGACGTAGACCGCAGCCTCGGGCGCGACGTCGACGGCCGCGCACGCAGCGAGGAACGCCTCGGGGTGCGGCTTCACGACGTGGATCTCCGAGGAGTAGACGTCACCGTCGAGCAGGTCGAGCACGCCGTCGCGCTGGAACACCTCACGGTGGTAGGCGCGGGTCCAGATCGTGTTGGACAGCACCCCCACCTTGAGACCGCGATCGTGCAGGCCCTCCCAGAGCGGACGCACCTGGGGGTCGGTGTGGGTGTGCGGCTCCCAGAACCTCCGGTATGCCGCGAGCGCCAGCAGGTGCCGGTCGTGGCCCGCGTCGATCCCTGCCTCCGCGAGGATGGCCTCGATCGAGGCGCTCTCGTGGCGGTCGCGGCCCCTCGCCCAGGCCTTCTCCTCGGCCCGGTGGATCCGCAACGCCAGCGAGTCCGCCTCGGCGAGCTCGTCGGCCGGCATGCCCGGGTCCTCGACCGGCAGGCCGTGCACCTCCCGCGCGAAGACTCGCCACTGCTGCGGCAGGTCGACGGTGTGCCAGGGCGTCAGCGTGCCGCCCCAGTCGAAGATCAGCGCCTCGATGGGCGCAGTGCCGGCCATCAGGAGCGCGCGCCCGAGACCTCGCGGACGACCTCGGCGACGACGTCGCCAACGGGCACCTCGCGACGTTCGCCGGTGGCGCGGTCCTTGATCTCGACGACGCCGTTCTCCAGGGACTTGCCCACCACGACGATGGTGGGCACGCCGATCAGCTCGGAGTCCTTGAACTTCACGCCCGGGCTGACCTTCTGCCGGTCGTCGTAGAGCACCTCGATGCCCTGCGCCTCGAGCGCCCGGGTGATCTCCTCGCCGGTGGCGAAGACCTCCGGGTCGCGGGTGACGTCCTTGCCGGTGGCGACGACGTGCACGTCCACCGGGCTGATCTCGCGCGGCCAGCGCAGGCCGAGCTCGTCGTGGTTGCCCTCCGCGACGCAGGCGACGGCCCGGGAGACCCCGACGCCGTACGAACCCATGGTCACGGTCTGCAGCTTGCCGTTCTGGTCCAGCACCTTCAGGCCGAGCGCCTCGGCGTACTTGGTGCCGAGCTGGAAGATGTGCCCCATCTCGATGCCGCGGGCCGACTCCAGCCCGTGGCCACAGCTCGGGCAGGCGTCGCCAGGACGGACGTCAGCGGCCTCGATGGTGCCGTCGCCGATGAAGTCCCGACCGGCCACGAGGTCGATGACGTGCTTGCCGGGCTCGTTGGCGCCGGTGACCCAGCGGGTCCCCTCGGAGATGCGCGGGTCGAGCAGGTAGCGGATCTTCGAGGCCGACTCGGCACCGAGGGCGCCGGGCCCGATGTAGCCCTTCACCAGGGCCGGGTTGGCGGCGAAGTCCTTCTCGTCAAAGGCCTCCACCTCGGCCGGCTCCACCTGCGCGCCGAGCCGCTTCTCGTCGATCTCGCGGTCGCCCGGCACGCCGATGGCCAGCGGCTCGCGGGTGCCGTCGGGCTGGACGAGCGTCACGACGACGTTCTTGAGCGTGTCGCCGGCGTTCCACGGCCGGTCCTCGCGCGCGAAGTGCGCGTTGAGGTGGTCGACCAGCGTCTCGATCGTCGGGGTGTCGGGAGTGGCCTCAGCGTGCGCCGCCGGCACGTCCGCGTACGACACGGCGTCGGGGACCGGCACGCGCACGGCCTCGACGTTCGCGGCATACCCGCAGTGGGGGCAGCGCACGTAGGTGTCCTCGCCGTTCTCGGCGGTGGCGAGGAACTCCTCGCTCTTGCTGCCACCCATCGCCCCAGCCATCGCCTGGACGATGACGTAGTGGAAGCCGAGCCGGTCGAAGATGCGGATGTAGGCGTCGCGGTGGAGCTGGTAGCTCTTGTCGAGCCCGGCCTCGTCGAGGTCGAAGGAGTAGGAGTCCTTCATGACGAACTCGCGTCCGCGCAGCACGCCGGCCCGCGGACGCGCCTCGTCGCGGTACTTGGTCTGGATCTGGTAGAGCGCCAGGGGCAGGTCCTTGTAGGACGAGTACATGTCCTTGACCGCGAGGGTGAACATCTCCTCGTGGGTGGGCCCGAGCAGGTAGTCGGCACCCTTGCGGTCCTGCAGGCGGAAGATGTTGGGGCCGTACTCGGCCCAGCGACCACTGGCCTCGAAGGGCTCCTTGGGCAGCAGCGCCGGGAACAGCAGCTCCTGCGAGCCGATCTCGTCCATCTCCTGGCGGACGATGGTCTCGACCCTGCGCAGCACCCGCAGGCCGAGCGGCAGCCAGGTGTAGATGCCGGGGCTGACCCGCCGGATGTAGCCGGCCCGCAGGAGCAACCGGTGGCTCGGCACCTCGGCATCGGCCGGATCCTCGCGAAGGGTTCGCAGGAACAGGGTCGACATGCGCAGGGCCACGTGGCACTCCTCGGTTGGCGGACAACCCCCAGAGGATATCCGTCGGTGTGCCGCGGCCTCACCACGGTTTCGACGGTGCCCTCAGGGCGCGCGGTCGGTGTCAGGGCAGGAGCAGCCGTGGGGCTCCCACCGCCGGGCCGGGGTCTGCCCCCGGCTCGGCGACGACCAGCCCCGCGCCCAGCTCGGCGGTCAGCTCCACCGTGACCTGGCCACGACGCAGGAACCGGAACTCCGGTACCGCCTGGCTCTCCTCGCCCATGGCCGCCCGGTCCGCCGGGGACGGCTCGCGGGCAATGGAGGAGGAGACCGAGCCCGTGCTCTCGCGGGCGGCCGGCGCATCCCCGGTGCGTGGCAGCGGCGCGAGGTCCACGACCCAGAGGGTCGGGCCGGCCGTGGCCAGACCGGCTGCGAGGGCGACGAACCGTGCCGGGGTGGGGGCGTCGGCGTCGAGGCGCACGTCACGGCCGGCGCCCAGCTCGACCACGACCTCCTCGAGGTCGGGCGGCAGGGGGTCGAGGCCGAGGAGGGTGGCCGCCTCCGCCGCCGTCAGGGGCGGACCGCCTCCCCGGCGCACCGGCCACAGCGGGAAGGACGGGTCCGGCCAGACGTACGGCAGGTCGTCGGGGACGTCTCCGAACAGGGGACGGTAGAGCCCCGGGTCCTTGCGGACCAGGGACGAGCGGTGGCTGAGGTGCAGCGCCTCGTCGCCCACCCAGGGCGGCACCTCACCGCGGTCATGCAGGACGTCCCAGTCCGGCACGACCCCTCCGGTGAACTCGAGCAGTGCCGCTCGCGTCGCGTCGGACCGGCCGCGGGCCTCCCACTCGTCGACACAGGCGAGTCCGTAGGCGACCAGCGCCGGCAGGAAGCCGCGCCACATCCGGGTCACCGGGTGGTGCTTCCAGCCGTACGTCGGCCAGGTGAGGGCGCGCAGCACCTGGAACGTCTCCACCCGCTGCTTGCCCAGGCGACGGTCGTCGAGCGCCGCCGCACTGCGCCGGGGGTCGGGATACGGCAGGAAGGTCTGCATGCGACTTTCCTACCCGCCCCCCGCGGGGACAACCGCGGCGGTCGCGGATCCTCGACGTGTCATCCTGAGGGCATGGAGACGCAGCACGGCACGGGGACGCGGATCGAGTCGGTGGAGCAGCTCGTGGACCTGCTCGGGGAGCCTCTCCCCCGCGTCCGTGACAAGGCGCGCCCGGCACTGCACGAGCTCGACCGCGACTGGCTGGCAGCCTCGCCGTTCTGTCTCGTGGCGACCTCGGACGAGCAGGGGCGCTGCGACGTCTCGCCCAAGGGCGACCCGGCCGGCTTCGTGAAGGTCATCGACGACACGACCATCGCCATCCCCGAGCGGCGTGGCAACAAGCGGGCGGACGGCTACAAGAACATCCTCGCCAACCCGCACGTCGGGCTGCTGTTCGTCGTCCCGGGTCGCGGCGACACGTTGCGCATCAACGGCCGCGCGCACCTGGTCTCCGACGCGCCCTGGTTCGAGGACCTGGTCGTCAAGGGACACCGCCCGGTGCTGGCCCTGGTCGTCGAGGTCGACGAGGTCTTCGGGCACTGCGCCAAGGCGTTCATGCGCAGCAAGCTGTGGCACCCCGAGACGTGGGACCCGATGGCGGTGGGCTCACGACCCCAGATCGCCAAGGCGCTGGAGCGCCCCGAGGACTCCATCGAGGAGCTCGAGCGCTACTACGGCGAGCAGTACTCCACCGGCCTCTACTGATCGCCCAGGTCTGGCTCAGCGACCTGCGGCCTTGAGGGCGGTGCGGATGAGCGGCAGCTGCAGCGGCAACCTGGCCACCGTCCCCGCGAAGGCGGCCTGCGCCGAGGGAGTGCCCTTGCGCTGGGCTCTCTTGCCGTAGTTGGCGCTCATCTGGACGTTGCCCGGCAGCACCGCCAGCAACAGCGCGGCACTGGCCCAGCCGGCATACCGACGGGTGCGCGGGTGCAGCAGCCCCGCTGCGCAGGCGAGCTCGGCGACCCCGGAGGCGTAGATCAGCTCGCGGCGACGCGGCAGCGAGTTCGGCACGAGCGGCTCGAAGACCTCGGGCCGGACCAGGTGGGTCGTGCCGGAGGTGATGAACAGGCCGGCCAGGCCGATGATGTCCTTGGTCAGTGGCGCGACAGGGCGGGGCATGGCGCCCATCCTGTCAGCCGCAGCGACCGCCCGGCACGGTTGCCGCATGCCGGACGCCGCGCTGAGCCTTCACCCCTTCAGGCCGGTGCGGGACACCCCCTCGATGATGAACCGCTGGGCGAAGACGTAGAGCGCCAGGGCTGGTGCACTGGCGACCACGGCACCGGCCATGACCAGGTCGTAGCGCACGTTGTTCGCCGACTGCAGGGTGGACAAGCCGGCTGGAAGGGTCTGGTTCTCAGGGCTGAACAAGACGTAGACCGGCCACAGGAAGTCGTTCCAGTTGGTGAGGAACGCCAGCACCGCGAGGGTCGCCAGCGCCGGTCGGGACAGCGGCAGGACGACCCTGGTGAAGACCTGCAGGACGCTGGCACCGTCCAGCATCGCGGCCTCCTCCAGCTCGCGCGGCAGGGACAGGAAGAACTGGCGCAGGAAGAACACGCCGAACGCGCTGGCGGCTGTGGGGACGATCACCGCGGCCAGGGTGTCGAGCCACTTGAGCTCCCCGACGATGAGGTAGTTGGGGATGACAAGGATGACGGGAGGGATGAACAGGGTCCCGATGATGAGACCGAACACGATGTTCTTGCCACGAAAGGACATTCGCGCCAAGGGGTAGGCGGCCAGCGCAGCCGTCGCGACCACGAGGGCGGCGTTCGCCGTGGCTGCGACCATGCTGTTGGCGAACCAGCGCAGCACCGGGGTGCCCGCCGAGTTCAGGATGGAGGAGTAGGCATCCACCGTCGGCGCCAAGGGGATCCACGTGGGTGGAACTCCTGCCGCCTCGACCCTGCTCTTGAACGACGTCGCGAGCATGAACACGATGGGGCTGACGAAGATGACTCCGAGGACGACGAGCAGGAGGTATCGGCCGACCTGCCGCCCGGTGCCGGTGCGCATCAGGCCCTCCTCTCCCGGAACAGCCAGAACACGCCGACACTGAGGACGATCAGCACGAGGGTGAGCAGGTAGCTCATCGCGGCCGCGTCACCCATCTGGAAGTTCTTCAGGCCCTTGTCCGCGATGAAGTAGATGGCGGTGCGCGTCTCCACTCCCGGGGCTCCCTTGGTCATGAGGTACGACTGCCCGAACATGTTGGCCGAGGCGATGATCGTCGTCATCGTCACGAAGGACAGCACCGGTTTGAGGCCGGGAAGGGTGACGTGCCAGAAGCTCTGCCACCCGTTGGCACCGTCGACCCTCGCCGCCTCGTAGAGCTCGGGTGAGATGTCCTGGAGCCCGGCGAGGTAGATCACCGCGTTGAAACCCATCGTCCACCAGACCGTGACTCCGACCAGTGCGACCCAGGCGGCGGGCGTCGTCGTCAGCCAGGCCGTGTCGTCCTTCAGCCCGATCGCCCCGAGGTACTGGTTCACCAGGCCGATGTTGCTGTCGAGCAGGAACCGCCACAGCACGGCCACCACGGCGACACCGAGAACGTACGGGGCGAAGTAGACGGCGCGAAAGAAGTTGCGGCCACGGAACTTGCGGTTCATGAGCATCGCCACGCCGAGCGGCGCGGTCAGCAGCAGCGGGACGCTGAACAGGGTGAAGATCCCCGTCGCCTTCATGCTGTTCCAGAAGTCGGAGAACACGACGGAGTCGGACGAGAAGAGCTTGGCGTAGTTGTCGAGGCCCACCCACGGCTTGCCCGGCAGCGTGTAGTCGTAGTCGTGCAGGCTGATCCAGAGGCCGTAGACCGCTGGCGCGATGACGAACCCGACGAACAGCACGAGGTAGGGCGCGAGGAAGGCCCATGGGGCCCACCCCGGGCCCCGGCCGGGCGGGCCGGCCGCGGAAGGTTCCGCGGACCGGCCCTGCTCGGTGGTGACACCCACGCCCGTGACGGCGGGCGCGCTCATCTCAGGCTCCGTACTTCTTGCGGTTTGCCTCCATCAGCTTGGTCGCCTTGGCGGCCTCCTGCTTGAGCGCCTGGTCGGGCTTGCGCTTGCCGAGGACTGCGTCGGCGACGGCGATCTCGAGGGTCTGCGCCTGGGCGTCGCCGAGACCGGGGATGGGGGGCAGGAACTTCAGGTTGTCGATCTGCTTGGCGATCGGGCCCTGCACGCTGTCGGTGACGCCGGCGGTCTCGCGCACGGACTTGCGGGCTGGGATCATGCCGGCGCCGGCCCATTCGGCGGACTTCTTGCTCATCCAGTCGATGAAGGTCTGGGCGGCCTGGTACTTGTTGTCGTCCTGGGTGGCCTGCTTGGTGATGTAGAAGTTGTGCGAGTTGGCCCAGGCGGCCGGCTGGGAGCCGATGGTCGGCAGGGGCGCGAGCTCGAAGGGGAGCTTGGCGGCCTTGAGGTCGTTGATCTGCCAGATACCGTCCCACGTCACGGACAGCTTCTTGTTCTTGAAGGCGACGTACTGGCTGTCCTGGGCGACGTTCTTGGGGCTGTAGCCCTTCGAGATGATCTCGACCATCCAGGACAGGGCCTGCACGCCGGCGTCCGAGTCGAAGGTGGCCTTGCTGCCGTCCTCTGCATAGGGCTGCCCGCCGTTCTGCCACAGCAACGAGAGGAACATCAGGTGCGCCGGCCAGCGGCTCGGCATCCAGAACGGGTCCGCCACCCCGGACTGCTTCAGCTTGGCCAGGAAGTCCTCGTAGGACGCCTTGTCCGTCGGGGCCGCGTCGATCCCGGCCTTCTTGGTCTGGTCCGTGTTGGTGTACATCCCCAGCGAGTGCACGTCGAGCGGGATGCCGTAGCGAGCGTCCTTGTAGATCCCCGCCTCCCAGACCTCCTTGGTGAAGTCCGACTCCGCCAGGCCGAGTGACTTGGCGAGCTCGTCGACGGGGACGATGACCTTGCGCGCCGCGTTGGTGGCGAGCTGGTCCAGGTGCATCGCACCGACGTCCGGGCCCTTCCCCGCGGTGACTGCCGCCGGCATGCGCTGGTAGTACTGCGCCCACTCGACCGTGTTCTCGGCGATCTTGATCTTCGGGTTGGCCGCCATGAACTCGGTGACCATCTTCTTCATGAACGGCCCGTCTCCGCCGGTGAAGCCGTTCCAGTACGACAGGGTGATCGCAGGACCGGAGTAGGTGCCGCCGAAGGTCGACTTCGGCTGGGAGCCGCCCGCTGCGTCCTGGGCCGACTTGCCGCCGCCGCACCCGGACAGCGACAGCCCGGCCAGGGCGGCGCCTCCCAGGAGCAGTCCGCGGCGGGTGACGGGCGTGCTGAGTGACGTGTCGTTCATCTTGTGCCTTCCTTGGTTGGATCCGGCGCCGGCGCTCATCGGTAGAGCCGGACGTAGTCGAAGCGGGCGGTCGCTCCTGCGCCGCCATGGGAAACCAGGCCTATCCGGACATCCGCCTCCGGAGGCATCGTCCACACCCCTCCCCTTACCCAGGTGGAGCCGTCCGTACTACTCCAGGCACGGAGCTCGTGTTCCCCGGTCCGGGGATCGAGGCGGTGGCTGATCCGCAGCCACGTGGTCTCGGCCGGCGGGCCGACGATCGTGCCGCCGTACGCGAGCCGACCGGCATACGGCAGCTCACGACCGAACTCGACCTGTCGGGTGTTCCAGATGGCCACGTGGCTCAGCCGCGCGAAGTCGTCGTCCCCCGCCCACGCGACGAGTCCGGCCTGCTGGAAGTTGCGGACCGAGTCGGTGCCCAGGTCGATGCTGAGCTTGGTCTCGACCGCCCACTCGCCGTCGCCGGGGTCCCGCAGGAGGACGGACGCGTCGTTGACGGGGCCCGAGAGGTCGCCGGGCTGGGTGGGCCAGCGCAGCATCCCGCCCACCACCTGGGCCGCCGGGTCAGGGCGGCGCCAGGTCCAGCCGCGGAGGGTCGACGACGTGAACTCGTCGGACGCCGCGCGGTCCAGCCTGCTGGGGACGCGATCGCGCACCAGGCTGGCAGCCTTCGCGGGCTCGGCGACGCTGAGGTTGGTCACAGCCACGCCCGCTCCCGTCGCGAAGGCCCCGCTCCTCGCGGACGGGATCGCCCCGCGCAGGTCGAGCGCCAGGGTGGTGTACGGGTCGCCCAGCCGCGCAGGCGAGAGGGTGGCGACAGCCTGTCCGCCCACCACGGTGAGGCTCGCCGACTGCCAGCGGCTGAGGTCCACGCGGCTGGGGATGTTCGCTGCGGTCGACCTGGTCACCCGGTCGTGACGGAGCTGCTCGAGACGCGCGGCGTGGGTGGCCGGGTCGACCGTCAGCCGCACGGTGTCGCCGTTGCGACCCTGCGTGAGGAGGCCGTAGGACGCGCCACCGGACCGGAGGTCCCCCTCCACCCGCACCCGCGTCCCCGAGGGAGCGGTGGCCAGCACCGTGCCCGCGGAGGTCGACCGGGTGGCCGCGGGGGCTTGCGGGTCACCGGCGGCCGTCCAGTCACCGCGCGAGGCCCGTGCGGCTCCCAGCGACGTGACGGGGCCCTGCTCCCGTGCCTCACTCGGTCCTTCGCCGCCACGGACCTCGGGCCAGCCGCGGACCCAGTCGAGCCGGTCCATGAGCATGGGGCGCTCGTTGATGCCGTCGGTGCCGTCGAGGTAGGGGTCGGCGCGGTCGATGGCGTGGTAGACGATCCAGTCCTGGCCCCGCACGTCCGTGGCAACCGCGTTGTGGCCGGCACCGACCCACCGGTTCCCGTTCTGCACCAGCGTCGGAGTGCCTCCTGCGCGCGAGGCGGTGAGGGCGACGCCGTTGCGGTCGACGTAGGGGCCGGTGACGGCGCGGGAGCGGCCCACCTGGACGCTGTAGCCCGTCGTCGGTCCGGCGCAGCAGTTCGCCGTGGAGGCGAACAGGTACCACCAGCCGTCGCGGTGGACGGCATACGCACCCTCGAACTTGTTGTCGATCGCGACCATCGTCGGCTCGCCCTGCGTGGTGCGGCCGTCGTCGCTCAGCCGGGTCGCCCAGATGCCGCCGTAGTAGGAGCCGTAGAACAGCCACTGGCTGCCGTCGGAGTCGGTCACGGCTGTGGGGTCGAAGGTCCACAGGAAGTTGCCCGCCTCCCCTGCGCCTCCGCGCCGCGGCCCCACGACGGGACCACCGGAGTCGGTCCACGGACCGGTCGGGGTCGGGGCCGTCGCCATGCCGATCGCGTTGTCGTTGGGCTCATTGGTCACGGTGGTCTCCGTGACCACGTAGTAGAGCCGGTACTGGCCGTTGACGTAGCGGATGTCTGGCGCCCACAGGGAGGCGTTGCGGGCGGTGTCGGCCCAGGCCGGCTTGGTGGGCATGGCGTCGCCGACGAAGCTCCAGTCGACGAGGTCCTTGGACCGCGCCATCGGCAGGACGTGGGCCTGGCCCTCGCCCTCGCGGAGCGGGTCGCTGGTCCCGTAGGCGTACCACCAGCCGTCCTTGCCCCGGATCACCGAGGGATCGGCGAAGGTGTCGGCGAAGCCGGCGGAGACCGGGTTGCGGTATGCCGCGCCGGCGCCTTGGTGGCCACCCGTGGCCGTCGCAGCGGCCGGAGCGGGCGAAGCGGCGGCAGCGGCCGCCGGGACGGTCGCGGGCGCGGCGTGGGCAGCCGGCATACCGAGCGACACTGCCGTGGCGGCAGCGGTGATGATCGCAGCAACGGTGATGCGTCTCATGCGGACTCCTGGTGCGGTCAGGTGGTTTCGGGCGGTCGGTCAGGTCGTGGCAGCTGTCGGGGACGTGAGGGTGACGACCGCCCACGAGACGGGTGGCATGACGAACCGCAGCCATCCGTCGCCGACGGTCACCCCGGGCAGGCGCCGGGGCCGGACGCGCTCGGGCTCCGCCGCGGTGTTGCGTGCGTGGATGTCGTCGTCGGCGATGAGGTGGGTCTCCCCCAGCACCAGCTGGGGGAACCGGCGCACGTCCACCTCGACGGGCAGAGGGCGGTCCTGCAGCCGGTTGACGGCGAAGACGGCGAGGCTCTCGCTCTCCTCGTCCCAGGTGGCCGTGGCGGTGACAGCGTCGACCGCGCCGAAGCGCTCCGTCTCGTAGCCCGGCGTCCGGACCGACACAGCCAGGGCCTGCCCCCGGGCCAGCCTGGCCGTGAGCGCGAACGGGTGGAAGATCGTCTGCCGCCACGCCGGGCCCCCGGCACGCGTCAGGATCGGGGCGATCACGTTGACGAGCTGCGCCTGGCAGGCGATGGCCACGCGGTCGGCGTGACGCAGCAGGGTGATGAGCAGGCTGCCGACCACGACGGCGTCGACGACCGAGTACTCGTCCTCGATGAGCTCCCGGGCGTACTGCCAGTCGAGGTTCCGCTGCCCGACGAAGCGTGCCTGGTACCAGACGTTCCACTCGTCGAAGGAGATGCGCAGCCGCTTGCGGCTCCGCACGCGGGCGCCCACGTGGTCGGCAGTGGCGACCACCGAGTTGATGAAGCCGTCCATGTCGACCGAGGAGGCGAGGAAGCTGTCGAGGTCGTCGCCCACCGGCTCGTAGTAGTCGTGCATCGAGATGTAGTCGACGACGTCGTAGGTGTGCTCCAGCACCTCGGCCTCCCAGGCGCCGAAGCTGGGCATGCCGCTGTTGGAGCTGCCGACGGCCACGAGCTCGATGCCGTCGTCGACCATGCGCATGGCCTTGGCGGTCTCGGCCGCGAGCCGGCCGTACTCCCCTGCGGTCTTCTGACCCATCTGCCACGGTCCGTCGAGCTCGTTGCCGAGGCACCACAGCTTGATGCCGTGAGGCTCCGGAACTCCGTGTGACTTGCGCAGGTCGGACAGGTAGGTGCCCGACGGGTGGTTGCAGTACTCGATGAGGTCGGTCGCGGCTTCCACCCCGCGGGTCCCGAGGTTGACCGCCATCATGGGTTCGGCCCCCACTTCGCGGGCCCAGCCCATGAACTCGTTGAGGCCGACGTCGTTGGGCTCGATGGCCCGCCAGGCGAGGTCGAGGCGGGTCGGCCGGGACTCCCGCGGACCCACCCCGTCCTCCCAGCGGTAGCTCGAGACGAAGTTCCCGCCCGGGTAGCGGATCGTGGTGACCCCGAGCTCCCGGGTCAGGTCCAGGACGTCTCGCCGGAAACCCTCCGGTCCGGCGGTCGGGTGCCCCGGCTCGTAGATGCCCGTGTAGACGCACCGGCCCATGTGCTCGACGAAGGAGCCGAAGAGCCGCCTGTCCACCTCGCCCACGCGGTGCTCCCGGTCGAGGCCGACGCTGACGACCTGCGGGAAGTCCTGGCCCACGGGCGCTCCTTTGCGGTTCCGGTCGGCGCCCCCTGCGGGCAACGTCCCTGCTCAGAGGGGTTTACAACGTTGAATCCCCCCCTTTCTAGTCTGCTTCTCCATCGTTGTAAAGAGTTTGCCCACCGGCGGCGGTCGCCCGGTAGCCTCCCTTCCATGGCGTCTCCCCATGGCCGGTCGGTCGGCCTGCGCGACGTCGCCGCCAGGGCAGGGGTGTCCGTCAAGACGGTGTCGAACGTCGTCAACGGCTACGCCCACGTCTCGTCGGCCATGCGGCTACGGGTCCAGGCCGCCATCGACGAGCTCGCCTACCAGCCCAACATCTCCGCCCGGCACCTCAGGAAGGGACGGACCGGCCTGCTCGCCCTGGCCGTGCCTGAGCTCGACTTCCCCTACTTCGCGGCGCTCGCGAACGTCGTCGTGCACGCCGCCGAGCGCCGGGGGTGGACCGTGCTCATCGAGCAGACGAGTGGGGAGGCCGAGCGCGAACGAGCGGTGCTGGCCGGCATCCGTTCCCTCCGGGTGGATGGGATCATCTTCAGCCCGATCGCGCCGCTGGACGAGGAGCTGAAGGAGCGCACCGACGCGACTCCGATGGTCCTGCTCGGTGAGCGTGCGGTTGCTGCACCGGTGCACCACGTCAGCGTGGACAACGTCCTGGCCTCCAGGCAGGCCACCGACCACCTTCTGGCGAGCGGCGCGCGACGGATCGCCACCATCGGTCACGAGCCACACAGGCGGGGCACGGGCACCCTGCGCCTGGAGGGCCACCTCGCGGCCCTCCAACAGGCCGGGGTCGCGCCGGACCCGTCCCTCATCGCGGAGACCGACGGATACCACCGGGAGGAGGGCGCACGGGCGATGCGGGAGCTCCTGGCCCTGGAGCGCCCGCCGGACGCGGTCTTCGCCTTCAACGACCTCCTGGCGCTCGGCGCACTCCGCGAGGCCATCGACCAGGGTCTTCGGGTGCCGGACGACGTGCGGATCATCGGGTTCGACGACATCGAGGAGTGCCGCTACAGCAACCCACGACTGTCCTCGGTGCGGCCGGACCTCAGAGGCCTGGCGGAGACGGCCCTGGACCTCGTCGCGAGCAGCCTGCGCGACGGGCTGCCCGACCCCGAGGCACTCGAGCACATCGTGAGCCACGAGCTGGTCGTCCGCGAGAGCACGGCCGGCCGACCGACCGGCTAGCCGCGACCGTGGCCGCGCAGGTGCCGAAGGCGAGCCCGCAGCGCAGCAGCGAACGCGACACCACCCACCACGAGCAGGACCAGGCCCACCCAGAGCCAGGTGCGCCCCGCGGTCTCGCGACCTGGAACTGCGACGAGGAACACCCCGAAGGCCGCCAGCGAGCCGGTCATCCAGAGCAGGGCGTTCCCGGCAGCAGGGGTCTCCGGCCGAGGTTCGGACCGCAGCGCGGGGTCCATCAGGCCGGGTCCAGCGCAGCAGACCCGCTCGGGAGCGCAGCAGACCCGCTCGGGAGCATCACAGCAGCACCGTCGAGAAGGTGCCGACGTCCTCGAAGCCGACCCGCGCATACGTCGCGCGGGCGCTGGCGTTGAAGTCGTTGACGTACAACGTGACCCAGCGGGCCCGGGTCTCCATCACCTGCTCGACCACGGAGGCCATGAGCGGCACGGAGAGTCCACGTCCCCGCAGGTGCGGGGCGAGCCACACCCCCTGGATCTGCGCACACCCGAGAGCCACCGACCCCACGTCGGCCTTGAAGATCACGGCACCGTCTTCGATCGCGACGTAGGTGTGGCCGCGGTCGATGAGGGCCAGGAGGGCGGAGCGGTACGCCGCGCCGGACCCGGTGTACGGCGGGTAGCCGATCTCGCCCTCGAACATGTGCGCGGCCGCCGGCAGGACCAGGTCGACCTCGGCCTCGGTGGCCGGCCGGACGCGTGGGTCGAGCTCGATGCCGAGCGTGGACGGACGGTCCATCGCACTCATGAGCGGCTGGTTGGTGCGCACGGCGCGGGCCGGTCCCCAGGCCGGGGCGAGGTGCCGCCACAGCTCGGTGACCTGGTCCGCCGGGCCCAGGATCGAGGCGCAGTGCCGCCGCCAGCGCCGGACCCGGTCGGCGAAGAAGCTGATCGTCTCGGCGTCAGCCTCGACCGGGACGAGGTTGGCGCTGGACCAGCACAGCGACTCGACACTGCCACCCACCTTGTGGCCCAGCACCGTGCCGGGCTGCGTGCTGAGCACTCCCTCGAGGAGCCGGGCGGCCACGAAGACGTTGGCCGGGAGGTTGCGGGCGCACAGCTCCAGGGCGGCGTCGCGGTCCGAGGGCGACAGTGCGTGGACCGGGTTACGAGTGCGCAGCACCCCGTCAGCCTAGGCGCTGGCGACGCTGATTCCTGCCCGAACGCCCTGATGACGAGGGGCGACGAGCGCGTCGGTCAGCCGACGGTGACCGATGGCGCCCCGGCACTCTGCCTCGTCGACCGGCTCGCCCATCTCTTCGGCGATGCGCATGGCTTCCTCGATGAGGGTCTCGACGATCTGGCTCTCGGGCACCGTCTTGATGACCTCGCCCTTGACGAAGATCTGGCCCTTGCCGTTGCCCGAGGCCACCCCGAGGTCCGCCTCGCGGGCCTCCCCGGGACCGTTGACGACGCAGCCCATGACGGCCACCCGCAACGGGACGGTCATCCCCTCGAGGCCGGCCGTGACGGCATCGGCGAGCGTGTAGACGTCCACCTGGGCGCGCCCGCAGGACGGGCACGACACGATCTCGAGCTTGCGCGGCTTGAGGTTGAGCGACTGCAGGATCTGGTTGCCGACCTTGACCTCCTCGACGGGGGGCGCGGACAGCGAGACCCGGATCGTGTCGCCGATGCCCTGGGAGAGCAGCGCGCCGAAGGCGGTGGCGGACTTGATGGTGCCCTGGAAGGCCGGCCCCGCCTCGGTGACGCCGAGGTGCAGCGGCCAGTTCCCGCGCTGGGAGAGCAGCTCGTAAGCCTTGACCATCACGACCGGGTCGTTGTGCTTGACCGAGATCTTGAAGTCGTGGAAGTCGTGTTCCTCGAACAGCGACGCCTCCCACACGGCCGACTCGACGAGCGCCTCGGCCGTGGCCTTGCCGTACTTCTCGAGCAGGCGCGGGTCGAGCGAGCCGGCGTTGACGCCGATCCGGATCGAGACGCCCGCGTCCTTCGCCGCCTGCGCGATCTGCTTGACCTGGTCGTCGAACTTGCGGATGTTGCCGGGGTTCACCCGCACGGCGGCGCAGCCGGCATCGATGGCCGCGAAGACGTACTTCGGCTGGAAGTGGATGTCGGCGATCACGGGGATCTGGCTCTTGCGGGCGATCGTGGGCAGCGCGTCGGCATCATCCTGGGTCGGGCAGGCCACCCGGACGATGTCGCACCCGGACGCGGTCAGCTCGGCGATCTGCTGCAGCGTCGCGTTGATGTCCGTGGTCGGGGTCGTGCACATCGACTGCACCGAGATGGGCGCGTCACCGCCGACCTCGACCTTGCCGACCTTGATCTTGCGCGTCTTGCGGCGGGGCGCGAGGACGGGCGGGGGCAGGGCCGGCATACCGAGTCCAACTGTCATGCGTCCCATTATCCGGTATGCCGCGCCAGCAGCTCGCCGCACACCCCACCTGTGGCGTCCGACGGCTCCGGACGTCCCTCCCGCGGTGTATGCCGGGTCGTCCGCTGGCCCGACTCAGGGCCACCCCGAGGGGCCTAGCCTTGTCCGGTGACCGATGTGTGGGGAGACGACCGGCCGACGCGGCGCCAGGTCGCCCTCGACGTCGGGACCGGGCTGGTGTTCGCGGCGGTCATGGGCCTCGGGCACAGCACCTTGGGGGCCGCTGCGGGGGTCGCCGCCGGGCTGCTCGGGGGCGCTCTGGCCGTGCGACGACTGTCCTGGCAGGCGATGTCGGCCATCGCGATCGCCGCTGCCGTCCTGCAGGTCGTCTTCCGGCAGGTGGCCTACCTGGCCGACCCTGCGTACTTCGTCCTCTTCTTCACCCTGGGCGCCCACCGCACCACCGGGGTCCGACGGTGGGGTCTGGCGTGTGCCGTGGTGGCGAGTGTGGTGGCGGGGTTCTTCGCCTCGACGCAGCCGAGGCCGACCGGGTCCGTCGTGACGACGCTGGCCCTGTCGGCCGGTTTCGCCGCCCTGACCGCCGTCGTGACCGGCGGCGGGCTGGGTGGCCGGGTTCGTCCGCTGGCAGAACCGGCAGGGCGTGCAGGCGCGCGTGGACGCCCAGCTCGAGGCCGCCGAGCGGCGTCGACTCCACGAGCTCTACGACATCGAGCAGGAGCGGCGCCGCATCGCCGCGGACATGCACGACGTCGTCGCGCACTCCTGGGCGGTCGTGGCGGCGCAGAGCGACGGGGCGCGGTACCGGCTCCACGGAGACCCTGCGGCGGCCGAGCACGCGCTCGGGGTCATCGGCGAGACGGCACGGACCGCGATCGGCGACCTGCGCACGATCGTCGCCCAGCTGCGCGACCCGGGCCTCGCACCGAGCACCCCCGGCTACGCCCAGCAGGCGGAGCTGCTCGAGCGCATGCGTGCGTCGGGCATGCGCCTGCGCTTCCACGAGGTCGGGGAGCGCGACGAGTCGCCGCTGCTCGCCCTGACCGCCCACCGGCTCCTCAGCGAGGCCCTGACCAACGCCCTCAAGCACGGTGACATGTCCGCGCCGGTGCACGTCGAGCAGGACTGGGTCGACGGCTACCGTCTCACCGTGACGAACCGGCTGCACCACCGTGACGGGTCCGCGACAGAAGCCGCCCCGTCCGCCGCACCTGTCCAGGGCGCGCCCGGTCACGGGCTGGTCGGCATGGCGGAGCGCACCACGATTGCCGGCGGCACCTTCGGCGCCGGCCACGAGGACGGGTCCTGGGTGGTCCGGGTGCACGTGCCCCAGGCGGCCGACCCCGGACCCCGAGGACGGCTCGATGACCATCCGGGTGGCACTCGTCGACGACCAGGCGCTCTTCCGTGCCGGGATCGCGATGGTCCTGGGCAGCCAGGAGGACCTCGAGGTCGTCGGCGAGGCCGGCGATGGCGCCGATGCGCTCGCCCTCGTGGAGCAGTGTCGGCCGGACGTCATCCTCATGGATGTGCGCATGCCTCGCCTCGACGGGGTCCAGGCCACCCGTCAGATCGTGACCGAGCTCGGCGACCGCGCCCCCCGCGTGCTCGTGCTCACCACCTTCGACGTCGACGAGCTGGTGGCCGACGCCATCGAGGCAGGAGCAAGCGGCTTCGTCCTCAAGGAGTCGCGGCCCGAGCTGCTCCTGGCCGCCGTCCGGGCGGTGGCCGACGGCACCCAGGTGGTCGCTGCAGGGGCCACCCGCGCCGTGTTCGAGCGGTTCCGCGACCGGATGACCGCGCCGCCCGGCGACGACTACGAGCGGCTGACACCCCGGGAGAGGGAGATCCTCCTGCGGGCCGCGAGGGGCCTGTCGAACGCCGAGATCGCGGCCGCGGAGTTCCTCTCCGAGGCGACCGTGAAGACCCATGTGTCCCGCGTCCTCACCAAGCTCGCTCTGCGCGACCGGGTCCAGCTCGTCGTCTACGCCTATGAGCACGGCCTGCTCTGACCAGCCCCTGGCCCACGCGGCATACATCGCAGGACTGACCCGGGATGGGTCCACGGCTGGATGTGTGGAGCACCCGAGTCGTTCCTACCGTGGTGGGCATGACTTCGACAGACATCACCTCGACGACCTCCCCGACACCAAAACCGTTGCACGACAACCCGACCCGACCCGTCGTGTCGTTGCGCAAGGTGTCGCGCACCTACGGCGAGGGCTCTGGCACCGTGGCCGCCCTCGACGACGTCACGCTCGACATCCGCCGGGGCGAGTTCACCGCGATCATGGGGCCGTCGGGTTCCGGCAAGTCCACGCTGATGAACGTCGCCGCCGGGCTGGACGACGTGACCAGCGGCGATGTGGTGCTCGGGGGCGCCACCCTGTCGCAGCTGGACGACGACGGGCGGACGAAGCTGCGCCGCAGCCAGGTCGGCTTCGTCTTCCAGGCCTTCAACCTGGTGCCGACACTGTCGGTGCGCGAGAACATCCGCCTGCCGTTCGAGCTCTCCGGACGCCGGGTCGGCGCCGAGGAACAGGCAGTGGATCGACCACCTCGTGCACACGCTGGGACTCACCGACCGCGTGACGCACCGGCCGAGCGAGCTGTCCGGCGGGCAGCAGCAGCGCGTCGCCATCGCCCGGGCGCTGGCCTCGCGCCCGGCCGTCATCTTCGCCGACGAGCCCACCGGCAACCTCGACTCGCGCAGCTCGCGCGAAGTGCTCACCCTCCTGCGCACGGCGGCTCGCGAGTACGGCCAGACGATCGTCATGGTGAGCCACGACCCGGTCGCCGCGTCCTACGCCGACCGCATCCTGGTCATCGCCGACGGACGTCTCGTCGCCGACCACGGCGCGCTGTCCCCACAGCGCATCTCCGAGCTGCTCATCGGCTTCGAGGTCGGTGCGGCATGACACGGCGCAACCTCACCCTCGGCTCCCTTCGCGAGCTCGGCACCGTCGGGCTCGTGGCCGGCCTGTGCGGGACGTATGCCGCGACGCTCATCATGACCTCGACCGTCCTCGCGGCCATGAGCTCCACCGATGACGGGGGCAGCGCTGCCGGCATGTTCCTGTCCATCGTCTCGGGGGTGTTCATCCTCATCGCGCTGTACGTGGGCGCCGTGGTCATCGTCAACGCCGTCGACACCGTCATCTCCGGAAGGCTGCGCCACATCGCCCTGCTGCGGCTGCTGGGCGCCAGTGGTCGTGACCTGCGCAGGTCGGTGATGCGCGGCACTGCCACGGTGGGCACTGCCGGTGCTGCGGCGGGCATCCTCGTCGGCACTGGCCTGACGCACCTCGTCCGGCTCGTGCTCGTCCGACGCGGGACGCTGCCCCAGGCCGACTACCCGTGGTCCAGTCCCCAGCTGCTGGCCGCACTGGCCGCCATCGTCCTGGCCGCGACCGCAGCGGGGTGGCTCGGATCGCGCGTCGTGCTGGGCGTGTCCCCTGCCAGTGCGCTGGCAGGAGCCGCCGCCCACCGACCCGCGCCACGCAAGGCCTCGCTGGTCAGGGCGGGCCTCGCCTCGCTCGGCATCACGGGCGGGCTGCTCGTGCTCGCACTCGGCGGGCTGCTCGGTGAGAGCAATCCGGGGGCCGGCTTCGTGGTCGCGTTCTTCGGGGCTGCGGGGTCGGGCACCGGCTTCCTGATCGGGGCGCGGTTCGTCATCCCGGGCGTCGTGTCGTTGTTCAGCCGGCTCCTCGGCCGCGACCCGGCCAGCGTTGTCGCCCGCCGCAACGCCGTGCTCGACCCGCTGCGGACCACCCGGTCCACGATGGGGCTGGTGATCGGCGTCGCGCTGGTGACGACGTTCGCCTCCGGGACGTCGGCGCTGCGGGCCTCGGTCGCGGCCTGGGAGCTCGACCCGTCACGGCGTGCCGAGGCGAGCCAGATGCTCGCTGTGACCTCCACCGTGATGATCTGCATCATCGTCATCTCGTCGGTCATCGCCGCGGTCGGCTTCGTCAGCACCATGTCGCTCACCGTGATCCAGCGGCACCGCGAGATCGGCCTGCTGCGCTCGCTGGGGTTCACCGGTCGCCAGGTGCGGACCATGATCACCAAGGAGTCGGTGGCCTTGTCCGCCTCCGCGGTCGTCTTCGGGATCCTGCTCGGCCTGGTCTACGGCACCCTCGGGGCCCAGTCGCTCGTGGGTTCGCAGACTCAGGGATCGTCTGGGGGCTGCCGTTCCAAGCGCTGGCCGTCATCGCCCTGGCCGGACTGGTCCTCGTGCTGGTGTCTTCGCAGCGGCCCGCGCGACGGGCCGTGGCCGTGGCCCCCGTCGAGGCCCTGCGCATCGACGGCTGATCCCGCGTCAGCCCCGACCCGGTTCAGCCGTGGGTCGGGTCCGCCCTGAGCCGGTTTCGCCCCGGGCGGGTCGGCGCGGGGCGGGCCCGGTCAGCCGAGCTTGACCGGCTTGACGAAGTCGGCGTAGATCAGCAGCACGGACATGACGATCAGCACCGACGACACGGCATAGGCGACGGGCAACGCCTTGGCGACGTCCACGTGGCCCGGGTCAGGGCGCTTCAGCACTCGGGCGCCGTTGCGCTTCAAGCCTTCCCAGAGGGCTCCGGCGACGTGGCCGCCGTCGAGGGGCAGCAACGGGATCATGTTGAAGACGAAGAGGGCGATGTTGAGCCCGGCGATCAGGCTGACGAGGAACGCGAACTTGGCGCCCGCGCCGTCGAGGCCCTCGACCGACCCGGACGAGATCTCCCCCGCCATCCGGCCCACGCCCACGACCGACACCGGCCCGTTGGGGTCGCGTTCCTCGGACCCGAACGCGGCCTGCACCACGTCGGTCATCCGTTGCGGGATGTGCAGCAGCACGCCGGCCATGTGCGCCATCTGGTCGCCCACGACCCCTGGGACGACCGCCACCGACTGCCGCTCCAGCTCCAGCACCGGCGCAGAGGAGACGCCGAGGAAGCCCGCGTCGACCACCACGGGCTCGCCGTCGGCGTTCACCAGGGGGGTGCCGTCCGGTCCGACCTGCTGCACGGTGTTGAGGATCGGGCTGACCTGCAGGGTCTGCTGCGCGCCGTCGCGCAGCACGACGATCTGGGTCGGCTGACCGACGCGGGGCCGGATCAGCTTGCCGACGTCGGCCGTGCGCCTGATGGGCTGGCCGGCGATCGACAGGATGTGGTCACCGGGCCGCACGCCTGCGGCGAAGGCGGGTGTCTTGGGGTCCGAAGGGGCGCAGGTGGTCTTGGTGTCCGCCTGGCTGGCCGGCACGACACACTCGCTGACCGAGGCGACGATCGCCCCGTCCTTCTCCACCTGCTGGCCATAGAGGGTCACGAGTCCAGTGAGGAGCACCACGGCGATGAGGAGGTTCATCAGCGGGCCGCCCATCATGACGACGACCTTCTTGGGGACCGACAGCACGTAGAAGACGCGCTTCTCGTCGCCGGGCTTGATCTCCTCGAGGCTCAGCTGACGGGCCTCGTCGGCGAGCTGGGAGAACCTGCCGGTGCTCGAGACCCGGATGGTGCCAGGCTTGTCTCCCGGACGAGGCGGGAACATGCCGATCATCCGGATGTAGCCACCGAGGGGGATCGCCTTGATGCCGTACTCGGTGTCGCCCCGCTTGGTGGACCAGAGAGTCGGGCCGAAGCCGACCATGTACTGCGTGACCTTCACCCCGAACTTCTTGGCGGGCACCATGTGGCCGATCTCGTGCAGGCCGATCGACAGGCCCACCCCGAGCACCACGAAGAGCACCCCGAGCACGTAGAGGACAACCGTCATCAGCGCAGCGCCCCCTGTGGCGTCGACGACGACGCCTGTGACAGCGCCTCCCCGGTCATCGATCCCGTCTGCACACCCAGCACCTTCCGTGCCTCCTCGCGCGCCCAACGATCAGCGCGCATCACGTCCTCAACGGACAGTGTCCCTGATTCGATCCCCGGCGCGCTGCCCGACCCGTGCTCCTGCACCACGCGAGCCACCGTGTCGACGATCTCGACGAAGCCGATCCGGCCGTCGTGGAAGGCGTCGACCGCCACCTCGTTGGCAGCGTTGTAGATCGCCGGGTAGGTGCCGCCAGCCTGGCCCACCTGCCGGGCCAGCCGGACGGCCGGGAAGGCCTGGTCGTCGAGCGGCTCGAAGTCCCAGGACTGCGCCTTCGTCCAGTCGACCGGCACGTCGATGTCGGGCAGCCGCTCCGGCCAGGACAGTCCCAGCGCGATCGGCACCAGCATCCGGGGAGGCCCGGCCTGGGCGATCGTGGACCCGTCGACGAACTCCACCATCGAGTGGATCATCTGCTGTGGGTGGACCACGACCTCGATCCGGTCGAACGGGATGTCGAACAGCAGGTGTGCCTCGATCACCTCGAGCCCCTTGTTGACGAGGGTGGCCGAGTTCGTCGTGATCACCCGTCCCATCGAGAAGTTGGGGTGCGCCAGCGCGTCGGCGGGGGTCACGTCCCGAAGGGACTCGCGGCTGCGTCCCCGGAACGGTCCGCCGCTCGCGGTGACGACCAGGCGCCGCACCTCGTCGGCGCGTCCGCCGCGCAGGCACTGCGCGATCGCGGAGTGCTCCGAGTCGACCGGCACGATCTGGTCGGGACGCGCCGCCGCCTTGACCAGCGGACCGCCCACGATCAGCGACTCCTTGTTGGCCAGGGCCAGCGTCGACCCCTCGGCCAGGGCCGCCAGGGTGGGCCGCAGCCCGATGGCGCCGGTGATCCCGTTGAGGACGACGTCGGCGCCACAACCCGCGGCCGCCACGGCGGCGTCCTCCCCCACCACCACCTGCGGTCGGTATGCCGCGCGACCGACTCGCGCGGCATACGCACCGATGGCCTCCGCCACCTGCTCGTGCGTGCCGCTGGCCACCGCCACGAGGTCGACACCGAAGGTGACGGCCTGTTCCGCGACGAGGTCGAGGTTGGAGCCGGCGGACAGTGCGACGACCCGGAACCGGTCGGGGTTGCGCGCGATGACCACCAGGGCCTGGGTGCCGATGGAGCCGGTCGAGCCGAGGACGGCGACGGTGCGCGGAGAGGTCACTGGTTCATTGTCGCCCATGGGGACGGTGCGGACCGCCGCGCCAGTGCCCTGTCGGCAACGGCGAAGGCGGCGCCGAGCACGCCGAACAGGACGGCGATGCCCACCAGGTTGAGCAGCACCCGACCCCACCCGTGGGTGTCGACGTCGACGAACGGGTACGGCCACCAGCCCGTGATCGAGCCACGGACCAGCGTGAAGGCCACCCAGAGGACTGGCCAGAGCAGGGCGCCGAGGACCTGTGGGCGCGCCGCCTGGCGGCGGGGACCGACAACGACCCAGGCGAGCACCGCCAGGAGCGGCACGACGACGTGCAGCAGCTTGTCGACGACGTAGCTGCCCCCGGTCAGGTGCAGCAGGGGCCGCAGGAAGAACCAGTGGACGACCCCCGTCACAGCAATGCTGACCATCGTGGCCATCCGGACGACCCGCCAGCGCACACCGTCGTAGAGGGGGTTGCGGGCGAGCACGATGGAGCAGCCGAGCACGAGCAGGTTTGCCAGCACCGTGAAGTACGAGACGAAGCGTGCCAGGCGAACGGCGAGGTCCGGCCGCGACGCTTCGTTGAGGACGGCGGCCCCGTTGACGATGAGGACCAGCTGCCAGATGAGGGCGACGCCGGCGAAGAGGGCAACGACTGCGTGGACCGCCTTGGCGGTGGTGGGCTTCACGCCCACCACGCTAGCGACGACCTCACCTCTGCAGGACGGTCACGTCGAAAACCCGCGTGTCCTGGCACACCCAGCCGCATGGTCGTGCGGTCAGTGCTGGAAGACGCGCTCCTCGATGAGCTGCTCCTCGACGATCCGGCCCTCCGGCTCGAACCGACCCTGGTCGAACCTCTTCTGGAACTCCAGCTCGAGATGGTCGGCTCCGTTGCGGTTCTTCTCGATCGACATGACGACCCAGTGGCGGAACCGCTCGGCGTTGCCGAGGTGGTAGACGAGGTGGTGCTTGGCGACGATGTCGTACTTGTCGTTGAGGATCAGGACCACGTCGGCCTCGTAGGCGAGGGCGGACGAGCCACGGAGGTCGTTGACCCGCATCCGCCGGCCGGCCACGAGGCTGGACATGTCGGCAGCCACGATCGCGAGGACCGGCACCCCCAGGTCGAGCGCCATGTCCTTGAGCTTCTCGACGACGATGGCGACCCGCTCCTCCTCACTTCCCACCCCGGGCACAGGCACCTTCTGCAGGTAGTCGACCAGGACGAGCGGCGGTCGCCCGTCACTCTCCATGACGTCCTGGACTGCGGCCCGGATCTCCTCGAGCGTGGTGTGCATCCCGTTCGAGGTGTACACGTGCAGGCGTTGGCCATAGCTCTCGAGCGCCTCGACGGCCTCCCGGCCCCCCACCGTGTCACCGAATCGCTCGCGCATGGACTTGGCCCGGCTGTGCCTCGCCTCGAAGCCCGCGCGGATCTTGGCCAGACCTACGGCGTCGGTGCCGGCGATGGTGCCGGCCTCGATGGCGATGAGCCGCTCGAGCGTGCTGTGGGCGTCGTGCTCGTAGGAGAACAGCACGGCGCTGCGGTTGGCGGCCACGGCGTTGCGCAACATCTGCAGGGCCATCGCCGTCTTGCCCAGGCCCTGGGCCCCACCGAGCAGGACCAGCTCACCCGACCGGAACCCGCCGGTCAGCGCCACGTCGAGGGCCTCGAAGCCGGTAGGCCAGACCCTCGCTCCAGCCGTCTGCCCCTGGCGCAGCTTCTCGTCCGTCTCCGCGAGCACATCGCCGAGCGAGCGAAGGCGTCCCTTCTTGCGCGACTCAGCCGGCTCACCGGTGATCGACACGACGCTCGCTCCAGTTGGTTCTGCGCTGGTCATGCGACAGATTGAACCGGCGTTGCTTCACTGACGAACGGGTTTGGCCCAACTCGCGCCGAACGGATGATCCCGGTTCGTCCTGCAACCGGGGCGCTACGGGGCAATTCCGACATAGGTGGTCTCGAGGTACTCCTCGATCCCCTCGAACCCGCCCTCGCGTCCGAACCCGGAGGCCTTCACCCCGCCGAACGGGGCTGCCGGGTTGGAGATGATCCCCTGGTTGATCCCGATCATCCCGTACTCGAGAGCCTCGCTGACGCGGATCACCCGGCTGAGGTCGCTGGTGAAGACGTAGGAGGCCAGGCCGTACTCGGTGCTGTTGGCCTTGGAGATGGCATCGGCCTCGGTCCGGAAGGTGGTGATGGGTGCGACCGGGCCGAAGATCTCCTCGCTCATCACGCGGGCGTTCATCGGCACGCCGCTGATCACGGTCGGCTCGAAGAAGTAGCCACGACCCTTGACCGCCCCGCCACCGGTGAGGACGGTGCCGCCCTTGGCTCGAGCGTCCTCGACCAGCTCGGTGACCCCGTCGCGCGCCTTGGCGTCGATGAGCGGGCCGACGTCGACACCCTTCTTGGTGCCCTTGCCGAGGGTGAGGGCAGCCATCCGCTTGGCGAACTTCTTCCCGAACTCCTCGGCAACGCTCTCGTGGACGAAGAAGCGGTTGGCGGCGGTGCAGGCCTCGCCGATGTTGCGCATCTTGGCGAGCATGGCGCCCTCGACCGCGCGGTCGAGGTCGGCGTCCTCGAAGACGATGAAGGGTGCGTTGCCGCCGAGCTCCATGGAGACGCGCAGCAGCTGCTCGGCGGACTGCTCGACCAGCCGGCGGCCGATACCCGTAGAGCCGGTGAAGGTGAGCTTGCGCAGCCGGGGGTCGCGGATGATCGGCTCCATCACGTCACCGGTGTGCGAGGTGGTGATGACGTTGAGCACACCTGCGGGCAGGCCGCACTCGCGCAGCAGCTCGGCCAGGGCCAGCATGGACAGCGGGGTCTGGCTGGCAGGCTTGACGACCATCGTGCAGCCGGCGGCGATGGCCGGGCCGATCTTGCGGGTGCCCATCGCCAGCGGGAAGTTCCAGGGCGTGATCATCAGCGTCGGGCCGACCGGCTTCTTCATCGTGAGCAGCCGGGTGGCGCCGTTGGGGGCGGTCGACCAGCGGCCGTGGATGCGGACGGCCTCCTCGGAGAACCAGCGGAAGAACTCGGCGCCGTAGGTCACCTCACCTCTCGACTCGGCCAGGGTCTTGCCCATCTCGAGGGTCATCAGGGTGGCGAAGTCCTCGGCGCGCTCGGTGATCTTCTCGAAGGCAGCCCGCAGGATCTCGCCGCGGTCGCGCGGCGGCGTCGTCGCCCAGTCCCCTTGTGCCGCGACGGCCGCGTCGAGCGCGGCCTTGCCGTCGGCCACCGTCGCATCCGCCACGTGGGCCAGGGTGCTGCCGCTGGAGGGGTCCTCGACGGCGAGCGTCGCGCCCCCAGTGGCGTCCCGCCAGGTGCCGCCGATGAGCAGGCCCTTGGGGACCGAGTCGACGAGAGACTTCTGAGTGGTGGCCATCAGCCCTGCTCCTCTGCTGCGTGGTCGTGCGTCTGGTGGGTGTGCTGGTGCGGGATGTGTCCCTCGGGGATCGCGCCGTTGCGCCCCGACAGCAGGGGCTGCGACGGGTCCCAACGGGTGCCGTCCCGCTCGTCCTGCCGTTTGCGGGCGATGGCCGAAAGGGCCTCGAGGACAACACGGTTCGCCAACGCGGCCGTGATGTCGGCGTGGTCGTAGGGCGGACTGACCTCGACGACGTCGACTCCCACGACCGGCAGCTCCAGGCAGATCCGCCGGACGGCGTCCAGCAGCTGACGGGCCGAGAGCCCACCGGGCTCGGGGGTGCCGGTGCCCGGGGCGTGGCCCGGGTCGCACACGTCGATGTCGACCGAGAGGAAGACGCCCTCGCACTCGTCGGTGGCGATCGTGAACGCCTCGGTGAGCACCTCGTCGAGTCCACGGTGCACGATCTCGGTCATCTCGAACGACCGCATCTGCTGTCCGGCCATCCAGTCGAGAGTCTCCGGTGGTGGCCAGTAGCCACGGAGCCCGATCTGGAGGAACCGGTCGCCGCGCAGGGCGCCCGACTCGATGAGCCGCCGCATCGGCTGCCCGTGACCCCAGAGCGAGCCGAACTCGATGTCACCGGTGTCGGCGTGGGCGTCGAAGTGGATCATGCTGATTCGCCCGTGGCCGAGGACGTTCGCCACGCCTTTGGCGTCGGGGAACGCGATCGAGTGGTCGCCCCCGAGGACGACCGGTATGGCGCCCGCGCGGGTCACGCGTTCGACGGCGGCCTCGAGCTTGGGGAGCGACCGCTCGATGTCGCCGGAGTACATCTCGACGTCACCCGCGTCGAGGACGCGCAGGTCGACGAGGCCGTCGGTGCGCAGTGCCAGTGAGGGTCGCGAGCCGTCGTGCGGCAGGTAGTCGGTCATCCGGATGGCCTGCGGACCGAAACGGGTGCCGGGTCGGTGGGAGGTGCCGCCGTCGAAGGGCGCGCCCAGGATCACCACGTCGGCACCGGCATACGTGCTCTCGTCGTCGAGGTCGCACCGGTCCACGCCGAGGAAGGTGAAGTCGGGGCCGTACTGCTGTCCGTAGCGCGTCACGTTCCCAACCTAGTGCCCGCTCGCGACGCGCGGCAGCCCGGTCACCGAGATGGCGACCGGGCTTCCCGTGCGGGGGGATTCAGGTCAGCGGCGGTCGAGCCGCAGGGCCCGGGAGATGGTGAAGAACAGGTCCGTCTGGTCGGTCAGACCGACCACGTTGGAGGCCTGCGGGCCGTACCCGGCGACCCTCAGCTGGGTGCCGGTGTGCTGCTGTGAACCGCCGGCCGCAGCGGTCGCGTAGTTGAGCGTCAACGGGCTGCCGTCGGCCGTCAGGAGCGTCGTGGTCAGACCGGGGGTGACCGAGCCCGCCTCGACGATCTGGCTGGTGTGGGCGTGGTCCGCGGTGACGATGACCGTGGTGTGCCCGTCCTTCTTCGCGAACTTCAGCGCGGCCTGGACCGCCTCGTCGAGGTCGATCGCCTCACCGATCTGGCCGCAGGCATTGGCGGAGTGGTCCTGCTTGTCGATGCTCGCACCCTCCACCTGGAGGAAGAAGCCCTTGCTCCCCTTGGAGTCGAGCAGCGAGATGGCCTTCGTCGTCATGTCGACGAGCGACGGCTGGGTGGCGGGCCGGTCGGGGTTGGGCGTGCACCTGACCGGCGGCTGCGCGCCACCGGTGGGGGTGGCCGCGGGACCGACCCAGCGGACCGGCAGGTTGCCACTCCCGAAGAGCCCGAGCACCGGCGCCTTCTGGTCCGCCTTGCGCAGGCCCACGAGACCGGCCTTGTCGGTGACGGTCCGGTAGCCGCGCACCTGTGCCTGCTGAGCCAGGGTCAGACCTGAGTAGCGCCCGGCCCTGGCCGTCTCGGCGAACGTTGCCGCTCCACCGCCGAGGGTGACGTCGGGCCGGGTCTGCAGCAGCTGTTCGGTGATCGACCCGAGGCCACCGTTCTCCAGGGCGGCCTCGGGGCAGGTCTTGCCCGTCGCGACCGGGCCGTAGCAGGACCGCGCGGAGATGTGCGACACCTGGACGGCCGGGGTGGCGTCCTGGATCTCGGAGGTGGTGACGTCGCCGGTCTTGTAGCCCTTGGCCTTGGCGAGCTCCAACAGCGTCTTCTGCGGCTTGCCGGCGATGTCGACGGACACCGCGTTGTCGTAGGTCTTGGTGCCGGTGGCCCACGCGCTCCCCGTCGCGGCCGAGTCCGGCACGTAGTCCGGCTTGCCGTCCTTGGTCAACGAGTACGTCGTGTACTGACCGGTCAGGGGCAGGGCGTCGATGCCGGGCAGCCGCCCCGCGGCGCCGTACTGGTAGTAGCGGGCCGAGGTGATCTCGGAGTCACCCATGCCGTCGCCGATCAGCAGGATGACGTTGTCGGAGGTGCCCCCGTCAATGGCGGAACGGACCGTCTTGCTCTGGTCGCCGTCGAGCCGCGCGGCGCCGCCGTGGGAGGACAGCGAGCCGCTGGCGTATGCCGTCGTGGCAGTGAGGGCGAGGGCGCCGATGGCGACGACGGCGAGCGTCGTCCGGCGGGTCAGGTGGGTACGAGGTGTCATGGCCCTCACCCCATCGGCTCCCGGTGAACTGTGGTCGAACCACCGTCACCGTCCGGGCGAACGCTAGCGGTCCTCCATGCCCCACGGGGAGCCGTAGCCGCCAGGCTTCGGCGCCGCCAGCAGCTCGAGGAACGGCACGGCGTCGAACGCCTCAGGACCGAGTACACCGGACCCGCTCCACGTGCCGTTGGCGAGCAGCTCCAACGCCACGACAGGGTTGACCGCGGTCTGCCAGACGACGCACTGGGCTCCGTAGTCGCGCATCGTCTCCTCGTTGTCGACCACGTGGTAGAGGTAGGTGCTGCGCGGCTGCCCGTCCTTGCCCGTGCCCGTGACCCACACGCCGGCACAGGTCTTGCCCTTCATCCGCGGACCGATGGTGGCAGGGTCGGGCAGGACCGCCGCAACGACGTCGCGGGGTGAGACCTGGACGCCCTTCACCGTGACCGGGTCCGTGCCGTCGAGACCGAGGCTGTGCAGGGTCCGCAGGATGGTGATGAGCTCGTCACCGAGGCCGTACTTGAAGGTGACCCGCTCGGCGTCGAGCCAGCGCGGCATGAGCAGCACCTCCTCGTGCTCCACGTGGACGCACTCGACCGGTCCGATACCCTCCGGGAACTCGAAGACCTCCGGCTCGCTGAACGCCGGCAGCGTGAAGAACCCCGTCTCGACGTCTCCCCCGCCGGCGTCGGCCCGCGACCGCTCCCACACCACGGGCGGGTTGAGGCACTCCTCGATGATGGTCCACATCGAGAAGCTCGGCGCGAAGACCTCGTTGCCGTCCTCGTCGTGCACCGCGAGGTTGGCCCCGTCGCGCGTGCCGAGCTCGGTGATCGTGGAGAAGAGGTGGTCGGACGCATAGCGCGCGAACACGTCGGACAGCCCAGGTTCCACGCCGATCCCGAGCAACGCCAAGCGGCCGGCGCCCTCCCACTCCCCGGCCATCGCGAACTGCTCGTCGCCGAGCTTGACGCCGACCTTGGCGTAGGGCTCGTCCGGGTGGCGCTGCGAAAGGCTCATCGCCATGTCGAGGTAGCCGGCCCCGGCTGCGAGGGCCCCCCGGAAGATCGGCATGACGAACCGCGGGTCGACGGCGTTGAAGACGTGGGTGGACCCGTGCCGGAGCGCGAGGGCGGCGATGGCGGCACCGTCCGACGCGTCCACCTGGTCGGCCTCGAACCGGGACT
The DNA here is from genome assembly GCA_963759595.1 of uncultured Actinomycetota bacterium. Taxonomy (GTDB): domain Bacteria; phylum Actinomycetota; class Actinomycetes; order Actinomycetales; family Dermatophilaceae; genus Pedococcus. Next base: position 134,753 of record CAVWZX010000003.1, read on the forward strand.
CACCTTCCCGTCGGGCCCTGGCCGCGGCCACGGTGGCCTGGGCTCGGGCCAGGTCGTAGTCGGCAACGACGAACGCCTCGAAGAAGTCCCGCTCGACCGCGATGCGCGCGGCGGCGTCGCCGACGCCCCCGGCCCCGATCATGAGGATGCGCATGGGCTCCTGTCGGTTCACGGCCTCACCGTTTCCGGGCGTTGCCGACGAGCTGGCCGACCACCACGAGCAGCACGGCGATCACGAACATGGAGAACCCGATCACGTTGGCCTGCGCGGGAATTCCGCGGAGGTAGGACACGTAGACGAACTTCGGGAACGTCGTCGTGTCGCCGGAGACGAAGTTCGTGATGATGAAGTCGTCGAACGACAGCGAGAACGACAGCAAGGCCGCCGACACGATGCCGGGCAGCACGAGCGGGAAGGTGACCCGCCAGAACGTCCCGCCCGGCCCGGCATACAGGTCCTGGGCCGCCTCCTCCAGGCGCGGGTCGAGACTCTGCAGCCGCGCCTTGACTGTGACCACGACGAAGCTGATGCAGAACATGATGTGGGCGATGACGATCGTCCAGAATCCCAGCCGCAGGCCGAACCGCGCGAAGCCCTGGACGAAGATCGTCAGCAGGCTCGCACCCAGCACGATCTCGGGGGTTGCCATCGGGATGAAGATGAGCACGTTGCTGGTCGCGCGACCGCGAAAGCGGTGTCGTACCAACGCGAACGCGAGCATGGTGCCGAGAACGGTGGCCACCACGGTCGCCAGCCCACCGACCTTGATCGAGGTGAGCAGGGCGTCACACACCCCGGGCGCACCGCAGGGGTCCTTCCAGTGCTTGAGGGTCGGACCTGCCGCCGAGTTCCACACGATGTTGGACTTGCGGTAGTCGTTGAAGGAGAACGCGAACGTGTAGGCGACCGGCACGAACAGGTAGAGCAGGACGAGGATCGCCGTGATGATCGCGAAGCGGTTGGCCAGCCAGGTCTTCACCCGGTGCCAGGCCGGCGGACGGTATGCCGTGGACTCCCCCATCCGAGCAGCCTCGGCCGCGGTCGTGGTGCTCACAGGAGGTCCTCCGTCCCGAACTTGCGGATGTAGATGAAGACCATCGCGAGGATCATCGCCATCAAGGTGAACGACAGCGCAGCGGCCACGGGGAAGCCCCCGAGCACCTTGAAGAACTGGCTCTCGATGACGTTGCCGACCATCTTGGTGCTGCGGTCGGAGCCCAACAGCTCTGCGTTGACGTAGTCGCCGGCGGCGGGGATGAAGGTGAGCAGCGTGCCGGCGATCACCCCGGGCATCGACATCGGCAGGGTCACCGTCCGGAAGGTGGTGAAGCCGTTGGCGTAGAGGTCGCCGCCGGCCTCGATGACCCGCGAGTCCGCCCGTTCCAGCGAGGCGTAGATCGGCAGCACCATGAACGGCAGGAAGTTGTAGGTCAGGCCGGCCACGACCGCCATCCAGGTCTCGGTGATCCGCCCACCCGGCAGCACGTGCAGGAAGTTGAGCGTGTCCGCCACCGGCCCGTTGTCGGCCAGGATCTGCCGCCAGGCGATGGTCCGCAGGATGAACGAGGTGAAGAACGGCGCGATGACGCAGATCATCATCACGTTGCGCCACCGCCCGGCCTTGAAGGCCATGGCGTAGGCGAGCGGGTAGGCCAGGATGAACGCGAAGAGGGTGGCCAGGCCGGCATACAGCAGGGAGCGCCCGAAGTGCCCCGCGAAGTCGGTGAGGGCCGTGCCGTAGTTGCCGACGTTGACGTCGCGGTAGTAGTAGCCGGGGAACCCTGGGAACCCCGACTGCAGGGACACCGTGAAGAGCTGCACGAGCGGGAACACGAAGAAGACCAGCAGCCACAGCCCGCCCGGCACGAGCAGCAGGTATGCCGTGAGCGACAGTCTGCGGGTGGCCTCCCGGGGAGGGTCGACGTGACCGGGCCCAGCGCCCGCGACGTGCGCGACGCCGGCGGTCACGACGCGGCCACCGGCTGGGGCACGTCCTCCGCCGCTGCGGCCGCTGCGGCGGCCGCCGCCTCGTCCACCGGCACACCGAACGCGTGCCCCGAGTCCCACTCGAGCCAGACCTCGTCGCCGGGCCGCAGGTGGTTGCGTGCGACGTCGAGGTTCTGCTCGTAGACCCCCCAGGTCGCCCCTGACGGTGTCGTGACGAGGAACTGCGTGGCGACACCGGTGAAGCTGACGTCCACGACCGTGGCCTTCACGTCGTTGCCGGCGCCCTCGGGCTTGTGGTCGGTGATCCTCACCTTCTCGGGGCGGACCCCGAAGGTGATGGCGCCGTCCGACACCGTGGAGCGGGCCTTCGGGATGCGCACCGTCGTGCCGGCCACCTCGACCACGAGGTTGTCACCATCCGTGCCGGTGACCCTCCCCGTCCCGAGGTTGGACTGCCCGAGGAAGTTGGCGACGAAGGTGGTCTTGGGCAGGTCGTAGAGCACCTCCGGGTGGCCGAGCTGCTCGATCTGCCCCAGGTTCATCACGGCCACGGTGTCGGCCATCGTCATGGCCTCCTCCTGGTCGTGCGTGACGTGGATGAAGGTGAGCCCGACCTCGGTCTGGATCCGCTTGAGCTCCACCTGCATCTGCCGGCGCAGCTTGAGGTCGAGAGCTCCGAGGGGCTCGTCGAGCAGCAGTACCTCGGGCTGGTTGACCAGGGCCCTGGCCACGGCCACCCGCTGCTGCTGTCCACCGGAGAGCTGGCTCGGCTTGCGGGCCGCGAGGTGGGTCATCTGGACCAGCTCGAGTGCGTCGGAGGCCAGCTTGACGGCATCGGAGGCGCCCCGGCGCTTGGGCCCGAAGGCGACGTTGTCCATGATCGTGAGGTGGGGGAAGAGGGCGTAGCTCTGGAAGACCGTGTTGACGGGGCGCTCGTAGGGGCGGGAGCCGGTGAGGTCGGTGTCGCCGATCCGGATCCGGCCCCGGGTCGGCTGCTCGAGACCCGCCACCATGCGCAGCGTCGTCGTCTTGCCACAGCCCGAAGGCCCGAGGAGCGCGAAGAACGACCCACGAGGCACCTCGAGGCTGAGGTCGTCGACGGCCTTGAAGTCGCCGAACTCCTTGGTGACCGAGTCGAGGGAGAGGTTGCCCTTGGCCTCGCGGAATCCCTTGGAGCCGTTGCCGGAGGCCGTCTCACCCGAGCCGTTGCCTTTCGAGAACATGCTCATCAGTTCCCCACCACCTTTGCCCACGCGGCGCTGTAGTCCTGGTCCTCCTGCGGGCTGAGCGCCCGGAAGCCCTTGATGTTGTGGTCCTTGATGTAGGACTCACTGGGGAAGATGAACGGACTCTTCGCGAGCTCGGGGTCGATCTTCTCCATCTCGGCCTGCGCACCCTGCACCGGACACACGTAGTTGACCCACGCCGCGACCTGGGCGGCGACCTCCGGTCGGTAGTAGTAGTCCATGATCGACATCGCGTTCTTGCGGTGGGTGGACGTGATCGGCACCATCATGTTGTCGCTCCACAGGGTGCCGCCTGACTCGGGGATGACGAACTGCCAGTTGTCGTTCTCGGTCTCGGCGCGAAGGATGAACAGGTCACCGCTCCAGACGATGCCGGCGATGGCGTTGCCAGACTTGAGGTCCTCGATGTACGAGTTGCCCTTGACCCTGCGGATGTAGCCGTCGCTGATCCGCTTGTCGATCTCGGCCACGGCCGCCTCGAACTGTGCCTTGCCGAACCCGCCGGAGATGTCGACCCCCTGGCCCAGCATGATCAGCCCGAGGGTGTCGCGGAACTCGCTCAGGACGACGATCTTGCCCTTGAGGTCGTCGGACCACAGGTCGTCGAGGCTCTTGAGATCACGACCGACCTTCGACCGGTCGTAGCCGATCCCCGCGAACCCGCTCTGCCAGGTCAGCGAGTACTGACGGCCTGGGTCGAACGACACGTCCTTGAGCGCTTCGAGCAGGTTGCCGGCGTGCGGCATGCGGATCAGCTCGAGCGGCTGGGCCAGCTGGTCGCGAATGATCCGGTTGGCCATCCAGTCGGTGAAGGTGAAGATGTCGCGGCCGATGTCCTGCTTCGCGCGCAGCTGAGGCGCGATCTTGTTGAAGTAGGAGTCGTTGTCGTCGATGTCCTCGGTGTAGCTGGCCCTGATTCCCGACTTCTTGATGAACGCCTCGAGCGTCGGGTAGGTCTTGGAGTCCTCGTCGTAGTCGAGGTAGGCGGTCCAGTTGGCCCAGCGCACCACCTTGTCGGTGTCCGACACGTCGGTCGGCAGCTTGAGCTGTGCGGCACCGCCGGAGGCCGGCGGCGTCGGGGGTGCGCAGGCAGCCAGCGCGGTGGCGGCGCCGCCGAGCAGGCTGGCACCGAGCAGGGAACGCCGGGTCACGCCGCGGCTGCTGGCCGTGGCCCGCGCGGCTCGGATGAGGTCGCGGGCGACCGGGTCTGCGGGTGGGCGGTGGGGCTGCATGGTCGCTCGCTTTGCAGGTGTCGGGCCGGGCGGGGGGAGTCACCCGGGCGAGGAGCCGCCCGGGCCGCAGGTCAGCTGTCGATGTTGGCCATGACGTGCTTGATCCGGGTGTAGTCCTCGAACCCGTACATGGACAGGTCCTTGCCGTACCCGGACTTCTTGAAGCCGCCGTGGGGCATCTCCGCGACGATCGGGATGTGGGTGTTGATCCAGACGCAGCCGAAGTCGAGCGCCTTGGACACCCGCATCGCGCGACCGAAGTCCTTGGTCCAGACGCTCGACGCCAGGCCGTAGTCGACGCCGTTGGCCCAGCGGATCGCCTCGACCTCGTCGGTGAACCGCTGGACGGTGATGACCGGGCCGAAGATCTCGTCCTGGATCGCCTCGTCGTCCTGCTGCAGCCCGGACAGGACGGTGGGCTCGAGGTAGAAGCCGTCGCCCAGCGTGTCGAGCCGGTGACCGCCCGCCGCGATGGACGCGTGGTCGGGGAGCCGGGACAGGAAGCCCTCGATGCGCTCGAGCTGGTTGCGGTTGTTGACCGGGCCCAGCAGCGCGTCGTCGTTGTCCGGCAGGCCGACCGTGGCGGAGCTCTTGGCGTACTCCCCCAGGGCGGCGACGAAGTCGTCGTGGATGTGGGGGGCGGCCAGCACCCGGGTCGCCGCGGTGCAGTCCTGCCCCGCGTTGAAGTACCCGGCCACCGCGATGCCCTCGACCGCCGCCTCGATGTCGGCGTCGTCGAAGACGATCACGGGCGCCTTCCCGCCCAGCTCGAGGTGGACCCGCTTGAGGCCGCGGCTGGCGCTCTCGGCGACCTGCATGCCCGCCCGGACCGAGCCGGTGATGGCGACCAGGGCAGGAATGTCGTGCTCGACGACCGCGCGGCCGGTGTCGCGGTCGCCCGTGACGACGTTGAAGGTGCCGGCCGGCAGGAACTCGGAGGCGATCTCCGCCATCAGCAGGGTCGTCTCGGGTGTGGTGTCCGACGGCTTGAGCACGATGGTGTTGCCGGCGGCCAGGGCCGGCCCGATCTTCCAGACGGCCATCATCATCGGGTAGTTCCAGGGAGTCACCTGACCGACGACGCCGATCGGCTCGCGACGGACCCAGCTGGTGTGACCCTTCATGTACTCGCCCGCTGCGCGTCCCTCCAGGACGCGCGCCGCACCGGCGAAGAACCGGAGCTGGTCGACCATCGGCGGGATCTCCTCGCTGGTGGTCAGCGCGTAGGGCTTGCCGGTGTTCTCCGCCTCGAGCCGGACGAACTCGTCGGCCCGCTTCTCGATCGCGTCGGCGAACTTCAGCAGGGCCTGCTGCCGCTCGCTGGGCGTCGTCTGGCCCCACTCCTCGAAGGCCTTGGCGGCCGAGGTGTATGCCGCGTCGACGTCGGCCTCGGTGGAGATGGGGGCTCTGGCGACGACCTGGGCGGTCACCGGACTGACGATGTCGGAGGTCTGGTCGGTCTGGGCCTCGACGTACTCGCCGTTGACGAAGTTGCGCAGGACGCGGGGGGCCGCGGACGTGACAGTCACTGGTGCTCCAATACGGATCGGGTGCTGATTCCGGTGTCAGGCACTGTAGCCGCCCCACAGCGGATTTCAATAGGTTCCGCGCATCGGAATGCGGAAATCGTCGCCACATTGCTGCAGATGCCACCGATTCCGTCGTGTCGGGACTTGCGCTATCGGGTTCTGGAGGACACCATGGCCAGCGTGACCCGGACCGCCAGCACCGCCGATGTGCGCCTCGACGACGTGTCGAAGGCGATCATCGAGCAGCTGCAGGAGGACGGTCGGCAGTCCTACGCGACGATCGCGAAGCGCGTCGGGCTGTCCGAGGCAGCGGTGCGCCAGCGCGTGCAGCGGTTGCTCGACCAGGAGGTCATGCAGATCGTCGCGGTGACCGATCCGCTGCAGGTGGGCTTCCACCGGCAGGCCATGATCGGCATCAGGGTCGACGGCGACCTGCTGCCGGTCGGAGACGCCCTCACGGCGATGTCGGAGGTGTCCTACGTCGTCACGACGGCCGGGTCCTTCGACCTGCTGGCCGAGGTCGTCTGCGAGGACGACGCCGAGCTGCTCGACCTGCTCACCCGTCGCATCCGCACCCTTCCTGGGGTGCAGACCACCGAGACGTTCGTCTACCTGAAACTCAACAAGCAGCACTACAACTGGGGTACTCGATGACCACTTCACCCACGCCCGTCACGACTCCCGCCGGCACGGCATACGCCGACGCCGCCCGGGACCACCTGTGGATGCACTTCACCCGCCACTCCACCTACTACGACGGCGGGCAGGTGCCCGTCATCGTCCGCGGCGAGGGTCACAAGATCTGGGACGACCGCGGCAAGGAGTACATCGACGGGCTGGCCGGTCTGTTCGTGGTCCAGGTGGGCCACGGCCGCCAGGAGCTGGCCGACGCGGCAGCCAAGCAGGCCAAGGACCTCGCGTTCTTCCCGCTGTGGTCCTACGCGCACCCTCGCGCCATCGAGCTCGCCGAGCGGCTCGCGGCCGGCGCCCCCGGCGACCTCAACCGCGTCTTCTTCACCACGGGCGGCGGCGAGGCCGTCGAGACAGCCTGGAAGCTCGCCAAGCAGTACTTCAAGCTGACGGGCAAGCCCACCAAGCACAAGGTGATCAGCCGCGCGGTGGCCTACCACGGCACCCCGCAGGGAGCGTTGTCGATCACCGGCATCCCGGCGGCCAAGGAGATGTTCGAGCCGCTCGTGCCGGGTGCGTTCAAGGTCCCCAACACCAACGCCTACCGTGCACCCGAGCACCTGCGCGACGACGACAAGGCGTTCGGCCTCTGGGCTGCCGACCGGATCGCCGAGGCCATCGAGTTCGAGGGGCCCGACACCGTCGCGGCTGTCTTCCTCGAGCCGGTGCAGAACTCCGGAGGCTGCTTCCCACCGCCGCCCGGCTACTTCGAGCGGGTCCGAGAGATCTGCGACGAGTACGACGTGCTGCTCGTCTCCGACGAGGTGATCTGCTCGTTCGGGCGGATCGGGTCGATGTTCGCGTGTGACGACTTCAACTACGTCCCCGACATCATCACCTGCGCCAAGGGGATGACCTCCGGCTACTCCCCCATCGGCGCGATGATCGCCAGCGACCGCCTGTTCGAGCCGTTCAAGAAGGGCACGACGTCGTTCCCGCACGGCTACACCTTCGGCGGGCACCCCGTGTCCTCGGCGGTGGCGATGGCCAACCTCGACATCTTCGAGCGCGAGGGCCTCAACCAGCACGTCAAGGAGAACGCCCCGGCGTTCCGGGCCACCCTCGAGAAGCTGCTGGACCTGCCCATCGTCGGCGACGTCCGCGGGGCCGGCTACTTCTACGGCATCGAGCTGGTCAAGGACAAGGAGACCCGCGAGACGTTCAACGACGCGGAGTCCGAGCGGCTGCTGCGCGGCTACCTCTCCAAGGCCCTGTTCGACGCCGGCATCTACTGCCGTGCCGACGACCGTGGCGACCCCGTCATCCAGCTCGCGCCGCCGCTGATCATCGGCCAGCCCGAGTTCGACGACATCGAGTCGCGGTTGCGCTCGGTGCTGACCGGCGCGGAGAACCACCTCTGAACGTCCAGTGATGACCCAGCCGCTCTGGTGGGGTGAGGGGCAGGAGGGTTCGTATGCCGTGGGTGCGGCCCACGAACCCTCCTCGCCAACGCAGCGTGCCGACGTGGTCATCGTCGGCGGCGGGTTCACGGGGCTGTGGACCGCCCACTACCTGCTCCGCGCAGACCCGGCCCTCGACGTCGTGGTCCTGGAGGCGGAGCACGTCGGCTTCGGCGCCAGCGGCCGTAACGGCGGCTGGGTCTCAGCCTTGTGGCCCGTGGGCCCTGAGGCACTGGCGCGAGGTTACGGCCGAGCGGCAGCCGCGGCGATGCTGGCCGAGCTGCGCCACACTGTCGACGAGGTCGGCAGGGCAACCGAATCCGCGGCGATCGACTGCGGATTCCGCAAGGGTGGGGCACTCGTGCTGGCCAGGACGGACGCCCAGGTGGCCAGGGCGCGGGCGGAGGTCGACCACGCCGTGCAGTGGGGCTCGGGCACGCGCTGGCTTCCTGCCGGCGAGGCGACCGAGCGGATGGCCGCCAGCCAGGTGCAGGGCGCGACCTACACGCCGCACTGTGCGCGGATCCAGCCGCGCCGGCTCGCAGACGGACTGGCGAGCACCGTTCGAGGGCAGGGCGTCCAGGTCCACGAAGGTGTCCGGGTCGCCTCGATCGAGCCCGGCCTCGTGCTCCTGGCCGGCGGCGGCCAGATCGCGGCCCGGCACGTCATCCGCGCCACCGAGGGCTGGACACCCGGCTTGCCCGGCGAGCGCCGCACGGTGGCGCCCGTCTACTCGCTCATGGTGGCCACCGAACCGCTCTCGGAAGCCCGATGGGCAGAGATCGGGCTTGCCGAGCGGGAGGTGTTCAGCGACCACCGCCACGTCATCATCTACGGCCAGCGCACCGTCGACGACAGGCTTGCCTTCGGCGGACGCGGCGCCCCGTATCACTTCGGGTCACGAATCCGTCCCCAGTTCGACCACGAGGCAGCGGTTTTCGCCGACCTGCGCTCGACCTTGACCGATCTGCTCCCGCAGCTCGAAGGTGTCCGGTTCACGCACGCCTGGGGCGGCCCCCTCGGCATCGCCCGCGACTGGCACCCGTCCGTCGGCCACGACCCCGCCACCGGACTGGGCTGGGCGGGCGGCTATGTCGGCGACGGGGTCGCCGCGACCAACCTCGCGGGTCGCACGCTCGCCGACCTGGTGACCGGCCGGCACACCGCCATCACCGAGCTCCCCTGGGTCGGCCACCGCAGCCGCCGCTGGGAGCCCGAACCGCTGCGGTGGGCCGGGATCAACGCCGGCCTCCGAGTGGCCCACGCTGCCGACCGCGAGGAGGCGCGCACCGGTCGCCCGGCACGGCTCGGCAGGGTGCTCTCCGCCCTCACCGGGCACTAGAGAAGACTCGGTCCGTGGCCACCTCTCCGACCGCCCTGTCCGCCGCTGCCCTCGACTTCGTCGCGGCCCGCCACCTGGCGACGCTCACCACCCTGCGACCCGACGGGTCGCCCCACGTGGTGCCGGTCGGGTTCACCTGGGACCCCGAGGCGCTGGTGGTGCGGGTCATCACCAGCGGCACGAGCCGCAAGGCGCGCAACGCCGCGGCCGGCGGACGTGCTGTGGTGTGCCAGGTGGACGGCCGCCACTGGCTGTCCTTCGAGGGCACGGCGAGGGTGCTCACCGACCAGGAGTCCGTCGCCGACGCCGTGCAGAGGTATGCCGTCCGCTACCGCGTGCCACGCGAGAACCCGCAGCGCGTGGTCGTCGAGATCGCCGTCGACCGCGTCCTCGGCAACGTCTGATCCGTGCTCAGAGCTCGGTGGGGTCCGGGGACCGATCACGACCGTCAGGGCCCGCCGTCCGCGTCCTTCGGAGGAAACGGCTCGTGGGTCAGGCGCAGGTAGTACAGCGCCGAGTCGCCCCACTCGGCGAGCTCAGCCGGCTGGGCGCTCTCGATGGCGCCGAGCCAGGTGAACGACCGGTTCACCGCGTGCGTGACCATCGCCGGCACCATCAGGGCCTCCAGCGCGTCGCGGTCGAGAACGTCTGCCCACACCCCGGCATACGCGTCCAGCAGCGCCGGCCACGGGTGGTGGGTGACGCGGCTGGAGTAGCCGTAGGGCACCGCGAGCACCTCCAGCACGTGCGCCCAATGGGCGTCGCCGAAGTCGAAGAAGCGCATGCTCCCGTCGACGACGAAGACGTTGCCGGGGTGCAGGTCGCCGTGCTGCAGGCTCGCGGGCAACGGTGCCGCGAGCAGCGTTCGCACGGCGTCGTCGACGACTCCTGACCTGGCCCTGAGCGAGTCGGCTTCGTCTGCCTGAAGGTGCGAGGGGTGGTCCGCGGGCAGCGCGGCGAGCTGGTCGACCAGCCACCCGTAGCGAGCGGGCACGGTGGCCGGCGAGCAGTCCGGCAGCCCGGCAGCGACCAGGGCCGCACCGTGGTCGGCCAGCTGGCGCTGCACCCGCGCTGCCAGCTCCACGACCGCCTGCCACTCCTGCAGGGTCGCGTCGTGACTGTCGCCCAACGTGGTGCCGCGGTCGGCGGTCATCATCCAGCCGCGGTCCGCGTCGATCGCCAGCGGCGCCTCCACCTCTCGCGGCTCGAGCTCGGAGAGGGCGAGGTGGACCGCCGGCTCGTAGTCCGACGACGGGCAGTTGGCCTTGAACCAGACCGTGCCGTGGTCGCTCGGGACCACCAGCTGGGTCGACCACGGGCGGATCCGTCGCTGCACGACGTGGCCGGTCCTGCGCCGACCGAGACCTGCGAGCTGCTCGTCGACCCAGCGCGTCGCCTCCTCGCGCCACGCGTCCGTCGCCACGGTCTGCGAGAACTGCTCGTCCCGGGGCATGGCCCGACTCTAGACACCGCGAGCCACCTCTAGAGTCGAGCCATGCAGGGCGTCCTCGGCAACACCCCCGACCCGGAGGTCGAGGACCTCGCCGACCTCGACGAGGTGCTCGCCTCGGGTCGTCCCCTGACGGGCCTGCGCTTCCAGGACCTGGACCTCACGGCATACGAGGACCGCCTGCTCGCCCGCACGGATGTCGAGGGGCTCGTGGTGCTCGGCGGACTCCTGTCGCCCGAGCTCGCCGCCCACCTCGGGGCGCACCATGCCCTGGTCTTCCCCACCGACCCACACGCACCCGTCGACCCCTACCGCGCGACCCTCTACACCGCGGCGGAGCTCTACGCCGGGCTCGATGAGGGAGGCTACGAGACCACACCGGACTTCCTTGCGTACCAGTGGATGCGGGACGGCGCGCTGCACCACGACGCGTTCGTCACCCTCCTGCGCGCCATCCACGACGACTCGATCAGCGACGCCCTCGACGAGTTCACGACCGGTCGCCCGGTGGTCGGGGTCATGGGCGGGCACGCCCTCGCCAGGGGCACCACCGGGTATGCCGCGGCAGCGCGACTCGGGCGCTCCCTCGCCGCGGCGGGACTGGTGGTGGCCACCGGCGGTGGCCCCGGCGCGATGGAGGCCGCCAACCTCGGGGCGCTGGCCGCTGACGAGCAGTCGCTCGCGGCCGCGCTCGACAGCCTGGCGGCCGTGCCGACGTTCCGCCCGTCGGTCGCCGACTGGGTGTCGCTCGCGTTGGAGGTGCGCTCCGCCCTCCCACTCTCGGACGAAAGCCGCAGCCTCGGCATCCCCACCTGGTTCTACGGCCACGAGCCGCCGAACGTCTTCTGCGACGGCATCGGCAAGTACTTCTCCAACGCGATCCGGGAGGACGGGCTACTGGCTCGCGCGACCGCCGGGCTGGTGGTCCTCGAGGGAGCCGCCGGGACGGTGCAGGAGATCTTCCAGGCTGTGACCCCGCTGTTCTACGCCCCCGCCGAGGCCGCACTCGCCCCCCTCGTGCTCGTCGGTCAGGAGTACTGGTCCGAGACCGTGCCGGTGTGGGCGGCCGTGCGCGCGCTCGGCCAGGAACGCGGCATGGACGCAGTGGTGCATCTGGTCGACACCGCCGACGAGGCAGCCGCGATCGTGGTCGCCGAGATCCCGGGACGAGCCGACGCGAGAAGCCCGGGCGTCACCTCGTGACCTTCGTCGTCAACGTCGTCGTCACGCTCGGCATGCTGGTGGTCGTGCCGTGGGGCCTGCGACTGCTTCCTGTCGGGGGGACCACCCGACTCGGGCACCGGTATCCCGCGCTGGCGCTGCCCGGCGCCGTGGCCCTGTGGCTGCCCCGAGGCACGGCGTCCACCGTCCTGGCCGGCACGTACGCCGCGCTGACCGCCGCGCTGGTGGTGCTGGGTCTGCGTCACGCCCGGACCCGGCTGTCCACCCGGACCTTCGGCCCGGCAGACGTCGCCGTCGTCACAGCCCTCGTGTGCCCGTCCATCGCCGGCTTCGCCCTGGTCGCCGAGCGCTCGTCGCAGGAGGTCTTCGGGTTCGACCTGCGCATCCTGGCGCTGACGGTGCCGCACTTCCACTTCGCCGGGTTCGCCGCCGCCCTGGTGGCCTTCCTCGTGTCACGGAGCTCCCCCGGACCCTCGGCGACCGCAGCGGCCCTGTCGGTGCCGCTGGGGACGGCGGTGGTCCTCGTGGGCTACTTCGTCAACGACGAGGTCGAGCTGGTCGGCGCGGTCATCCTGACCGCCGGGATGTGGCTGGTCGGCTGGGCCCTGTGGAGCAGGAGCCGAGCCTCGACAGGCGGCGTCACTCGAGTCCTGTTGGGCACCAGCGCACTCACCCTGGTCGGGACGATGCTGCTGGCGCTGGACTGGGCACTGGGCCACGTGGTCGAGGCGGTGCCACACCTGCCCATCGAGTGGATGGCCTGGACCCATGGTCTGGCCAATGCGGTCGGATTTGCCCTCTGCGCGGTCCTCGCGTGGACCCGTGTCACCACCGAGGAGCGGTTTGATGAAGCTTCCTGACCTGAGCTCGCGAGAGCTCACCTACGAGCCGCGTGGCCTCACCCTGGACGGACCGCTGCCCGAGGGGTACCAGCACCTCGAGGTGGAGCGGCGGCTGGGAGCCGGCGACGCGGCATACCGCTCAGCGAGCGAGGCACTGATGACCTACGCGCCGCAACGCGGGTTGCGGTTGCGGCCGCAGGCCACCGCTGCGCGGGCCGCGGTGGGCGTGGACGTGCTGAGCCGACTCGTCGTGCTCGGCGTGCCGTGCCGGATCGTCTGGACGGTGGAGTCCGCGGACCGCACCGGCTTCGGCTACGGCACGCTGGAGGGTCACATCGAGAGCGGCGAGGAGGGCTTCCTCGTCGAGCGCCGCGGAGACGATGTGTATGCCGTGGTGCGGGCCTACACGCGGCACGGCGGATGGCTGACCCGGATCGGCGGCCCGCTGACCTGGCGGCTGCAGCGGGTCGCCGCCCTGGGCTACCTGCGCGCCCTGCACCACGCCGTGCGCGAGGATGGCTGAATGTCCCAGCGGCTCAGCCTCGTGACCCTGCTCGTCCACGACTACGACGAGGCACTGGAGTGGTTCCGCGACCGAGCCGGTTTCGAGCTGGTCGAGGACACCGAGCGGGGCGACGGCACCCGCTGGGTCGTCGTCCGACCGGCCGGTTCCGACGGCACCGACGTGCTGCTGGCGCGGGCGAGCACTCCGGAGCAGCAGGCGCGCGTCGGCGACCCGGGCGGCGGGCGGGTGATGCACTTCCTCGCGACGGACGACTTCGCCGCCGACCACGCCCGGATGCTCGAGGCAGGAGTGCGGTTCCGGGAGGAGCCCAGGCACGAGCCCTACGGCAGCGTGGCGGTCTTCGAGGACCTCTACGGCAACGCCTGGGACCTCATCCAACCCCACTGACCTGCCACCCCGGTCGCCGGCTCCTCCACGGCAAGGTGGCGGCGCTGTCAGGCGGGGTCAGTCGAACACGATGGTGCGGCGCCCGCGCAGCACCACGCGGTGCTCGGCGTGCCAGCGCAGCGCCCTCGCGAACGCCATGGCCTCGAGCTCCTGACCCACCGACGCCAGCTCGGCCGGGCTCATCCGGTGGTCCACCCGGCGGAAGTCCTGCTCGATGATCGGCCCCTCGTCGAGGTCGGCGGTGACGTAGTGCGCCGTCGCCCCGATGACCTTGACCCCTCGGTCGTGCGCCTGGGTGTAGGGCCTGGCCCCCTTGAAGCTCGGCAGCAGCGAGTGGTGGATGTTGAGAATCCGCCCGGGGAAGTCGGCGCACAGCTCGCTCGACAGGATCTGCATGTAGCGCGCCAGTGCGACCGTGTCGGCGGAGTACTCGTCCACCAGCCGCCGCAGCTGCGCCTCCGCAGCAGCCTTGGTGTCCCTGGTGACCGGGACGTGGTGGAAGGGTATGCCGTGCCACTGCGCCAGGTCCCTGAAGTCCTCGTGGTTGGAGACGATCGCCGGCACCTCGATGGGCAGCGACCCGCTCTCGACCCGGAACAGCAGGTCGTTGAGGCAGTGCCCCTGCTGGCTCACCATGACCAGCACGCGACGCCGCTGGGACAGGTCGTGCGCGGCATACGTCATCGCGAACTCCGTCGCCACCTCACGCATCGCGGCGTCCAGCTGGTCCACCGGCAGCGCCGAGCCCTCCCGCGCGAGGTGCATCCGCAGGTGGAACTCCCCGGCTGTGGTGTCGGCGAACTGCTGGCTGTCCAGGATCGTCATCGACAGGTCGAGCATCACACCCGAGACGGCGTGCACGATCCCGCGCCGGTCCGCGCACGAGACGGTCAGGACGAACTCTCGGCCCGGTTCGGCAGACACGGTGGGGTGGGGGCTCACCCGGTCAGCCTAGGGGCCGGAGTGGCGTCGAAGCCGGCCGTGAGGAGAGGACCGGCACGGTCAGGCGGTCGAGGCAGCGAGCTGGCCGCAGGCTCCGTCGATGTCCTGGCCGCGGGTGTCACGGATCGTCGTCGGGATGCCGTGGGCGCGCAGTCGCTCGACGAACTGCTGCTCCACGCCCGGTCGGGACGCCGTCCACTTCGACCCGGGCGTCGGGTTGAGCGGGATCGGGTTCACATGGACCCACCCGCGCCCACGGGCGTTGAGCTTCTTGCCCAGGAGGTCGGCCCGCCAGGCGTGGTCGTTGATGTCCTTGATGAGGGCGTACTCGATGCTCACCCGCCGCCCGGTCACCTCGTAGTAGCGGTGGGCCGCGTCGAGTGCCTCGTCGACGCTCCACCGGGTGTTGATCGGGACGAGCTCGTTGCGCAGCTCGTCGTCGGGGGCGTGCAGGGACAGGGCGAGCGTGACCGGGATGCCCTCGGCCGCCAGCTTGTCGATCGCCGGCACCAGGCCGACGGTCGACATGGTGATCCCCCGTGCCGACATCCCGAGGCCGTCCGGGGCCGGGTCCGTGAGCCTGCGGATCGCGCCGATCGCGGCCTTGTAGTTGGCCAGCGCCTCGCCCATGCCCATGAAGACCACGTTGGAGATGCGCGTGGGGCCGGTGGCCTCGACCGGGCCCGCCTCGCCGTCCTCGGTGCCGTCCTCGTCACCGAGCTCGGCGGCTGAGCCGTCCAGCGGGGCCTGCGCCGCCGTTCGCCAGCTCGCCGCTGCGGAGCAGGCGCGCGCCCATGACCACCTGCTCGACGATCTCAGCGGCGCTCATGTTGCGGGTGAGACCGGCCTGTCCCGTCGCGCAGAAGGGACAGTTCATGCCACAGCCGGCTTGGCTGGAGATGCAGATGGTGACTCGCCTCGGGTAGCGCATCAGCACCGACTCGACGATGGCGCCGTCGTGCAGCTTCCAGGCGTTCTTGACCGTCATGCCGTCGTCGGCGGTGCGCTGCACGAGCGGGGTGAGCAGGGTCGGAAGGAGGTCGGCCACCAGCTCGTCGCGGATCGCCTTGGGCAGGTCGGTCATCTCGTCGGGCGACCCGACCAGCCGCTCGAAATAGTGCGTCGACAGCTGCTTGGCGCGGAAACCCTTGTGTCCCAGCGCCTCGACGGCCTCCTTGCGCTCCGCCGGCGACAGGTCGGCGAGGTGACGCGGCGGCTTGCCCCGGCGAGGGGCGGAAAAGGTGAGCTGGCCCGGCTGGGGGCGCTCGCTCGTGGGCGCGGGTAGGTCCGTGGTCATGGTGGGACCAGTCTCTCAGGTGTCGCGGTATGCCGTGGGGTCACCCGGGTGCGACGGCGTCAGCGAAGACACTGGTCACCCGGGGGCGGCGTCGTCAGCCGGGCGGGACGACCCACGCGAGCAGCGCCCAGGCCACCGGCGCGACGACCACGAGCGAGTCGAGCCGGTCCATGACGCCGCCGTGCCCCGGGAGGATGGTGCTCATGTCCTTGATGCCGAGGTCTCGCTTGATGGTGGACTCGGTCAGGTCGCCGACCGTCGCGGCGACGGCCGCGCAGGCCCCGAGCAACGCGCCACCCCACCACGGGCCGTCGAGCAGGAGGTCGACCGCGATGGCACCGCCGACCACACAGGTGAGGACAGAACCGCCGAAGCCCTCCCACGACTTCTTGGGGCTGACCGAGGGGGCCAGGGGGTGCTTGCCCAGCAGGACGCCGAAGGCATAGCCCCCGACGTCGCTGAGCACCGTGACGAGGATGAACACGATGATCCGCCGGGCGCCGTCGTCGGCGGCCAGCATGAGTGCGGCGAAACCCGCGAGGAACGAGGGGTAGACCGCGACGAAGAAGCCGCCGGCGATGTCACGGACGGCATCGAGCACGCCGTCGGCGATGCGCCACAGCAGGATGCCGACACAGGTGAGGCCGACGGTCACGACCAGGGCCTCGCCACCGCCGACGTAGGCAGACACCAGCATGCTGACGCTGCCGACCAGGCTCGGCACCAGCGGCACCTTGATCGAGACCTGCGCCAGTGCCCGCCGCAGCTCCCAGACCCCGACAGCGATCGCCACGACGACGATCCCCAGCATCAGCTCCTTGCGCAGGACGAGCGAGCCGATGATGAGGATGCCGAGGCCGACGCCGACGGCGATCGCCGCGGGCAGGTTGCGACCCGCCTTGGACGGTCGACCGCCCTGGGTGCGCGTGGCGCCGTCCCGCCCTGCCCCGGAACGAGTCGCCTCCGAAGGCGCGGCCGAGCCCGCGGAGTCCGCGGCGGTGCGGGCCTCGCGACGGCTGCTACGGGACGCGGGTGCGTTCATGACGGAAGCGCTGGGGCGGAGGGGCGAGCCGCTCAGACCTCGAGCAGCTCGTTCTCCTTGCCCTTGAGGAGCTCGTCGACCGTGTCCACGTACTTCTTGGTGGTCGCGTCCAGCTCCTTCTCGCCGCGGCTGCCGTCGTCCTCGCCGACCTCGCCGTCCTTGACCAGCTTGTCGATCTCGTCCTTGGCCTTGCGGCGGACGTTGCGGATCGACACCTTGGCGTCCTCGCCCTTGTGGCGGGCCAGCTTGATGTAGTCCTTGCGGCGCTCCTCCGTGAGGGTCGGCAGCACGCAGCGGATCACGTTGCCGTCGTTGCTCGGGTTGACCCCGAGATCGGACTCGCGCAGCGTCTTCTCGATCTCGGCCATCGCCGACTTGTCGAAGGGCGTGATGAGGATGGTGCGGGCCTCGGGCGTCTGGAACGACGCGAGCTGCTGCAAGGGGGTCGGGGCGCCGTAGTAGTCGACCATGAGCTTGTTGAACATGGCCGGCGTCGCCCGCCCGGTGCGGATGCCCGCGAAGTCCTCCTTGGCCACCTCGACGGCCTTCTCCATCTTCTCTTCGGCCTCGAGGAGAGTCTCTTCGATCATGTCCTGCTCCTTGTCGGGCGCTCCTGGTCGGGGCGCCGGTCGTGGTGTGGTCAGTCTGGTGGGTGGGGCGGTGCGGTGTGAGCCGCAGCCGACTCAGCCGGGGGTGACCAGCGTCCCGATCCTCTCACCGCGCAGTGCGCGTACGACGTTGCCCTCGCCCTCCATGCCGAACACGACCATCGGGAGCTTGTTCTCCATGCAGAGGCTGAAGGCCGCGGCGTCGACCACGCGCAGCCCCTGCCGCAGCGCGTCGGCGTAGCTGATCTCGTCGAGCTTGCGGGCGTCGGGGTTGGTGCGGGGGTCGGAGTCGTAGACCCCGTCGACGCCGTTCTTGCTCATCAGCACGGCGTCGCACTTGATCTCCAGGGCCCGCTGCGCCGACACCGTGTCGGTGGAGAAGAACGGCATACCGGCCCCGGCGCCGAAGATGACCACCCGGCCCTTCTCGAGGTGACGGATCGCGCGGCGCGGGATGTAGGGCTCCGCGACCTGGCCCATCGCGATCGCGGTCTGCACGCGGGTCTCGATCCCTTCCTTCTCGAGGAAGTCCTGCAGGGCGAGGCAGTTCATCACCGTGCCGAGCATGCCCATGTAGTCGGCGCGGGTGCGGTCCATGCCCTGCTGCTGGAGCTCGGAGCCGCGGAAGAAGTTGCCCCCACCGATGACGACGGCGACCTGGATGCCCTCGTTGACCGACTGCGCGATCTGCTGGGCGACGCCCCGGACGACGTCCGGTGCCAGCCCGACGCGACCTCCGCCGAAGACCTCACCGGAGAGCTTGAGCAGCACCCGGCGACGTGGCGTCGGTGCGGGAGCGGTGGACGATCCGGCTGGGGCGGTCTGCTCGGGGGCAGCAGTCACGACAGATCCTCCTGGAGGTGCGGGGCGGTCACCGAATACTTCCACACTCCCGCGGGAGCCATGGTGCCGGTTGCACGGCCGTCCCCGGTGCGTGGCAGGGTGGCCCCATCCGCGCAGTCCGAACCCCACCCATGGGCCATCCCGCACTGAAGGAGACGCACGCATGAGGTCAGGCATCCTCCCAGGGCACCGTGACGAGAGTGTCCGCCCCCAGGACGACCTGTTCGGCCACGCCAACGGCACCTGGGTCCGCGAGACCGAGATCCCCGGCGACCGCGGGCGCTACGGCACCTTCGACATGCTGCGTGAGCAGTCCGACGAGCGGGTGCGGCGGATCATCGAGAAGGCCGCTGCCGACACGGACGCAGCTGAAGGCTCACCGGCACGCAAGGTGGGCGACCTCTACCGCTCCTTCATGGACGAGGCCAGGGCCGAGGAGCTCGGCCTCACCCCCATCGAGCAGGACCTCGCCGCGATCGAGCGGATCAGCGGCACCGACGACCTGTTCCTCACCCTCGGGCGGCTGGCGCGCGAGGGCGGCCCCGGCCTGTTCGACTTCGGCGTGGCCCCCGACGCGAAGAACCCCGAGGAGTACGTCCTCTACCTCGGCCAGGGTGGGCTGGGCCTGCCCGACGAGTCCTACTACCGCGAGGAGCGACACGCAGCCATCCTCGCGGCATACCTGCCCCACGTGGCGCGCATGCTGGCCTTCGCGGGCATCGGCGAAGGCTCCAGCGGCGAGGACTCCCCGGCGGCGCGCGTCGTCGCGTTGGAGACGCGGCTGGCCGGTCACCACTGGGACAACGTGGCGACCCGCGACGCCGTGAAGAGCTACAACCCCTACGGCTACTACGACCTCGAGGAGCTCGCCCCCAACGTCATGTGGGGCGACTTCGTCCGTGGCCTCGATGCCCGCGACGCCTTCGAGCACGTCATCGTGGGCCAGCCCTCCTACCTCGACGGGCTGTCCGTGGCGCTCGACGAGGTGATCATCGACGACTTCAAGTACTGGCTCGCGTTCCATGTCGTGGCCTCCGCTGCGCCCCTGCTGACCAAGGAGCTGGTGGACGCCGAGTTCGACTTCACCGGGCGCGTCATCTCCGGGCTGCCGGCCAACCGCGAGCGCTGGAAGCGTGGCGTCTCCCTCGTCGAGGGAGCGATCGGCGAGGCCGTCGGGCAGCTGTATGCCGCGGAGTACTTCCCGCCCGCGGCCAAGCAGCGGATGCTCGAGCTCGTCGGCAACCTCGTCGAGGCGTTCCGCCGGTCCTTCGAGGGGCTCGACTGGATGGGTCCGCAGACCCGCGAACAGGCGCTGGCCAAGCTCGCCTCGTTCACCCCCAAGGTCGGCTACCCGGACCGCTGGCGGGACTACTCCTCGCTGACCATCGACGACGACCTCGTCGGCAACGTCCGCCGGGCCAACGCGTTCGAGCTGCAGCGGCAGCTGGCCAAGCTGGGTGGCCCGATCGACCGCGACGAGTGGCTGATGCTGCCGCAGACCGTCAACGCCTACTACCACCCGCGTGATGAACGAGATCGTCTTCCCGGCCGGCATCCTGCAGCCGCCGTTCTTCGACATGGACGCCGACGACGCCGTCAACTACGGCGGCATCGGCGCGGTCATCGGGCACGAGATCGGCCACGGGTTCGACGACCAGGGCTCGCGCTACGACGCCACCGGTGCCCTGCGCGACTGGTGGACCGAGGAGGACCGCGCCCGGTTCGACGAGCGCACCCAGGCCCTGGTCGCCCAGTTCAGCGAGCTCTCGCCGATCGCCGCCCCGGAGGAGAAGGTCAACGGCGCCCTCACCGTCGGCGAGAACATCGGCGACCTCGGCGGGTTGGCCATCGGCTTCTCCGCCTACCGGATCGCCACCGAGGGCGAACGAGCACCCGAGCTCGACGGCTACACCGGCGAGCAGCGGTTCTTCCTCGGGTGGGCGCAGGTCTGGTCCGGGAAGGCGCGCACCGAGGAGGCCAAGCGGCTGCTCGCGATCGACCCACACTCCCCCACCGAGGTGCGAGCCAACGCGGTCCGCAACTGCGACGAGTTCCACGAGGCGTTCGGAGTCACCGCGGGCGACGGGATGTGGCTCGACCCGCAGCAGCGCGTCCACATCTTCTGATGCCCGCAAGGCCGAGGCTGTCGCGACGGGAGGCCTGATGCAGCTCCTGGACGAGATCGTCGGCCCCGAGCCGGTGATCGTGTTCTGTGGCCTGGCCGGCGCCGAGAGCACCAAGCATCGCGACCACTACTACGCCTCCCCCGGCAACAACTTCTGGGAGTGCCTGCACGACAGCGGGCTCACGCCCCGGCAGCTGCGGCCGGACGAGGACCACCAGGTCGTCGACCACGGCCTGGGCCTGACCGATCTCGTGGGTCACTGGGACCACGAGTCCGGCCGCGGCTGGGTGGAGATCGAGCGCCTCGTGTCCGACGTCGAGAGGTGGCAACCCGCGTTCGTCGCCTTCACGGCGAAGGGCACGGCGGGGTATGCCGCGCGGGCGCTGGGCCACCGACCACCCGGCCTGGGCATCGCGCCGTGGGGCATCGGGCGGTCCGAGGTCTTCGTCCTCCCTGGCACCAGTGGCGCCAACCGTCGCCGGGACTACGACGGTCGCCCCGACCGGCTCTCCTGGTGGCGCGACCTGGCCGCCGTGGCAGCGCCGGACCTCGCTGCCCGGTGACCGGCGCTGGGGAACCAGCAGACGGCTCCCTCTAGCGGCAGGTCAGACGCCGGCGGCGTTGCGCAGCATGAACTCAGTCTCGGTGTCCCGTCCGCCGCGGGGGTCGGGGCCGGGGTCGACGTCCTGCGTGGTGGTCATGTCCTCCGGCGCGATGCGCTCCGGCAAGGTGCTGAAGTCCGGATGCGCCCGGGCCGGCTGTGGCCGCTTCGCGGTGCCGCGCGCTCGTCTCCCCATGACGGAAGTATGCGCCAGAAGTGGTCAGTTTTCGAGAAGCGCCCAGTGCCGGTGTGCTCGGAGAATGGTCCCGACATCCCACCACGACCCTGGGGAGACCTGATGCCAACCACGAAGAAGACCACCACGCAGCCCGCGACGAAGGCCGCCAAGACCGCCACCAAGACCGCCGGCAGCAAGAGCGGGTTCACCGCCGCGGAGCGCGATGCCATGAAGGAACGTGCCAAGGAGGCGAAGGGCGGCGACGGCGAGCAGAACCTGCGCGACAAGATCGCCGAGATGCCGCCGGAGGACCGCGAGCTCGCCGAGCGCCTCCACGACCTGGTCACGAAGAACGCCCCCCAGCTCGAGGCCTCGACCTGGTACGGCATGCCCGCGTACAAGCGCGATGGCAAGGCAGTGGCGTTCTTCAAGCCGGCCAGCAAGTTCAAGGCGCGGTACGCGACGTTCGAGTTCACCGACAGCGCGAACCTCGACGACGGGAACATGTGGCCGATCGGATACGCCATCACCACCCTGACGCCGGCCCTCGAGAAGGAGATCGCCGCCCTCGTCAAGCGGGCGGCCGGCTGACCGCTCGGACGAACGCTGGGTCAGACACGCGGGCCCGGACACGCGGCATACCGACGACGAGGCCCCTCACCAGCAGGTGAGGGGCCTCGTCGTGGACGTTGCGTGGTGTCGGTCAGTTGCCGATGCGGTAGCGGACGAAGGAGGTGACCTTCGTGCCGGCCTCGGTGAGGACCTTCTCGACCGACTTCTTGGCGTCCTTGGCGAACGGCTGCTCGAGCAGGACGTTCTCCTTGAAGAAGCCGTTGACCCGACCCTCGACGATCTTGGGGAGGGCGGCCTCGGGCTTGCCCTCCTCCTTCGCCGTGGCCTCGGCGACGCGACGCTCGTTCTCGACCGTCGTGGCGTCGACCTCGTCACGGGTCAGCACGGTCGGGCTGAACGCCGCGATGTGCATGGCCACGTCACGCGCGACCTGCTCGTCGCCACCCTCGGTGCCGACGATGACACCGATCTGCGCGGGCAGGTCGGGGCTGGTCTTGTGCAGGTAGGACACGACGACCGGGGCCTCGATGCGGGCGACCCGCTTGACCTCGATCTTCTCGCCGATGGTCGCGTTGGCGCCGTCGAGCAGCTCCTGGACGGTCGAGCCGTCCTCGAGCGAGCTCTTGAGCAGCGCGTCGGCGTCGGAGGCACCGGACGCGACGGCCTGGGCGAGGACCTGCGCGGCGAGCGCGATGAACTTCTCGCCCTTGGCCACGAAGTCGGTCTCGCACAGGACCTCGACGAGGGTGCCCACGCCGTCAGCGGCCTGGGCGGTGACCAGGCCGTTGGACGTGGTGCGCCCCTCGCGCTTGGTGACGCCCTTGAGGCCCTTCACGCGAAGGATCTCGGTGGCCTTGGTGCGGTCGCCATCGGCCTCGTCGAGGGCCTTCTTGACGTCGAGCATGCCCGCGCCGGTGGACTCACGCAGGGCCTTGATGTCAGCGGCGGTGTAGTTCGCCATGGATGTTTCTCAGCCTTTGCTTCTAGGAATGTGGTGTGCCATGTCGTCCGGCAACGCTGCCAGACGACATGGCAGACAGGTCGAAAGGAAGGGACAGGGAGTGCTCAGGCCTTGGCGTCGGCGTCGGCCGGAGCCTCGGCAGCGGCCTCGGGAGCAGCAGTCTCCTCGGCGGCGGGCGCCTCGGTGACGGTCTCGGTCGCGGCCTCGGGAGCAGCAGCCGCGGGGGCCTCGGCCGCCGGGGCCTCGGTCGCGGTCGCGGTCTCGGTCGCAGCCTCGGGAGCGGCAGCCTCGGCCGGAGCGGCGTCGGTCGCGTCGGCGGCGGCGGTCTCGCCGGCCTCCGGTGCGGCAGCGTCGGCAGCCTTGGCGGCGTCGCCACCGAGCAGCTCGCGCTCCCACTCGGCCAGCGGCTCGTCGCCTGCGACGGTGCCTTCGGCCTGCTCACCGGACTTGCCGGAGCTGCGGGCGATGAGTCCCTCGGCAACAGCGTCGGCGATGACCCGGGTCAGCAGCGTGACGGAGCGGATCGCGTCGTCGTTGCCGGGGATCTTGTAGTCGACCTCGTCGGGGTCGCAGTTGGTGTCGAGGATCGCGATGACCGGCAGGCCGAGCTTGCGCGCCTCGAAGACCGCGAGGTGCTCCTTCTTGGTGTCGACGATCCACACGGCCGAGGGGACCTTGGCCATGTTGCGGATGCCGCCCAGGGTCTTCTCGAGCTTGTCGCGCTCCCGCTTGAAGATCAGGAGCTCCTTCTTGGTGAAGCCCGACGCCGCGACGTTGTCGTAGTCGAGCTCCTCGAGCTCCTTCAGGCGCGTGAGCCGCTTGGAGATCGTGTTGAAGTTGGTGAGCATGCCACCGAGCCAGCGGTGGTTGACGTAGGGCATCCCGACCCGGGTCGCCTGCTCGGCGATGGGCTCCTGGGCCTGCTTCTTCGTGCCGACGAAGAGGATCGACCCACCGTGGGCGACCGTCTCCTTGACGAACTCGAAGGCGTTGTTGATGTAGGTCAACGACTGCTGCAGGTCGATGATGTAGATGCCGTTGCGCTCGGTCATGATGAAGCGCTTCATCTTGGGGTTCCAGCGACGGGTCTGGTGCCCGAAGTGGACGCCGCTCTCGAGGAGCTGGCGCATGGTAACGACGGCCATGCCGTGTCTCCTTGTGTCGTTGTCAGTTGCGTCGGTATGCCGCGTGGGTGCGGCTACCTGCCTGGCGTCTGCAACGCACCCCACCGGCATACTCACCGGACTGCCGGGTGCGCCCCCGTTTCGTCGGCGAACCGAGTCAGCGGATGGAAGACGCGCGAATTAGGTCGACGTGTGCACTGCACACGTGGACCGCCGACCATCGTACGTGCTCGGGCGGGGGATCGAGAAATCCGGCGCTCGCTTTCCCGGGCATCCTGAGGAGCACGCGAAATGCGGGCGACTCCTGCCTGCCGTCGTCGGTAGGTTTGTCGGTCGTGAGCATCGGAAGCCGGGTCGTCGACGTCGTCGCCCCACCTCGGCTCGGGCGGAGCTTTCGGTGGCTGCTCTCCTCGTCCTGGGTGAGCAACATCGGCGACGGGATCGCGCTGTCTGCCGGACCGCTCCTCGTGGCGTCGCAGACCCGCAACGCCGTGCTGGTGGCGATGGCCGCCGTCCTCCAGAGACTGCCGTGGCTGGTGTTCGGCCTGTGGGCTGGTGCGGTCGCAGACCGCCTCGACCGGCGACGCGTGGTCATCGTCGCCGACCTGCTGCGAGCGGTCGTGGTGGCCGCGCTCTGCGTGACCATCGCGACCGACCGGGTCTCGATCGGGCTGGTCCTGGCCACCATGTTCGTCTACGGAGTGGCGGAGGTCTTCGCCGACACGACCACCAGCACCTTGCTGCCGATGGTCGTCGAGAAGCCGGACCTCGGCATCGGCAACGCCCGGCTCCAGGCGGGCTTCCTCACGGCCAACCAGCTGGTCGGCCCACCCGTCGGTGCCTTCCTCTTCGCGGTGGGCATGGCCTGGCCGTTCGTCGTGCAGGTGGTCTGCGTCGCGCTCAGCGTCGTCCTGGTAGCCCGGATCACCACTCCGCGAGGTGGCGTCCGCGGGGTGCCCGACACCCACGTGCGCCGCGACATCGCTGACGGCTTGCGCTGGATCCGGGGCCACGCGCCGGTGCGCACCCTGGCGCTGGTGATCTTCGCCTTCAACATCACCTGGGGCGCCGCCTGGTCGGTGCTGGTGCTCTACTCGCTCGACCGGCTGCACATGGGTGAGGTCGGGTTCGGCCTGCTCACCACGGCTGCCGCCGCCGGAGGGCTGGTCAGCACGGCGTCCTACGGGTGGCTGGAGCGCCGCATCCCCCTGGCCACCGTGATGCGCGGCTGCCTGCTCCTCGAGGTGCTGACCCACCTGGCGCTGGCGCTCACCACGGTGGGATGGCTCGCGATCGTGATCATGGTGGTGTTCGGTGCCTACGCGTTCGTCTGGGGCACGGTCTCGCAAGCCGTCCGGCAGCGTGCGGTGCCGCAGGAGTTCCAGGGCCGGGTCGGCAGCGTCTACGTCGTCGGCCTGTTCCTCGGGCTGGTCGTCGGTCAGGGGCTCGGCGGTGTCCTCGCCGAGCAGTGGGGACTCGCCGCGCCGTTCTGGTTCGCGTTCGTCGGGTCGGGCATCACGCTGGCCCTCGTCTGGCGGCAGCTCGGCCACATCGCGCACGCCGACGAGACCGACTCCGGAGCGGGCTCCGCCGCGAGCCAGGCGTCCTGACGCGTTCGACTTCAGGGCTGGGCGTCGACCAGGACCTGAACGGCAGGTGCGAAGTGGCCGGCATACCGGCCCCGCAGCTGGGGGATCCGCCAGTCGTCCCCGGTCACCATCTGCCGACACCGGTACGTCTCGCAGTGGCACCGCACCAGCATCTGCGGATCGGCGCTCGTCGTCGCGTAGTCCACCGTGAGCTCCTCCCCGGCCACCACGTCGCGGAAGGCGACGAGCTCTCCGCCCGTCGTCCACGCCAGAGTCGGGTCGCACGAGTGGTTGAGGAGGTCAGGGTCGGCGTCGACCCGGCTCCCCTGCGCGAGCGGCTCGGCGGTGAACAGCCCGCGTCCGGCGATGACTGACCCACGACGCTCGACGACCACGGGTCGAAGGCTACGCCGCACAGCCGACCACGCGGCATACCCTCTCGCCATGGCCCGACCACCCGGCAAACCCTCCCTGGCGCCCTTCGGCACCACCATCTTCGCGGAGATGACCGCGCTCGCGACCGAGCACGGTGCAGTGAACCTGGGCCAGGGCTTTCCCGACACCGACGGTCCGCGCGAGATGCTCGACGCGGCGAAGGCGGCCATCGACGGCGGCCGCAACCAGTACCCGCCCGGCCCCGGCGTCCCCGAGCTGCTCGAGGCCATCGCCGCGCACCAGTCGCGCTTCTACGACCTCACCGTCGACCCGCGCTCGGAGGTGCTCGTCACCGTCGGCGCCACCGAAGCCATCGCTGCGACCATCCTCGCGCTGTGCGAACCCGGCGACGAGGTGGTCACCTTCGAGCCCTACTACGACTCGTATGCCGCGTCGATCGCCATGGCGGGCGCGGTGCGCCGCACGTCGGTGCTGCGGTTCCCCGACTTCGCGGTGGACGAGGAGTCGCTGCGGGCGGCCTTCTCGTCACGGACCCGCATGGTCCTCCTCAACACACCACACAACCCGACGGGCAAGGTCTTCACCCGCGCGGAGCTCGAGCTGATCTGTTCTCTCGCAAGGGAGTTCGATGCCTGGGTCGTGACCGACGAGGTCTACGAACACCTGGTCTTCGACGGCGCTGCCCACGTGCCCGTCGCGACCCTGCCGGGGATGTGGGAGCGCACGCTGACCATCTCGTCGTGCCGGCAAGACGTTCTCCGCCACGGGCTGGAAGGTCGGCTGGGTGTCCGGGCCGGCCCACGCCGTGGCCGCCGTACGAGCGGTCAAGCAGTTCCTCACCTTCGTGGGCTCCGGACCGTTCCAGCCCGCGGTGGCGGTCGCGCTCGGGCTCGACGACTCCGTGTATGCCGGGCTGTCCACGTCGCTGCAGGCCAAGCGCGACCTGCTCGTGGCCGGGCTGCGGTCGGCCGGGCTGGAGGTGTCGGTGCCGGGCTGGGACGTACTTCGTGGTGGCCGACGCGGCGCCGCTCGGTGCCGTGGACGCCCTGGCGTTCTGCCGCGAGCTGCCGTCGAGAGCCGGGGTCGTCGGCGTGCCCGTGTCGGTGTTCCACGACGACCCGGAGGCGGCGCGCACACTGGTGCGGTTTGCGTTCTGCAAGCGCGACGAGGTCCTGCACGAGGCGGTCGCCCGGCTGAGCCTGCTGTAGCGGCAGCCGGAGCCACGTCGGCCACGGAACCGCCCTGGTGAACACCCTGGCGTCGACCGGCCGCAACGGACCCGGTCGTCCACAGCCCGCCGCGCAGGGCTTCGCTGTGCACAGCCATCTCGTCGCGTCGAGCCGCAGGCTGCTCGGGGCCGCGAGGGTGGTTGGGTGAATCCGCTGGCCGCCCTTCTCCTCCCCGTGTCGATGCTCGTCGCCGGCACCACCGTCTCGGCGGTCGAGGCGCATCCGGCGGTCCCGGTGGTCTCGGCTGGGGCCTCCGTGGTGAAGGCGACGGCCCCGGGGACGAAGGCGCCGCCCGTGGGGGTGCAGGCGCCGGCCGTGGAGGTGCAGGCGCCGGCCGGGGAGGTGCAGGAGCCGGCCGCGGACGTGCACGTGCCGGCCGTGGCGTCGCCCGCGGCCACAGGCCGGGTCGGCCTCGTGGGCACTCGCGTGGCCCGGGACGTGGCTGGGCCGGTGCTGCGAGGTCAGTGGGCCTGGCCGCTGCGCCCGCAACCCCGGGTGGTCCGGCCGTTCCTGCGACCTCCCACCAGGTACGGCGCCGGCCACCGCGGTGTCGACCTGGCCGGGGCGGCCGGGCAGGACGTCCTTGCCGTCGAGGCCGGCACCGTCACCCACGTGGGGCGCATCGCCGGCCGCAGCACGGTGACGGTGCTGCACGCGTCGGGGGTTCGCTCGACCTACGAGCCGGTGGCTGCGGTGGTCGCGACGGGAGCAGCCGTACGCCGCGGCACCGTGCTCGGACGACTCGAACAGAACGGCTCGCACTGCGACAGTGCCACGTGCCTGCACCTGGGGGCCCTGCGGGGTGGCGACTACCTCGACCCGTTGGTGTTCCTGACGGGCGGTCGACGGGTGCGCCTGCTACCCCTTGCTCAGGCCCCCGACGGGTAGGGCCAGGGAGTGCAGCCACCGAGGTCAAGGGTCTGCTGCACCATAACCGGCGCCCGCTTGCCCTTCCCCGGACACTGCTTGTGCTGGTGGCCGATGCCGTGACCGACCTCGTGGTTGACCTGGTAGAGGCGGTAGCGAGCGATGTCTGTGCCATAGCTGTCGTCGCCGAGCGCCCACCGACGGAAGTTGAGCACCGAGCGCTCGCCGTTCCAGCAGGAGACCTGCGACAGCGTGCGCATCGGTGCGCAGAGCTTGTCGGTGAGGCCCGGGCTGGCCAAGGTCACCCGGACGTCGACGTGGGCACCCCCCGCCGCCTGCGCGGGCGTGACGTTGACGAAGCGGACTCCGTCGACCTTCTGCCAGCCCCTCGGGTCGAGCAGGATGGTCTCGATGGTGGTGGCGACCTCGGTGGCATCCACGCCCAGGCCGCCCTCGATCTCCACGGTGTAGGTGACGGTGCGCCCTGTCGTCGCCACGGCCGCCTTCGGCACCGGGACCACCGTGATCTTGCCTGTGCCGTTCTGTGGCACCTTCATCGCGCCAGGTTTGCGCGTCTCCGTCGCCGTCGAGCCGTCCTCGTTGCTGGGTGTGGTGGTCGTCGACGCGGAGGACACCACCGCGGGAGTCGACTTCGCGGATCCGCTGACCACGGGGGCGTCGTCACCCCTGGAGATCAGTCGCACCGTGACGACGGCGACGAGCAGAAGGACCAGCGCGCCCGCGAGGGTGCGCCGGAGCCGCACCTGCCGGCTGGGACCTCGGCGGTAGGGAGTCGGTCGGCCAGAGGTCGACGGGTGCTCACTCACGCGGCTGCACTACTCCTCTCCGAGCACGGACGATGCGGGCGACGGCCGCCACGCTGCCGTCCATGATCCCCCTTGGGGCAGCCTGCGGGCGGGCGGCACGCCCGACCACCCGCGCTGCGCTCGGTTCGGTTCAGGCACGAGGGTGAGCCTGTCGGAAGGACTCCTTCAAACGCTCGACCGAGACGTGGGTGTAGATCTGCGTCGTGGCCAGTGAGGCGTGCCCGAGCAGCTCCTGGACGAGCCGCAGGTCGGCGCCACCTTCGAGCAGGTGGGTGGCTGCACTGTGGCGCAGCCCGTGCGGACCGAGGTCCGGTGCATCGGGAACGTGCTGCAACAACGTGTGGACGGCAGACCTGATCTGCCTCGGGTCCGCACGCCTGCCACGCCGACCGAGCAGCAGCGCGGCGCCGCTGTCCGCCAGGGCGACCTGGGGACGACCGAACGCGAGCCACGCCTCGACGGCCGACCGTGCCGGGCCCCCGAACGGCACCGTGCGCTCCTTGCCGCCCTTGCCCAGAACCCGCACGACCCCGCCTGCGAGGTCGATGTCGTCGACATCGAGGGCGGTCAGCTCGCCCACGCGGATTCCGCTGGCGTACAACAGCTCCAGAGCGGCCCGGTCGCGCAGGTGCATGGCGTCCTGGTCGTCGCTGGCGACCGCGGCGACGTCCATCAGGGCCGTCGCGTCCGACTGACGCAGGACCTCGGGGAGGTGCCCGGCCCGCTTGGGCGCAGCGAGCCGCAGGGACGGATCCCGGTCGATGCGTCCGGTGCGAGCGGCCCAGCCCAGGAAGGTGCGCGCTGCCGCAGACCGCCGAGCGATCGTCGACCTGGCTGCCCCGGTCTCGGCCAGGTCTGCGAGCCAGGCTCGCAGCTCGCGCAGCTGGACGTCGGCGAGCTCGGTGATGTCGCACTTCCGGGCGAGGAAGTCCACGAGGCCGCGCAGGTCCCCCAGGTAGGCCCGAGTGGTGTGCTCGGACCTCCCTCGTTCGCTGCGCAGGTGGCGCTCGAACGCCGCCAGCGTCTGCGCAGTGGACTCGGTCACGCCGTCACCGTCGCAAACGCGGCGACCCCGCACAAGCCGCCACCCCGCAAGTCAGCGACGAGACGGTTTGCGCCAGCCTCGGTCGTCCCGCAGCACGAGCCCGGCGGCGTCCAACGTCCCGAGCGCGCCGAGCACCTCGGGCACGGTGAGCCCGCACGCCCGGGCCACGACGTCGGCCGTGGCTGCCTTGCGCACCGGAAGGGCTGCAAGGACGGACTGGTGGCGGGGTTCGAGGTCGTCAGCAGCCCCCGCCGGCCCGGACTTGTGGGGCGCCAGCTCGCCGATGGGTCCGACCGCCTCGGCAACCTCGCCCGCATCGGTGACGAGGACGGCGCCGGCCCGGACGAGCTCGTGACACCCCGCCGACACGGCTGAGGAGACCGGCCCCGGCACGGCGCAGACGACCCTGAGGTGCTGCTCGGCCAGCCGAGCGGTGTTGCGGGACCCGCTGCGCAGTCCTGCCTCGACGACGACGGTCCCCTGGGTCAGGGTGGCGATCAGCCGGTTGCGGCTGAGGAACCGCCACTTGGTGGGGGCGGACCCGGGTGGCACCTCACTGAGGACGAGGCCGGCTGCCCGGATCCGGTCCAGGAGCCCGGCGTGCCCACTGGGGTAGGGCCGGTCGATCCCGCCCGCCACCACCGCGATGGTCACGCCTTCCACGGCCAGGGCGCCCTCATGAGCCGCGCCGTCGATGCCGTAGGCGGCGCCGGAGACCACCGCGAAGTCCCGCTCGGCCAGTCCGGCCGAGAGATCCCTGGCCACGTGCACGCCGTACCCCGTGGCGGCCCGGGCGCCGACGACGGCGGCGCTCCTGGCGGACGCCTCGGCGAGGTCGGCGGGGCCGCGAAGCCACAGGCAGAACGGCGGTGCCGACAGGTCATCGAGGCCGACCGGCCACTCCTCGTCACCCGGCACCACGATCCGGGCGCCGAGGCGCTCGGCGATGGCGAGGTCACGCTCGACGTCCAGGTCGGGCAGGCGCGGCCGGATCCGTGCGCCCATGGTGGTGTCGGTGCCGATGTCCTGCAACGCCTCCTCGGCGCCGACGGCCTCGATCCGGGCCGCGGCCTCGGGGTCCGCGGGTTCGACCAGCCGCGCCCAGGCAAGTCGAGCCGCACGGTCGCCACGGATCCGTAGGACGGTGGTCATGCCGCCACCGGACCCTGGGTGCGCAGGGTGAGTGCGTTGCCGAGGTCGTCACGCACCGGGATGGTCCGTCCGCGCACGTCCGCCAGGGTCCACCCGACCCTGAGCACGCGGTCATAGCCCCGGAGAGTGAGCTGCGCGCGGTCCAGCGCCCGGTCGATGTCGACAGTGGCGGACTTGGGCAGGCGCCAGCGCCCCCGTCGCAGCTGGGCGCCAGGAACCTCGCTGTTGACCCGCCACGGCGTGCCGGTCCACCGCTCGGCCTGCGCCTCCCGGGCGGCGCGCACCCGTGCAGCCACGACGGCGCTGCTCTCCCCGGGAAGCCCGGCGAGGGACGACTGGGTCACCGCGGGCACCTGCACCTGCAGGTCGACCCGGTCCAGCAGTGGACCCGAGAGCCGGCCGAGGTATCCACGCTTGGCCATCGGCGAGCAGCCGCATCCGACGCCCTTGCCGAACCCCAGCCCGCAGGGGCAGGGGTTGGCAGCCATCACGAGCTGGAACCTCGCCGGGAACCGCACCGCGGCCCGGGCTCGCGAGACGACGACCTGGCCGGACTCGAGCGGCTGGCGCAGCGACTGCAAGGCGCCCGTCTTGAACTCGGGCGCCTCGTCCAGGAACAACACCCCGTGGTGCGCCTGGGAGATCGCCCCCGGGCGCACGGTGCTGCTCCCGCCACCGATGATGGCCGCCTGCGTCGCGCTGTGGTGCGGGGCGATGAACGGCGGCACGCCCTCGATGTCGAGCTCGGCCGCGGTCACACCCACCAGCGATCGGATCGCCAGCACGTCGATCGACTGCTCACGGGAGAGCCTCGGCAGGATCGACACGAGTCGCTCGGCCAGCATCGTCTTGCCGGAGCCCGGGGGCCCGAGCAGGAACAGGTGGTGCCCTCCGGCCGCGGCCAGCTCCAGGGCGATCCGCGCCTCCTCCTGACCGACGACGTCGGCCAGCTCCGGCGGCTCGACCGGCACCACCGCTCCGCCGTCGGCGGCGTCGGGCACCCCGAGCCCGAGCGCCTCGGCGCCGGACGAGTAGGCGGCGATGAGGTCGGCGAGGTGGGCGACCGCGTGCACCCTGATCTCCGGGACCAGCCGTGCCTCCGCCGCGTTGGCCACCGGCACGACCACGTCCTGGCAACCGGCCCGGGCCGCCGACAGCACAGCCGGCAGGACGCCGCGGACCGGCCTGACGGACCCGTCCAGACCCAGCTCACCGAGGTGGACGATGTCGCGGACCCGCTCGGCGGGCACCATCCCCAGCGCCGCCACCACGGCCACGGCGATCGGCAGGTCGAACCCGCTGCCGTTCTTGGGGATCGACGCCGGGGAGAGGTTGACCGTGAGGCGGCACTGCGCCAGTGAGCGCCCGATGCTCGCTGCGGCAGCCTTGACCCGGTTGGGTGACTGGGCGCACGCGGTGTCGGGCAGGCCGCCCAACATGAACGCCGGCAGACCACCCGACAGGTGGGCCTCAACGTCGACCACGGCACCCACGAGGCCCTCCAGGGTCACCGACCGGGTGCGTCCGAACGTCACGCTCCCACCCCCTCGAGATGTCGCACGCGGGCGGGTCCGTCACCCGGGCACAGGATCCCGATGACGTCGATCCGGATCCGCGCAGGGTGTTCGTCGTGGACCTGCAGCCACGCCGACGCCAGCCGCCGCAGCCGTGTCGCCTTGCGCCAGTTCACCGCCTCGACAGGGGCGCCGAACCTGGCGGTCCGGCGGGTCTTCACCTCGCAGAACACCAGGCAGTCGCCGTCGCGGGCGACGAGGTCGATCTCGCCGCGCGCGCAGCGCCAGTTGCGGTCGACCACGGCGAGGCCACGATCTCGCAGGTAGCGCTCGGCCAGCCGCTCGCCGTACTCCCCCAGTGTCCGCCGGGGATCGGTCTGCTCTGCCATGGTCCCAGCCAACTCGGCAGGGCGCCTGCGTGACAGCGCGCCCGCGCGGCCTGTGGAAGGCCGACCCGGACAACGCCGCCCTGTGGGTGGTCGCTGCCGATACGGCTCCCGTGGCGCCGTGGGGGTTGGCTAGAAGCCCTGGCCCTTCGGCAGCTCGAGGTCGGACTTGGACAGCTCCTCGACGTTGACGTCCTTGAACGTCACCACGCGGACCTGCTTGGCGAACCGGGCCGGGCGGTAGATGTCCCACACCCAGGCGTCGGCCATGGTCACGTCGAAGTAGACCTCGCCGCCGTCGGAGCGCACCTTCACGTCGACCGAGTTGCACAGGTAGAACCGGCGCTCGGTCTCCACGACGTGGGAGAACAGGCCCACGACGTCGCGGTACTCCCGATAGAGCTGCAGCTCCATCTCGCTCTCGTACTTCTCGAGGTCCTCAGAACTCATCGCGCACTCATCTCCACCTGCATCACCTCGGGTGCCGCCTCTGCTGGCTGACCTGCCCGATCGTCGAGTCCGGTCCCATCATCTCCCGAGATCCCGGGCAGCCGCCACGACCTGCGGTGCAGGTCGGTGGCGCCGTGCACCTCCAGTGCGGCGAGGTGCTCGGGCGCGGCATACCCCTTGTTCTCGTCCCACCCGTATGCCGGGTGCTCGGGTGCGAGGGAAACCATCAGTCCGTCGCGCTCCACCTTCGCGAGGACCGACGCGGCGGCGACCGAAGAGCACTTGAGGTCGGCCTTGATCATGGTCGTGACCGGCGGCACGGCCGGTGCGGTGTCGGAGGCGAAGGCGAACAGCCCCACCTCGTCGGGCGGCGTGAGCCAGTCGTGGTTGCCGTCGAGGATGACCAGGTCGGGCACGATGTCCACGGCCGCCAGCGCGCGGCCCCCGGCCAGCCGGAGGGCAGCGATGATCCCGATCGCGTCGATCTCCTGCGGCGAGGCGTGTCCCACGGCATACGAGAGGGCCCACCGCCTGATCCGCGGCACCATGGCGACGCGCGCCGCGGGCGTGAGGAGCTTGGAGTCCTTGACCCCGGTGGGGGCGCTGCGACAGGTCTCGTCGATGAGGACGACACCCACCGTCACCGGGCCGGCCAGGGCGCCCCGCCCGACCTCGTCCATCCCGGCGAGCACGCGGTGCCCGTCGCGCTGGAGCTGGCGCTCGACCCTCAGGTTCGGCTTGCGACTGCGGCGGACTGGCTGGGGCATCTGTCAGCCCACCCCCGTCGGTGCGTCGGTGTCGGTGCCGCCCACCTCGTCGCCGCCGTCGGTGTCGGTGCCCTCGCCCACCCCGGTGCCGGAGTCGTCCGCCGGAGGGGTCTCGCCTTCGGGACTGGGCGGCGGGACGTGGGCGAAGGTCGCGGTGGGGTTCGACAACCAGGCCAGGTGGTCCAGCGGCCACACGAGGGCGACGGCACGGCCCACGATGAGTCGCTCGTCGACCGACCCCTGGGAGCCGTCGTTCTCGGGACCGTCGTGGACGCGGGAGTCGGCCGAGTTGGACCGGTGGTCACCCATCACCCAGACCCGCCCGCGCGGGACGGTGATGGTGAAGTCCTGCTCGCTGGCCGCGTCACCGGGCTTGAGGTACGGCTCCTTGATCGCACTGCCGTTGATGGTGATCCGGCCGCCCGCGTCGCAACACACGACCTTGTCGCCGGGAAGCCCGATGACCCGCTTGATGAGGTGGTTCTCGGCGTTGTCGGGCAGCAGCCCGACGAAGGTGAGGGTGTCGGTGACGACGGTGGCCAAGGGGCCCTGCTTCTCGGCCGGCGTCTCGTCCAGCCACTCGCCAGGGTCCGCGAACACGACGATGTCGCCGCGCTTGAGGTCCACGGGGCCGGGGGTGAGCTTGCTGACGATGACCCGGTCGTTGAGGACGAGGGTGTCCTCCATCGAGCCGGAGGGGATGTAGAACGCCTGCAACAGCCAGGTCTTGACGATGAAGGACAGCACCAGCGCCATCCCGACCACGATGGCGAACTCCTTGACGGCGGCGCCGAGCACTGCCAGGCCGCCCACCTGCTCGTCGTCGGTGTCCTTCTCGCGAGCCCGGTCGTCGGAGCGGATCCGCCTCGCCGGCGGACCGCGGGCCGGTGGGGCGGACCTGGCCTTCCGGCGACGCACGCTCCGTCGCGACAGACTGAGCGGTGACGGGCACGGGCGGGACGGGGTGCGTCACCGAGGGCTCGGGCTGCGTCGCGGAAGACACGGGCTGCGTCACCGGAGGCACGGGCTGCGTCACCGGAGGCACGGGCTGCGTGACCGGACGCACGGGTGACCCCGGTTCGACCAGGGTCGGTGGCACGCCAGTGTCGTGGACCTCCTCGGCAGTCGGCCGCTGCGACGCCACCTCGAGCTCGGGCGCCAGCCAGGCCGCGTCGCGCGGGGTCCCGGGGTCGTCGGCGCCACCGTCGCCGGCGTCGGGAGTGCCGTCCGGGTCAGCGAGGTCGTGACGCAGCCAGGGGCTGTCCGTGGTGGCTTCGCCCGGGTCCCGGAGGCCGGGATCAGCGTCCGCCTCGGCGGGCTGCGGCGGGTCTGCCTCGTAGTTCAGCCAGCCCGCATCGCCCTCGCGCCGGTTGCCGGTCACGGCTGACCCGCCGGAGGGATGTCGGCCAGGGCCTTCGGGGTGTCGAGTCCTCCGACTCGCGACAGTGGCCAGTAGGTCGCGCTCGCGCGGCCGATGACGTCGGACAGGCGCACCGTGCCGCCGCCGGGATCACCGAGGTGGGACCGGGAGTCCGCGCTGTCGCTGCGGTGGTCGCCCATCACCCACACCCGGCCGGCGGGGACGGTGATGTCGAAGGTGAGGTCGCTGGGCCGGTCACCGGGCGTGCAGGTAGGGCTCGACCAGGGGCGTGCCGTTGACGGTGAGCCGACCCTGCTCGTCGCAGCAGACGACGTGGTCGCCCGGGCAGCCCGATGACACGCTTGACGAAGTCCTGCTCGCCGAGGTCGACACCGACCAGCGAGGCGGCGCCGCTCAGCGTCCTGCCGATGAACCCGTCGTCCTGGTGCGGCTCGCGCTCGGCGGCCGCGAAGCTCGTGGTGCCGTCGAAGACGACGACGTCGCCGCGGCTCAGGTCCTCACCGCTGACCAGCTTGTTGACCAGGATCCGGTCGCCGGGCTCGATGGTCGGCTCCATCGAGCCGGAGGGGACGTAGAAGGACTGCACGAGGAAACCCCGCACCAGAAGCATCACCAGCAGCGAGATGCCCGCCAGCACCAGCCACGAGGGGCCGCCGCGGGGGCGTTCGGACTCGGCCGCCACGTCAGTCTCGACTGAGGCGGCGGCCGGGTCCTGCTGGGGTGCTTCGGGTCCGGGGTTCATCGCATCCGGAGCCTAACCCTCGGGGCTGTGCCGACGAGTGCCGGGACACCCTGAGGGAGAGATGAATCCGCCCTACTTGGCGGGAGTCGTCTCGCGCTTCTCCTTGATCTTGGCGGCCTTGCCGCGCAGGTCGCGCAGGTAGTAGAGCTTGGCGCGACGGACGTCACCGCGGGTGACCAGCTCGATGTGGTCGATGATCGGGGTGTGCAGCGGGAAGGTGCGCTCCACGCCGACGCCGAAGGAGACCTTGCGGACGGTGAACGTCTCGCCGATCCCACCACCGTGGCGACGGATCACGACGCCCTTGAAGACCTGGACGCGCGAGCGGGTGCCCTCGACGACCTTGACGTGGACGTTGACGGTGTCACCGGCGCGGAAGGCCGGGATGTCATCGCGCAGGGAGGCCTTGTCGATCTCGTCGAAACGCTGCATGGCGGATTCGCTTTCTTCTCGGCGCCACAGGTCGCCCAGGGTGTTGGTGCTGCGGAAATGGGGTGTGCAGTGCGCCGTGGTGCCGGACCGGCCGCGTGGCCGGATCGGTGTCCGGTCACTCCCCCTGTGGCAGGGGCCGCTGGTCAGCGCTGGCGCGAGGAGCCATTCTGCCACGGGCAGGGCCCCCGGCTGAAATCGCCGCAGACCGGCTCCGGTCCGGTTCGCCACCAGAGCCGAGGTATGCCGCGTGGTGACCACGCGGCATACCCCGCCATGCTTGGGAACCGACCGGGCGACGTCAGGCGCGAGCGGTAGCCGGGCGGCACGCGGCCGGGTCGATCCGGTCGGCCAGGCGGCGCTCGAACACCGCGGCGGCGCGCAGGGTCGTCGCGAGCGAACGGCGCACCGGCCGGCGAGCCGGACGGGTGCCGCGGCCGTCGTCGACGACGGGGGCGTCCGGGCGGGCCGACCGGGCCAGCGCGGCGCCTGCGTTGCTGTTGATGGTGAGGGCGATGTAGTCGCTCATGTCCTTCTCCCTTCAGGGTGCGGTGGTGCTGGACGCTGACGGGTTCGTCAGCGCGTCTGGGACGTCGGGGCTGGTCCGGTGCTGGACCGCACGACGAGCTCGGTGGGGAGCACGATGCGGCGCTCGGTGTAGTCGGGGTCGAGGAGCATCCGACCCAGCGAGGCGGCCCTTGTCGGCGATGGGCTGCCGGATGGTGGTCAGGCCCGCGGCCGCAGCGGCAGGGACGTCGTCGAAGCCGGTGAGGGAGATGTCGCGTCCCACCCGTGAGCCCGCGCTGCCTCGATCGCCTCGAGGGCGCCCAGCGCCAGCACGTCGCTGACGCAGGCGATGGCCGTGGGCCGGTCCTGCCGGTCGAGCAGGTAGCGCCGCAGAAGCCACCCCCGCGTCGTGCGAGTTGTGCCCGACCGCGGCCACGGCGACGACGGTGGCCTCGGGGCCGAGCGCCTCGCGCACGCCCACGAGGCGCTGGCGGCTGTCGACGTAGAGCTCGGCCTCGTCCGCGGGGCTGATGGTCGCTCACCCCGCCCGCGAGTCCAGACGACTGTCGACGATGACGCCGACGTTGCGGTGGCCGAGCGGTCCGCAGGTGCTCACCCACGGAGCTCGCGGCACTGTGCTCGTCGATGAGGACGTAGCCCTGGCGCTCGTCGTCCGAGGTCGACCGTCGAGACGAGGGGCAGCCCACGCGCGAGCGCGACCTGCCGTGCGGGGTGGTCGACGTCGACGCAGTAGGCCACGACACCGTCGACCACGGCCTGGCGCATCGTGTCGGCCGCGAAGGCGACGTCCTCCGGGTCGCCCGCGTCGAAGTGCCGGCAGCGGGATCAGCAGCAGGCTGGTGCGGTGGGCTCTCGGCCACCTCGGAGAGGCCGGCGAGCATGCCCACCGAGTAGGGGTCGGAGAACGCGTAGCTCAGCTTCTCGGTGAACAGCAGGCCGATCGCGCCGGCACGCTGGGACCGCAGGCTCCGCGCGGCCGGGTTGGGCCCGGCATACCCGAGGCTCTTGGCGGTGTCGAGGACCCGCCGGAGCACCTCGGCGGACATCTGCTCGGGCTTGTTGTAGGCGTTCGAGACGGTGGAGACGGAGACACCGGCGGCCTCGGCGACGGACTTCAGGGTGACGTTTCCCATGGCCGACCTCCCTTCTGCATCGATCTACTAGAACGTTCGAGTAAAACGATACAGAAGACGAGGAACTGGATCAGGACGGCAAGCCCCAGTCGTGAGGCCGTCGCCAGCGGCCCGGGCGCGGGCCGGTGCGCCTTGACGACGGGGTCGACGCGCTCCTACGCGTGACGCGGCGTGAGCATCGACCCCGGCGGTGGCTGCGTCGGCATCGCCGGCTGGCCCGTCGCCTGCTGGCCGTCGCGCGCTGGCGGCGCACCGGGTCAGCGGCTACGGCCTCGAGCGGCCGGCGCTCGTGGCCGCGCTGCGGGCCATCGCCCAGCTCGGGCATCGCGGCCCTGCTCATCGCCGCCGTCGTCGACCGCCTCGCCTTGAGCATCGCCCTGGTCTGCGTGATGTTCGCGATGGGGGTGCTCACGACCACGCGGCGCGTGGAGGCACCCGGGGCCTGGTCCTGGGCCGCCCTGGCCATGGCGGCCGGCGTCCTGCCCGTGGTGGCGGTGGTGCTCGCCACCGGCACCATCCCGGCGCAGGGCATCGCCATCATCCCGATCGCCGGCATCATCGTCGGCAACGCGATGACCGCCCACACCCTGGTCGGCCGGCGCGCCTTCGCCGCCCTGCGCGAGGAGCACGCGCAGTACGAGGCGTGCCTCTCGCTGGGACTGCTCCCCGAGCAGGCGATCCGCGAGATCGTCCACCGCCGCGCGCCCGAGGCCCTCCTGCCCGGGCTCGACCAGGTGAAGACGACCGGCGTCGTCACGCTGCCCGGCGCCTTCATCGGCGTGATGCTCGGCGGCGGGACACCGGTCCAGGCGGCGACTGCCCAGGTGCTCGTGCTGTTCGGGATCATGGCCGCGCAGACCGTCACGGTGCGGCGTGGCCGAGCACCTGATCGCCGCGCGGCGGCTGGTGCCAGTCGACCTGCGCGTCGCGCCTGGTCGACTGACCCCCGCCACCCCGGCTGCCTGGCCGGCTGGCTGCGATACGGGTGCTTGACTGGCTTCCATGGCGACCCGGCTCCTGGTCCTGCGCGGACACGCACGTGCCCAAGCGCGCGCGTGACCTGCCGACCGACGTCTGGGCAGCAGGTGGCGCGGGCGGACGTCGTGGTCCACGCCGGCGACTGGGTCGAGGTCGACCTGCTCGACCGTCTGCAGCAACGCGCCGCCAGGCTGGTCGGCGTCTACGGCAACAACGACCACGGCGTGCTGCGCCAGCGCCTGCCGGAGGTGGCGACGAACGGCTGGTCGAGGGCGTGCGGTTCGCGCGTGGTGCACGAGACAGGAGCCGCTCGCCGGCCGCGAACTGCTCGGTGCAGCGCGGGGTTCTCCGGACGTCGGACGTGCTGATCTTCGGCCACAGCCACATCCCGTGGGACACGACCGCACCCAGCGGGCTCGCCGGCTGCTCAACCCCGGCTCCCCGACCGACCGCAGCCGCCGGCCGTTCTGCACCTACCTGCCGTGAGGCCGTCGACTGGCGCGCGCGAGCGGCCAGCTGCCACGACGCTGGCGCCTGCACCGCCTCCCGCTCTGGACGCGCCAAGGATCGCGCTGCCACCTGACTCGCCGTGCAGCGGCACGCCGCCTGGCACCTGCTGGAGCGGTGCCGAGGCTCTACCGGCAGCCAGCGAGCGCGCGACGCGTCTTGACCAGGTCCACCGTGCCGGGGAAGGCGCCCTCGCCGGGCTGCACGCGGTAGCCCGCCTTGCGGTAGATGCGCAGGTTGCGCTCGCTGTCGCCTCCCCGTGTTGAGCCAGTATGCCGCCGTGCCCGACGGCGCCTGCGCCTCCGCGAAGGCGAGCAGGGCGCGACCCAGGCCCCGGCCCTGCAGGTCCGGGGCGACCATCAGCCGCCCGATCTGCCAGGTGCCGGCTCGCTCGGGGTGGACCCGTGCCCGGACCGAGGCGACCAGGCGTCCACCGGAGCGCCACGTCCAGGTCTGTCCACTCCCCGCATGCGCGTCGACCACCTCGTCGCAGCGTCTCCTCCCCCGCGCCGAACATGCCGTAGCGGGCGATCTCGCGCGACCCAGCAGGCTCGGGTGAGCACCATCAGCTCGGGGGCGTCGGCAGCGGTCGCGACGGCCAGGTCCAGGTCCTCCAGACCGTCCGCCGCCTGGGAGGCGTGCAGCAGGTCGGGCCGACGCGCGGCCGTGCGCTCGAGCCGCTGCTGGTGGCGCCAGGCCGCGATGGCGCCGTGGTCGCCGGACAGCAGGACCGGCGGCACCTCCCTGGCGGGACGGCCGGGGGCGACTCCCAGGACGGCGGGCTTGGTGTAGACGGGGTACTCGAGCAGACCGTCCTCGTGGGACTCCTCGACGAGCGACTCGGCGTTGCCGATGACGCCGGGCAGCAGCCGGGCGACGGCCTCGACCATCGCCAGCACCGCCACCTCTCCCCCGTTGAGGACGTAGTCGCCGAGCGAGACGACCGACACCTCGAGCCCCAGGTCGTCGCGCTGCGTACTCGTAGACCCGCTCGTCGATGCCCTCGTAGCGGCCGCAGGCGAAGGCCAGCCACGGCTCGTCGGCGAGCTCGCGCGCCAGCGCCTGGGTGAACGGCATACCGCCCGGACCGGGGACGACCAGCGCGCGGACGCGCGCCGTCGGCACCGGAGGCGACCACGTGGTCGAGGGCCTCGGCCCACGGCTGCGGCTTCATCACCATGCCGGCGCCGCCGCCGTAGGGGGTGTCGTCGACGGAGCGGTGCCGGTCGTGGGCGAAGTCGCGCAGGTCGTGGACCCGCAGCGTCGAGCAACCCGTCGCGACGCGCCTTGCCGATGAGCGACAGGTCGAGCGGCGCGAGGTACTCGGGGAAGATCGAGACGACGTCGAGGATCACGGGTGCCGCGCCGTCAGTCGGCGTTGAGCTCGAGGAGCCCGGGCGGGGCGTCGACGACGACGCGGCCGCCCTCGACGTCCACCTCGGGCACGATCGCCTCGACGAACGGCACGAGCGCCTCGGTGCCGCCGGTCAGCCGCAGCACGAGCTGGTCCTGGGCGGCGCCGGTGCGCAGACCGGTGACCTCGCCGAGGGCGGCGCCGGCGGGGTCGACGGCGGTGAGGCCGACGAGCTCGTCCTCGTACCAGGCGTCGTCCTCGTCCTCGCGCGACGCAGCCGCCTCGGCGTCGATGAACAGCCGGGTGCCCCGCAGCGACTCGGCGCCGGTGCGGTCGGGGATCTCCTCGAACCCGAGCAGCCAGGTCTGCTGGTGCAGCCGGGCCGAGCGCAGGGTCAGCGACCGCGGCACACCCGACCCCGCGGCGGCCTCGGTCTCGTAGGTCACGCCGGGGACGTACCGCGCCTCGGGGTCGTCGGTGTGGGTCTGCACGGTCACCTCACCGCGCAGGCCGTGCGGCTTGCCGATGCGGGCGACGAGCAGTCTGGAGTCGGCAGGCATGGGGTGAATCCTCTCAGGTCT
Source organism: uncultured Actinomycetota bacterium (assembly GCA_963759595.1). Lineage (GTDB taxonomy): Bacteria > Actinomycetota > Actinomycetes > Actinomycetales > Dermatophilaceae > Pedococcus. The sequence continues at coordinate 176,677 of CAVWZX010000003.1, forward strand.
CGGGAGTCCCCTGCGCCAGGCGGTCGAGGGCGGCAAGGGCACACCCGGGTCGCTCGAGCCAGACGAAGTGGCCAGCGCCCGGTTCGACGTGCGCCCACGCTCCCGGGATGGCGGCGGCGGTGGCCAGGCCGGCGGTCATCGGGCGGCATCGGGCTTCCGTTCGCCGACCAGGACCGCCATGGGCACCCTGATGCCGGCGAGACCGGCATGGAGCGATGGAAGCTGGTCTGCGAGGTCTGCGAACAACCCGGCGGAGGCGGGGAGGCTGACCTGCATGGGGGGCATCGGCGGGACGTTTGCCCGGGACGCGAAGTACGACGCCCACGTGAGCCGCATCATCTCGTCGTACACCTCAGTCGGTCGCCTCGGCGTCGTCCAGCTCGTTGAGCTCGAGGAGCCCGGGCGGGGCGTCGACGACGACGCGGCAGCCCTCGACGTCGACCTCGGGCACGATCGTCTCGACGAACGGCACGAGCGGCCTCCGTGCCGTCCGGCAGTCGCACACGAGCTGGTCCTGAGCAGCACCGGTGCGCAGACCGGTGACCTCGCCCAGGGCGGCGCCGGCAGGGTCGACGGCGGTGAGACCGACCAGCTCGTGCCTCGTACCAGGCGTCGTCCTCGTCGTCGGCGGCCACGCCTCGGCGTCGAGGAACGAGCCGGGTGCCCCGCAGCGACTCGGCGCCGGTGCGGTCGGGGACCTCCTCGAACCCGGCAGCCAGGTCTGCTGGTGGAACCGGGCCGAGCGCAGGGTCAAGGACCGCGGCACACCCGACCCGGGTGCGGCCTGGGTGCTCGTAGGTCACGCCCGGGCACGCACCGCGCCTCGGGGTCGTCGGTGTGGGTCTGCACCGGTCACCTCACCGCGCAGGCCGTGGGGCTTGCCGATGCGGGCGACGAGCAGCTGGAGTCGGCAGGCATGCGGGTGATCCTCTCAGGTGACAGTGCGTGCTACCCAGCTGGTGAGGCGAGTCGTCGGCGCCGCCGGCACGGTGCCGCTCCGACCGGCTCTGGACCACCCACGGCAACGAAGGGCCACCGGGAAGACCCGGCGGCCCTTCGTGACGTGTCAGCGACGTCAGCGGACCTTGTCGGTGTCGACGATGTCGACGCGGACGTTCTGGCCGCCGGCCAGGGCTCCCATGACGGTGCGCAGGGCGCTCGCGGTGCGGCCGGAGCGACCGATCACGCGACCGAGGTCCTCGGGGTGCACGCGCACCTCGAGCACCTCACCACGGCGGAGCTCCTTGCGTCGCACGGCGACCTCGTCCTTGTGGTCGACGATGCCCTTGACGAGGTGCTCGAGCGCCTCCTCCAGCACGGTCAGGCCTTGTCCGCGGCGTCGGCCTCGGGGGCCGCGGGGGCCTCCTCGGTCTCAGCCTTGGCGTCTCTGGCTTGTCCGCGTCGGCGTCGACACCCTGGGCGGACGCGCCACCGGAGTCGGTGTCGGCGGCCACGGGGGCCTCGTCGGCCTTGGCGGCCTTCTCGTCGGCCTCGGCGGCCTTGGCGCTCGGCCTTGCGGCCTTGGCGGGCTTCTCGTCGGCCTTGGCGGTCTCGGCGGGAGCCTCGTCGGCCTTCTTGGCGGCGCGCTTCTTCGGGGTGGTGGACCCGTCGGCTGCCGGTGTCGGACTTGCCCGCCGCGGCGATGGCCGCGTCGTACAGCTCCTTCTTGGAGGGCTTCTCGGCCTTCACCCGCAGGGTGCCCTCGGTGCCGGGCTCGCCCTTGTACTTCTGCCAGTCACCGGTGATCTTGAGCAGTGCGGCGACGGCCTCGGTCGGCTGCGCGCCCTGGCCCAGCCAGTACTGCGCGCGGTCGGAGTTGATGTCGATGACCGAGGGCTCCTCGGTGGGGTGGTACTTGCCGATCTCCTCGATGGCCCGGCCATCGCGCTTGGCGCGCGAGTCCATGACGACGACGCGGTAGAACGGAGCACGGATCTTGCCCATGCGCTTCAGACGAATCTTGACGGCCACGGTGGTGGTGTCTCCTGTTTCGGTTGTGAGCACGGCGAGACCGCGCAGGATTTCCGCGGGGTACCGGAACTCGGTGTAGGCGTTCCAGCCAGGACGCTCCGGTGCATGTCTGCGCATGACCGAGCCCGTGCCTGGACGGGTACAGCCGCCCATTCTGCCAGACCCGCGGGGATGCTCCCGACCACGACGGGGCGGCCGTCCGCACGACACGGGCACGGCGAGGGTATGCCGCGTGCTCACAGCGCGGCAGCCTCCAGGACCCGCTCGAGCGCGGAGCGCGTCGGCAGGTGGCCCAGGAGCTCCCGGATCTCGGCGAGCGCGTGCTCCAGGTGTTCGCCAGTGGTCGCCGGGTCGAGGGCCGCCCGCACCTGCCTGGCGAGGAAGTTCGGCTCGGTGCACAGGACCGTCACGAAGGCGTCGAGCCCGTCCAGCCGCCCCGTTCCCCCCGCCGCGCGGTAGGCCGCGACGGTCTCGCGCACCGCGTGCTCGTCGACGACGGGTCCCTCGACGTGCCACTGGACCAGCACCATCGCCAGCTCCGGACCCCGGTCGGTCGGGCCGGCGTCCTCCCAGTCGATGGCCCGCAAGGAGCCGTCAGCACCCAGCAGGACGTTGTCGGGGTTCAGGTCCCGGTGCCCGACCACGAGGCCGGGAGCAGGGGGTCGTGCCGCTGCCACCAGGTCGCGCGCAGTCCGCCAGGTCGGCCAGCCTCCCCGCCAGCGCGGCAGCCCAGGGGTGGTCCGCGCTGCGCTCGACCAGGTCCTGCCAGACCGACGGTGGCGGAGTCGTGGTGTACCACCCACTGGGGGTGGCGTCCGTCGTCGGCGCGGCCGCGTGCAGCCTGCCCAGCAGGGTCCCCAGCGGACCCGCCAGATCCGTCGGTCGGCGCCGCGACTGGACGGCCGTCGACCCACCGTGTCACCCGGACCTGGCCGCCGCCGAGAGCGTCCGGCAGGGGCACGGCATACCGCCCGCCTGCGTCCTGGACGTGGACCGGCACCTCGAGCCCGGCACGCGCGAAGTGGTCGAGGTAGCCGGCCTCGCGGCGGAGGTCCTCCTCGTCGACCTGCCGTGAACGGTTGCTTGACCGCGAAGCTGTCCGGTCCGACGTCGAGCCGCCAGACCCGGCCCTCCGCGCCGCGTCCCACCGGCGCCAGTGCGACCGGCCCGTCACCCAGCCCATAGGTGCGGCGGACCCACTCCCCCAGCTCCTCCACGCGGCATACCTCCCGATCGGTCGTCGGCTCACCAGGGGCTGGGTTCGAAGTCCTTGACGAAGCAGCCGTAGACGTCCTCGCCGGCCTCGCCCCGGACGATCGGGTCGTAGACGCGGGCGGCGCCGTCGACGAGGTCGAGCGGGTGCGTGCCAGCCCTCGGCCGCGATCCGCAGCTTCTCGTGGTGCGGGCGCTCGTCGGTGATCCAGCCGGTGTCGACGGCGGTCATCAGGATCCGGTCGGTCTCGAACATCTCGCCGGCGCTCGTGCGGGTGAGCATGTTGAGCGCGGCCTTGGCCATGTTCGTGTGCGGGTGGCCGGCGCCCTTGTAGCGGCGTGAGAACTGGCCCTCCATAGCGGACACGTTGACGACGTAGGCGCGCCGGGCACCCGCGGCCACCGCCGCCCGCATCGACGGGCCGGAGCCGGGAGACGAGGATGAACGGGGCGGTCGCGTTGCACAGCTGCACCTCAAGCAGCTCGAGCGGGTCGACCTCCTCGACCTTCTGGGTCCAGGAGTTGTTGACCTGGGTGTCGGGCAGCAGCCCGCCGGCGTCGACCGCGGTCCCGGCGAGGTGCGCCTCGAGGCTCGCGTGGCCCGCGGACAGGGCCATCGACGTCATCGACGCGGCAGAGCGCTGCGCCAGGACCCGGGCGGCCTCCTGCTCGCTCTCCCCCTCGTGGTGGGCGACCTTCTGCTCACGCAGGGTGCCCAGCAGGTTGGCGGGATGGGCCTCGCTGATCCGGTCGAACGTCACCAGCTCCGGGAGCGCGACCCCTGCCGGCAGGGGCGCCGACTCGCCGTCGACGAGGTGGGAGTAGGAGCCGGGCGAGCGCCGCACGGTCTGGGCGGCGTTGTTGATGAGGATGTCGAGCGGACCGGCGGCGGCCACCTCGTCGGCGAGCGCCACCACTTGGGTGGGGTCGCGCAGGTCGATGCCGACGACCTTGAGGCGGTGGATCCAGTCCGTCGAATCCTCTTGTGCCGCAAAGCGTCTCGCCGCGTCGTGGGGGAACCGGGTGGTGATGGTCAGGTGGGCACCGTCGCGCAGCAGCAGGAGCGCGATGTACATGCCGATCTTTGCTCGGCCGCCGGTGAGCAGCGCACGCTTGCCGGTCAGGTCGGTGCGCTGCTCCCGCTTGGTGTGGCTGAGCGCGGCGCAGTCGGGGCAGAGCCAGTGGTAGAAGGCGTCGACCAGCGTGTAAGCCGCCTTGCAGATGTAGCAGTCGCGCGGCTCGATGAGCTCGCCGGCGTGGGCACCGCGAGTCGTCGACACAAGGGGGATGCCCTTGGTCTCGTCGTCGATCCGCATCGGAGAGCCGGTCGCGGTCCGCGCGATGATCGCCGCGTCGTGGTCCACCTGCGGCTGCTTCGCCTCGCGACGACGTGCCTTGCGGACCCGTTTGTACATCCGTCCCGTCGCGCGCTTGACGGTCTGGATGTCGGGGTGGTCGCCGTCGATCTCGGCGAGCTGCTCGAGCACCCGCAGGGCGGTCGCCAGGTCGTCCGGGTCGATGCCGGCGCCGACATCGGCCCTAACCGGTTCGGCCGTTGGGCCTCCGGCCTCGTCGCTCATCGGCTGCGCCAGGCGTCGGGGTCGGCCGCCAGCAGCGAGACGCGTTCGGGCAGGTCGCCGGACAGCACGTCCGCGAGGCTCGTCTCGTCGAGGACCGAACGCAGGCTCGCGCGCAGGGCCACCCACACGGTGGGCAGGTGCTCGGCAACGCCTTGGTATGCCGTCTCGTGCGGTCGCAGGCCCCGCACCTCCGCGAGCGGCCCGTCCACCGCACGGAACACGTCGCCGAGCGAGATGTCCCGCGGCTCACGAGCGAGTGAGTAGCCGCCACGGGCACCACGGGTGCTCTTGACCAGGCCGGCCGTCCTGAGGTCGGCGACGATCGCCTCGAGGAACTTGCGCGGCAAGGTCTGCCGGTAGGAGAGCGTCTCCACGCTCACCGGCCCGGCCGCTGTGGTCGCCGCCTCGGCGAGGATGAGCATGGCCCGGACCCCGTACTCCGTGCGCGCCGAGATGTCCACGTGCGCATTCTGTCGCACCGCGGCGAGTCGGAGGCACGCGGCATACCTGCTGCGGTGGGCCGCTCCGCTCAGATGGCGAGGGCGGGGTGGATCTCCTCGGCGTCGGGGGCGTGCGTCGCCCGCGCGAACACGGTCTCGCCCACCGCCAGGCCCAGGGCGTCGGCCTCCGCGCGGGTGACCTGCGCCGCGAAGCGCACGCCCGCGTCGGTGCGCAGGTCGATCCGCACCTCGAAGCCCAGTCGCACGACGCGCTCGACGACCGCCTCCACGACCCCCGGCGAACCACCGACCGGGGCGTCGAGTGCCAGGGCACGCTCCCGGCTGCGGTCGAGGGCGATGTCGTGCGGGCGCACAAGCTGTCCGCCGAGGCGGGCGACCGACCCGAGGAAGGACATCACGAAGTCGTTGGCCGGGCGGTCGTAGAGGGTCACCGGGTCGCCCACCTGCTCGATCCGGCCCTTGTTGAGCACGGCGATCCGGTCGGCGACGTCGAGCGCCTCCTCCTGGTCGTGGGTGACCAGCACGGTGGTGACGTGGACCTCGTCGTGCAGCCGGCGCAGCCACTGGCGCAGGTCGGCGCGCACCTTGGCGTCGAGGGCGCCGAAGGGCTCGTCGAGGAGCAGCACCTCGGGGTCGACGGCGAGGGCCCGGGCGAGGGCCATCCGCTGTCGCTGGCCGCCGGAGAGCTGGGTCGGGTAGCGGTGCTGGAACCCGTCGAGACCGACGATCTCGAGCAGGTCGTCGACCTTGCGGGCGATCTCAGCCTTGGGGCGCTTGCGGATGGTCAGCCCGAAGGCGACGTTGTCGCGGACCGTCATGTGCTTGAACGCGGCGTAGTGCTGGAAGACGAACCCGATGCCGCGCTTCTGCGGAGACACCCCCGTCACGTCGCGGCCGCCGATGACGATGCGACCTCCGTCGAGCTGCTCGAGTCCCGCGATCGACCGCAGCAGGGTCGACTTGCCCGACCCGCTCGGCCCGAGCAGCGCCGTGAGGGAGCCGGCCGGGATGTCGAGGGTCACGTCGTCCAGTGCGGCGAAGGAGCCGTAGCTCTTGCGGGCGTCCTGCACGGTGATCATGAGGTTCTCCTCTTGCGGTCGAGCGCGGTCATGCCGAGCAGCGTCAGGACGGCCAGGCCCATGAGCAGGGTCGCCGCGGCATAGGCGCCGTAGGTGTTGTGGTCGTCGATGTAGCGGGAGTGGACCAGCAGCGTGAGGGTCTGCGAGACGCCCGGGAACCCGGAGCTGACCATGATGACGGCCCCGAACTCACCAAGGGCTCGGGCGATGGTGAGGACCACCCCGTAGGTCAGGCCCCAGCGGATCGCGGGGAGGGTGATCCGCCAGAACGTCTGCCAGGTGCTGGCGCCGAGGGTTGAGGCCGCCTGTTCCTGCTCGGTGCCGATCTCGTGGAGCACCGGCTCCACCTCTCGCACGACGAACGGGAGGGTCACGAAGAGCGTCGCGATCACCATGCCGGGCAGTCCGAAGATCACTCTGATCCCGAGGTTGGTCTCCAGACCTCCGAACCAGCCACCCGAACCCCAGAGCAGGATGAGCGCGACCCCGACGACGATGGGTGAGACGGCGAACGGCAGGTCCACGACGGCTTGGATGACACCCCTCCCGCGGAACCTCCCCCGCACCAGGGCCAGCGCCGTCCCCACGCCGAAGACCACGTTGAGCGGCACGACGATCGCGACGATGAGCAGCGACAGGTTGAGCGCGGAGATCGCCGCGGGGGTCCTGATCGACGCGACGAAGGACCCCACGCCCTCCCCGAACGTGCGGACGAGGATGAGCATTATCGGCACGGCGAGCAGGAGCACGAGGTAGCCGAGGGCGATGGTGCGCAGGCCGATCCGGGCGGTCGTCGAGGTCCTCACGGGGCGTCCTCCTCGCGACGCTGGCTGCGCCCGGCGAGCACCCGGAGCACGAAGAGGGTCACGAACGCGACTGCCAGCAGCACCACCGACACCGCGGCGGCGTTGACGGGTCGGTCGATCTCGATCTGCTGCTGGATGTACTGCGAGGCGACCTGGGTCTTGCGGGGGATGTTGCCGCCGATGAGCACGACCGAGCCGTACTCCCCGATGGCCCGGGCGAAGGCCAGCCCGGTGCCGCTGATCAGGGCGGGAGCGAGGGTGGGCAGGACGACCCTGCGGAAGGTGGTCCAGCTCGACGCCCCGAGCGACGCAGCCGCCTCCTCGACCTCGCGGTCGGCCTCGATGAGGACCGGCTGCACCGAGCGGACCACGAACGGCAGCGTGACGAAGGCCAAGGCCACGAGCAGACCCGGCTGGGTGGCGTTGAGGTGGATGTGGACCGGGCTGTTGGGACCGTAGAGCGAGAGCAGGACGATGCTGGCGACGATCGTCGGCAGCGCGAACGGCAGGTCGATCAGGGCGTTGACGACCCGCTTGCCAGGGAAGTCGTCGCGCACCAGCACCCAGGCGATGAGCGTGCCCATGACGGCGTTGACGACCGCGACGACGGCGGCCACCAGGATGGTGACGCGTAGGGAGGCCAGCGCGACGGGCGCGGTTGCCGCGTCCCAGAACCCTCCGACGCCCTCTCCGAACGAGGTCACGGTCAGGGCCGCGAGCGGGAGCAGGACGAGGACGCTCAGCCACAGCCCGACCAGCCCCACACCCAGGGCCGGGCGAGGTGCAGCTGGCGACGCGGAGCATCGGGGCGCGGCGGCAGGGACGACACCTCGGTGGTGGAGGTGTCGTCCCTGCGCGCGCGGGTGGTGGTCGCGGTCATCGCCCTACGACGTGGCCTTGTCGTAGATGACCGCGATCGAGCCGGTCTCCTTCTTGAAGAGGGTCCCGTCGACCGTCTTCCAGCCACCCAGGTCGTCGATGGTCCACAGTTTCTGCGGTGCCGGGAAGTCGGCGGCGAACTGCTTGGCCACGGTGGGATCCACGGGCCGGAAGCCTGCCTGCGCCCAGAGCTTCTGGGCCTGCGGCGTGAACAGGAAGTCGTTGAACGCCTTGGCCTTGGCCAGGTTGGGGCTCTTGGTCAGCACCGCGGTGGGGTTCTCGATCTTGAACGTCGTCCGCGGCGTGACGTGCTCGACCGGGTCGCCGCTGCGCTCGGCGAACAGGGCCTCGTTCTCGTAGCTCAGCAGCACGTCGCCGGTGCCCTGCAGGAACGTCTCGGTGGCCTCGCGCCCCGACTTCGGCTGCACCTTGACGTGTCCGGTCACGAGCTGTTCGACGAAGGCCAGGCCCGCCTTCGGGTCCTTGCCGCCGTCGCTCTTCGCGGCATACGGAGCCAGCAGGTTCCACTTCGCGCTACCCGAGCTGAACGGGTTGGGGGTGACCACCTCGACGCCGGGCTTGAGCAGGTCGTCCCAGTCCTTGATGCCCTTGGGGTTGCCCTTGCGGACCACGATCGTGACCACCGAGCCGAACGGGATCCCCTTGTACTGGTTGGCGTTCCAGTCCTTGGCGACCAGGCCGGCGTCGACGAGGCGGGTGATGTCCGGCTCGACCGAGAAGTTCACGAAGTCGGCCGTCGCACCTGCCGCCACCTTGCGCGACTGGTCGCCCGAGGCGCCGTAGGACTGCTGGAACTGCACGCCCTTGCCGGCCTCGGTCGCGTTGAACGCGGGGATCAGCTTGTCGAAGCCGACCTTCGGCACGGCATACGCGTAGAGGTTGATGGTGCCGGTCTTGGCGGCGGCGTTCTCGGCATCCGCTGCTGCGCCGACGGTGTCACTGGCCCCGCCACCCGCACAGGCCGTCATCACCATCGCGCCGACGGTCGCGGCGGCGGCCAGGGCGAGGCGGGGGTGACGACGGGTGGGCTTCATCGGGGCTCCTTCGGTGCCTTTGCGGCGTGGTGCGCGAGCTGCGCAACTCCTATGTGACAACTAGGAGTTTGGATAGCATCGCGTTATCGGTCAAATAACATGACCTTATGTCTCAGATCGTGGAAAGGCGCCTCGGTATGCCGCCCGCCTCCTCCCCGCCCCGCCTCAGCTTTATCGGGTCTAGGGAGAACGTTGAGCCTCACACCGGTTCGAAAGTCGAGTGAAGGTCAACCTTCCTGCTAGACCCGATAAAGTTGGGACCGGGGTCAGGAGAAGTCGCGGCCCCGCAGGACGACGTGCTCGGGAGCGGCCAGCGCCCCGATCTCTCGGCGTGGGTCGACCGCGTAGACGACCAGGTCGGCGTCCGCCCCTTCCTCCAGCCCCGGGCGGCCCAGCCACTGCCGGGCGCCCCACGTCGCGGCACACAGCGCCTCCTCGGTGCTCAGGCCCGCCTGGGTGAGCTCGAACGCCTCCTGCGCCACGAGGCCGTGCCGGAGCGAACCGCCGGCGTCCGTGCCGAGGTAGATGGGGATACCGGCGTCACGGGCCGCGCCGATGGTGGCGTAGCGGCGTTCGTGCAGCGCGAGCATGCGGCGGTGGTAGTCGGGGAACTTCTCCTTGGCGGGTTCGGCCAAGGCCGGGAAGGTCGCGATGTTGACCAGGGTGGGGACGATCGCGATCTGCTGCTCGGCGAACTGGGCGATGGTCTCGGCCTCGAGCCCCGTCGCGTGCTCGATGCAGTCGGTGCCGGCTGCGGCGAAGTCGTAGAGCGACGCCTCCCCGAAACAGTGCGCGGTGACGCGAGCGCCCTCCTCGTGGGCCGCGGCGATCGCGTCGGTCAGCACGTCGACCGGCCAGCAGGGCGTGAGGTCGCCGGCGTCACGGTCGATCCAGTCCCCCACGAGCTTGACCCAGCCGTCTCCTGCGCGGGCCTCGAGCCGCACCCGCTCGACGAGCTGGTCGGGCTCGATCTCGTGGGCGAAGTTGCGGATGTAGCGGCGGGTGCGCGCGATGTGCCGCCCCGCGCGGATGATCTTGGGCAGGTCGTCGCGCTCGTCGATCCAGCGGGTGTCGGCCGGTGAGCCGGCATCGCGGATCAGCAGCGTGCCCGCCTCACGGTCGGCGAGGGCCTGCGCCTCGGAGGTGGCGTCGTCGACGGCGCCGTGGGCATCGAGCCCGACGTGGCAGTGCGCGTCGACCAGACCGGGCAGGACATAGCCACGCAGGGTCTCGACGTCGCCGTCCGGCCCGGTCGGTCGCTCGAAGGTCAGCCGGCCGCCGACCACCCACGCCTCGGGTCGCACGTCCTCCGGTCCGACGAGGACCTCACCCTGCAGGTGCAGCACCGATGCCATGGGCCGACCCTAGATGGGCGGCTCCTGGCGAGCGACCCCCAGGGTGTAGCGGATGTCCTGCCACACCACGACCCTGCCGGCGTCGTCACGAGCGGACTCGAGGTGCTCGCCAGCCCTGGCCACGAGGCCGTGCGACCTCGTCGGGTGGCACGCGCGCCCACACCGCGCGCTGACCGGTGGACCGCGAGAACCGCTCCCACCCGGCGACGTCGCCGAACCGGACCTCGAGCCGGAACCCGCCGGTCCGCACGTCGACGGCGCCCGCGTCGGTGAGCATCCGCTCCATGCCGGCGTCGGAGGAGAACGGGCTGTCGGGTCCGACGATCCTCGGGTCCTTCATCATCGGCGGCACCCACGGCGCGAACTCCTTGTCGACCGTGTCCCAGACCGGGTCCTGGTCGCCGAAGGTGGCGATCCCGATCCGGCCACCGGGCGCCAGCAGGTCGACCCAGCGAGCCAGCGCAGCGGCGGGGTCGCGCAGGAAGAAGAGCACGAGCGAGGAGGCCACGACGTCGCTCGCGCCGGGCGGCAGCGGCGGCTCCGCGGCGTCCCCGAGCCGGAGGTCGACGTCGAAGCCTCGCGCGGACACCAGCTCACGGGCGTGCGCCAGCATGCCGCCACTGAGGTCCAGTCCCACGACGTTGCCCTGCGGCAGCACCCGTTCGGCCAGCCCGAGGGTCACCACCCCGCGTCCGCAGCCGAGGTCGACGCACGACTCACCGGGCTGGGGATCGAGCTCGGCGATGAGCCCGGCGGCGATCGGTGCGAAGAAGTCGATGCCGGTCTGGTCGTAGTCGTCGGCCACGGCGTCGAACAGCGCGGCCACCGGGCTCCGCGCGCCTTGATCCTCGGGTCCCGTCATGACCCGAGTGTCGCGGTGGTTCGCCTATGTTGGAAGCGAAACTTCCGGAGATCCGGAAGTTTCGCTTCCAACAAAGTCATCTGGGGGGCCTAGGCCGGACCCGTGTGCGCGAACCGCCGCAGCGCCTCGACGACGATCTCGGGGGCGTCGGTGTGCACCCAGTGCGTCGCTCCCTTGACGGTCAGCTGGCGCACCTTGGGGAACAGCGCCCGCATCGCGGAGCAGGTCCTCGTCGGTGATGTAGGTCGAGTCCGAGCCGGCGATCCACAGCACCGGTCCGGGGAACGGCTCCAAGGACGCCGCAGTCGCGGGCCACGCCGCGATGACCGAGTCCGTCCCCTTGGCAGCGTCCGCAGCGAACAGCTCGAGGTTGGTCTGCCAGCGCCAGGAGTCGCCGTCGCGCCGCAGGTTCTGCAGCAGGAAGGCCTTCACCCCGGCGTTCGGCTCCTCGAACCGGGCCTCGGCATCGGCGCGGTTCGCCAGCTCGCCCAACGGGAGTCGCTGCATCTCCTCGATGTAGCCGCTGAACCGCTCGAGGCTGCCGTAGCTCTTGGGCGCGATGTCGACGACAACGAGCCGCGACACCAGCTCGGGGTGCAGCAGCGCGAGCAGCATCGCCGTCTTGCCGCCCAGCGAGTGGCCGACGACGACCCACGCGGCGTCCGGCGTCGATGCCCCGCAGCGTGTCGGCGACGGACGCGGCATACGCCTCGAAGGAGAACTCCTGCGACCACGGCGACCGGCCGTGGTCGGGCAGGTCGACCAGGGTGCTGCGGGCACCCGTGCCGTCAGGACCGGCGAGCGCCTTGGCGATCTGCGACCAGTTGCGCCCCTGCCCGAAAAGCCCGTGGAGAAAGGCGATTCGCGGGCCAGCGGTGCCGACCGACAGCGTGTGCAGCGGCGCCGCAGCGCTCACCTGCCGAGGAACTTCTCGAAGCCTGCGGGCAGCTGGTTGGGGTCGAGGTCGCAGGTATGCCGCCGTCCCCGGCGCCCGCTGCGCCGCCACCGAACGACGAGCCGCCGTTCGACTTCGCTGCGGTGGCCTTCTCCGCGGCGGCCCGCTCCTCGGCAGCACGCTTGGCCGGGTTGCCGGACTTCGACTTCTTGCGCTGCGGCTGCTGCTGGCGGCCCTTCTTGCCGCCACCCATCCCCGGCATGCCCGGCATCCCGGGGATGCCGCCGCCACGGGCGAGCTGCTTCATCATCTTCTGGGCCTCGGTGAAGCGCTCGAGCAGCGCGTTGACCTCGGAGACCTGCACACCGGAGCCCTTGGCGATGCGCAGCCGCCGCGAACCGTTGATCTGCTTGGAGTGGGTGCGCTCGAACGGCGTCATCGACCGGACCATCGCCTCGATGCGGTCGAACTCGCGCGGGTCGAGGTTGTCGAGCTGGGCCTTCATCTGGCCCATGCCCGGCATCATGCCGAGCATCGACTTCATGCCCGCCCATCTTCTTGAGCGCGGACATCTGCTGCAGGAAGTCGTCGAAGGTGAAGTCCTCCTCGGCGAGGAACTTGCGGTGCATCTCCTGCGCCTGGCAGGCGTCGAACGCCTTCTCGGCCTGCTCGATGAGGGTGAGCACGTCACCCATGTCGAGGATGCGCGAGGCCATCCGGTCGGGGTGGAAGACCTCGAAGTCCTTCACGCCCTCGCCGGTGCTGGCGAACATGATCGGGCGACCGGTGACCGAGGCGACCGACAGGGCCGCGCCACCGCGGGCGTCGCCGTCGAGCTTGGACAGGACGACACCGGTGAAGTCGACGCCCTCCTGGAAGGCCAGCGCCGTGTCGACCGCGGCCTGGCCGATCATCGCGTCGATGACGAAGAGCACCTCGTCGGGCTCGATCGCCGCGCGGATGTCGGCGGCCTGCTGCATGAGGTTCTCGTCGACCGCGAGGCGGCCGGCGGTGTCGACGATGACGACGTCGTGCTGGGCGCGGCGGGCCTGCTCGATGCCGGCGCGCGAGACCGACACCGGGTCACCGAACGACCGGGTGCCTTCACCGGTGGGGCCGACGGCGTCGTGGCCACCGATGTTGCCGCGCTCGGGGGCGAAGACCGGGATGCCGGCGCGCTCGCCGACGACCTCGAGCTGGGTCACGGCGTTGGGGCGCTGCAGGTCGGCCGCGACGAGGATCGGGGTGTGGCCCTGCTCCTTGAGCCAGTGGCCGAGCTTGCCCGCGAGGGTCGTCTTGCCCGCGCCCTGGAGGCCCGCGAGCATGATGACCGTCGGCGGGTTCTTGGCGAACTGGATGGTGCGGGTGGCCCCGCCGAGGATGCCCGACGAGCTCCTCGTTGACGATCTTGACGACCTGCTGGGCCGGGTTGAGCGCACCGGACACCTCGGCCCCCAGGGCCCGCTCGCGCACGGCGTGGGTGAACTTCTTGACCACCGGCAGCGAGACGTCGGCGTCGAGCAGCGCGAGCCGGATGTCGCGGATCGTCGCGTTGACGTCGGACTCGGACAGCCGCCCCTTGCCCCGCAGGTTCTTGAAGGTGGCTGTCAGGCGGTCGGAGAGTGAGGTGAACACGTGCCCAAGGTTAATCGACCGAGTCGGTGCATGCGCGTGGCGCCGCTCACCCGACCGGCGCGGCGCCGTCGCAGGTGTCGATCACCATGGCCACCGTCTGGGCGACCTTGGCCGGCGAGAGGAGGCGACCACCGAACTCGGTGACGTAGAACGTGTCCAGCGTCTGCCCGGCATACGTGGCGATGTGCGCGGAGCGCACCGAGAGACCGGCCTTGGCGAAGCCCATGCCCAGCTCGTGCAGCAGCCCCTGGCGGTCCTGGGCGCGCACCTCGATGACGGTCGCCTCGTCGGAGGCGTGCGGCACGACGAGTGCGCGGGCCTGGCCCGGTGACCCCGTGCCCGACTCGGCGCTCGGTCGCGCCGCGAACTGTCGGCGCCGTTCGAGCAGCCCGAGCGGCGCCCGGTCACCCTGCGCGAGCCGCTCGAGCCCGCGGACGATGCGCTCCTCGTGCGGCGGCTCACCGCTGGGGCTCTCGACGTGCCACTCGTTGGCGGCGACCCCGTCGACGGTGCGCAGGATGGCCGTGCGGACGACCAGCCCGTATGCCGCGAGCAGGCCTGCCGTGTCGGCGAACAGTCCCAGCCGGTCCCGGTCGAAGACGTCGATCCGGTAGGAGCCGCCCTGGGGACGGACGACGACCCTGGGTTCGCCCGCCGCAACCGACTGCAGGTCGGCCTCGTCGACCGTGGTCGGTCTCGGCCGGCGGTGGCACGCTGCCCTCCTCCCAGCCCTGGCGGGCGGCCTCGGCGAGCTGGGCCAGCAGGGTGGCGCGCCAGTCGGTCCAGGCCTGCGGCCCGGCCGCACTGGCGTCGGCCTCGGTCAGCGCGACGAGCAGGTCGAAGACGTCACGCGATCCGCCCACCGCCGCACGCGCGGCGGTCACGGTGCCGGCGTCCTGGTGGTCGCGGCGGGTGGCGAGGTCGATCAGGGTGAGGTGCTCGCGCACGAGGGTGGTGACCACCTGCGACGTCGACGGCCGGGTAGCCCAGCCGGGTGGCGATGGCCTCGGCGAGCGGTGCGCCGGTGGCGGAGTGGTCGTGGGCGCCCGGGATCTTGCCGATGTCGTGCAGCAGCGCGGCGAGCAGCAGCAGGTCGGCGCGGGTGACGCCGCGGACCAGTCCCCCGGCCAGCACGACGGTCTCGATGAGGTGCCGGTCGACGGTGTGGCGGTGGACGGCGCTGCGCTGCGGGCGGGAGCGCACAGCCGCCCACTCGGGGAGCCAGCGGTCGACGATGCCGGCCTGGTCGAGCCCCTCCCAGACGCCGATGAGGCCGGGTCCGGTGGCGAGCAGGTCGGCGAACAGGTCACGGGCGATCTCCGGCCAGGGCTCGGGCAGGGTGGGCGCCTGCCCGGCGAGGTTGGCCAGGGTGGTCGGGGCGATGGGCAGGTTGGCGCGGGCGGCGACGACCGCGGCGCGCAGCGGGAGCAGCGCGTCGGTCGACAGGGTGCTGCGCGGGCCGAGGACCACCTCGCCGTCGTGCTCGAACATGCCGAACCCCAGCGGGTTGAGCTGCGGCCGGCGGGGGCCGACGCGCAGGGTGCGAGCGCGTTGGGACTGCCCGGCGCGGCGGACAGTGCCGTCCAGGGCGTAGGCGATCGTCCGACCCGCCTCGGCGACCGAGGTGATCATCTCGTCGGAGTCGGGGTGGCCGAGCAGCGCGGCGACGGCGTCGTGGTCCTCGCGGGTCAGCCGGTCGCGCCCGCGCCCGGTGACCACGTGGACGGCGTCGCGCACGTCGAGCAGGGTCTGGTGGGCCTCGTCGACGCCGACGTGCGGACGGTCGGTGAGCCAGGCGGCCACGAGGGCGCCCAGCACCGTCATGTCGCGCAGCCCGCCGTGTGCCTCCTTGAGGTCGGGTTCGAGGCTCTGTGCCAGGTCGCCGTGCCGTGCGTGCCTGGCCTTGAGGCTCTCGACCAGCTGCGGCAGACGGCGACGGGCGTTGGCGCGCCAGTCGTGCGAGACCGTCGAGCGGGCGGCGGCGACGACCTCGGGGTCACCGGCGACGCACTGCAGGTCGAGCAGGCCCGACCGCGGCGGCGAGGTCGCCCGATGCGACGGTGCGGCACTGGTTGACCGTGCGCACGGCGTGGTCGAGCTTCACGCCGGCGTCCCAGACGGGGTACCAGACCCGGTCGGCCAGCCCGCGCAGGTCGTCACCGCTGAGCGAACGTCCGTAGTGCAGGAGCACGAGGTCCACGTCGCTGAGCGGGCCGGCGTCACCCCGCGCGAGGCTGCCGACGGCGGCGAGCGCGATGCCCTCGGTGGGGCGTCCGTCGAGCGCCTGGGTCCACACCTGGCCGAGCCAGTCGCGGGTCAGGCTGGCGATGGCTTCACGGCGCACCTGGCCGGCGCCGGGAGCGTCGAAGCCCCTCGCCCCCGCCAGGTCCAGGCGGCGGGCCGCCAGGTCGGTCTGCTCGATCGTCACGTGCTCCACCGTGCCCTTCCGAGGTTTCCGGACGTGCGCCGCCGTGTTACGCCCGTGTTAGACG
The DNA here is from genome assembly GCA_963759595.1 of uncultured Actinomycetota bacterium. Lineage (GTDB taxonomy): Bacteria > Actinomycetota > Actinomycetes > Actinomycetales > Dermatophilaceae > Pedococcus. The sequence continues at coordinate 192,959 of CAVWZX010000003.1, forward strand.
TCTCCGGCAGTTGGAGCGTATGCCGCGTGCCGGCCCAGCGGCATACCTCCGGCTCTGTTGCGAAGTGAAACTTCCGGATATCCGGAAGTGTTCACTTCCAGACACAGCGGAATCACCGACGCGCCATGGCGCCCGGCCCCGCGAACGGGACCGGGCGCCATCCCCAGCTGCGTTGGCCTGGCTGTTGTTGGTCCTGACGCTGTCGGCCTTTGCCTAGAGCGCGTCGACGCCGCGCTCTCCGGTGCGGACGCGGACGACGTCCTCGACCGGAACCGTCCAGATCTTGCCGTCGCCGATCCGTCCGGTCTGGGCCGACTTGAGGATGACGTCGGCGACCGACGCGGCGTCGATGTCGTCGACCAGCACCTCGACCCGCACCTTCGGCACGAAGTCGACGGTGTACTCGGCGCCGCGGTAGACCTCGCTGTGGCCCCGCTGTCGGCCGTAGCCGGAGGCCTCGCTGACGGTCATGCCGGAGATGCCGTAGGCCTCGAGGGCCTCCTTCACCTCGTCGAGCTGGTGGGGCTTGATGATCGCGGTCACGAGTTTCATGCCGATGCTCCCTCAGGGGTCTTGGCAGGCTTGCCGGACGTGGTGGAGACGGCCGACGCAGCGCCGAACCGGCCTCCGCCGAACCCACTGAGCTCGTAGCGCGGACTCGCCGTGCTCGCTCTGGTCGATGCCGTCGGACTCGACGTCATCGGTGACCCGCCAACCCAGCGTGCGCTTGAGGGCCAAGCCGATCACCGCGGTCAGGATGCCACTGATGAGCAGCGACGCGAGCGCGATGACGATCTGCACGACCAGCTGCTTGGCGCCACCGCCGTAGAACAGGCCGCTGCCGGTGGCGAGCAGGCCGGCGCCGATGGTGCCCCAGAGGCCGGCGACGAGGTGGACGCCGACGACGTCGAGCGAGTCGTCGTAACCCAGCCGGTACTTCAGGCCGACAGCCAGCGCCGACAGCCCGCCGGCGACCACGCCGAGGATGAGCGAGCCGAGCGGCGACAGCGCGCCACAGGCCGGGGTGATCGCGACCAGGCCGGCGACGACGCCCGAGGCGCCACCGATCGACGTGGCGTGGCCGTCGCGGATCTTCTCCACGAGCAGCCAGCCGAGCATCGCCGCGCAGGTCGCGGCGGTGGTGTTGAGCCAGACCGTCGACGCGAGGCCGTCGGCCGCGAGCTCGGAGCCCGCGTTGAACCCGAACCAGCCGAACCACAGCAGCCCGGCGCCCAGCATCACGACCGGCACGTTGTGCGGGCGCATCGGCACCTTGCCGAAGCCGGCGCGCTTGCCGACGATGAGGGCCAGCACCAGGCCGGCGATACCGGCGTTGATGTGGACGACCGTGCCACCGGCGAAGTCGATCGGCAGCACGTTGGCCACGCCCTCGGTGGCGCCGAAGATCTTGGCCGACAGGCCACCCTCCGCGCCGGACAGGAGGCCGCCGCCCCACACCATGTGCGCGATCGGGAAGTAGACGATGGTGGCCCAGATGCCGGAGAAGACCAGCCAGGTGCTGAACTTGACGCGGTCGGCGACGGCGCCGCTGATCAGCGCCACGGTGATGACCGCGAAGGTGAGCTGGAAGCCGACGAACACGGTCTCCGGGATGAAGACGTCGACACCGAACACGTCGATGAGGCGTGAGCCGTCCTCACCGATCACGTTCTTGAGGCCGAACAGGTGGAAGGGGTTCACGAACAGGCCGGCGATGTCGCCGGTCTTGTCCTGGGTGTTGCCGAAGGACATGGAGTAGCCCCACAACACGTAGATGACACCGACGACGCCGAGGGCCCCGAACGACATCATGATCATGTTGAGGACGGACTTGGCTCGCGTCATCCCGCCGTAGAACAGCGCGAGGCCTGGGGTCATGAGCAGGACCATCGAGGCGGCGACGAGCATGAAGGCGGTCGCGGCCTCGTTGATCGTGGGATCTGCCGCTGGCAGCAGTGCTGGAGTCATGGCCAGAACTGTGGCCCGCCCCCGTTTCGGGTCGTACGGGCGTTTGTTACAGCCGTGTTAGCGGATCGGCCCCTCGGTAAGGATCAGGTTTCGGACCACGACCCGTCTCAGGGGTTGAGCGGAGTCCTGGGTCCCTCGTGCGACTGCGCCACAGCGAGGTAGCGCTCTCCCATCGAGGTCAGCTCGTCGTCTCCGACCAGCCGCCCCAGTCGCACCAGTGCCTGCGCCGGAGCGACCAGCGCCGCCCACTGCTCCCCCTCGACGAGGATGTCGCAGAGCAGAATCTGCAGGTCCGGTGCCACGGGTCGGCCGGTGCGTTCGGCCGCCCCGATCGCCTCGCCGAGCAGCAGGGCGGCGGTCTGGGGGTCGCCGCCGCGCCAGAGCACCATGGCCTCGACCTCCGCGAGCGCGACGCGCAGCTCCACGGTGACGTGTGCGTCGACGAGCCGCCGGGCCCGCTCGAGGACGTCCGCGGCGCGAGGGTCCTCGACCGCCACCAGCGCCCGCGCGGCAAGCACGGCTGCCTCGGCCGCCCAGCCGGTGTCGCCCGCCTGCTCGTACAGGTGGGACGCCTGCAGGACCAGGACCGGCCCCTCCTGCTCCGGCGCGACCTGCGCGAGTCCCATCAGTCCGCCGGCGGCGTGGCCCGGCTCACCGAGAGCCTGCAGCTGCTCGACCCAGCCCTTGCCTGCGGCGAGGGCGTCCGGGTCACCGACCAGCACCTCCACCGGCACGAGGGCCACCTGGCAGCGCAGCATCTCGATGTCGTCGCCGGAGGCCATCGCGGCGGCCAGCGCGTCCTGCAGCACGTGGCCGGCAGCCGGGTGCCCTGCCCCGAAGAGCACCTGGCCCAGCCTCCGGTCGAGCACCGCCTGGGCCTGCGACTCCGTCTCGTCCCGAGCGGGCAGGAGCTCGGCGCGGGCCTGCGCCCAGCCGTGCACGAGATGGTCCATCCGGATCGGGTCGTGCTCGTCGGCGGCCTGGAGCAGCGCGTCGCGGAACCCCGCGATGTCGTCGGGAAGCTCCGCCTGCGCCTCCGCGAGCACCGCGGCGGGCAGGTCCCCGGCGGCCGGGTTGTCGGGCTCCAGCACGTCGCCGACCCTAGCGTGCGCTCCGGGTCGCCCGGGTGCGGGCGTGAGGGTCCGTCAGTCGCGAGCGTCGGTATGCCGGGTGGCCGGCGTCGTCAGAAGGCCGAGATCGAGTCGGGGGCGCGTTGCGGGCGGCTGAGTCCGCGGATGACGGCGGTCTGCCCGTGCCGCCGCACGGCCACGCCGGTCAGCAGGCCCAGCACCGGCTGGATGACCTCTTCGGGGTGGGTGGGGGTGTCGACGCCGACGCTGGCGGCCAGGTCGTCGCCGTGGACGACCAGCTCCATCATCCTGGTCGTGAGGTAGTCCGGGGTCGGCAGCGCCCAGCCCTGCCAGCGAGATGAAGACGACGTCGGGGTCTCGCGGGGCTGCCAGCAGGCCGGGCAGGAGACCGCGCCGCCGCGGCGCCCCCGGCGAGGACGGCGTCCGGGCCGGCCTGCGCCCCCGCGTTGTCCTTGCCCGTCTGCTCCGGGTCGTCGCGGCCCGCCTGGGAGTCCCGGACCCAGCTCGCCCGCTCGTAGTGCTCGAGCAGCTGGAGGACCGGCGCGTCAGCCGGAGCGGGCTCCTGCAGGAGGTGGACGGTGTTGCGTGCCTGGCCCAGCAGGTGGTGGGTCAGCCCGCCCACGGTCATTCCCGCGCAGGAGCTCTCGCTGCTCCAGGCCTGACGCACCTCGGGTCGTGACGCCAGCTCGAGGGACAGGTCGACGGCGGAGAGGAACGCTGCGACGTACTGGTCTCTGTTCACCCAGCCGACCCTATCCAGCCGGTGCAGGGACCGAGTCGGACGACCGCTCGGCGTCCCCGGGCGCCCGGGCCGGTGGATCGGCGCCGCGGAGGCGGGCCAGGCGGTTCCGCAGCCACGCGGCATACGTCTCGAGCGGGAGGAACGCCAGCAACATCACCAGGTGCGGCCAGAACGCGATGGTGATCGCGCCGTAGGTCATGGCGTGGAACACGAACCAGCCACCCACGACGCGACGTCGCCACTTCTCGGACAGCAGGAAGATCACCGGCGACGTGAGCTCGGCCCCCATGAGGACCCACTGGAACCAGTGCAGCGTCCACGGGAAGTCGACCAGCCAGTGCGCCATCGGGGTGCCCCGACGCACGACCGCGCGGACCATCGTGGCCGAGTTGACCCACTCCCAGCCGCCGAACCGGACCTTGGCCCACGAGGACAGGAAGTAGGTGGCGATGGCGGCGAGCTGCACTGCGCGGATGGCGAAACCCGCCGCCTCGCTGCGTCGCTGGTCGGACAGGTGCGCCAGCCCGACGGTCGGCAGCAGGACGAGCGCGACCACGAAGTCGGCCCGGTCGTGGTCGACCTTTCCGTAGGAGAAGGCGACGTACTGGTACCAGATCCAGCCGACGGCGACGACCCAGCCGAGCACACGCGGCGCCCGCCCGGTCATGGCAGCCAGGGACGCGAGCACACAGCCCCACTTGAGTGTCTGGACGAGCAGGACCGTGGCGGCGGGCAGGTGCAGGACCTTGCCCATGACCAGGGGCTCGTACCAGACCGGGTCGGCATAGCCGTGGTACCAGCCGGAGGTGTGCAGGAGCACCACGTCGACGATGACGAAGGCGAAGACGAGCACGCGGAGCGCAGCCACCCGCGCCAAGGGCATCGGCGCGAACAGCCAGCCGCCGAGGCGGTTCACGACCCCGGTCATGGCGCGTTCCACTGGGCGAGCACCTCGGTGCGGACCTCGCCGGTCGGCTTGCGGTCGACCACGACGATGAGGCGACGGACGACCCGCAGCGCGGTCCACTCGGCGGAGGTCGGTCGCAGCTCGGAGTGGCTGCGTGCGAGTGTGCCCAACCGGGTCGGGTCGGCCTCGATCTGCGGGATGCGGCCCTCGACCTCGGCTCGGTTGACGCCGACGTTCTGCGGGTTGAGCGGTGCTCGCACCCACTCCCCCGGCGCGTCCGCCGTCTGGACCTCGATGCCCGTCGACCACACAGATCCGGTGGCGGCCTGGGACGTGGAGAACATCCGCCACGGGCTGAACGGCCACCAGTGGTCGTTGCCGACGAGCGAACCGGCGCAGAACAGGCCGGTGAGGGTGAGGACGATGGCAACCCGCCACGTCTTCGCCAACCGACCGAGCCGCACCACCCCCGTCTCCACGCGCACAGGCTAGGCCATGCCGGGTATGCCGGTGGGTGGCCGCGCTGTCCGACCCCAGCCGGGTGCGGCACGATGGCGCCATGGCGCACGAGTCGCGATGGTCGGTCCGCTCGCGCGGGAGCATCCTGTCGGTCGGCTCGGACGGCTCGATCCTGTCGATCGGCTCGGTCGGCTCGGTGCTCTCGATCGGATCGGTCGGCTCGTTCGCGTCGACCTTCTCGCTGGGGTCGTCGATGTCGCTCGGCTCGGTGCTGTCGTTCCAGAGCCTCGGCTCGGTGCTCTCGGGGCAGTCCACCGGGTCGCTGCAGTCGTGGCAGTCCGACCGGGGCGTGCGCTCCTCCCAGCGCACCGGCGCCCTGCCTGCGGCGAGGATGCCGCTGCTGGCGGTGGCGGCCACCGCCGCGAGCGCCCTTGCCTGTGTCGGCGTCCGACGACTGCTGACCGGCCGCCGCACCTAGCTGATCGCCGCTGCGAACAGCTCGCGCCGGGACTCGAACCACCGCGCATCCCGCAGCGGACGTTCCGCGTGGCCGTCGGCCACCATCTGCACGAAGGCCGGATCTCCTTGTGCGGCAAGCTCTTCCACGGTGCGTGAATGGTCGGTCATGCACCGCACCACGGCGTCCGGGACCCGCGCACGGAGCGGCGCGTCGGCGGCATACCCGTCGAGCACTGCCGCGAACTTGTGCAGCCGCTCGGCCATCGTCACCGGACCCATCTCCCTTCGCACCGCGGCCTGGTCCCCCCAGAGGGGTGTCCACGACCACAGCACGTAGGCGAGGTCCTCGACCGGCTGCCCCGGCGACGCGAAGTCGAAGTCGATGACGGCGAACGACCCGTCCGGTCGAAGCACCGTGTTGTAGGTGCCGACGTCGTGGTGCACGACCACCTCGCCCGGTCGCAGCGGCCGCCCGGGCTCCACTCGCCAGGGCAGCGCAGGATCGGGCCGAAAACCTGCCTGGGCGTCGTGGAAGGCCCGCAGCCACGCACCGATCGCGTGACAGGCCTCGACGGTCTGGAACTGCGGTGCGAGACGCTGCGGTCCCAGCGTGCCCGCGACCCCATCGAGGTATGACGCCACCTCGCGTCCCAGCGCGTCGGTCCCCAGGGCGCGGGGCGCCGCCTCGAAACCCACTGCCTCGAGGTGGTCCAGCAGAGCGTGCACGGCCGGCGTCCAGTGACCGGCCTGGCGTCGGACCGTGTCGCCGACCCGCACCACGACGCCGGTGTTGCCGCCGCTCAGGACTTCCTCGGGAGCACCGCCGGTCATCGTCGCCCCCGGCGAGCGAGGTGGGCGACGAGGAGTGCGAGCGCGATGAGCCCACCACACGCCCCCAGTCCCGCGATGAGCTCTTCGCGGTCCACGACGGGAGACCCCGCGGCGACGGGGTGGTCCGGCCCCGGCGCGGTGCCCGAGGCAGTGGCCGGCACGGTGCCCGACGAGGTGCCGGAGGGGGTGGCCGACGACGTGGTGCTCGACGACGGCCCTCCGGAGGGTGTCGGCGACGCCGTTCCGTCACTGCGGCCGGCGACGGTCACGTCGAGGACCTGAGAGTTCCTGCCCTCGCTGCCGACGAGCAGCCCCACCCCACCGGGTGCCAGCGCGACGGTCTCCCCCTGAGGTTGCAGGGGCAGCAGCTGAGAGGACCTGACCCGCCAGGTCGCCCGGTCGAGGACCACCAGCGACGTGTAGGTCCGGACGGCCAGCCCGGATCCGTCGGGCAGGAAGACGGCGTCGGTCGCGAGGTCGGGAGCCGTCCCGACCCGCGTCAGCGGGTTGACGCCCTGTCGGCTGGGCGAGGTCGGCAGGGCGTAGATCGCCCCCGGTGCCTCCTTGGTCAGGACGAGGATGCGACCCGTGGCCGGGTCGACAGCCAGGGCCTCCGCGTTGTGTGGGCCGTCGGGGTAGGACAGCTCCCATGACGCCCAACCGCCGGAGGTCTCGCCCAGACCGGGTTCGTCGAACCAGAACACCCGCACCACCGTGCGGCCACGGGCGTTGTCGCCGATGTCGGCCACCAGCATCCGCCCCTGCGGGGTGATGGCGAGGGCTTCGACGTCGCGCACGACGGCGCCGAAGCTGTGCACTCCGACGGTCCTGCCGGTCCGCGTGTCGACGGCGAACACCCGCGCGCTGTCGCCGGAGTCGTTGACCGTCCAGACGGTGTGCGGATGGCGGATGCTCAACGCCAGACCCGACGACTCGGTGATGCGGTCGTCCCCGATCCGGAAGTCCGTGCGCACCGACGCCAGCCCGGCCGCAGGACCGGCCACCCGACCGGCCGCGGGACCGGACACCGCCGCCGCGGGGGCGGCAGCCGGCACACCCAGGAGGGCCGCGAGCAGGGCCGCAGCCACGGCGATCCCGGTGTGCCGCAATGGGACGCGGCTAGGCAAGAAGCGCGTCGACGAAGGCCTCGGGGTCGAACGGCGCGAGGTCGTCGGGGCCCTCCCCCAGGCCCACGAGCTTGACCGGGACTCCGAGCTTGCGCTGCACCGAGACGACGATGCCGCCCTTGGCGGTGCCGTCGAGCTTGGTGAGCACGATGCCGGTGACGTCGACGACCTGGGCGAAGACCTCGGCCTGCCGCAGACCGTTCTGGCCCGTCGTCGCGTCGAGGACGAGCAGCACCTCGTCGATCGGGCTCTGCTTCTCGATGACCCGCTTGACCTTGCCGAGCTCGTCCATCAGCCCGACCTTGTTGTGCAGCCGGCCGGCCGTGTCGATGAGCACGACATCAGCCTCCATCTCGGCCGCGGCCTTGACCGCGTCGAACGCCACTGCCGCGGGGTCGGCCCCGTCGCGGTCGGATCGGACGGTCGGCACCCCGACCCGCGCTCCCCACGTCTCGAGCTGGTCGGCGGCGGCGGCGCGGAAGGTGTCGGCCGCGCCGAGCACGACGTCCTTGTCCTCGGCGACGAGGACGCGGGCGAGCTTGCCCACGGTCGTGGTCTTGCCCGTGCCGTTGACGCCGACGACGAGCACGACGGCGGGACGGCCGTCGACCCGCGAGCTCACGACGGTGCGGTCCAGCGAGGGGTCGACCAGCCGCAGCAGGTCCTCGCGCAGCCAGCCGCGCACGGTGGCCTCGTCGGTCGTGCCCTCGACCTTCACCTGGGCGCGCAGGCTCTCGACCAGCTCGGTGCTGGCCTCGACCCCGAGGTCCGAGGCGATGAGGGTGTCCTCGACCTCCTCCCACGCGGCCTCGTCGAGCTTGCCCCGCGAGAGCAGTGCCAGCAGACCGTGCCCGAGGGCGTTGTTCGACCGCGCCAGACGGGCCCGCAGCCGCCGAAGGCGCCCTGCCGGGGCGTCGGGACGGTCGAGGGTCGGGGTCGGCTCGTGCGAGGGCAGGTCCTCGTCGGCGGGCGCCGGGAGCGTGTCGACCGAGCCGGCGTTCTCGACCGGCCGCTTGGGTGCGTCGCGCGGCGGCTCGGCGTCGTCACCCACACCGGGCAGCACGTCCCGGTCACGGGTCGGGGCCTCCGCGGCGCCGCCTGCGCCTCCGCTGCGGCCGCCGCGGCCGCGCACCAGGCCGAGCAGCACCCCACCCAGGACGACGAGCACCCCGACGACGACGGCAACCCATTCCCACAGCTGATCGATCACGCGCGCCATCCTCTCATCCGGTGGAAGCCGCTTCGACCGCCTCCCACGGCGCCCGAGGAAGTCGGCCAACTGCCCGACCATCACTGCACCGAGCGCGGCTGGCCCCGGAAAGTCGGCCAATTGGCCAAGAGTCTCCGGTATGCCGCGCTGGCGGCCGAGTGCCTCGGCCTCAGCCGGGTCAGCGGGGGCAGGGCGCGGGCAGGGCGCGGGCGGCTGAGCTCAGCTGGCCCGGTGCTTGCCGACCTCTTCGGTGGACGGACCGGGCGTGATGGTGTCGGCGACCTTGTCCTTGGCCGTGACGATCGCCTCGCCCGTGGTCTCGAGGGTCGTCACCGTCTTGTCCTTGACGACGGCGATGAGCTCCTCGCCCTGCGGCGTCAGCAGCTCGCGTCCCTCACGGCGCGCGGGAATGGCCACCACGGCGACGACGGCAACCGCCAGTCCGACGCAGATGAGCATTCCGATGATGAGCGCGACCATGGCCCAAGGGTGCCCTGCCGTGGTGGCAATCCTCAAATCGACCCGCCGCCCTGGACGCGTGCGCCAGGGACCGGGCGGACCGGCATACCCGCTGGTCTGCTTCGATCGAGCGCGGTCAGGCGCTCTGCGCCGCCACGTCGCGAATTCGCTGCGACACCACAGTGGTCACACCGTCACCACGCATCGAGACACCGTAGAGCGCGTCGGCGACCTCCATGGTGCGCTTCTGGTGGGTGATGACGATGAGCTGGCTGGAGTCGCGCAGCTCCTCGAAGAGGGTGATCAGGCGGCCGAGGTTGGCGTCGTCGAGCGCCGCCTCCACCTCGTCCATGATGTAGAACGGGCTGGGCCGCGCCTTGAAGATCGACACGAGCAGCGCCACCGCGACCAGGGAGCGCTCGCCACCGGACAGCAGCGACAGCCGCTTGATCTTCTTGCCCGGAGGCCGGGCCTCGACCTCGATGCCGGTGGTCAGCATGTTGCCCGGGTCGGTGAGGGTCAGCTTGCCCTCGCCGCCGGGGAACAGCCGGCTGAAGACGCCCTCGAACTGGGCGGCGGTGTCGTGGAAGGCCTCGGTGAAGACCCGCTCGACGCGCTCGTCGACCTCGCGGACGATGTCGAGCAGGTCGCGCTTGGACTTCTTGAGGTCCTCCAGCTGCTCGGTGAGGAACTTGTGCCGCTCCTCCAGCGCCGCGAACTCCTCGAGCGCCAGCGGGTTGACCCGCCCGAGGGCGCTCAGCGCGCGCTCGGCCTTGCGCAGCCGCTTCTCCTGGGTCTCGCGGACGTACGGCCCGGGCTCGGGGATCTCGTCGGGGTCGTCGTCGGGTCCGACGACGAACGGCACGAGCTGGTGCGGACCGAAGTCCTCCATCAGCGCCTCCGGCGAGATGCCCAGCTCCTCGACGGCCTTGGCCTGCAGTGCCTCGATCCGCAGCACCTGCTGGGTGCGGGCCACCTCGTCACGGTGCACGGTGTCGGTGAGCTCGCGCAGGTCGTCCTGGAGGACGGCGACCTCGCGGCGCACCGCGGTGAGTGCCTGGTCGCGGTCGGTGCGCTCCTGCTCCGCACGGGTGCGCCGGTGGGCTGCGGTGTCGAGGGTGGTTGCGATGAGCGTGCTCGCGTATGCCGCGCCGCGCCGCACGGCCTCGGCGACCGTGGCCTCGCGCTTGCGGCGCTCCTGGCGGGCCGCCAGGCGCTCACGGGCGGCCAGCTCGTTGCGCGCGGCACCCTCGAGGGAGTCGGCGCGGCCCTTGAGCGCCCGGGCCCGCTCCTCCTTGGTGCGCAGGGTGAGCCGGAGCTCGGTCTCGGCCGTGCGACCGCGGCTGGCCTCGAGCTCGAGCCGGTCGCGCTCGTCGGTGCCGGGGTCCTGCGACTCGGTCGGCTCCGCGCTGGCCTCGTCGAGACGTTCGGTGAGCTCGGCGAGCTCGACGCGGTCGGTCTCGAGCGCTGCGGTGGCGTCGGCGATCGACCGCTCGGTGCGCTCGGCCTCGGCCTTGGCGGACCGGACGGTGGCACCCAGGTGCCCGAGACGCTCGGCGACCGCGGCCATCTTGGCGTCCGAGTCGTGCAGCCGCTCGAGCGCGTGCTCGACGTCGTCGTTGGCGACGCGGTGACGCTCCTGCGCGGTGGTCAGTGCGAACCGGGCCTGCTCGCCGCGGCGGGTCGCGTCGGCGACCCGGTCACGCGTCTCGTCGACGGCTGACTGGATCTCGATGAGGCTCGGTGCGTGGCTGCTGCCACCTCGCACGAAGCCCGGAGCGAACACGTCGCCGTCGGTGGTGACCGCGGTGATCCCCTCGCCACGGGCGACCAGCGCGGCAGCGAGGGCAGGGTCGGAGACGAGGGCGACCCGGTCGAGCAGCTGCTCGACCGCGGGACGGACGGTCGCGGGCGCCTCGACGACCTCGCGGGCCCAGACGGCGGACCCCTCCAGCCGTGGCCAGGTCGCCGGGTCGCTGGACGACGCGGTCTGACCGACGAGGAACGCGGCCCGACCGGCGTCGTCGGCGCGCAGCGTCGTGAGCGCACGGGCGGCGTGCTCGACCGACTCGACGGCGAGTGCGTCGCCTGCCCAGCCGAGGGCGGCGGCGATGGCGGCCTCGTGACCGCCCTTGACCTGGAGCAGGGACGCGACCGAGCCGACGATGCCGTGCCGGGAGTCGGCGGCGGCGAGCAGGGTGGCGGCGCCGTCCTTGCGGGACAGGCTGAGCTCGAGGGCCTCGAGACGGGCCGTGGCGCTGGTGCGGTCGCGCTCGGCGAGACGCTCGGCCTCGCGGTGCTGCTCGAGCTCGGCCTCGACCTGCTCGAGGACCGCGGCGGCCTTCTCGTAGGCCGAGTCCAGCCCTTCCTCCCCCTCCTCGTCGACGGCGACCGACGCCTCGAGGGTCTTGAACTCCTGCTCGGCGGCGGCGGCGCGCTGGAGGGACTGCTCGATGACGCCCCGGAGGCGCCCGATCTCGGCCTCACCGGCCTCGAGCCGGCTCCTGCGGGCGCCGACCTGACCGGCCAGCCTGGCCAGGCCCTCACGCCGGTCTGCGGCCGCGCGGACGAGCCGCTGGAGACGCTGCTGCTCCGCGGCATACGCCTGCTCGGCGGCCTCGCGGGCCGCGGTGGCTACCTCGAGCTCGGTCTTGGCCTCACGGACCTCGGCGAGGAGGGACTCCTCCTGCTTGCGCGCCTCGGCGGCCTGGGCGCGGAGCTCCTCGGGGTCGCGCCCCGAGGTCTGCTCGTCCTGGGTGTCCTGGGAGAGCAGGCGGACGCGTTCGGCGGCCAGCGACTCGGTGGAGCTGAGCTTGTCGCGCAGCTGCTGCAGGGCGAACCAGCGCTCCTGGGCCCTGGCCAGCTCGGGCGCAGCGTCGTGCGCCTGCTGCTCGAGGGTGGCGAGCCGGCTGCGCAGGGTGGTCAGGCCGTCCTCGACCTCGGTGCGCCTGGCGATGAGGGCGGACTCGTCGGCGACCTCCTGCTCGAGGGTGGAGGTGAGCTGGACGAGGTCGTCGGCGAGCAGCCGCAGGCGGGCGTCGCGGGCGTCGGCCTGCACGACGGCGGCCTTGCGGGCGGCCTCGGCCTGGCGACCCAGCGGGCCGAGCTGGCGGCGGATCTCACCGGTGAGGTCGTTGACCCGGGTGAGGTTGGCCTCCATCGACTCGAGCTTGCGGAGCGCCTTCTCCTTGCGCTTGCGGTGCTTGAGGACCCCGGCCGCCTCCTCGATGAAGCCGCGGCGCTCCTCGGGGGTGGCCCGCAGGACCGCGTCGAGCTGGCCCTGGCCGACGATGACGTGCATCTCGCGGCCGATGCCGGAGTCGGACAGCAGCTCCTGGACGTCGAGCAGCCGGCAGGAGGTGCCGTTGATGGCGTACTCCGAGCCACCGTTGCGGAACATCGTCCGCGCGATGGTGACCTCGGTGTAGTCGATCGGCAGCGCGCCGTCGGTGTTGTCGATCGTGAGCGCGACCTCGGCGCGACCCAGCGGAGCGCGCCCCGCGGTGCCGGCGAAGATGACGTCCTCCATCTTGCCGCCGCGCAGGCTCTTGGCGCCCTGCTCCCCCATCACCCAGGCGAGGGCGTCGACGACGTTGGACTTGCCGGAACCGTTGGGCCCGACGATGCAGGTGATGCCTGGCTCGAGGCGCATCGTGGTCGCCGAGGCGAAGGACTTGAAGCCCTTCAGGGTCAGGCTCTTGACGTACACGAGCGGGTCGGCTCCTGGTGAGATCTGGGGCGGTGCTGGATCGCGGCCACTGTACCCGCGGGACCGGCCCGCTCCCCGCACCTTCCACTGCCCTGCGTTGCCTGTGCACCGTGTGACGGGAGTGACGCCAGAGGTATGCCGCGGCAAAGGACGATGGTTCAGGAGCCGGCGATGGCCTCGTGGTGGTGGATGACCTCGGCGATCACGAAGTTGAGGAACTTCTCGGCAAAGGTCGGGTCCAGCCCCGCCTGGTCGGCCAGGTCGCGCAGCCGCGCGATCTGGGACTCCTCGCGCGCGGGGTCGGCAGGCGGCATACCCTCTCGGGCCTTGAGCTCGCCCACCTGCTGGGTGCACTTGAACCGCTCCGCGAGCAGGTGGATCAGGGCCGCGTCGATGTTGTCGATGCTGGCGCGAAGGCGCACGAGATCGTCAGGTGTCAACCGGGATCCCGCGACCGACGCGGACGGCGACCGCGGAGCGGGACGGGGTGTCGGTGCGGGCGAGCTCACCCGGCAATCGTAGGCACGCCTGCTGCAAGCACGTCGGGCTGTCTCAGATCCTCACGCAGCTGGTCGTTGTCGCGCTGCAGACGTTCGACGAGGAACTCCAGGTCGCGCACGCGGCGGCGCAGTTCGACGGTTTCGAGCATCAGTCGCGGGTCGGACGCCACGCGATAGCCCACCAGGGCCTTGGCCATGTCGACTCCTTCTCCGCAGACGTCGGGGGATCGCGTCGTGCGGGTGCCCGGATCGGGCATCTCTCAGAGTGACATCCGGGCCGCGGCCGGTCAATGCCGACGTCCTGGGTTCGGGCCCGGTGAGCCCCGGCCTCGTGGGTTGGTGCGTGCTGGCGTCACTTCTCGACGCGGTCACTTCTCGACGCGGTCACTTCTCGATGAAGTCGGCCAGACCCTCGCGTGGAGCGCCCCAGGTCGTGACGCAGGTGTGGACGTCTCCGGGTCGCAGCCGCGAGGAGGGTCGCTCCTCGATGAGCGTGACGAGCTCACGGACGCGCTCCTCGTCTCCCTGGACCACGACCTCGACGCGTCCGTCGCCGGCGTTGCGCGCGTGGCCGACCAGCCCGAGCTCGAGGGCTCGCGACCTGGTCCACCAGCGGAACCCGACCCCCTGCACCCGACCGTGCACCCAGATGACCGCCCGAGCGGGACCGTTGTGATCCATCTGCACCACCTCTCGATTCAGTTGTACAACCGAAGGGGCACCGCTGTCAGCCGCGCCGCGCGTCCCCCGAGCCCCGTGTCTGCGGCGCCGCGTGTCCCGGCGCCGCGTGTCCCGGCGCCGCGCGTCACCCTCGTCGGACCCGTGGCCGCGGCTGGCAGTGCGGGCAGGAGAACGACGAGCGGTTCATGAAGGCCTCCCGACGGATCGGGGTGCCACAGCGGTCGCAGGGCTCGCCCTCCCGCCCGTACGCGTGCAGCGACCGGTCGAAGTAGCCGGAGGCGCCGTTGACGTTGACGTAGAGCGCGTCGAAGCTCGTCCCGCCCTCGCCCAACGCGGCATGCATCACGTCGCGGGCGTGGTCGAGCACCCGGGACAGGGTCGGCTTGGTGAGCGAGGAGCAGAGTCGCTCGCCGTGCACCTGCGCCCGCCACAGCGCCTCGTCGGCGTAGATGTTGCCGATCCCGGCGACGAGGGTCTGGTCGAGCAGCGCGCGCTTGACCGCGGAGTCGCGGGACTTCATCCGGCGCACGACGGCAGCCTGGTCGTAGGCCGCCTCGAAGGGATCGGGCGCGATGTGGGCGATGGTCTCGGGCACCTGGAGGTCGGTGAGCTCGGCCAGCGCCATCCCGCCGAACGTCCGCTGGTCGACGAACCGGAGCTCGGGGTCGCCGTCGGCGAAGGTGAACCGGGCGTGCAGGTGCTTCTCCTGCGGGGCGGCGGACGGCTCGACGAGCAGCTGGCCGCTCATGCCCAGGTGCGCGATCAGGCCCTGCCGGTGTCCGTCGGGAGCGCGCAGCACGAGCCAGAGGTACTTGCCGCGCCGGCGGGCAGCCTCGACGTGGTTGCCCTCGATCCGTGCGGCGAGGTCGAGCGGACCGGGCACGTGCCGGCGGGCCACCCGTGCGCCCCGGAACTCGGCGCGCTCGATGCGTGCGCCCCACGACGTGGTCGGCCAGGCCGCGACGGACCACCTCGACCTCGGGCAGCTCAGGCATCGCGCAGCTCAGGCATCGCGCGGCTCAGGCATCGCGCGGCTCAGGCATCAGGCAGCTCAGGCCAACGGACATCGGGGTATGCCGCGTGCTCGCCTAGGAGGGCGAGCCCGCCACGGCGTCCTCGTCGGCCGCAGCCGGCGCGGCGGCACCGGGCGTGGCCAGGCCCGTCGAGCCGGAGCTCGTCGCGCCGTCGGCGTCGATCGTGGTAGACCGCGCACTCAGGGCCCGCCAGGCCAGCTCGGCCGCACGCTGCTCGGCCTCCTTCTTGGACCGGCCGGTGCCGTTGCCGAGCACCTCGTCGCCGACGACGGCGCGGGCGTGGAAGGTCTTCTCGTGGTCCGGACCCTCTTCGTCGACGCGGTACTCCGGCACGCCCTGGGAGGTGGAGGCCGACAGCTCCTGGAGGCTGGTCTTCCAGTCCAGGCCGGCGCCGAGGGTGGCGCTGGCCGCCATCAGGGGGTCGAGCAGGTGGTGCACGAGGTTGGCTGCGGCGCCCATGCCGCACGAGAGGTAGACCGTCCCGATGACGGCCTCCATCGTGTCGGCGAGGATCGAGGCCTTGTCGCGGCCGCCGGTGCTCTCCTCGCCACGACCGAGCATGACGTGGTCACCCAGACCCAGGGTGCGGGCCACGTCGGCGAGCGCACGCATGTTGACCACGGCGGCGCGCAGCTTCGCCAGCTGCCCCTCGGGCAGGTCGGGGTGCGCGGCATACAACGTGTCGGTGACCACGAGCCCGAGGACCGAGTCGCCGAGGAACTCGAGGCGCTCGTTGTTGGGCAGGCCGCCGTTCTCGTAGGCGTACGAGCGGTGCGTGAGGGCACGCGAGAAGCAGCGACTCGTCGACTCGACTCGCCCACCACCTCGGTTGAGGTACTGGACGAAGCCGTCGACGGGCCGCTGCATCGCGCTGTCCCCCGCGGCTGACGAGGTGGGGGACGGAGTGGGACTCACGCGCGGATGGCCGGGTCAGCCCTGGTGCTCGGTGCGCTCGGCCGGCGTGTAGTGACGGCCCTTGTAGGTGCCGCAGGACGGGCAGGCGATGTGGGGCTGCATGGCAGCCTTGCACTGCGGGCACGTGGTGAGCGTGGTCGCCGTCGCCTTCCAGTTCGCGCGACGCGAACGGGTGTTGGAGCGCGACGTCTTCCGCTTCGGGACAGCCACGTCAGTTCCTCTTCTCTTCGGTGATGCTCTGGGTCTTGCTGACTGGGGTGCTCGGGGTGCTGCCCGGGCCGGTCGTGCTCTCGGCGGACAGCGCGCTCAGCGCGGCCCACCGGGGGTCGATCAGTTCGTGGTGGTGGTCGGGGTCGTCCGCCAGGCGCGCTCCACACTCGGAGCACAGTCCCGGACAGTCCTCCCGGCACACGGGCTGGAACGGCAGTGCAGGCACCACCGTGTCCACGAGCACGGGCTCGAGGTCGAACAGGTCGCCCTCCAGCACGTGCTCCTCGGTCTCGTCGTCGTCCGCACCCACCTCACGGTGGTGGGCCGCGCGATCGGCGTAGGCGAACAGCTCCTGGAACGAACCGTCGACCTCGTGGCTGACGGGATCCAGGCACCGCACGCAGGCGCCGGTTGCCGTGGCGCGGGCCGAGCCGGTGACCAGCACGCCCTCGACGACGGACTCGAGCCGGAGCTCCAGCTCGATCGGGGCCCCTTCCGGGACCGCGATCACATCCGTGCCGAGGTCGGCAGGTGCCTCGATCGTGCGCTGAAGGCGTTCCATGGAACCGGGTCGCCGACCGAGGTCCGTGGTGTCGAAGACCAGCGGCGATCGGGGGTTCAGGTGTTCCATGGCTCCAGCAGACGTCGAGTGACTCGGACTTCACCTCGGGCGAGGACAAGACCGACGCACGAGATTACCGGAGCGCGGGCCAGTCCCCCAAATGCGCGGTATGCCGCTCGCTCGCCGGCGTCCCTGACGCCCGCCTCCGCAAGGGGGTCAGTGCCCGGCCCGACGGGCCAGCAGGGCGTCCCGAACGCGGTCGCTGACCAGCCCCGTGACGTCCCCGCCGTGGGCCGCGACCTCCTTGACCAGCGAGCTCGAGATGTGTTCGAGGCTCGGGTCGCCAGGGAGGAAGACGGTCTCGATACCGGTGAGGTGGCGGTTCATGAGCGCCATCGGCAGCTCGTAGGCGAAGTCGGTGCCGCCCCTCAGCCCCTTGACGATCGCGACCGCCCCGAGCTCCTTGGCGACGTCGGCGAGGAGCCGACCCGCGAACAGCTCGACCCGGACGTTCTCGAGGTCGCCGCAGCTGTCGACGATGAGGTCGGCACGCTCCTCGGGCGTGAAGGTCCCCTTCTTCGCGGGGTTGTGCAGCACCGCGACGACGACCTCGTCATAGAGGGCGGAGGCGCGGTGGATGACGTCGGCGTGGCCGAGCGTGACCGGGTCGTAGGAACCGGGGCACACACACCGTCTGGTCGCTGCGCTCGTCACACCGGCACGCTAGCAGCGGACGCTAGCCTGGTACCCGCTACTTCTCCTCGTCCTCGTCGTCGGCCGGCAGCAGCCCGTCCTTGTGGGCCTTGGCGACGATCTCGCGCACGTTGGTGATGGATCCGGCGTCAGCCTCGAGGAGGCGGTTGCGCTCGGTTGCCCACTGCACACCGAGGTCCTGACGGACCTCCTCCGAGACGTCCTCGCGCGCCGGGTTGAGGATGGTCTGCTCCTCCTCCCCGATGTGGTGGTTGAGCGCGGTCGCGAGCTCCTCGACCGCGTCGTCGAACTTCTGGGTGTCGGTGCCCTTGCACTCGAGCAGGGCAAGCAGCTTCTCGTTGCCCTCGGCGTGCTCCTCCTCGCCGTGCTCCTTCTCGTGCTCGCCGATGGCGCGCTTGCGCTTCAGCTGGGTGTAGACCTTCTCCTCCTCGGCCTCACCGTGCGCGATGAGGACGGCTGCCAGGGCGGCTCGGGCGGCCTCGCGGTCAGCCGTGGCGTCGCGCAGGTCGCGCAGGAGCGCCTCGAAGAGGCGGTGGTCGTCGAGGATCAGGTCGACGACGTCGCCGCTGGTCGGTCGGGGGATCTCGTAGTCCGTCATGCCCATACCCTCTCCCACCTGCAGCGATGGCACACCTCGGGGGCGCTCCGACGGCCTGTCCCACCCACCGGACGCCCGGTTTGGAGACGGCGCACCGGGTGCGACACGGTGGAGGCGTCCTGACCTCCATCGCCTGACTCATCGGCAAAGAAGGAGAGCCCATGCTCACCCTGACCGAGAACGCCAGCACGATCGTGAAGACCCTCGTCGACCAGAACCTCAGCTCCGAGGACGCCGGTCTGCGGTTCAGCCAGGAAGGCGTCGAGCCCGGCGGCCTGACGGTGACCACCGCCGAGCAGGCACTGCCCGGTGACGCCGTCGTCGAGCAGGACGGCGCCAAGGTCTACCTCGACGAGACCGCGGCCGTGGCCCTGGGCGACCAGGTCCTCGACGCTGCGGTGGACGAGTCCGGGGGCGTGCAGTTCAGCCTGCTGCCCTCCTCGCCCGCGCTCTGACCGACCAGCACGAGCACGGAGCCCGGCCGCGACTGCGGTCGGGCTCCGTCGGGTCTGGACCGAGGTCCACCGCCGTCAGGCGACGACGTCAGGCACCCGGGGGCCCGCGAACCAGATCTTGGTCTCGCCGTAGCGCCGCTCACCCTCGCGCTCCAGGGCCTCCGGCCACGCCGGCTCGGGCGACCGCGCCGACCGCTCGACGACGACCAGTGCCTCGGGATCGAGCCAGCCGTGTTCGACCAGCGCTGACAGGTCCGCAGCCAGCGTGTCCTCGGCCAGCTCGTACGGCGGATCGAGGAAGACCAGGGTCTGGGGTTCGGACGGCCCGGCGCGCCAGCGCGCGCTGCACCGTCGTGTGCCTGGCCGTGATCCCGGGCATGCCGAGGGCTGCCGGCGTTCTGACGCGTCACCTTCGCGGCGGCCTTGTCCGACTCCACGAGCAGGACGGTTGCCGCGCCACGGCTCGCCGCTTCGAGACCCAGGGCGCCCGACCCGGCATACAGGTCCACCACCCGCGCCCCGACGAGCACCTCGAGGTGCTCGAGCCGGGAGAACAACGCCTCGCGGACCCGGTCACTGGTCGGTCGGGTCCCCGACCCTGCCGGGGTGGCCAGCCGCAGACCTCCGGCTCGGCCGCTGATGATCCGCGTCACGGCGGCAAGGTAGCAGCGCGCCCGCGCGTCAGGGCGCGTGCACCGTCGGGTCGTCGCGCAGCACGTCGAGCAGCAGGGCGAGCACGGCGTCGGGTCGCTCCATGGCCGGGAGGTGACCGGCCCAGTCGAGCTCGACCGCCTCGGCACCGGGGATGGTGGCCGCGAGGTGCGCCGCGACCTCCCGGAAGTGGTCGAGGTCATGCGCGCCGGACACGACGACGGTCGGCACGGCGATGGCGCCCGGGTCGACCTCGACGCGCCGGGGCTCCGGGCCCGGGTCGGCCTCGTCGGCGGCGATCTGGACGTCGAACGCCCTGCGCTGCATCCGGGTCAGCAGGTCCCGCGCCGCCTCGTCGGCCTCCGGACCGAGGAACGTCCGGACGTTGAGCTCCACCGCCCCGTCGACGTCGCCGGCCTCGAGCAGCCGGTCCTCCTCGGCGCCGAACGTGCGGACCGCCTCGGTCGGCTCCAGCCCGCGGTATGCCGCGCAGAGCAGCACCAGCGACGACACCCGACCCGGGTGCAGGGTGGCCAGCTCGGTCGCCACCCGGCCGCCGAAGGACGACCCGACCACGGCGGCGTCGGTCACCCCGAGCGAGTCGAGGAGGCTGTCCACGTCGTCGGCGTCGGCGTAGGGCCCGGGGGGCAGCGGGGTCTCACCGAAGCCGCGCAGGTCCGGCCTGATCACCCGGAACGTGTGGGCGAGCGCGGGCGTGATCGCGTCCCACATCCGGCGGTCGGCGACTCCTGCATGGAGCAGCACGACCGCAGGACCGGAACCATCGTCGTCATGGGAGAGCAGCATGGTCCCGACAGTAGGGCGCGCGCTCGTCGTCGCACGAGGGGTTATCAGCCAGCGCCGGCCACCGCTCGGACCGGCCCGGCCGGTCAGCTCCGGGCCGAGGAAGGCAGCCTGCTCCTCGTCCACCCGCTCGGCGACGGCGGCGGCGAGCTCGGGATGCGCGGCGAGCTCGGGGTCGGCGGCGACGAGCTCGGCGGCATCCTCCCTGGCCTGGAGGATGATCTCCTCGTCGCGGACCAGCGACAGGAATCGGAAGCTGCCGCGGCCCATCGCCCGGCCGGACCGGCCACCGCCGCTCTGTCGCCCGCTGAGGACGTCGCCCGTGCCTCGCAGCTCGAGGTCGAGGCGGGCCAGCTCGAAGCCGTCGGTCGTGCCGGCCACCGCCTCGAGGCGCTCCACCGCGGCCTCCGCCTCGGATGGACGTCATCAGCAGGCAGAGGCCCGCGTGCTGTCCTCGGCCGACGCGGCCGCGCAGCTGGTGCAGCTGGGAGACACCGAACCGGTCGGCATCGACGACCACCATGACGGTGGCGTTCGGCACGTCGACGCCGACCTCGATCACCGTCGTCGAGACCAGGACGTCGACCTGCCCGGCGGTGAAGGCCCCCATGACGGCGTCCTTGTCCTCGGGCGCCATCCGCCCGTGCAGCACCGCGATGGACAGCCCCTCCAGCGCCGGGTTGGCGCGCAGGACCGCTTCCACGGCATACACGCTGGCCATCTCGCGTGGGGCGACGGCTTCCTCGCCTCCCTCTCCCTCCTCGTCGGTGGGACGGCGAAGGTCGGAGATCTCTTCGTCGTCGGCGGAGGCCGACGCGCTGCCGGCGCTCGCGTCCCCGTCACCGATCCGCGGACAGACGACGTAGGCCTGACGGCCCGACCGCACCTCCTCGGCGACGCGTTCCCAGGTGCGCTGCACCCACGCCTCGCGGTCGGCGGGCACGACGTGCGTCGCGATGGGTGACCGTCCGCGGGGCAGCTCGGTCAGCGTCGAGGTCTCCATGTCGCCGAAGACCGTCATCGTCACGGTGCGCGGGATCGGCGTCGCGGTCATGACGAGGACGTGCGGCGGCTGGGTACCCTTCTCCCGCAACGCATCCCGCTGTTCGACACCGAACCGGTGCTGCTCGTCGACGACCACGAGCGCGAGGTCCTGGAACTGCACCTTCTCCTGGATGAGCGCGTGGGTGCCGATGACGATCCCGGCGTCGCCGCTGGCGGCCTGGAGCAGGTTCTCGCGGCGTGCTGCCGTGGCCTGGCTGCCGGTGAGCAACGCCACCCGCGTCCCGATGTCGCTGCCGCCGAGCAGACCGCCCTCGGCGAGGTCGCCCAGCATCGTGGTGATCGATCGGTGGTGCTGTGCGGCGAGGACCTCGGTGGGGGCCAGCAGCGCCGCCTGTCCCCCGGCGTCGACGGCGGCGAGCATGGCGCGCAGGGCGATGATCGTCTTGCCCGAGCCCACCTCACCCTGCAGGAGCCGGTTCATCGGCACGTCCTTGGCCAGCTCCGCTGCCAAGGTCGCGCCGACCGCCTTCTGGCCGTCGGTCAGCTCGAACGGCAGGCGGGCGTCGAACGCCGCGAGCAGGCCCCCAGGACGCGGCTCACGCCCCGTGGTGCGCTCGGACGCCTGCCGGGCCCGGCGCTGGGCGAGCAGGGTCTGGAAGACGAGCGCCTCCTCGTAGCGCAGCCGCGCCCTGGCCCGCTGCACCTGCGGGTAGGCGGACGGCACGTGGATGCCGCGCAGCGCCTCGAGCCGGCCGGGCAGGCCACGTCGCGAGCGCAGGGTCGCGGGCAGCGGCTCCGGCACGTCCTCGAGGTGGTCGAACACGATCCGCACGCACTCGGCCACCGTCCAGTTCTGCAGGCCCTTCACCTGCAGGTAGACGGGGATGGGTCCGCGCTCGGTGGCCGCCTCGCCGAGGCTGCCCTCGACGAGCTGGTATGCCGGGTGGGTGAGCTGCCAGCGTCCGCGGTACATGCCGACCTCGCCGGCGAACACGGCCCGGGCACCGGGGACCAGCGCGTCCTTGTGGCCCCAGGCCTTGAAGAAGGCGAGGTCGACGTCGTTGCGCCCGTCGGTGATGGTCACGTTGAGCATCTCCCCGCGTCGCTTCTGCATCCGTCGGGTCACGGCCGTCTTCACCTCGGCCACCGCGACGACGTACTTCCCGACGTGCAGGTCCGACAGGTCGGAGGTGTGCTCGAGGTAGCGCCGTGGCCAGAACTCCAGGAGGTCGCCGACCGTGACCAGGTCGCGGTGCCTGGCGAGGTTGCCCGCGGTCCTGGTCCCTAGCAGCTTGTCCAGCTTGGTGTCCTCGGTGACCACGCCTACTCGCCCGTCGCCGTCGACCCGCTTGCCGACCCGCTTGCCGACCCGCTTGCCGACCCGCTTGCCGACCCACGACGCGACCCACTACTCGACACCGAGCAGCAGGGGGTAGTGCGGCTGACCGCCGTCGATCACGCTGACCTCGACGTCGCGGTGGCCCTTCTCGATGCGGGCGCCCAGGGACTCGGTCAACCCCTCTGGCGCCTCGACACCGCCGATGACGGTGACGATCTCGCCGCCGCTGGACAGCAGCCGGCCGACGACCTCGATCGCGACCTCCTCGAGGTCCGACCCGATGATGACGACGTCGCCGGCAACAGCCCCGAGGACGTCGCCCGGCTCGCAGGGACCGGCGCTGGTCAGTGCCTGCTTGCTCGCGATCGCGACCGCACCGTGGCGGGTGGCCGCCGCGGCATGGCTCATCTGGGCGACGTTGCGGGAGGCGGTGGCCGAGACGTCGAAGACCGCGAGTGCGGCGAGTCCCTGGACGGCGGTGCGCGAACGCACGACGTGCAGGGTGACGCCGTCCTGCTCGGCCGCGCTGGCCGCCGCCTCGGCCGCCATGACGGTGTCGCCGTCGTTGGGCAGCACGATCACCTCGACGGCGTGCGCAGCCTTGGCCGCGTCGAGCAGCTGCCCCGCCGAGGCGCGTCGGCCCGGGCCGCTGGAGACGACCTGCGCGCCCGCCTCGGTGAACACGGCGGCCAGTCCGGGCCCTGCCGCGCACGCGACGACAGCCACGCCGGCTGCCGGCCGGGCACGGCCCGTCTGGTCCGCGCGACCACCGTCAGCTGCGCGACCACCGTCACCCGTGCGATCACCGTCAACTGCGAGATGCGTCACCCGCACGCGGTAGGGACGTCCCGCGTCGATCCCCGCCTCGACCGCGGCACCGACGTCGTCGACGTGCACGTGCACGTTCCAGAGGTCGGGTCCCCCGACGACGAGCAGCGAGTCGCCGAGCCCGTCCAGCGTGTCCTTGAGGACAGCGACCCGCTCCTCGTCGCTGTTCCGCAGCAGGAACATGACCTCGTATGCCGGTCCGTCCAGGACGCGGCCGCCCTCACCGGTGGGTGAGCCACCGGTGGCTCCCGTGGGCGTCACGACGCCGCCGGCGTGGCTCCAGTCCTCGCGGCGGCGCATGGAGTGGTCGGCGAAGACCTCCATCCGCTCCCCGACGTGGGTGCCGTCCTGGTGGACCACCCGCGCCAGGGCCTCCAGGAGCAGGAGGTAGCCCGCGGCCCCCGCATCGACGACGCCTGCCCGTTCGAGCGCGGGCAGCTGGGCCGTGGTGGCCTTGCAGCGCCTCGGTCGCGGCGTCCAGGGCGTCCTCGGCCACGGCGGCCAGACCACGGTCGACGGCCGCGGCTCCGGCAGCAGCGGCCGCGCGAGCCACGGTGAGGATGGTCCCCTCGGCTGGTCGGGTGACGCTCGCGTAGGCGCGCTCACTCGCCCGATGGAGACCGTCGGCGATGACCGCGGCGTCGGCGGCATCCTTGCCACTGTCGGCGATCGCCTCGGCGAAGCCACGCACGAGCTGGCTGAGGATCACCCCGGAGTTGCCGCGGGCCGTCAGCAGCAAGGACCGTGCCATCGCCGAGCACTCCTGGGCAAGGGAGGCATCGCCGAGGATGCCGGCCTTCTCGTGCTCGGTGCGGACCGAGTCGAGCGCGGCGTCGAGGCTGAGGTAGAGGTTGGTGCCCGTGTCGCCGTCGGGGACCGGGAACACGTTGAGCGCGTCGATCTCCGCCCGGCGCGCCGCGAAGGCCGCCCGGGTGAGCACGGCCCATCGCCTCGCGTCCACGGCACTGAGGGCTTCGAGCACGGTGGCAGGCTAGCCGCCGGAGACGACGACGGCCCCGTTTTGGCCGTTGCGCCACACCTCGGCTACGCTTGACCGGTTCCCGTGGACCTCTTCGTGGCTGGCCTGTGCCCGCACGAGTGTCACCAGGGACCACCCATTCTTGTACCAATCGATTTCAGGAGAACACCCGTGGCTGCCAACTGCGATGTCTGCGGCAAGGGACCGGGTTTCGGTCACAACATTTCGAAGTCGCACCGCCGCACCAAGCGTCGCTGGAACCCGAACATCCAGCGCGTCAAGGCCCTCGTGGGCGCCGCCGGTGTGACCCCGAAGCGTCTCAACGTCTGCACCTCGTGCCTCAAGGCCGGCAAGGTCAAGCGCTGACCCGCTGAGCCTGCCGACCGGCATACGCACCGAAGCCGATCTCCCGCTGGGAGGTCGGCTTCAGTCGTTTCAGCTCTCCGGACTGAAGAGCCCGATTTCCTGCTACGCCCGGAAGTGGTCCCAGCCGCGCGCTGCCTGAGGCTCGCCCTCGAGGGTGACCCCCTCGCCCTCCTCGACGGTGCCGATCGGCCACCAGCCCTCGGGGAGGTCACCGGGGAAGCTGGCCAGCAGGCTGTGCTCCTCGCCACCCGCGAGGACGCACTCCATCGCGCCGTCACCCACCGCGCCGGCCACCGACCGCACGAACGGCTCGAGGCCGTCCGCGCGCACGGCCAGCCGCACGCCACTGGCCTTCGCGATGCGGTGTCCGTCGCGCAGCAGTCCGTCGGACAGGTCGATCATCGCCGCGGCTCCTGCGTCGGCTGCGCGCGGCCCCTCGGGCAGCGGCGCCGTCGGCCGCAGGTGGTGGTCCACGCACCACGTCCGTATGCCGGGTGGCTGGTCCCGCGGGTCGGCGCCGGCCTGGAGCAGCGCCAGGCCCGCCGCCGAGCGGCCGAGCGTCCCGCACACGGCGAGGACGTGACCCGGTCGGGCACCGTTGCGCAGCACCGGATCCCGGCCCTCGAGATCTCCCAGCGCCGTCACGGACACCATCAGGACGCCCTCTCGTGCAGAGGACAGGTCGCCCCCCGCGACGACGACGTCGAGGTCGCCCGCCTGCGCGCCCAGGGTGCGGGCGAACTCGACCACCCACTCCACCGGCGTCGCGGGATCGGCGACCAAGGTCACCAGGATGGCCGTGGACCGGGCACCCATGGCCGCGACGTCGGCGAGGTTCTGGGTGAGCAGCTTGGCCGCGACGTCGCCTGCAGTGGACCACTCGTCGAGCCAGTCGCGCCCGCGGACCATCGAGTCCGTGGTCGCCACAGTGCGTCGGGCCGGTTCGCAGCACGGCGGCGTCATCGCCGGGCCCGACGGCCATCGACGGGCCCGGTGCGAAGAACGGGAAGATCTGGCCCAGCAGCTCCGACTCCGAGACGTCAGCCAGGGTGCGCGGCGCCGTGACCATGACTTGACCTCCTCGTGACAGCCCGGGGGAGACGGGCAGGACACGGGCACGGTAGCGTCTGGCGTGGCCGAGGTGCTCCCCGGCCGGCAGTTCTCCCGGGACACCGAGTCCCTGCCGAATCAAGCGCTGCAGCTGAACGGGCTCAGCGAATGAACAGAAATGTGAGGTGTCACGTGGTGGTCCAGGCCTACATCCTGATCCAGACCGAGGTCGGCAAGGCGGCGTCCGTTGCCGAGGCCATTGCCGGCATCGCCGGTGTGGTCCTGGCCGAAGACGTGACCGGCCCCTACGACGTGATCGCCCGCGTCGAGGCCAACACCGTCGACGAGCTGGGCAAGCTCGTCATCGCCAAGATCCAGGACGTGCCGGGGATCACCCGCACCCTGACCTGCACCGTCGTCCACGTCTGAGCGTGACCCGCGCCGCCCGTCGGCGCCTGCCCGTCGCAGCCGCCGGCCTCCTCGCCACAGGGGTGGCCGGCGTTCTGCTGTCCGGCTGTGGCGGCTCGCTCGTCGAGGTGTCACCTCCCCAGTTCTCCGACGGGTGCGAGAAGGCGATGACCAGCTGGCCCGACCGCGTCGCCGGTCAGGACGAGCGCGGAGTGCGCCTCGACGGCGGCGCCGGACCGGTCCACAGCGGACAGGCCAAGGCCTGGGGGGACCCGGCCGTCATCGCGACCTGCGGCTGGCCGGCCCTCGGTCCGACCGACAAGGAATGCCTCGACGTCGACGGGGTCTACTGGGTCGTCGAGCCGTTGAGCGACGGTGTGCGGTTCACGACGTTCGGTCGCGCCCCTGCGATCGAGGTTCTCGTGCCCGACGCCTACAAGCCAGAACCCCTGCTGCTGCCCGCCTTCGGCCCCGCCGCCAGGGCACTGCCGGACAACGGCCGCACCTGCGACTAGACCACGGCGACTGAGACCCCGGCGATGGAGACCGCCGCGACGGAGACCAGCTGGCACCTGCGGGTAGCCCGCCGAACCACGTGGTCCCGTCAGCGCCAGAACCCGGTGAGCCGCTCGACCAGGGCTCTGCCCTGGTCGTAGCCGGCTCGAGCCGCGGGTTGACGCGTCGACAGGTCCATCATGTTGTCGCCGAACGCGGTGAGCGACTCGCCATCGGGAAAGACCGTCTCGACCCGGCTTCCGCTACCGCGGAGCTCGTCGACCTGCACCGCGAGCTGCATGCCCCACTCAAGGGGATGCCGCGTCCTGCCGCCGAACGGTGACAGCACCAGGACCCGTCCGCTTCCCGTTGCCAGGTCGGCATTCTCGCTTGATCGTCGGTAGCCGCCATCGATGTACGGGACGCCCCCGATCCAGTAGGGAGGGCCACTGGAACAGCTGGCGGCGACGGCGTCGACGAGGTCGACCCCGCTGTGGCGGTCGAACACCACGGGTTCACCGGTGCGGGCGTCGACCGCCGTGACGAGCATCGTGCTCTGCGGCCACTGCTGGCCAGGCAGCCGGGCGGTGACCATGGCGCGCCACCGCGCTTGTCCGGAGCCGTCCGGTGACGCGGCCAGCTCGAGGGCCGCCGCGCCCATCCTGCGGCGCATGTCGACGGGACCCGTGGAGGCTGCGATGACCGCGCTCGTTCTCGCCAGGTTGTCGGTCGCCGGGCGCTGCGGTCCGCGTCCTCCGTCGGATCCGGCCGGACTCGACGGCCGTGGGGGCGCGGCGGCGGCGGCGATGGCGGCAAGCAGGTCGCTCGGGGTGGCGCTGGTGATCTGGGCCGCGGTCGTGGCTCCGGCCGACGTGCCGATGACCAGATCGGCTGCGGTCACGTCCAGCCCGACATCGAAGAGGCCGGCGATCACGCCGACCAGCCAGGCGTTGCCTGCCGACCCGCCACCACCGACGACCAGGGCGCGCTCAACGGCGGCGTGCGCGCGCGTGGTGGCGTCGAGGTCGGGCCGGTCCTGGTGGGACCTCGGCGCGCCGGCGGCGGCCTGCCTGACGTACCGCGTGGAAAACGGTGTGGAGCTCATGGAAGTCGCCTTTCGCGCTGCGTGGCGGGCGCTCCCGATCGCGACTAGCGCAGTCGCGCGATCGCGACGAGCAGGGAGCACCCAGGTGCGGACACTGCGTTCATGGGTCTCACCTCCTGCCGACTCACCACGATCGTCGGGACCATAGCACTTCGGGACGAGGCGAGGTCCACAATGAACCGTGCCCAGACAGCTTGCTGACGTCGCATGGCCCGTGCCCACGGCGAGGCTGACGCTGCGACGGGCCAGGGTCGACGACGCTGATGCCGTCTTCTCCTACCGCCGTCTGCCCAGCGTGTCCGCGTGGATCGGCGCCCCACCGGAGGACTTCGCCGCCAGGTTCGTCGCGCCCGAGCGCCTCGACCTCTTGCTGGTCGTCGAACGACGGGGGGCGGTGATCGGTGACCTCATGGTCAAGATCGAGGACGCCTGGGCTCCCGCCACCGTTGCCTCGCAGGCGCGCGGCGTGCAGGCCGAGCTCGGGTGGGCGCTGCGACCTGAGGAGACGGGCAAGGGCTATGCGACCGAGGCCGTCGAGGCGGCCCTTCGCATCTGCTTCGACGACCTGGGTCTGCGTCGGGTGACCGCAGGCTGCTTCGCCGCCAACACGACTTCGCATCGGCTGATGGAACGCGTCGGTATGCGCCGGGAGACCCATACGCGCCAAGACGCGCTGCACCCCTCCGGACAGTGGATGGACGGCTACGGCTACGCGCTCCTGGCCGACGAGTGGCGCCGTCGCCACGGCTGATCAGCGCAGGCCGACCGGTCGGGTCAGGGCGAGCTGGATGAGCTCGTCGATCAGCTCGGGATAGGACAACCCGGTCGCCTCCCACATCTGCGGGTACATCGAGTGCGGCGTGAAGCCCGGCATGGTGTTGATCTCGTTGATGACGACATCGCCGGTGTCGGTGTAGAAGCAGTCGACGCGTGCCAGCCCTTCGCAGCCGAGCGCCTCGAAGGCCGCACCGGCGAGCCGCTGCACCTCCGCGGCGACGGCGTCCGGCACGTTGGCCGGACAGGACAGCACCGCGCCGTCGTCGAGGTACTTGGCCTCGAAGTCGTAGAACTCGTGACCGCCCTCAGCGGTGACCTCGATCTCGCCGACGTGCGACACCCGAGGCCCCTCGGTGCCGCGACCCTGCAGCACCGCGCACTCGATCTCGCGCCCGACGATGCCCTGCTCCACGATGACCTTCCGGTCGTGCTCGCGGGCAATGTCGATCGCTGCCTCGAGCGCCTCGGGCGTGGACACCTTGGAGATCCCCATGCTCGACCCGGCGCGCGACGGCTTGACGAACACCGGGTAGTCCAGCGCACCGACGGCGTCCATCGCCGCGGCCTTGTCGCGCTGCCACTGGGCGTCGGTGATCACGGCATACGGGCCGACGGGGAGGCCTGCACCCGCGAACAGGACCTTCATGTAGTGCTTGTCCATCCCGGCGGCGGAGGCGAAGACGCCCGACCCGACATAGCGGATGTCGGCCATCTCGAACATGCCCTGGATGGTGCCGTCCTCGCCAAAAGGCCCGTGCAGCAAGGGGAACACGACATCCACCTCGCCGAGGCTGCGCGGGATCTGCTGCGGTTCCAACGTCGTCAGGGTGCGCTCGGTCGTCGCCAGTGGCAGCACCACGCCGGCGCCGTCGGGAGCCACCTCCGGTGTGCGGTCGGCGGTGAGCTCCAGCAGCCGCGGGTCGCCGTCCGAGAGCACCCAGTGCCCGTCCCGGGAGATCCCGATCGGGATCACGTCGTAGGCGTCGCGGTCGATCGCACCCATCACCCCCGCGGCCGTCGCGCACGAGACGGCGTGCTCCGAGGAGCGTCCGCCGAACACGATGGCGACGCGAGGCTTGGCGGGCACGGGCTGGTCCGTAGTCATCGCGGCCGAGCGTATCCCGACCGTCGGCCGGGCACCTCGCGCGGCACGCGTGGCGCCGCCCCTACGCTGGGCCGGTGAGTCACGACGACCTGTCCCCCGCCTCCCGTGTGGTCGCCCTGGGGCGCCAGCCCCGTATGCCGGGTGCCGGCGTCAACGCGCCCCTCGAGTTCTCCTCCACCTACATCGCGGACGGGCCGTTCAACTACGCGCGCGCCGGCAACCCGACCTGGTCGGCGTTCGAGGAGGCGCTGGGAGCCCTCGAGGGTGGTGACGCGCTCGTCTTCGCCTCCGGCATGGCCGCGGTGTCGGCAGCGCTCTCCCTCGTCCCGCACGGCGGCACCGTCGTCGTCCCGGCGCACGCCTACAACGGCACGACCGCATTGCTCGACCAGCTGGCCTCCACCGGCGCCGCGGTCGTGCGCCGGGTCGACCCCACCGACCAGGAGTCGGTGCGCGCCGCCCTCGAGGGGGCCGCACTGCTGTGGATCGAGTCCCCCACCAACCCGATGCTCGAGGTCTCGGACATCAGGGCCCTCGCGGCGATGGCACGCGAGGCCGGGGCACTCACCGTCTGCGACAACACCTTCGCCACTCCCCTGGTCCAGCAACCGCTCACCGACGGTGTCGACGTCGTGCTCCACTCGGTGACCAAGTACCTGTCCGGCCATTCCGACGTCATCCTCGGAGCCCTCGTCACACCGGCCACCGAGGCCGGCCGCGAGGTGGCCGCCCGGCTTGCCACCACACGCCTGCTGAACGGCGCGATCGCCGGACCGATGGAGACCTGGCTGGCGCTGCGCGGGCTGAGGACACTCCACGTCCGGCTCGAGCGGGCCACGGCCAACGCCCGTGAGCTCGCGAGCCGGCTCGAGGGACATCCGGCCGTGAGCCGGACTCGCTACCCGGGGTTCGGCGCGATCATCGCCATCGAGGTGGACGGAGGCGCCGAGGCCGCGGAGCGCGTCGCGTCGTCGACGGACCTGTGGACGCACGCGACCAGCCTCGGTGGCGTCGAGTCGCAGATCGAGCGTCGCCGCCGCTACCCCGCCGAGCCCGCGACGGTCCCGGACTCCCTGCTGCGGCTGTCGGTCGGCATCGAGGACGTCGAGGACCTCTGGCGCGACCTCGACCGCGCGCTCAGAGGCTGAGGGTCGCGAGTTCTGAGGCTCTGGGCAGCCGGGCGGCCCGAGATCCGCTCGCAAACACATAGCGCTGCTGGGACTGGGGACTGCGCCGGTCAGTCGGTCTCGTTCTTGAGCTCGCGCTGCATGAGCGCGGCGACGACGTCCTCGGCCCGACGGCCGTCGTGGACCACGGCCGCGACCTGCTCGATGATCGGCACCCGCACGTCGTGCTTCTGCGCGAGCTGCAGGATCGACTCGCAGGACTTCACGCCCTCGGCCGTCTGCCGGGTGACGGCGATGACCTCCTCGACGCTCATTCCCTTGCCCAGGTTGACCCCGAAGGTGTGGTTGCGCGACAGCGGTGACATGCAGGTGGCGATGAGGTCGCCGACGCCGGCCAACCCGGCGAAGGTCATCACGTCGGCCCCCAGTGCCATGCCCAGCCGGGTGGTCTCGGCGAGGCCGCGGGTGATGATCGAGGCCTTGGAGTTGTCACCCATGCCGAGGCCCTCGGCCATGCCGACCGCCAGCGCGATGACGTTCTTGACCGCCCCGCTGATCTCGGTGCCGACCACGTCGGTCGAGGTGTAGGGGCGGTAGTAGGTCGGGTTGGAGGCTTCCGCGACCCGGTTCGCGACGGCTTCGTCGATGCAGGCGACGACGCTGGCTGCCGGCTGCCTGAGCGCGATCTCCTTGGCGAGGTTGGGGCCCGAGACGACGACGATGCGCTCCGTGCGCGACCCCGCCCGCCTCGGCGATGACCTCGCTCATCCGCTTGGTGGTGCCCAGCTCGACACCCTTCATCAGCGACACCACCGCCGCCGTGTCACCGAGGGCGGCACCCCACTGTCGCCGAGGTTGGCCCGCAGGGTCTGGGACGGGCACCGCCAGGACGATGATGTCCGCGCCATCAGCCGCCTCGGCGGGGTCGTGGGTGGCCGAGATCGACGGACGAGCAGCGCCAGGTTGGGCAGGTAGTCGGTGTTGCACCCGGCGTTGATCTGGTCGACCACCTCCTGGCGCCGACCCCACATGCGCACCGTCGTGCCACCGTCGGCGAGCACCGAGGCGTAGGCAGTCCCCCAGCTGCCGGTCCCGAACACCGCAGCCGTCGTCATGCGCTCGTCCCCTTGCTTGCGGCGGAAGTTGCCCGTCTCCGGCAGTCCGTGCTTGCGGGAGTCGAAGCGTTCGGCGGGTGCCTGTTCACCCCGGATCGTCTCCAGCTGCGCGGTGATCGCGGCCATGATCCGGTCGGTCGCCTCGCGCAGCAGAGCGCCGGTCAGGGGCTTGTCGTAGAGGTCGCTCAGGTCGACAGGCGGCCCGGCAGTGACATGCATCGTCTTGCGTGGCAACAGGTGCAGCACGCTTGCCGTAGGGCGCGAGGATCTCCTGCGGACCCCACTGGGCGACCGGGATCACGGGGCACCGGGTCGCCAGGGCGATGCGGGCCGCGCCGGTCTTGCCGATCATCGGCCAGATGTCCGGGTCGCGCGTCAGCGTGCCCTCGGGGTAGACCCCCACGCACTTGCCGGACTCCACGGCCGCGACCGCTGCGCGAAAGGCGTCAGCCGCCTGCCCGGTGTTGCGGTAGACCGGGATCTGCTCCGCCCCGCGCAGGATCGCCCCGACCACGGGGATGCGGAAGACGCCCTCCTTGCCGAGGAAGAAGGGCGGACGGTCGTGGTCGACGAGGAAGTGGGCGAACGACAGGGGGTCGACGTAGGAGAGGTGGTTGGGTGCGGCCACGAACCCAGCCGTCGCGGGCAGGTTCTCCGCACCCCGCCAGTCGCGCTTGGTGAGGACCATCAGCAGCGGACGCAGGATCGCGACGACGAACCGGTATGCGAAGGGCAGAGCTCGTGTGCCGCTGGCGGTCACGTGGTCTCCATATCGACGGGAAGCGTGTGAATGTGCATCCTCGCGGCTCCCGGGGTCGGTGTCGAGCAACCGCGCCAGCACTGGGACGATCGTCGCAATGACCTCCAACCCCGACTGGCACCTCGTCGTCCCCGTCAAGGGTGGGGCGACCGCCAAGTCACGGCTGCACCCGCCTCGCGGAGTCGGCCGGGAAGAGCTGGCCCTCGCCCTCGCCACCGACTGTCTCACCGCCTGCTGCGCGAGTATGCCGCCGGGCCGGGTCGTCGTCGTGACGGCCGACCGGCGCGTGCGCGAGCTGGCCCGCGACCTCGGAGCCACCGTCGTGGCCGACCCAGGTGCCGGGCTGAACGCGGCGGTCGGCGCCGGCCGCGACCACGTGCTGGGCGAGGCTCCCGGCTCCCCCGTGGCCGTCCTGCTCGGCGACCTGCCGGCGCTGCGCGCGGGCGACCTGGCGGCGGCACTCGGCGCCGCGGCGGCATACCCCCAGGCAGTGGTGCCCGACGCTGCCGGGACGGGCACGGTCCTGCTCACCGCCCTCGAGGGCGACTCCCTGACGCCCGCATTCGGTGAGGGCTCCGCGGCGCGGCACCGGGCGGCCGGCCACCGGCTGCTCGACCTCGACCTGCCCCGGCTGCGCACCGACGTCGACGACGACCGTGCCCTCCGGCTCGCGCTCGAGCTCGGTGTCGGCCCGGCCACCCGGCAGGTGCTGGCCGCGGCGACTACGCTGCCGCCCATGCAGGCGAGCGTGCACACCTTCGACGAGGCCTCCGGCGCGGGCTCGGCCCTGCTCGACGACGGCGTCGAGGTGACGTTCACGAGCGAGGTGTTCGAGCGCAGTGCGTTGCGGCACCTGCGACCGGGTCAGCGCCTCAGCGTCGACGTGGGCGACGGGCCCCGCATCACGAGGCTGTGGATCGTCGGGATCGGCGACGACCAGCGGATCGGCTGACCGTCACGCCCCCGGTGCATCCCGATGGACGAGCCGGGCGTCAGCCGACCTCGTAGTCGGCACCAAGGGCGTCGAGCTTCTCCGAGAACCGCTCGTAGCCGCGGTAGATGAGCTCGATGCCGTGCACCTTGGACTGGCCCTCGGCCGCGAGCGCGGCGATGAGGTAGCTGAAGCCACCTCGCAGGTCGGGCACGGTGATCTCGGCACCCTTGAGCGGTGTCGGTCCGGAGATCACGGCGCTGTGCTGGAAGTTGGCCCGCCCGAACCGGCAGGGTGAGCCACCCAGGCACTCGCGGTAGAGCTGGATGACCGAGCCCATCTCGCCCAGCGCCTCGGTGAAACCGAGCCGGTTCTCGTAGACGGTCTCGTGGACGATCGACAGTCCCGCGGTCTGGGTCAGCGCCACCACCAGCGGCTGCTGCCAGTCCGTCATGAAGCCGGGGTGCACGTCGGTCTCCAGCACCAGCGACTTCAGGGCCGTGCCCCGGCGTGCCAGAACCGGATGCCTTCGTCGTCGATGTCGAAGTCGCCACCGATCTTCCGGAAGACGTTGAGGAACGGCATCATCGCGAGCTGCTGTGCGCCCCGGACGTAGATGTCGCCCTTGGTCGCGAGGGCCGCGCAGGCCCAGGAGCCTGCCTCGATCCGGTCGGGGATGGCGAGGTGGTCGTAGCCGCCGAGCCGGTCGACGCCCTCGATCCTGATGACGCGGTCGGTCTCGACGCTGATGATGGCGCCCATCTTCTGCAGCACCGCGATGAGGTCGAGGATCTCCGGCTCGACCGCGGCGTTGCGCAGCTCGGTGACCCCCTGGGCACGGACCGCCGTGAGCAGGACCTGCTCGGTGGCGCCGACGCTCGGGTAGGGCAGCTTGATGCGCGTGCCGCGCAGCCCGTCGGGTGCGGTGAGGCGCAGGCCCTCAGGGCGCTTCTGGACGTCCGCACCGAACTGCCGCAGCACGTCGAGGTGGTAGTTGATCGGTCGCTCACCGATGCGACAGCCCCCGAGGTCGGGGATGAACGCCTCACCCAGGCGGTGCAGCAGCGGGCCGCACAGCAGCACCGGCACCCGCGACGACCCGGCGTGGGCGTCGATGTCGGCGACGTGAGCCTGCTCGACGTTGGTCGGGTCGAGAAGCAGCTCACCGTCGCGGTCGGTCGAGTCGATCTTGACGCCGTGCAGCTCGAGCAGTCCCGACACGATCTTGACGTCGGAGATCTCGGGGACGCCCCGCAGCCGGCAGGGCCCCTCCGCGAGCAGTGCGGCCACCATCGCCTTGGAGACCAGGTTCTTCGCACCCCTGACCTCGATGTCGCCGACCAGCGGTACGCCGCCATTCACGGTGAGGATGTCTGCCATGGGGCCAAGCATCCCACCATGCCCATCCCACGGTGCGATGGAGTCCGCGTGGGCAGCTGCTCCGCGCCATGGACTCCCCCTGGGCAGGGGCCGAGCGCGATGGAGGCCGACACCCCGAGGGATGCCGGCCTCCGATCGCGGAGCCGATGGATCTGGCCCGGTGTGGGCTAGGCCTTCTTGGCCGCGCGCTTGGTCGTCGCCTTCTTGGCCGGTGGCCTTCTTGGCAGTCGCCTTCTTGGCAGTCGCCTTCTTGGCCGGTGCCGCCTTCTTGGTGGTGGCCTTCTTGGCAGTCGCCTTCGTGGCAGTCGCCTTCTTGGCCGGTGCCGCCTTCTTGGCGGTGGCCTTCTTGGCAGTCGCCTTCTTGGCCGGTGCCGCCTTCTTGGTCGACTGTCTTCTTCGCGGTCGCCTTCTTCGCCGGTGCCGCCTTCTTCGCGGGTGCCGCCTTCTTGGCCGACTGTCTTCTTCGCGGTCGCCTTCTTGGCGGGAGCCGCCTTCTTCGCGGGTGCCGCCTTCTTCGCGGGCAGCCTTCTTCGCCGGTGCCGCCTTCTTCGCGGGAGCAGCCTTCGCGGCGCCGGTCAGCAGCCGCCTTGGTGGCCGTTCCTGCGGCGGCACGGGCACCGGCCACAGCCGCCTTCGGGAGCGAGCGCGGGTTCTTGACGACGTCCTTGAACGCAGAGCCCGGCGCGGAACTTGGGCACCACGGTCTTCTTGATCTTCACGCTGGCGCCGGTGCGCGGGTTGCGCCCGGTGCGCGCGGCGCGGGCGGCCTGCTCGAACGTTCCGAAGCCGGTGATGGCGACGCTGCCGCCCTTGGCGACCTCGCGGATGATCACATCCACGACTGCCGTCAGTGCGTCGCTGGCTGCCTTGCGGCTGCCCAAGCGACTCTCCAGCTCCTTGATCAGTTCTGCCTTGTTCACGTCTTCCCCTCCACAGGGTTGGTGACGCCGAGCCCCTTAGCCCGACGAGGTGAGCCGCCGAGCCAATGCCCGACTTGGGTCTGACGTTAGGGCGGTTGCGCGTGCTAGTCCACCATCCCGCGCGCCCGATCTGTTGTGTCGCAACGGATTGCGTCGGCAGAAGCAACGCCGAAAGGGCTTGCCGCCTCGACCGGGACCCCTCACGCGACAGGAGTCGACAAGACAGGTACCGACAGTCAGAACCGTTGCAGGCCAACAGTTTTCGTGCTATCGCCAGTGGCCGAGGCCACCGCCGGACACGGATCCAGCGCCCCGCGCCAGGCCCGTCCCAGGCCGGATCCGCATGCCCCCGTGCGCGGATCGAGGGAAATTGCGCCACATCGGCGCGCCGGGCGCGTCAGGCCACGGTGGTGGAGGGCTTGTATGCCGGGCGGCGGCTCTCGAAGTCGGTCACGACCTGCTCGTGGCGCAGCGTCAGGCTGATGTCGTCGAGCCCTTCGAGCAGCCGCCAGCGGGTGTAGTCGTCGACCTCGAACGGCGCCACGATGTCGCCCGCCGTGACGGTCCGCGACACCAGGTCGACAGTGACCGAGGAGCCCGGCTCGTTCTCCAGGTACTTCCAGATCAGCTCGATGTCGTCCTGGGCCACCTGCGCGGTGAGCAACCCCTGCTTGCCGCTGTTGCCGCGGAAGATGTCGGCGAAGCGCGAGGACAGCACCACCCGGAAGCCGTAGTTCAGCAAGGCCCACACGGCGTGCTCGCGTGAGGAGCCGGTCCCGAAGTCGGAGCCGGCGACGAGGACCGAGCCTGCGGCATACGACGGGTTGTTGAGGATGAAGGTCTCGTCCTTGCGCCACGCGGCGAACAGGCCGTCCTCGAAGCCGGTGCGCGTCACCCGCTTGAGGTAGACCGCCGGGATGATCTGGTCGGTGTCGACGTTGCTGCGCCGCAAGCGGGACCCCGATGCCGGTGTGGGTCGTGAACGCATCCATCACTTGCTCCCCTCGGAGGCGCCGGCCGGGACCAGGTCCACCAGGTCGGCCGGACTGGACAAGCGTGCCGCGCAAGGCGGTGGCTGCCGCGACGAGCGGGCTGACCAGGTGGGTGCGCCCGCCCTTGCCCTGTCGGCCCTCGAAGTTGCGGTTGGAGGTCGAGGCGCTGCGCTCGCCGGGGGCGAGCTGGTCGGGGTTCATGCCCAGGCACATCGAGCACCCCGGGAGGCGCCACTCCGCGCCGGCCGCGGTGAACACCTTGTCCAGGCCCTCCTCCTCGGCCTGCAGGCGGACCCGTGCCGAGCCCGGCACGACGAGCATCCGCACGCCGTCGGCGACCTTGTGGCCCTTGACGACCTCGGCGGCCGCACGCAGGTCCTCGATCCGGCCGTTGGTGCAGGAGCCGACGAACACGG
This sequence comes from uncultured Actinomycetota bacterium, assembly GCA_963759595.1. Lineage (GTDB taxonomy): Bacteria > Actinomycetota > Actinomycetes > Actinomycetales > Dermatophilaceae > Pedococcus. Next base: position 230,143 of record CAVWZX010000003.1, read on the forward strand.
TGTCGACCCGGATCTCGCGCAGCGGCGTGCCGGCAGTCAGGCCCATGTAGTCGAGCGCGTGCTGCGCGGCAGCCTTCTCGTTGTCGTCGCCCATCGTCTCGGGGTCGGGCACGGACTCTCCGAGCGGCAGTCCCTGTCCGGGGTTGGTGCCCCAGGTGACGAACGGCGTGAGGGTGTTGGCGTCGAGGTCGACCTCGGCGTCGAAGACAGCGTCGTCGTCGCTGCGCAACCTGCTCCAGTCGGCGACGGCGGCATCCCAGTCGGCGCCGGTCGGGGCGTGCTCGCGACCCTCGAGGTAGTCGAACGTCGTCTGGTCCGGAGCGATCATGCCGGCACGGGCACCCGCCTCGATCGACATGTTGCAGACCGTCATCCGGGCCTCCATGGACAGCGCGCGGATGGCGCTGCCGCGGTACTCCAGGACGTAGCCCTGACCGCCGCCGGTGCCGATCTTGGCGATGACGGCCAGCGTGATGTCCTTGGCGGTCACGCCGGGCTGGAGCTCGCCCTCGACGTTGACCGCCATCGTCTTGAACGGTTTGAGCGGCAGCGTCTGGGTCGCCAGCACGTGCTCGACCTCGGAGGTGCCGATGCCGAAGGCCAGGGCACCGAACGCGCCGTGGGTCGAGGTGTGCGAGTCGCCGCAGACGATGGTCATGCCCGGCTGGGTCAGGCCTCGCTGTGGACCGACGACGTGGACGATGCCCTGTTCGGCGTGGCCCATCGGGAAGAGCCGGACGCCGAACTCCTCGCAGTTGCGGCGGAGCGTGTCGACCTGGGTCTTGCTCACCAGGTCGGTGATCGGGCCGGGCGTCGTGGGGACGTTGTGGTCCTCGGTGGCGAGGGTGAGGTCGGGGCGGCGGACCGTGCGTCCGGCCAGCCGAAGACCGTCGAAGGCCTGCGGTGAGGTCACTTCGTGGATCAGGTGGAGGTCGATGTAGAGCAGGTCCGGCTCGCCCTCGGCGCGCCGGACGACATGCGCATCCCAGACCTTCTCGGCCAGCGTTCCTGACACGTCTCCCACCTTCTGTTCTGCCTGCTGTTCTTCGTGCGGACTCATCTGCTTCGCGGACTGTGGCACGGCCCGGGCTGAGCACGGCACCGTGCTCCGATCCGAGGTTCGCACGCAGGACACACCCACGGATTTGCGTCTCAGCGAATGAGACGTCAATATCATCCCATGGACACAACCAGTGGAGTCGGCGTTCTCGACAAGGCAGCCATCGTCCTGGGCGCCCTCGAGGCCGGGCCGTCGACCCTCGCCCAGCTCGTCACCGCGACCGGTCTCGCCCGACCCACGGCCCACCGGCTGGCCGTCGCCCTCGAGCACCACCGCCTCGTCACCCGCGACCTGCAGGGTCGTTTCGTGCTGGGCCCGCGACTGGCCGAGCTCGCCGCCGCTGCGGGCGAGGACCGTCTGCTGGCAGCTGCCGGTCCCGTGCTGGGCGCGCTGCGCGACCACACCAACGAGAGCGCCCAGCTGTTCCGCCGGCAGGGCGACCACCGCATCTGCGTCTCGGCTGCCGAGCGCCCGGTCGGCCTGCGAGACTCCATCCCGATCGGCGCGACCCTGTCGATGCTGGCCGGGTCGGCCGCCCAGGTGCTGCTCGCGTGGGAGGAGCCCGACCGCCTGCACCGCGGCCTGCACGGCGCCAAGTTCACCGCGACCACCCTGTCCGGCGTCCGTCGTCGGGGCTGGGCCCAGAGCGTCGGCGAGCGCGAGGCGGGTGTCGCGTCCGTGTCCGCGCCCGTCCGCGGCCCGTCCGGCCGAGTCGTCGCCGCCGTCTCCATCTCCGGCCCGATCGAGCGGCTCTCGCGCCAGCCCGGCCGGCTGCACGCGGCCACCGTGATCGCCGGCGCCAACAAGCTCACCGAGGTGCTCGCGCGGCACCACGCGCAGCAGCAGCAGCAGAACCACGCCTGAGCTCCACCGCAGCCCGGGCCGCATCGCGAGGTATGCCGCGTGGCCGAGCCGGCCACGCGGCATACCCTTGCCGTGGGTAGTGTGACTATCCATGAGGCTGTCCGAGCTGTCCGAACGCAGCGGCACGACCGTCGCGACCCTCAAGTACTACCTGCGCGAGGGCCTGGTCCCGGCGGGCGAGAGCCTGGGCGCGACACGCGCGGACTACTCGGAGGCACACCTGCAGCGGGTGCGGCTGATCCGCGCACTCATCGACGCGGGCGTCTCGGTGGCCGAGAGCAAGCGCGTGGTCGAGGCGCTCGACTCGCCGCCGACCTCGCGGCACGACCTGCTGGGAAAGGCGCAGTACGCCCTGCCTGCCACGCATGCTGAGGTCCCTGCCAGTGACGAGGTGCTCGGGCTGCTCGAGGAGCTCGGCTGGCACGTCTCGCCCGACTCCCCCGCACTGCGCTCGCTCACTGGCGCCATCACGGCCGCGAGGTCGGCGGGTGTGCCCCTCGAGAGTGCGTCGCTGACGGCGTATGCGCGAGCCACCGAGGGCATCGCGGAGGTCGACGTCGCGGCGGTCCCGCGCGACGACCTGGCCGCCGCCCTGCACCGGGTGGTGGCCGGCACGGTCCTCGTCGACCCGGTCCTCGCGGCACTGCGCCGGCTGGCCCAGGAGCACGTGAGCAGCCGGGCCTGAGCAGCCCGGACACGAGAGAAGCCCCCGTCCGTGGACGGAGGCTTCTGCTGGTAGCCCCGACGGGATTCGAACCCGCGCTACCGCCTTGAGAGGGCGGCGTGCTAGGCCGCTACACAACGGGGCCCTAGCTGGTCGCCCGTGCACTCTGCAGTGCGCGGGCAGCGGAGAGAACCATACCGGCAGGTGGTGGATTTCTCCGAATCGGCGTGTGCCACAAGGGCTTGCGCCTGAGCTGGGGTACCAGGACTCGAACCTAGAATGACGGTACCAGAAACCGTAGTGTTGCCAATTACACCATACCCCAAGGGGGTATCACTTCCAGCGCGCCCGAAGGCCTTCATGGGAGTGAACCGAGACGCGATACTACCGGCCCCTCGGTCACCTACCCAAATCGGCTCGTGCCGGCCCAGCCGGGTCAGGCCCTGTCCAGCTCGCTGGCCGACTTCAGCACTCGCGACCCGTCCTCCTGCTCGATCTCGTAGGCCGGCTCATCGGGTGTCGCGTTGCGGGTGATGGTCGCGCCCTCGATGGTGCGGGTCACCCGCTCCCGGTGGATCGCCGTGACCTTGCCGGTCGCCGTCGCGGCGCCCCACTTCCACGTCACCGTGCTGCCCTCGCGGATCGTCATGTCTCGACGCTAGCCGAGCCGTCCGACCCGGACCACCGGGCTCGTGGCTCCACCTCCCCCTAGGCAAGCTCGTCGTGCAGCCGACGCAGTCGGGCCAGCGTGGAGGTCTTGCCGAGGATCTCCATCGACTCGAACAGGGGCGGGCTGATCCGCTGGCCGGAGACGGCCGTGCGCAGCGGCCCGAACGCGAACTTCGGCTTGATGCCCATCCCCTCGACGATGGCCGAGCGCAGGGCAGCCTCGATCACGGGGGCGGTCCAGCCGCGTTCCGAGCCGAGCACCCCGCTCCTGCTGTCGTCGACGTCCTCGAGGGCCTTGATCGCCGCCCCGAGCACCTCGCCGGCGTCGTCCTTGAGCTGGGCGCGCGCGTCGTCCGCGATCTCGATCTGGTCGTCGGCCGCGTAGAACGGCCCGACGAGGGCACTGGCCTCGGAGAGCAGCGCCATCCGGGTCTGGATCAGCTCGGTCACGCTGCGCAGCCGGGCGAGCTGGCCCAGGCTCGGGTTGTCGGACAGCACGCCGTCCTGCTGCAGGTATGGCAGCAGGCGCGAAGCCAGCTCGCCGACCTCGAGCTGCCGGATGTAGACGCCGTTGAGCCACTCGAGCTTCTTGAGGTCGAAGATCGGTCCGACCGGGTTGACCTTGGTCCACTCGAAGTCCTCGCTGAACTCCTCGAACGTGAAGACCTCCACGTCCTCGCCGTCGGCGCCCTCCTTCGGCGGATAGGCAAGCAGGGCGAGGAAGTTCACCAGCGCCTCGGGCAGGTAGCCCTGCTCCTTGAACCACGTCAGCCGGGCGGCCGGGTTCTTGCGCTTCGAGATCTTGGACTTGTCGGTGTTGCGCAGCAGCGGCATGTGCGCGAAGGCCGGCGGCTCCAGCCCGAGCCACTGGTAGAGCAGGATGTGCTTGGGGGTGCTGGAGATCCACTCCTCGCCGCGCACGACGTGGGTGATGCCCATCTCGTGGTCGTCGACGACGACGGCGAGGTGGTAGGTCGGGAACCCATCGGCCTTGAGGATCACCTGGTCGTCCGGCCTCGGCGCCGACACCCGCCCGCGGATGAGGTCGTCGAACTGCAGTGGCGCGTCGTCGGGGATGAGCATCCGGACGACTGGCGTCTCGGAGAACCCCGGCAGCTCGGCCCGCTCCTCGCGGGTCTTGCCGAGGCAGAGCCGGTCGTAACCGGTGGGCTGCTTGAGCTTCTGCTGCATCTCGCGCATCTGCGTCAGGCGCTCGGTGGAGCACCAGCAGTGGTAGGCCTTGCCCTCGGCCAGCAGCCTTTCGACGTAGGGACGGTAGGTGTCGAGCCGCTCCGACTGCCGGTAGGGCGCGAACGGACCGCCCACGTCCGGCCCCTCGTCCCACTGCAGCCCGAGCCAGTGCAGCGTGTCGAAGACCTGCTGCTCGCTGTCTTCGCGGAACCGCGCCCGGTCGGTGTCCTCGATGCGCAGCACGAACGAGCCGCCCTTCTGGCGCGCGAACGCGAGGTTGAACAGCGACATGTACGCGGTGCCGACGTGCGGGTCGCCGGTGGGCGACGGCGCGACGCGGAGGCGGGGTGCGGTGGTGGGCTTCTCAGTCATGGTGCCCCGATTCTAGGGACCACCCACCGTCTGGCTGTATGCCGCGTGGCCGGCCTCCCTGCGAGGCCCTCGAGACCCAGCGGCATACCTCGCCTCAGCGGCGCACGAAGGTGTTGGTGAGCGTCCCGATGCCTTCGATCTCGACGTCGACCCGCTGGCCGGGCTCCACGAGCCCCACACCGGCTGGTGTGCCCGTGAGGATGACGTCGCCGGGCAGGAGAGTGAACGCCTTGCTGACGTAGGAGACCAGGGTCTCCACGTCGAAGATCATGTCGGCAGTGGTGCCGTCCTGACGGGTCTCGCCGTCGAGCCGGCTCTGGATGCGCAGGTCGCTGACGTCGAGCTCGGTGCTGATCCACGGCCCGAGCGGCGTGGACGTGTCGAAGCCCTTGGCCCGGGCCCACTGGCCGTCGCCGCGCTGCCAGTCGCGGGCCGTGACGTCGTTGGCGCAGGTGTAGCCGTAGACGAGCTCATGGACGCGCTCCTTGGGCACGTCCTTGGCGATCCGTCCGATCACGACCGCGAGCTCGCCCTCGTAGGAGATCTCGTCGGCACCCGCCGGCATCACGACAGGGTCGCCCGGGCCCACCACCGCCGTGTTGGGCACGAGGAACATGAGCGGCTGGGCCGGCGGCTCACCGCCCATCTCCTTGGCGTGGTCGGCGTAGTTGCGGCCGATGCCGATCACCTTGCTGCGCGGGATGACCGGTGCGAGCAGCCGGACGTCATCGAGGGCCACCTGCTCGCCCGTGAGCACCAGGGGCTGGTGGAGCGGGTCGCCCTGGACCTGCGCGATGAACTCGCGGCCCGGCTCCCCCTCGACGATGCCGTAGGAGGGGTCCTCACCTGTCGTGTATCTCGCGATGCGCACGGGTCGACCCTAACGGCCCGGTCAGCGCGCCGAGAACTCCCTGCGGTAGCGCTGGGGGCTGGTGCCGACGACGGTCTGGAAATGGGTGCGAAGCAGGGCCGCCGAGCCGAACCCGCTGTGCGAGGCCACCGACTCGACGGGGAGGTCGGTCTGCTCCAGCAGCTCGCGGGCCCGGAGCACCCGCTGCTGGACGAGCCACTTGTGCGGTGTGGTGCCGGTCTCGGCGACGAACCGGCGCGCGAAGGTGCGTTCGGACATCATCGCCAGGCGGGCGAGGTCCGGGACGGTGTGGGGGGCGTCGAGGTTGTCGGTGATGTGGTTGAGCACCGGCTGCATGCTCTCGCAGTCGGCCTCTGGCAACGGCGCCTCGACGTACTGGCGCTGGCCGCCGTCGCGCTGCGGGGGGACGACCATGCGCCGCGCTATCCGGGTCGCGACCGTCGACCCCAGCTCGCGACGCACGATGTGGAGCACCGCGTCGATGCCCGCGGCCGTGCCTGCGCCGGTGACGATCTGACCGTGGTCGACGTAGAGCACGTCCATCGTCACCTGGGTCTTGGGGAACCTCGTGGCGAATGCGTCGGCGTAGCGCCAGTGGGTGACCGCCGTGAGGCCGTCGAGCAGTCCCGTCGAGCCGAGGATGAACGAGCCCGTGCAGATGGACAGGATCGTCGCGCCGCGGGCGTGGGCGCCCCGGATCACGTCGAGCAGCTCCTCGGGATAGACGTCGCGGACACCGCCCGCGGGCATCACGACGAGGTCGGCCTCGAGGGCGTCCTGCCACTGGTGCGTGGGGATCAGTGCGCCGCCGCTCGTGGTCGGGACCGGGACACCGGCGGTCTCCCCGCACATCATGAAGGTGAACTTCGGCACTCCGTCGTCGGTGCGGTCCAGGCCGAACACCTCGCATGCGATGGCGGTCTCGAACATGGCAACCGGGTCGGTGATCAACGCAGCGATGGTGGTCAGGGCCATGACGCCAGTATGGCAGAAAATCTGCTCTGCACGTCAGTTCTGCCACTCGTGGCTGATTCCTGGCGCGCGCATGATTACAGCCATGACCATCATCCTGCTCCTGGCCTTCGTCTCCGCTCTCGTGTACGCACTGGAGCGCAACCACCGACGCACTTTCGGGCTGCCCCGTGCTCCCCACGGTGCCGACGCCAGCATCGCCTTCACCGACCTCGACCACGACTGGGACCGCGTCCTGCACGACGCCGCAGCGCGTTCGTGAGCCGCCCACCCACGGGCGAGGCGGCCGCTGCGCGACGACACGGGTACTGGCCGTGTCGTCACGCAGCGGTCGCCTCCTCCACCCTCCGCCGTGTCCTGATGGCGCTGCTCAGCGCAGCTGCGCCTGCACCGCCCGCGCCATCACGGCATAGCCGGCGTCGTTCGCGTGGAAGTCGAAACGGGGCGGGGTCATCCACGTCCACTGGAGGATGCGGGCGAGGTTCGTCGGGACGGACCCGACCTCGTTGACCGCCACGGGCGTCTTCACGGTCGTCTGGAACGCCGCGGCGACGTCCGCCACGGTGGCCCCGCTCGCCTTCGCGCTGCGCTCGATCGCGACGTTGAGCTTGGCCAGCTCGGCCACCGACTTCTGCCCCAGCCCCGAGCTGCCCATGAGGTCGAGGACCAGGAACGGGTCGTAGTAGTTCAGCAGCACGATCTGCACGTCAGGTCCTGCCGCCCGAAGGCGGCTGGTGATCTTCGGCAGGTTGGTCGACAGGGTCGCCAGGGCCGGCTTGGTGCACTCCCCCTTGAGCCCCTCGAAGCCACAGCGCGCGACGTCGTTGCCCCCGATGTCGAGGGTCACCAGATGGGTGTCGTCCGCGTGCTCGCGCAGGAACTGCTCGGCCTGCTCCAGCTGCGAGCCCTCCGCGTAGCTGCAGGTGCCTCCCTCGAGCATCGACGAGGTGGTCTCGCCCGAGCAGCCGAGGTTCACCAGGGCGGTCGCACCGTTGCGCTTCTGCACGGAGGTACGCACCGGGCCGGCATACCCTTCGGTGCGGTGGTCCGCCCCCAGCTGGAAACCGGTCGCGAGGGAGTCACCGAGCGCGAGGTAGTAGCCGGACCCCGCAGAGCTCGGTCCCGCGCTGCCACCGCCAGTGGTGTCCGGGGACGCGGTAACGGTCGACGCAGCGCCGGTCGAGGTGGGGTCGGGCGGGTGCGCGGACCGGGTGGGCCTGGAGTCGGGGCTCTGCGTGGAGTCGCCTCGCCCCCATCCGGCGAGGGCCACCACGCCACCCCCGACCAGAAGCACTGCGAGGGCTGCGAGGAGTGCGACGACGGCGCGACGCGTCATGGCTCCTCCTGGTCCGTGGTGGTCCTTCCGCTCAACGCTGTCACGCCGGGATGAGTGCCGACGGGCCGGGCTACCCTCTTCTGCGATGGATACCCGGACGCTGGACCAGGCGACGTGGCAAGCCCTCGAGGCCGACCACGCCCGTCGAGTCGACGCCGCGACCGCCGGGCACCGCGCGCGGCGACAGGCCGGCACATCCCACCCGGTGGAGGACTTCCTCTTCACCTACTACCCGTTCAAGCCGTCCCAGCTGCGTCGCTGGCACCCCGGACCGGGCGTGCTCCTCGAGGGAGCCACCCAGCTCGACCGCGGTGGCTGGCGGTTCTACCGCGAGCTGGACGGCGGCACCCAGCTGGACGTCGCGGCATACCTCGAATCGCGAGGTGGCACAGTCGACTTCGTGCGCCGACTGGTGTCGGCGACGAGGTCGCGGCCGGCGCAGCTCGGGTGTTTCGGACTGCACGAGTGGGCGATGGTCTACCGCCTCTCACCCGAGGAGGTGCGGCACTCCGCGTGGCCGCTGCGGCTCGGGGCGGCAGGCACCGACGAGGTCGTCGACGGCCTGCAGATCAGGTGCACCCACTACGACGCGTTCCGCTTCTACACGCCTCCGGCGCGGTCCCTGAACCTGCTCCAGCTGACCCGCGAGAGCCAGGTCGCGCTCGAGCAGCCGGGCTGCCTGCACGCCGGGATGGACCTCTACAAGTGGGCCATGAAGCTCTCCCCCGCAGTCCCGAGCACGCTGGCGATGGACTGCTTCGACCTCGCCCGGGAGATCCGCAGACTCGACATGCGTGCCTCGCCCTACGACTTGAGCGCGCTGGGCTACCTCCCCGTCGCCATCGAGACACCCCAGGGACGAGCGGAGTATGCCGCCGCGCAGCGCGACTTCGCGACGCGCGGCCAGGGCCTGCGGGAGCGACTCCTGCAGGCCCTGGACACGATCGATGGTGGCTACTCGGCGGAAACGGCGCCGCCGGTGGGATCGGCCGGGTTGGCTGCGCCATCGGCGTCCGAGTCCGGAGCGGCGGCGGCGCTGCCGGGCTCGTCCTCCGCGAGGATGCGGTAGAGCGAGCGACGGGCGTCTGCGAGCACCCGCTGTGCGGCGTCGAGCTGGGCCGGCTGGCCCGCGAGGACCACCTGCTCGACCGCAACGACGAGCTGGCCGATCTCACGACGCATCTCGCGGAAGCCACGGCGCGGCGTGGTCGCGTCGACGAAGGCCTGGGCGAGCTCGTCACCATGGGCCTCGGCGTAGGCGCGACCGTCGTCGGTGAGCGCGAACACCTTGCGACGGGGGTCGTCGTCGGACTCGTCGGGGGCAATCAGGCCCTCCTCGTCGAGCGAGCGCAGGGCGGGGTAGACCGAGCCGGGGCCGGGGCGCCAGGAGCCGTCAGAGCGTTCGGCGATGGCGGTGATGATGCCGTAGCCGTTCATCGCCTCCTCGGCGAGCAGCGCCAGGATCGCGCGACGGACGTCGCCGCGTCGGCCGCGTCGGGGCCCGCGGCCTGCGCCACGGGGTCCTCGGCCTTCGCCGAAGCCGGGTCCGAAGCCGGCACCGGGCCCGAAGCCGGCACCGGGTCCGAAGCCGGCACCGGGTCCGTTGACAGAGGCGCCACGACCACGGCGCGGTCCGCCGTGGTGTCCGTGGCCGGACTGGTCGTCCTGCCCGCGGCTGCGGCGGGGCTGGGCGTCGATGGACCGGCCTCGGCCGGCGTGGCCCCCTCGGCGGGGGCGGGACATCTGGGGGTTCAGGTTTCTGCGGTTCATGGGTTCACTCCTACGCGTGGGTGGTGCGGGGGCCGTCGCTCTGGATGGGCGGCTCTCTCGCGCACGATCGACAGTCTGTCGTCGATATATCGAATGATGCACCTGTCGATATATCGATGTCAAACCCGGAGGCGGTGAGACGTCCTCGACGGGCCACGGACCGGACCCGTGCACGTGTTCCCGGGGAGGCCCGTAGGCTGACCTACCGTGTCGAAAGTTCTGACGTCCCTGCCTGTTGGTGAGCGTGTCGGGATCGCCTTCTCCGGCGGTCTGGACACCTCCGTCGCCGTTGCCTGGATGCGGGAGAAGGGGGCGATCCCCTGCACCTACACCGCGAATCTCGGCCAGTACGACGAGCCCGAGATCGACACGGTCCCGGAGCGCGCAGGTCAGTATGGCGCCGAGCTCGCCCGACTCGTCGACTGCCGACCCGCCCTCGTCGAGGAGGGCCTGTCCGCCATCGCGTGCGGCGCCTTCCACATCCGCAGCGGCGGCAAGACCTACTTCAACACCACTCCCCTGGGCCGGGTCGTCACGGGCACCCTGCTGGTGCGGGCGATGAAGGACGACGGTGTCGACATCTGGGGCGACGGGTCGACCTACAAGGGCAACGACATCGAGCGGTTCTACCGCTACGGCCTGCTCGCCAACCCCTCGCTGCGCATCTACAAGCCGTGGCTGGACGCCGACTTCGTGACCGAGCTCGGCGGCCGCAAGGAGATGTCGGAGTGGCTGCTCGCCCGCGACCTCCCCTACCGCGCCAGCACCGAGAAGGCCTACTCCACCGACGCCAACATCTGGGGCGCCACCCACGAGGCGAAGACGTTGGAGCACCTCGACGAGAGCATGGAGATCGTCGAGCCGATCATGGGCGTGCCGTTCTGGGACGAGTCGGTCACGATCGCCACCGAGGACGTCACCGTGCGCTTCGAGCAGGGCCGACCCGTCGCCATCAACGGCCGGACCTTCCCCGACGCAGTAGCCCTGGTCGACGAGGCCAACACCGTCGGTGGACGCCACGGCCTGGGCATGTCGGACCAGATCGAGAACCGCATCATCGAGGCCAAGAGCCGCGGCATCTACGAAGCACCCGGTCTCGCCCTCCTCTGGATCACCTACGAGCGCCTGCTCAACGCCATCCACAACGAGGACACCATCGCGAACTACCACGCCGAGGGCCGTCGCCTCGGTCGCCTTCTCTACGAAGGCCGCTGGCTCGACCCGCAGTCGCTCATGCTGCGCGAGTCGCTGCAGCGCTGGGTCGCCTCGGTCGTCACGGGAGAGGTCACGGTCCGGCTGCGCCGCGGCGACGACTACTCGATCGTCAACACGACCGGCCCCGCCTTCAGCTACCACCCCGAGAAGCTCTCCATGGAGCGCACCGAGGGGGCGGCCTTCGGCCCCGTCGACCGCATCGGCCAGCTCACCATGCGCAACCTCGACATCGCGGACTCGCGCGCCAAGCTGGAGCAGTATGCCGCGCAGGGCCAGCTCGTCTCGCGTCACCAGGACCTCGTGGGGGAGCTCGAGCCCGGTGGTGCCAAGGCCATCTCCTCGAACCCGCGCGCGGCACAGGCGGACTCAGCCGATGACGCGCTGGACCGGGCTGCGATCGAGTCCGGCACCGACTGACGACCCACCGACCGATGATCCACCGCATCCCGTTCTGGCGAGACGGATGTGCCCCGCGGGTGTAGTCATGCCCCATGAAGAAGTCGACCGCCGCTCTGCCGCTCGCCGCCCTCGCTGGAGTGGCCGGTGTCGCCGTCGCGGACCTGCGCCAGAAGAAGCACTCACTGCTGCGCAACTTCCCCGTCGTCGGCCATTTCCGCTATCTGCTGGAGTCGATCGGGCCGGAGCTGCGGCAGTACATCGTCACCGGCAACGACGACGAGCGGCCGTTCAGCCGGGACCAGCGGCGGTGGGTCTATGCCAGCTCCAAGCTCGAGAACAACTACTTCGGGTTCGGCACTGACAACGACATGGAGTACGAGCGCGGCTACCCGATCATCAAGCACCGCACCTTCGCCGACATCGCTCCAGCGACGCATCCACCCAAGGGCGCCGAGATGCCGATCCCGTGCGCCAAGGTCATGGGCGCCGCAAGGGGCCGGGCCCACGCGTTCCGTCCGGCGTCGGTCGTGAACATCTCCGGTATGAGCTTCGGGTCCTTGTCGGGCAACGCGATCCGGGCCCTCAACGCCGGCGCGAAGCTGGCCGGTTGTCTGCACAACACCGGCGAGGGCAGCTTGTCCGAGCACCACAGGCAGGGCGGCGACCTCGTCCTGCAGATCGGCACGTCCTACTTCGGCTGTCGTGACGCGGACGGCGCGTTCAGCATGGAACGGCTCAAGGCCACCGCGGCCGGTGCGCCCGTCCGGGCGATCGAGGTGAAGCTCAGCCAGGGGGCCAAGCCCGGCCTCGGCGGCCTGCTGCCCGGCGCGAAGGTGACCTCGGAGATCGCCGGCATCCGCGGCATACCCGAGGGAAAGGACTGTGCGTCGCCGTCGCGGCACGCACAGTTCCACGACGTCGACTCGATGCTCGACTTCGTGGAGTGGATCGCCGCCGAGACCGGGCTGCCGGTCGGCATCAAGTCGGCGGTCGGCGACCTCGGTTTCTGGAACGAGCTGGTCGAGGCGATGCGCAGCGGCGAACGAGGGGTCGACTTCATCACGATCGACGGCGGCGAGGGTGGCACGGGCGCGGCGCCACTCATCTTCAGCGACAGCGTGGCCTTTCCGTTCCGGCTGGCCTTCACGCGGGTCTACAGCCTGTTCGCGCAGGCCGGCCTCAGCGACCGGGTCGTCTTCATCGGGTCGGGCAAGCTCGGCCTGCCGGACAACGCGATCGTCGCGTTCGCGCTGGGCTGCGACATGGTCAACGTCGCCCGGGAGGCGATGCTGGCGCTGGGGTGCATCCAGGCCCAGGAGTGCCACACCGACCGCTGCCCCACCGGTGTCGCGACCCAGGACCCCTGGCTGTCGCACGGCCTCGACCCTTCGCTGAAGTCGGTCCGCGTTGCCAACTACCTCAAGACCCTGCGGCGTGACCTGCTCGAGGTGGCCGAAGCCGTGGGTGTGGCCCACCCCGGGCTGATCGTGGCGGACGACGTGGAGATCCTCGACGGCCATCGCAGCGCCGTGTCACTGCGCGAGGTCTACGGCTACGACGCAGGCTGGGGCCTGCCCGGCGAGGCAGACCGGGCCGCGCTCCCCGGCCTCATGCAGGGTTCGTTGCAGGGACGCGCCGCGACCACGTCCTCCACCGGCAGCTGAGTGGGCATGCCGCCCGGTCGGGTCGCGCGGCATACTCCGACCCTCCGGAGCGGGTGGCCCGAACCCCTGCGCGACAGGACGTTTGCGGATGGGGCCTATCGAACAGGCACGCCGGCGCGCACCAAGCCGTAGGTGACGCCGTCGACGAGGGCTTCCCACGACGCCTCGATGATGTTGCCGGCGACCCCGATGGTCTCCCACGACGTCGAGCCGTCGGACGTCTCGATGAGCACGCGGGTGACGGCGTCGGTGCCGTGGGCGGCGTCGAGGATGCGCACGCGGAAGTCGATCAGCTCGAGCTTGTCGAGCTCGGGGTAGGCCGGTGCCAGGGCCCGGCGCAGGGCGTGGTCGAGGGCGTTGACTGGGCCGTTCCCCTCGCCCGTGGCGACCACGCGCTCTCCACCGGCGAACACCTTGACGGTGGCCTCGGACAACGCGTCCTCGTCACCGCGGGCGTCGGTGATCACGCGCCACGACTCGACCTCGAAGAAGTCGAACGTCGCGTCCTCGACCTCGCGCCGCAGCAGCAGCTCGAAGGACGCGTCGGCGGCGTCGAAGGTGTAGCCGCGCAGCTCGAGGTCCTTCACCCTGGCCAGGACGCGGGTGAGCAGGTCGTTCTCGCCGGCGAGGTCGTAGCCGAGCTCGCGGCCCTTGAGCTCGATGCTCGCGCGACCAGCCATGTCGGACACCAGCATCCGCATGTCGTTGCCGACGTGCTGCGGGTCGGTGTGCTGGTAGAGGTCGGGGTCGACCTTGATGGCACTGGCGTGCAGACCGGCCTTGTGCGCGAACGCGCTGGCTCCGACGTAGGGCTGGCGCGAGTAGGGCGGCACGTTGGTGATCTCGGCGATCGAGTGCGCGATCCGGGTGGCCTCCCGGAGCCGGCCGGTCTCGAGCAGCGGCAGGCCCCGCTTGATCTGGAGGTTGCTGACGACCGTGAGCAGGTCGGCGTTGCCGGTGCGCTCGCCGTAGCCGTTGATGGTGCCCTGCACGTGGGTCGCGCCGGCGTCGACCGCCGCCATCGAGTTGGCCACCGCGCAGCCGGTGTCGTTGTGGCAGTGGATGCCGACGCGCGCCGACGTGGTGCCGACGGCATCGGCCACCACGTCGGCGATCTGGTCGGGCAGCATGCCGCCGTTGGTGTCGCACAGCGCGACGACCTCTGCGCCAGCCTCCATCGCGGCACGGACCACCTCGAGCGCATAGGCGCGGTCCGCGGCATACCCGTCGAAGAAGTGCTCCGCGTCGAGGAAGACGCGTCGTCCCTCACCGTGCGAGGAAGGAGACCGTGTCGCGCACCATGGCGAGGTTCTCCTCGACAGTGGTGCGCAGCGCCGACTCCACGTGTCGCACGTGGGACTTCGCGACGATCGTGACCACGGGGGCCTGGCTGTCGACGAGGGCGCGGACCAGCGGGTCGTCGGCCGCGTTACCGCCGGCCCGCCTGGTCGCGCCGAAGGCCGCGAGGGTGGCGTTGCGCAGCTGCAGCTCGGTCTGCGCGCGGGCGAAGAACTCGGTGTCCTTCGGGTTCGCGCCCGGCCAGCCGCCCTCGATGAAGCCCACGCCGAGCTCGTCGAGGTGCAGCGCAATGGCGAGCTTGTCCGACACCGAGAGGTTGAGCCCCTCCTGCTGCGCACCGTCGCGCAGGGTGGTGTCGTAGACGTGCAGGTCGCTCATCGCGGTGTCCTCGTCGGATCGGTCTCGTCATCGGTCGTGACGTCGCCTGACGCCGTCGGCATCAGTTCCTGGTGGTCATTCTCCCCGGTGTCGCGCCCTCTGCCCGGCGGGGGTGGTGCTGGCAGTGGCCACGCTGTGTCTCACACAAACGAAAAGACCCCCCGGGTGTGGGAGGTCTGCGCGACAAGAGGAGTCTCGTCGCGCTAGTCGATAATCACCATGGTGGTAGCCACGTGCCAGGAGGTCACGGGCTCACTGTGGCACGTGCTGTCCGCCACTTGAACCCCCGGTCCGCATCGTGGTCAGGACGCCCGGACTGGCGGTATGCCGCCGCGGGCCGCCTCGCACGCAGCGCGCGTCGAACAGCCGCGGGTCGTCGCCCACCTCCGGGTGCCACTGCACGCCGAGCCGGAACGGCGCGTCCGGGTCCTCGAACGCCTCGAGGGTGCCGTCGTCGGCCCAGGCCGACGGCACGAACCCGGGGTGGGTCAGCACCCCTGGTGGTGGTAGGTCGCGACCACGGTCGTCGTCGCCCAGCAGGGCGTGCAGCCGGGTGCCCGGCGACCGTGCTGACCGCGTGCTGGCCGTAGACGCCCGGCTGCGGGCGAGTGGTCGTCGTGCCGACCAGGTCCGGCAGGTGCTGCTCGAGGTCGCCGCCCGCCGCGACGGCCATCACCTGCATCCCGCGGCAGATGCCCAGCAGCGGCAGGTCGTGCTCGGCCGCGGCCGTGGCGAGGGCGAGCTCCCTGCGTCGCGGTCCTCGCGCGACTCCTGCACCGCTCGGGTGCCGCTCGGCGCCCGTAGCGGGCCGGCTCGACGTCGGCGCCGCCGGCGATGATCAGCCCGTCCAGCCGCGCCAGCGACCTCCGCGGCCAGCGTCGGGTCGGCGTCGGCGCGCGGCGGGATGACGAGCGACCAGCCCGCCGGCCTCCTCGACCTGCGCGACGTAGGCGTGCGGCACCGTCGCGCTCGGCACGTCCTGCCAGACGCCCCAGGTGGCCGGCTCGACGTAGCAGGTGATCCCGATGACGGGACGCGGTCGACTCGGTGCTCACTGCGCGGCCTCACAGCGGGGTGACGTAGGCGCCGCTGATGCCGCCGTCGACCAGGAACTCGACGCGGTGATGAAGCTGGACTCGTCGCTGGCCAGGAACAGCACGGCGTTGGCGATCTCCTCCGGCTCGCCGAACCGGCCGACCGGGATGTGCACCAGCCGGCGGGCGGCCCGCTCCGGGTCCTTGGCGAACAGCTCCTGCAGCAGCGGGGTGTTGACCGGGCCCGGGCACAGCGCGTTGACCCGCACGCCCTCGCGGGCGAACTGCACGCCCGAGCTCGCGGGACATCGACAGCACGCCGCCCTTGCTGGCGCGTGTAGGAGATCTGCGACGTCGCCGCGCCCATCACCGCGACGAACGACGCCGTGTTGATGATCGAGCCCCGCCCCTGCTCGAGCATGTAGGGCAGCGCGGCCTTGCAGCACAGGTAGACGCTGGTCAGGTTGACCTCCTGCACCCGCCGCCAGGCGTCGAGGTCGGTGTCGAGGATCGAGTCGTCGTCCGGCGGGCGAGATGCCGGCGTTGTTGAACGCGATGTCGACGCTGCCGTACGTCTCCTTGGCCGTCGCGAAGAGCGCGGTCGACCTCGTCCTTGTCGGTGACGTCGCAGTGCGACGAAGGCGCCGCCGACCTCCGCGGCCAGCGCCTCCCCCGCCGCGTCGTCCAGGTCGCCGATGACGACCTTGGCGCCCTCCTCGGCGAACCGGCGCACCGTCGCCAGCCCGATGCCGCTGCACCCCCCGGTGACGACGGCGACCTTGCCGTCCAGCCTGCCTGCCATGGTGAGTCCTCTCAGCTGTCCGTGGAGCTGCTCGTCGTGGTGATGAAGACGTTCTTGACGTCGGTGAACGCGTCCAGCGCGTCCGGGCCGAGCTCGCGGCCGAGGCCGGACTGCTTGAACCCACCGAACGGCGTGGAGTAGCGCACGGAGAGTGCGAGTTGACCGACAGGTTGCCGGTCTCGACGCCGCGCGCGACCCGCAGGGCGCGGCCGACGTCGCGCGTCCAGATCGAGCCGGACAGGCCGTACTCCGTGTCGTTGGCCATCGCGATCGCGTCGGCCTCGTCGTCGAACGGCAGCACCGAGACGACCGGCCCGAAGACCTCCTCCCGCCAGACCCGGTCGGTCGTGCGCCCTGGGCAGCACGACGGTCGGCGGGTACCAGTAGCCCGGCCCGTCGGGCGCGCTCCCGCGGAAGGCGACGTCGACCGGCTCGGTCGACGTCCTCGACGTACGACGCGCACCGTCTCGCGCTGCCGGCGCTGATCAGCGGCCCATCTCGGCGGCCTCGTCGCCGGGTCAGCGACCACGACCCCCTTCACCGCCGGCTCGAGCAGCTCCAGGAAGCGGTCGAAGACGCTGCGCTGCACCAGGATCCGGCTGCGCGCGCAGCAGTCCTGCCCGGCGTTGTCGAAGACGGCGTACGGCGCGGTGGCCGCCGCCTGCTCGAGGTCGCTGTCGGCGAAGACGATGTTGGCGCTCTTGCCGCCCGAGCTCGAGGGTGACCCGCTTGACCTGGTCGGCGCGCCGCGCATGATGCGCTGGCCCGACCGCGGTCGAGCCGGTGAAGCAGACCTTGCGCACCGCCGGGTGGGTGACGAACCGCTCGCCCGACGACCGAGCCCTTGCCCGGGATGACGGTGAAGACGCCCTCGGGCAGCCCGGCCTCCAGGGCGAGCTCACCGAGCCGGATCGCGGTCAGCGGGGTCAGCTCGGCCGGCTTGAGGACGACGGTGTTGCCGGCCGCCAGCGCGGGCGCGAAACCCCAGCCGGCGATCGGCATCGGGAAGTTCCACGGCACGATGATGCCGACGACGCCGAGCGGCTCCTTGAACGTCACGTCGAGGCCGCCGGCGACCGGGATCTGCCGGCCGAACAGCCGCTCCGGCGCGGCCGCGTAGTAGCCCAGCACGTCGCGGACGTTGCCCGCCTCCCAGCGGGCGTTGCCGATGGTGTGGCCGGCGTTGCGCACCTCGAGCTGGGCCAGCTCCTCGAGGTGGTCGTCGACCGAGCTCGGAGAACCGGCGCAGCAGCCGGCCACGGTCGGCCGGCGGCGACCGCGCGCCAGGCCGGTCCGGCCGCGCTCGGCCGCGGCGATCGCCGCGTCGGTCTCCTCGACGCCGGCCAGCTCGACCTCGGTGACCGACCTCCTCGGTGGACGGGTCGAGCACCTGGTGCTCGGTCGCGCGTCACAGCCGCTCGAACCCCCGGAACCGCTCCCAGTCGGTCACGGCCGCGTCGAACGCCGCCAGCTCGATGTCGGCGCGTTGACGTAGTGCGTCGACGACGTCCTCGCCGAAGGCGGCCCGCGGCGACCTGCGAGCCGGCGAACAGGTCGCGCGCCTGCGCGCAGCGTCGCCGGCACGTGCGTCGCTTGTCCGAGGCGTAGGCGTTGCCGACGAACGCCGGCTCCAGCGGCAGCTCGCTCCGATGCCGTGCAGCCCGCCGGCCAGCATGCGCGGCGACGCCGAGGTAGGGGTTCACGTCGCCGCCCGGCACCCGGTTCTCGACCCGCAGGCCGGCGCCGTGCCCGACCACCCGCAGCGCGCAGGTCCGGTTGTCCCGGCCCCAGGCCACCGCGGTCGGGCGCGAACGAGCCCGGCTGGAACCGCTTGTAGGAGTTGATGTTCGGCGCATAGAGCAGGGTCAGCTCGCGCAGCGTCGCCTGGACGCCGGCGACGAAGTGGTCGAACAGCTCGCTGTGGCCACCCTCGCGGTCGTCGTCGGCGAACGACGGTCGCGCCGTCGGAGCCGCGCAGGCACAGGTGGATGTGGCAGGAGTTGCCCTCGCGCTCGTTGAACTTGGCCATGAAGGTCAGCGCCTTGCCGTGCAGCGGCGGCGATCTCCTTGGCGCCGTTCTTGTAGAGCGAGTGGTTGTCAGGCGGTGCGCAGCGACCTCGTCGTAGTTGAACGCGATCTCGTGCTGGCCGAGGTTGCACTCGCCCTTGGCGCTCTCCACGGTCACGCCCGCGGCGTACATCCCGTTGCGGATGTCGCGCAGCAGCGGCTCGACCCGCGTGCCCCCGAGGATCGAGTAGTCGACGTTGTACTGGTTGGTCGGCGTGAGGCCGTGGTAGCGCCGGTCCCAGGCCTCTCGTAGGTGTCGTCGAAGACGATGAACTCCAGCTCGGTGCCGGCCAGCGCCACCCAGCCGAGCTCGGCGGCCGCGTCGACCTGCGGCCTTGAGCACCTGACCGCGGCGACTGGCTGACCGGCCCGCTGCCGTCGAGCCAGGACAGGTCGCACTGCACCATCGCCGCGCCCGGCTGCCAGGGCTGCGGCGCAGGGTCGCGAGGTCGAGGTCGAACATCATGTCGCCGTAGCCGCGCTCCCACGAGCTGATCGCGTAGCCGTCGACGGTGTTCATGTCGACGTCGACGGCGAGCAGGTAGTTGCAGCCCTCGGTGCCGTGGCCGAGGACCGAGTCGAGGAAGAACTGCGCGTGGATCCGCTTGCCCTGCAAGCGTCCCTGCATGTCGGTGAACGCGACGATGACGGTGTCGATGTCGCCCGGCGCGATGTCGGCCTTGAGCTGCTCGACGTCGAGCTGCGGTGGTGTGGTCATGTGGTCTCCCTGTCTGGCGTGCTCGCGTGGGTCAGTCATCCGAGCAGCCCGCGCAGCAGGGCCGAGGTGGCGTCGCAGTGCTCCTCCATCGCTGGCCCGGGCCGGGTCGGCGTCGCCGCCAGGACGGCCGCGACGATGGCGTCGTGCTGGTCGTTGGAGTGCTCGATGTTGCGGCGGCAGCACCGGGATCGCGGTGAGCATCTCGTGCAGGGCCGCCTGGGCCCGGGTCACCGCCTCGATCAGCCTCGGCGAGCCGGACAGGGTCGCGATGGCCAGGTGCAGCCGGCTGTCCGCGAGCCGGTGGGCGGCGTTGTCCGGCGCCTCGCGGCGCCTGCCTTGGCGCTCTCGAGCAGCCAGGCGCGCTGGTCGGCGGCGAGGGCCCTGGTGGCGGCCAGCGCGGCCGCCCCGGCTCGACCACCCGGCGGAAGTCGAGGGCGTCGGCCAGGGCGGCGCCGGTGCGCACCGCGCGCTCGGCCCGGTGCCCGGCTCCGCCCGGCGTAGGTGACGACGCGTGCCGCCGCCGCGCCCCGGCGCGTGGTGACCAGCCCGGACTCGCGCAGCGCCGCGATCGCCTCGCGCAGGGTGTGCGGCTGACGCCCAGCCGGTCGGCGAGCTCGCGCTCCGGAGGCAGCTGCGTCCCGTCGGTGAAGACGCCCAGCCGGATCGCGCTCGCCAGCTGCTCGACGGTCGCCTCGAAGGCGTTGCCCGACGCAGGCCGCAGCACGACGTGCGGCAGCGACGTCCTCGCTGGGCAGCGACTCACCGCTCCGATCCAATACCCCCGGCCGAGCCGCGTCAATGGTCTGCGAAAGAACCATTTCGTCACGCCCTGGCTCTCGCGGCCGAGCTTGCGGCCCTCGGGGTCGAACGGCGCCCGCAGCGCCCACCGTGCACCGGATAGCCGCTCCCCCGCGAGGTCGATCTCGCTAGCGTGCCACGCGCGATCCAGTCCGCGGTCGCCGTCGCCGCGTGCCCGGTCGCCCGACCAGCGCCAGCCCGACGCCGGCCCCGACGCGTCGCGCCCCACGCCGCACTGGTCACCTGCCCGACCGGCTCGCCGTCGCGCAGCACCAGCTCCCCACCCCACGGGTATGCCGCGGGGTCGCCGACCACGAACGACACCACCCGGCGCGTCGGCGGGCCGCAACCGCGGCGGCCTCCACGGCCGCCCGCCCGAGGAAGTCGACGTCGGTCCGCGCAGCTTGCAGGCGAAGGTCAGCCCGGCGACGACCGGCCCGGTCTCGGTGGTCAGCTCGCGGGCGAAGGCGCGGTAGCCCTTCTCCAGCCGCATCGACTCGATGGCGTAGTAGCCCGCCGGGACGACGCCGAGGTCCGCCCGGCCCGGAACAGGTCCTCGTAGACGACCGGCGGCGAGGTCGGTCGGGACGTAGAGCTCCCAGCCCAGCTCGCCGACGTAGGTGATCCGGGTGGCCCGCACCGTCGCCCGCCCGATCGCGACCTCGCGGCTGGTGCCGAACGGGAACGACGCGTCGTCGAACCAGTCGGCGCGACAGCGCCTCCAGCAGCTCGCGCGAGCGCGGCCCCATGACGCCGAACACGGCATACGCGCTGGTCACGTCGACGACGTGCGCGGCGCGTCGGCGGGCACGTGGCGACGGATCCAGTCGAGGTCGCGCACGGTCGTCGCCGGCGCTGCTGACGACGAGGAACTCGTCGGCGGCGGTCCGGGTCACGGTGAGGTCGGCCTCGTAGGTGCCGCGCGTGGTTGAGCATCGCCGGTGTAGACCGCGCGGCCGACCGGCACGTCGACGTCCGCGGTGCAGACCCACTGCAGGGCCGCTCCGCATCGCGGCCCGACGACGAGGTACTTCGAGAAGGACGTCTGGTCGAAGACCGCCACCGCCTCGCGCGTCGCACGCTGCTCGGCGACCGACCAGTCGACCCAGGGCGGGCGCTCCCACGAGTACTCGATGACCGGCGCGACCCCCTGGGGCGCAAAGACATTCGGCCCGCTCCCAGGCGTTGCGGCTGCCGAGGCACGCGCCCTGGCCCGACGAGCAGGTCGTGCACCGGCGAGCGCCGCAGCGGGCGCGCCGGTCTCCAGCTCGCGGTTCGGCCACGGCACGGCGTAGTGCAGCCCGAGCACCTCGCCGACCCGGCCCGCAGCCAGGCGTTGTTGCCCGCCAGCGGCGAGAACCGGCGGATGTCGGCGCCGATCAGGTCGGTGGTCGGCTCGCCCTCGACGATCCACTCGGCGAGCGCCCGGCCGGCTCCGCCCGCCGACGCGATCCCCACGGAGTTGAAGCCGGCGGCGACGAAGAAGCCGGCGCAGCTCCGGCGCCTCGCCGATGAGGAACTGGTTGTCCGGCGTGAAGCTCTCGGGGCCGTTGTAGAACTTGCGGATCCCGGTCTCGGCGAGCACCGGGAGCCGGTGGACCGCGCTGTCCATCAGCACCTCGAAGTGCTCCCAGTCCTCGTCCAGCAGCGCGAACTCGAACGGGTACGGGATCTGGTCCGGCGACACCCACGGCTTGGCCACCGGCTCGAAACCACCGACGAGCAGGCCGCCCGACCTCCTCCTTGACGTAGGTGTAGCCGTCCGGGTCGCGCAGGATCGGCAGGTCGCGGTGCACGCCCTCGATCTGCTCGGTGACGACGTAGAAGTGCTCGGCCGAGTGCAGCGGCACGGTGACGCCGGCCAGCTCCCCGACGGCCTTGGCCCACTGGCCCGCGCAGTTCACGACGAACTCGGCCTCGACGTCGCCCTGGTCGGTGCGACACCCCGGCGACCCGGCCACGCCGTCGGTCGTAGACGCCGGTGACGCGGACCCGCTCGACGATCGTGGCGCCGCCGCATCCGCGCGCCCTTGGCCAGCGCCTGGGTGAGGTCGGTCGGGTTGGCCCGGCCGTCGCCGGGCAGCCAGATGGCGCCGACGAGGTCGTCGGCCTGGATGAGCGGGAAGCGTTCGTGCGCCTGTGCGGGCGTGAGCAGCTCGCAGTCCAGGTCGTATGCCGCGGCGCTGGCGGCCGTGCGCCGCAGCTGCGACCATCCGCTCCGGAGTGCGGGCCAGCGGTGAGGCCACCGCAGACGCGGTAGCCGGTCGTGAGGCCGGTCTCGTCCTCGAGCCGCGAGTAGAGGTCGGTGGAGTACTGCACGAGCCGGGTGCTGGCCTCGGTCGCCCGCAGCTGGCCGACGAGCCCGCTGCGTGCCAGGTCGTCCCGCACGACAGGGTGCCCTGCTCGAGCAGCAGCGACGTCGGTCCAGCCGAGCTGGGCCAGGTGGTAGGCGACGCTGCAGCCGATCACCCCGCCGCCGATCACGACGACGCGGGCGCGCTGCGGCGGCAGCGGTCGCTCACGCGGGCTCCGGCCGGCGGCGTCGAGCAGCGTCGCCGTCAGAGCCGCCGGGCCGCGGCTCATGAGCAGCGCAGGGCGAGCTCGAAGCGCTCGATCGTGAAGTCCCAGAAGTCGTGGTCGACGTCCGAGACCCCGTGCTGGATGGACCCCCACAGGGTCCAGGCCCAGCGCCCGGCCAGGCCCCACAGCTCGGCCCGCGCCAGCAGTCGCGCCGTCGACCCTGCCCGTGGTAGGCCTCGACGAGCTCGACGAGGTGGTCGTGGTCCGAGCTGCGACTCGTTGACCGAGGTTGCCCAGCTCGAAGGACGCCTCGTTCATCCCGGAGTACTCGTAGTCGATGAACCGCAGGTCTCCCCGTCGTCGATGACGTTGGCCGCCAACAGGTCGTTGTGGCACGGCACCAGCGGCTCCGGGTGGGCCGTCAGGGCGGCCTCGACCCGCGCGGCGGCCGGCGCCAGCGCGTCATAGCCCTCGGGCACGGCATACCCGCGCTCGCGGACGATCCGCAGGTAGCCGCGCTGGACCTCGAACATGTCGAACCGCGACGCGAACGCCGGTCCGGCGTGCAGGCGCCGCGCGGTGGCGGCGATCCGCGCGAGGTTGGCGGCGACGTCGCCGGCCTCATAGGTGCGCCCGGGCAGGAAGCCGACGACGAGGACACCCTCGCCCGGGAGGTAGTCGACGACCGGGGCGCCGACGCCGACCGACGCGGCCACGGTGCTGTTGTGCCACTCGTGCTCGCGGTCGATCGCCAGGAGCTCCGTGCCGGGTGGCGAGATCCGGACGACGACGTCGTGCGTCGCCGTCCGGACCCGGTAGTTGTGGTTGGTCAGCCCACCGGGCAGCTCGCGTGACCTCCCGAGGCTGCCCCGAGCCGGGGCAGCCTGCTGCGAGCGCCTGCGTCGAGCGTCGGCAGGCCCGAGGCTCACTCGCCGAAGGCCTCCACGACCGCCGGGTCGATGGTGTGCTTGGGCCCGGTGAACCACTTGCGCGCCGAGACCTGCCACCAGACCCACGAGGATGAGCAGCGAGCCGAGGGTGAGGATCGGTGCGTAGTTGACGAACTTCCAGTCGAAGTCGTCGCTGAACGGCACGCCCGGCCGGGACGAACGGCAGGATGAAGTAGATCGAGATGATCGCGATCTCGATCACCGCGATGAGGTTCATCCACTTGTACTTCGCGCCGTTGTTCCAGCTGCCCGGCTGGAAGCGCGTCACCCATCCGCCACCGCAGCCAGATCGGGATGAGGAACGCGAGGTAGAGGCCGATGACGGCCACCG
Organism: uncultured Actinomycetota bacterium; assembly: GCA_963759595.1. Taxonomy (GTDB): domain Bacteria; phylum Actinomycetota; class Actinomycetes; order Actinomycetales; family Dermatophilaceae; genus Pedococcus. The sequence goes on from CAVWZX010000003.1 coordinate 254,087, forward strand.
AGACGACGGCGTAGAAGGCGACCGGCACGATCGACGGAGCCTCGTCCGTGCCGATGTTGACCTCCTTCAGGGCAGGCAGGGTGATCAGCGCGGCCACGACGGCCACCAGCATCACGGCGTTGGCCGGCACCTTGGCTCGCCGACAGCGTCGACCAGAGCCGCGACCCGGGGATGGCGCCGTCACGGCTGAAGGCGAACGTCATCCGCGACGCGCTGGTCATGCACGACGTGCGTGCAGAAGAACTGCCCGATCGCCGAGATCGAGCAGGATCGCCATGGCCCACTTGCGTGTCCATGGCGTGGGTGAAGATGTAGGCCACCCCGCCACCGCCGACCCCGCGTTGTCCGGCTTGCCGCCGTCGTCGTTGGGCACCGCGAAGAGGAAGCACAGCAGCAGGATCCAGCCGCCGATGGCGGAGTAGAAGATCGACTGCCAGATGCCCTTGGCCGCGGCCCTGCGAGGCGGCCGCGGTCTCCTCGGACAGGTGGGCCGAGGCGTCGAACCCGGTGATCGTGTACTGCGTGAGCAGCAGCCCGAAGGGCACGCACCAGGAACCAGTACATCGAGCGAGCTGTTGCTGCCGCCGCTGTAGCCCGGAGTTGTTGAACCGCTCGGTGAAGACGTAGGACGAAGCTCTGGTGGTGGTCGGGGATGAAGATCGAGGATCAGGACGACGATCGCGGCACCGACGACGTGCCACCAGACCGAGACGTTGTTCATGATCGCCATCAGGTGGCCGCTGAAGATGTTGAGCACCGACGCGAGCGACCAGCACGACCGACGAACGATCCAGAAGACCCGGGTCAGCGAGTAGCTGTCGGCGTAGCCCGCCGAGAACGTGCTCAAGGTCAGGTCGAGGAAGGTCGCGCAGCCGTAGGCGACCGAGGCCGTCACGGCGACGAGGCCGATCAGGTTGAGCCAGCCGGTGAAGAAGCCGGCGCGTGGCGCCGCCCATCTTGCTGGCCCACCAGTAGATGCCACCCGAGGTCGGGTAGGCCGAGACCAGCTCGGACATGGTGAAGCCGATGATGAGGATGAACACCGACACGATCGGCCAGCCCCACGAGATGGCGATCGGGTCCACCGTTGTTGAAGCCCTGGCCGAAGGTGGTGAAACACCCGGCCAGGATCGAGATGATCGAGAACGAGATCGCGAAGTTGGAGAAGCCCGGACCAGGAGCGGTTGAGCTCCTGCTTGTAGCCGAGTTCGGCGAGTCGGCGTTCGTCGTCGGACAGTGACTCGCACATCTGGACACAGCAGACTCCTAGTCCACGGCAACGAAGGTGGAGCCGAATGCTTCACCCACGAGACTCGGCCTGTCAATGGTCCGAACACAAACCTTGAATAGTCCACGCGCATCCGATGGCGCTCTGGATCGAACCTGGATCGGGGTGAAGCGGGTCAGATGGGACGGGTCGGACCAATCGGGTGAGCCGGGTCAGACGAGGCGGGTCAGCCAGCCGTGGGTGTCCTCGGTGCGGCCGTACTGGATGTCGAGCAGCCGCTCCCGGATCGTGCGGGTGACCTCGCCGTAGTCGACGCCGCGCCGGTGGTCGCACGAACCACCGTCCCAGCGCAGCTCGCCGACCGGCGTGATGACGGCCGCGGTGCCGCAGGCGAAGATCTCGACGATGTCGCCGCTGGCCGCGCCGTCCTTCCACTCCTGGATCGGGATGCGGCGCTCCTCGGGCTCGAGCCCCATCTCCTTGGCCAGCGCGAGCACCGACGAGCGAGTGACGCCCTCGAGGATCGACCCGGTGAGCTCGGGCGTGATGAGCCTGTTGTCCTTCGTCACGAAGAACAGGTTCATCCCGCCGAGCTCCTCGACGTAGGTGTGCGTCGAGGCGTCGAGGAAGACCGCCTGGTCGCAGCCGTTCTCGATGCCCTCGAGCTGGCCGGCGAGGCTGGACGCGTAGTTGCCGCCACACTTCGCGGCGCCCGTGCCACCGTCGCCCGCCCGGGCGTAGTCGGTCGAGAGCCACAGCGTGACCGGCTTGATGCCGCCGCTGAAGTAGGCGCCGGCGGGCGAGGCGATGACCGAGTAGGTGACCTCCGACGCCGGGCGGACGCCGAGGAACGCCTCGGACGCATACATGAACGGGCGCAGGTAGAGGCTCGACTCCCCACTGGCTCCCGACGGCACCCAGGCCTGGTCGACCTCGACCAGCGCACGCAGCGAGGCCGAGGAAGTCCTCCTCGGGAGCTCGGGCAGGGTCATCCGGCGCGCGCTGCGGATCATCCGCTGGGCGTTGGCCTCGGGGCGGAAGGTCCAGATCGAGCCGTCCTCGTGACGGTAGGCCTTCAGCCCCTCGAAGATCTCCTGCGCGTAGTGCAGCACCGCAGCCGACGGCATGATGGTGATCGGGCCGTAGGCCGCGACCTTGCCCTCGGTCCAGCCCTCGCCCCTGCGCCAGGTCGGCGGTGACCATGTGGTCGGTGAAGGTGGTGCCGAACCCCGGGTTCGCCAGTACGGCCTCGCGCTCCGCGTCCGGCCGCGGGTCGGTGCGGCGGGTGACCTCGAAGGTCAGCGGGGCGGTGGTCTGGCTCATGGAGTCCTCCTACGTGGTGCACGTCCGTCGAGTCCGGGGCGTCGGTGCACGGTCTCCTGCCGAGATTACCCGCCCCGGCAGACGCACTCGGGCAGGAGATGGCGGATGCAGCCAGTCGTCTAGAGGAGGGACGCGATGGCGTCGCCGACCTCGGGGGTGCTGCGTACGGCGCTCCCCCTCGCCGCGAGGTCCGCCTCGACCGCTCGCTCGACGCGGGCTGCCTCGTCGGGGCGGCCGAGGTGCTCGAGCAGCATGCCGACCGACAGGATCGTGGCGGTCGGGTCGGCCTTGGCCTGGCCGGCGATGTCGGGCGCCGACCCGTGGACCGGCTCGAACATGCTCGGTGCGGTGCGCTCGGGGTTGATGTTGGCGCTGGCTGCCAGGCCGATGCCGCCGACGATCGCCGCAGCGATGTCGGTGATGATGTCGCCGAACAGGTTGTCGGTGACGATGACGTCGAACCGACCGGGGTCGGTGGCCAGGAAGATCGTGGCCGCGTCGACGTGCTGGTATGCCGTCGTGACCTCGGGGAACTCGGCGCCCACCTCGTCGACGGTGCGACGCCACAGGTGGCCGGCGTGGGTGAGCACGTTGTGCTTGTGGACGAGCGTGAGGTGCTTGCGGGGCCGGGCCTGGGCGCGGGCGAAGGCGTCGCGGACGACCCGCTCGACGCCGAACCGGGTGTTGACGCTGACCTCGGTGGCGATCTCGTTCGGGGTGCCGATGCGCAGCGCGCCACCGTTGCCGACGTAGGGACCCTCGGTGCCCTCGCGGACGACGACGAAGTCGATGCCGTCCGGGGCGACCCGCTCGACCGCGAGCGGGCTCTGCACTCCGGGGTAGAGCTTGGCGGGGCGAAGGTTGACGTACTGCTCGAGGGCGAAGCGCAGCGGGAGCAGGACGCCGCGCTCGAGGACGCCACTGGGAACGGTCGGGTCGCCGATCGCGCCGAGGAGGATCGCGTCGTGACCGCGCAGCTCCTCGAGGACCGAGTCGGGCAGCGTCTCGCCGGTGGCGTGCCAGCGACGTGCACCGAGGTCGTACTCGGTCGCGTGGAACTTGGTGCCGGTGCCTGCCGTCACCGTCTCGAGGACCTTGAGCCCCTCCGCGACGACCTCTGGGCCGATCCCGTCGCCGCCGATGACGGCGAGGTTGACGGTGTCGGTGCCAGTGCTCTCGGAAGCCATGACACCAGCCTAAGGACGGTCTTGCGATCTGATACCGGCGTCTCACATGACGAACGGCCCCGGGCGGGCGCCCGGGGCCGTTCGTCGTCGCACCCTGACGGTGCGGAGGATGTCGTCCCTGGCGTCAGTCGTCGGAGTGACCCTGCTCGCGCAGGTCCATCGACTCCTGCAGTGCCTGACGTGCCTTCTCGGCCTCTTCGCTCATCGTGAATCATTCCTTTGCGGATGTCCCTGTGTCCCAACAGGGTTCGGGCTTGGGTGGTTCTCGGTATCGCACTGGGCACTCGCCGGATAACGGGGTGCCGCTGTCAGCCACGCACGCGGGATCTCCGCGGCGAGTGGGCTGACTACCGGAACTCGCCGCGGCAGATAAGAATCACGACCTGCCGCGTCATGTCTTCGAGGTTACGTGGACGTCCAACTAAACGACACCCGTTTCCCACGCAGTGAGACACTCTGGTGGTGACGGCGCACACCCCGATGCGGTCGCGGGACAGACCTGGGATCCGGGCCTGGAGCCGGGCCGAATGCGGCCCGGAACCGAGCACGACCTAGGGTTGTCCGGTGCTTCCCGAGGGTTACACCGTCCGCCGGCTCGAGTCTCGACGACGCTGCCGCCCTGGCGGCCGCCTACGTCCGCAACCGCGAACACCTCAGGCCGTGGGAGCCCACCCGGCCCGACGCCTTCTTCACCGAAAGCGGCCAGCGCGAGCACATCGCCGGACGCCTCGACCAGGTCGCCCAAGGCCTCTACGACTGCTGGCTGCTGTGGCACGGCGCTGACGTGGTCGGGTCGGCGAACCTCCAGAACATCGTCCGCGGGGCCATGCAGGGTGCCGACGTCGGCTACTGGGTCGACGTGGGCCACCTCCGCAAGGGCCTGGCGACCGCTGCGCTCGAGCTGCTCGTGGGGCGCGGCCGCGAGCTCGGGCTGCACCGGCTCGGCGCAAGCACCCGGGTCGACAACAGGGCGTCGCAGACGGTCCTGCTGCGGTGCGGGTTCGAGCAGTACGGGCTGATCCCCGACTTCCTCTACCTCGACGGCGGCTGGCGGGCTTCGGTGCTGTTCAACCTCGTGCTGCACGACGGCCCGCCTCGCGGCTGACCCTGCCCACCAGGCCCCGACACAGGTATGCCGGTCGGTCCCCACCGAGGGGACCGACCGGCATACCTGCGTGGTCGGGTGTGTGGCTGCCGTCAGACGGCGAGGTCGACGACGCTCACGTCGGCACCCACCTCGGACACGATCGCGTCGAGCGACATCGGCGGGGATGCCGGTGTCGACGGTGAGTGCCACGAGTGCCTGGCCGCCCTTCTCGTTGCGGGCGACCTGCATGCCGGCGATGTTGACCTGGGCGTCGCCGAGCAGGCGGCCGACCGTGCCGATGACGCCGGGCCGGTCGACGTAGGTGAAGAAGGCGAGGTGCTCGGTGAGCGGCACCTCGATGTCGAAGCCGTTGACGCCGACGATCTTCTCGATGAGGCGCGGGCCGGTGAGGGTGCCGGAGACGCTGATCGTGGCGCCGTCGGCCAGCGTGCCCCGCAGGGTGGTGACGTTGCGGTAGTCCTGCATGGTCGCGTCGGTCAGCAGCCGCACCTCGCAGCCACGCTGCTCGGCGAGCAAGGGCGCGTTGACGTAGGTCACCGGGTCCTCGGTGACGTCCGTGAAGAGGCCCTTGAGCGCGGCGAGCTTCCAGATCGACACGTCGTGTGCCGTGATCTCGCCCTGCACGTCGACATCGAGCTGGACGGGCACCGAACCAGCGAGCGAGGTGAAGATGCGGCCGAGCTTCTCGACGAGGGCGATGCCGGGCCGGACCTCTTCGGGGACAGCGCCGCCGGAGACGTTGACGGCATCCGGCACGAGGTCACCGCCGAGCGCCAGGCGGACCGACCTGGCGACCGACACACCGGCCTTCTCCTGGGCCTCGTCCGTGGAGGCGCCGAGATGCGGGGTCACGACGACGGACTCGTGCTCGAACAGCGGGCTCTCGGTGGTCGGCTCGGTCGCCGCGCCGGAGCCGAGCTTCGACCGCTTCAGCTCGCGGTCGCGGTGGCCTGCCGGCGGCGCCGGTGTCGACCGTGACGGCGATGCCCTTGCGCAGCGCCGACGGGAGCTTCATGCCCCTGGGCAGCTTCAGCCGGTCGGCTTCGGCGCTCGCGTCCGTGGTCCGCCGCAGCGCCGTCCTTCGGCGGACTCCGGTGGTCGGGGCCGCCGCCGGCGACGTCCGCCGGACCCCAGTCGGGCTGGGCGCCGGCGATCAGGTCGTTGAACTTGGTCGGCGACTGGCAGCCGCTCGAGAGGTCCGGGATGTCGGCGATCGAGATCGCCGCCGCCGAACTGCCACACGAGCATGCTGCCGTCCGGGGAGAACGAGGGCGAGCTCATCAGGTCCGCCTGGTCGGGCCCGTCGAAGTAGAAGCACGCCTGCGGCCGCGCGGGCGGCGGGCCGGTCATGCGGTAGACGCGGACGCGGTTGAAGCCGATCCGGTAGGAGTCGCCGTGGTGCGCGACGTCGTAGCTGACGAACGCCGCCTTGTCCCCCTTGCGCGTGATCTCGCCGTCACGCAGCTGGTAGACCTCGTCCATGTCGAAGGTCGAGTCGAGCCAGCTGATCATGTCGTCGTCGCCTTTGCCGGGCCCGACCTTGTTGACGACCGCCTCCTCGGCGAACGCCCGCCCGGCGTAGCTGCGCAGGAGCGTGTCGTTCGACATCCAGGAGCCGAACATCCAGCCGGTCAGCGGGCCGCCGAACTCCTCCCAGGCGGTCTGCCGGTCCGGGTAGGTGATGGCGGTGCCGGAGTCGGTGCCCCAGCGGACGCACTTGCAGTCGTAGTCGAAGCGCTCGTGATGCCAGGCGTAGCTGTAGGAGACGAGCTTGCCGTCGGGTGAGATCTCCGGCTCGTACGGCCCCATGAAGTAGTTCTCGTTCGGTCCCTTCTTCGGCCCGTCGCTGACCGGGGTGTCGAAGTCGGCGAGCACCTTGCCGTCGCGGGAGAGCTTGTGCAGCCGCTCGCCGGTGAGCGCGATGAAGGTCCCGTCGTCGGCCTGCGAGGCGTACGAGTAGATGCCACTCGTCGTCACCTGGAACTGGCGCGAGCCGTCCGGCGTGGTGAGCCAGATGTTGCCGTCCTTGAGGTACGAGATCGAGTCGGCCGCCGCGGGCGCGGCGACGATCAGTGAAAGCGCGACGGCGAGCGCCGCCGTGATCTGTCGTTCATGATTTTACGCTGCAGGCGCGTGCCAGTGGCCGGGGGATGTGGTGGTTGCCCTTGAAGAGGTCCTGCGGGTCGTAGAGCGCCTTGACGCCGCGCAGGCGCTCCCAGGTCTCGGGGTCGAAGAAGCCGCTCGTGTCCGGCGGGCTGCTCGACGAAGTTCGGGTAGTCGCCGACGCGGTGCGCGGCCGACCGCGGCCGAGCAGCGCGCCGAGCTCGGACGCGGACGCGCGGCTCCGCGGCCGGCGTCGGGGACGACGCCGAGGCCGAACACGCAGATCTCGCCGGGGAGCGTCGCGCGGGCTCCGGCGCCCGGCTGCGTGGCGGGAGAGGGCGCCGCCCATGTGCCGGAGCTGCGACCAGCGCGAGCGCCGAGCCCGGGCCGGCGATCCGCGCGACGTCCTCGATCGCGGCCGGCGGCAGCGCGTCGAGCAGGGCGTGGGTGCTGCGGAAGGGCAGCGGGTCGCGCGGGTCCATCGCCAGGTCGCCGAGCCCGGCCGGCGGCTGCATCGCGAACGTGTCGAGCTCGGGAGCGCAGCCGGCGCAGCGGCCGCAGCAGCTCGCGCCCTCGGCCTCGGAGCCGAGGAACGCGGCCATGACGACCGCGAACGAGCGCCCGCGGATCGCCTCGGGGAGCTCCGGCAGCGGCGGGAAGTGCAGGACGTTGGCCCACGAGGTGATCTCCTCGGGCAGGCGCGGCAGCAGCTCGGTCCACGCGTGCAGGACGTCGGCGGTCTGCTCGAGCGGAAGAACAGCGCGCCCGCGTAGAGCTCGCGCACCGGCAGGACCGCGAACTCGATCGCGGTCACGACGCCGAAGTTGCCGCCGCCGCCGCGCAGCGCCCAGAACAGCTCGGGCTCGTGCTCGTGGTCGGCGCGGACCAGGCGGCCGTCGGCGGTGACGAGCTCGATCGCGGTCACCGCGTTGGTCTGCATGCCGTGCTTGCGGGCGAGCCAGCCGATCCCGCCGCCGAGCGAGTAGCCGACGATGCCCGACGTCGGGCGAGGAGCCGTGCAGCGCCGGCCAGCCCGAGCTCGGAGAGGCGCGGCGTCACCTGCTCCCACTTCGTCGCCGCGCCGACGCGCACGCGGCGCGCGTCCGCGTCGATCTCGACGCCGTCGAAGGCGTCGGTCTTGAGCAGCAGGACGTCCGCGCAGGTCGCCGAGCGGGCCGGCGTTGTGCCCGGTCGCCTGCGGCGCGACGCGCAGGCCGCTGCGCGTGGCGAAGCGCAGGGCGCGCGCCGACGTCGCGCGCGTCGGCCGGTAAGGCGATCGCCGCCGGCTGCTGGTCGATGTCGGTGTTGAACGCCTGCCGGGCGGCGTCCCAGCCGCGGTCGCCGGGTGCGATGACGGTGCCCGCGAACGCGTCGGTCATGTGGTGGTGGCGATGGTCGTCATTGGACGACCAAGATCGCCGGAGCACTGCCATCGACGCAACAGATAGTTCTGGATTAGTATTGCATTCATCGATGCACGATCTGCGTCGCCTGCGAGCGTTCCACGCCGTCGCCGTGCACGGCTCGTTCTCGGCCGCCGGTCTGGAGCTCGGCTACGCGCAGTCCGTCGTCTCGCACCACGTCGCGGCGCTGGAGCGGCAACTGGGCCTGACGCTCATCAACCGCGGGACGCGCCCGGTCAGCGTCACCGACGCCGGCGCCCGGCTGCGCCACCACGCCGAGATCATCCTCGGCCAGGTGACCGCCGCCGAGGACGACCTGCGAGCGATCGCCGGGCTCGAGAGCGGGACGCTGAAGGTGGGCGCGTTCCTGTCCGTCTGCAACACGTTCCTGCCCGCGGCCGTCGCCCGCTTCGAGCGGGCCCATCCCGGGGTCGAGCTGGAGATCGAGCAGCTCGAGGAGCCGGCGGCCCTGCGCAAGCTCCGCTCCGGGGATCTCGACGTGGCGGTGGTGTGGCGGATCCCGGCGTCCCGGGCGTCCGCGCCGAGACGGCTTCGACGAGCTCCACCTGGCCGACGACCCGTACTGGGTCGGTCCTACCGGCCCGCCACCGACTCGGCCGCCGCCGGGAGGTCCCGCTGGCCGAGCTGGCGGACGAGCGCTTCATCGCGCCTCCCGCGGTCGAGCACGCGCTGTCCTATCGAGCGATGCTCGAGCAGCTCTGGTCGCAGGCCGGCATCGCGCCGCGCGTCCACGAGGTCCAGGACGTGACCGTGGCGCGGGCGATGATCGCCGCGGGCCTCAGCGTCGGGAGTGCTGTCGGAGCTGACGATGTCCGAGCAGCGACCGGACATCGCCGTGCGCCCCCTTCGCGGCAGCAACCCGCGCCGCCGCCTCTACGCGACCTGGCTGCGTGGGCGGCGAGTCCCCGCGGTGGCGCGCATGGTCCGCTACCTCGCCGAAGCCGCCCAGACGCGGCTCGGCGCTACCCGCTGAGCCCGCGCCAGCGGCGGCGGAGGTGCTGCGCGGCCCCCTTCGGGCGCCGGTCGCGCGTGAAGACGCCCTTCTTGTTGCCGTCGACGCGCATGACCCCGGCGCCGGTGGCGAAGTCGGCGAAGTTCCAGACCTGCTCGCCGACGACGGCGTCGACCCGGTCGAAGACGCGGTGGTACATCGTCCAGCAGCTCCGACCTGGTACTCCTCGGTCCACGGCGTCGGCGTCACGCTGTGCAGCCCGGCGAGCGTGTCGGCGCCGTACTCGGTGATGATGATCGGCTTGCCGTGCTTGCCGACCCACGCCTGCAGCTCGGCCTCGAGCTCGCGCTCGGCGGCGGCGAGGTCGCCGGTGTCGACGTACCAGCCGTAGTAGCGGTTGAGCATGAGCACGTCGAACAGGTCGGAGATGACGTCCGTCGTCGGGCGTGGCCGAGCATGACGTTGACGAAGCCGACCGGGCGGGTCGGGTCCAGGCGCCGCGCCTCGGCCGCGAGCGGCTCGAAGTAGGCGCGCGACGCCGGCGTCGACGGACTCGGGCTCGTTGGCGATGCTCCAGAGCACGACGCACGGGTGGTTCTTGTCGCGCGCGACCAGCTCGCGGATCGCCTGCCGGTGGACCGCCTGCGTGGCGGCGTTGATCGTCTCGTCGGAGAACGTGACGAACGGCTCCGCGCCGAAGACGCCGCCGGCCAGCCCGATGTTGAGTCCCGACGGCGGCGGTCTCGTCGATGACCACGATGCCGTGGCGGTCGGCGTAGTCGAGCACCTCCTCGGCGTACGGGTAGTGCGACGTGCGGAACGAGTTGGCGCCGAGCCACTCCATGCAGCGCGAAGTCGTGGACCATGAACGCGTCGTCGTGGCCCTTGCCGCGCACCGCGGCGTCCTCGTGCTTGCCGAAGCCCTTGAAGTAGAACGGCTCGCCGTTGATGAGGAACCGCGTCCCGTCGACCGCGCACGGTCCGGATGCCGACCGGTAGCGGGTAGGTGTCGACCACGCGTCGCCGTCGCCCACAGCTCGACCTCGAGCTCGTAGAGGTAGCCCTCGCCGGGACGCCACGGGTGCGACGCCGTCGACCTCGAGCTCGCCGGTCGCGCCCGCTCGCCCGCGCGACCTCGGCGCCGTCGGCGTCGCGCAGCGCGACGCGGACCTCGAGGCCGTCGCCGCCCGCGGCCTCGACCTCGGTAGCGCGACCGTCCCGTCGCGCCGTCCAGGTCCGTGACGACGGTGACGTCGCTGACGTGCGACGCGCGGCGTGGTGTAGAGCCAGACGTCCGGTGGAGGCCGGCGTAGTTGAAGAAGTCGTGGAAGTAGCGCTGCCGGCGGCCGTCGGGCGTCTCCTCGACGATGCCGGGCGGGATCGACTGCCAGGTCAGCGCGTTGTCGACGACGACGGTGATCCGGTTCTCGGCGCCCGAGCTCGACGACATCGGTGACGTCGGCCTCGAACGGCGTGTAGCCGCCCTCGTGCTCGGCGACCTCGCGTGCCGCCGACCCAGGCGACGGCCCGATGCGTCGCGGCGTCGAAGCGCAGCACGATCCGCTCGCCCGCCCAGCGCGCCGGGACCCGGACGCGGTCTGGTACCAGGCGTCGCCGACGTGGTCGCGCACCGCCGCGTCGGCGAAGAGGTCGTTGTAGCTCGCCGGCACGGGCATCTCGCGGGCGCCCGGGAGCGGGCGCTCCCACCAGCGCTCGCGGCGACCGGCGCCGTCTGGGTCGAGCGCGAACCGCCACAGCCCGCCGAGCGACTTGCGCTCGCGCGTCGCGGTGTCCCTGGGCCGCATCATCGCTCGTCTCCTCCGTGTGCGAACAGGCCGCGGCGACCGCCGACGAGCGCGCCGATCAGCGCCGGCACCGCGGCGCGCTGGCGGCGGTAGGCGGCGGCGAGCGCCGGGTCGGCGTCGATCCGCTCGGCGCCGGCGGCCTCCGGATCGCGAGAGCTGCGCGAGCGGCGCCGCCAGGTCGGCGGCGCGGCCGAGCGCGACCAACCCGAGCGCGGCCGCGCCGAGCGCCGTGCCCTCGGCGTCGCCCGACCACGTGCAGCGGGCGGTCGAGCGATCGCCGCCATCACCTCGCGCCACAGCGGCGACCGGAACGCGCCGCCGGTCACGCGCACCGACTCGACCGGGTGCAGGCGTCGAGCTGGTCGAGCACGACCTGAGCTGCAGGCAGACGCCCTCGACCGCGGCGCGGACGAGGTGGGCGCGGGTGTGCTCGCGGCGCAGCCCGAGGTAGGCGCCGGGCAGGTCCGGGTCCCACAGCGGCGCCCGCTCGGCCAGCAGGTACGGCAGCATCACCAGCCCGTCGCTGCCGGCGCGGGACCGTCGCCGCCAGCTCGAGCAGCGCGCGTCGTCGCCCGTCGAGGTCCGGGGCCGAGCGAGCTCGCCGGCCCAGCGGACCACGACGCCGCCGTTGCTGATGGCGCCGCCGACGACCCACGGCCGAGTCGGTCAGCGCGTAGCAGAACAGCGTGCCCTGCGTCGTCGACGCTGCGGCTCGGCGACGACCATGCGGATCGCGCCGCTGGTGCCCAGCGACAGCCCGGCGACGCCCGGCGTGATCGCGCCCGTCCCGAGGTTGCCGAGCGGCCCGTCGGCGGCGCCGGCGACGACCGGCGTGCCGGCCGGCAGGCCGATCCGCGCCGCGGGCGCCGGCGCCAGCGGCGAGCGTCGCGGTGGTGGGCAGGATCGGCGGGAGCTGGTCGGCGGAGACCCCGGTCAGCGCGAGCGCCTCGGCGCTCCAGGTCCGCGTCGCCATGTCGAGCAGGCCGGTGCCCGACGCCGACGACAGCTCGGTGACGAGCGCGGCCGGTGAGCCAGGCAGCAGGTAGTCCTTCAGCCCGACCCACCAGCGCGCGGCCGCGAACGTCGCCGGCTCGTGGCGGGCGAACCACATCAGCTTGGTCAGCGGCGTCATCGGGTGCACGGGCACGCCGCTGCGCCGGTGCAGCTCGCGCGCCCGCCCGAGGCGCGCAGCTCCGCGGCCTGCTCGCGCGGCCGCGCGTCGGCCCAGGTGACGCAGCGGGGTCAGCGGCTGCAGGTCGCCGTCGAGCGCCGATCAGCCCGTGCATCGCCGTGCTCAGCGAGATCGCCAGCACCTCGGCGCCGCCGGCCGCCGCGACGCACTCGGCCAGCGCCTCGGCCGCGGCCGCGACGATCGCCGGCGGGGTCCTGCACCTGCTTGCCCGGGCGCCGGGTGCAGCAGCGGGTACTCGCGGATCGCGACCCGGCGCCAGGACGAGCCGAGCGCCGAAGGCCGACCGCCTTGACGCCGGTCGTGCCGACGTCGAGGCCGATGATGACCTCGCGCGGGGCGTCACGCGAGCCCCGCGCGCTCGAGCACGCGCCGCGACCAGCTCGTCGTCCGCGGCCAGGCGCGGGATCGAGGCGCTCGAGGACGCGCGGCACGGCCTCCGGCAGCGGCCGGCGGCGAGGCGGCACGAGGTCGTCGGCACGCGGGTCGTCGACCGGCGCGCCGGCGCCGCGCAGGTGGCAGATCCAGGCGGCGAGCACGCGCGCGGCGCCCTCGGGCATGCGCCCGGCGGCCCGCTCGGCCCGCAGCACGGGCAGGATCCGGACCGGGAGCTTCTGCGAGCCGTCGGCCGCGATCTGGGCGAGCCGGTGCGCGCATCCGCGGGTTGGCGAAGCGCTCGAGCAGCGCCTCGCGGTACGCCGCGAGGTCGTCGGCGGGCAGCGTCAGGTGCCGGGAGCCTCGTCCCACCACTGCTCCAGCCAGCGCGGCAGTCTCGTCGGCCACCGCCTCGGCGACGGTCTCGTGGCCGCGGGCCGAGCCGGCGTAGGCGAGCAGCGAGTGGCCGCCGTTGAGCAGCCACAGCTTGCGCTGCTCGAACGGCGCGACGTCGTCGGTGAACGTCGCGCCGGCGTCCTCCCAGCGCGGCCGGCCGGCCGGGAAGTCGCCGCTGAGCACCCATTCGCTGAACGGCTCGGTGACCACCGGGCAGCGGTCGTCGGCCGGTCGCCTCGGCACGGCGGCGAGTCCTCCGGCGGTCGTGCGCGGCGTGATCCGGTCGACCATCGTCGTCACGATCGACGACGGACGTCGTCGAGCCACGGCGCAGGCCCGGGTCGACCAGGTCCGCGAGGTCGGCGACGACCCGCGCGACGACCGCGCCGTTGCCCGGCAGGTTGTCGCACGGGACCAGCGCCAGCGGGCCGGCGTCGGCGCGCCGCCGGGCGGCGAGCCCGGCCAGCAGGCGGGCCGGCGCGGTGCGGACGGGCGCGGTCGGGTCGGCCGCGCAGCGCGTCGAGGTCGGC
>CAVWZX010000004.1:0-461459 GCA_963759595.1 uncultured Actinomycetota bacterium
CGGCGGGGAGGTCACGACGCCTCGCCAGCCAGAGCAGCCGACGCCAGCTCGCGCAGGCGCTCGTCGGCGCCCCGGTGGCCACCGCGTGCAGTCGCACCTCGACCACGCGCAGGCCACGCGGACGGACGGCGACCACCTTGGCGAGGTCGTCGCCGCTGGCGGCCAGGGTGTGGGCGACGCCGTGGGCCGCGCACAGGGATGCCAGGTCGGTGCCGGTCGGGGTGCCGAAGACTCGCTCGAAGTCGGCCGCCCGCGGCGGCTCGCCTGGCTCGAGCAGGGTGAAGATCCCGCCGCCGTCGTCGTTGGTCACGACCACAGTCAGGTCGGGCCGCCGTTCCAGGGGACCGACGAGCAGCCCGTTGGCGTCGTGCAGGAAGGTCAGGTCACCCATCAGGGCGTAGGTCGGCGCGCGCCCCCAGGGCGATTCCGGCCGCCGTCGTCACGCATCCGTCGATGCCAGCCAGGCCACGGCTGGCCACCACGCGCAGGGGTCCCACTTCCCGGTCGGGCGAGGTCGACATCGCGCGCCGCGTTCGACGAGCCGACGAACAACGTCGACCGTCGGGCAGCGTTCACACAGCCTCGGCCACAGCCACCGCTGGGCCGAGGTCGACTCGCAGAGCCTGCCGCTGTGACCCGGCTTCGCGCCAGGCCGCGCCAGCCAGTGCCCCCGTCGTCTGCCCCGTCGTGGTCCGGTGCCGTCGCGGGCCCGTGGTCGCGGCGGCAGGTCGAGGACCGTGGACCGGGATGACAGCTGCTGACGTGCGGGCCGTCGCGGATCCACGCGTGGGCGCCCACCGCCTCGACCCGGACACCCGGTCGGCGCAGCAGCGCCGCTACCGGGCGGGAAAGGGTGAGCCGCCCGACGGTGACCACCCGGGCGGGCGCATGCTCGTCCAGCCAGGCGGGGTGGACAGCACGAGCGGGCCGTAGGGGACCACCCCGCCGCGGGGTGGCTACCGAACGGTTCGGCGACCACCGGCCAGCCATGCGCACCGCCCATCCACCGCTCGGTCGAACTGGTCCGGCTCGGGCAGGTCGCCGACCACCACCAGGGTGCGCGCGATGTGGTCGACAGCGGCTCGGCGCCGGCCACCACCGGCATCGGTGACGCCGACCAGCCGGGCACCGCGTCTCCGGCCCGTCCCCGGGCTCGGTCCAGCCACGGTCGCCATCGGTCGGGACCAGTGGTTCCCGGAACTGGACATTGAGGTGCACCGGGCCCGGGTCACCCCGCCGTCGGCCTCGCCGCGTGGCGGCCACCGCCCGGCGAGACGGTGCTGCGCCAGTGGGCGGCCTGCGCCCGGCCGCTGCGGCTCCGGGGCGCGGCATCGTCGCAGGACCAGCGCACCGCGATCGGCGAACATGCCGGGCTGCACCGTGGTCTGGTTGGCGCCGGTGCCACGCAGCTCGACCGGCCGGTCCGCGGACAGCACGATGAGCGGAACGACCCCGTGGTGTGCTTCGAGCACCGCTGGGTGCAGGTTGGCCACCGCCGTGCCGGAGGTCGTCACGACGACGGCCGGCACGCGGGTGAGCTTGGCGAGGCCGAGCGCGAGGAAACCTGCGGACCGCTCGTCGACACGGACGTGCAGCGTCAGCCGTCCTTCGCGGTCGGCGTCCTGCAGCGCGTAGGCCAGCGGGGCCGAGCGCGAACCGGGGCACAGCACCGCATGCCGCACGCCTTGCCTGATGAGCTCGTCGACGAGCACGGTGGCGAGCGCTGTCGACGGGTTCACGCCTCGGATTGTGCCACCCACCCACGGGGCGGGCCGCGGCTCATGGCGCGACGCGCTCGATCGCGAAGTCTCGGACGACCGGCTCCCCGTGGTCGTCGCCGGCAAAGAAGGACGCACCGGTAGCACGCCAGCCGACCACCGAGGGGTCGACCGAATCGTCCACGAGCGCCGCGGTGTCGACATAGAGCCGGCTGTCGTGCGCCTGGCTGGCCCTGTCGAGACCACGCGTCTCGACAACGCCCTCGTCGACGCCACCCATCGCGGCACCGCCTCTACCCGGGTCGACCTCGCGCAGGTCTCGCGACACGGTGACCCAGGTCGCCCGATCGGGGTTGGGCTGCCCATCGAGGCGAGGCACGGCGTCCTGGGCGTGTTCGAGCGAGAGGACCTCGATGCCGGCCGGCACCGGCATCCTTCCCACGGGAGAGCCCATCGTGACGACGTGGGTGACGGGGTGCGCCGCGATGAAGCGCGGTGAGGAAGCCAGCCCTGCGGCGGCGATCCCGCCGAGGCTGTGACCCACGAGCATCACGTGACCAGACGGACTGCCCCCAGAGACAGCCTGGGCCTGATCGAGGGCCTGCTGGACGCCGTCGGCGAGCACCGTCGCGTCCTGGGCCATCGTCCGGACGTCGGTGGTCACGTCGAGGGGGTTGCTCCCGGCCCGGGGGCCCCACTCCTGAGTGCCGCTGATCTCGACGATCCACACCGACCCGTGCTCCTGCGGCACCTCGATGACTCGGACGTGCCCGGCATAGGTCTCGCCGTCGCCGACGTTGCGCTGGTCAGCCGCCAGGGCCCGGAGGCTGCGCGGAGCCAGGGCACCTTCGCGCGGTTGGGGTTCAGCGGTCACCCGCGCCCGCCCGCGGTCCGAGAGCAGCCCCCACAGGGCCGCCGAGTCGGCGAGCACGCGAACTGCCTGTTCGTAGTCCTGCCCGGGCGGAAGACCCTCCGACCGGGGCACGGCGGGCACGAGCGGCGCGGTGAGCGGGTCGGTGCGCAGACCGAGCACCAGTCCCTCGGCTCCACCCGCGAGGTCGGCGAGACCGGGCTCGTCGAAGGCGACCTCGTCGAGAACCCCAGCGACGTCGACCCCGAGCGCGTCCAGGGTCAGCACACCCACGAGGATCTCCGGTGCCAGTCCACCGACGACGAACATCACCGTGTCCTGGGCTCGCTCCACGGCGCGAGCCGCCGCCTGGTCCGCCTCTCGATAGCCGGCCGTGGCGGCCGCCACGGCCGCCGACAGGGTGAGCAGTCCGGTCGCGTCGCCCGACAGACCGCCCGGCCCGGTCACCTCGACGAGAGCCGCCACGGCCAGCGCACCCGTCGCCGGACTGAGCACGCACCCCGCCGCCACGTCCGGATCGGTGCCGACAGCCATCACTCGCAGGGCCACCGCCGCGACGTCCTGCCCGACGTCGGCCAGCACGCCGGCGCCGGCCTCGAGCGAGCCCAGACCGACGGTCGTCCCGCCCGACCCGCCTCGCACATGCAGGAGGGCGGCGTGCCCGTGGCTCCCGCCTCCGAAGGTCCTCACCATCGCTCCGCCGCTCGGGTGACCGCGCCGCCTGCCGCCCGCGAGAGGCCGACACCGAGTCCTGCCACTCGTGCCAGCTCGGAGCGCGCCACCTCGACCCCTTCTGCATGTACGTCGAGCCGGCGAGCCGCCGCGTCCAGCTCCGCGGCCGACCGCAGCAGGGAGTGCACCCGCTCGCCCACCCGCTCCCGGAAGAGACCCGCAGCCGGTGAACGCCACGCGATGTCCCCCGTCCGCCCTACACGCTGCGCGAGGAGCCGCAGCCGCTCGGCGTCGGCACGCAGCCGTGTCGCCAACGCCCTGATCTCTGCCGGATCCCCCACCATGCGACCACGCTGTCCCGCGAGCAGGCTTCGCACACCCCCCGCGCGGCCGCCCTGTGGACGCCGCACCGGACCCGCGCCAGCTGTGGACGGCTCACCCGGTCACGGTTCACTCACCCACGGCCGGGTCAGCCCCGAGCGGCACCACCGGTGAACGGATCCCGACCCGTGCAGCAGTACTCGTGCCCGTTCGGGTCGCGCATCACCACCCAGCCGTCTCCCGGCCGCACCGAGACGGCGCCGAGTCCGACGTGCCGTGCGACCTCTGCGGGCACGTCAGCACAGGCCAGGTCGACGTGGCCACGGACCGGCCCGGCCGGCTCGTCGAGCTGCTGCAGGAGGAACCGCACCGGCAGCCCCGGCGGCCACTCCAGCCGTTCGAACTCCGGGGAGTCCACCTCCTGCACCCCCCACCCGGTGAGCGCCGACCAGAACGCGACCTCGGCGGCATACCGGTCCTGGGGGATGTCGAGACAGACCTGGTCGAGCAGGCTCGGCTGGTCCTCACGCACCTGCCCGTCAGCCGCAGTGGCGGGTGACCAGCTGGTCAGGCAGAAGACGAAGCCACCCGGCGACCGGCAGACGACCACCTCGAGGGCCCCGTCGTCGTCGAGCACCTCGTCGAGGACTTCGGCGCCAAGCGACCGGGCGACCTCGCGAGCCTGCTCGAGCGGCACGTCGACGTCGAGGTCGACGTGGAGGCCGCCGACCCCACCGACGCGCTGCACCTTGACCCAGGCGTCGCCCTGCTCCGGCAGCAGGGTCGTGAACTGGCCGCTGTCGCCGCGCCACGGGGACACTCGCGTCCGGGTCACGGCCCGCCAGAACTCCACGGCCTCCCCGAACCCGTCGTCAGGCAGGTCGAGGAAGACCCACACCCAGCGGACGCTCATGCCTGCCCCAGCAGCCCGCCGAGGTCGGCGAGGAAGAGCGCCTGGGTCAGGGCAGTGCGCCGCAGCTCCTCGGGGTCGACGCTCTCGCCGGGCGAGTGGATGCGGGAGGCGGGCTCCTCCACCCCCAACAGCAGAATCTCGGCGTCGGGCACCAGCTCGGCCAGCGCCGTGGCCAGCGGGATCGACCCACCCTGCCCGGTCGTCACCGCATCGCGCCCGAACGCCGTGCGCATCGCCCGCCGCATCGCCGCGTATGCCGGTCCGTCGGTCCGCGCGCGAAAGCCTTGCCCCAGCGAGACCGGCTTGATCTCGACCTGGGCACCGAAGGGGGTGTGCGCCCGCAGATGGGCAATGAGAAGCCGTTGCGCTGCAGCGGAGTCGATGTCGGCCGGCACCCTGAGGTTGACCACCGCGCGCGCCTCGCCCTGAGCGGCCGCCGTCACCTGGGAGATCGGCGGGCAGTCGATCGCGAGGACGGTGGCTGCGGGCCGGGCCCACAGGAGGTCCGCGACGGAGCCAGTGCCCGAGAGCGGGTCGACACCGTCGAAGAGGCCCGCGTCGTCGCGAAACCTGTTGCTGTCAAAGGGCGCTCCGTCCCACACCCCACTGTGGTCGAGTCCGTCGATCGTGGTCTCCCCCGTCGCATCCCGCAGGCTCGCCAAGGTCATGAGCAGGGCCTGCAGCGCGTCGGGGGCGGCGCCGCCGAACATGCCCGAGTGCGCCGGGCGCTGCATCGTGCGCACCGTGACCAGGACGCTGCCTGTGCCCCGCAGGGAGGTGGTCAGGGTGGGCAGTCCGGCCTCGACATTGCCGGTGTCAGCCAGCAGGAGGGCGTCGCACTGCACCAGGTCCGGCTGCGACCGGGCCAGCGCCTCCATGCCACCGCTCGACTGCTCCTCCGACCCCTCGCAGACCACGGCGACCTCGACCGGCCACTCGCCGAACACCTCGGTGAGAGCCCGGAGCGCGAGCAGGCTGGCCACGAGGTTGCCCTTGCAGTCAGCCGATCCCCTGCCGTACCAACGCCCGTCGCGTTCGGTCAGCTCCCACGGCGGAGTCTGCCAACCAGCCGGGTCACCCACCGGAACGACGTCATAGTGCGAGTAGAGCAGGACTCGCGGGGCCCCCTCGGGCCCCGCAGTGCGCCCCACCACGGCAACCGACCCGTCCGGCGTCGGATGCGCCTGTATGCCGTCCACCCCGGCCTCGGTGAACAGCGAGGCCACCAGCGCGGCCGCCGCCCGGCACTCGCTCTCCGGCTCGATCGCCGGGTTGGCGACCGAACGCAGCGCGACCAGACGCTGCCAGGTCGTCGCGGGCCCGCGGCATACCGGCATCGACGGCCGCCGCGAGGCGGTCGGTGAGCGCAGCCTCGACGGACGGGTCGGTCACGCGCGGTCTGCTCACGGCACCAGGTCGTCGAGGTAGAGCGGGAGCATCTCCCACCAGGTCGGCCAGTCGTGGTCGTAGCGGTCGCCCCAGTCGTCGACGCGGTTGGGAACGCCCTTGCGGCCCAGCGCATCCGCTGCAGCCCACGACTCACCGACGTCCTCCCACCGGCCGCTCCCCGAGGCGAGGACGACGTAGCGCCTGCGCAGCATCTCCAGAGCCGGACCCTCCAGACCGGGGAGGAACTGCAGCGGTGAGGAGTAGAACCAGTCCTCGGTGGTCTCGCCGCCGAGGAACTTCTCGACGTGGAAGGTGCCGCTCATGCAGACCGCCGCGGCGAAGAGGTGGGGGTAGCGGCAGATCATGGCGTAGGAGTTGAAGGCGCCGATGGAGGCGCCCGCCACGACGACGGCCTGGGGTGAGCTGTCGGCGTGGATCGCGGGAACGACCTCCTCGGCGACGGCCTGGTGGTACTGGTTGAACAGCCACATCCGGTGCTCCGGCGACCCTTCGTTGCGCTGCAGCGCCTGGCCAGCCGCACTGTCGCACGAGTAGACCTTGATCCGGCCAGCCTCGATCATCGGCATGAGCATGCCGACGAGTCGGTGCCGCTCCACCTCCTCGGCGTCACCGCCCGCGGTCGGGAACAGCAGCACGGGCACGCCGTAGTGACCCCACCGGACCAGGGTGATGTCCCGCCCCATCCGCTCGGAATGCCAGCGTTCGGTGACCTTCACGTCTGCCTCCTTGCTGTTCGCGTGCTCGTTCGGTGGTGGTGCTCGGGCCTGCTACTCGTACACGAACTTCTGCGGTCCCGGGAACACCCACGACAGGCCGTCGCGCAGCCGGTCTCGCCAGTCCTCCCAGTTGTGGCCGTCGCGCGCCTCGACGTACTTCACCGTCATCCCGGCGGCTCGGAAGACCGGCACCATCGACCGGTTGGGCGTGATCAGGGGCTCGTAGGTGCCGCAGCTCATGAACAGCCGCTCGACGGGCGCGGTGGGCTTGGCGCGGTAGCGGTTGACGAACTTCACCACCGGGTCGAAGGCCGGTCCCCCGCCATGGTCGGTGCCGATGTCGGTGAAGACCAGCGAGGCCGACTGCAGGAGGAGCGAGCCGAACACCCCGGGGTACCGGACCGCCGTCGACAGGGACGCGATCCCGCCGAAGCTCGACCCCATGAGGCACCGGGCCTGCGGGTCGTCGACGAGCGGCAGTCGCTCGGCGAGGGCGGGCACCAGCTCGCGGGCGATGAACCGGGCGTGCGGCGCGTGGTTCGGGTACTCCCGCAACCGGTCCCGCGGTGGCACGAAGGCCGCGACCAGCGGAGCCACGTCGAGCCGGTGGATGAGGTTGTCCAGCACCGTCTTCATCGCGGCGTAGTTCAGGTAGTCATCGCCGTCGTGGACGACCAGCACGGGGTAGCGCAGGGCGGGGTTGTAGCGGGCCGGCAGGTACAGCTTGACCGGCTGCTCGCGACGCAGCGCCTTGGATCGGAGGGTGTCCTCGACGATCTCTCCCGGACGCGCCTCGGGATCGTGGTGCACCCACTCGGGGACCTCGTAGCCGGTGGCCGCGCAGACCGAGCTCGACCCCATCGGGGAGTGCGCCACCCGCTCGTTGAGCGGGTCGTTGAAGGTCTCGTAGTGCTCGCCGTTGCGGGTCTCCAGCTGGTACTCGACCCGCGAACCGCTGGGCAGCACGGTGGTCGCGGCCCAGAGGTCGGTGTCGGGGAGACGCTTCATCGGCAGCGGGTCGGGCAGTCCCACGACCCGGTGCCGGACCCGCACCTCGTCGGCCTCACCACGGAACAGGAACGTCGCGCGCTCCCCCTCGATGATCGGCGCGCCGTGGCGCGCGACGAAGCGGTCGATGACCGCACCGTCGACGGGCAGGCGTTCGCGCAGCCGGTTGACCGCCAGTCGACGCTCGCTCATGCCGTCCCCCCGTTCGCGCCCGCGGCACTCATCTCGTGGATGGCGCCGTCGATGCCGAGGATGCGGGCGCCCAGCGGCAGCCCGCCGTCCTCCGTCAGCTCGAGCGCGGTGCCGTCGTCGAGCAGGACGCAGTGCTGGTCGGTGAACCGCCGGGCCATCACCGCGCACCGGTCACGGTCGTCGAGCCGCAGTCGCCGACGCGCATGAGGGAGGGCCACGAGCCCCCTGACCCGCCCGAGCCCACGGTCGAACACCTCGGCCTCGCTCGCGCCCTCCGGTCCGAAGTCGTGGAACAGCACGACCCGCTCGGTGAGGGCCATCGCTCCGGCCGACCAGGCGATGACCGGCAGCTGGTCGGGGATCCGGATCGCGAACAGCCGCAGCGTCCTCAGCAGCGTGCCGACGTGACCGCCCGTGAGGACCAGGGCGGCCGACTGGCCGAGCAGGTCGGCGAGCTCGCCGCGGTGCCAGCCGATCACGCCGCTGGCATCGATCGGTGACGTCTCGTCGAGGTCCGCGTACAGCTGCTTGAGCTGGGCCGTGTACCAGCCGTCGACGTGCCGGACGACCTCGATCGAGTCGTCCAGGGCGGCGTATGCCGTGGCCTCGCCGCGGGCGCGCCCCTCACCCTCGCGCGTGCGGCGCTGCACGGCATACACCCCGTCCATGGCGTTCTGGAGGCGGAGCCGGTACATGGACAGCAGCGCATCGTGGCGGTCCCTGAAGGCCAGTGCAGCAGAGGCGAACTCGGCGTCCTTGGCGATGACGTCGAGGCTGCGGTGGTAGAGCCGCAGGTGGCGGGTGTCGCCGCCCAGGACGGTCTCGAGCTCGTCGACGACGTCCTCGCGCTCCTCCCAGCCCGCATTGATCGTCGCGACGGGTCCCTCGACCCCGAGGGATCGCAGGGCGGTGCCGGCCGTGGTCATGAACCGTTGCGGCCCGAGGAGGACGGTGCGCATCAGGCCTGCGACTAGCCCGCGTGGACGTGGACGGTCTGGCCCACGTCGTCGAGCATGCCGCGCAGGGTGTCGTAGTCGGGGTGGCGGAGCCGCACGTAGGCGTTGGCCATGTAGCCCGCCTCGACCGGCTGGGTGTGGTGCCCCTCGGGCGGGAAGTGCGCGTCGATCATCCACTCTCCGTAGCGTGCCCGGATGTCGTCGACACCGGTGTAGCCAGTGATGTGCCCGTCGGCGTCGGGGCGCAGCGCGACGATGCCGGCGGAGTAGGGGCGGCGCATGGACTGCTCAGGCACGCCGTGGGTGATGATGTGGGCCCACTCCCGGTAGACGTCGACGTCGTTGCTCGCCGAGTAGAGGTCCCAGCACCCGACGCCCGGGGGCCGGCAGCCGATCTCGGAGAACTTCAGACCCTTCGGCCCGTGGAACCACTCCATGTGGGTGGCGCTGGTCCCGATGCCGAGGGCTTCGATGACGCGCGCACCCATCGCGGCCACCTCGGCGTAGAACGGCGAGTCGGCCATCCGGTTGGTCGTGGCGAACTGCGGCGAGATCCAGCGGGTGCGCATCGCCTCGAGCACGTTGGGGTAGTAGTGCGTGGTCCAGTCGTGGACGACGTGGCCGTCCTTGGCGATGGTGTCGTAGAAGCCCTCGTGGCCCTCGACGAACTCCTCGACCGCGATCGACACCGCTCCGTGCGAACCGAACTCGGTGAGCGCACGGGCGAGCTCGGTGTCGTCGTCGACCCGCATGGTGTCCTTGGCGCCGGCACCGTCACGCGGCTTGAGGATGAGCGGGTAGCCCACCTCCTCCGCGAAGGCCCAGGCCTCGTGGGCGTGGTCGACCGCCGCGGACGCGGCCGTCGGGACCCCCGCCTCGCGCAGCGCCTGCTTCATCGACGGCTTGTCGCGGCACAGCCAGGTGGTGCGCACCGATGTGCCGGGTATGCCGGTGACCTCGCGGACCTGGGCCGCCACCATGGTGTGCGCCTCGACCGTTGCCTCAAGGCTGTCCACCCACACCTTGGACTGGATGAAGCGCACGGCCTCGGTCATCTCGAGCAGGTTGGTGACGGAGCCGACCTTGTAGTAGCCGCTCATCGCGGTCCGGAGCTCCTCGTCGAGGGCGTGCTCGTCGGACTCGCCGACACCGATGACGTTGGCCCCGACCGAGGCCAGCGCGAGGGCGAAGCGTCGCTGGTTGGCGGGGAACCCCGGCTCGACGAAGACGATGTTCACGGGCCCGACTCTATTGCCGCCGCGGGTCCACGTCCTCGTCAAGGGTGAACTGGAGGGCCCGCCAGGTGGCTGTGCGCTGCCTCGACCCGCTCCCGCCACCACTGCTGTCTCGCCTCGGTGGCCGCCCATCGGCTGAGCATGGCCTCGTCCGCTCCCACCCGACCCACCGGCAGGACGCCACCTCGGGGCACGACCGAGTCGGCGCACACATCGCCCGCGAGCAGGGCCACGGTGCCCAGGCCGCACGCGAAGGGAAGGTCGGGCAGGGCCGCGGCCAGCGCCACCCCGGCCGCCATCCCCACGGACGTGTCGAGCGCCGAGGAGACCACGGCTGGCAGCCCGCAGTCGGCGACGACCTCCAGGGCGCGCGCCACACCGCCGAGAGGCGCCACCTTGACGACGACGAGGTCGGCCGCCTCCTCGCGGGCGACCCGCACCGGGTCCTCCGCCTTGCGGATCGACTCGTCCGCGGCGACGAGCACGTCGACGCCCTGCCGGGCCAGCGCCAGGCGCAGCTCCCGCAGCTCGCTCACCTCCGCGCACGGCTGCTCGGCATACTCCAGCCCGTATGCCGCGAGCCTGCTGAGCGCGTCCGTCGCCTCATCCACGGACCACCCGCCGTTGGCGTCCACCCGGATCCGCCCGTCCGGTCCCATCGCGTCACGCACCGCAGCCACGCGGGACAC
The DNA here is from genome assembly GCA_963759595.1 of uncultured Actinomycetota bacterium. Classification (GTDB taxonomy): domain Bacteria; phylum Actinomycetota; class Actinomycetes; order Actinomycetales; family Dermatophilaceae; genus Pedococcus. Next base: position 10,702 of record CAVWZX010000004.1, read on the forward strand.
GTCGTCCTCGAGGTGCTGGCCGCGCTCGGCGACCTTGACCTTGGCCGTCGTCGCGCCGTCGAAGCGAGCGAGCACGGCGGGCACGTCGGCGGCGGCCACCGCAGGGACCGTCGCGTTGACGGGGACGGTGTCGCGCACCGGGGTCGGCCACTTCCCCCAGCCGGCCTCGACCGCAGCCGACAGCCACCGCGCGGCCTCGGGCGGGCCGTACTCGAGGAAGGGCGAGAACTCACCCCAGCCCGACGGGCCACGCAGCAGGGCCGCCTCGCGGACCGTGACCCCCCGGAACCGGACCCGCATCGGGATCGCGACCACCCGGAGGCCTGCCAGCAGCTCGTCGAGTGCCGGCAGGTCGGGCAGCTCCGGCACGGTCATGGGGCCATTGCACCAGAAGCGCCCGGGCCGTGGCTGGCGGCCCGGGCGCAGCCCCTGCGGTCAGTGGTGGTCGTGCGTGCTCAGCTGGTTGCGGATCTCGCCGGCCGGGTAGAGCGTGCTGTGGACGTTGGCGTAGGTGGAGTCGGCCCGGATCGCTGCGAGCAGCTCGGCGAACTGACCGGCTGTGATGCCCTGCGCTGCGGGCCCGATCACGTCGCCGGAGTCGAGCGTCCCGCTGACCTGTCCCGGGTTGGTCGTCGGACAGGCGGGGGTGCCAGCCGGGCCGTTGCCGAGGTTGCTGCAGAGGAACACGCTGATCCCACCGGTCTGGGAGGGCGAGCCGAAGTGGATGTGCGACTGGGTGACGGTGCCCTCGAGGTTCGCGTAGCGCACCGTGTAGCTGATCGTGCCCGCCCTGGGGTCGATGCGGAGGCGGACCGAGCCCGACCCGCTCGTCGACAGGGCCAACGGGGTCTCGTGGTAGCCGCTGAGCCGCTCGGTGATCGTGAACGGCTTCTGGCTGCCTCCGCCGCCGTCGGCCGAAGCCGCAGCGCCGAACGCTGCGACGCCCACGGCGCCCAGCCCCAGTGCTGTGGCCACGACGCCGCACTGCTTGAGTGTGTTCATGCAGACCTCCTGAAAAGGTGGGTGGGACGGAAATCCGCCTGCGTCTCTGCTACGAATCCCAGCCGACAATTGTTCATCGACGGTGCCGAGGCACCGCCCGACGAGAGGGGCTCCCGTGCCGACCCTGTCCGATTTCTCCGCAACCACCCTGTCCGGTGAGGACCAGTCGCTCTCGGCGTACGCGGGTCAGGTCACCCTGGTCGTCAACACCGCGAGCGAGTGCGGCTTCACGCCCCAGTTCGCCGGTCTCGAGGACCTCTACAAGTCGTATGCCGACCAGGGCCTCGTCGTGCTCGGCTTCCCGTGCAACCAGTTCGGTGGTCAGGAGCCCGGTGACGAGGCCCAGATCGGCGAGTTCTGCCAGCGCAACTACGGCGTGACGTTTCCGATGTTCGCCAAGGTCGACGTGAACGGGGACGACGCCCACCCGGTCTTCGAGTGGCTCAAGTCGGAGAAGGGCGGCCTGCTCGGCAGCAAGATCAAGTGGAACTTCACCAAGTTCCTCGTCGGCCGCGACGGCCAGGTTCTCAAGCGCTACGGCTCGACGACCAAGCCCGAGGAGATGGCCAAGGACCTCCAGCAGGCCCTCGCCGAGGCTGCCTGACCTGAGCCCCTGTCTCCGCCCCTCCCGCCCCATCTTTATCGGGTCCAGGGACAACGTTGAGCCTCACCCTGGAACCGTTCCGTGGTGAGGCTCAACGTTTCGGGGTGAAGCGCCCCGCGGCCTCCTGGCTCAGCGGTCGCGGCTGGACAGCACGCAGAACTCGTTGCCCTCCGGGTCGGCCAGGACCGTCCATGTGACGTCGTCGTCCTGCCCGACGTCGGCGAGGGTCGCGCCCCGCGCCACCAGAGCCGCGATCTCGGCGTCGCGGTCCTGGCTGGTGTGCGGAGCGAGGTCGATGTGAAGCCGGTTCTTGACCGTCTTGCCCTCGGGCACCGGCACGAAGACGAGACCCTGGGCCTGCCGCAACCAGGTCGCACCGTCCTCGATCGCGCCCTCACTCAGGTGCTTGGGGATGACCGCGACCTCGTGCTCGTCCTCGTAGACGATCTGGAAGTCGAGCGTCTCGGCCCACCAGCGCGCCTGGGCCGCGATGTCGTGACAGTCGATGACCACGGTGTACCAGCGAAGTGCCATAGGGCCCACGCTAACCCGGCCGGCCGACGACCAGCGAGGTGTGCCGCGAGGGGACCACGCGGCATACCGTGCCCTGCGCGCGGCTAGGCTCGCGCGGGTGAGCGACGAGCCTGTGGGAAGCCAGCCCTTCGACCCCGACGCGTGGGACGCGGTGGCGGCTTTCGAGTTCACCGACATCACCTACCACCGGGCGCGCGGGGTGGGTGCGGTGCGGATCGCGTTCGACCGGCCCGAGGTGCTCAACGCCTTCCGGCCGCACACCGTCGACGAGCTGTACCAGGCGCTCGACCACGCGCGACGGACGCCTGACGTCGGCGTCGTGTTCCTCACCGGCAACGGGCCGGGACCCGACGGGTCGGGCAGCGAGGGGCAGTGGGGGTTCTGCTCCGGCGGCGACCAGCGGATCCGGGGGCGGTCGGGCTACCAGTACGCGCAAGGAGACACCGCCGAGACGGTCGACGAGCGACGGGTGAAGGCCGAGGGCGGGCGGCTGCACATCCTCGAGGTGCAGCGACTCATCCGCACCATGCCCAAGGTCGTCATCGCCCTGGTCAACGGCTGGGCCGCTGGTGGTGGTCACTCCCTGCACGTGGTGTGCGACCTGACCATGGCGAGCCGTGAGCACGCGCGGTTCAAGCAGACCGATGCCGACGTGGGGTCGTTCGACGGCGGGCTACGGGTCGGCCTACCTCGCCAAGATGGTCGGCCAGAAGTTCGCGCGCGAGATCTTCTTCCTCGGCCGCACCTACACCGCCGACGACATGCACCGGATGGGCGCGGTCAACATCGTCAGCGCGCACGCCGAGCTCGAGTCGGATGCCCTGGAGGTGGCCCGCGAGATCATGGCGAAGTCACCTCAGGCGCAACGCATGCTGAAGTTCGCGTTCAACCTGCTCGACGACGGGCTCATGGGTCAGCAGGTCTTCGCGGGTGAGGCGACGCGCCTGGCCTACATGACCGACGAGGCCGTGGAGGGGCGCGACCAGTTCCTGGAGAAGCGCGACCCCGACTGGTCGCCCTTCCCCTGGTACTTCTGAGCGTCGCGCAGGGTCCGAGCCGACGGTCAGCGCCAGGTGGCCATGACCCGGTAGGCGCCGACGAACCGGTCCTGCGCGACCGGCCGTTCCACCAGGATCCAGGACAGGTTGAATCTCCACCCACTTGTTGCGCCCTGATCGTCATCGAACGGCAGATCAGGGCTCCCGTGACCATCTGAGGGCACCAAGTGCGCGGTCAGCCGGAGCCGCCGAGGTCGACCTCGTAGGCCTCGTAGACCAGGTCCGCCCCCATCTGCCGGTGCCGCACCAGCTTGCCCATCAGGGTGGTGACCTCCTCCCGGAACGCGGGCAGGTCGGCAATCGTCCCGCCGTGCTCCAGCACCGCGAGGTAGCCGGCGATCTCCTCCACGTAGCGGGCGTGCTCCCCCGTCAACCTGTCTACGGCAGCAATGAGCCGAGGCGCTCCACGGCGCACACCGTCGTAGATGCCCCCGGGTCGCTCGGTGAGGTCGACGTGGTCGCGGAAGTCGTGGGACAGCTCGGCCAGCGCGGCCCGCACCCGCTCGCGCCAGGCCCCTCCGCGGGCGATGGGCGAGGCCAGCGCCTCGTCGACCGCCGCGACCGAGTCGCGCAGCTCGCCGCGGTGTGCGCGCACCCGTTCGATGTATGCCGCGAAGTCGGCCTCCATGGGCACCTCCCTTGCTCATGGTCCCGCCCACGCGTGCCGTCGTCCAGCCGGCGGCTAGCCTGACCGACGTGACCTCACTGCGGCCGGTGGCCATCGCTGCCGGACCAGCCGCGGTCGCTGCACTGCCCGAGCTCCGCGGAGCGCTCGCGGGGGAGTTCGCCGTCCTGCCCTATGCCGCGGGCAGCCGCCCGCCGGCCGTCCGAACCGTCGGCGCTGCCGACGGCGCAGCGCACTCGGCGGCGGAGCCGGACGAGGGCACCGCACTCGTCGTCGGCACGTCCGGTTCGACTGGGACGCCCAAGCTGGCGATGCTCCCGGCCACCGCGCTCGCCGCGAGCGCGGCCGCCACCCACGACCGCCTCGGCGGGCCGGGCGCATGGCTCCTGGCCATGCCGCCACACCACATCGCCGGGGTCCAGGTGCTGCTGCGGTGCCTGGCAGCCGGCACCCGGCCGGGTTTCGTCGACCTGTCGGCCGGTTTCAGTGCGCGACGCCTTCTCCGAGGCAGCCGCGACGTTCGACGGGGACCGGCGCTACACCGCCCTCGTCCCCACCCAGCTCGTGCGGCTGCTCGCTGGACGAGGACGCCACCGCGACCCTGGCCGGGTTCGATGCGGTGCTCGTAGGCGGTGCGGCCAGCCCGCCCGCCCTGCTCGCCGGGGCCCGGCAGGCGGGCGTCCCAGTCGTCACGACCTACGGCATGAGCGAGACCTGCGGCGGCTGCGTCTACGACGGCGATTCCTCTCTCCTGCAGCGAGGTCCGAGCCGACGACGACGGACGCATCCTGCTCGGAGGCGACACCCTCGCCACGGGCTACCTCGGCCGCCCGGACCTCACCGCGGCCGCCTTCGGCAGGGACGACCAGGGACACCGCTGGTTCCGCACCGACGACGTCGGCCACTGTGACGAGCAGGGTCGCTGGCACGTCGACGGCCGGCTCGACGACCTCATCACCACCGGCGGTCTCAAGGTCGCGCCCCGGATCGTCGAAGACGCCCTGACCACCATTCCGGCCATCGCGGAAGCCGTGGTCGTGGGCACGCCGGACGACGACTGGGGCCAGGTCGTCAGCGCCGCCGTCGTCCTCGTGCCCGGCCAGTCCGCGCCCAGCCCACCGGCACCCACGGTGGCCGAGCTGCGCGAGCTGCTCCGCGGCATACTCCCGGCACACGCCCTGCCCCGCCGGCTGCTCGTGCTGCCCGCGATCCCCCTGCGCGGCCCGGGCAAGCCGGACCGGGCGGCGGTCGCTGACCGGTTCGCGCAGGACGCGTGACACGATGGGGACATGCTCCGGCTGCTGCCCTGCCTGCTGACGATCGCTCTGACCGTCTATGCCGTGGTCGACTGCATCCAGACCGACGACGCGCAGGTCAGGGGCCTGCCCAAGCTCCTGTGGCTGCTGCTGATCCTGCTGTTCCCGATCGTCGGCGCGATCGCCTGGTTCTCGCCGGTCGGCCCCAGCGCGGAGCAGCCGGGCGCGGGCCTGCCGGGCGTGGCCCCACTCACCGGCCGCCGCCCCCGCGTGGCCCCGACGACGACCCGGACTTCCTCCGTAGGCTCTGAGCGTCACCCCGGGTGGCGCCCGCCACCGGCCGCGTGCCAGCACCCGTCCGCACGACCAGCCCTGCCCGCCCCCACCGCGAGTGAGAACACCACCCGAATGGCCACCCTGAACCAGTGGATCGCCGGCGCCCGGCCGCGCACCCTCCCCGCCGCCATCGCCCCCGTCGTCGCCGGCACGGCCGCGGCCATCCCCGCTCGACAAGGCCAGCCTCGGCCTGGCTCTGCTCGCAGTCCTGGTGTCGCTCGGGCTCCAGGTCGGCGTCAACTACGCCAACGACTACTCCGACGGCATCCGCGGCACCGACGGTGAACGCGTCGGACCGGTCCGGCTCGTCGGCCAGCACCTCGCGGACCCCGCCAACGTCAAGCTGATGGCGTTCGCGTTCTTCGGCGCCGCGGCGCTCGTCGGACTGGCCCTCGTGGCGCATCAGCGAGACGTGGATCATGATCCCGCTCGGGGCGCTGGCCGTGCTGGCCGCCTGGAAGTACACCGGCGGCGACAACCCCTACGGCTACCGCGGGCTCGGCGAGCTCTACGTCTTCGTCTTCTTCGGGCTGATGGCCACCCTCGGCACGCTCTACACCCAGGCCCACCGGCTCACCTGGGCCGGCTTGGCCTGTGCCGTCGGGGTGGGGGCGATCGCGTCGGCGATCCTCGTGGCCAACAACCTGCGCGACATCCCCACCGACCGCGAGAGCGGCAAGATGACGCTCGCCGTGCGGCTGGGCGACCGCGGCACGCGCATCTTCTATGTCGCGCTGCTCGTCGTCGCGGCGATCGCGGTGCTGTCCGTGGCCCGCGACCACCCGTGGGCGCTGCTCGCGCTGCTCGCGTTCGGCATCGTCGGCAGGCCGCTCAAGTCACTGCTGGGCGGAGCCACCGGCCGCGACCTCGTGCCGGTGCTCGCCGCCACGGGCCTGTTCGAGATCGGGTATGCCGTGCTGCTGGCCGCTCGGCATCGCCCTCAGCCACGGGGCAGGCGGCTAGCGGTACTCGACCGGTCCGCGCTCGTCCTCCGCGTCCTCGGCCGCCTCGTCGTCTCCGCTGCACCGCGGGAGCACCGGACTGCTTGGCCTCGGCTCGGCGCTGGATGCGCTCGGCCAGCTGCCGGGTGCTCTCCTCGCGGAACCGGGCGAGCACGAAGTAGGAGATCACCATCGAGACCAGCGCACTGACGACGAGCAGCATCCACTGCTGGTCCTTGTCACGCAGGCCGGCGAGCCAGAGGACCGACAGCACGCCGAAGAAGATGAGCAGGCGAAGGACGGAGTACCGCAGCATCACAGCCCCGAGTAGGAGTGCTGGCCGACGAAGAAGACGTTGACGACGGCGAAGTTGACGATGATGCACGCGTAGCCGGCCAGTGCGATGTAGGTCGCCGTCTGCCGGCTGATCCCGCTGGTCGCCCGCGAGTGCAGGTATGCCGCGTAGACGACCCAGATCACGAAGGTCCAGACCTCCTTGGGGTCCCAGTTCCAGTAGGACGCCCACGCCTGGCGGGCCCAGATGGCTCCCGCGATGAGGGTGAAGGTCCACAGGGGGAAGGCGACGATGTGCAGGCTGTAGGCGGTGCGCTCGATGGCCGGAGTCTCGGGAAACCGGTCGAGCAGGCTGCTGCGGCCCGACCGCTCGAACGCGTCCTTGAGCAGGTAGACAGCGCTCAGTGCCGCGCCGATGGTGAAGACCGCCGTCGCGAGGGTGGCCACGGTGACGTGGATGACCAGCCAGTAGCTGCGCAGCGACGGCATCAGCTCGGCCGCCTCGGTGTACCAGACGGCCACCGCCATCCCGAGGACGAGCAGCACCGGGCCGGTGATGAACAGCCCGAGCCAGCGCAGGTCGCGGCGGGTCGACCAGATCGAGTAGGCGAGGACGGTGAACATCGAGCCCATCACCGCGAACTCGAACATGTTGCCCAGTGGCCACCGGTGGACGGCGAGCCCGCGGAGCAGCACGGACAGGACCAGCAGGAAGCCGCCGAGCCAGGTGGTGGTCGAGGCGATGCCGGCCGCCTTGAGCGCCCGGGTGGACAGGCCGGCAGGCGCGGCCGGCTCCGGCGGCACACCGGGGCGGTCGAGCGGTGCGCCCGAGCCGACCAGCTCCTTCTCCCGGTCGGCCACGACCTCCGGAGCGGCCTCGCGCACCCGGTCCCGGGCGGGGAGCAGGGCTGCGAGGTAGACCGCGTGGCAGACCATCGCGATCGTGAAGACCGCCATCGCCGAGTAGAGGCTGAGGTTGGCGTAGCCCGCCAGGTTCTCGTTCGTCATCCTCGTGCGTCCAATCTGCTGTCCGGCTCGGTGTCGGGCACCTGGTCGGAGTCGGAGTCGGGGTGGTGGGCTTCCGGATCGCGGTGCGGACCATGGTCCGGTTCCTGATCCGGGTCGGGGTAACGGGTCCGCAGGTCGGCGACCAGGTGGTCGACCAGGTCCTGCAGTCCCTCGTCGTCGCCCTTGGCCAGGCCGCCGACGGCTACCACGGTACGACCCGGCGTGGCCCCGGGGGAAACCCGCACGAACACGCGACGCCGGCGGATCACCAGGGAGCTGATCAGGCCGGCCAGCGCCAGCAACGCCGCGGCCAGGGTGACGAACTTGCCCGGGTCGTGCCGGATCGACAGCCCGGCGAACCGCTCCACGCCGTCGAAGCTGATGCTCCCCCGCCCTCCCGGCAGCTGGTAGGTCTGCCCGGGCTCGAGCCAGATGCGCAGCGGCTCCCCCTTGGCGTTCTCCAGCTGGGTCATCTGGGCGGTGTCGAGCAGGTAGACCGACTGCGGTCGCCCGCCGGGGAACAGGGTGCCCTCGTAGACGGTCAGGGCCAGCGCGGGCTTCTTGGCGTCGGGGAAGACCGAGATCGGCCCGAGCTCCTTGTCGATCAGCGCGGTCGGCAGGAACAGCCCGGAGAAGCCGAGCTGCTTGGGCTGGGCCCCGGTCACCTTGACCACCCCGACCGACTTGTAGTTGTTGTCCTGGGCGAGGAAGGGCGTCGGCGCGCTGTAGGTCTTGGCGCCCTTCGCGTCCCGCACGGTGATGACGGGGGCGTAGCCGTTGCCGAGCAGGAAGACACCCGCGCCGTCCATCTCCAGCGGATGGTTGACCTTGATCGTCGACTTCTGCGCAGGCGAGTCCGGAGTCGCCTGCGTCGTGACGTGCGCCGTGAAGTCCCGCGGCTGGCCGAACTGGCCGCGCCCGGTGACCGCCTCCTCGAAGGTGGCGTCGAGCTTGTCGACCGTGAGCTTGAACGGCGCCAGGCTGTCGGGGTCGACCCACGGGCCGGGGCTGAACGTGTCGTAGCGGGCAAGGCTGTTGGCGAAGGACTGGCCTACGGGGACGATGACGTCGCCCTTCCAGCCGAACAGGTGCCCGATCGCGACGCCGACGATGACGAAGATCAGGGAGAGGTGGAAGACCAGGTTGCCGGTCTCCTTCAGGTAGCCCTTCTCTGCGCTCACCGAGCCGTCGTCGTGGCTGAGGGTGCGGAACCGCTTGCCCCGCAACACCTCTCGCGCCGCGTCGATCACCTCGTCGGACGGCGCGGAGACCTCCAGCGTGCCGCTGGCCGGCAGTCGCGCGGGCCTGGCCGGCGCCTTGGGCGGAGCCGACCGCATCGCGTTCCAGTGCACCCTGCTGCGTGGCAGCACGCACCCGACCAGGGAGATGAACAGCAGCAGGTAGATCGCGGCGAACCACGGCGAGGCGTAGACCTCGAAGAACCCGAACCGGTCGAGCCACGGCCCGGTCCGTGGGGTGGTCGGCGATGTACTGCGCCGTCCGGGCGGCGTCGATGCTGCGCTGCGGCCAGATCGAGCCCGGCAAGGCCCCGACGGCGAGGAGCAGGAGGAGGAACAGCGCGGTGCGCATGCTGGTCAGCTGTCGCCACATCCACCGGGCCCAGCCGAGCGGACCCAGTCGGGGCTGGGTGATGGGCGGGGTAGCGCTCGTCTCGCCCACCTCAGATCACCGTCTGGAATCCGCTGACCAGCGTGGTCTGCACGTGACGGGTGATCGACTCCCAGAGCCCGGTCACGAGCAGGATCCCGACCACGAAGAGCAGGGCACCGCCGAACAGCTGTATGCCGCGCTGCCGCGTGCGCAGGAACGCCGACACCCGGCCGAAGCGTTCGTACCCGGCGGCGATCAGCAGGAACGGCACGCCGAGCCCGAGAGAGTAGACGAGCGCGAGGACGACCCCTCTCGTGACGGCCGACTGGTCACCTGTCGCGGTCGCCAGCACCGTCACCGCGCCCAGCGTCGGTCCGGTGCACGGCGCCCAGCCGAGCCCGAAGACCGCCCCCAGCAGCGGTGCCCCGGCGAGGCCGGAGGCCGGGCGCCGGTGCAGCTTGAACTCGCGCTGTGACCCGGCACCGATGAAGACCAGCGCCATCAGGATCACCAACACCCCGCCGACCCGCATCAGGACGTCGCGGTGCAGCACGAGGGTCGCCCCGACCCCGGCGAGGAAGGCGGTCGTGGCGATGAAGACGACCGTGAAACCGAGCACGAACAGCAGTGCCCCGAGCACCATGCGGTGCCGCTTGCGCTGCTCGAGCGACTCGTCGGAGAGGCCGGTGACGTAACCGAGGAAGCCGGGGACGAGTGGCAGCACGCACGGCGAGGCGAAGGAGACCATCCCGGCCAGGAGGGCTACCGCCATCGCCACCGGCAGGGCGCCGGAGGTCACGGTGTTCGCCGCGTCAGCAGTCATCGGCGAGGTGCTACTGCTCAGCCAGGACGTCGTCGACCAGCCCGGTGAGGGTCGAGGCCTTCACGGCGCCGCTGACCCGCGCAGCGATACGTCCGGTGCGGTCGAGCACGAGGGTGGTCGGCGGGGAGGTCACCTTGCCCTGGAGGGAGAGGATCGTGGTGCCGCCCGGGTCGTCGAGCGACGGGAAGGGGATGCCCCACCTGGCCGCGGTCGACCGGCCCGAGTCCGGGTTGTCCCGGTAGTTGATGCCCATGAACGCGACCGGTTTGTCGCTGGCAGCAAAGCCATCGGCGGCTCTTCTTGAGCTCCGGCGCCTCGGTGTCGCACGGTGAGCACCAGGATGCCCACACGTTGATGACGGTGACCTTGCCGACGGTGTCCTGGGAGGACCACTGCTGGTTGTCCAGGGTGGTCCCCATCAGGGCGATCGGCTTCCTGCGCTTGGCCGCTGGGATCGTCTCGAAGTTGCCGTCCTGCGAGATGTAGCCCTGACGGTTGCCCGACTTCGCCTGTGCCGCAATGGAGTTCGGGTCCTCGCTGCACGCCGAGAGCCCGAGCGCAAGGAGTGGCGCCAGGACGAGTGCGGCGCCAGCACGCGGCATACGCAGGACGGTCATCCCGTGCCGCCATGGGACTGGGCGAGCAGGGCCTCAGCTGGTTCGGAGTAGGTGACCGACTCCAGGTCGTCGCCGACGTAGGTGAGCGTCGTCAGCGAGGCGAGGCGGCACTCACGCTTGCGCGGGTCGTGCCACAGCCGCTTGCCCATCAACGCGTTGCGAGAGCTCCAGATCGGCAGCTGGTGGGAGACGATGACGGCCTCGTGTCCGCGCGCCGCCGACCGGGCATCGGCGATCGCGGCGATCATCCGCTCGGCGACCTCCGCGTAGGGCTCACCCCACGACGGGCGGAGCGGGTTGACCAGCTTGGACCAGTGCGACGGCCGCAGGAAGTCGACCGGCTTCATCGCACCGACGCGCTGCCCCTCGAAGGAGTTGGCCGCCTCGATGACCCGGTCGTCGGTGGTGACCGGTATGCCGTGCGCCTCGGCGACGGGAGTGGCCGTCTCCTGCGCGCGCTGCAGGGACGAGGCGACGACGTGGGTGACGTCGTGGTCGGCGAGGTGGTCGGCCACCGTGCGCGCCATCTCGTGACCGAGGTCGGAGAGGTGGTAGCCGTCGAGTCGCCCGTAGAGGATGCCGTCGGGGTTGTGCACCTCGCCGTGGCGCATGAGGTGAACCACGGTTCGCTCGGGGCTGGTCACGGCTCGATTGTCGCAAACGCCTCGGCAGCCGCCGACGCCGCGGCAGGGATCGCGGACAGCACCCGGTCGACGGCCCGGTCGTCGTGAGCGCCGCTGACGAACCAGGACTCGAACGCGCTCGGCGGCAGGTAGACGCCCTGGCTCAGCATCGAGTGGAAGAACGCAGCGAAGGCCGGCACGTGCTGGGCCCGCGCCTCGTCGTAGTTCCGCACCGCACCGTCGCGGAAGAACACGCTGAACATGCTGCCCGCCCGCTGGATGACATGGGGGACGCCGGCCGCCGTGAGCTGCTCGTCGAGGCCGGCGGTGAGGGCGTCGGCGACCTCGTCGAGCCGGGCGTAGAGGTGCGGCGTGCAGTGCTGCAGGGTCGCCAGCCCGGCGGCGGTCGCCACCGGGTTACCGGACAGCGTGCCCGCCTGGTAGACCGGGCCGAGGGGTGCGAGCAGGGCCATCACATCGGCCCGACCGCCGAAGGCGGCTGCTGGGAAGCCCCCGCCCATCACCTTGCCGAAGGTGAACAGGTCGGGTGAGCCGGCGGCATACCCCTGCTCACCGGCCTCGAGACCGAACCAGCCGGCCTCGCTGCACCGGAAGCCGGTCATCACCTCGTCGGTGATCAGCAGCGCGCCGTGGGCGGCGGTGATGCGGCGCAGGCCCTCGGTGAACCCCGGGACCGGCGGCACGACGCCCATGTTGCCCGGGGAGGCCTCGGTGATCAACGCGGCGATCTCGCCGCCCCGCTCGGCGAAGGCCGCCTCCACGGCGTCGAGGTCGTTGAACGGCAGCACGATCGTCTCGGCCGCCATCTCCTTGGGCACTCCCGCGGAGTCCGGCAGCGCGAACGTCGCTATCCCCGAACCCGCTTGGGCGAGAAGGGAGTCCACGTGGCCGTGGTAGCAGCCGGCGAACTTCACGATGAGGGAGCGCCCGGTGTAGCCACGCGCGAGCCGGATGGCACTCATCGTCGCCTCGGTGCCACTCGACACCAGCCGCACCTGCTCGACCGGGGCGACCCGACGGACGATCTCCTCCGCGAGAGCTACTTCGTTCTCGCTGGGCGTGCCGAACGAGAAGCCCTTGGCAGCCGCGTCCACCACCGCTCGCTGGACCGCCGGATGGCCGTGCCCGAGGATCATCGGTCCCCACGAGCAGACCAGGTCGACGTACTCGCGATCATCGGCGTCACGCAGGTAGGGCCCGTCTCCGGAGACCATGAACCGCGGCGTCCCACCCACGGCGCGGAAGGCGCGGACCGGCGAGTTCACCCCGCCCGGCGTCACCGCCAGTGCGCGCTCGAGGAGCGCTTCTGAGGCCGGGGCGTCGAAGGGGTATGCCGTCATGCGGACATTGTCCCAGTCCTCCCTGAACGCCTCCGGTCGGGTCAGCCGGCCGCTTCGTCGTCGGAGGCTTCGTGCTCCAGGGCCTCGCGGGCCACCGCGGGGTGCCCACCCTCGTCGCCCGGCGCCAGGGCGGTGCGGATGGCGTCCATCGCCTCCCCCAGGGCCTTGAACAGGTGCGGGGGCACCGGGTCGATCACGGCGCGCCGGACGCTGGCGACGTGCACGCGGGCCATGTCCCGGACGGCCTGCCAGCCGGCATCGGTGAGGACGAGCTCGACCCCGCGCTTGTCGTCGAGACAGGACTCCCGCACGACCCAGCCGCGCTTCTCCAGGCGGGAGGCCGTGTGGGTCAACCGGCTGCGCGACTGCACCACGAGATCGGCCAGGCTGGACATGCGCAGTCGGCGCCGGGGGCTCTCGGACAGCATCGAGATGATCTCGTACTCGGTGAGCTGGACACCGTGCGACTGCAGGTCCCGGTCGAGGGCCTCCTCGATGAGGCGACTTCCCCGCAGGTAGGCGCGCCAGGCCCGCTGCTGGTCGTCGCTGAGCCACTGCGGCTCACCCGGTGGGGTGCTCATGAGCACGCAGTATGGCATCCCGGCAGTTAGTTGAAATATTAACGAGGTCTGTTATGTTCGAAGAGATGAAGCGCTCCGGACCTCCCCGGTCGCACCCACCCACAGGAGACACCCCATGGCAACCATCAACGACATCCCCGCAGGCACCTGGACCGTCGACGCCGCGCACAGCGAGATCGGCTTCGTGGCCCGTCACCTCATGGTCACGAAGGTCCGCGGCCAGTTCAAGGAGTTCGAGGGCACCGTCAAGGTCGGCGACGACGTGACGGACTCGCAGGTCACCGCGGTGGCCAAGATCGCCTCCGTCGACACCGGCTCGGCCGACCGCGACACCCACCTCAAGTCCGGCGACTTCTTCGACGCCGAGGCCAACCCGACCATGAGCTTCACCTCCACCGAGGTCACCCCGGACGCCCTCAAGGGCGACCTGACCATCAAGGGCGTCACCAAGCCGGTCACCTTCGACCTGGAGTTCAACGGCCTGGCCACCGACCCCTGGGGCAACCAGAAGGCCGGCTTCGAGGCCACCGCCGAGATCAACCGCAAGGACTGGGACCTGGGCTGGAACGTCGCCCTCGAGGGTGGCGGCGTGCTCGTCTCCGAGAAGGTCAAGCTCAACCTGGACATCCAGCTCACCAAGGCTGCCTGACCCGGTCCGACCGCGTCAGCGTCCCCGCAAAACGGGGGTTGCTCGACGAAACGGGAGGTTCTGTCCGCCGTTTCGTCGAGCAACCCCCGTTTTGCGTGGGTGGGGTCGGGCCGGAGGCGCAGCCTCAGGGGCGGAGCAGGCGGGCGGCTTCGACGGCGTAGTAGGTCAGGATGATCTGGGCGCCTGCCCGGCGGATGTTGAGCAGCGACTCCAGCACCGCCCGCTCCCGGTCGATCCAGCCGTTGGCGGAGGCGGCCTCGATCATCGAGTACTCCCCCGAGATCTGGTAGGCCGCCACCGGCACCGTGGACACTGCGGCGGCCGCAGCCACGATGTCGAGGTGGGGCATGGCCGGCTTCACCATGACGATGTCGGCGCCCTCCGCGATGTCGAGCTCGAGCTCGCGCAGCGCCTCGGTCGCGTTGGCCGGGTCCTGCTGGTAGGTCGCCCGGTCCCCGACGAGCGAGGACTGGACCGCCTCGCGGAACGGGCCGTAGAGACCAGAGGTGTACTTCGCGGCATACGCGAGGATGACGGTGTCGGTGAGGCCCTCGGCGTCGAGCGCCTCGCGCACGTACGCGACCTGGCCGTCCATCATCCCGGAGAGCCCGAGCACGTGGGCGCCGGAACGGGCCTGCGCCAGGCCCATCGCGGCATACCGCTCGAGCGTGGCGTCGTTGTCGACCCGTCCCGCGGCGTCGAGGACCCCGCAGTGGCCGTGGTCGGTGAACTCGTCGAGGCACAGGTCGGCCATCACGACGAGCCGGTCGCCGACAGCGTCGACCACGGCGCGCAGGGCGACGTTGAGGATGCCGTCGGGGTCGTCGGCCCCGGAGCCCACGGCGTCCTTGGCGGCCGGCACGCCGAACAGCATGATCCCTCCGACACCGGCGTCCGCCGCCTCACGGGCAGCGGCGACCAGGGACTCCAGGGTGTGCTGGACGACACCGGGCATCGCCGAGATCGCCACCGGCTCGTCGATGCCCTCGCGGACGAACACCGGCAGCACCAGCTCGGCCGGGTCCAGCCGGGTCTCGGCCACCAGCCGGCGCATTGCTACGGACTGCCGCAGCCGGCGGGGCCGGATCACCGGTCCCGCCGGCTGCGAGGAGTCAGGCATGCAGGACTACTTCGCCCGGCGCCGCGAGGTGGACTTCTTGGCGCTGGGACGCACCACCGGCTCGCCGGCCTCGGCCGCAGCGGCAGCCAGCCCCAGGCCGTAGTCGGCCAACGCGTCGACCAGCGAGTCGGACGACGCCTCGGGCGCGAGGACGTCGACCCGCAGGCCGTGCTCCTCCGCCGTCTTGGCCGTCGCCGGGCCGATGCACGCGATCACCGTGGACGGGTGCGGCTTGCCGGCGATGCCGACCAGGTTGCGCACCGTCGAGGACGAGGTGAACACGGCGGCGTCGAACTGCCCGCCCTTGATCGCCTCGCGGACGTGGGCGGCCGGCGGGGCGGCGCGCACGGTGCGGTATGCCGTGACGTCGTCCACCTCCCAGCCCATCTCCTGCAGGCCCGCGACGAGGGTGTCCGTGGCGATGTCGGCGCGGGGCAGGAAGACCCGGTTGATCGGGTCGAGCACCTCGTCGAACGGCGGCCAGTCCTCGAGCAGCCCGTTGGCGGACATCTCGCCCGCGGGGACGAGGTCGGGGACGATGCCCCACTCACGCAGGGCTTCCGCGGTCACGCCACCGACGGCGGCGATCTTGAGCCCGGCGAAGGCACGGGCGTCGAGCCCGAACTCCTCGAACTTCTCACGGACCGCCTTCACCGCGTTGACCGAGGTGAACCCGATCCACTCGTAGCGACCGGTGACCAGGCCCTTGACCGCACGCTCCATCTGCTGGGGCGTGCGCGGCGGCTCGACCGAGATCGTCGGGACGACCTCCGCGGTCGCGCCGAACGACTCCAGCCGGGCGATGGTCGAACCCGACTGCTCCTTGGTGCGGGGCACCAGGACGTTCCAGCCGAACAGCGGCTTGGTCTCGAACCAGGACAGCTGCTCGCGCAGCGCCACGGTCGACCCCACGACGGCCAGAGCCGGGAACTCCAGGGTCTTCATGACCTTGGCGACCTCGCCCAGCGTCGTGATGCGGGTGGCCTGGCGGATGGTCGTGCCACGCTCGGTGAGCGCGACCGGGCTGTCCGCGGGGCGGCCGGCCGCCAGCAGCTTGGCGAGTGCCGTGCCGAGGTCCTCGGGCTGGCCGAGGAGGACGACGGTGACCGAGTCGGCGACGGACGCCGACCAGTCGACGTGCCGGTCGTTCGCCGAGATCACGTGGACGGCCGGCGAGCTGCTCGACGTCAGCGGGATGCCCGCGTAGGCGGGGACCGCCGAGACGGCGCTGACGCCGGGCACGATGTCGAACCCGATGCCGGCCTTCTGGCAGGCGAGGGCTTCCTCGGCGAGGCCGTTGAAGGTGGCCGGGTCGCCGTCCATGAGCCGGACGACCAGGCCGCCGCTCGCGGACTTGGCCGCCTTGACGACCAGCTTGGCCCGCATGGCGTGGGTCAGCGGCTGGCCGTGCTCGCCGTGTCCGGCGTCGACGATCTCGACGCCCTCGCGGCAGTAGCGGGCCACGACGTCCTCGCGGGTCACCTGGTCGATGACGACCACGTCGGCGCTGGCGAGGAACTCCAGGGACCGCACCGTCATGAGTCCGGCGTCGCCGGGACCGGCGCCGACGAAGGCGACGCGTCCCGGGACCCGGCTCTGACGAGCGGGCCGGCCGGTGTTGGGCTGGGTGGTGGATGGGGTCGAGCGCGTGGGGCTCACAGTGCACGCTCCGTGCTGTCGTGTTCTGGGTGGCGGTGCGGGGGCGGCGAGCGGAGCAGGTCCGGTCGCCTCGGCTGGGTCTGGTGTCAGTCCGTCTGGTGACGGCGCTCGAGGGACCCGTGCCGGATGGCACCGGTGGCGAGGGTGGGCGCTCCTCGGGTCCGCGCAGCAGGTCGCCACCGTCCTCGAGCAGCACGGCAGCGAGCCGGCGACCGAGGGCCTCGGCGTCGTCGATCCCGCCGACCAGGGAGCGGCGCAGGTCGAACGACCCGTCGACCGCGCCGACGAAGGCGCGCAGCGACAGCTCGAGTCCGTCCTCGCCCTCGACGACCTCGGCGAGGGCTCCGACCGGTGCCGAGCAGCCCGCCTCGAGCGCCGCGAGGACGGCCCGCTCGGCGGTGACGCAGGCTCGCGTGTCGGCGTCGTCGAGGACCGCGAGGACCGCTCGGGTCGCTTCGTCGTCGGAGCGGCACTCGACGGCGAGGGCGCCCTGGCCGGGGGCGGGCAGCATCTGGAGCGGGTCGATCGCCTCGGCGACGTCGGCCAGCCGGTCGAGCCTGGCCAGGCCGGCACGGGCGAGCACGACCGCGTCGAGCGCGCCGTCGTGCACCAGCCGGATCCGGGTGTCGACGTTGCCGCGGATGTCCTTGAACGAGAGCCCGAGGCCGAGGGCGGCGAGCTGGGCGACCCGGCGCGGCGAGCCGGTGCCGACCACGGCACCGTCGCCGAGCTCGCCGAGCGTCCGCCCGCCGGATGACACGAGCACGTCGCGCGGGTCCTCGCGGACGGGGACGGCTGCGACGACGAGCCCGGGCTCAGGGGTGGTGGGGAGGTCCTTGAGCGAGTGCACCGCGAAGTCGACCTCATGGTCGAGCAGTGCCCGGCGCAGGGCAGCGGCAAACACGCCGGTGCCCCCGATCGAGGCCAGCGAGGCGGTCGAGGTGTCCCCCTCGGTGACGATCTCGACGAGCTCGACGGTGTGGCCTCGGGCGCGCAGCAGGTCGGCGACCCAGGTCGACTGGGTGGTGGCCAGAGCGCTGCGTCGGGTGCCGAGACGCAAGGTGAGGGGGCCAGCGGCAGGTGCACTCACGGCATACCTCCCCTCTCGGGGGGTGGCACCGACGCGGTCGCGGCCTCGCCGGGACGCAGGTCGAACAGCTCACGCAGCGCCTGCGCGTAGTCGGCACCCTGGCCGCCGACGGCACGCTCCTTCACCCGGATGGTCGGGGTGTGCAGGAGCTTCTCGACGATGCGGTGCACCGCGAGCTGGACCTCGGCACGCGCCACGTCGTCGAGTTCGGGCAGCCGCTGGTCGAGGCGGGTGAGCTCGCCGGCCACGACGTCGGCCGCGTGCGAGCGAAGCGCCGCGACCGTGGGTGCGACCGTCTCCGCCGCCCGCGAGGTGAGGTATGCCGCGACCTCGCCGATGACGAGGTCGGCCACCTCCTGCACCTGCGGCGGCGTCTGGCCACCGGACAGCTCCTCCCCCAGCGCGCCGAGACCGGCGAGGGTCACCCCGCTCAGTGAGGCGACCTCGGGGGTCACGTCGTGGGGCAGGGCGAGGTCGATGTAGGTCTGCGGGCGTCCGGCGCGGGCCACCTGGGCGTCGCCGGCAGTCGCGAGGTCGACCACCACGCCGGTCGAGCCCGGTGCAGGAGATGACGACGTCGGCACCGGCCAGGGCGAGGGGCAGCTCCTCGAGCGGACGGGCGACGGCGCCGGTGCGCTCGGCGAGCCGGACGGCCTTGGCCAGGGTCCGGTTGACGATCGTCAGCGCGGCGGCACCGCGGCGGGCGACGGTCGTGGCGGCCAGCGAGCTCATGCCACCGGCCCCGACGACGAGCACCCTGAGACCGGTCAACGGCCCGAGCTCGCGCTCGGCCCGGGCCAGACCGGCCTCGACGAGGGAGACGGACACGGCATCGATGCCGGTCTCGGTGTGGGCCCGCTTGCCGACCCGCAGGGCCTGCTGGAACAACGTGTTGAGGGCCGGCCCGGCATGTCCGGACTTCTGCGACATCGCGCAGGGCCATGCGCATCTGGCCGAGGATCTGCGCCTCACCGACGGCCATCGAGTCCAGGCCGCAGGCGACCGTGAACGCGTGGGCGATCGCGCGGTCCTCGTAGTGGACGTAGAGGTGCTCGCGCAGCTCGTCGCGGTCGACTCCGGTGACCTCGATGAGAGCGTCGGCGATGTCGGTGACCGCGCCGTGGAAGGTCGCCGACTCGGCATAGACCTCGGTGCGGTTGCAGGTGGAGACCACGAGCGCCTCGGAGAGGTTGTCGCGGCCGGTCAGGCTGGCGGCCAGTGCGCGACGGCCGTCCGCGTCGAGCGACATGGCTTCGAGCAGCGGCAGCGGCGCCGTGTGGTGGGACAGCCCCAGGATCACGAGGCTCATCGGCCGACCACGGTGGTGATGGACTCGAGCGCGACGGGGTCGAGCGCGCCCTCGGACGGCGAGCGCCTTGCGCTGCTCGTGGAAGGCGAGGATCTGCAGCTCGGTGGAGAGGTCGACCTTGCGGACGTCGACGTCGTCGGGGACGACGAGCACGCAGGGCGCGAAGTTGAGGATCGAACGCACCCCGGCGGCGACCAGCTGGTCGCAGACGTCCTGGGCGGAGACGGCCGGGGTGGCGATGACCCCGATGGCCAGCCCCTGGTCGGCGACCAGCTGCTCCAGGACGTCCATCGACTGCACGGTGAGTCCGGCGATGTCCTGGCCGATCAGCGCCTCGTCCTGGTCGAGCAGCGCGACGACGCGAAAACCCCGGGTCGCGAAGCCGCTGTAGGCCGCGAGCGCGTGGCCGAGGTTTCCCATCCCGATGATGGCCACCGGCCAGTCCTGGGTGAGGCCGAGCTCGCGCGAGATCTGGTAGGCGAGGTGGTCCACCTCGTAGCCGACACCGCGCACGCCGTAGGAGCCGAGGTGGGACAGGTCCTTGCGCAGCTTGGCGCTGCGAACCCCCGCAGCCGCGGCGAGCTCCTCGGAGGACACCGACGTGATACCGCGTTCCGCGAAGCCGGTCAGGGCCCGCAGGTACTCGGGTAGCCGTGCAACCGTGGCGTCGGGAATACCCCGACGGGCGCTCGGGTCGGCAGACACAGTCTTCTCCGGCTCCTTCTCATCACGGGCGTCCGCGCCTGGCTGGAGCGGATGGGAGCCTCTGCAGATTACGCTTTTGTGAACGGATGCACAAAGTCACAAGCGGACGTCTCATCTGGTGCGTGAGCCAGGTCACTCCGCACCCCTCGCGAGAGCCGTTCGAGGCCCTCCCGTCCCGGCTCAGGTCCGCAGGGCAGCTCGAAGCCGGGACTCGTCGACCCGCCAGTAGTCGTGCTGGCGGCCGTCCACGAAGGTCACGGGGATCTGCTCCCAGTACTGCTCCTTGAGCACCGGATCTTCCTCGATCGACTGCTCCACCCACCCCACGCCCAGGTCGACGGCGACGCGCTCGATGACGGCTCGGGCCTCCTCGCACAGGTGGCACCCCGGTTTGCTGACCAAGGTGATGCGCGCGGCTGGCTGGGGGGTTGCGGACACGACGCCAGCGTATGCCGGGTGGTGGCCTCAGCGGGTCCGCGCGGCCACCCTAGGCTGCCCGTCATGACGGACCGGGCGCGCGAGCTGGAACCGCACCTGGCCCGGGCGCTCACCGTCCCCGAGGACCTGGGAGCTGCCGCGTTCTTCGACGTCGACAACACGGTGATGCGCGGAGCCAGCATCTGGCACCTGGCGCTCGGGCTCTGGCGCCGCGACTTCTTCACGGTGCGCGACGTGAGTGCGATGGCGTGGAAGCAGCTGCGGTTCGCTGCCCTGGGGGAGAACCTCGAGCACGTCGAGCAGATCCGCGAACAGGCTCTCGGGTTCATCGCCGGCCACTCGGTCACGGAGATCGGAGCCATCGGCGAGGAGATCTTCGACGAGGCGATGCACGACAAGATCTGGCCAGGGACCCAGGCATTCACCCGGATGCACCTCGACGAGGGGCAGGAGGTCTGGCTCGTCACCGCGACCCCACTCGAGGTGGCCCAGGTGATCGCCGACCGGCTCGGGCTGACCGGAGCACTGGGGACCGTGGCCGAGTCCGTGGAGGGCGTGTACACGGGCCGCCTGGTCGGCGAGCCGTTGCACGGTCTGGCGAAGGCCACAGCGGTCCAGGCCCTGGCCGAGGAACGCGGCTTCGACCTGAGCCGGTGCGCGGCGTACTCCGACTCCGCGAACGACATCCCGATGCTGTCGCTGGTCGGTCAGCCGTGCGCGATCAACCCGGACAGCGCCCTGCGCGACCACGCGAGGGCCAACGGATGGACGATCCGCGACTACCGCACCGGACGTCGCGCCGCCAAGGTCGGCGTCCAGGCCGTGGGGGCCACCGCGCTCGCCGGCGCCCTCGCCGCGGCGGCGGCCCGGCGCCGGTCACGGTAGCCGCACCCGGCGGCATACCGGCGTTTGCGTGGAGACGGGCGCGTTCGCGTGCGGTGTGGCGCAGGTCTCCTGACAAAGAAGGAGAATTCGGGGAAACTGTCTCGGTCAGGAGGCCCCCATCCGGATTCGTGCACGACGCAGCGCCGCGAGCCCACTCGCGGTGCCGCGTGCTGCCCGCACGGTCCCGGTCTGGGCAACGAGCAGGCCCGCCATCGGTTACGCCGGCGCAGTCGCTTCGGGTCACGCCGACCACGGCATGGCGGCTGCGACCGCCGACTTCCTCGGGTCGCTGCGCACCATGCTCAGCCTCGCAGGGGAGGCCGGCACCCTTTCCGGTGGTGGCGACGCCGGGGGCGGTTCGGCGGCGCGGGCCGGCTTCGGGCCCGGCGAGGCACCGCAGGACTTCGAGCGGGTCTCGGCGCTCGTCGAGCTGGCCCAGCGGGGCGACAGCGAGGCGTTCGGGATGCTCTACGAGCGTTACGTCGACGTCGTCTACCGCTATGTCTACGTGCGCGTGGGAGGCAAGCAGCTCGCCGAGGACATCACGTCCGAGACGTTCCTGCGGGCACTGCGCCGGATGGACTCGTTCTCCTGGCAGGGTCGTGACATCGCCGCGTGGTTCATCACGATCGCGCGCAACCTGATCACCGACAACGCGAAGTCGGCCCGGTTCCGCATGGAGGTCACGACGGCCGACATGCTCGACGCCGACCCGCGGGTCGAGGCGGCCCCCGACAACGAGGTGCTCGACCGGCTCCGCGACCAGCGACTCCTCCAGGCGGTCAAGAACCTCAAGCCCGAGCAGGCCGAATGCGTGGTGCTGCGGTTCCTCCAGGGCCTGACCCTCGCGGAGACGGCCAAGGTGCTCGGCAGGTCCGAGGGCGCCGTCAAGCAGCTCCAGCTCCGCGCCGTGCGGGCCCTGCACCGGGAGCTCGCCGATGTCGACATCTGAGCTCTGCCGGACCCGAGAGGCGATGTGCCGGCCCCGGGAGCTGGACCGCCGGAACCGGGAGTTTCGCTACGAATCGACGCGTAACTTCCTCTGCCGCTACTCGTTCTCAGCACGACGCACCGATGTGCTGATCGACGCAGGGCTGGGGAGGGAGAAGTCGGCATGCCAGTTCTGAACCGTTCGGCGGACCGTTTCCAGCGCGCGCTGGACGGCGAACGCATCACCGACGAGCGCCTCGTCGAGCTCATCGAGACCAGCCGCCACCTCGTGGGAGTCGCTGCGGTCCTGCCTGCTCCCGACGCGACGTTCGTCAGCACGCTGCGCGAGCGGCTGATGGCCGAGGCCGCCTTGATGCCGGTGCCCAGCCCGGTGGCCGCCAAGGCCGCTGTCGCCCGCCGGGCCGACACCCGCACCACCCCCGTCGTCGTCGTGGTCGGCCGTGGCCTGCCGCGACTGCTCGCCGGCGCCGCGGCATCGGCCCTCCTCGTGGGTGGGGTCGTCGGCGCCGCCTCCCGCAGCGCCGTCCCGGGTGACGCGCTCTACCCGGTCAAGGGCTGGCTCGACGGGGTGGCCGTCCGGCTCGCCGACAACGACCTCGAGCGCGGCCGCACCTATCTCGCCCAGGCCCAGGGCCACATCTCGGACGCTCGCCAGCTGTCGACTCCTACGAGGCCGGACCACGGCGACGTCGACGTCGCCCTGCGTGGAGCCATCGACTCGGTGCGCAAGGGCCGCCAGTCCCTGGACAGCTCGTACGCCGCGACCGGCAACCCCCAGGCGCTGCTCGCCATGCGCGACTTCACCGCCCGCGCCCTACCCCAGATCGACGCGGCCCGCACCGAGGTGCCGGCCGAGTCGCAGCCCCTCCTCGGCCAGCTCGAGGACCTGCTGCGCGACACCCAGGAGAGCACGGCACGGCGGATCGCCGCCTGCGGCAGCGCCTGCGCCGGTGGCCTGTCCGCCACCGGCAACCCGGTGACCGTCCCCAGCACCGCCCTCACGGGCGCCACGACCGTTGCCACGACCGGCGCCACCACCCGAGCCGGGGCCGGCCCGACGACCGCACCCGGCGGGGGCATCACCGTCCCCAGCACCGCGGTGACAGCGCCTGGCGGCGTCCTGCCCGGTTCCAGCAGCACCGGACCGGTGGTCGGCGGTGGTGGTGGGGGCGCCACCGTGTCGACCGACGGTGCGACGGTGCACCTGCCGACCGTGAGCGTCTCCGTGCCGATCGTCCCGTCCGTGACGGCGACCGTCCCGCTGCCGTCGGTGACGGTGGGGACCGGCGGTGTGGGCGCCACCGTGCCGGGCAGCACCCTCGGCCCGGTCACCCTGCCAGGCGTCACGATCACGCTGCCCTGACCGAGCGGCTCACGACGCGGGAAGGTGGGGGTCGTCCTGTCGTACCGCAGGCGGGGTCACGTCGGGGCGATGGTCGACAGGGTCAGAAGAAGACCGAGCGCCTCTGCATGAGCAGCGAGTAGAGCGTCTGCTGGATCGTCTCGCGCACCTGGTCGGTGAGGTCGAAGACGAGCATCGGGTCGTCGGCGGCGCCCGGGCCGAGGTCCGCGGTCTCGACCGGCGAGCCGAACTCGATGATCCACTTGCTCGGCAGCGGCACCAGCCCGAGCGGTCCCAGCAGCGGCCAGGTCGGGGTGATCGGTGCGTACGGAGCCCCGAGCAGCCGGGCGATCGTCTTCATGTTGCCGAGAATCGGGTAGATCTCCTCGGCACCGACGATGGAGCAGGGGATGATCGGCGCGCCGGTCTTCAGCGCCGCCGACACGAAGCCGCCGCGGCCGAACCGCTGCAGCTTGTAGCGCTCGCTGAACGGTTTGCCGACGCCCTTGAAGCCTTCGGGCCACACTCCCGCGAGCTCGCCGCTGGAAAGCAGCCTCTCCGCATCGGGGTTGGCGGCCAGCGTCGACCCGGACTTGCGGGCGACCTGCCCGATGACCGGCGTCTGGAACACCAGGTCGGCGCCGAGCATGCGAAGGTGCCGGTGCGCGGGGTGCTCGTCGTGGACGGCGACCTGCGTCATCAGCGAGTCCATGGCGACGGTCCCCGAGTGGTTGGCGACGACGAGGCCACCTCCCTCGGACGGGATGTTCTCGATCCCGCGCACCTCGACCCGGAACCAGGACCTGTAGAGCGGGCGCAGCACGGGAAGGTAGAAGTGCCGGGTGAAGTCCTCGTCGAAGCCGAACTCGTCGACGGTGTAGTCGCCGGTCACCCGGCGCCGCAGGAACGACAGCAGCGACGCGATGTGGCGCTCGACGTCGTCGGGTGAGATCCCGGCCGCCTCGGACGCGACCCGCACCGCCGCGATACCCGCAGTGAGCAGCTCCTCGACGCCCGGGGCGATGCTGCGCGAGGTCGAGGTGGCGGTCGCGGTCGCCGGTGCCGGCGCGGCCATCTCGTCGGTGACCGCCTTGAGTGTGCGGGCCTTCCCCGACGAGGTATGCCGCGTGCCGGCCTTCCCTGCTCCCGTCGCCTCCGGCACCGGCGTGGGACGGGCCGGGCGGCTTGACCTCGTGGGGCGCGCGCCGGATCTGGCGACGGCCTTGCGGGTGGGCACGGCCTTGGCCACCGGTCGCGGCCGGTGCTTGCCGCTGCCCGCCGGAGCCGACGTCGTGGTGGGCTGGGAGGACGCCGCGTCGGGCGCCTGCTGCGGTGTCGCGGTTCTCGGCGCGGACGCGACCGGGTCTGCCGGTGCGGCCGGGGCCGCCGTGGCGATGAGGGGGGTGCTGCGGCGCTTGGCGCGTTCACCGGAGGCGCGCGCCGCGCCGGCCGCGAGGGCACTCTTGCGAGCGGGGCGGGGGGCGGAGCTGCCGGACTTCGTGGCCATCAGTCGTTCCTCCCTGCAGCCCACACGTGGCTGATCGCGCTCGCGGCGGAGCCCGCTGCGCCGGTGACCGCCGAACCGAAGACCGCGGCCCCTGGGATCGCGGACCGGACTCCGTGCGCGTAGTCCTCGAACGCCGCCCGGGTCGTGTAGGCGGGCTCGAAGCCCAGCACCTCACGCATGCGGCGGGTGTCCAGGCCACGGCCATAGGCCAGGAACTGGATCTGGTCGCTGCTGAAGTCGGCGAGGCCGGACCGCTTGACCAGGTTGCCGAAGATGCCGGCGGCCGGCATGGGGACCGGGATGATCGGGCGGCCGGCCATTCCGGCTGCCTGGGCCACGGTGATGACCCCGTCCCCGGCGATGTTGGTGATGCCGGTGCTCGGCCCGGTGGCCGCGAGCAGGAGTGCGGAGATCGCGTCGCTCTCGTGCACGAACTGCAGGCGCGCGTCGTAGCCGAATGGCACCGGCACGACCGGGAGGGCGAAGTAGTCGGTCAGCGAGGTGCGGATGCCGCGACCGATGATGTTGGCGAATCGCAGCATGGAGATCTCGACGTCGGGACGACGCCGGGAGAAGCCCCGGACGTAGCCCTCGACCTCGACCGAGTCCTTGCCGAAACCGGCGCGGGGCAACGACTTCGGGCCCATCTCCTCGGTGAACATGGCGGGGTCGCGAGGGCTCGACCCATAGACGGCCGCCGAGGACTTCACGACGAGGCGCTTGATGCTCGACGCCTTCTGGCACGCAGCGAGCAGCTGCATGGTGCCGATGACGTTGATCTCCTTCTGGGACGAGCGTCCTCCGGCGTGGGTCGGCGTCGCGATGACGTTCAGGTGCACGACGGTGTCGACCTCGGACTGCGCGATGATCTTGCCGATCATCGGGTTGCGGATGTCGGCGCGGACGAACTCGGCGCGGCCGATGTCTCCCGGCGGCGGGATGACGTCGACACCGATGACGCGCCCCACGGACGGGTCCTGCGTCAGCGCCCTGGCGAAGAGGCCGCCGAGGTACCGCGAGACGCCGGTCACGAGGACGACATCAGCCACGATTCCTCCCCCGCTGGGTCCGGTGGTCGCGAGGCTCGCGACCGGTGCCAACCCTACCGAGCGCACCGGCAGGGCCGAAGGGCCTGCGCCAGCCGGTGGACGCGTGGCCCGTCACACTGCCGCCCACCCGGCATACCAGCCAGCGGACGCGTGCCTCGTCACAGTGCCGCCCACCCGGCATACGAGGGACCACCTTCCCAGGCAGACGAAAGGCCCCCGCTCGGCGGGGGCCTTCGATCACTTCTTGTTGCGACGCTGGTGGCGCGTCTTGCGAAGGAGCTTGCGGTGCTTCTTCTTCGCCATGCGCTTGCGGCGCTTCTTGATGACAGAGCCCATGGTGTCCTCTAGGTCGTTGGTCGGTGTTGCCGGACGGGGCAACGAACCAACGCACCACGCCGAACTGTGGCGCCACTCTAGCGGCCCTCGACCCCGCAGCCCAAACCCGGTCGCGATGACGGAGATCCGCCAACCCGCGGACGGCAGTCCGCCACCGGCCACCGATAACCCCGCGATCGTCGCCTCGTTGTCACGCCAGTCAGGGCCTACGAGGCCCGCTCAACGCAAGGGAGACACTCCCCATGTCCCGAACGCACTCGATGAGCAGAAGGGCGGGAGCCGGCCTGTGCCTGCTGACCGCCGCCGCGACCGCACTCCCCCTGTCCACCGCCTTCGCCGCCGACCCGGCGTCCCCCGTGCTCCCTGCACTGGGCGACGCCGTGGACTCCTTGGCGACCACCCTGGACACCCGCTCGGTGACGCAGTCGGTCATCCCGACCGCGGCAGCTCGCGAGGCGGCCAAGAACCTGCTCGCCGCATCCGGGGCCGGCGTCCGAGCCACGTGGGACGGACGCTTCGGCACACTGCGCTCCGTGCGCGGTGCGGGCTACCTCAGTGCACCTGCCAGCGGGTCGAGCGTCGACGTGGCCCGCGGCTGGTTGCGTTCCCACGCAGCGGCCTTCGGACTGGCTACCGCGCAGGTGGACTCCCTCGCCGTGACCCGCGACCACGCCTTGCCCAGCACAGGGACGCACGCCCTGAGCTTCGTCCAGACGTCTGCCGGCGTTCCCGCCGTCAGAGGTGGACGCCTCAACGTGGCCGTCGCGAAGGACGGCAGGGTCCTCTCGTATGCCGGCGACCCCACTCCCGGGAGCACCCTCACCGGCAGCTGGGCGCTCACCCCGGTGGCTGCACTGACCAAGGTCGCCGGCGGGCTCGCCCCCGGCGTGACCTACCTGCCGAAGGCGACCGGGACCCAGGCCGGCTACACCACCTTCGCGAACGGTCCGTTCGGCGGCCCGTCGTACGTCAAGAAGGTGACCTTCGGGACCAAGGCCGGACCCGTCGCGGCCTTCAAGGTCTTCTTCATCAAGAGCCCGCTGGAGGCCTGGGAGGTCGTCGTCGACGGCACCACCGGGCGCACCCTGTACCGAACCTCCGTCGTCGACTTCGAGGGTGACCCGCAAGGCACTGTGTACGACAACTACCCCGGCGCAGCCAAGGGTGGCCAGCCCCGGCAGCAGTCGTTCGGCGCCACGGCCCAGTCGCCCAAGGGCTGGGTCGACCCGACCGGCCTGGTCGGCACCGGCGTGACGACCTATGGCAACAACGCCGACACCTACGCCAACTGGACCAACTTCATCGGACCGGTCGACAACGCACCGCGCCCGGTCGCCCCGACGGGCAACTTCAGCTACGCCTACACGAACCGGTGGGCGGCCACCAAGGGCCAGACCGTTCCCCCCTCCTACGCCGAGGACCTCAACCCGGCCGCGACCAACTTGTTCTTCCAGCACAACAGGATCCACGACGAGTACTACGCGCTCGGCTTCACCGAGACGGCCGGCAACTTCCAGCTGGATAACGGCAGTAACGGCGGGATGGGCGGTGACCCGATCCGGGGTCTGGTCCAGGCCGGCGCCGCGTCCGGTGGCGATCCGACCTACACCGGTCGCGACAACGCCTACATGCTCACCCTCGACGACGGCATCCCGCCGTGGAGCGGAATGTTCCTCTGGGAGCCCATCAACGACGCCTTCGAGGGCCCCTACCGCGACGGCTCGTTCGACATGAGCGTCATCCAGCACGAGTACACCCACGGCCTGTCGACGCGCTACGTCGCCGGCGGCAGCGCGCTCGGCTCGCAGCAGGCGGGCTCGATGGGCGAAGGGTGGTCCGACTGGTACGCCCTCAACCACGGCTTCAACGCCGGGCTGCTCACCAAGCCGATCGTCGGCGACTACGTTACGGGCAACCCGACCCGAGGCATCCGCAACTGGAACTACGACCAGAACCCGACCACGTTCGGCGACATCGGCTACGACCTGACCGGACCCGAGGTGCACGCCGACGGCGAGATCTGGACCGCCACGCTGTGGGACCTGCGCAAGGCCCTGGTGGCCCGCTACGGCGCCAAGCAGGGTGCCGAGGTCGCCGCTCGCCTCGTCACCGACGGCATGCCGCTGACGGCGCCCGACCCGAGCTTCCTCGACGCTCGTGACGGCATCCTCTCGGCCGACCTCGACCGCTACCACGGCGACGACACCGACCTCATCTGGTCGGTGTTCGCCAAGCGCGGCGCCGGCGCGAGTGCCCACTCCGACACCGGCGACGACACCGACCCCACACCCGGCTTCGACCACCCCGCGGCGGGGAAGAACGGCACCGTCGCGCTCACCCTGGTCAACGCGACCACCGGTCAGCCGATCGCCAACGCCAAGGTGATCCTCGGACGGTTCGAGGCCCGGGTCACTCCCCTGGCCCGCACCGGCTCGTCCGGCGGCGCCAGCGTCAAGGCGGTTGCCGGCACCTACCCGCTGACCATCCAGGCCCCCGGGTTCGGCGTGCAGACGATCGATGCCTTCGCCGTCACTGCCGGTCGGAACACGGCCAAGACGATCAAGCTCGCGCCCAACCTGGCCTCGACGGCCGCCGGCGCCAAGGTCGTCGACGTCTCCAGCGAGGACGACGGTGCACCCGCGAAGTTCGCCTTCGACGACAGCGCAGCCTCGGTGTGGTCGACGAAGTCCGGCACCACGGCATACAACGCCGGTCCGGACCAGCGAGTCACTGTCAAGCTGGCGGCTGCGGCCACGGTGAGCAGCCTGCGGATCAGCGCGTTCAAGGCCACCAACGCCTCACGTTTCGTCGCGCTCAAGGACTTCACCGTCCAGACGTCGACGGACGGGGTCAGCTGGACGACGGCCCGGACGGGCGGGTTCGCCTATGCCGCGCCGCGGCCCACCGCACCGGACCTCAACTTCGCGACGTTCACCCTCGCCAAGCCGGTGAAGGCGGGGTACATCCGCTTCTTCATCGACTCGGTGCAGGGCGACACGACGACCGCGGCCCAGGTCGCGGACGTCGAGGTCTTCGGCGCCGGGGCGACCGTCGCCAATGGCTCGGTCACGCCGGACCCGGCGTTCACCGACTCGGGCACGATCATCGCTCCCAACCCTGCTGCGGGTAACCCCACCGGGCTGCAGAACGTCTTCGGCGTGACCGGCACGGAGATGAACACCGCCTGCACGTTCCCGCCGGCCAGCCAGGGTGCTGACGGCTGGGTGACCAAGTTCCCGCTCGGCTTCTCCGACGGGCTGCACTCGGTCAGCGTCAAGGGCACCAGCGACGCCGACGCCACCGTCGGTCACGACCTGGACCTGTACTTCCTCGACAGCGCCTGTCAGCTCACGGGTTCGGTGGCCACCGAAGCTGCCGACGAGTCAGCGGTCATCCCGCCCGGCTCGGTCTACCTGCTGACGCACCTCTACACGGGCGCGAACGTCGCTGTCGCAGTGACGGCGGTGGACAACCGCTGACGTCTGCGCCAACGGGACAGGGTGGGCCGGGACGGCAGTCCCGGCCCACCCTTCGTCGTGCGGTCAGCACATCGTCACGCGGTGTCGACGAAGGAGGTTCGCAGGTACTTGTCCACGGCATCCTCCGGAACCCGGAAGGACCGCCCCACGCGGATGGCGGGGAGCTCTCCTGCGTGCACCATGCGGTACACCGTCATCTTCGACACGCGCATGATCGAGGCCACCTCGGCAACGGTCAGGAACCGCACCTCGGCGAGCTGTCGCTCGTTGGACATGTTTACCTCGATCTTCTACACGCGCGCATCGCCGGCTTCCCCACCGGAGGACCTCTACGCTCGTGCAGAAGGAACTGTAGGGGCTGATGTGACTCGTGGGGAAGCCAATGGAAAAACTTCTTTGCCCTTGTCCAGTCGACACGCCGGAGGTGCTCCGCAAATCACAGTCGTGTCACCCCCACCGGGCCCGCCGAGGGTGGTGGGATCAGTCGAACCAGACGTCCAGGCCGTGCAGACGCGAACACCGCCTCGCGGGTCGCCATGATCGCCCGGTCGACCTCGTCGTGCGGGTTGTAGCCGAGGTCCCACGGCTGGTGCCAGATCGGCCCGTCTGCCGGGTCGAGGTCTCCCATCCGGCGGGGTCCCTCGCGGCCGGTCGCCTGGCGCACGTGGTCCAGCCAGTCCTGCGGCACCTGCTCGGTCAGCGGGATGGGCCGGTGGGCCGCGATCGCAGTCAGGTGGGTCCAGGTCCGGGGCACGACCTGCACCAGCTCGTACCCACCGCCACCGACGGCGACCCACCGTCCGTCGCACACGTCGTGGGAGAGCCTGTGCAGCGACTCCGCCGCCAGCCGCTGGGCGTCCACCGACATCGCCAGGTGGGCCAGCGGGTCCTGGGCGTGCGTGTCGCAGCCGTGCTGGGTCACCAGCACGTCGGGCTGGAACGCCCGCACCAAGGGCATCGCCGTGGAGTGCAGAGCACGAAGCCACGCCGAGTCGCCGGTGCCCGGAGGCAGGGCGATGTTGACCGCCTGCCCCTGCGCATTCGGACCACCGACCTCACCTGGGAACCCGGTGCCGGGGAACAGCACCCGGCCTGACTCGTGGACCGAGATGGTCAGCACCCGCGGGTCGTCCCAGAAGATCCGCTCCACGCCGTCGCCGTGGTGGACGTCGACGTCGACGTAGGCGACCCGCTGGGCGCCGTTGTCGAGCAGCCACTGGATGCCCACCGCGATGTCGTTGTAGATGCAGAAGCCCGAGGCGTTGCCGGCCATCGCGTGGTGCAGACCCCCGCAGAAGTTCACGCCGTGCTGCGTGCGTCCCTCCCAGACGTCGGCGCACACCGCTCGCGTGCCTTCGACCACACGGGCGCTGGCGTCGTGCATGCCGACGAAGGCCGGGTCGTCGTCGGTGCCCAGGCCGTATGCCGTGTCGGCTGCGGAGGGGTCGGTCGACGCGGCCTTCACCGCGGCGACGTAGTCGGCCGTGTGGACCGTCGCCAGGACCTCGTCGCCGGGCACGTCCGGGGCGAAGACCTCGACGTCGTCGGGGTCGAACACGCCCAGGGCCTCGCACAGCCGGGCGGTCAGGTCGAGCCGGACCGGGTTCATGGGATGGCCCGGCCCGAAGTTGTAGGCGGTGAAGCCGGGGTCCCAGACCACCCGCACCTGTGAGGGCATGGCCCGACGCTACCGGGCAGTGGGCTCGACTGCCGACAGTGCGCCCTGATGGTCGGCAGCACAGGAGGGTGCGGTCCGACCAGCGCGGACGCGCTAGCGTGAGAGGTTCCATTCCCGACGCCGCGGAGGACCGCAGTGGCCAAGAAGCTCTACGAGGAGGACGTGCTCGTCATCGGCCTCGGCCGGTTCGGCGGCGCCGTCGCGATCGAGCTGCAACGGCTCGGCCACCACGTCGTCGCCGTCGAACGCGACCCCCAGCTCGCCGAGTCCTTCCTCGGCAGGGTCACCAAGATCATCCAGGCGGACGCCGCCCAGCCACAGTCGGCCGCCAACCTCAAGGCGCGCAGCTTCAAGATCGCCGTCGTGGGCATCGGCTCCTCGATCGAGGCGTCAGTGCTGTGCGCGATGAACCTCGTCGACGCGGGCATCCCCATGATCTGGGCCAAGGCACTCTCGCCCGAGCACGCTCGGATCCTCGACCGGATCGGCGTGCACCACGTCATCTCCCCCGAGGTGGACAGCGGGCGACGGGTCGCCCACCTGCTCGGCGGCCGCCTGATGGACTACATCGAGTTCGACGACGGCTTCGCGATCGTCAAGATGAAGCCACCACAGGAAGCCATCGGTTTCACCTTGAAGCAGAGCGCGATCCGCAGCAAGTACGGCGTCACCGTCGTGGGCGTGAAGTCACCCGGCCAGGACTTCACCTACGCGGTGCCGGAGACCAAGGTGAGCGCGCACGACACCCTCATCGTCAGCGGCCCGACCGACCTGCTCGACCGCCTGGCCTCGCGTCCCTGACCCGTCCCCGAGGTATGCCGCGTGGCCGGCAACGCGGCATACCTGTCGAGTCAGAGGTTGGGGACCCCGCGGTCCTCGCCCAGCGGGAGCACCATGGCGATCTCGTCCTCGTCGTCGTCGGAGCCCTTGACGCGCATCGGACGGCGGCTGTCGGTGGGGCGGAACCCGAACCCGCTCGCGAAGGCGACCGCGCGGCCGTTGTCGGCGCCGACCCAGTAGGCGAGGTGGCTACGGCCCTGCTGGCGGGCGGCGTCGGCGCCGGCCTGGACGAGCTGGGTGGCCACGCCGGTGCCGCGGGCAGCCGGGGTGACCCACAGGCCGAACAGCTCAGCAACCTTGGCGTTTTCCCTCTCGCCGTCGGCGCGCGCCTGGCCGACGCTGGCGACGCCGACGGGCGCCCCCTCCTGCTCGGCGAGCAGTCGCTGGGAGCGGCGCATCCGCTGACGCCAGAAGGCCTCGTCGAAGGATCGTTCCTCGTCGACGGTGGCCACGAACGCCTCGGGCGATTCCTCGAGCGCGCTGAGCCGCACCGACCGGTACTGCTCCCACTCGTCCTCACCCAGGGCACGCACGGTGATGTCGCTCATGTCCTCCACTCTCGCATGAACCTTGCGGTTGCGGTCAGGTGGGTTCGCTGGGTGTTCGCCCGGATGCGGCTGGCAGATCCCTGAGCACGTACTCCATCTCGAACTCGGTGATGCTCGGGTCGTGGGGCATCGCACCAGTCCTGCCGGTGGGCACGAAACCGAGGCTCCGGTAGAGCGCCACGGCGGGCGCGTTCTCGTGGGCAACCTCGAGGACGACGCGCGTCCGGCCACGGTCCGCAGCGTGGTCCAGGACGGTCTGCACCAGCTGCCGGCCGACCCCCTGGCCACGCTCCCCGGGGTCGACCCACATGCCGACCAGCACACACTCGTCGCGCGGTCGTTCCGGCAGCTGGAACACGGCCACCGAGCCCACCGGCCGGCCAGCGCGGACGGCGAGCCAGGTGTCGGACCCGTCCACCAGCTGCTGCCACTGCTCGTCGGACCTGGAGACGGCTTCCTCGTAGGTCGTCCAGAAGGCCCGAGGGCGCGTCGCGCAGCATCGCCAGGCGCACATCGCGGTAGACGTCCCAGTTGGACCCGTCGACCCTGACCACGGACGCCTGCTCAGTCATTGCCCGACGCCAGCTCGTGCGAGCGGTTGGCCGCGGCCTCCATCGCGGTGATGAACGCGGCCCGGACCTTGTGGTCGTCGAGCTGGCGCAGTGCTGCGGCGGTCGTGCCCCCCGGGGAGGTGACCTGCTCCCGCAGGACGGTGGGGTGCTGCCCGGTCTCGCGCATCATCGTGGCGGCACCGAAGAGGGTCTGGACCACGAGCTCGGTCGACGTCGGCCGGGGCAGCCCCAGCACGACACCGGCCTCGATCATCGCCTCGACGACGTAGAAGATGTAGGCCGGTCCGGAACCGCTGATGGCTGTCACGGCGTCCTGGTGCTTCTCCGCGACCTGGACCACCCTGCCGCAGGAGCGCAGCAGCTCGGCGGCCTCCTCGAGATGGGCGGCGTCCGCGCTGCGGCCGGGGCTCACGGCTGCCATCCCCTGGTCGACGAGTGCCGGGGTGTTGGGCATCACGCGGACCACCGCGACGCCCTCGGGCAGCCGGCTCTCGAGGTAGTGCGTGGGGATGCCGGCGGCCAGGCTGACGACGAGGTTGCCCGGCGAGACGTGGTCGCGGATCTCCTCGACGAGGCCACCCATGTCCTGCGGCTTGACCACCAGCACCAGGGTGTCGGCGGCCTCAGCCGCTTCGACGTTGGACATGGCCCGCACGCCGTAGCGTTCGGTCAGGTCGTCGGTCCGCTCCGGACGGCGGGCAGTGACGATCAGCTCGTCCGCGCCGCGGCCGGACCGGATCAGCCCGGACAGCAGCGTCTCGCCCATCACGCCGGCCCCGAGGATTGCGACAGTTCCCATGCCTGCAGTCTTCCAGTCGGAGAAGGTCCGTGCGCCTCAGTTCTTCGTGGCGAGACCGCGCAGGAAGAACATCGTGTTGGCGGGGCGCTCGGCCATGCGGCGCATCAGGTAGCCGTACCACTCCTCGCCGTAGGGGATGTAGACCCGCATCTGGTTGCCTCGGTCCGCGATCCGCTTCTGCTCCTCGGGCCGGATGCCGAAGAGCATCTGGTACTCGTAGCTGTCGGCGTCGCGGTGGTGGTGGGCGGCCAGCGCACCGGCGATCTCGACGAGCCGCGGGTCGTGGCTGGCGACCATGGGGTAGCCCTCGCCGCCCATCAGGATCTTCAGGCAGCGCACGTAGTTCTGGTCGACGTCCGAGCTGCTCTGGTAGGCAACGGACTCCGGCTCCTTGTAGGCGCCCTTGCACAGCCTCACCCGGCTGCCTTCGTGGGCCAGGTCGCGGCAGTCGGCCTCGCTTCGCCGCAGGTAGGACTGGATGACCGCGCCGACCCACGGGAAGTCCTGGCGCAGCTCACGCAGCGACTCCAGGGTCGCGTCGGTCGTCGTGTGGTCCTCCATGTCGAGGGTCACGGTGGTGCCGGCATTGGCGGCCGCCTGGCAGATCTCGCGGGCGTGCTCGAGGGCGATCTTGTGGCCGTCGCCCTCGAGGTACTGGCCGAGCGCGGAGAGCTTGAGGCTGACCTCGCCCATGCCGTGCTGCGACAGGTCGGCGTCGGCGAGGGCCTTGAGCAGCTCGATGTAGTGGTCGCGGGTGCGGATCGCCTGGGTGAGGTCGGTGGTGTCCTCCCCGAGGTAGTCGATCGTCGCGAACCGGTTGGTGGTGCGCAGCTCGGCGGTGGCGTTGACCGCATCCTCGGTGCGGTCCCCGGGGACGAACCGCTTCACCACGCTGCGGCTGACCGGCGCCTTCTCGATGGTCTGTCGCACAGTGCCGCTCTTGGAGAGCTGGAGCAGGCTGTTGCGCAGCAGGTCACTGGCGTCCACAGGGGTCCTTCCGGCCGGTCACCACGGATCTCGTGGCCGGCGACAAGGCTAACCGCCAGCCAACGCGTATGCCGCGCGGCCTCCTCCCGGCCGGGGGACTTCCCGCATCCCGCGCGGCCGCGTCAGCATCCGAGACAACTGTGCAGCTGGTGGCGACCGGCGACCGGTCAGGCGGTGCGCCGGCGCAGGGTGAGACTCCCCAGCACGAGCGCCACGAGCACCCAGATCCCGATCGCGAGCGCGTCGGTCGCGACGTCGGCGCCGGGGCTGGGACTGGTGGTGACCGACTTCATGGCGTCGACGGCATACGACAGCGGGAGCACGTCGGAGAGCCAGCGCAGGACGTCGGGCAGCCGGTCGCGCGGGACGAGCAGACCGCAGAGGAGGAACTGGGGCAGCACGAACGCCGGCATGAACTGGACCGCCTGGAACTCGGTCCGGGCGAAGCCGCTCGCGAGCAGCCCGAGGGCGGTGCCCACGACCGCGTCGAGCACCGCGACCGCGACCAGCTGCCAAGGCGGCCCGGCCACGTCGAGTCCGCAGACGTACACCGCGAACGCCGTCGCGATGAGCGCCTGCAGCACCGCCATCACGCCGAACGCGAGCGCGTAGCCGAGCATGAAGTCGCCCTTGCCCATGGGCGTCGTGAGCAGCCGCTCGAGGGTGCCGGAGGTCCGCTCGCGCAGGGTCGCGACGCTCGTGACGATGAACATCACGACGAACGGGAAGACCCCGAGAAGCGATGCCCCGGAGTGGTCGAAGACGGGCGTGCCGTTGAAGATCCAGGCCAGCAGGCCGATCAGGACGCAGGGGACGACGAGCATCAGGCCGATCGTCCGGTGGTCGGCGCGGAGCTGGGCCAGGACCCGGCCTGCCGTGACGAGGGTGCGGTGGAGCGTTCATCGGGCGGCCTCCTCGGCGTGGTCGATCAGGGCGAGGAAGGCCTGTTCGGCGTCCTCGGTGCGGGTGCGTTCGAGCAGGGCGGGCAACGTGTCGTCCGCGAGGATGTGGCCTTCCCGCAGCAGCAGCAGGCGGTCGCAGCGGCTGGCCTCGTCCATGACGTGGCTGGAGACGAGTAGCGAACGCCCTTGTGCTGCAAGGCGGTTGAAGAGCTCCCACAGGTCGCGGCGCAGGACGGGGTCGAGGCCGACGGTGGGTTCGTCGAGGACCAGCAGCTCGGGGTTCCCGACGAGGGCAGCCGCCAGGGAGACCCGGGACCGCTGTCCGCCGGAGAGGTTGCCCACGAGGGAGTCGGCGTGGCTGGTGAGGTCAACGGCGTCGATGGCTTCGTCCGTCGCCGACGGCGGCGCGCCGAGGATGCTCGCGAAGTAGCGGACGTTGGCCCGCACCGACAGGTCGTCGTAGACGCTCGGACTCTGCGTGACGTAGCCGATGCGGTGCCGCAGCGAGGGCGAGCCGGCGGGCTCCCCCAGGACACTGACCTCACCGGACGCGACGACCTGGACGCCGACGACGGCGCGGATCAGGGTCGACTTGCCGCTGCCACTGGGGCCGAGGAGACCGACCACCTGACCCGCCGGCACCGAGACGGTCAGGTCCGGAAGCACCTCACGACCGCCGCGTACGACCCTGAGGTTCATGACCTCGATGACGTTTTTCATCATGCGATGAATATAGCGCCGGACGCCGCGGCCGACAAGACCCGGAGGTGTGCCGCGTGCTCGCCCTACGGGGCGAGGTAGCGCTGGATGGTCGGCCCCACCAGCGCGGCCAGCTCGTCGTGGCCCGCGTCGACCACGGCCGGGAACTCGACGATGTAACGCATCATCGCCAGGCCGACCATCTGCGAGGCAGCCATCCCAGCGCGCAGCTCGAGGTCTGCCGATGGCTCTCCGTCGGCCGCCAGCGACCCCACGACCCGACCGAAGACCTCGCGGACGAGGAACTCCCTGAGCATCCTGGTCGCCTCGTCGTGGGTCACCGCGGCACGGATGAGCGCCTGGAACCTCTGTCGGCCGTCCGCCGAGTCCCACACCGCGAGGAAGGTGCGGACCAGCGCCTCGCCCACCTGGTCGCGCGGACCCTCGACCACGGCGCTGATGAGCGCTGCCGGATCAGCCGGAATGTCCATCACGGCCGCGAACAGCTGCGGCTTGCCGCCGAAGTAGTGGTGCACGAGCGCGGGGTCCACCTCCGCCCGTCGGGCGATCCCTCGCAGCGACGTCCCGTCATATCCCTGCTCCGCGAAGTCGATCCGGGCAGCCTCGACGATCGCCTGCCGCGTGTCCGCGCCTCCCGGACGGCGTCCCCGAGGACTCATCGGGTGCTCACGGCGCGTCGGCTGTCGTCGCAGTGGCCAGGTGCAGCCGCGCGAAGGCGAGCGACTCGGCCAGGTCGACCTCGCGCTGGTCGGCTGTGACCTTGCGAGTGCTGACCTCAACGACGACCGATCCTGAGAACCGTTGCACAGCAAGCATTTCCAGGAACTCCGCACACGGCTGGGCCCCCCGCCCAGGCACCAGGTGCTCGTCCTTGAGTGAGCCCAGCCCGTCGGCGAGGTGGACGTGCCGCAGCCGGGGGCCCAGGGCCGCCGCCATGGCCATGGCGTCCGAACCGGCCGTCGAGGTGTGCGAGAGGTCGAGCGTGACGTTGTCGTAGGCCTGAGGCACCGGGTCCCAGTGGGGCAGGTAGGCCTCGAACTCCCGCTGCCTGGCTCGCCACGGGAACATGTTCTCGACTGCCAGGGCGACACCCGACTCGTGCTCGCGCAGCGCGACCCCCTCGACGAACCCGGTGGCGTAGTCCCGCTGCCACCGGAACGGCGGGTGCAGCACCACCGTGGAGGCCCCCACTTCCTTCGCGAGGGTGATCGAGTTGTCCACCTTGGTCCAGGGGTCGGGTCCCCAGATGCGCTGGGTCAGCAGCAGCGTGGGCGCGTGCACCGACACCACGGGTATGCCGTGCAGCTCCGACAGTGCCGAGAGCGCCCCGGCCTCCTGGGAGACCGGGTCGGTCCAGACCATCACCTCGACGGCGTCGTAGCCGAGCCGAGCCGCCGTGGCGAATGCGGCCGCACAGGTGTCGGGGTAGACCGAGGCGCTCGACAGGGCCACCGTGGCTCCTGGGATCGACACCGCTGCGGCCATGTCCCGAGCCTAGCGAGACGGCTCAGCGCATCGCGTCGAGCCTGCTGAGGATGACGCCCTCGCGCAGGGCCCACGGGCAGATGTCGAGGCGCTCGAGGTCGAGCAGGTCCATCGCGGCCTCCGCGACGAGGGCACCGGCGAGCAGCTGCCGGGACCGGCTCGCCGAGACCCCAGACAGCCGTTCCCGCGCGTGCGCGCTCATCCTGCCCAGGTCGGCGACGAGGGACGCGAGCGCCGCGCGCTCGAGGCTCCGCGCGGCATACGGGCCCTCACTGCTCGGCGCCGCGCCCGTCACCCGGGCGAGCGAGCGCATCGTCTTGGAGGTGCCGACCGCGCGGTCGGGGCTGCCGGCCTTGGCGAGCGGGCGCATGGCGGCGGCGAGACGCAGCCGGATGGTCCGGCGGGCCTCCCGGACCACCTCCGCCGAGGGCGGGTCGCCCGGCAGCAGGTCACGGGTCAGGCGCCCGGCACCGAGTGGCAGCGAGATGGCGGCGTCGGGGTCCTCGTCCATGCCGGCTGCGAGCTCGAGCGAACCGCCTCCGATGTCGACCACGAGGAGGGTGCCGCTCGACCAGCCGAACCACCGCCGGGCAGCCAGGAAGGTGAGCCTGGCCTCGTCCTCACCCGAGAGGACCTGGAGAGCCACGCCGGTCGCCGCGCGCACCCGGGAGAGCACCTCCTCGCCGTTGGGGGCCTCGCGGATCGCGCTGGTGACGAAGGCCATCACCTCCTCGACGCCCTGGTCCTCGGCGACGGTGAGGCACTCGTGGATGAAGCCCGTCAGCGCTGCCTCGCCCGTCTCGGCGATGTCACCGGTGTCGGTGACGTGCTCGGACAGACGCAGCTCGATCTTGTGCGAGGTGGCCGGCAGGGGCTGGGCCCCGCGGTGCGCGTCGACCACCAGCAGGTGGACCGTGTTGGAGCCGACGTCGATCACCCCGAGGCGCATGGCTGCAACGCTATCGGCTCCGGCAGGACGCCGCCGAGGTATCACCAACCGCCGCCGCGCCTCTTCTCCTTGGGGCGCGGCCATCGGGGTCGCGTCGATCACGGGG
Organism: uncultured Actinomycetota bacterium; assembly: GCA_963759595.1. Lineage (GTDB taxonomy): Bacteria > Actinomycetota > Actinomycetes > Actinomycetales > Dermatophilaceae > Pedococcus. Next base: position 50,081 of record CAVWZX010000004.1, read on the forward strand.
GGAATCACCATGGATGCAGACCTGCGCCTGGACGGCAACACCACGACGGCCCAGGGGGACGTCTTCGCGACGACCGCGGCCGACGTCGTCATCGACTCGCCGGGACGGCGGTCCAACGGCGCCGGGCAGCGGCGGGCGATCGTTCACGACTTCACCGACGGCATGACGCTCAACTGGGACTCGGACTACCCCGGCGGGGTGACGGTCGAGGGGTTCCGGCTGACCTGTCACCAGGCCGACGTCGTCCTCGACCACGCGCCGCGACGCAAGAGCTCCACGCCGTGGCGCCGGGCGCTGGTGCACGACTTCGACGACGGCCTGACCATCAACTGGGCGCACGACTACCCGGGCGGGGTGACCATCAACGGCCCGGTGAAGATCAACGGCGCCGTCACGGTCAACGGGACCATGAACGTCAAGAGCCCGTTCGGTCACCTCACGCTCGAGGACACCTTGGCCCGTTACAGCGATCTCATCAAGGACCTCGACGCGAAGGTCAGGAAGCTCGAGACCAGGAAGCTCGAGGGCTGACCGTGGCCAGCCTTCGCCAGCGCGCTGCCTGTATCGGCATCGCCACGTCGCCACTGTCGGTGCGGCGCGAACTTCATGGGGCAGCTGACCAACTCGGTCCCCGTATCGCTCAAGACCCAGCTGGACCGGCTCGGGAGCAAGTTCGTTCACGTCAACTGCATCCAGGTCGGGTCAGACCAGTTCACCTTCAACGACGCGGTCGAGATCGACCGAGCAGTCGCGAAGACCAGGGACCTGTATGCCGGCGCCGGCCGGGCCATGGGGGTCGGCCGGATCCAGCACTTCGTGATCTCGACCGGGGACTCCGCCGGGCGCGACGTCATCAACTCCGACGGCGAGGCCGAGAGCCTCACCGACGAGTGGACCGTGCCCAACGACGCACTCGACCTGTTCCTCGTCCGGATGTACGTCGGCAGCACCGCGGGCCTGTCCCGGGTCGACGGACCGTGCGACAAGGACGCCAAGGGGATGGACGGCAGCGTCGTCGAGATGAACGCCGGCGGCGGGGTCTCGGACTTCGCCACGGCACACGAGCTGGGCCACTACCTCGGCCTCAGCCACCGCACCAACTCCACGGCGCTGATGAACCCGACGATCCCCAACGGGGGCGTCATCACCACGTCCGAGGCCGACAACATGCGGGACCACTGCCGCATGAAGAACCCCTGCTAGGAGGCGACATGTCAGTTCTCATCGGGTCCCGCAAGGACCGCACCGTGTCGGGGGCCATCGCGGCCCTCGCCGGTGAACCCACCACACTCACGCCGGGGGCGGCGATCGCCATCCTGGCGGAGGCGGCCGCATCCGGTCCGGAGAAGGTGGCCGGCCGCAGGGCCACCACCGCACTGGCCAAGGTGGTCAGCGACCACGACGAACCGCAGGTGCGGGTCGCCGCGGCCAAGGGCCTCGGCCACGTCCGGTCCGACCTGTCGGTGCGCGCCCTGCGCAAGGTCGCGGACCAGGGCGCCGACGGCCAGCTGCTCGCCGCCGCGGCGGCCGGACTCACCAACCTGGGCGGCCGGACCGACGTCAAGCGCCTGCGGGGGGCGGCGGTCCGGGCCGACTGGCCACTCGCCGCGGCCCAGGCGGCGGCCTCCGCACGGCTGCTGGCCCACCGGGTCGGTGCGTCGCTCGACCCGGAGGACGCGACCCTGCGTCTCCCCGGCGAGGACGCACCCGTGCTGCCCGTGGGCGCGCGGCTCAAGACCAGGGTCAAGTCCGTCGAGCTGCCCGTGGCCCGCGCGAAGGCCACGGCGGACCTTCCGTGGGCTGCCCTGGTGCCGGACGGCGCGTCGGCCGTGGGTGCGTTCAGCTGCGGGGACCGCACCCACGTCGTGCTGGCCGGCAAGGAGGTGGAGGGCCTCGCGACGGCTCCGGGGATCGCCGCCACCTTGCTCGGCGTCAACGAGTCGATGGGCACGACCTTCGTGCGCTGGGTCGTGCTGACCCGCCCGGACCGGGACGGTCTCGCCGTCACGGTGGCGCGGCCCACAGGCGAGGTGGGCTTCGTCGGGCGCGGGAACGTCGTCGACGGGGTCCTCTCGGTCACGGTCGACGCGGTCGACCGTGCGGGGGCCACCGCGGTGCACGTCACCGCCTCACTGTCCGGCGGCAAGCTCGAGGTCGATGGTCGCAGCGAGAAGACCATCACCACGCCGCGCCGACAGCCGGTGCCGATCCCGCAGCAGTTCGACCCGTCCGGGCCGGTCCCGGTCGGCTGAGGTCGATCTCCCGGGAGGCGGCCTGCCGCCTCCCGGGAAAGACTGGGGGTATGCCGGCTGACACCGACCGCACCGACCTCACCCCCGGCGCCGCTCCCGGCACCCCCGGAGCCACGCCCGGACCGCATCCGGGGTCTCCGTCCGGAACGACGTCCGGATCGACGACCGAACGGGCACCGGTCTGGCCCGTGACCGCGCTCGCGGTGCTCCTGGGCTGGTGCCTGCTCGGCTGGACCGTCTTCGCCGGGCTGATCACCACGGCGCCCTTCTTCGGCGACACACCGTCGCGGGACCAGTACATCGAGTCCGGCCTGCTCGCCCTGACCGCCCTGCTGCCGATCGCCCTGCTCGTGACGTTGGCCGTCCTGGCCGGTTCGAGGTGGGGCCTGGCGCTGCTGGGGGTGCCCGCCCTCCTGCTGGTACCCCTCGGCGTCAGCATGCTCGCCCAGGAGGGCGACCCCTCGGACTCCCACGCCGGTCGCCCCGTCCGGTTAGATGACGCCTTCCAAGACCTGACCCGGCCCAACTGGCTGTCAGCCGCGGTGCTCCTCGTGGCCCTGGGACTGGTCCTGTGGCGCCGGCGCCACAGGACCAGCACGCGGGCCAGGACCGGGTAGGCACCCGACGCGACGTAGGGTTGCCCACGTGGCTGAGACACCGCTCGACACCGCCCGCATCTGGGTGGAGTTTCCCGATCCCGCCGACTCGGGGCAGCGGTTCCGCTGCGACCTGACCTGGCTCACCTCGAGCTGGACCTGCATCTTCGGCAGCGGCTGCCAGGGCATCTACGCCGACCGGCCCGACGACGGGTGCTGCACGCTCGGCGCCCACTTCACCGACGACGACGACATCAAGCGGGTCAAGAAGGCCGTCAAGGAGCTCGGGCCGGACGAGTGGCAGATGCACCCGGGCTCGACCAAGGTCTCCGCCTGGACCGAGAAGGAGGACGACGACCTCAAGACCAAGGTCGTCGAGGGCGCGTGCATCTTCCTCAACCGGCCCGGCTTCCCCGCGGGCGCCGGGTGCGCCCTGCACCAGCACGCCGTCCTCACCGGCAAGCAGCCGCACACGGTCAAGCCGGATGTCTGCTGGCAGCTGCCGATCCGCCGCACCTACCGCAAGGTCGAGCTGCCCGACGGGTCGAGCTGGCAGGAGGTCTCCATCACCGAGTACGACCGCCGCGGCTGGGGCCCCGGCGGCCACGACCTCGACTGGTACTGCTCCAGCAACCCCGAGGCCCACGTGGGTCGCGAGCCGGTCTTCCGCAGCAACCGTGGAGAGCTGGTCGAGCTGATGGGCGAGGGAGCCTACGCCGAGCTGGAGATCCGCTGCGAGGCCCACCTCGCGAGCGTCAAGGCGGCCCGAAACGCCTACTCACGCAAGATGTTGCCGCTGCTGGTCCACCCGGCCACGTTGGCTGCGCAGGCGGCCCGCAAGGGCCGATGAGCACCGGTCCGGGTCGGCCGGAGCCGACCCGCAGCCCCAACATCTGGGACTCCCCCGACGTCTACGAGGTCGAGAACCTCGGCGTCGACCGCGCGGGGCGGATCGAGGCCGCGATGGCCGCCCTGCACCCCTTCGACGGCGCAGACCTGGTGGACGTCGGTTGCGGCACCGGGTTCCACCTGCCCCGGTTCGACTCCCTCGGCTGCGCCAGCGTCGTCGGCGTGGAACCGCACCCACCACTGGTCTCCCTTGCGCAGCAACGCGTCGCGGGTATGCCGCGGGTGCGGGTCCTCGAGGGAGCCGCCCAGTCCCTGCCGCTGCCGGACGACTCCGTGGACATCGCCCAGGCCCGGTGGGCCTACTTCTTCGGCGCCGGGTGCGAACCGGGGCTGCGCGAGCTGGACCGGGTCATGCGGCCCGGCGGCACGGCATACGTCATCGACAACGACGCGACGCGCTCGACGTTCGGCGGGTGGTTCCGCCGCGCGTACCCCACCTACGATCCCCGTGCGGTGGAACGGTTCTGGGCGCGCCAGGGCTGGCAGCGAGAGCGGCTGACGATCGACTGGACGTTCGACTCCCGGGAGGACCTCGAGTCGGTGGTGCGGATCGAGTTCCCCGAGACCGCCGCCGACGGCATCCTCGCGGAGCACGAGGGGACGGGCGTCGACTACGCCGTCAGCCTCTGGTGGCGCCACTACTGAGGCGGTCCCTCGTGACGGAGAGCCTCGCCGGTCGTGTCGGTGGCCCGACGTAGGTTGTCGTCCATGGCAGCGAAGACGTCGACCAGGTCGAGCGGGTTCCGCTGCTCGGAGTGCGGCTGGACCACGGCGAAGTGGGTCGGCCGGTGTGGCGAGTGCCAGTCGTGGGGCAGCGTGGCCGAGATCGGCGCCGTCACCGTCCGCACCACGGCAGCGACCAAGGTCGAGCGGCCGGCGATTCCCATCGGCCAGGTCGACGCCCGGCGTGCCGAGGCCGTGAGCACCGGGGTCGGCGAGTTCGACCGGGTCCTCGGCGGTGGGCTCGTGCCCGGTGCGGTGGTGCTGGTCGCCGGCGAGCCCGGGATCGGCAAGTCCACCCTGCTGCTCGACGTGGCCGCCCGCGCCGCCCGGTCCGGCGACGGTCGCACCGTCCTCTACGTCACCGGCGAGGAGTCGGCCGCCCAGGTCCGGATGCGCGCCGAGCGGATCGAGGCGATGGCCGCGACCCTGTTCCTCGCCGCCGAGACCGACCTCGCGACGGTGCTCGGGCAGATCGACGCGGTGCAGCCCGACCTGGTCATCGTCGACTCGGTGCAGACCATCTCCAGCGGCGACGTGGAGGGTTCCGCGGGCAACGTCAGCCAGGTGCGTGAGGTTGCGGCGTCGCTCATCCAGGTGGCCAAGGCGCGGGGCATCGCAACGCTCCTGGTCGGCCACGTGACCAAGGACGGGTCGATCGCCGGCCCACGGGTCCTCGAGCACCTCGTCGACGTCGTCGTGCAGTTCGAGGGTGACCGGCACTCGCGACTGCGGCTCGTCCGGGCGGTCAAGAACCGCTACGGCCCCACCGACGAGGTCGGGTGCTTCGACCTGTCCGACATCGGGATCGTCGGGTTGCCCGACCCCAGCGGGCTGTTCCTGTCGCGGGGCACCCTCAGCGTCCCCGGCACGTGCGTCACCGTCACCCTCGAGGGTCGTCGGCCGCTCATGACGGAGGTGCAGGCGCTGGTTGCCAAGAGCGAGATCCCCACGCCACGACGCGCCACGAGCGGCCTCGACTCGGCCCGGGTCGCGATGATCATCGCCGTGCTCGCCAAGCGCGCCCAGGCGCCCATCGGCAACGCCGACGTCTACCTCTCCACGGTGGGTGGGGTCCGGCTGACCGAGCCGGCCTCGGACCTGGCCATCGCCCTCGCGGTGGCCAGTGCGGTGAAGGACCAGCCCCTGCCCGACCACGCCATCGCGTTCGGCGAGCTGGGGCTGGCCGGCGAGATCCGTCCGGTGACCGGCATACCCCGCCGCCTCGCGGAGGCCGGACGGCTCGGTTTCCGCACCGCCTACGTCCCCTCCGGAGTTCTCGGCACGGCCCCCACCCCCGAGGGCATGCAGGTCGTCGAGTGTGACGACATCCGCACCGCGGTGCGCGCCGCACTGCAGCCCGTGCACAGTTAGACTCGCGCCAGACCGAGCCGGCGGCACCAGAGGGGTTTGACCAGTGGATCTTCGCGAGGACGACGCGCTGCGCGCGACCCTCGCCGCCGTGGCACCCGGCACCGAGCTGCGCGACGGCTTGGAGCGCATCCTGCGGGGCCGCACGGGGGCGCTCATCGTGCTCGGACACGACCGCACCGTGGAGCAGCTCTCCACCGGCGGCTTCCCGCTGGACGTCGAGTTCTCCGCCACCCGGCTGCGTGAGCTGGCCAAGATGGACGGCGGCATCGTGCTCGACCGGGAGGCCTCGCGCATCCTGCGAGCCGCCACCCAGCTGGTGCCCGACCCCTCCATCGAGACGAGCGAGTCGGGCACCCGGCACCGCACGGCCGAGCGCGTGGCGAAGCAGACCGGCTACCCCGTCATCTCGGTGAGCCAGTCGATGCGGATCGTGGCCATCTACGTCGACGGCGGCCGGCACGTCCTCGAGGACTCCAGCGCCATCCTGTCGCGCGCCAACCAGGCCCTGCAGACCCTCGAGCGCTACAAGGCCCGCCTCGACGAGGTCACCGGCACCCTCTCGGCCCTCGAGATCGAGGACCTCGTCACCGTGCGTGACGTGGCCAGCGTGCTGCAGCGCCTCGAGATGGTTCGCCGGATCCGCGACGAGATCTCCGGCTACGTCGTCGAGCTGGGTGTCGACGGCCGCTTGCTCACCCTCCAGCTCGAGGAGCTCACCGGCGGTCTCGGCAACGACCGCGAGCTCGTCATCCGCGACTACCTGCCGGTCACCAAGGCCCCGCTCACCCTCGAGGAGGCGATGGCTGCCCTCGAGGAGCTGACCTCCACCGAGCTGCTCGACCTGTCCGCCGGGGCCAGGGCGGTCGGGTTCGCGGTCGGCGGCGACGCCCTCGACTCGGCCGTGAGCCCGTGCGGATACCGGCTGCTCAGCAAGGTGCCCCGCCTGCCCGGAGCCATCGTCGACCGGCTGGTCGAGCACTTCGGGAGCCTCCAGAAGCTCCTGGCCGCCAACCTCGAGGAGCTCATGGACGTGGACGGTGTCGGGGAGGGCCGCGCGCGCGCCGTCCGCGAGGGCCTGTCCCGCCTGGCCGAGTCGAGCATCCTCGAACGCTACGTGTGAGCACCCGCGCCGCTCCCGGAACACTGCACCAGCGCGTGCTGGAGTGGTATGCAGCATCGGCGCGCGACCTGCCCTGGCGGCGACCGGACGCCACCGCATGGGGGATCCTCGTCTCCGAGGTCATGCTGCAGCAGACCCCCGTCGTCCGGGTCGAGCCGGTCTGGCGCGAGTGGCTCGCGCGGTGGCCCTCCCCCGCCGACCTGGCCGCCGCGGCGCCCGGAGACGCTGTCCGGGCCTGGGGACGCCTCGGCTACCCGCGGCGGGCCTTGAGGCTGCACTCAGCCGCGGTCGCGATCACCGAGCGGCACGGTGGCGCAGTGCCGTCGACAGAGGCCGAGCTCCTCACGCTGCCCGGCGTCGGCACCTACACCGCTGCCGCCGTCGCCACCTTCGCCTTCGGCGAACGGACCACGGTGGTCGACACCAACGTGCGTCGAGTGCTCGCGCGCGTGGTGTCCGGCCAGGAGCATGCCGCACCGTCACCGACGCGCGCCGAGCTCACCGCCGCGGCCGGGCTGGTGCCGGCGGACCCGTCCGACGCCCGCACCTGGAGCGTGGCCGTCATGGAGCTGGGCGCCCTGGTCTGCAGCGCCCGCTCACCACGGTGCTCCGACTGCCCTGTGGCCGACCTGTGCGCCTGGCAGCTGGCCGGCCGCCCGGCATACCAGGGCCCGGCCCGCAAGGGACAGGCATGGGAAGGCACCGACCGGCAGCTGCGGGGTGCCCTGCTCGCGGTGCTGCGCGCGAGCGAGGAACCAGTGCCGCGGGCCGACCTGGAGGCGTTGTCCGACAACGAGATCCAGCGCGAACGTTGTCTCGACTCACTGGTCGCTGACGGGCTGGTCGAACCCCTCGCCCGTGGTCGCTTCCGCCTCCCCGCAGCGCGCGAGGCGAGCTGAGATGTCGGTGCCCCCGAGCGACCAGCACGGCCGGATCGCCGGCGAGTCGCCCGAGGACGCCCGCGACCGCGCGGACGACGGCGAGACACCTCCTGAGCGGGCCCCGAGCGCTTCCGGCACCGGGAAGCGCGCCGCCCACGCGTTCCGGGTCGGTGCAGCGCGCACCGGCCGGGTCGTCGGCCGCGGCACCATGGCCGGCGCCAGGCTGGCCGGCCGCGGGAGCAAGGCCGGCGCGCGCCGGGCCCGTGCCTACACGCACTCGGCCGGAGCCGGCGAGAGCGGCCTGGCGCGACTGGTCGAGCTGCACTTCGTCAACCTCATGGGCGACGCGGCCCTGACCGTCTCCCTGGCCGGCACCATCTTCGCGATCCCGACCGACGAGGCACGCGGTCAGGTGGCCCAGTTCCTCGCCCTCACGATGGCGCCGTTCGCCCTGCTGGCCCCGTTCATCGGCCCGCTCCTGGACCGGTTCCGCCATGGCCGCCGGTGGGCCATCGGCACCACCCTCGCACTGCGCGCCTTCCTGTGCTGGGTGCTCGCCGGGGCAGTGGCCAACGACTCACCGTGGCTCTTCCCCGCAGCCCTCGGCTGCCTCGTCGCCTCCAAGGCCTACGGCGTCACCCGGGCCTCCGCAGTGCCGCGGCTGCTGCCACCGGGCTTCAGCCTCGTCAACGCCAACTCGCGCAACGCCCTCGCGGGCGTGGCCGGCATGGCGGTGGGTGGCGGGCTGGCCGGAGCCGCGGCCCGCATCGGACCCGACTGGTCCCTGCGCCTGGCCTTCGTCATCTATGTCGTCGGCACCGTCCTGGCCATCCGACTGCCGTCGCGGGTGGACTCGAGCATCGGCGAGCAGGACATCGAGGACACCGGACCGCTGCCGTCCCCCGGGCGCGAGGGTCGCAGCAGCCTCGGGCTCTTCCAGCGGCTGCGCGCCCGGGTCGCGGCCCTGCCGGTCACGGTGCTGACCGCCCTCTGCAGTGCCATCGGAGCCCGGCTGCTCACCGGGTTCCTCACCCTGTTCATGGCCTTCCTCATGCGTGAGCACCCGCTTCCCGGGCACAGCGGCACCTTCGTCCTGGCGCTCGTCGTCGGCGCCGCCGGCGCGGGCAACGCCCTCGGCACGGTCGTGGGCAACGCCCTGCGCCGACTACGACCCGACCTCATCATCGCCGTCGCGCTCATCGCCGATGTCGCCGCCGCTCTCGTGGCCGCGGTGTTCTACTCGCTCACCACCCTGCTCGTCCTCGGGCTCCTCGCCGGCCTCGGGGCCCAGCTCATCAAGCTGAGCAGCGACGCCGTGGTCCAGCGCGACATCGAGGAGTCGGTGCGCACCCGGGTGTTCGCCTGGTCCGAGACGGTGCTGCAGATCGCCTGGGTGATCGGGGGTGGGATCGGTCTCGCGCTCCCCCTCATCCCGCGGCTCGGGTTCGGGGTGATCTCCGCGCTGCTGCTGCTCGTGCTGGCCGCCTCGGTCCGGATCAGGATGAGCCGACACCGCAGGGTCCAGCCAGGCTGACCTCGAGCGACCGTCGCCGGCGTCGGCGCGGTGGCCCGGCGGTGACCCGGCGGTGGCCCGGCGGTGGCCCGGCAGTGGCCCGGCAGTGGCCGGGATCAGAGGGTGCGCAACATCCTGGTGTTGCCCAAGGTGTTCGGCTTGACGCGCTCGAGGTCGAGGAACTCGGCCACACCCTCGTCGTAGGACCGCACCAGCTCGGCGTAGACGTCGGGCTCGACCGCCTGCCCCTCGATCACCTCGAACCCGTGCCGGGTGAAGAAACCCACCTCGAAGGTGAGGCAGAACAACCGCTGCACCCCGAGGTCGCGGGCGTCGGTCATCAGGGTCTCCAGCAGCAGCGACCCCACGCCGTGACCCTTGGCCTCGGGACGGACGGCGAGCGTGCGGATCTCGGCGAGGTCCTCCCACATGACGTGCAGTGCGCCGCAGCCCATGACGACGCCATCGACCTCGGCGACCCGGAACTGCTGGAGCGCCTCGTAGTAGGTGACGGCGTCCTTGGAAACCAGCACCCGGGAGTCGGCATGGGGGCGGACGATCTCACGGATCGTGCGGATGTCGCTGGTGCGGGCTGCCCGCACCGTCACCCGCCCCGGCCTGCGAGGCCGACGCAGGCCGGGTCAGGCACCGAGGCGGCCGTTCTTCATGTCCGAGAAGATCTTCCTTGCGCCCGACCCGAGCAGGACGACGGACTGCCCGGACCGGGTGCCGATCGACCCCGGGACTACCTTGTTGGCCACCTTGGCCGTGTTGGAGAGGTAGAGGCTGGCCGAGAGGTTGAGCACCTCCGCCACCGACAGGTCGGTGCTCAGGTGCGGCCCCATCTTGGACAGGCAGCCCGGCCAGGGCCCCCGGCCCCGCCTTCTGCGCCATGACCATGCCGGCGCGGATGATCGCACCCTGGTTGGCCGAGCGCCCGAAGTCGCCGTTGGACAGGTGCTTGCGCTCCCGCGCGAGAGCCAGCGCGTGCTTCGCGTCGAGCTTGTTCGTGCCCGGCTTGACGATCCGGAACCCGTCCACGCTCTGCAGGGACTTCGCGGCCACGAACACGATCCCCCCAGGCTCGTGACCATCGCGCGGAAACCCTTGAAGCCGGTGATGACGTAACCGTCGATCGGGATCCCGGCGGCCCTGGACACGGTCTTGACCATGTCCGTTGACTCCACCGAAGACCAGGGCGGCATTGATCTTGCTGCTGCCACCCGACGACAGCGACACCCACGAGTCCCGTGGGATGCCGACGATGCCGCCGACACCCTTCGTGGCGTCGACGCCGATGATGTGCAGGGCGTCCGCGCGGCACTTGGTCACCGGCTGGTGGGCTTCGGGCGTCGGAGCCGATGGCCAGGATGCGCATCGTGGGGAAGGCCGGGCGGGCCACCCTGAGGGACGGCCACCAGCCACCGACCACGGACCACGTCTTGCCCTTGACCAGGAGGGTGACGTCCTTGCCCTGGACGACCGTGGCGATCGGGGACCCCTTCCATGTACCCGTCGTACCGCTGACCTTCACCGGGGTCCTGAGCGGCGTACGCTTCCCCAGCGCGGGTCCCACCGGCCCGGTCGCGGCGACGTTGCCACCCAGGTAGAGGGCGCTCATCACGCCAAGCAGGTCAGCGGGCAGCCCGGCTCCGGTCACCTTGGGCGCCGTGGCGGTCGCGGTCGTCGCGGGGCTGGACGATGCACTGCTGGCGGACGGCTTGGGCTTGTCGCCGGAGCAGGCTGCGACGGTCAGGGGGGCGGCGAGCAGCCCCCACAGGAGAGTGCGGCGCGGCATACGGGAATCAGACACGCGCCCAAGGGTAGGCCGGGGCGTGGCGGAAGGGCGAAGTGGCTGGTCACCGGCGCGCCGGGCACGTTTCCCTGCCGTCGCGCGGCGCCGGCGGCCGAGACGGACGAGTCCCTCCGCGCTCGGGCACCGGCCCTGGGGCGCCGAGGCAACGCATGACCGTGGCCCGGACCAGGGGGGTCCGGGCCACGGGTGCAGGCGTGTCCACGCATCCCACCCCGCGAGGGGTGGATCGCGAACGGCTACTTCACCTTGTAGATCGGCTGGGTCTGCACGTTGAGCTGGTCCATCTTCACGGTGGCCGCCTTGCGGAGGTCCTGGTCGGTGATCTTCAGGACGTCGAAGCCCTTGCCGAGGTCGGAGGAGTAGACGTGGCCGTTGTAGTAGTACGACGACCAGGTGCCGCCACCGTCACCGGCCGGCCCCTCAGGTCCGCGCTCGAAGTAGCCGATCTCGCGCGGGTTGTCGCTGTCGGTGAAGTCCCAGAAGCTGGTTCCACCCATGTACCAGGACTGCACCATGACGTCGCGTCCCTTGACCGGGATGAGCGAGCCGTTGTGGGCCACGCAGTTCTCGCTGTCGAACTGGTGCCGGGGGATCTTGTAGTACGACCGGAACGTGAGCTTGCGGTCCCAGCTCAGGTCGTAGATCCCGTTGGCGCCACGGTTCGGCCCGATCGCCGCGTTGCAGGTCGCGGCCCCGCCACCGCCCAGCTCGTCGGTGAAGACGACCTTGGTGGCGTCGTTGTTGAACGTGGCCGAGTGCCAGAACGAGAAGTTCGTGGTGTCCCTGACCCGGTCGATCACCCTTGGCTTCACCGGGTTCTTGATGTCCAGGATGATCCCGTCACCCATGCAGGCGCCGGCCGCGATGTTGCGCGCCGGGTTGACCGTGATGTCGTGGCAGCCGGAGGTGTTGGTGTAGCCGCCGTCGGGGAACAGGTTCGGCTCGGCCACGACCCCGGCGAGGGTCGGCTGCTTCTTGGGCACCCCGATGATCGAGATCGAGTCGTGCGGAGGCTTGCAGTCGGGGTAGGTCTCGCTCGGGGAGTAGCTCGACACATAGAGGTAGTCGATCGTCTTGCCGGGGATCAGGGAGTGCGTGTGCGAACCGCAGGCCGTCTCCACCGACTTGATGTAGCGCGGGTTGTTGACGTCGGAGATGTCGAAGATCTTGATGCCCTCCCACGACGACTTCTCCGTCGCGGGCTGCGCCACCGAGGCGCAGGAGTCGTCCGATCGCGAGGAGTCGGTGGACAGGTAGAGCAGCTTGCCCGAGACCGTGATGTCGTTCTGGGATCCGGGGCAGCTCACCTGCGCCACCATGCGTGGCTTCTTCGGCTTGGTCACGTCGTAGATGACGAAACCGTTGTAGTTGCCGACGAACGCCATGTCGTCCTGGAAGGCGATGTCGGTGCCCGTGGCGCCGGCCAGCGGGCCGCTGCTGGGGAGGTTGGTCAGGTGCTCGACGTTGTAGCTGCGCCCGATCTCATCAGGTCCGAGCTGGGTGCCGGACTTGCCGACCCCATCCGAGGCGTATGCCGCGGTGGCCGGGACGGTGAGGGCGAGCGCTGCGAGGGTGGCGAGCACCGCGTGGCGGGTTCTCATCTCTGGCTCCTGCCGGAAATCGCCCGTCGCGGCACCCCTTCAGTGTCGTGATCGTGGCGATTTGTCCACCCTGCCGGGTCACTCAGCCAGCCTTCAAGGGGAGACTGTCCCGTTTACGGTAAAAAGTTGCTACTAGGGTGCCTTTGTGTCGACTTTCCTCCATCGCCGGTGCCGGCGCGGCTCCACCGGGGCGCTGTTGGCCGCGCTCGCACTCTCCGGCTGCTCCGGCGCCGACGAGGCTCCGGCGCCCGGCGCCACGTCGCCCACCGCCCCGGTGCTCCAGCCGGGCAGACCGGGACAGCCCAACTCCTCGCTCACCGGCTCGGCGGCCCTGCCGTCACGGACCGGTGCACCGCAGGCAGCCGACGTGAGCTTCATGCAGGACATGATCGTCCACCACGCCCAGGCCATCGTGATGGTGTCGCTCGTGAGCGACCACCTTGCCGACACCCAGGTGAAGGCCCTCGCAGAGCGAATCTCCGACGAGCAGCGCCCGGAGATCGACGCCATGGCGAAGTGGCTCAAGACCAAGGGCCAGCGGGTGCCGCCGCAGGCCACCAACCCCGAGTTCGGCTCAGGTGCCCACGACCACGACGCAATGCCGGGGATGGCCACGCAGGACCAGCTGCGACAGCTCGAGGCTGCTCGCGGCGCCGCGGCCGACAAGCTGTGGCTCACCCTGATGACCGCCCACCACGAGGGCGCGCTGGCGATGGTCGTCAAGCAGCACCGCGACGGCAGCGACGACGTTGTCACCCAGCTGGGCGACGAGATCCACGTGACCCAGTCGGTCCAGATCGGCTACATGCGCGACATGCTCGGCCGCCTCGGCTGAGCCGCCGCGCACACGACGAAGGGGAGGCGCCGGATCGGGTGCCTCCCCTTCTGCGGCGAGGTATGCCGCGTGGTCGCCCACGCGGCATACCTCGCCTGAGTCGTGCCTCAGCCGGCGTCGGCGGAGTCGCCCACGGTCTCCACGACCGGGAGCTCGATGCTGCCCGGGTGCGGGGTGCCGACGAAGGTGAACGTGCCGCTCTTGCCCTCGCCCTCGGCGCCCACGAGGACCAGCTCGCCCGCCTTGAGCTCGCCGTAGAGGATCTTCTCGGACAGGACGTCCTCGATCTCGCGCTGGATGGTGCGACGCAGCGGTCGCGCACCGAGCACGGGGTCGTAGCCCTTCGAGGCCAGCACGCCCTTGGCCTCGATGGTGAGCTCGATGCCCATGTCCTTGTCCTTGAGCCGCTTGTCCAGCTTGGCGATCTCGAGGTCGACGATGGCGACGATCTCGTCCCGCGTGAGCTGGGGGAAGACGATGATGTCGTCGACCCGGTTGAGGAACTCGGGGCGGAAGTGCTGCTTGAGCTCGTCCGTCACCTTGTTCTTCATGCGGTCGTAGTCGCTGCGGGTGTCCGCGCCGGCCGAGAAGCCGAGCGAACCCTTGGTGATGTCCCGGGTGCCGAGGTTGGTCGTCATGATGATGACGGTGTTCTTGAAGTCGACCATCCGACCCTGGGAGTCGGTGAGCCGGCCGTCCTCGAGCACCTGCAGCAGCGTGTTGAAGATGTCGGGGTGGGCCTTCTCGACCTCGTCGAACAGCACGACCGAGAACGGCTTGCGACGGACCTTCTCGGTGAGCTGGCCGCCCTCTTCGTAGCCGACGTAGCCGGGAGGCGAGCCGAAGAGCCTCGAGACGGTGTGCTTCTCGGAGAACTCCGACATGTCGAGCTGGATGAGGCTGTCCTCGTCACCGAAGAGGAACTCGGCGAGCGTCTTGGCGAGCTCGGTCTTACCGACACCGGTCGGACCGGCGAAGATGAACGAGCCACCGGGACGACGCGGGTCCTTCAGACCGGCGCGGGTGCGACGGATCGCCTGGGACATCGCCTTGATGGCGTCGTCCATGCCGACCACGCGCTTGTGCAGCTCGTCCTCCATGTGGAGCAGTCGGCTGGACTCCTCCTCGGTGAGCTTGAAGACCGGGATGCCGGTGCTGGCAGCAAGGACCTCGGCGATGAGCTCCTCGTCGACCTCGGCCACGACGTCCATGTCGCCGGACTTCCACTGCGTCTCGCGCTCCGCCTTGGCGGTGAGCAGCTTCTTCTCGTCGTCACGCAGGCTGGCGGCCTTCTCGAAGTCCTGGCCGTCGATGGCCGACTCCTTCTCCAGCCGCACGGCCGCGATCTTCTCGTCGAACTCGCGCAGGTCCGGCGGTGCGGTCATCCGGCGGATCCGCAACCGCGCGCCCGCCTCGTCGATGAGGTCGATCGCCTTGTCCGGGAGGAACCGGTCGTTGATGTAGCGGTCGGCGAGGTTGGCCGCGGAGACGAGCGCACCGTCGGTGATGGACACCCGGTGGTGGGCCTCGTAACGGTCGCGCAGGCCCTTGAGGATCTCGATCGCGTGGCTGAGCGTGGGCTCTGCGACCTGGATCGGCTGGAACCGGCGCTCGAGCGCGGAGTCCTTCTCGATGTGCTTGCGGTACTCGTCGAGCGTGGTGGCACCGATGGTCTGGAGCTCACCCCGGGCCAGCATCGGCTTGAGGATGCTGGCGGCGTCGATCGCGCCCTCGGCGGCACCCGCACCCACGAGGGTGTGGATCTCGTCGATGAACAGGATGATGTCGCCGCGGGTGCGGATCTCCTTGAGGACCTTCTTCAGCCGCTCCTCGAAGTCACCGCGGTAGCGGCTGCCGGCGACGAGCGCGCCGAGGTCGAGGGTGTAGAGCTGCTTGTCCTTGAGGGTCTCGGGCACCTCGCCCTTGACGATGTCCTGGGCCAGGCCCTCGACGACGGCGGTCTTGCCGACGCCGGGCTCGCCGATGAGGACCGGGTTGTTCTTGGTGCGGCGGGACAGCACCTGCATGACCCGCTCGATCTCCTTCTCACGCCCGATGACCGGGTCGAGCTTGCCCTCGCGGGCAGCCATCGTGAGGTTGCGGCCGAACTGGTCGAGCACGAGCGAACCCGCAGGGGTGCCCTCCTGCTGGACCCCGGCACCCACGCCGGCGCCCGCGCCACCCTCCTTGCCCTGGTAGCCGGAGATGAGCTGGATGACCTGCTGCCGCACGCGGTTGAGGTCGGCGCCAAGCTTGACGAGGACCTGGGCGGCGACGCCCTCGCCCTCGCGGATCAGGCCGAGCAGGATGTGCTCGGTGCCGATGTAGTTGTGGCCGAGCTGCAGCGCCTCGCGCAGGCTCAGCTCGAGGACCTTCTTCGCTCGCGGCGTGAAGGGAATGTGGCCGCTCGGGGCCTGCTGCCCCTGGCCGATGATCTCCTGCACCTGCTCGCGGACTGACTCCAGCGAGATACCGAGGCTCTCCAGAGCCTTGGAGGCGACGCCTTCACCCTCGTGGATGAGACCGAGCAGGATGTGCTCCGTGCCGATGTAGTTGTGGTTGAGCATGCGCGCTTCCTCCTGCGCAAGCACGACGACCCGACGGGCCCGGTCGGTGAACCGTTCAAACATCTTCTGCTCCTGCCTATCGAGATCACCTCGATGGTATCTGTGCAAGTGAAACCCGGCGTTGGCTTCAGTTCAATGTCATGTCGTTGACCGATACCCGATCGGGACGAAATGAACCCTGTCGCACGACTCGTTGGGGCCAACGCAGGGGCCCGCTGACCTGTTCCCCGACCTGAGCCGGGTCGGCTCATGTTCGCCGTGGGCGGACACCCCGGTCCGCTCGCGCACCCCGCGAGGTATGCCGCGGCGTCCGCCCCCGGCATACCCCAGCTTTATCGCGTCTAGGGGGAACGTCGAGCTTCACACCGGAAGCGAACCGGTGCGAAGGTCGATGTTCCTGCATGACCCGATAAAGCTGAGGTCAGGCCGTGGGGCCCTTCTTGCGGACCTCATCGACCTGGGCCATCGCCTCGCGCAGCTCGCCGAGCCAGCTGTCGGACTTCTCCCCGACCAGCTTCACGCACCAGGCGAGTGCCTCGGACCGCGACTTGGCGACCCCGGCCTCGACGAGGGTGTCGAGCACCTGGCGCTGGGGCTGTCGCAGCCGGGTCATCACCGGCGCCGCCACGTGGGTGAAGAGCGCCTCCGTCTCGCCGACGCGGACACCCCACGACACCTTCTTGCCGCTGAGGTGCTCGAGCTCGCGGGCGATCTCGATGCGGCGCTCGCGGGTGTCCTCTCGGAACGACTTGATCCGGCCACGCGCGGCGATGGTGCGGTCGGTGTCGTCGGGTTCGTCACCGAGCTCGGGCTCAGCGAGGTCTCCGATGATGATGAGCTCGTCGCGGTCTCGGGTGACCTCGACGGGGCCGGTGAACCAGTCGGTCGGCAGGCGCCCGGCCAACCACGCCTCTGCCGTTGTCTTTGTTGTCATGTAATGATGATTACACGCTTGCACGCCTGCAGTCACGAGCGTTCGCTGCCGGCGAAACACGGTGCACGGACGGCGGGTGCGCGAACCGGGCTGTCGTCCGGGTCAGCGTGAACGCTGGTCGCTGATCCGCTTGGCCTTGCCGAGCGAACGCTCGAGGGCGTGCGGCTTGAGGACCTCCACGCGGACCGTCACCCCCACCCGGTCCTTCACCCGCTTCTGCAGCTCGCGGGCCATCCGCGCGTGATCCGGCTCCGTCGAGGTCTCCGAGGCCGCCTCGACCTGGACGGTCAGCTCGTCCATCCTGCCGGGGCGAGTGAGCACGCACAGGTAGTGCGGCGTGAGGCCCTCGATCGTGAGCAGGTGCTCCTCGATCTGCGAGGGGAAGACGTTGACTCCACGCACGATCATCATGTCGTCGCTGCGTCCGGTGATCTTGGCCATCCGGCGGAACTGCCGGTAGGCGGTGCCGGGCATCAGCGTGGTGAGATCCCTTGTGCGGTAACGGATCACCGGCATCGCCTGCTTGGTGAGCGAGGTGAAGACGAGCTCGCCCTCCTCGCCGTCCGGAAGCACCTCGCCGGTGACCGGATCGACGATCTCCGGGTAGAAGTGGTCCTCCCAGATGTGCAGCCCGTCCTGGGTCTCGCCCGACTCCTGCGACACGCCGGGCCCGATCACCTCGGACAGGCCGTAGATGTCGACGGCTCGGATGTTGCTGCGCCGCTGCACCTCCTCGCGCATCTGCTCGGTCCACGGCTCGGCCCCGAAGATCCCGATCTCCAGCGAGGTCTCCTTGGGGTCGATGCCCTGCGCCTCCATCTCGTCGAGGATCCCCAGGAAGTAGGAGGGCGTCACCATGACGATCCGCGGCTTGAAGTCCTGGATCAGCTGCACCTGCCGCTCGGTCATCCCGCCGCTGATCGGCACCACCGTGCAGCCGAGCCGCTCCGCGCCGTAGTGCGCGCCCAGCCCGCCGGTGAACAGGCCGTAGCCGTAGACGACATGGAGCAGGTCTCCCGGCCGACCCCCCGCAGCCGCGATCGACCGGGCCATCACCTCGGCCCACATGTCGATGTCATCGCGGGTGTAGCCGACCACCGTGGGCTTGCCGGTCGTCCCGCTCGACGCGTGCACCCGCACGACCTGCTCACGGGGCACGGCGAACATCCCGAACGGGTAGTTGTCGCGAAGGTCAGCCTTGGCAGTGAAAGGAAAGCGGGCCAGGTCGGCCAGCTCGCGCAGGTCGTCCGGACCGACGCCGGCGGCGTCGAAGGCGGCCCGGTAGTGCGGCACGTTCTCGTAGGCGTGGCGCAGGCTCCAGCGCATCCGGTCCAGCTGGAGAGCACGCAGTTCCTCGACCGTGGAGACGACGTTGTCCATGTCCGGCAATCTACGGCCAGCACCCATCCCGGGGTATGCCGCGTGGTCACCTCTGCCGGTGCGCGCCACCACGACGACGGCGAAGGCTCGCGCCGACCGCGACCGCAAAGACGACGAGCAACGGCGATGCCCGCGTCCGGTCCTGCTGGCCGAACCTGAGAGTTGGCCGTGAATCCAGACCGCCCGTATCGCATCCTCGCGATCGGACGTACGCTCGCAAAGGTGGACCGGGTGGGCTCGCCTCTGGTCGTCGGCCAGCCCCAGGAGGTGGCCGACGAGACCTCGCGTGCGCCGCGGCGGCGACCCCCACGACGCTGGGTCATCGCGGCGATCCTCGTGGTCGCCGTCCTGGCCGTCGCGACCTTCGCGCTCACCCGTGGGCCGGAGGTCGCACCGATCACCGCGTCAGACGTCGACAAGGCCGTTCAGGACGGGATCACCAAGGCGCAGAAGGAGGCCGCCAAGGCGCCTCCTGACGCGGCCGCGGCATACCGGGCGGCCCGGCCGTCGCTCGTCACGATCGTGGCGGCGCGCAGCGGCGACGACGGACCCGAGAAGAGCACCGGGGCCGGGATCGTTGTCAGCGCCGAGGGCGCCGTCCTCACCGCGCAGCACGTGATCGACGGGTCGGGCGCCATCGAGGTGACCTTCTCGGACGGCACGACGTCGGCTGCGCGGGTGCAGGACCAGGACCTCGCGACGGACATCGCGGTCGTCGTGCCGGAACGACTTCCGCAGGTGGTGGTCCCCGCCGTCCTGGGTGGTGGCGCGCAGGTGGGTGACGACGTGTTCGCGCTCGGGCACCCGTTGGGCCTCAACGGATCCCTGTCCGCCGGCGTGGTCTCCGCGGTCGGCCGCGACGTCCGGGTCGACTCCGGCCGGACCCTCAAGGACCTCATCCAGTTCGACGCTGCAGTCAACCCCGGCAACTCGGGCGGGCCACTGCTCAACAAGGCCGGTCAGGTCGTCGGCATCGTCACCGGACTGGCCAACCCCTCGGAGCAGAGCTTCTTCGTCGGCATCGGTTTCGCCGTCCCCATAGCCACCGCCGGCGGCGTCGCCGGCAGCCCGCCGCAGTAGCGGCTCACCGCAGGACACCGCAGCAGCTGCCCTCTCGGGGGCTCAGCACCTCAAGGAGAGCGCATGGACCCGCACCGCCCCGAGCTCGGCCGGCAGCACCCGCTGGAGCAGGCCCTCTACGAGGTGAAGAAGACCATCGTCGGGCAGGACATCCTGCTCGAACGGATGCTCGTGGCGTTGCTGGCGCGCGGGCACCTGCTCGTCGAGGGTGTGCCCGGCCTGGCCAAGACGATGGCGATCAAGACGCTGGCGCAGGCGATCGGGGGCGAGTTCCAGCGCATCCAGTTCACTCCCGACCTGGTCCCCGCCGACGTCATCGGCACGCGGATCTACAACCAGAAGGACGGGGAGTTCCAGGTCTCGCTCGGGCCGGTCTTCGCCAACCTCGTGCTCGCCGACGAGATCAACCGCGCGCCGGCCAAGGTCCAGAGCGCCCTCCTGGAGGTCATGCAGGAGCGTCAGGTCACGATCGGGCGCGAGACCTTCAAGGCCCCGGACCCGTTCCTCGTCATGGCGACCCAGAACCCCATCGAGTCCGAGGGCACCTACGCGCTCCCCGAGGCTCAGGTCGACCGGTTCATGCTCAAGGCCCTCATCGGATACCCCACAGCCTCAGAGGAGTTCGTCGTCGTCGAGCGGATGACGACGACGTTCGAGATGGCCCAACGAGTGCTCGAGCCCGGACAGCTCCTCGAGTTCCAGAAGCAGGCCGACGCCGTCTACGTCGACCCCGCCGTGATCGAGTATGCCGTCCGGCTGGCCGGCGCGACCCGGTCGCCCGGGGCGGTGGGCCTGCCAGACCTTGCGCGCTACCTGTCGTTCGGTGCGAGCCCGCGCGCCTCCATCAACCTGGTGCTGGCGGGAAAGGCACTCGCCTTCCTGCGGGGCCGTGACTTCGCGCGCCCGCAGGACGTACGCGACCTGGCCCGCGACGTCATGCGGCACCGACTGGTGCTCTCCTACGAGGCCCTCGCCGAGTCCATCGGTCCCGACGACCTCCTCAGCCCGATCCTCGACGCCGTCACCATGCCCGACGTGCCACTGCGCGAACGCCGAGCGCAGCAACCCACCTCCGAGGCGACGTGGACCAGCGGACCTCGCTGACCCCGGGTCCGGTGGGCGCCGGCCCGCTGACCGCCGAGCGCCTGCTCCGGCGGTTGGAGTGGCGTGTCGTGCGCCGACTCGACGGTCGGCTCCAGGGTGACTACCGGACGCTGTTCCGCGGCACCGGTGTGGACTTCACCGACCTGCGCGAGTACGAGCCGGGCGACGACCTGCGACACATCGACTGGAACGTCACCGCACGGATGGACACTCCCTACGTCCGCGAGTACGTCGAGGACCGCGAGGTGACGGCCTGGCTGCTGCTGGACCGGTCCGCCTCGATGGGCTTCGGCCCGGTGGACCGCCAGAAGTCCTTGGTGCTGGCCGAGATCGCCACGACCATCGCGCACATCCTGTCGCGGGGCGGCAACCGCATCGGAGCCGCGCTGTTCGACGGTGGCATCTCGACGATCCCGCCGGGGCAGGGACGCAACCAGGTGCTTCGGATCAGCCAGGCCCTGCTGCGTCCACCCCCTCCCGGCGCGGCCAAGGACACGACCGACCTGTCCCGGCTGCTGCGGGCCGCGCTGGGACTGGCCCGGCGGCGCTCTCTGCTCGTCATCGTCTCGGACTTCATCACCCAGCCGGGTTGGGAACAGCCGCTCTCGTTGCTGACCCGACGGCACGACGTCGTCGCGATCCAGGTGGTCGACCCCCGCGAGTCCGAGCTGCCCGCGGTCGGCATGGTCTACGTCGAGGACGCCGAGACCGGCGAGCAGATCTTCGTCGACACCGAGCGACCCGGTCTTCCGCGACCGGCTGCGCGGCCGCCTCGCGGCAGCGCCAGGAGGAGCTCGTCGCCACGGCGCGCAGGGCGGGCACCGAGATCCACTCCGTCGCCACCGACGACGACCTCGTCCGCGCGTTGGCCCGCATCTCCGAGCTGCGCAAGCGGAGGCGCCGATGAGCTTCGAGTGGCCACTGCTCCTGCTGTCCCTGCTCGCGGTCCCCGTCCTGGTGGTCGCGTACCGGGCACAGCTGCGCCGCCGTGACGAGCGGCGGGCACAGCTCGCCTCCGAGGGTCTCGTGGCTGCCGCTGCCGGGCGCCCGGACCGCTGGCGGCACGTGGCACCCCTGCTCCTCCTGGCGGCCCTCACCCTGCTGCTCGCCTCGCTCGCCCGGCCGGCGGCGACCGTGGCCGAGCCCCGCCGCGAGGGCACGGTCATCCTGGCCTTCGACGTGTCGACGAGCATGGCGGCCAAGGACATGGCACCCACCCGGCTCGATGCGGCCAAGGCCGCCGCCAAGACCTTCGTCGGCCAAGCAGCCGTCCTCGATCCGGCTGGGCGTGGTGGCCTTCGGCGACTCGGCGGTGATCTCCCAGCAGCCGACGGACGACCGCGCCCAGGTCCTGGCCGCGATCGACCGGCTGACGCCCGCAGGGCGGCACCGCCCTCGGGCGGGGCATCGTGTCGTCCATCAGCGCGATCGCGGGGAAGCCGATCAGTGTCGACGAGACCGGCGCAGGACGGCACTGCCGACGGGGAGGACATCGGCTACTACGGCTCGGCGGCGGTCGTGCTCCTGTCCGACGGCGAGAACACCACTGACCCGGACCCCCTCGTCCTGGCCGAGCTCGCCTCGACCGCCGGTGTGCGCATCTACCCCATCGGCCTGGGCAGCCCCCAGGGGACCGTGCTGGAGGTGGACGGCTTCCAGATCTCCACGGCCCTCGACGAGGCCACGCTCAAGCAGATCGCCGACACCACCGACGGCACCTACTACTCCGCGAGCGACACCAAGGACCTCAGCAAGGTCTACAGCTCCATCGACCTCGCGTGGACGGCCCGGACCGAGCGCCGTGAGGTCACGTCGTGGTTCGCCGCGGCTGCTGCCGTCCTCCTGCTGCTCGGAGCCGGCGTCTCGGTCGTCCGTTCGGGAAGGGTGGTCTGACCGTGTCCTTCGCACTGCCCTTCGCCCTGCTCGGTCTGCTGGCCGTGCCCCTGCTCGTCGCGGCATACCTCTGGCAGCTGCGGCGGCGGCGCCGCAACGCCGTCCGCTTCTCCAACGTCGCCCTGATCCGCAGCGTCCTCCCCCGTCAGCGGATGTGGCGCAGGCACGTCCCGATCGCCCTCGTGCTGGCCAGCCTGGTCCTGCTGGGCCTGGCGGCCGGACGACCACAGGTGCGTGCCCAGGTGCCGATCTCGAGCTCGGCCGTGATCCTTGCCGTCGACGTGTCGGGATCGATGTGCGCGACCGACGTGACCCCCAACCGCCTTGCGGCTGCGCAGGAAGCGGTGCGCCAGTTCATCAAGGAGCAGGACGACCGCACCCGCATCGGGCTGGTCGTCTTCTCGGGCTTCGCCCAGGTGGCGGTGGCACCGACGACCGAGCACGACGACCTGCTGCAAGGCCGTCGACGGGCTGACCACCGGGCGCGGCACCACGATCGGCGCGGCGATCCTCAAGTCGATCGACGCCATCGCCGAGATCAACCCCGACGTCGCGCCGGCCGACACCGACGAGACCGGTGGCGACCCCGGCAGCGCGCCGCTCCCGGGCGCCCCGGACACCCCCGCACCACCCGCGCCCGACAAGCCCAAGACCGCGCCGGAGATCGTGGTGCTGCTGACCGACGGCGCCAACACCCGCGGCGTGACGCCGGAGGAGGCGGCGGTTCAGGCGGCAGCGCGGGGCGTCCGGGTCTACCCGATCGGGTTCGGGACCACCCAGCCGACCCAGATGGTCTGCACCAGCGACCAGCTCGGTGGAGGGCTGTTCGACGGGCCGCCGGGTGGGTTCGGTGGCGGGCTGGGGCCGGGTGGACGCAACTTCCTGGTGGTCGACGAGGAGGCGCTGCAGACGGTGGCGCGGACAACCGGGCGGCGAGTACTTCAAGGCCAGCGACGCCGACCAGCTGCAGGGCGTCCTCAACGACCTGCCCAAGCACGTCGACGTGCAGGAGCGGAACGTCGAGATCAGCGTCGCCTTCGCGGGCCTGGCAGCTCTGCTGCTGCTGCTCGGCCTGTGGCTGGCCGGACGCTGGACCGCCCACCCGCAGTGACTCGACCAAGCCGAGCAGCCTGTACGAGCACCTCAATGCCTTTGGACGCGGCTTCGCCGTGTCGCCCGCCCCTGCTGTGGCCAGCCTGCAACTTCTCTCGGCTGGGTGGCGCGGTCAACGGCTGGGCGAGGTCACGGGACCGAGCTGGTGAACCAGTAGGTCCCGCCCTCACCGGGACGCTCGACCTCGATCCGGTAGTCCCCGGCAGGCAGGTCGAAAGCGTGGTGTCCGTTGATGGTGCCCCAGTTCTTCCCATCCGAGACCTGCACCAGCTTCGACCCGTAGTACAACGGCCACGAGTACTGGTCAGCATCGAACACCACACTCTGACCACCCTCGGGCACCGTGAAGGTGTACACATCCTTCGACGCTGACGTCTCCAGGTTCCCGGCACCAACCACGTCGACACCGCCGATCTTGCCCGGCTCCACCTTCTGCCCAAGACTCAGGCTGAACTCCTGCACGGCCGGCTTGAGGAAGCTGGTGAACCAGTACGTCCCACCCTCACCCGGACGCTCGACCTCGATCCGGTAGTCCCCAGCGGGCAGGGCCCACTCGTGATGACCGTTGATCGTGCCCCAGTTCTTCCCATCCGAGACCTGCACCAGCTTCGACCCGTAGTACAACGGCCACGAGTACTGGTCAGCATCGAACACCACGGTCTGACCACCCTCGGGCACTGTCAGTGAGTAGACATCCTTGGAAGCCGAGGTCTCGAGGTTCCCGGCCCCTTCGACCGCCACACCGCCGATCTTGCCCGACTCCACCTTCTGCCCCACCTCGTACCCGAAGGACTGGGTCCCAGGCTTCAGGAAGCTGGTGAACCAGTACGTCCCACCCTCACCGGGACGCTCGACCTCGATCCGGTAGTCCCCGGCAGGCAGCGCCAACGCGTGGTGTCCGTTGATGGTGCCCCAGTTCTTCCCATCCGAGACCTGCACCAGCTTCGACCCGTAGTACAACGGCCACGAGTACCGGTCAGCATCGAACACCACACTCTGACCACCCTCGGGCACCGTGAAGGTGTACACATCCTTCGACGCTGACGTCTCCAGGTTCCCGGCACCAACCACGTCGACACCGCCGATCTTGCCCGGCTCCACCTTCTGCCCAAGACTCAGGCTGAACTCCTGCACGGCCGGCTTGAGGAAGCTGGTGAACCAGTACGTCCCACCCTCACCTGGACGCTCGACCTCGATCCGGTAGTCCCCAGCGGGCAGGGCCCACTCGTGATGACCGTTGATCGTGCCCCAGTTCTTCCCATCCGAGACCTGCACCAGCTTCGACCCGTAGTACAACGGCCACGAGTACTGGTCAGCATCGAACACCACGGTCTGACCACCCTCGGGCACTGTCAGTGAGTAGACATCCTTGGAAGCCGAGGTCTCGAGGTTCCCGGCCCCTTCGACCGCCACACCGCCGATCTTGCCCGACTCCACCTTCTGCCCCACCTCGTACCCGAAGGACTGGGTCCCAGGCTTAAGGAAGCTGGTGAACCAGTACGTCCCACCCTCACCCGGACGCTCGACCTCGATCCGGTAGTCCCCGGCAGGCAGCGCCCACTCGTGGTGTCCGTTGATGGTGCCCCAGTTCTTCCCATCCGAGACCTGCACCAGCTTCGACCCGTAGTACAAAGGCCACGAGTACTGGTCAGCATCGAACACCACACTCTGACCACCCTCGGGCACCGTGAAGGTGTAGACGTCTTTCGCTGTTGTCGTCTCGAGGTTGCCGGCCCCCTCGAGCGCCACGCCACCGATCTTGCCCGGCTCGACCTTCTGGCCCACGTCGTACGCGAAGGTCTGCGGGGTGGATCGTGCCGTCGTCGCAAACCAGTGGGTCCCGCCCTCACCGGGACGCTCGACCTCGATCCGGTAGTCCCCGGCAGGCAGGTCGAAAGCGTGGTGTCCGTTGATGGTGCCCCAGTTCTTCCCATCCGAGACCTGCACCAGCTTCGACCCGTAGTACAACGGCCACGAGTACCGGTCAGCATCGAACACCACACTCTGACCACCCTCGGGCACCGTGAAGGTGTACACATCCTTCGACGCTGACGTCTCCAGGTTCCCGGCACCAACCACGTCGACACCGCCGATCTTGCCCGGCTCCACCTTCTGCCCAAGACTCAGGCTGAACTCCTGCACGGCCGGCTTGAGGAAGCTGGTGAACCAGTACGTCCCACCCTCACCCGGACGCTCGACCTCGATCCGGTAGTCCCCAGCGGGCAGGGCCCACTCGTGATGACCGTTGATCGTGCCCCAGTTCTTCCCATCCGAGACCTGCACCAGCTTCGACCCGTAGTACAACGGCCACGAGTACTGGTCAGCATCGAACACCACGGTCTGACCACCCTCGGGCACTGTCAGTGAGTAGACATCCTTGGAAGCCGAGGTCTCGAGGTTCCCGGCCCCTTCGACCGCCACACCGCCGATCTTGCCCGACTCCACCTTCTGCCCCACCTCGTACCCGAAGGACTGGGTCCCAGGCTTCAGGAAGCTGGTGAACCAGTACGTCCCACCCTCACCCGGACGCTCCACCTCGATCCGGTAGTCCCCGGCAGGCAGGTCGAAAGCGTGGTGTCCGTTGATGGTGCCCCAGTTCTTCCCATCCGAGACCTGCACCAGCTTCGACCCGTAGTACAACGGCCACGAGTACTGGTCAGCATCGAACACCACACTCTGACCACCCTCGGGCACCGTGAAGGTGTACACATCCTTCGACGCTGACGTCTCCAGTTTCCCGGCACCGACCACGTCGACACCGCCGATCTTGCCCGGCTCCACCTTGTGCCCCAGCGAGTAGTCGAAGCTCTCGGCATCGGGTTGGACGAAGACCGACGCGTGGTAGGCCCCGGCGGCTCCGTTGCTGATCACCTCGAGCCGGAACGGTCCGTCGGTGAGACCCGAGTAGCGAGCGCTGGAGCACGAAGTGAACTCGGGAGACAGAATCCGCCCCGACGCGAGGTCCCGTAGCTTGACCCACCCTGCTGTCGAACACTCCGACTCCAAGACGAGGCCCTTTGCGGCCTGTTGTTCGGTGAGCTGGAAGTCATAGAAGTCACCGGCGCCGGGAGTCTCGAGGACTCCGGAGCCAGCCCCCAGGCTGCCGGACGCGATCGACAGGGGCAGGCTCGCCGCGAAGATCTGCGCCGGTGCGGCGTCCAAAGTGACGTCGATGTTGTCGACCCCCAGGGACGTCCCCGTGAGGCCATGGAAGTTGTGGGTCTGCAGCTTGACCTTGAGCGTGGTGCTGGAATGCGTGCTGGGCACGGCCAGCGTGTAGACCCTGAAGGGGGTGCCCTCCGCCGTCTCGCCCGCCCGGGCGAACTGAGCGGTGGCCTCGAGCTGCCTCGGACCGCGGGGTGGTCACCCTCGAGATCCACTGTGATCGGAGCGTGGTCATCGACTCGGACGTCCACGGACTGCGTCTGGTCGTCGGTCTCGGTCGAGCCGAAGGTCAACAGGTCCACGCGCATGGTCGCCACGTCGTGGCGCGGTATACCCACCAGTGCAAAACCGTAACCGTCACCGTCGAAGACGGGGCCCGCCACCCGCGACGTCGACGGGTCGTCGAGATAGCAGGGAGTACGCGAAGGCGCTGGCGACAGGTGGGCCGAAGTCCTCAACCAGCTCACCGTCGTCGTTGAAGCTGGGTTGTGACGGGTCCACGACCGTGTCGCTCACCGCGGCAGCTGCCTTCACGTACTGGTCGTGCCCCGTCGACACCAAGTCGTATACGCAGTCGTCGAAGGCCGGGCCCTCCGAGACGTGGTTGGCGCAGCAGGTGTCGCTCGCCGCGTCGAGCTCCACGGTCGAGAAGTCGGCCAGGGTGGTGACCTGCGAGGGGAAGGACGCGTCGGTGAAGGTCGCGGTGTCCTGGCCAGCCGCGTAGGTGAACTTTGACTGAGCCGAGGTGATCCGCCACGAGTCCGCGTACCGCCCATAGAGCACATGAGGAGCCGCGTCGGCGGCGAGCTGCTCTCCGGAGGCGGTCACGAGATCATTGGCTGCATCACCGTCGTGGTTGCCGAGCAGACCTCGCGACCGGACATCGGCTCCGAGCCGAATCCCGATGGTCCCGGACTGGAACTGCACCAGGGCGCTGGGGTTCTTGAGCGCGATGAGTCGCTGGCTCCCGGATCGGTAGAGCTGCGACCCGTCAGCCAAGGTCAGGACCCCGTTGCCCGGGAGCGCGTCCGCGTCACCCTCGACGAGCACGGTGCCGTCGGTCGCAGCTCGACCGTCACCCCCGACGTGAGGGCGACGCTCGACGACCGCACCGTGCCACCCGCTGGGACGAACAGTGCCTGCACGTCGAACCCGGCGTCCGGCACCTCGAGAAGATGGAACTCGCCCACGGACTGGAGGTCGTAGGAGCGCCCGTCCAAGGTGACGAGGTGCGGGTCACCGAAGGCGTTGGGGTTGAGCGCGCAGGATCCCGCAACACCCAGCAGGACGCCAGCAGCCACGACGCCAAGGGCTGGGGCGACCACGCTGCCCGCAGCGGCTGCCTCGCCCGTCGCTGCTCCGGCGGTGGCCAGCTCCGTGGCCGTAGCCAGCCGGCTCAACGTTGCGATCTGCCGCACTGGTGGGGCGAGGAGCGCCAACTGCAGCTCCGACGCCTTGCTGCCCACCCACTCACCGGCGTTCACGGCGAGACGCCCGGCGTCCATCATGCACTCGCCCCAGCTCTGGGGCTCCTCCTCGTCGGTCGGTGGCGCCGTGGTGCGCGACGACGACGACGTGGTGGGCACCGGAGTCGCTGAACATGGCTCATCCTCGAGGTGGCCGACCTCCTTCAGGTACGCCGGGCCGGCGGACGTGGTCTGGTATGCCGCCACACGATAGTTGATCGTGGCGCCCCCGCACTCCTGGAGGATCACTCGAAAGGCATCTGTATAGGGGGTGCGCTTGAGCACGGAGCGAGGTGTTTGCAGGCAGTGCGAAGTCGAGGAGCTCTGCGTCCTTGCCGCGGCTCTGCAGCTCAGCGACGTAGGCCGCCACCTGTGATGCAGCGAGGACCAGCGCGGCACCGCCAACACGCGGTTGGAGCTTGATCTCGGCCACCTCGACCGTCGGATCAGTCGCGGTACGGTAGTACAGCAGCAGGTCGGGACGCAACGTCTCAGGCGCCGTGGCCGCGTCGCCGTACTTCTGGCAGGAGGAGTTGGGGATCACGGGCTCACACTGGAGATTGGGCGTACACCACCGGGCGCACTGTCGCCATCGACAACAGTCTGGTTCAGCTGAGCGATGAGGCGCGCCTGGGCAATCGCCTCCGCCTGGATCGCCCCGCCGTCCACCTCGCGCTTGCACTCACAGGGGCGGTTGTCGGGATTGCTGTGTGGGATCGTGCGTGAGAATTCAGTCCTGTCACGTAGACGGACAACGGGACAGTCTCGGCGAAAGCCGGCGTCGGTCGGCCGCGGTGGAGGAGGAGTGCGGAGGGCACGCGACGGCACCTCACCGACTGCAGCAGCGGCTGCAAGGCCGCATGGACGACAAGGAGCGCGAACAGTGCCGCTACGAGAGCAACGCAGCGCAAGCGAACAGACATCGTTTCCCGCAGATCGAAGCGGCAACGACACGTCGCGCGCGGCCAGCCTTTCGGCGGCGAACATGGCAACAGAATCAGTTGTAAGCGTGCAGTTTCTACGCTTTCCTTACCAATGCTTGGGCGATTTATGACCATTGCGGCGACGCGGGCGGCACGTGGTTGCGGTGCTTGAGTCCTCTGGGCACACTCGAGCACGTGACAGTGCGAGTGGACGCGAACGCGCATCAACAGCGGCCGCAGCAGCGCACGCACCGTGAGGGCTCGGGGGTGGATGCCCGCGTCGTGGTGGAGGGGCGCACGGTCACCGAGTGCGTCGAGCCGTGCGGGGAGCGACCTGATCGCCGTGGGCGCAAGGCAGCTGGACGGTCTACCCGACAACCGACGGAGCGCTCGTGTGAGTTGAAGGGCCGCAGGACTTGCAGGCCAACCTTGCCGCACTGGGCGAGGTGCTGAGCGACGTGACAGGAGCGGACGTCGAGATCACCATCCCACCTCGACCGGTGAATGCCTGAGAGCCCGACGCCGCCATCCGAGGGCCTTACTTGCACACTCTATGGATCCGCCGCCTCGAGGGGTAACGAGTGTGAACCCCATAGCGCTGGGGCGTGTCGTTGACACCGTAGGATGCCTGTCCTGCCGAGCACAGGGCTGCGCGGGAGCACACCAGGTGGGGAACGCGCAGGACCGACTGTGTGCACGCCACGTCTGCTGCTGACCCCACCCTGTCGCGCCGCACACGGCATGGTGCGACCACTAAGGAGGGCACGCGGTTGCGCAGCCTCACGGTGGAACGCTCGGCGAGTCTGCGTGGAGCGACGCTGACGAATCGACGTCGCCTGTCGCGCGTACCGAGGCGCTGCGCGACCTGGCAGACGACATGGCCGCCGACCTCGACATCGCCGTGGTGCACCCAGCAGTCCCCAGCGTGACGACGTGGCAGGTCGTGGCGCGTGCCGTCTGGTACAGCCATCGACGCCTGTGGTCCAGCTTCGTCGCGGATGCCTTCGGCGCGGCGGTGTTGACCGGCGCCCACCTCGCTCGTGCCCACGACCTGTCAGGTTGGCGCGTCGAGGCGGTGGCGCCCGACGGGTACCTGGTGCGGGCGCAGGATCTCACGCCGTGGTTTCAGCATCGGGGACGACTTCCATCCATGGTGTTTCCAGGTGACCCGGTGCGCGCACGGGCGCGAGCCGACTTCGGCAACATGATCCTCACACGGGAAGCCGCGCACTCCTTGCCACGCCCGGGCCAGGCGCTCTGAGGCGCAGGCCGTCAGGTGGCTGGCCAGACCGCTGGCGCTCTGCGTGAGCGGCGACCTTGGCCCGGTTGCCGCAGGAACGCATGCTGCACCAGCGCCTGCGCCCTCGCGGGTCGTAGAACACCCAGCCGCACTCGTGGCCCGGGCAGGCGTGCACGGCGCTGAGGTCCAGCGTCGTCAGCGCCTGGGCACCGGCCCACGCGACGGCCGACAACGGCCGCTCGAGCCCACCTCCGACGTCCCATCGAGGTTGGTCGCCCGGCACCAGGTGCAGCTGGTCGAGAGCTGGGCGGAGCAGCCGCGAGAAGGCCGCGACGTTCGCGTCGGTCGGTCGGTTCCACCAGGACGGCTCGGAGCCGGGCCCGCAGGGCCAGCGCCTGCACCAGGATCTCCTCGGCGTCGCGGGGTCGCGACGATGCTCGTCGACGCAGGGCAGCCACGGAGGCGGAGTCGAGCAGACGGGTCTGTTCGGCGAAGACCGCGAGGTGGTCGTAGGAGCGCAGGAACTCGCTCCCGGCGGGCTCGCCCCAGCCGGCGAGGGTGTTGACGAAGTCCAGCGCGGGGTGTCCACCCACGGGCCGCGGCAGCACGAGACCGCGGCACTCGACCCAGTGCGGACCCTCGACCACCCTTGACGTCTCCTTCGAACAGCGGTTTGCTGCTAACCAGTAGCTATACGTTATCTGGTTAGGAGATCCTCATGCGACGAATCGCCGCAACCACAGCCACCGCCGCCTGCGCCCTGGTCGGACTGGGCCTCGGGGTCGGCGCCGGTCCGGCCCAGGCCGACTCGCCCTGGACGCCGTACCACCAGGAGGACGCGCTCGTGACGGCCGCCCGGTCCACCTGCGCGTTCGACGTCCAGGAGACGGTCGTCGAGGACGCCGAGCGCTATCGCACGACCGCGACCTATCCCGACGGGAGCCCAAAGACCCAGGTCTTCAAGGGGACGCTCGTCATGTCCTACACGAACACCAGCACGGGCGCGTCGGTCACGCACGACCTCAGCGGCACGGGCGTCTTCGCCTACAACCCGGACGGCACCCCTGCCTCGCTGACCTCGAGCCACGGGCCGTTCGGCACCACGCTCCCAGCCGGCAGCACTCCCTACACCGGCATCTACGTCGTCGCGGGCAAGGGCACATCGGTCGCCTTCAACGCCGACGGCACCCGCACCCTCACC
Source organism: uncultured Actinomycetota bacterium (assembly GCA_963759595.1). GTDB lineage: Bacteria > Actinomycetota > Actinomycetes > Actinomycetales > Dermatophilaceae > Pedococcus. Next base: position 81,764 of record CAVWZX010000004.1, read on the forward strand.
CTCGGGAAGCACGGTTCGTCGATCGACGTCTGCGCCGAGCTGGACTGACCGGCCGCAAGGCTGGTCGGTCAGCGGCGGCGCTGGCAGCGACCGCACCAGAACAGGTTGCGCCCCGCGACCACCCTGGTGCGGATCCGCGACCCGCACACCCGACACGGCTCGCCCTGGCGTCGGTAGACGTACGAGATCCGTTCCGTCAGCGGGTCCACCTGACCCGCGGCGACCTCGGCCCGGACCTCGTCGACCTGCTCCGACACGGTGACGATCTTGCCGGTCGCCACCCCGAGCGGGAGCAGGTCGACGAGGTCCAGCCAGATGGCGTCCCAGGTGGTCCGCCGGATCTCCCTGCCGGGACGAAACGGGTTGACGCGCTGCCTGAACAGCACCTCGCACCGGTAGACGTTGCCCACACCCGGCGAGCACCGACTGGTCCATCAACAGCTCGGCGATGGACTTGCCACTGCGTGCGATGCGGCGCCACGCGATGTCCGGATCCGGTTCTGGGCGAAGGGGATCCGGACCGAGGCGCGAGGTCACAGCCTCGACGAGATCCGGTGTGATGACGGCGCACAGGTTCGGCCCGCGCAGGTCCCCCACGTAGTCGTCGTTCGCGAGGCGCAACCGGACCTGCCCCACCACGGGTACGTCACCGGCATACGGGCGCGCGACGATGGTGAACTTGCCGATCAGGCCGAGGTGCACGTGCAGCCAGGCGTCGTCGTCGAACTCGGCGAAGAGGTGCTTGCCCCACGAGGTCGCGTGGAGGAAGGTGCGTCCGGAGAGCTGCGCGGCGCCCGCCGCGAACTTGCCCTGCGGGCTGCTCACCTCGGGTCGGGTCCCCCGGTATGCCGCGTCGAGGTCGCGGGCGAGCGCGAACAGGGTGTGGCCTTCGGGCATGGAGCCATCATGGCCTGCCTCGAACCGCTCTGCCTACACTGCCACCCATGGCGGCCACCGAGACGCGACTCCTGCTCCTGGGCACGGTCATGCTCTTCGAGCCGGTCAACGGCTACCAGCTGCGTCGCGAGCTGCTCTCCTGGCAGGTCGAGGACTGGGCACACGTCAACCCCGGTTCGATCTACTCCGGGCTGACCACCCTCGCCCGGCAGGGGCACCTGGCTCGCCACGACCTGGTCGACGGCACCCGCGAGGTGGCCGTCTACACCAGCACCACCCAGGGGCGCCGCGAGTTCGACCGGCTCTGGCGGCGCGCGGTGGAGAACCCCGACCTGCTGTCGCCGCTGCCGTTCCACACGGCGATGTCCCTCATGCCCCTGGTGAGTCGCACGGCGGTGCGCGAGGCTCTGCAGGTCCGGTTGGCCAACCTCGACGCCAAGGCACGGGCGCAGCTGGCCGCGGAGACGCCGGTCGAGGCGGTCCCCCCGCACGTGCTCGCCCTGGCCGACCTCTGGATGGGCATGGGGCAGACCGAGCGCGAGTGGCTGGTCCAGCTCATCTCGCGGGTGGACCGCGGCGAGCTCGCCCTGCGTGGCGAGCCGGCCGACTGGCAGGCGCCGGCCGACGACCCCGGCTGGCAGATGGCCAGCGACCGCAAGCGCTACGTGGAGCTCATCGCGCAGCAGGGCTGACGCGTCACGGGACGCTGAACGGCAAGGCCCGTGGCCCGAGTGGGCGACCCGATCACCCCCGGCACCGATCGCGGCCTCCGATCGACCCGAGCGACTTCGGGCGACCCCGAGCGGCGAGCGCCGACCGATGAGTTCGTGTCGGTGCGCCGGTCTACCGTCATGAGCGCTGGCCGGGAGAGCGGCTTGACGCGCGAGTGTTCAATATTGAACACTATGATTATTCAAGTTTGAACAAGACTGTCAACCACGACTGTCAGAGGGAGCTGGGGATGATCCACGCACGAGGTCTGGTGCAGACCTTCCAGACGCGCGAGGGCAAGAAGAAGACGCAGGTACGAGCCGTCGACGGCGTCGACCTGGACGTGGCCGAAGGCGAGGTGGTCGGCTTCCTCGGACCCAACGGCGCGGGCAAGACCACCACGCTGCGCATGCTCACGACGCTGCTGCGGCCCACCGAGGGGACCGCGACCGTCGCGGGCTACGACGTCGTGAAGGAGTCGGAGAAGGTGCGCCGCAGCATCGGCTACGTCTCGCAGAGCGGGTCCACCGGCCAGTTCGCTCGGGCCGGCGACGAGGTCATCGACCACGGCATGCTCTACGGGATGACCGCCGCCGACGCGCGCCGGCGGGGCCAGGACCTGTTCAGCCAGCTCGACCTCGACGGGCTGTGGGGGCGTCAGCCCAAGACCATGTCGGGCGGCCAGCGCCGGCGCCTCGACATCGTCATGGGGCTGATCCACGAGCCGACCCTCGTCTTCCTCGACGAACCGACCACGGGCCTCGACCCGCAGGCCCGGGCCAACCTCTGGACTCACATCGCCGACCTGCGCAAGCGTCGCGGTGCCACGGTCTTTCTCACCACCCATTACCTCGACGAGGCGGACGTGCTGAGCGACCGGATCGTCATCATCGACCACGGCAGGATCATCGCCGCCGACACCAGCGACAACCTCAAGGCGCAGGTGTCCGGCGACCTGGTCGACCTCGAGGTCGCGGATCCCGACCTGGTCGCCGAGGCGGCCAAGCGGCTCGACGCCATCGCCGAGGCCGGACACGACGGCGCTGCGTCGGTCGAGACCGACGGCAACCACGTCCGGGCCCGGGTGCAGCGCGCCGGCAAGGCGGTGCCCGGCCTGCTGAGCGACCTGCGGACCGCTGACATCGACCTCGAGTCGATCGAGGTGCACCGCGCCCACCCTCGACGACGTCTTCCTCACCCTCACCGGCCGGTCGCTGCGCGACGCGGAGTCCACCGCTCCGGCCGACCCGACCTCGAAGGAGAAGTGACATGCGGTTCCTGCGCGAGTCGTTCATCGTCTTCCGCCGCCAGCTGCGGATGAACCTGCGCAACCCCGCGTGGGTGCTCATCGGCCTGATGCAGCCGATCCTCTATCTCTTCCTCTTCGGGCCACTGCTCAAGCCGATGGCCCGGCAGCTCGGGCTACGAGAACAGCTGGACCTTCTTCGTCCCCGGCATGCTCATCCAGCTCGGGATGTTCGGCGCCTTCTTCGCCGGCTTCGGGCTCATCTCCGAGTGGCGCGACGGCGTCATCGAGGCCGAGCGCGTCACCCCGGCCAACCGGACCGCCCTCTCATGGGCCGGCTCTGGCGCGACCTGCTCCAGCTCTTCGTCCAGGCCCTCGTCCTGGTCGGCCTCGGCTACTGGGTGGGGATGGAGGCACCGCTTCGAGGAGTCGTGTTCGGCGTCCTGCTCACGCTGCTCGTCGGTGGTGCCTGCGCCGCCGCCTCCAACGCGCTGGCCCTGACCACCAAGAGCGAGGACGTCATGGCGCCGGTCATCAACGTCGTGATGATGCCGGTGCTGCTGCTCTCGGGCATCCTGCTGCCGATGACGCTCGGGCCGGGCTGGCTGCAGCGGACCAGTGACTTCATGCCGTTCCGCTGGATCACCGACGCCGTGCGCGGGTCGTTCCTCGGCGACTTCGGCGCCGATGCCCTGATGTGGGGCACCCTGTGGGCCGTGGGCCTGTTCGCGATCGCCCTGTGGTGGGGCACCGCGACCTTCCGCAGGGAGAACGCCTAGTCTCCCAGCGCCATCCGAGAGGTATGCCGCGTGGCTGAGCCACGCGGCATACCTCTCGTGCCTGGAGGGCCGAGTTCAGCTGGCCTTCTTGGCAGCCTTCTTCGTGGCGGTCTTCGTGGCGGTCTTCTTGGCGGTCGACTTCTTCGCCGCTGACTTCTTGGTGTCGGTCGTGGACTCGCCGCGGGACGCCTTGGCCTTGTCGACCGACTTCTTGAGCGCCGCGAGCAGGTCGACGACCTCGCCCGACTCGTCCTTGGACTCCGGGGCGAACTGGACCTCGCCGCCCTCGACCTTGGCCTTGACGAGGGACTGCAGCGCCGCGGCGTAGTCGTCCTCGTAGTCGTCGGGCACGTAGTCACCGGCGAGCTGTTCGATGAGCAGGTCGGCCATCGCGAGCTCCTGCTTGGTCGCCTTGCCCTCGTCGTCGAGGGTCGCGAAGTCTGGCTTGCGGATCTCGTCCGGCCACAACATGGTCTGCATGAGGATCACGCCCTCGTGGACCCGCAGCACTGCCATCGTCATCCGGGTGCGGATCGAGACGGTGACCACGGCGACGCGGTTCTCCTTCTCGAGGGCGTCGCGCAGCAGGATGTAGGGCTTGGTCGAGGCCTTGTCGGGCTCGAGGTAGTAGGACTTGTCGTAGAGCATCGGGTCGATCTGCTCGGCGGGCACGAACTTCTCGACCGAGATCTCCTTGCTGCTCGTCGCCGGCAGGTCCTTGAAGTCCTCGTCGGTGAGGACCACCATCTCGCCGTCCTCGGTCTCGTAGCCCTTCGCGATGTCGTCGTAGGACACGATCTCGCCGTCGATGCTGCAGACCCGCTGGTACTTGATGCGGCCACCGTCCTCCCGGTGGACCTGGCGGAACTGCACGTCGTGGTTCTCGGTGGCTGAGTAGAGACGGATCGGCACGTTCACCAGACCGAACGACACCGCGCCCTTCCAGATTGCTCGCATGACCCGATCTTCCCGTATGCCGCGCGAGGTGTCGACGTGTTGGCGCCAGTCGCTACCGACGTGGCCTGCGAAGATGGCCCCATGCGCCCCATGCTGGCCAGCCCGGCCACCTTCATCCCGTCCGGTGAGGACTGGATCCACGAGGTGAAGTGGGATGGCATGCGAGTGCTTGCGGACGTCAAGGACGGCGTGCTGACGCTGACCTCCCGCATCGGCAACGACGTGACCGTCAGCTACCCCGAGCTGGCGGAGCTGGCCACGTCGTACGACGACATGCTGCTCGACGGGGAGGTCGTCGCCCTCGAGGGCGGTCGCCCCTCGTTCGGGGCGCTCGCCGACCGGATGCACGTCCGCGACCGGCGCAAGGCGGAGCGGCTGGCGACCGTGCGGCCGGTGACCCTGATGGTCTTCGACCTCTTGCGCCTCTACGGGTCCGACCTGACCAGCCAGCCGTTGTCCGCGCGACGAGAGCTGCTCGACCGGCTCGACCTGTCGGGGCGGCACTGGCAGGTGCCCCCTGTCTACGACGACGGCCAGGAGCTCTTCGCGGCCACCCTCGAGCAGGGCCTCGAGGGTGTGGTCAGCAAGCGGCTGTCGGCGCCCTACCTGCCTGGCCGGCGCTCCACCGACTGGCTCAAGTCGCCGCACCGCGCGACGCTGTCTGCCGTGGTCGGCGGCTGGCGCCCGGAGAAGACCAACGACTCGGGACGGCTGGGGGCGGTGCTCCTGGGCGTGCCCGACGGCGCCGGCGGGTGGCGGTTCGCGGGTCGGATGGGTAGCGGTATCGCCGGACGCGCGGCGGTCCAGCTCGCCGAGGCCCTCGCCCCCCACACCCGGCCCGACTCACCGTTCAGCGACGAGGTGCCGCGCATCGACAGCGTCGGGGCGACCTGGGTCGACCCGGTGGTCGTCGTCGAGGCGCGCACCCTGGAGGTGACCCGCGACGGGAGGCTGCGCCAGCCGGCATACCTCGGCATCCGCGCCGACCTGACCCCCGACGACCTGCAGGAGACGGACGGTGCCTGAGCGCTACTCACCCCAGGTGACCCGCGTCGAGGTGGCGGGGCGCACCCTCAAGCTCACCAGCCTCGACAAGCTGCTCTATCCGTCGACGGAGACGACCAAGGGCGAGGTGCTCAGCTACTACGCGCAGGTCGCCGACGTGCTGCTCCCCCACCTCGCCGACCGCGCGCTGACCCGGGTGCGGTGGCCGCACGGGACGGGCGACCAGAGCTTCTTCGAGAAGAACCTGCCGTCGGGCGCGCCGGCGTGGCTGCCGCGGGTGAGGTTCGACGACGTGACTTACCCGATGGTGGAGGACCTCGCGCAGCTCACCTACCTGGTGAACCTGAACTCCATCGAGCTGCACATCCCCCAGTGGCGGGTCCACGAGGGCGAGCGCGCGCACCCCGACCGGCTGGTGATCGACCTCGACCCGGGCTCGCCGGCCGGGCTGAAGGAGTGCGCCCGGGTCGCGCTCATGGTGCGCGACCGGCTGGGGGAGCTCGGGCTCGACCTCTACCCGGTGACCAGTGGTAGCAAGGGAATGCAGCTCTACGCGACTCTGCCCGGCGACCTCACTTCCGACCAGACCCGTGACCTCGCGCAGCAGCTCGCGCAGGAGCTGACCAAGAGGCACCCCGACCTGATCGTCTGGAAGATGACCAAGTCGCTGCGCCCGGGGAAGATCTTCCTCGACTGGAGCCAGAACGTCGCTGCCAAGACGACCATCAGCCCCTACTCGTTGCGCGGCAAGGAGACTCCGACGGTCGCAGCCCCGCGTTCGTGGGACGAGGTCGAAGCGGGCGCCGAAGGTGCGAAGTTCGAGCAGCTGATGTTCGACGAGGTGCTCGACCGGCTCGAGTCCGACGGCGACCTGCTGGCCGACCTGCTGGGCTAGGACCCGCCGCCGCGGTCACCAGGGGAGGCGAGCCGCGGGCAGCCGGAGCACTCGTGCACTCCCGGCAGGACGTAGATGAAGCAGCACGAGCCTCGCTGCGGGGGTCGCTGACCACTGGCCCTGGCCAGGGTCATCGCCCAGACGTCGTCGACCATGGCCCGTCGCGTGCGTTCACCCAGCTTCACCTCGGAGCGGTAGCCGAGCGCCAGCTCGATCGCGTCGACCCGGTATGCCGCGCGTGCGGCTTCCAGCCGGTCGTCCAGCAGCGCCGGCGTCACCCGTGGTCGCTCGAACCGGGCTGCCACGGGGTAGAGCTGGCTCGGCTGCAGGTCGAAGCTCAGCCCCGCCTCGAAGGGGTGCACGACCCACGGGTGGTGCCGCGCGGCATACACACCTGTCTCGGCGGCGACCTCGAGAGTCCACTGCAGCACGAAGGCCGAAGGCATGGAGGCGGGCACCACCGCGGCGTACTGCCGGGCCGTCGACTGCCCGAGTCGTTTCCGCCAGTCGCGCAACGGGTCGCCGCCGGCACGTTGGTTCTCGACGATTTCCCGCCACTTCCAGGAAAGTATTGGATCTCCTGCTACGCCCGGAAGTATTGGATCTCCTGCTACGCCCGGAAGTGCCGGAGAACCCTCAGGAACGTGGGTGACCTCCAGGGTCAGTGCGCCTTGTCGTAGGCCGCTTGCACCTCGGCCGAAATACGTCCGCGGTCGCTGACCTGGTGACCGTTGGAACGCGCCCACTCGCGCACGTCTCCGAGGTCACGCTTGGCCGATCCACGTCCGGCGGACGGCCGTCCGCCGGCCCGACGACCACCGGAACGCCGCGCGTGGCCGACGTACGGGGCCAACGCATCACGCAGTGCCGCAGCGTTCTTGCCGTTGAGGTCGATCTCGTAGGAGACGCCGTCGAGGGCGAACGTCACGGTCTCGTCCGCGTCCGAACCGTCGATGTCATCCTCGAGCACAATGTTCACGCGCTGGGCCATGGGAATTCCTCTCGGCATTCAATGGACTGAATGCGCCAAAGATAGTGGCCGCGAGCGATTGTTCACAAATGGCAACCGAAAAGGTAGCTCAAGAAATCTTCCCGCCATTGACCGAATGGCCGGTCTCGCCTTTCGCGGCGGACCTTTCGGCATCCTTCTCCTCGGGATGTTCTGCGTCCCACTGCGAGTGGGCGAGGCGTTCCTTGCGGTCGCCTTCGATCATGTTCTTGATCACGAGCCAGAAGAGGAACCCCACCCCCGCCGACGGGATGAGGGCGGCGACGTAGGGCCAGACACCGCTCATCGCGACACCTCGGGCTTCAGGTGGGGGAACAAGATCGTCTCGCGGATGCTGGCGTCGGTGAACAGCATCACGAGCCGGTCGACGCCGAACCCCAGACCACCCATCGGTGGCGCGCCGTACTCGAGCGCCCGCAGGAAGTCCTCGTCGAGCTGCATCGCCTCCGGGTCTCCACCGGCGGCCCTCACCGACTGGGCCGTCAGCACCTCGCGCTGGACCACGGGGTCGATGAGCTCGGAGAACCCCGTCCCCCGCTCGACCCCGCCGATGATGAGGTCCCAGGCCTCGATGAGTCCCGGCTCGCTGCGGTGCGGGCGCGCCAGCGGCTGGGCGATCGCGGGGTAGTCGCACAGGAAGGTCGGCTGCATCAGCCCCGGCTCGACCAGCTCGCCGAGCAGCTCGAGGAACACCTTGTCCTTGTCCCACGAGGGGTCTAGGACGACGTCGTGCTTCGCGGCATACCCGCGCAGCGTCTCCACGTCGGTGTCCACGGTGACCGTCTCACCGACCGCCTCGGAGACCCCCTGGTAGACCGGCAGCCAGCGCCACTCGCCGTCGAGGTCCACCGTCCCCGCCGCGGTCTCGACCTTGCGCGACCCGAGCGCGTCGGCGACACCGAGGAAGATGTCGCGCATCAGGGCCGCGATCGTGGTCTGGTCGCCGTAGGCCTGGTACGCCTCCAGCATCGTGAACTCGGGGCTGTGGGTCGCGTCGACGCCCTCGTTGCGGAAGATGCGGCCCATCTCGTAGACCCGGTCGACACCTCCGACAACGGCCTTCTTGAGGTTGAGCTCCAACGCGATCCGCAGGGTCATCTCCTGGTCGAAGGCGTTCATGTGGGTGCGGAACGGGCGCGCCGCCGCACCACCGTGGATCAGCTGGATGATCGGGGTCTCCACCTCGAGGTAGCCCTGCCCCTCGAGCACGCCGCGGATGGCCGACAGGGCGCGTGCCTTGGTGCGCACCATGTCACGCGCCTCCTGCCGGACGATGAGGTCGGCATAGCGCTGGCGCACCCGCGACTCCTCGGACAGGTCCTTGTGCAGCACCGGCAGCGGGCGCAGGGCCTTGGACGCCATCTCCCAGCGGGTCGCCATGACCGACAGCTCACCGCGGCGGCTGCTGATCACCCGACCCTCGACGAAGACGTGGTCACCGAGGTCGACCGTCGACTTCCAGTCGGCGAGCGCCTCCTCGCCCACCTCCGCCAGGCTGAGCATGACCTGCAGCCGCGTGCCGATACCCTCCTGGAGCGTGGCGAAAGCGAGCTTGCCGGTGTTGCGGATGAAGATCACGCGGCCGGCGACGCCCACGACGTCCTGGGTCTCCTCGCCGGTCTCGAGCTGTCCCCACTGCTCGCGCACGTCGGCGAGGGTGTGGGTGCGCGCCACCTCGACGGGGAACGCCTGCTTGCCCTCGGCCAGCAACCGGTCGCGCTTCTCCCGACGCACCTTCATCTGCTCGGGCAGGTCGGCATCGGGTGGGGTCGCCACGGGGGTGGCGTCGGTTGTGCTGGGGGTCTGGCTCACCCGCAAAGGGTACCGACCGGCATACAGTGCCCCGCATGGCGGGGAAGGGGCCGGGCTGAGGTCAGTCGACGAGGTCGAGTGCCAGGTCGAGGATCGGCGAGGAGTGGGTCAGGCCTCCGACCGACAGGTAGTCGACGCCCGTCTCGGCGTACTCCCGGGCCACCTGCAGCGTGAGCCCGCCCGTCGCCTCGAGCTCGACGTCCTCACCCGTGGCCCGCACGGCCTGCACAGTCTCACGCAGCAGCTGCGGAGACATGTTGTCGCACAGCAGGAACCGCGCCCCGACCGCGACCGACTCCAGAGCCTCCTGCGTCGTGGTGACCTCGACCTGGATGGGCACGTCGGGGAACTTCGTCAGCACCGCGGCATACGCCTTGCTCAGCGAGCCGGCGGCGAGCTTGTGGTTGTCCTTGATCATGGCCACGTCGTAGAGGCCCATCCGCTTGTTGGTCCCCCCGCCCGCACGGACGGCGTACTTCTCCAGGGCCCGCAGGCCGGGCGTGGTCTTGCGGGTGTCGAGCACGGTGGCGCCGGTGCCTTCGAGCCGCTGCGCCCACGCACGGGTGTGCGTCGCGATCCCGGACAGCCGGCACACGATGTTGAGCATGGTGCGCTCGCCGACGAGGGTGACCTGGGTCGAGCCCTCCAGCGCGGCAACCACGTCACCCTTGCTGACGACGTCGCCGTCGCGGTGCGTGGTCGTGACGTGCAGTGGTGGCGCGCCGATCCGCCTGGCCACCTCCTCGAAGACCATGGCGATGACCGGTATGCCGGCCAGCGCGCCGTCCTCGCGCGCGACGACGTGGGCGCTGCTCACCTGTTCGACCGGGATGGTGGCAGCGCTCGTCACGTCGACACCGTCGGGGCCACCGAGGTCCTCGTCTAGGGCGATCCGGATGAGGGTGTGGGCATCCGTGTCGGGAAACTGCAGATCGGCGGAGCGCGGGTCGGTCATGACAGGTCCTGTTCGGGAACGGGTTCGAAGGTGGTGGACAGGGACCCGTCCCGCCCGCGGACGACCAAGGTGTGTCCACGCCACCGCGGATCGACCTGCTGCGGGTGGTCGCTGCGCACGTGCCCGCCCCGCGTCTCCTCGCGCAGCGAGGCGGCCAGGGTCAGCACCTGCCCGATGTGCAGCAGGTTGGTCGTCTCCCACGACTGCGGCCCGGGCTCTGTCGACGTCGCAGCGAGCGCCAGGTCATGTAGGGCGGCTGCCGTGGCACCGAGGGACGAGGCCGAGCGGACGGCGCCGGACCCGCTCGTCATCGCGGCCTGCACCTGCACCCGGGCCGACGCGTCCAACAGGGCAGCGCGGTCCGGCACACCATCCTCCCTTTCGGCCGATGCCGAATCTGCCTGCGGCAGCTGACCGTCCGCGAGACGTTCGCTGATGTCGTCGGCGATTCGGTGGGCGAAGACCAGTCCTTCCAGCAGCGAGTTGGAGGCCAGCCGGTTGGCCCCGTGGACCCCGGTGCAGGACACCTCACCGCACGCGTAGAGGCCGTCGAGCGAGGAGCGCCCGACGAGGTCGGTGCGCACGCCGCCACTCGCGTAGTGCTGTGCAGGGGCGACCGGCAGCAGCTCGGTGGCCGGGTCGAACCCGAGCTCGCGGCACCGCGCCACGATCGAGGGGAACCGCTCCTCGAGGAACTCCCGACCGAGGTGCCGGGCGTCGAGGAACACGTGGTCCTCCCCCGTCTCGTGCATCCGGTCGACGATGGCACGGGACACCACGTCGCGCGGGGCCAGGTCGGCCAGCGGGTGGCGGCCCTGCATGAAGCGTTCGCCGTCCCTGTCGACGAGGAAGGCGCCCTCCCCGCGCACGGCCTCGGAGATGAGGGGCTGTTGGCCGCTGGAACCGGGTCCCAGCCACAGCACCGTCGGGTGGAACTGCACGAACTCGACATCCGCCATGACGGCACCCGCGCGCAGCGCAGCAGCCATCCCGTCACCGGTGGCGACCGAGGGGTTCGTGGTTGCGGAGTAGACCTGCCCGAGCCCACCCGTGGCGAGGACGACGGCCCGGGACCTGGCGGCGCCGACGCCGTCCATCTGGCCCTCGCCGATGACGTGGAGGGTCACACCGCAGACGCGCGACTCGCTGTCCTGCAACAGGTCCACGACGAGCGCGTGCTCGATGACCTCGATCCCCGGGTCGTCCTGCACCTGGTGCAGCGCGGCGATGAGCGCCCGGGAGATCTCCTTGCCGGTGGCGTCGCCGCCGGCATGGGCGATGCGGTCCTTGTGGTGGCCGCCTTCGCGGGTGAGCTTGAGCTCCCCCTCCGCGTCGAGGTCGAACTCGGCTCCCAGCGCGACGAGCTCGCGGACCCGCTCCGGCCCTTCGTGCACCAGGGCCGTGACGGCCGGGACGTCGCAGACCCCACACCCCGCCACCAGGGTGTCGTGCAGGTGCTCCTCCGGCGAGTCACCGGGGTCGAGGGCCGCCGCGATACCGCCCTGCGCCCACTGGGTGGAGCCTTCGCTGAGGACCGTCTTGGTCACCAGCAGCACCCGGTCGACCCGCTCCCGCAGTCGCAGGGCGGTGGTCAGGCCGGCGATGCCCGACCCGACGACGATGACGTCCGCCGACGTGGTCCAGCCCGGATCGCCCGCAACGAGGCGGCGAGGGATGGACAGGGCGTCAGGCATGGTCGCGCCGGGTCACCGCGGAGGTGCTCAGGCCGAAGCCGTCCGGCACGTCGCCCCCGTCGTGGCCGACCTCGACGATCTTGTTGTCCTGGTCGACGAAGACGACTTGCGGCTCGAAGGTCTTCGCCTCGTGGTCGTCCATCGCGGCATACGCGATGATGATCACCGTGTCACCGGGGGAGATCAGCCGCGCCGCCGCGCCGTTGATGCACACGATGCCGCTGCCCCGCTCCCCCTCGATCGCGTAGGTCGTGAGCCGGTTGCCGTTGTCGACGTCCACGACGTCGACCTGTTCGCCCGGCAGCAGGCCCGCGGCATCCATGAGGTCGCGGTCGATCGTGAGCGACCCGACGTAGTGCAGGTCGGCCTGGGTCACCGTGGCCCGGTGGATCTTGGCGTAGAGCATGAAGCGCTGCATGCGACATTCCTTGGTGTGTACGGCCTGGTGCGACCTGGTGTGCTCGGTCTGTGGCGGTCAGCTGCCGGCGGAGTCGACGTCGGCGAAGACCTCGAGCGCTCCACCAGCGGGTCCGACGGAGATGGGCAGGTTGTCGATGAGCCGGGTGGTGCCGACCCGCCCGGCGACGGCGAGAAGTGCCTCGCCGCGGTACCACTCCGGCACGTCCTCCAAGGTCCTGGGATGGACGAGGACGAGGTAGTCGATCAGCGCCAACGGCTCGCGCACCAGCACCGTGCGCGCGGCTCGCCGAATCGCCGAGGGTCCTTCGGCAGCCGCCGCCGCACCCGCCCGCAACGCCCTCGAGAGACACAGTGCGGTCTCGCGGTCGGAGTCGGTGAGGTAGGTGTTGCGGCTGCTCATCGCCAGGCCGTCGGGCTCGCGCACGGTGGGCACCGAGACGACCCGCACCGGGAAGTCCAGGTCGCTCACCATCCGGCGGATCAGGAGCAGCTGCTGGGCGTCCTTCTGCCCGTAGTAGGCGGAGTCTGCGCGGGTCAGGTGCAGGAGCTTGGCGACGACGGTCAGCATGCCGTCGAAGTGGCCGGGGCGGGCCTGCCCCTCCAGCACGTTGCCCAGTGGCCCTGCCGAGATCCGAACGCCCGGGTCGCCGTCCTGGTAGATGACATCCGGCGTGGGCGCGAACACCAGGTCGACCCCGGCCCGGCGGCAGATCTCCATGTCGGAGTCGAAGGTCCGCGGGTAGCGCGACAGGTCCTCCCGGGGCCCGAACTGCAGCGGGTTCAGGAAGATGGTGACGACCACGTGCGCCGCGCGCTGCCGAGCGGTCTCGATGAGTGTCGCGTGTCCCTCGTGCAGGGCGCCCATCGTCATGACGACCGCGACGTCGCCGTCGGTGAGGGAGCTTCGTGCGGTGCGGAGCTCGTCACGCGTGCGCGCCACCACAGGTGCCACCGGCTGGCCGCCACCGACGGAGGGCACGTCGGTGAGCGCCGTGTCCGCACCGCCCTCACCCTTCGCACCGTCCGCGGCGTCGGTCACGGCCGCGCCGGCCGGGGCGGGCGTCATACCGGGCTGTTCGCTCACTTATCGCTCCTGGTCGGTCGCGAGGATGTCCAGCAGGGGTTCGGCCACATGCGGCTTGAGCCGACCGCTGGCCAGGGCCCGTTCCGCGGTGGCCCGCGCGAGGGCCACGTAGGTGGGTCGGATGTCGGGGCTGAGGTTCTGGAGCTGTCGCAGGTGCTCGGCCACGGTACCCGCATCACCGCGCGCGACCGGCCCGGTGAGGGCAGCGTCACCCGCGCGCAGGGCGTTGTCGAGTGCTGCGGACACCAGTGGTCCGAGCACCCGGGACGGTGACTCCACTCCAGCGGCGCGCAGCGCCTGCATCGACTGGGCCACCAGGGTGACCAGGTGGTTGGCACCGTGCGCGAGGGCTGCGTGGTAGAGAGGCCGGGCGGACTCCTCGATCCAGACGGGTTCGGCACCGACCTCGAGGACGAGGGCCTCGGCGACGGGACGCAGGGGCTCCGGCGCGGTGACGCCGAAGCAGCAGTCGACGAGCCGGTCGAGGTCGAGCCCGGTGCCGGTGAACGTCATCGCGGGGTGCAGCGCGAGCCCGAGGAGGTGGTGTTCGCGCGCCGGTGCGTAGACCTCGAGCCCGTGCCGGCCGGACGTGTGGGCGACGAGCTGGCCCGCCTGCCAGGCACCCGTCGCAGCCAGCCCCGACACGAGGTCGGCGAGGGCGTCGTCCGGGACGGCGAGGAGCACCAGCTCGGCCCGGCGGACCACGTCGTCGGGTGACACGACGGGTGTGCCGGGCAGCAGCTGGGCGGCCCGGGCCCGCGACTCCTCGCTGACACCCGAGACCGCGACCACCCGATGGCCGGCTCGTTGCAGCGCGGCGCCCAGGACGGCACCGACGCGTCCGGCACCGACGACGCCGACGTCGAGCCGCGCAGGACGCTCGTCGGCCGAAGTCACGGCCCCAACCTATCTCGCAGCCGGCACCGCCCGAGGCGGTGTCCCGGAGCGCCCCGCTGGCCGGTGGCCCGCAATAGGTTGGAGGGCGTGACCTCGGTGGACTGGCAGGTGGCCTGGCAGCGCGCGCTCTACGGTCCTGGGGGCTTCTACCTCGCCGCGAGCGGGCCGGGCGGACACTTCACGACGGCCACCCACGGCGCGCTCGGCACGGTCCTCGCCGAAGCGGTGGTGCGACTGGCTCGGGAGAACGGCCTCAGCCACATCGTCGACGTCGGCGCTGGACGGGGCGAGCTGCTCAGCCAGGTGCATGCCGCAGACCCGGGTCTGCGGCTCACCGGGGTCGACGTCGTGGCCAGGCCGGCTGCCCTCGGGACGGCCGTCGAGTGGCAGGTCGCACCAGGAGGGGCGACCCTCCCTGACGCCCTGCAGGCTCTCGACGAAGCCCTGGTCGTCGCCCACGAGTGGCTCGACGTGGTGCCGTGCCCGGTGGCCGAGGTCGACGACGACGGTGTCCTGCGGCGTCTGCTGGTCGACCCCGAGAGCGGCGCGGAGTCGCTCGGCCGGCCCGTCGACGGCGACGAGCTCGACTGGGCGGCAACACAGTGGAAGACCTCCATCCCCGGCGAACGCGTCGAGGTCGGCCTGTCGCGAGATCGCGCGTGGGCAGACCTCGTGGGCCGGGTGGACCGTGGAGTCGTCGTCGCCGTGGACTACGGGCACCGTGGTGGTGACCGACCCGTGGGAGGCACGCTCGCGGCATACCGGCGCGGGCAGCTGGTCACGCCTGTCCCGGACGGGACCTGCGACCTGACCGCCCACGTGGCCATGGACACTCTCGACCACGACGAGCTGCTCGACCAGCGCACCGCCCTTCGCGGTCTCGGCGTGGACGGTCGACCGCCACCCCTCGACCTCGCCAGCAGCGACCCGCAGGCCTACCTCCAGACGCTCGCCAGGTCCTCCGCCGCAGCCGCTCTGACCGCGCCTGGCGGGTTCGGCGACTTCCTGTGGGCGGTCAAGCGCGTGGGCTGACGACCAGCCGCTCGAATCCGCGCAGCACGAAGGTCGGACGCCGCCGCGCCTCCACGACCACGAGGTCCGGGAACCGGCGAAGCATGGTGCGCACCGAGATCTCGAGCTCCAGCCGGGCCAGCGGGGCGCCGATGCAGAAGTGGATGCCGGCCCCAAAGGCGAGGTGGGGGTTGGGGTCCCGCTCGCCGTCGAACCGGTCGGGGTCGGCGAACACCGCCGGGTCGCGGTTGGCCGCCCCGAGCAGCGCGGCCACCTTGTCGCCCGGCGCGAGCGCGACCCCCGCGACCTCGGTCGCCTCCGTGGCGGTGCGTTCGAACAGGTGCAGCGGCGAGTCGTGGCGCAGGAACTCCTCCACCAACCGTGACACGACCTTGTCGTCGGCGTCGTCGGCGTCGTCTGAGGGCCGGTGGTCGGGCGCCGTCAGCCACGAGTGCAGGCCGTTGCCGAACCCGTTGACGCTCGCCTCGTGGCCGGCGTTGAGCAACAGCACCGCCGTCGCCACGAGCTCGTGCGCGGACAACCGGTCCGACCCGTCGCGGGCGGTGACGAGGTCGGTCAGGAGGTCATCCCCGGGCGCCTTCGCGCGCTCGGCCGCGAGCTGCTCGACGTATGCCGCGAACGCACCGGCAGCCGCGCGCGCCGCCGCCTCGTCGGCAGGGCTCCGGTCGACCTCGTACATCCGCACGATCGCCTGCGACCAGGGCCGAAGGTGGTGCCGATCAGCCTCAGGGACGCCGAGCAGCTCGGCGATCACGAGGACCGGCAGTGGTTCGGCGTAGTGCTCGATGACGTCGAACTCCCCCTCGGGCAGGTCGGCGAGCAGCCCAGCCGCCAGCTCCTCGATCCGCGGCGCGAGCCGCTGGACGTGGCCCCGGCCGAACGCACCAGCCACGAGGCGTCGCAGACGGGTGTGCTTGGGGGGTTCGCTGTCGAGGATCGAGTCGGCGTGCAGCCAGTTGAAGGTGTCCCAGTCGGCTTCGGGAGTCCGTGGCCCGAAGACCCGGCCCAGCCGGCGGTCACGCAGCACCGCGCTCGCCTCGGCATGCCCGCTCGCGAGCCAGACCCCCATGCCGCTGTGCCACGCGAGCGGGGCGGCCGTACGCAGCGCAGCCAGGTGTGGATAGGGGTCGGCGACCACGGCCGGGTCGCCCAGGTCGAGGAGATCCGCGGCGTCGACAGGGGGCTGGGTGGGCACGCGACCAGCCTGCCCGAGTCCGCCGAGTTTTGTCAGGCGCTCGGTCAAGGGCAGACTTGACTGCTGCTGTCACTCGAAAGGACTTCGTCCCCATGAAGCACCAGCACGTGCGCATCCCGGTCGCCGTCGCGGTCCTGGGTCTTAGCGGGCTGCTGTCTGCCTGCGGTTCGGATGCCCCGCCGAGCTCCACGGGCGACGTCACCGTGACCATCACCCCCACGGTCACCGCCAAGCCTTCGTCGAGCAGCGAGCCCGCCGCCCCCAAGGTGCCCACCTCTGACGTCAAGGGTCGCAACTTCGACTTCGGTGTCGTCACGAAGGTCAGCGAGGTCGCCGGGACGGCCGTGCTCGAGCTGGACCGGTGGACGTGGACGAAGCTCGACGACGCCAAGCTGGCCAAGACCGGCGTCCCGACGAGTCCGTTCAAGGGCAAGGTCCCCTACGAGAACCAGAACGCCAAGCTGACCTTCACCATCCCGGTGGCCGACGGCGCGCGGATCCTCTAC
Organism: uncultured Actinomycetota bacterium; assembly: GCA_963759595.1. Lineage (GTDB taxonomy): Bacteria > Actinomycetota > Actinomycetes > Actinomycetales > Dermatophilaceae > Pedococcus. Next base: position 98,858 of record CAVWZX010000004.1, read on the forward strand.
CACCACTGCATCGCGGCCGACCAGCCGCTGCAGACCAAGTCGGTCGAGGCCACCAAGCTCAAGGGTCTGGCCAACCGCGAGAACACCGTGCTCGTCCAGCTCGACACCTCGGGCCGGGCCACGTCGATCCAGAACATCCCCGGCTGCCCCGACTGAGGTTCGGTCTGCGGTCGAGAGTGCGCGACACGCTGCGGACGCCGGGACGGGCTCAGCGTGTCGTGCACTCTCGACCCAGTCGTCCTCCCTCGGCACCCGGCCACGCGGCATACGGCAGACTGACGGGGTGACCACCACCGAGGGCCGGCGCGAGCTCACCGTCGGCATGGGTGCCGGCGGTCTCGCCACGGCGGACATGGTGCTCAACATCGGACCCCAGCACCCGGCAACCCATGGCGTGCTGCGGCTGCGGATCGTCGTCGACGGTGAGCGGATCGTCTCGGCCGAACCCGTCGTCGGCTACATGCACCGCGGCGCCGAGAAGCTCTTCGAGGTCCGCGACTACCGCCAGATCATCGTCCTGGCCAACCGGCACGACTGGCTGTCGGCGTTCTCGTCCGAGCTCGGCGTCGTCCTGGGCGTCGAGCGGATGCTCGGAATGGAGGTGCCCGAGCGTGCGGTCTGGGCACGCACCCTGCTGGCCGAGCTCAACCGGGTGCTCAACCACCTGATGTTCCTCGGGTCCTACCCGCTCGAGCTCGGCGCGATCACCCCGATCTTCTACGCCTTCCGCGAGCGCGAGGAGCTGCAGGCGGTCATGGAGGAGGCGTCCGGCGGACGGATGCACTACATGTTCAACCGCGTCGGCGGGCTCAAGGAGGACCTCCCAGCGGGGTGGCTCGACCGCGTCGCGTATGCCGTGCAGGCAGTCCGCGGGCGGCTGCCCGACATCGAGGCGCTGATCGTGGGCAACGAGATCCTCGAGGCGCGCACCCGCGGGGTCGGCGTCGTGTCACCGGAAGTCATTGCGGCTTATGGCGTTTCCGGGCCGATCGCGCGTGCGGCCGGTGTCGACATGGACCTGCGGCGCGACGAGCCCTACCTCGCCTACGCCGAGCTGTTCGCCGACGGGGGGCCCGGTCGCGTCGTGACGCGCACGGCCGGCGACTGCCTGGCCCGCCTCGAGGTGCTGCTCGAGCAGGTGCACGTGAGCCTCGACCTCGCGGAGGCCTGCCTCGACCGGATGCGGTCGCTCCCGCAGGGGCCGGTCAACGTCAAGCTGCCGAAGGTGCTCAAGGTCCCCGAGGGCGACCTCTACACCGCCACCGAGAACCCGCTCGGCTTCAACGGCTACTACCTCGTGTCCCGCGGCGAGAAGACCCCGTGGCGGCTCAAGCTGCGCTCGGCGTCGTTCAACAACGTCGCCGTGCTGGCGGAGGTGCTGCCCGGCAACCTCATCGCCGACATGGTGGCCATCCTGGGCTCGATGTTCTTCGTCGTCGGAGACGTCGACAAGTAGCCGGACGCCACCCCTGCAAAACGGGGGTTGCTCGACGAAACGGGGGTCAGGACCTCCCGTTTCGTCGAGCAACCCCCGTTTTGCGAGGGTGGTGGGGCGTCAGGAGCGAGAGTCCCTGTCCTCCGGGGGGTCGACCCGGCACATGCGCTGGGTGAGCATCCCTGCGCTGGTGAGCACCAGCGAGGCGACGCAGAGGGCCAGCAGCCTCCACAGCAGGTCGCGGTAACCGGGCAGGTCGAGGTCGCCGACCGCGTGCGCCACCTGTGCGGCATACCAGCCGAACACGCCTGAGCCGGTGAGGGCAGCGGCCTGCGCGAGGACCAGGGTGCGGGCCGCCCTGATCGGGCTCAGCGACTTGCGGGCCTCACCCCGCAGGAACCGTCGCACTGGCAGCCCGGCCCCGATGACGAGGATCGCCATGAGCACCAACAGGATCGCCGAGACCCAGGACGCCGGTCCGAGCAGGTGCCCGGCGTTGAGGTAGAGCCGCCAGCCCAGCCAGGACAGCAGCCCGATGACCACGGCGATGGCGGCGAGCTGCGGCCAGCGCAGACCCTGACCTTCGTTCACCACGGCCCCTCCAGCAGGTCGACGTCGGGTCCGGGCCGCACACCCGAGGTGTCGACCGCGGAGACGAGGTCGGCGACGCGGCGCACCTGCCCGGAGACACGCAGCACTGCCTCCGGGTCGACCTGCAGCCACGGCAGCAACACGAAACCCCGCTCGTGCGCCCGCGGGTGCGGGAGGGTGAGGGTCGGGCTGTTCATCACCACGTCGGTGTCGAAGACCGGGTCGCCGTACTGGATGAGATCCAGGTCCAGCGTCCGGGGGCCCCACCGCACCTCACGGGTGCGTCCGTGCGCGCGTTCGATGTCGTGGAGCCCGGCGAGGAGCGAAGACGGGGCCAGGTGGGTCGTGCCCGTCACCACCGCGTTGAGGTATGCCGCCTGGTCGGGTCCACCGACGGGGTCGGTCTCGACGACGGGCGACACGTCGACGATGTCGATGAGGCCGTAGAGGGAGATGGCCGCATCGTGCAGCGTCTCGATGGAGTCGCCGATGTTGGAGCCCATCGCGATGACCACCTGTGACTGGCGTTCGCGGCTCACCCGCACCTGGACGTCCGTGAACGGGTGCCCCACCGGCGCCTCCGGCTTGTGCACCACGACCTCGACCGCCTCGACCCGAGGGCGGGCGAGCACCCGGTCGGCGATGCGGGTCGCGAGAGCCTCGATGAGGTCGAGGGACTCACCCTCGATGAGCGCCACCACGTCGCCGGCGACCTCTGCGTAGTTGACGGTGTCGGCCAGGTCGTCGCTGGTGCCTGCTGGCGCGAGGTCGACGTGCATCGTCACGTCGACGACGAACGTCTGGCCGTCGCGCTTCTCGAAGTCGAGCACGCCGTGGTGTCCTTTGGCCGAAATGCCTTTGAGGACAATCTGATCCGTCACTGATCCACCTCTGTCGATGTCATTGCTGTCACTCGGCTTCCTGGATGGCGCGCGCAACCCGCATGGCGTCGAGCGTCGACGGGATGTGGTGCACCCGCACACCCCAGGCGCCGAGCCGGGCGGCGTGCATGGAGGTCGCGGCAGTCGCAGGGTCGCGGTCGAGCGGCGGCCTGGCTTCGCCACCCGCGGGCACGCCGAGACGTCCGAGGAAGCCCTTTCGCGAGGTGCCGACGAGGAGCGGGTGGTCGAGGGCCAGCAACCGGTCGAGCCCACGCAGCAGTGACCAGTTGTGCCCGGCGAGCTTGGCGAAACCGAACCCGGGATCCAGCACGATCCGGTCGGGCGCGATCCCGGCGTCCACCAGGGCTTCGGCGCGCTGGGTCAGCTCGGCCACCACGTCGGCGACCACGTCGTCGTAGACCGCTCGCGACTGCATGTCGGCGCTGTGTCCACGCCAGTGCATCGCGACGAACGGCACTCCTGCGTCGGCGACGACCCCCGCCATGTCGGGGTCGGCCAGCCCGCCGCTCACGTCGTTGACGAGGCCGGCTCCGGCCGCCAGCGCCTGGCCGGCCACCTCGGCCCTCATGGTGTCGACCGAGACCAGCGCCCCCGCCGCGGCCAGCTCGGTCACGACGGGCAGCACCCGGCGCAGCTCCTCGACCACAGAGGGGCGTTCGGCACCGGGTCGGGTCGACTCCCCACCGATGTCGAGGATGTCGGCCCCCTGGACCATCAGCTCGCTCCCGTGCTCGACGGCTGCCGACGGCTCGAACCACTGCCCGCCGTCGCTGAACGAGTCGGGCGTCACGTTGACCACGCCCATCACCACGGGCAGCCCGTCGGCCCGGCGCAGCGGCCAGGAGACCTCGCCCGCCCGGCTCGCCCCACTCATCCGGCGCCTCTGAGCCGGCCGAGCTTCGGCCAGGTGAGGAACGCCTCCGCCTCGAGCGCGGCCAACCCCACCCGGGGCAGGTCCGAGCCGGAGGGGTAGACGAGGAACCGCGGCTGCCACTGGGGCGAGAACTTCGCGTTGAACCGGTAGAGGCTGTCGATCTGGAGCCACCGGGAGGCGAACAGCAGGACCCGTCGCCAGGCCCTCAGCACCGGACCCGCTCCGAGCCTCCCGCCACGCTCCAGCACCGAGCGGAAGGCGGCGAAGTTCAGCGACACCCGCTGGACGCCGAGCGCGGGCGCGGCCGCGAGGGCCTCGGTGATCAGCAGCTCGTTGACCCCGGCATCTGCCGCGGAGTCACGGCGCATCACGTCGAGGGACATCCCGTCTGGCCCCCAGGGGACGAACTGCAGGAACGCGCGCACGACCCCATCCTGCCGTGCCGCGACGAACACGCAGTCCGGGTCGCTGTCGTCGAGCAGCCTGCCCAGCGCCATCGAGAAGCCCCGCTCGGTGGCGCTGGACCGCCAGGCCGCCGCGTCGGCGAGCGCACGGTCACGCACGTCGGCGGTGACGTCGCGCACGCGACACACGTCCACGGCATACCCGGCACGGACGACCCGCCCCACCATCTGCCGGACGTTGCGCATCGGCCGGCCGGCGAGCGAGAAGGTGGCGGTGTCGACGACGGCTTCGTCGCCGAGCTCCAGCGAGGTGAACCCGGTCTCGCGCACCCACACGGTGCCGGCCTGCTCGGAGCACCCGAGCACCGCAGGGGTCCACGCGTGGGCGCTCGCTTCGGCGAGGAAGGCCTGCACGGCTCCGGGCCAGGCCTCGGCGTCGCCCACCGGGTCGCCGCTGGCGAGCATGACCCCGGACACCACGCGGTAGGCGATCGCGGACTTGCCGGACTGCGACCAGATCACCGACTTGTCGCGCCGGGTGTTGAAGTAGGCCAGGGAGTCGCCGTGGCCGCGGACCAGCGCGCGGAGCCGCAGCTCGTCGTCGGCGGTGAGCGACGGCACCGGTTCGGCCGGCCGCAGCGCCAGGTAGGCCGGAGTCAGCAGGGTCATCAGGCCCAGCCCCAGCAGGAGTGAGCCGACGATGTCAGAGGACCGGTCCGACGTGAACGTCAGTGGGCCGGTGACGCCCACCATGCCGAGACCCAGCTCGTGCAGGAAGTCGGCGGGTCCGGGGAACCCGCCCACGAGGTCGCGCCGGTTGAGCCACAGGACCAGCGCGGCGGCCACGCAGGACACGAGGAGCAGGACGACGAAGGCCCGCACCGCACGCCAGCGGGTGGTCGGGTCTCCGAGGGCGCGGAACTCGGCACGGTGCCGCACCAGCAGGGCCAGCCCGACGAGCGAGACCACCGCGGCGGCGGGCTCGGTCTTCAGGGCGTGCAGCACGACCGAGAGCGCAAGCAGGGCGACTGCCGCACGCCAGGCCCGCCGCTTGCGCCGCTTCAGCGAGTGCCCGAGGACGACCAGGAAGATCCCGGACACGACCGTGGCCGCGGCAGCCGCGTCGGAGAGCGCACCGGGGAGCATCTCGGTGAGTCCGTGCAGGTGGACCCGCCACGAGTGCAGCAGCCCGGTCAGCAGGTCGACCGTGCCGACGAGGTAGGTGAGGTTGCCGAGCAGCCGCGGCGCCCTGGATGCCGTGAGTATGCCGGGAAGCCGGCTGGTGGTGCTTGCAGGGGTGGTGGGGCGCGAGAGTTCGCGTCCGGTCACCGCTTGCCGCCCAGCAGCAGCGCCATGGCCTCGGCCCGGGTGGCCGCGTCGCGCAGCTGGCCGCGGACGGCGGAGGTGATGGTGCGCGAGCCGGGCTTGCGGATGCCTCGCATCGACATGCACAGGTGCTCGCACTCGACGATGACGATGACGCCCTGGGCGCCCAGGTGGGTGACGAGCGAGTCGGCCACCTGGGTCGTGAGCCGCTCCTGCACCTGCGGACGCCGGGCATACATCTCGACGAGGCGGGCCAGCTTGGACAGGCCGGTCACGCGGCCGTCCTTGGCGGGGATGTAGCCGACGTGGGCCACCCCGTGGAACGGCACGAGGTGGTGCTCGCACATCGAGTAGACCTCGATGTCGCGCACCAGGATCATCTCCTCGTGGTCGATCTTGAAGGTCTTGGACAGCACCTCCCCCGCGTCGAGGGAGAGCCCGGCGAAGAACTCGCCGTAGGCCCGCGCCACCCTCGCCGGCGTCTCGACCAGCCCCTCGCGGTCGGGGTCCTCCCCGATCGCGATCAGCAGCTCGCGGACGGCCGCCTCGGCACGGGCCTGGTCGACGACGTGACCCGCGCCGTCAGCTGCCATTCGGATCGACCTGGCCACCCTCGGGGATCTCGATGACCTGGGTGGGCGGGTGCTCTTCGGGAGCCTTGACCGCCCCGGCCTCGGCTGCCTTGTCGATGGCCTCGGCGGTCTTCCGGTTGGTGCCGGCGGCCTCGAGAGCAGGAGCGGAGCCGTTCTGGGCGGCCTTCTCGGCCGGCGTCAGGACCGGCGGCTGGTCGGAGAGGAACCGGGTCTCGCTGGAGAGCCAGGTCGGGCGCACCGGCCGCTTGCGGATCGGCTCGAAGATCGCCGCGAGCTCCTTGGCGTTGAGCGTCTCGTGCTCGAGCAGGTCGAGGACCAGCTTGTCGAGGATGTCGCGGTTGTCGTTGATGACGTGCCAGGCCTCGTCGTGGGCTGCGTCGATGAGCTTGCGGACCTCTTCGTCGACGACGCTCGCGACCTCCTCGGAGTAGTCGCGCTGGTGGCCCATGTCGCGGCCGAGGAAGACCTCGCCCTGCGACTGACCGAGCTTGATGGCGCCGACCCGCTCGCTCATGCCGTACTCGGTGACCATCTTGCGGGCCATGCCGGTGGCCTTCTCGATGTCGTTGGAGGCACCGGTGGTCGGGTCGTGGAAGACGACCTCCTCCGCGACGCGGCCGCCCATGGCGTAGGAGAGCTGGTCGAGGATCTCGTTGCGGGTCGTGGAGTACTTGTCGTCGGTCGGCATCACCATGGTGTAGCCGAGCGCGCGTCCGCGGGGCAGGATCGTCACCTTGGTCACCGGGTCGAGGTGGTTCATGGCCGCGGCGACGATCGCGTGACCACCCTCGTGGTAGGCCGTGATCTTGCGCTCCTTGGCGGACATGATCCGGGTGCGCTTCTGCGGACCGGCGATGACCCGGTCGATGGCCTCGTCGAGGGCCGCGTCGTCGATGAGCTTGCCGTCGCTGCGGGCGGTGAGCAGCGCCGCCTCGTTGAGCACGTTGGCCAGGTCTGCGCCGGTGAAGCCGGGGGTACGGCGAGCGACGGCGAGCAGGTCGACACCGGTGGCCATGGGCTTGCCCTGGGAGTGCACCTCGAGGATCCGGTGGCGGCCGATCATGTCGGGCGCCTCGACCGCGATCTGGCGGTCGAACCGGCCGGGACGCAGCAGCGCCGGGTCGAGGATGTCGGGACGGTTGGTCGCCGCGATCAGGATGACGTTGGTCTTGACGTCGAACCCGTCCATCTCGACGAGCAGCTGGTTGAGGGTCTGCTCGCGCTCGTCGTGGCCACCGCCGAGACCGGCGCCACGGTGGCGTCCGACGGCGTCGATCTCGTCGACGAAGACGATCGCGGGGGCGTTGGCCTTGGCCTGCTCGAACAGGTCGCGCACCCGGCTCGCACCGACGCCGACGAACATCTCGACGAAGTCCGAACCTGAGATCGAGTAGAACGGCACTCCGGCCTCACCCGCGACCGCGCGTGCGAGCAGGGTCTTGCCGGTGCCGGGAGGACCGTAGAGCAGCACACCCTTGGGGATCTTGGCGCCGACGGCGAGGAACTTCGCGGGCTCGGCGAGGAACTCCTTGATCTCGTGGAGCTCCTCGACCGCCTCGTCGGCGCCGGCGACGTCCGCGAAGGTGACCTTGGGGGTGTCCTTGGTGGCGAGCTTGGCCTTGGACTTGCCGAACTGCATGACCCGCGAGCCGCCGCCCTGCATCTGGTTCATCAGGAACCAGAAGAGGCCGAGCAGGATGATGATCGGAAGGATCGACCCCAGCAGCGCGAGCAGCGGGTTGGTGTCCTTGATGACCTGGTTGATGCGTCCGGGCGGGGCGTTGTCCTCGAGCAGCTTGACGAACGTGGGGCCGGCAGCCTCGACGTACTGGGTGCGGACCTTGGTCGCGTCCTTGATGCCCTTGCCGTCGGAGTAGGTCACGCCCTTCTTGAGGTCGAGGTCGACCACCTCGTTGTTGGTGACGACCGCGCGCTCCACCTTCTTCTCGGTGATGAGCTGCTGGGCGGCGGAGGTGTCGATCCGGGTGTAGCCGCCGGCGTCACTGAGGCTGAAGACGGTCAGCGTGATCGCGATGACGGCCACCACCCAGAACAACGGGGCCCGAAGGATGCGCTTGAAATCCATGTGTGTAGCGGGGCTGGCCGCCCCGTGCCTCCTGCTCGCTCACGCTTTGTGCCGCGGCCCGACCTGGGCTCGGCTCTACCACGACGGTACTACGGCAGTGCCCCAGTGGTTCGTGCTGGACAACGACCCGGATGGGCGCAGTGTTCCGAGGACGTCTCAGGCGTAGACGTGCGGGGCCAGCGTGCCGACCTCGCGCAGGTTGCGGTACTTCTCGGCGTAGTCGAGGCCGTAGCCCACGACGAACTCGTTGGGGATGTCGAACCCGACCCACTTGACGTCGATCTCGACCTTGGCCGCGGCGGGCTTGCGCAGCAGCGTGCAGATCTCGACGGAGGCGGGCGAGCGCGACTCGAGGTTGGCCTTGATCCACGAGAGGGTCAGGCCGGAGTCGACGATGTCCTCGACGATGAGGACGTGCTTGCCGGTGATGTCGGTGTCGAGGTCCTTGAGGATCCGGACCACGCCGGAGGACTTGGTGCCCGAGCCGTAGGACGAGACCGCCATCCAGTCGACGGGGGCGGTGCCGGGCAGGGCTCGGGACAGGTCGGCCATGACCATGACGGCCCCCTTGAGGACCCCGACGAGGAGCAGGTCCAAGCCGTCGTACTCGGCCCAGATCTCGGCGGCCAGCTCGTCGAGCCTGGTGTGGATCTCCTCCTCGGTGATGAGGACCTTCTCGAGATCGGCTCCCATGTGGGCAGCGTCCACGGCTCAAACTCCCTCGGTTGTCGGCTCGGGTGCGGGGCTATTCAACCGGAGCGGGTGGGGCGATGGATACCCGGCCGTCCACGCGGGCGGCGCACAGCGGTCCCGGGAGGCTCACCGGGCCCTGCCCGTGCCAGCTGCGTCAGGAGGGCGTCACAGGCCTCGGTATGCCGCGTGCTCACCTGTCCGGGAGGGGCGCCGGCTGCGATCACGAGTCGTCGCCAGGCACGGGTGCGCACCGGCCGGGGCAACGCGAGCATGACGTCCACCTCGACCGACAGGCCCACGGGTTCGAGGTGGACCCGTCCGGATCCCGGGTCGGTTCCACCTCGAACCGGGCGAAGGAGGCTGGCGACGGCTGAGTCGGCGAGCGCGTCGAGGTGGTCGGCGTCCTCGCGGAGCTGGTCGGCGCTGCGGGCCAGCGCGGTGGCGACACCGGGCCCCAGGTCGCGCTCCAGGTCGACGAGGGCGCGACGAGCGCGGACGCGGGTGAAGGTGGTGTCCTCGTTCATCGGGTCGTCCCACCAGCTCAGGCCCTCGGCCGTGCAGGACGCGCGGGTCTGCTCCCGGGTCACCCCGAGAAGAGGACGACGGAACCGGTCCCGGGCACGCGGCATACCGGCGAGGGAACGCGCTCCGGCACCGCGGGTGAGGCCGAGGAGCACCTGCTCGGCCTGGTCGTCCAGGGTGTGGCCGAGGAGGACGAGCCGCGCGCCGTGACGTACGGCTGCCGCGTCGAGGGCGGCGTAGCGGGCCGACCGGGCCGCCGCCTCGAGCCCGTCGGAGGACGCCGCGACGTCGGCCGTCACGACCTCGACCGGGTCGAGGCCGATCTGGGACAGCCGCTGACTGACCGTGGCGGCGGTACCCGCGGAGTCGGCCTGGAGCCGGTGGTCCACGACGACCGCCCCAGCCGACAGGCCCGGCCGGCGTGCCTCGAAGGCCAGCGCTGCCGCCAGCGCCAGGGAGTCGGCTCCCCCGCTGCACGCGACCAGCACGACGTCGCCCGGCGCGCACTCGGCCAACGTCTCGCGGACGGCGACCCGCACGGCCGCCGTGGCCGGGTGGGGGCCGGTCATCGGACGCCGGTCACGGGTCAGCCGTGGACCCGGGCGACCCAGGCGGAGGGGGTCTCGATCTCGGCCGGCTTCGGCAGCGTCTCCGGCGACTCCCAGATCCGGTTGAACCCGTCCGTGCCGACCTCGTCGACGACCGCACGGACGAAGACGGCCCCGTCGCGGTACTGCCGCATCTTGGCCTCGAGGCCGAGCAGCCGGCGCAGGACCCGGTCGAACGCACCCACGCCCTTGCGTCGCTGGTTGAACTTGGTGCGGATCTGCGCCACCGACGGGATGACCAGGGGCCCCACCTCGTCCATGACGACGTCCGCGTGGCCCTCGAGCAGCGACATGATCGCGGTGACCTCGGCTAGCTGGGCGCGCTGCTCCGGCGAGGCGATGAGGTCGGTGATCCCGGCCCCTCCGCTCTTGAGGGCGTCGGGCAGCTGCCTGCCCAGCCGCGAGAGGGTCTCCTGCAGGCTCTCCGGGTCGGGGACGAGGTCGGTGGCCAGCGCCCGCACCCGCGCGACCATGTGGTCGCGCAGCCACGGCACGGCGGTGAACTGCACCCGGTGGGTCTCCTCGTGCATGCAGACCCAGAGTCGGAAGTCGGCCGGGTCGACGCCCAGCTCTCGCTCGACGTGGACGAGGTTGGGGGCCACCAGCATCAGCTGGGGTGTGCCCCCCGGGGCGAGGTCGTACTGTCCGAGCACCTTGCTAGACATGAAGGCGAGCAGCGCCCCCGCCTCACCCCCGGTGACCTTGCCGCCGATGGCCTGCATGGTCGGGCTCGGGGGCGTCTTGTGACCGTCGACCAGCTTGCCGAAGATCGGGTCCACCAGGGCGGACATGGAGTCCGCGTTGAGCGCGATCCAGGTGCGGCGGTCGACGACGAGCGGCTCGGGAGCATCACCCGGGGCGTGCAGGCGGGCGGTCTCGGCCACGGGCTGCTGCGCGCGCCGGGCGGCGGCCCGGACCGACGCGACGACCTCGGCTGCCTCGCGCCCGGTCACCTTCGGGCCCGCCGGCGCCAGCTGGGAGCCGGTGACCTTCGCGAACTCCCAGTCGACGTAGCGGGTGGCGCGCGGAACAGCGGCTTCGGACACGGTCATCCCCTCACGGTAGGTCAGGGACACCCGCAGGTCGCGAGCACCGCCACGAACCGGTCCAACGCCGCCCGTGCGTTGAGGGTTCCGACGCCACCGGGCAGCCCGTCGGCCTGGACGACGAAGGACAGGACTCGTCCGTCGGCGTCCACGACGGTGCCCGCCATCGAGCTGACGCCCGTGAGCGTGCCCGTCTTGGCCCGGGCCAGGCCCGCCACGGCGCGCGTGCTCTTGGTGTGGAACCTGCCGGCGAGCGTGCCCGACAACCCGGCCACCGGCAGCCGGGCGATGGTGCCCTGCATGGCCGGGACCGTCCCGTCGGCGCCGAGCTGGAGAACGTCCGAGAGCACCTTCGGCGGGATCGCCTGGCCCGACGTCAGCCCGCTGGTGTCCTTCAGCCTGACCCCGGTGAGATCGACACCGAGGCCCTCGACGGTCTTGGTCACGAAGGAGACTGCGGCCGCAAAGCTGGTGGACCCTCCGGCACTCACGGCCGCCTGGCGGGCGAGGCCCTCGGTGAGCGCGTTGTCGCTGTCGTCGAGGGCCAGGGCGAGGATGTCCCCGATCGGCGCCGACTCGACCCGCCCCAGCTCTGCGGACCCGGCGGGGACCTTCGTGGACCAGGTGGACTCCGGTGTCAGGGTGGCGCTGATGCCGAGCTTCCCGAGCGCGGCGACGAAGGCACCGGCGGTGGCGGCCTCAGGGTCGCGCGGTGCGGGCTTGAACGGCACGGCACGCTGCCCGGCGAGACCCAGCATCGACACTCCACCGGTGTAGCCGGCGTCGATGTCGGCACGCAGCCACCCGGGCGCCCACCGGGGGCCTCTGGCGTACGACGTGTCCAGCCGGAGGCTGACCTTGGTGGTCCCGGTGGCCTGCAGCGCTGCGGAGACCTGGCCGGCCAGGTCACCCAGACCGGCTCGGCCCTCGACGGCGGTCGGTGAGCCCGCGCCCTTGGCCAGCATGGTGTCGCCGCCAGCCACCAGCACGATCTGGTCGGCCGACGGGCCCTGCACGACGGTCGTCGGGAGGGTGCGCACGGGGTCGAGCGTGGTGCCGACCGCGAGGGCGGTCAGGAGCTTCGCGGTGGAGGCCGGGGTGCGCGCCTTACCCGCTGCCTTGGAGTACAACGTCTGTCCCGTGAAGGCGTCACGCACGACGACACCCGGGCCGGGGCGCAGCGCGGGATCGGCGACAGCGGCCGCGAGCTTGCTGGCCAGCGCAGCGGGATCGGGGATCAGGGCGCCCGCCGAGACTGGCTGGAGCGGCTGGGCGGCGGCGTCGACGGTGGGGACGGCCACCGGTGTCGTGGTGGCCGTCCCGCTGGGCGCCGGGGTGGCGACAGCGGTGGGCCGGTCGCGGGTCAGGATGCCCGGGACGAGGTCGAAGACGTCGAGCGCGGCATACGCCACCACGAGCACCGCGACGGCCAGCAGGGCGGCCAGGAACCGACGCACTCGACCCCCTCAGCGCTGGACTTGCGTCATACGGAACACTTAGCGGCGAGCCTAGGTCATAGGCCCGCGCACCACGTCCAGGCAGGCGCACTACGGAAGGGACATCGTCGTGGAGTTCGACGTCACCATCGAGATCCCTAAGGGACATCGCAACAAGTACGAGGTCGACCACGCCACTGGACGCATCCGGCTCGACCGCCTGCTGTTCACCTCCACGCGCTATCCCGCCGACTACGGCTACGTCGAGGACAGCCTCGGCGAGGACAGCGACCCGCTCGACGCCCTGGTCCTTCTCGAGGAGCCGACCTTTCCCGGTTGCCTCGTCCGCGTCCGCCCCATCGGCATGTTCCACATGCGTGACGAGGCGGGCGGCGACGACAAGATCCTGTGCGTGCCGGCCGGCGACCCGCGGCAGGCCCACATCACCGAGCTGGATCAGGTCAGCAGCTTCGACCGGCTCGAGATCCAGCACTTCTTCGAGACCTACAAGGACCTCGAGCCCGGCAAGTCCGTCGAGGGTGCCCACTGGGCCGGTCGCGAGGACGCCGAGCGGGTCGTGCGCGAGGCGATCCAGCGCGCCAAGGACGCGGGCCTGACGACCGCGCGCTGGCGCATGCCCGATGTCCACGCCGAGCCCATGTCGGAGGCCAAACCCCCGACCGCGTGAGGTTCGCGCACTCCGGCGCGCCCGCGGCATACACAGGCCCCCGGGCGACGTGAGGTCAGCCCAGGGGCCTGGTGCTCGTGGGTATGCCGGGTGCGGCAGTGGCGGGTCCGGCCCACCGACGCGGGCGGTTGCCGCGCGAAGGCGCCGTACTAGGGACGACCGCCGTAGGGGACGAGGTCCGACCGGTAGATCGAGGCGTAGCGGACGTTGGCTCCCGTGTAGGGCGCCTCGATCATCTGGCCGCCGCCGACGTAGAGACCCACGTGGTGGCTGTTGGGGCCGGAGCTGCCGAAGAAGACGAGGTCCCCGGGGCGCAGGTCGCTGATCGCCACCCGGGAGGTCTCGCCCCACTGGGCGCCCGTGTAGTGCGACAGGTTCACGCCGGCACGCTGCCAGGCCCGCATCGTCAGGCCGGAGCAGTCGAAGGAGTCGGGGCCGGAGCCACCCCACTGGTACGGCTTTCCGAGCTGAGCCTGGGCGTAGCCGATGACCGCTGACACGCCACCGTGCGAGGGCGGCGGGGGCGGCGGCGGGTTGTCCGGCTTCGGCTTCGGCTTGTGCTGGTTGTGCTGCTGGTGCGCGGCCTGGTCGGCGGCCTGCTGCGCAGCCTCGGCTGCAGCCCGCTGACGGGCGGCCTCGGCAGCGGCGCGGGCGGCGGCCTGCTGGGCGGCCTTCTTCGCTGCGGCGCTGCGAGCGGCCTTGGCACGATCGGCGGCGAGCCTGGCCTGCCGTGCCGCCTCGGCGGCGGCGGCGCGCGCGACGGCCGCTGCCGCGAGGCCGTCCTGACGCTGCTTCTCGAGGTCGACGGAGGTCTTGCGCAGGCTCGCGAGCTGCACGGTGAGGGCGTCCTGCTGCTTCTGGATCTGCGCGGCAGCGGCCTGGGCCTGGTCGGCCTGGGCCTGCGCGGCGTTGCGGGCCTGCTGGGCGGCCTGCGCGGCCGCGGCCTGCGCAGCCTCGGACTTGGCAGCCTGCTCACGCATCGTCTGCGCGACGACCGAGGAGGCGGCGGCCTGCTGCAGGGTGCGGCTCCGGGCGTCGCCGACGGCCTCGAGCGCGGAGGCCCGGTCCACGAGGTCCTGGGGGCCGGTGCTCGACAGGTATGCCTCCAGCTCGCCGAGGTTGCCACCCTGCTGGTAGACGCTGGAGGCGTAGCGGCGCACCTGCAGCGACGCCGCGTCGGCGACCTGCTGGGCCTGCGCGGCGCGCTTCTTGGCTGCGGCGGTCTCCGCCGTGCGCTTGTCGAGCTCGTACCGAGCCCCGTTGTAGGCCTCGGCCGCAGCCGCTGCCCGGTCCTGCACCTGGCTCAGCTGGGCGCTGGCGGCGGCGTACTGCGCGTCGAGACTGGAGACCTTGCCGCTCGTCGCGGCGACCGCCGTCTTCGCCTTCTCGACCTGTGACTTGGACGGGTACACCGGGTCGGGATCGGCCGAGGCGGACAGGGCCGTGGTGACAGCGAGGATCCCGACCATCGACAGGGTCGCGCCAGTGCGCAGCGCGCGGCGGGCGGAGTGGACGTTCGGCACGGGGGATGCCTCTCAGGTGGGTGTCCGGTCGGTCTCGGGGGGTGCCGTCGACCTGGGTGGTGACAGCCGCACGAGACTAAAGCCGCCTAATCACTCGGAACACTCTCGTCACAGGAATCCCACGCCTTACCGGCCATTTCCAAAAATGACAGCTTTGTCATTTCCGGAGTTACATCGATGTCTTTCAGCAGGCAGCGGCGATCATTCGATCAGATGTCCAGAAAGGGTCACGAATAGGTTACGAAATCCGCGTTTTCGCAGGTGGGAGGCGGTTTCGACCCCGGATGGCGGCGCGTTCCCGATCGCACTCGCTCGCGCCCATCTGGCTGCAAACCGCTCGATAACCCCCACTGCCCGCGCCGGGCCGCACATAGAGGGCAGCAGTCGCGCGGACCCCATCCGGTCAGGGGGTGATGGACTCGCCGGCCCGCAACGCGGCATACGCATCGGGGTCGCTCTCCCGCAGGCCGCGCCGCGTCTTGCGGCGGTACCGCAGGATCTGCACCACCCCGCCACCCCAGACGAGGTACTGGACCGACATGGCCACCCGGAAGGTGTCCGCGTCGTAGGTGCTCGGCCCGCCCGGTGCCACCTGGTCCAGGATGATCCCGATCAGCGTGACGGTCGACAGCGAGGCCAGGAAGCCGCCGACGTTGACGATGCCGGTGGCACTGCCGAGCCGGGTCGGGGGGTTGAACGTGCGGGCCAGGTCGAAGCCGACCAGCGACCCCGGACCCCCCACCGCAGTGACGACGACCAGGAGCACGAGCAGGGGCAGCGGCGCCCGGCCCGGCCAGAGCAGGACGACCCCCCAGACGGTCATGATCGAGAAGACGATCCCGAGGATGAGCGTCGACCGGGAGAAGGGGTACTTGGTGACGAAGCCCCCAATGAGTGGGCTGCTGACCACCGTGGTGACGGTCATCAGCATGAGCAGGACGCCAGCGGTCCCTGGCGAAAGGCCTTGTCCCGCAACGAGGAACGGGTAACCCCACAGCAGCGCGAACACCGTCGCCCCGAACTGTGCGGAGAAGTGCGACCACAGTCCGAGCCGGGTCCCGGGTGTGCGCCACGCGGCACGCACGCTCCGGGCGAGTGCGCGGATCTTGATCTGGTCGAGCTCGTGGTCGGGATATGGCGAGTCACGCACGACGACGAGCACCAGGGCGCCGAGCAGGACTCCGACGAGCGCCGAGCCGGCGTAGGACGGGGTCCAGCCCCATCGGTGGAGGGCGTAGACCAGCGGAGTCGCGGCCCCGAGCGCGCCGAGCTGGCCGAGCAGTCCGGTGACCTGCGAGACCATCGGGATGCGCAGCGGGGGGAACCACAGAGCCACGATCCGAAGCAGGGGGATGAACACCATGGCATCGCCGATCCCCAGCACGACACGCGCCGCGATGCCCAGGGCGAACGAGTCGACGAACGCGAACCCGAGCTGCGCGAGCGTCATCAGGGTGACGCCGGACAGCAGCAGCCGCTTGGGCCCGAACCGGTCGAGCAGCGCCCCGACGGGGATCTGCATGGCGGCATAGACGAACAGCTGGACCATGGTGAAGACCGACAGCTGGGTGGCGGCGATGTCGAACCGGTCGGTGGCCATCAGCCCAGCCACACCGAGTGAGCTGCGGTGGAACACCGCGAGGATGTAGACCGACACCGAGGCGGCATACACGACCCACGCACGCCGACCGCCGAGCGGGAACTGGGCAGCGGCTCGGGTCACGTTCCATTGTCGCGCACCGTCTCGACGACACGAGGGACGGGTGCACGAGCGGGTCGGCAGCCCATCCTCGTGGTGGACCCGGTGAGCGGACCGGGCCGGTGGCGCGGATAGGTTCGCCGGGTGGAACGGTTCATGCGGGACGGCCTGGTCTTCGACGTCAGCGACAGCGGCGCCGGCACCGATGTGGTGGTGCTCCTGCACGGCTGGCCGCAGGACCGGCACGCGTGGTCGCGGGTGACGCCACTGCTCGTCGACAGGGGGCTGCGGGTCGTGGCTCCCGACCAACGGGGCTACTCCCCCGGTGCCCGACCCCGGGACCGCGGTGCCTACCGGATGACCGAGCTCGTCGCAGACGTGCTGGCCCTCGTGGATGCCGTGGACGTGCCCCGTGTCCATCTCGTGGGGCACGACTGGGGTGGGGCCGTGGCCTGGGCCTTCGCCGAGCGCCACCCGGAGCGGCTGGTAGCCCTGACCGTGCTCTCCACGCCGCACCACCGGGCGATGGGGTGGGCAATGCGTCACGGAGACCAGGCGCGCCGCAGCTGGTACATGGCGGCGTTCCAGGTCCCGGCCCTGCCCGAGCTCGTGCTTCGGCAGTTCCTGCCTGCGGTGCTGCGCCGCTCGGGCCTCCCAGACGCGGACGCGTCACGGTATGCCGCGCGGTTCCGGGTCGCTGGCGGGGCATGGGGCGGGCTGGCTTGGTACCGCGCACTTCCGTGGCGCCGCATGGCATCCCGAGAGGGCGCGCAGTCCCACCGGATCTCGACACCGACCACCTACGTCTGGGGGCATCGCGACCCGACCCTGGGTCGGGCGGCCGCCGAACGCACCCGGGAGCAGGTCGCGGCGGACTACACCTTCGTCGAGCTCGACGCCGGGCACTGGCTGCCCGAGACGCGTCCGCAGGAAGTGGCGCAGGCGGTCCTGGAGCGGCAGGGGACGGTCCGGCAGTAGATTTCCGCCAGGAGGTGGGTGCGATGAACGCTGGCACGCGTCTGGCGCAGGTGGCCCAGCACGCCGACGACCTCGACCGGGCGGCAGCCTTCTACGAACGCTTGCTCGGGACGCCTCCGCTGGCCCGGTTCGACCTACCGGGCCTGCTGTTCTTCGGCCTCGGCGACGGCACCCGGCTCCTGCTCGAGCAGGCGGCCTGCTCGGCGATGCTCTACCTCTTCGTCGACGACGTCCCGGCGCGCATCGAACAGCTGCGCGCGGACGGCGTGGTCGTGGAGTCCGAGCCGCACGTCATCTTCAGCCACACCGACGACACCCTCGGCCCGTCTGGCAGCGACGAGTGGATGGCGTTCATCCGCGACAGCGAGGGCAACCTCGTCGGTCTGGTGAGTCACGCGCCGAGGGCAGACACCTGACGACCGAGCCGCCGGCGGCCGAACCGTCAGGGGCCTTGTCCCTGCCCGACCCTGCACTCGTCGTCCTCGTCGGGCCCAGTGGCTCGGGGAAGTCGACCTGGGCGGCCCGGCACTACCGGCAGCAGGAGGTCGTCTCCTCCGACGCGCTGCGGGCTGTCGTCGGCAGCGGCGAGCTCGACCTCGACGCCTCGGCTGACGCGTTCGCGCTGCTGCACCAGATCGTGGCAGGCCGGAGCCGGCGCGGGCTCACCGTCGTCATCGACACCCTCGGCCTCGACCCGGACCTCCGTGACCGCTTCCGCGAACAAGGGCGAGCTGCCGGGCTTCCCTGCGTCGCAGTGCTTTTCGAGACCTCTGACGCGGTATGCCGCGAGCGCAACTCCCAGCGCGACCGTCCGGTGCCGGCGCGAGTCCTCGCGCAGCAGCTTGCCAACGTCGCGCGAGTGCGGGACACGATCCTCGCCGAGGGCTGGGACCGGGTGCTGACCGTCGGGGACGAGTCCGCGGTGGGTGCTTCGGGGGCCTTGCCCCCGACCACGCAGGCCATGCACCCGCGCGGCCCCGAGCCTGCCCCCGGCGACGGGGGCCTGGAGGTCGTGCTGCAGATCTCCCGTTTCCCGTGGGGCACCGACCCGGCCGGCTGGCTCAGGTCGGTCGCCCTGGCTGCCGACGACCACGGCTTCGGCGGAATCGCCCTGATGGACCACCTCATCCAGATCCCTCAGGTCGACCGCGCCTGGGAGCCGATCCCCGAGCCCTGGGTGACGCTCGGCATGCTCGCCGGGCTCGAGACCCACCTGCGCCTGGGCACCCTGGTGTCGCCCGTGACCTTCCGCCCGCCGGGGATCATCGCGAAAACCGTTGCCACTCTTGACGTCCTGTCCGGCGGCCGAGCGTTCGTCGGGCTCGGGACGGGGTGGTGGGAGCGTGAGCACCTCGCGTTCGGCCTTCCCTTCCCGGCTCCGGCACAGCGGCTCGACCAGCTGGAGGCTTCGATCGAGACGATCCGGGCACTGTGGGCCAGTGGGACCAAGGCGCACACCGGCACGCGTGTGACGCTTCCGGAGACCACGGCATACCCGCGGCCTGTGGGGCGGCCACAGGTGATCGTGGGTGGTTCGGGCGAGCGACGCACGCTGCGGATCGCGGCTGAGCTCGGCGACGCCTGCAACCTCCCCAGCGACCTACCCACGCTGCGCCACAAGCTGGACGTCCTCCGTGGGCACTGTGCCGCGGTCGGGCGGGACCCGGCCGAGGTGGCCGTGACCGTCCTGGACCTGCCCGTGGTCGGCAGCGACCGAGAGGACACCTGGCGGCGGGTCGAACGGCTGCGCGGCCGGACACCCGCGGCGACCTTCGCTGCCCGCCACCACGCGGGCCAGGCGCGGCAGCACCGCGAGCGCTACCTCGGGCTGCGCGACCTGGGGGTGCGCACCGTGTTCGTGAGCCTCCCCGACCTGGAGGGCCCGCAGGACCTCGACCGGCTGGCACCGGTGCTGGAGGGGCTGACGGGAGCTCCGACGGCCCGGACCTGACTGTGCCGGGCGCCCCCTTGGGGACGCCCGGCACGGAGTCGGACGGTGGTGCCGAGGCGGTCAGGCCGAGGCGGCCACGCCGGTGAGCTGGGTCAGGGCGAACTCGGTGATCCGCACGAGCGCCTGCTTGGCGGACTCGCGGTCGCGGGCGTCCACCTCGATGACCGGGATGTGCGACGGGATGGCGAGGGCCTCGCGGATGTCGTCGGGCCCGAACTCCTGCGACCCGTCGAACTGGTTGAGCGCGACGATGAACGGCAGTCCCTTGGCCTCGAAGTAGTCGACGGCGGCGAAGCTGTCGTCGAGGCGACGGACGTCGACCAGGACCACGGCCCCGATGGCGCCCTTGACCAGGTCGTCCCACATGAACCAGAAGCGACGCTGGCCCGGGGTGCCGAACAGGTAGAGGACGAGGTTCTCCGCCAAGGTGATGCGGCCGAAGTCCATCGCCACGGTCGTGGTGTGCTTCTGCTGCACCTTGGAGATGTCGTCCTGGCCGACGGACTCGTTCGTGACGAGGGCCTCGGTGCGGAGCGGGTCGATCTCGGAGACGGCACCAACGAAGGTGGTCTTGCCGACGCCGAAGCCGCCGGCCACGACAATCTTCGTCGAGGCGCTGCTGCGGTTAGAGGGCGCGTAGTCCACTGAGTGTCCTTTCAATCAGTTCACGTCGTTCGTCGGATGTCGTGTTTTCGGAGATGGTGGTGCGGGTCTTCAGGTGTCCGGCGGTGACCAGGTCACCGAGGAGCACCCGGGCGACCCCGAGCGGGATGTGCAGCTTTGCCGAGACCTCGGCCACCGACTCGGTGGCTGCGCAGAGGTCGATGATCCGCCCCGAGAGGTCGCCCTCGGGCCAGGTCGTGGTGCGTCCGGACGGCAGCACCTCGAACGTGGCCTCGATGGGAAGGTCGACCACGGACTCGGTGCGTCCGGACGTCAGGGCGTACGGCCGGACCAGGCGCGGTCCCGCCGACACTTCACGTCCGTCTTGCGCCATGGGACTAGCCCGACATCGGGGTCCGGGCAGCCGCGTCGATCATCTTGCCGACGCGGTCGACCAGGACCGCCATCTCGTAGCCGACCTGACCGATGTCAGAGTCGGTGCTGGTGAGCGCTGCCAGGTGGGAGCCGTCTCCGACACTCATCAGGAGCAGGTAGCCGAGCTCCATCTCGATGACGGACTGCAGGACCGTCCCACCCTGGAAGAGCCGGGCCGCACCCGAGGCGAGGCTGGCCATGCCCGAGGCCACGGCTGCCATCTGCTCGGCGCGATCCACGGGGAGCTGCTCGCTGGCGGCCATGGGAAGCCCGTCGGCAGAGACCAGGATGGCGTGCGACACGCCAGGGGTCTCGGTCGCGAACTTGGCCACGAGCCAGTCGTACTCGCCCTTGGGCTGCGTCATGGCGTCAGTGGTGTACATCGGCTTCCTCTCGGTGTGTTCCGTCTTGTGCCTCGGTGCGAGCGGAGCTCACACCGTTCTTGTGGCGGTTGAGGTTGCGGCGGATCGCTTCGGGATCGCGTCGCGATGCTGCGGGAGCAGCGGGCTTCTCGTCGGGCTCGTCAATCGCGCCGGGGATCAGGTAGTTGCCCGGGCGGCGCTTGGGGAGACCGACAGCGGACTCTTCCAGGGGTGGGTTCTCCTCGATCCGTGCTGCGGCGGACCACGCCTGGTCCGCCTCGTTGGTGGACCACGAGGTCGCCGCGGGGACCGAACCTGAGTCGTCGGTCAGCCAGCGCGACATCATCGCCCGGAAGATGGGGGTGTCGTTGAGGTCTCCACGCGGCGTCTCGGCCTGCTCGACCTCCGCCTGCTCGACCTCCGCCTGCTCGACCTCGGCCTGCTCGACCTCCGCCTGCTCGACCTCGGCCTGCGCGCTGACGGTCTCGGCGTGCTCCGGCTCGACCTGCTCCGCCTCGACCTCGGCGGAAGCCGGCTCGACGGCGACGACCTCGGTCGTCTCCCCGGCGGCCTGCTCGGTGACCTCGGCGGCGGGCGCCACGGTCTCCTGGTCGGCGACGGCGGAGGCTACCTCGACAGGGGCCGGCTCGGTGACATCGGTGACCTGGGTGACCTCGGCGACCGGAGCCACCACGGCACCCTCGACCGCGGCCACGTCGCGGGCCCGGCGAGCCCCGAAGAACGAGGTGTTGTGGGCACGCACCCGCGGACGGGAGGTCGGCGCCTCGGTCTCCTGGATGCCGGCGCTCGCAGAGGCCGTCGCACCGGGGACGCGGGTCGGGAGCTGACCGGACTCGGCGGCCGGGGCCTCGAGGACCTCGGTGCTGTCGACCGGCGCCGGGACCTCGGCCTCGACGGTGGCGTCGGCCACCTTGGCCCCGGGTGCCTCGGGTGTGCCTGCTGCGTCCGGGGTGGCCTCGGCCTTCGCCTCGGCGACCCACTCCTCGGGCACGTGGATCTCGGTGCTCGTGGCGTCGGCGGGCTCGATGGCCTTGGCCTCGGTGGAGTCGGTGGGCTCGGTAGGAGCGTCGTCGCCCAGCTCGCGGGCCTTGGCGGCCTCGACGAGCTTGGCACGGTGGTCCAGCCAGGCCGACAGGTTGGACGGCATCTGACGCGGCTCGTTGGCCTCGGCCTCCGCCTCGGCGCGCGCAGCCGCCGCCTTGGCCCGACCGGGGAGCCAGCTGAGCCGGCCCTTGGCTGCGGGAGCGCCGGACGCCGCCGGGGCCTTGCCGGGCGCCTCGCCCTGCGACTCGGTGGACGGGGCGTCCTCGAACTCGCGGTACTCGGTGATCCCCGTGGCGCGGGGCTTGCGGACCGGGAGGCCAGCGGCGGAGCGCTGGGGCTCGGCGGCCTCGGCGGCGGGGGCGCCAGCCTTCTCGTCGGCCTTGGCCTCGACGACCTCGTCCGGCTTGACGTCGCCGGCCTTGGCGTCCATGGCCGCGACCTCGGCGTCCGTCTTGGCGTCAGCCGGCTCGGAGTTCGTGGCGCCCTTGTCCGCCTTCGCGTCCTTGGCATCGACGTTCTTGTCCGCCTTGGCGTCGTTGGCGTCCTTGGCGCGCGTCCTTGGCGCCGACGTTCTTGTCCGCCTTGGCGTCCTTGGCGTCCTTGGCTACCTTCGCGCTCTTGTCCGCCTTGGCGTCCTTGGCCTCGACGGCCTGCTCGGCGACAGCCTGTGCGGGGGCGGAGCCGTTGGTCGGGGCGTCGGCCGTGTCGGGCTTGGCCGCCTTGCCGTTGACCTCGTCGGCGTGGCCGTTGGTGGCTGGCTTCTCGTCGGCCGCGTCGGCGCCCTCGATGACGGGCTTGGCCGGGGCCTGCAGGGCATTGGCGGACGTCGGGCCGTGGGCACCGGGGGTCCGCGTGGGCAGCTTCTTGGCCGCGTCGGTGACCGGGCTGGGCGTGGCTCCACTGGCACCGCGGACGCGGGCGGGCAGGCCGGCCTTGGTGACGCCGCCGACCGCGGAGGTCGGGGTCGTGGGAGCGAGAGCCGCCGGCGCGGCGGCTGCGGCGGCTGCGGCGGTTGCCGGACGAGCCGGACGCTCACCCTTGGCGCTGTCGGCCAGGAGGCCGGCTGGCAGGTGGACGGACACCGTGACGCCCTGCTTGTCGTCGCCGTTGCGGCGCAGCCGCACGGCGATGCCGTGCCGCTTGGCCAGGCTCCCGACGACGAACAGGCCCATGCGGCGCGCGGTGTCGGCGGTGATGTCGCCGCCGTGCGCGAGCTGGTCGTTGAGCGCGGCGAGCTCCTTCGGCGGCATACCGAGGCCACGGTCGGAGACCTCGATGAGGAGGCCACCTTCGGGCGTGCGGGCGCCACGGATGGCGACGCGCGAGGTGGGCGGCGAGTAGGACAGGGCGTTGTCCACGATCTCCGCGACCAGGTGGATGAGGTCGGAGCCGACGGCACCGAGCACGTGGTCGTTGGAGGTGTCGCCGATGTCGATGCGCTCGTAGTTCTCGACCTCGGACACGGCGGCGCGGACGGCATCGGAGACCGAGACCGACCCGGACACGCCACGACGGGTCGAGGTGCCGGCAAGCACGAGCAGCGAGTCGCTGTTCCGGCGCATGCGGGCGGCGAGGTGGTCGAGGCGGAAGAGGCTCTGCAGTCGCTTGGGGTCTTCCTCGTCGCTCTCGAGGCGCTCGATGAGGCTGAGCTGCTGGTCGATGAGGGAGGTGCTGCGACGCGAGAGCGTCTCGAACATGTGGCCGACCTGGACGCGCAGGCGAGCCTGCTCACCGGCGAGGGTGCGGGCCTGGGTGTGCAGGTCGTCCACGGCGCGGGCGAGCTGACCCATCTCCTCCGTCGTGGTGACCTTGATGGCCTCGAACTCCGGGAGCTCGGTGCCGTCACGCATGGCGGCGACAGCCTCGGGCAGCCGCTTGTTGGCGACATCGAGGGCCCCTTGACGCACGACGCGGATCGGGATGAGGAGCGAGCGCATCAGGGCGAGCACCAGGACCAGCGCAAGGGCGAGGGCGCCGGCCACGATGCTGGCGTTGAGGATGGCTTCGCTGCGGTGGTCGGCGGCGCGCTGGCGCAGGTTGGACTCCAGTGCGGAGAGCTGGACGTCCATCAGCTTGCTGTAGCCGGTGTTGCTCGACTCGATGCCGGTGCCGAGGTCGGCGAGCTGCTTCTTGTCCGCGTCCTCCTGCTGGAGGGTGTAGCCGCGTCGGCCGTTCTCGTTGAGGAGCTGCCGGACCTGTCCGGACTGGTCGCCGGTCGAGGCGGACAGCAGCCGGGTGAGCGCGGCGGCCTCGGCGCCGACCTGGCCGATGGCGCGCAGGTTGGCGGCGCCGTCGTCGGTGTTGGCGAGGTTGAGCTGTTCACCGGTCATCGCTCGCTGGGCGGCGATGGCGTCCTGCAGGGCCACGACGATCTTGGCCGAGGCCGAGTCGTCGCTCAGCCCGAGGTCGGCGACGGCGGTGGACATCAGGGTCGCGGTGTTGCCCGACTTGTCGATGACGACGTCGGAGAACCCGGCCTGGGTCTTCGCGACACGCACGGCCTGGCCGAGCGAGAGGGCTGTCTCGGCGCTGGCCTTCACGGACTGCGGGACGTTCTCGCCCTTGATGGCGATGCGCAGGTCGGCAGCAGCGGACTCGTACTTGGTGATGGCGGAGATGACACCGCCACCGCCCACGCTCTCCGCAGCGGCGAGGCGCTGGACGGCGAGGTTGTACTCGACAACGGGACGGATGACCAGCACGGTGTCCGCGGCCTTCGACAGCTGCTGGGAGGAGTCGAAGTCGTTCTTGACACGCAGGCCACCGAAGACGAAGGCGAGCAGGACCGGGAGCACGATGGCGGCCGCAAGCTTCCGACGAAGTGGCCACTGACCGAACGACCAGCTCTGGGGGACACGGCCAGCCGCCGACTGCAGTCTGGACACGGAGCCACCTTCCTCACGACACGGAGACTTACTGAACAAGTGCTTGGGTGAACGGCAACTTACGGTCGTCCACGGGGGGTCGGAACGGGTACCGGGGCCAGTTGGCACCTTCGGCCTGCGCACGACTGACCGAACGGACTAGGCGGCTCCGGAAAGCCAAGCGAGCATGGCACTGGGATCCGCGATATGGCAGGGGTCGCGAGCCCGGAACTGCCCCTCAGCGTGCGCTCAGCGGGTGGTTGCGCGGGAGGCGTGTCGAGCACGACGAGGCGGCAATGGGGCTCCGGAGCGCCTGCGCAGGTGCCGGAGCCGCCGTGAGGCACCCGGCCGGGGCTGGCTACGTGCTGACCGAGCCAAACGGACGCCATGCACCCAGCCGCAACAACCGGATCAGGTCCGCGCGTTCCTCCGCGGACAAGGTCCGGGACTGGCTGATGGGGCGTCTCGACTCGCTCATGGCTGGAGACTACAAACCGGGTGATCGGTCCCCGGTGCCTTGGCGCGCCCAGCCCCCAGATTCGCCGAAAGGTGCGAGGGGACCGGGACGAAAGGCCCGATTTCGTGTGCCGCTCAGACGACCCGCGCGGCTCGGTATCCCAGCCGGAACAGGGGAACCGGCCGCTGGCACGGATATGCACCATCAGCCGCGGCGGCTACCATCTACCCGTTGCCTGCCCAGCCCCCGCAGGTCATCGGTCGATGGCCAGTGCCGGGGTCCAGCAGCGCGGCTCGGGCACCAAGCCATCCGGGCGACGTCTTGCGCCACAGGGGAGCCTGACGACGACCGGGCGATGCCTCATCCTCGAGCGGTGGGGCATCGCTGCTTGCCCTGGGACGGCCTGTCGAGCCCGGTGTACTCCTACGCTGACTCCCGGCTTGCCAGCCCAAGGACGTGGTCGAGCTCGGCGATCGTGAGTCGGCCGTCGACCTGAGCCGCGGCATCCATGACGTCAGCCAATAGTTCTATCTCGTCACGGAGTATTTCGTCCGTGACCTCTGAATCATCGCCATCCCCGGCCATGATGCGAACGTATGGCCAGGCGTCGCCCGGCCACTACAACGATTGCACCGGTCCGCATGGGCATTTGTGACTGCTCACCATGAGCCCCCACGCCTAGTCACCTCGACGCGGACCCGGCACCCCGCTCAGTGGCGCATCCCGCGAAGGGCATGTCGTCCTCAGTCCCCCGCTCGGAAGTCAGTCGTAGAGCGGAAGCTCCGATGTGCCATGTCGAACGTCGCGAGCACCTCGAGGAGAAACTCGGACGAGGCTGAGGTGACGGCCTGCACGTCGTCCTTCGACGAGTCCTGGAGGATCTCGGCAAGGACAAGATGATGGACGTGGACGACGTCGAGGAGGCTGACCTCCTGGAGGATGGCCTGACGCCCCAGCTGGTAGCCCGAGGTCAGGGCTGCCTCACTGCGCTGTGGGAGGTAGCGCTGAAGAGCCGCGCGGTAGTCAAGGGTCAGGTCCTCGAGCGCGCCCATCAGTGACCTCGGGGTTCACGCAGCTTGGACAGGTAGGCCAGGCCTTCCTCGAGGTCGAGCGCCGTCGGGACCTCTCCCATCCCCATGCCCAGGCGCACCATCGCGAAGGCCACCTCGGGCTGAATGCCCACGATGACGGTGACGGCTCCCCGAAGGCGGGCGATGTCGGCGATCGACCGCAGGGTGCGCGACGCGAAGCTGTCGATCACGTCGAGGGCTCCGACGTCGATGATGATGCCACGCGCCCGGTGCTCACCGATCTGCCGGACGAGGTCGTGCTGGAACCGGACCATCTCGGAGTCGTCCAGGGCAGTGTGGACCGACGCGACAAGGGTTTCACCCTGACGCAGGATGGAGACGAGGGCCGGTCCTGAGCTCACGAGCCGTCCGTCACCGCCTTCCGAGTCACCGTGTACCCGAGCAGCCGTTCGGCCTCCTCCAGACCACCCTGCAGGTCGCCGATGGTGTTCATCTTGCTCAGGTCGACTCCGATGGTGACCAAGGTCTGGGCGATCGTGGGTGACAGGCCGGTGATGATGACGCTGGCCCCCATGAGCCGAGAGGCGTCGACCGTCTGGACCAGGTGGTTCGCAACGGTCTCGTCGACGTCCGGTGCGCCGGTGATGTCGATGACCACCACCTTGGCCCGGTGGGTGCGGATGCCACTCAGCAGCTGCTCGGTCAGCTGCCTCGCCCGTTCACTGTCCAACACGCCGATGATCGGCAGGATGAGCAGCCGCTCGCGGACGGGCAGCACCGGAGTCGAGAGCTCCTTGATGGCGTCCTGCTGTTGGCGGATGACGCGCTCTCGTTCGTCGACGAAGCTCACGGCCACCGTGTTGGCGATCCGGTTCGCAGCGGGCTCGTAGGCGTCGAGGATCTGGTTGAGGAGGGCGAAGTCACGCTGGTACTTCTCGAAGAGGGAACGGGCCAGGACGTCTCGCAGGAGAAGCACGATCCCGACGACCTCGTGGGTTTCCACACCTCGGGGGATGATGCGCTCCGAGAGGTCGCGGGCGTAGTGCTGCAGGGCCTCCACACTCCCGGTCTCCAGCACCTCCACGTAGTTGTCGTAGACCGAGGTCGTCTCCGCAACCATCTCCTGTGGCGTCATGGCTTCGAGCAGGTGGGCGTCGCGGATCCGCGAGGCCCACTCGTTCCGCAGCTTCGCGCGGTGTTCCCTGAGGTGGGCCACCAGCTGCGGGAGCAGCTGGTTGCCGGACAGCGAGAGGTCTTCCTGTCCCTTGTCCTGCGTGTCCTGCGGGTTCTGGGTGTTCATCCTCGTCCCTTCGTGTCGAACCATTTGGTCATGCTGACCGTGGTGCCGTGCCCGGTCTCGGAGACGATGGTGAACTCGTCCATCAGCCGCCGAGCCCCAGGAAGCCCCAGGCCGAGCCCCTGGTTGGTGCTGTAGCCGTCCTGCAGGGCGAGATCCACATCGGGAATGCCCGCTCCGGTGTCGCGGGCGACGACGCGAACGCCGGGTCGCGGTCGATCGAGCAGCTGGACCGTCACCTCACCGTGCGCCGCGAAGCGGACGATGTTGCGCGCCACCTCGGATACCGCCGTCGCCAACATGGTCAGGTCCGCCCCGGTGAAGCCTGCACGTACCGCCATCTCCCTGGCGGCGGACCGGGCAGAGACGATGTCCGGGTCCGCGCTGATCGGCACGTGGACCTCGTCGTCACGCACCGGTCCCCTGCCCAAGAGTGGTTGACTCAGCCGGGCGCACAGCTCGCACGCCAGCAGGTGTCCAGCGGCATCAACCTCCCGCTGACGCCTCCGATCCGCGCTGGAGAGTGCCAACAGCACGGCGCGACAGCGGTCCGTGGGGGGTTCGGTCCGCTCGAGTGCCAGGAGGTACTCGACCCGCAGCCGTGCCCTGGTCCGCTTGAGCTGGGCAGCGACGGCGTTGGCCGTGCTGCCGGCCTCCTCCGCCAGCGACTGCGTGGCCTGACCACTCACCTCGTGGGCGAGCAGGATCTCTCGTTCGCGGTCGGTCAGTCGTCGGAGGGCCTCGGTGATGGCGGACTGTTCCTCGGAGGCGACGACCACCTCCTCGACCTCATCGGGCTCGCTCGGATCGAGGATCCGGTGTCGGTTGCGGGCGTCGCGGTCGTCCTTGCGCCACATGGTCGCCATCACATTGCGCACGGTGGCGATGGCATACGGCTCGAGCATCCCCGGCTCGATCCGGTGCTCGGCAGCAAGTACCCGCAGGAGCGTCTCCTGCACCAGGTCCTCCGCTGCCGGATGCTGGCCGACGCGAGCTGCGACGATGCGGCGGAGCATAGGGATGAGGGCGGCGACGTCCGCCGCTTCTTCCGACTCCTGCGGCTCGTCGGTCGCCCGCGCCGTGCTCACGGGTGCGACCCTACGCCGAAATGAGCGCTTCCACCGCTCTGACCTGCAGCTTTGTCTGCCACCGACCCGACGGGCGGCGTGGTCGGCCCCGAGGGGGACGCGGGGGAGACCGGGTGGCCCCGGGAGAGGAACCTCGCATCCCGACGCCACCCGGCGGACCCGACCCCCGCCGTCAGGTGGTCGGCGCTCGCCGCTGGCCGGTCTTCGTCGGGGGCTGGTCGCCCTGGTCTGCCTCCGGGCGGTCGGCGTCCGGGTGGTCGGCCTCCGGATGGTCGGCATCCGGGTGGTCGGCAGGCAGGTCGGCAGGGAGGTCGGCCGGAAAGAGGTCGTCGAGGGCGCCGTTGCCGTCCAGCGGGTCGACGTAGCCGGGAGGAGGTGGCGGGTCGCGAGGCACGGGGACCCGGAGGGCCTCGCCGGTACTTGACGGGGGCAGTTCACCCATGACTCGATCCTTCCCCTGCCGAACGACGCCCGGCGACATCTCTTTGACGTACTAGGGGTGCTGCAGGAAGTGCTGGGGCAGGGGGTCGTGGCCGTGGCGCCGATGATCGCGCCGATGCGGTGCTGCTGAGACCGGGGGCACGAGGGGAGAGGGCGCCGGTGCGAGAGGTGGCGTGGGCGCTCTCTTCCAACGTCCAGTCCTCCAGCTTGGCGAGAACATGCAGGAGCCCTAGCACGAGAACCGGTGCGACCAGGGCGACGGCGCTCACAGCGGTTCCACCTGGGTCCTCGCCACGAGGCCCCTGCGTGTCTTCCGCCGGGGATGCTCTTGCCCGCGAGGAAAGGCAAGCGCGGGCGCTATCTCGAAAGGGTCGACATCAACGGAGATCCCCATCAGGTCGAGGCGCAGGTGTCGCACCGCCGGGCGCATACCCTCGTCGTCGCGAACCAGGTCTGCAGGCGCGGTCGCCCTCCGGCTGTCCACCCCGATCAGCGCGCCGTCCGGCTCGCGGAGCTCGCCGGTGAAGACTCCCGTGACGAAGGCGCCGCGCGGTGCGATGACCAACCTCTGCAGGCGCAGGTGACCGCTCATGGAGCCGAGCCGTCCTCGCGGGGAACGGAAGCTGCCCGTGATCGCGGTGCTGTCACCGTCGGGGGTGCGCAGCCCGCCACGACGGGGTCGGAAGGCGATCACAGTCATCTCGGGTCTCCATCCGGATCGTCAGGCTCAGCCGGGGCTCGGCTGGCGGCGACAGTGGCGCCCCACAGGTGAGGGACGCAGGGCGCCACTGCCAGTCAGGTGCTCAGTGCCTCAGAACTGCCTCAGAGACCGAGGGCGGTGAGCAGGCGGTTGAGCAGCGCGGCGATCCCACCGAGGGCGCTGCCCGGGCCATCCAGCAGACCGGCTACGGCACAGAGCAGGTTGCCGAGGAGCTTGCCCGCACCGGGGACGGCGGTGATGTCCAGGGAGACGGGCGCGAGGTCGATCACGAGGCCGAGCAGGTCGAGGTGGAGCGGACCGAGGTCGAGGTTCAGGATGCTGCAGCCCTGCGTCACCGCCACGTCCTGCAGCGGGGCCGTGAACGCCGTCCCGCCTGTGGGCAGGCCGGTGCCGGAGATGGTGCCGGAGAGCTGCACCACGCCGTTGACGACCGACGTGCTCAGGTTGCTCAGCTGCCCTGCGAACGCAGTGCCGTCAGGAAGCGTGCCCGTGACGGGAAGTGTGGTGGCTGCGGGCCGTGCAGCCGGAGCGACCGAGCTGGCAGCAGGGGCCGCACTGGCGGAGGTGGCCGCAGGCACGAGCCCGACAGCGCCCGCGAGCAGTACTGCAGTGGCGGTACCGACAAGTTTGCTGTTCTTCATGACGTGCTCCTTCGGTGGAGCCATCGAGGACTCCGTAGGGGCTGGTTCACTGGCCCGGCCCAAGAACGCTGCTGGTCCGTGGGTTCCTTGCCACACAGATGAAGACCCCGCTCGACGAAGAACGTGACGCGGGATGTCGCCGTCGCCGAAGAGGGAACCGCGGTCACGGACTGCGAAAGCCACGGACTCCCAGCACACCGAGCTCCTCTCGTTCCTGCTGGGGGTGAGAAGAGTTGGCCCCAAAACCAGGTATGCCGCGTCATGGTCACGGTGCGAAGGCGTCACAGGTGCGTCCGCAGCCCGGGAACCGGCTGAGGCCCACCCTTGTGGCCCCCGTGGCGATCGTGCGCGGGAACGGACTCCTCGGTGCGATGTGTTTGGCTGAAGGCCCTTCGGCGCTCACAATGCGATCCGTGGCGATCCACATCGATGACAAGTCAGTCAGGGCACGTGTCTCGAGGCTGCAGCAGAACAAGCTGAGCGGCCTCGGGGTCCGAGTCCGACTAGAGGCCTTGGACCGACACGAGTCGGCGACCGCTGTACACCGTGCGATGGAGGCAGTCACCTCAGACCAGCAGTGGTGGACCTACCCGACCACCAACGGCACCCTGCTGGGCCTGTCCGAACGCACAACCGCCCCCGAGACCTTGGCCGAGCTGGCCAGCCGACTGGAGGCCGACGGCCACAGCGGGACGATCGCAGGCGCCAGCGACTCCTGGTTCCAGTTGGGCGCCCAGGCCACCGGTGCACGCCCGATCGCCTGCTCCACCACCCTTGCCTTGACCATGGACACGCCTTACCAGGACGGACCCCGCAACCAGTGGGGAAACGTCAAACGGGTATGGGGCGTCCCCCAAGACGCCACGCGGCAACGGGCCCGGGACTGGGTCGACTGGGTGGTCCCGGAGCAGGGCCGGGCTGTGGTCGTCCAGGCACTCGCGGACGTCACCCGCGAGGACGCCCTCGACGTCCTGCTGCCGCAGATCGAGCGGGTCTGGGTCGAAGCCCAGCTACTCGGCAGCCCCGAAGGGACCACACGCACCCGCAGCGTCCGGGTCCGCCCCTTTGGTGAAGTCACTCTCACCGACACCGGATCCGGCAAGGACCGGGTCACCCAGGCCCGAGAGATGCTCAACGACCTGGTGCTTTCCCGGGCCGCCGACCTCGACTACGCCACCGTGCGCGTCAACCGCGCGTCGGCCGACTTCTGGACCGCATCTCAACCACAGGCCACCTTGTGGCTGGGGAACCGGCACCTCTGGTCCAGCTACGTCGCCGATCCCAACCCCATCCAGGTCCTCACCGACGCCCACCTCGACAAGGCCCACGACCTCAGCCAGCGCTGGGACGTCACACCCATTACCGAGGGCCGGTGGCTCGTCCAGGCCAAGGACCTCACCCCCTGGTTCAACGACATCAACGAGCTCCACGCCGAACGCGGCTGGCAGTACCTCGACCAGGATCTCCTCGAACAAGCTCGCTACGACTTCGGCGACATGATCCTCACCCAAGAAGTCGCGGCGGCCCAACCCTGGACATCGCTGCGGCATGAACCGCCTGAGCGACGGCGGCCACGGCACCGGCGGCGCGTCGTGAGAGTGGCAGCTCAGGAGTGCACGTGATCAAACAGCCGCCCAAGCCCTTGCAGCCTGGTCACTGCACTCCTGTGCGGACATCTGCTGATCGACCGAACGCTCAAGATCGCCCCTGCGCAGCAGGAACGACCCCGACCGGAGTCGGGGGCGTTGTCTGAGCGGCCAAGCGAAATCGAACCGATGACCTAGTCATCACGAGCGTCTTCGTGGGTATGACAGCATCGGCGGCAGTGGCGTCAGGAGCATGAACCGTACGAATCTCACGCCGTTCGGACGTTCTCAGATCTCGTGTGCCCACATTGTGCCCACAGCGGTTAGCGTCGCTGGGCAGCCTGCTCACCGCCCGGTCGATCGAAGCATCTTGAGTGGAGCGAGCCATGACCAATGCTGCGATCTCTTTGCGCTTTTTTACGATGTTGTGCGCGTGAGACGTACTCGAGCCTCCGTCAACGAATTGTCCACACGGACTTCCCGCACAACGGCTCGGACATCTGGATGACATTTCCAGCGGTATCCACGGCGCGGATGTCGTCAACTGCGGTGCACGCCTCAGGATTTGATCCGCGTAGCCCTTCCACGGTCTCACTCGAACCGGGAGCAACAGTTCTGATCGGCTTCCACTCTCCATCACGCTTCACTTGGATCTCAACCTTGGTGGAGGTCGCGTTCACGAAGAAGCTGCTCTGTCGATCCTCGGGCTGGCACGCGGCCAGCATCGTCGCACCCGCGGCGACCAGCGCGAGCCGAACAAGCGTTGCCATCGCCTGGCCCTTCCACCGCTGCGTGGCACTGTTCAAGGTCCCCTCCTTGCAGCCAATGCGCGTGATGTCCTCCGCAGCGAAGTCTTGCACCGTTCCGGGTCGGCTGGCTCTGCGGAGTGCTTCGAGCGTGGCCATCAACTTCGGGGTAGGCGCGCAGACGGAGCTTGGCCTGGTTACGCGGACAGTGTGCTGGCTTGGTGATCATGCCGTGGTGAAGGTGATCGTGTGGAGTTTTCGAAGGGCACCACGCCGGAACTTCGCGGCCGCCCTCGACCAGCTGAACGACCGGGTGCCGGGAGCGGACCTGTGATGTATCCCGTGGCGCTCTCAAGCGCAAGTGGCCAAATCGCCTCTCTCGGTCGGTGGTTGGCGCTCGTTGTCGCTCCGGCAAGGGCATGGCTGATGAGGGACGAAACTGCCCTGCGCAGCAGGAACGCCCCCGACCGGAGTCGGGGGCGTTGTCTGAGCCTCCTATCGGAATCGAACCGATGACCTATTCATTACGAGCGTCTTTGGCCCTGCGACGGCATCGGCGGCAGTGGCGTCAGGAGCACGAACCGTACGAATCTGATGCGGCCGATCCGGCCGTTCCAGATCTCGTGTGCCCAAATTGTGCCCACGCCCAGTACTCGCCGCTGTCCACGATGACCGTGACTTGTCGAGCGCCTACCTCGTTGTACGGATCATCACGATGAGGAGGAAGGCCCATGGGACGCAAGCAGTATTTTGTCTCGCCCGATGGCGACATGTGGAAGGTCACGCACCTCGGTACGACCCTCTCTCGGCACTACACAAAGGCTGTGGCGATCGATTCCGGGAGGACTGTCGCGAAGGCCAATCAGCCCAGCCAGCTGATCGTGCAAAAGGCCGACGGAACCTTCGAAACGGAGTGGACCTACGGCAACGATCCCTATCCCCCGCCCGGCTGACGGACCAACCAAGTCGGCACGCGGGTCTGCGCATTGACCGAACCACGAGGGGCTGGAAGGTGGCCGGCTGCGATGCCGATACGGAAGCTCAGCTCCACGGGTTTGAAGACGGGATCAAACCGGAAAGTGCCGGCTGGGGCTTACGGCAGCCATGCGCCCGCCCGCCCGGCCGTCATCAGCGCAGTAGACGGTGAGCTGAGTCTGAGTTGAGAGCTGCGTCCTGGAACCTGACCAGGGCGCTACTTCCATGTGCCGCCCTCGGCGCGGCCGCGCCCGGAACGGCCGCCAGGCCGC
Source organism: uncultured Actinomycetota bacterium (assembly GCA_963759595.1). Lineage (GTDB taxonomy): Bacteria > Actinomycetota > Actinomycetes > Actinomycetales > Dermatophilaceae > Pedococcus. The sequence continues at coordinate 132,797 of CAVWZX010000004.1, forward strand.
ATGCCCGGCACGGCCGCGCCGCAGGCGCGGCTCGCGGCGGAGCCGCGTTTAAGCCAGTAAGGAAAGTCCTCACCGATTCCGACTCAGGCGTTTGTGCTGCGGATCGTGTCCGTGGCCCGCGGCACGGAGATGACCGGCAGCCCATGACTTGTATTCGGGCCCAAGAGCCAGGTCCCACTGCCACCTTGGCCCCGGTTCTTGGGACACTAACGTCAATGGTCGGTCTCACGCCCTTGACAGGAACGCCGGTCGAATTTAGCACTGCTCAGTGGTTTGCCATCAACGAGGACTTCCTGACCAGACTGAAGAGTCTTGGCGACCTGGGAGCCCGGCCATATCCCCACGGCCTGCGCGGTGGTAGTAGAGACCTCGATTAACAGGCGTCGGTTGGAGTCATACTCGCCGTTGGAGCGAACCGTCTCGCCTTCGGTCAGACGAACTGACGCAGGCGCTCCTTCGACATCGGCGGTGAATGTCGGTTCTGCGTCGGCCAGCGAGTCATCGTTCTGAAGTGGAGTCACCTGTAGACGTTCGATACCGCCGAGGCACGCAGCAACCACCACTGTGATGGTTCCACCATCAGATGTCAGACCGATAATCGGAGGCTCAGGATCAGAAGGGACCAACCCGCAAGCAGACGCGAGTGCGACTATCGCAATCGCTGACATGGTTGGTCCGCGCCACTTCCTTGGCATGTCTAGTATCCGCCCCACCTGAGATTCGCTTGCCTCTCGTACCGATTCTTGTAGGGGTTTGAACCCGCCCGCAGGTACCTGACCCCGAAGCCAAAGCCATACTTGCGCCATTGTCGACTGTGGGCTCGTTCGTGATTAATCCGATTGTGCGTGTGGAACTTTGCGCTCCTACCAGTCATGTAGACACTGCCGAAGGTCGTCCCACCCCTTCCGTATAGATGGACGCGTCCACCGGTGCAGGTCATCATGCCCCACTCGCGGCGGCATCGTGAGCGATTCATTCCCGCTGCCGCGATAGCGAGGCCCGACACAATTCCACTCTGCTGACGCTTGGTGCGCTTGTTAACCCATCGCCACATATGCCCCCAGCCGAAGCGCCCATCGAGGTCGAACATGTTGATGGGGTCGTTCGGATACGAGTAGGCGGTGGCGTTCCCGCCGGGTTCGGGGTCAAGACTGGTAAACCGGCCCGTGGTCGGATTATAGAGCCGGTCGCCCATCAGCGTCAGGCCTGCGGTCTCGGCCGTGGTGGAGCGTTGTTTGGCGCCGAGCCACCCGTACCCGACCGCTCCCCCGGTGGTCGTGGTGGTGGACCCAGCGCGGGGTGCCCCGTATTCGGTGAAGTCGGACCAGCCGTCGATCCCCGCGGCGGGGTCGCCGCTGGCTGCGGTGGCGGTGATGGGGACGGTGGTGACGACGTCGCCGTGCAGGTTCGCCACCGTCAGCGCGGCGGACCCGTCGTCGTTGATGGTGGTGCCGAGATCGGCGCCGATGGACTCGGCATACCTGCTGGTCGTGACCTGGCCGAGGGTGTCGGTGGCGACGGTCCAGGCCGGGTTGTCCGACGCGTCCGCGTAATGCCGCACCAGGCTCGAGGTGGTCGTGGTGGTCCCGTCGGTGCAGGAGGTGGTGGCGGTGGACCGGTGCCCGGCGGTGTCGAGGGTGAACACGGTCGAGGTCTGCTGCCCGGCCACGGTCTGGGTGACCGAGCGGGGCAGGTCGTCGTCGAAGTACCCGAGGGTGATGTCCGCGGCCGAGGCGTCGAGTGGCGTAGGCGGGGCTGACGACCGCTGGGAGGGTGGTTTGCCGGCCGAGGGCGTCGTAGACGTACTGGCCTGTGCCGCCCTGGCAAAGGCAGCTGCAGCCCGAGCACGGCGAGTACGCCCAATGGAAGGCGACTCGAACAAGGCATTCAATCGATCCAAGAGGAGGTAGGTCATGGAAGTCGAACAGGGGCAGGTCTTTCCACGACTGCTCACGGTAGAGGACGTTGCGGAGATCCTCTGTGTTCCGTTGTCCACGGTCCATCACTGGGCAGTCAGGGGTGAGGGCCCGCCCTCGTTCAAGGTGGGCAAACACCGTCGTTTCGATGCGGCAGTCGTTGCAGCGTGGCTCGATCGCCAGAAGCGAGTGATCGCATGATCGAGAGGCGGGTTTGGCGTGACGGAAAGACGGTGTCTTGGCGCGTTCGCTACCGCGGGCCCGACGGTCGGCAGAGAGCCAAGGCCTTTGCGCGTCGACGCGATGCCGAAGCGTACGAAGACCAGATCGGCACGCAGTTGCGGCGCGGTGACTGGATCGACCCGCGCCGTGGGGACATCAAGTTGGTCGACGTATGGGCCGACTACCACCGAGCTGGAACAGGTCATCTGCGCGCCACCACCCGCCAGAACTATCGAGCCGGCTGGCGGAACATCGAGCCCTTTCTGGGTGATTGGCGCATCAACCGCATCGAACACGCGGACGTAGGCGACTGGGTGCTGAAGTTGAGCGAGGTCAAAGGGCCGGAGACGGTCACGACAGGCACATCGCGTGCTGTGCCTGGTCCTCGACTTCGCAATCCAGTCGCGTCGGCATCAGCATCAATCCTGCACGCGGGGTTCGGCTGCCCCGGCGCCCGCCGGCCAGGGAGCGCATCCTGACGGTCGACGACGTCCGAAGCCTGGCCGATGGACTGGGCAGGGACGGGGATCTCGTGATGACGATGGCCTACCTGGGCCTGCGCTGGTCGGAGCTGGCGGCGCTCGAAGGTCTCGGATGTCGATCTCGGTCGACGGAGGGTGCGCATCGTCGAGCGAGCGACGGAGGTGGGTGGCCGGATGGATGTCTCCGCCCCAAAGAGTGGAGCCTCTCGCCGACATGTGGCGATTCCCGGGCTGCTAGAGCCCGTCCTGCGCGCACGAATAGCCGGTGGGCAGCCGGACGACCTGGTCTTCAGCGCCCCCGACGGCGGCTACTTGCGCAACGGCAACTGGCGGTTGCGGAGCGGCTGGTCGAGGGTCACAGCGGATCTGGGGTTGGCAGGCGTCACGCCTCACGACCTGCGCCGCACCTTCGGCTCGCTGGCCAGGTCTGCGGGTGCCGACCTGAGGTGGATCCAACGAGCCATGGGGCACGAGTCAATCAGCACGACGGCGCGGATCTACGCACACCTATACGACGACGAGCTCGACATCGTCGCGGCTGCTTTGGACCGGCTCAGCCAAGGCACGAAAAGCACTGGTGAAGGGTCGTGAGCCGCGGCCCGGAGATCGCCCTGTGCCCCTCTTGTGCCCACGGGGTGAGCTTGCGGGCCTTCAGACTCCCCGTGCAGAGGCTTGTGAAGGGGCTCGTGGCTGGTCACTCAACAACCCCTGACCAGCAGGAACGCCCCCGACCGGAGTCGGGGGCGTTGGCTGAGCCTCCTATCGGAATCGAACCGATGACCTATTCATTACGAGTGAATCGCTCTGGCCGACTGAGCTAAGGAGGCGGGTGCCCGAAGGCACGGACGATGAGTATACGGACGACCCCGCAGATTTCCGAACCGGCCTGGACGGCCCGCGAGGGGCCGCACGGAACCGGACCACGCGGCATACCGTCACACGGCCATGAGCACCCAGCCGATGTCCCGTGGAACGGTCGCCGTGGCGACCGTCGTGTTGCTGGGAGGCGCCTTCTGGGTCGGCTCCCACTCCGGTCGCGAAGCCTCCGCCGCGCCCCTCGTCACCTTCCCGACAGCGACCACCCCCGGGACCCAGGGCGGCCAGCAGTCCCGGCATCACCGTCACGGGCACCGCGCAGGTCGCCGGCAAGCCCGACACGCTGCGCCTCGACCTCAGCGTCCAGACCCGCGGCGACACCGTGGCCAAGGCCCTGGACGCCGCCAACTCACTCACCGGGCGGGTCCAGTCGTCCCTCACCAAGCACGGCGTCGCGGCCAAGGACATCCAGACGTCCAACCTCCAGGTCCAACCCGACTACGCCTACCCGCAGAACGGCACGCCGACCATCAAGGGCTACACGGTGAGCGAGGGCGTGACGGCCACGCTGCGCGACCTCGGCAAGGCTGGAGCAGCCATCAGCGCTGCGACCACGGCCGGCGGAAATGCGGTGCAGGTCAACGGGATCAGCCTCGACCTCGAGGACAACGGCAAGCTGCTCACGACCGCACGCGACCGCGCCGTCGCGAACGCCAAGACCAAGGCCGAGCAGTATGCGAAGGCCTCCGGTCGCGACCTGGGCGCCGTGGTCAGCATCTCCGAGACCGTCGCCGACCCGCCTCCGGTCAACTACGACATGCGCGCGGCCGCCAAGGCCCAGGACGCCTCGCCCGTGCCGATCCAGGCCGGCAGTGAGGACGTCGGCGTCACGGTCACCGTGGTCTACGCCTTCCGCTGACGCGGTCCAGCCCGCACACTGGGTATGCCGCGTGGCCACCGGAGGGAGACCACGCGGCATACCTCAGCGGAGTGGTTCGTTCAGCACTTGGTGTCGTCGGCCGGGACCTTGCCACTCGTGTAGTAGTCGTCGACCGCGTCGTCGATGCAGTCGTTGGACCTGGTGTAGGCGGTGTGGCCGTCGCCGTCGAAGGTCAGCAGCCGGGCGTTGGCGAGCTGGTCGCGCTCGCGCACGGCCCACTCGTAGGGCGTCGCAGGGTCACGCGTCGTGCCGATCACGACGATCGGACCGCTGCCGTCGGCACTGATCTTGTGCGGCCCCTCCCCCTCCTTGACGGGCCAGTGGGAGCAGGTCGCCGCACCCCAGGCCAGGCCGGGTCCGAAGACCGGGGCCTTGACACTGGCCTTGGCCACGATGTCCTCGTAGTAGGCCGGGTCGGCGCTGCCGGGGTTGTCCAGGCAGCTGATGGCGTAGAACGCCTCGAGCAGGTTGTCGGCGTACTTGCCGCTGGGGTTGCGGCGCGCGTACTGGTCGGCGAGCTTCATCAGCTCGGTGCCGTTGTCCTCGGTCACGACCTGGCGAAGGGCGTCCGTGAGGCTCTCCCACGACCCCTGGTCGTACATCGCCTGCGCCACCCCCACCGTCGCCCAGCCCTCGGTGAGGTCGGGCTCGCGCCCGTCCCGCATCGGGACCGGCGTGGCGTCGAGCCGCTTGAGCAGGTCACCCAGGCCGGACATCACCTCCGACTCGGAGTCGCCGAGCGGGCACTTCCCCTGGTCGACGCAGTCCTGCGCCCAGGCGTGGGCTGCCCGCTCGAAGCCCTCGGCCTGACCCACTGCCGAGTCCTCCCAGCGTGAGGTCGGGCGGCAGCACACCGTCGAGGACGAAGCGGCCGACGAGCTTGGGGAACAGCCCGGCGTAGACCGCCCCGAGCTGGGTGCCGTAGGACTTGCCGAGGTAGTTGAGCTTCGCGTCGCCGAGGGCGGACCGCAGGATGTCCATGTCCTTGGCGGTGTCCTCGGTGGAGATGTGGCCGAGCAACGGCCCGGTGCGGGTCAGGCAGCCGTCGCCGAGGACCTTCATCGACGCCAGGAACGTCTGCACCTCGGCCGGGTCGTCCGGTGTCGGGTCCTGCGCGAGGAAGGCGTCCATCTCCTCGTCGCTCAGGCAGTCGACCGGGCTGGAGCGCTGCACGCCACGCGGGTCGAACCCGACGATGTCGAACCGCTGTCGCACCGGCTTGCCGACGATGAAGTCGGCCGCCCGGGCGTAGTCGATGCCCGAGGCGCCGGGGCCACCGGGGTTGACGACCAGTGAGCCGATCCGCTGCGACTTCTTGCTGGCGCGCATGCGCACCACCTGCACCGTGATCTTCTCGCCGTCGGGCTTGGCGTAGTCCATCGGCACGGAGAGCCCCGCGCACTCGCCGACGCCGCAGCCCTTCCAGTGCAGGGTCTGGGCGTAGAACTTCGCGAGCGCCTCCGACCCGGGTGGTGGCGTGCGAGGCGCAGTCGGCAGGGGTCGTGGCGGCTCGGACCGTCGCCGCCGGTCAGCAGCGGAGCAGCCGGACAGGCCGGCCACCAGCGCGGTGGCAGCGACCACAGCCGTCAGGACTCGAGCCTTGACCCTCATGCGCTCGACGGTATCCCGCGAGCCTCGCGGGCACTCACCGCGGCACGCGCAGCGAGATGGCCATCGCCTCCAGGGCCAGCAGCGGGGCGACGTTGAGCCCGATCCGCTCACGCGCGGTGCCGATCGCGTCCATCGCGAGCAGCAGCTGCTCCGGGCTCATCGTCCGGGCGACGGCCTGCACGATGGGCAGGCTGTCCTGGTTGACCAACCCCAGGGCCGCGCCGCTGTGCAGGACGAGGGCATCCCGGTAGACCGAGAGCAGGTCGACCAGCGACCGGTCGAGGACGTCACGCGAGTGCCGGGTGGCCCGCGCCTTCTGCTCCCTCTCCAGGCCCGACAGCTGGCTGCGGATGTGCGGCGGCTGGGTGCGGGCCGAGGGGTCGGCGCCGAGCAGCTCCATGAAGCCGCTGTCGCTCGGCTGCGTCCCGCTCGGTCGCGGCCGCGGTCGACTCCTCGTCGGCGATGGAGGCGAGGTCGGCTGCCGCCCCGATCGCGTCACCGACCCCGTGGATCCGCCCGGTCAGGCTGATCACGTCACGGCGCCGGATGCGGGCGCCCTCGTCGCGAGCGAGCCGTCGGGCCAGGCCGACGTGGCTCTGGGCGGCCCGCGCGGCATACATCGCCATCGGCATCTCGACGCCGTCGCGACGGTGGAGCAGCTCGGCCACTGCCTCGGCCGGCGGCGTGCGCAGCCGCACGTGCCGCGAGCGCGAGCGGATGGTGATGACGACGTCCTCCAGCGACGGGGCGCACAGGATCCACACGGTCCGGGCGACCGGCTCCTCGATCGCCTTGAGCAGGGCGTCGGCGGCGCGCTCGGTCAGGCGGTCGGCGTCCTCGATGATGATGACCCGCCACGGTCCCACCGACGGCCGCAGTGCCGACATCGCAGCCAGCTCGCGAGCCTGCTCGACCTTGATCGAAAGCCCTTCGGTGGCAACGACATCCACGTCGGCGTGGGTGCCGTCCACCGCGGTGCGGCACTCGCGGCACTCGCCACAGCCGTCGTGGGGGCACTCGAGGGCCGCCGCGAACGCGCGCGCCGCCACGGATCGACCCGAGCCGGGTGGGCCCGGTGAGGAGCCAGGCGTGGGTCATCGCACCGCTGTCGGTCACGGCTCGCTGCAGGGTCGCGACCGCCGTGTCCTGTCCGATCACGTCCCGCCAGACGGTCACGCCAGGACCCCCATGGAACGAAGGCGGTCGAGCACCTGGGCGTGGATCGCGTCGGGAGCGTGCATGCCGTCGACCACGATGTAGCGCTGCGGGTTGCCCTGGGCCATCGCCAGGTAGTGCGCGCGGATCGCCTCGTGGAAGGCGTCCTCCTCCGCCTCGAGCCGGTCGTGGACCTCGCCGCGACGGCGACGGCCCTCCTGGGCGGAGACGTCGACGACGACGGTCAGGTCGGGCACCAGGTCGTCGACCGCCCACATGTTGAGGTCGTGGATCTCCTGGGCGCCCAGGTCGCGTCCCGCTCCCTGGTAGGCGACAGCCGAGTCGGTGTAGCGGTCGGTCAGCACCACCTCGCCGCGGTCGAGGGCGGGCCGGATCAGCTGGTCGACGTGGTGTGCCTTGTCGGCGGCGAACAGCAGCGCCTCGGCGCGTGGGGCCACGTGGGCACCGTGCAGCACGAGGTCGCGGATCTCGCGGCCCAGGTCGGTGCCGCCGGGCTGGCGGGTGACCGTCACCATGCGCCCGGCGGTCTCGAACGCCTCGCGGAGCAGCGCCACCTGGGTGGACTTGCCCGCGCCGTCGCCGCCCTCGAAGGCGATGAAGAGTCCGTCGGTCACGGGGCGAGCCTAGGCCAGCGGCCGGACAGGCCCCACCCGCGAGGTATGCCGCGTGGCCGGCTCGGCCACGCGGCATACCTCGCGTTCAGTCGGACGTCTCGAGGTGGTCGCGAGCCCACATGGCCGCGCTCGTGCGGTCCACCACACCGATCTGGCGGAAGACGCGGCCGAGGTGCGCCTTGACGGTGCGTTCGGAGATGCCCAGGGCACGCCCGATCTGCTTGTTGGCCAGGCCGTCGGCGACGAGCCGGAGCACCTCCTGCTCGCGCGGGCTCAGCCCGTCCGCGGCTCGCCCACCCGGCACCGGCAGCAGCACCCGCGCCACCCGCGGGTCGAGTGGCACGTGGCCGGCAGCCGCTGCCCGGACCGCCGCGAGCAGGTCGGCGGGTTCGCAGTCCTTGAGCTGGTAGCCCACGGCCCCAGCGTCCAGTGCCTCGCCGACACGTTGTCGGTCGGAGAACGAGGTGAGCACGACGACCTTGACCTCCGGGACGGCTGCGAGCACCCGGCGGGTGGCCTCGGCTCCGTCCACCCGCGGCATCGAGAGGTCCATCAGCATGACGTCGGGGCGCAGCTCGACCGCCACTTGGGGCGCACCCTCTCCGTCGGACGCCTGGCCCACGACGGTGATGTCGTCGCTCGCCTCGAGCAGGGCCACGAGACCGGTGCGCACCATGGCGTGGTCGTCCACGACGACGACCCGGATCATGCCCGGTCCTCCGGGATCACCAGGCGCCAGTGGGTTCCGGAGCCCGGCTGCGACGCCACCTGGAGGACCGCCCCGGCATCGGTCGCGAGATCAGCCAGCACCCGCATCCCGAAGTGGCCCTCGACGGGCTGCTCGAGGCGGGCGGTGTCGAAACCCGGCCCGTCGTCGAGGACGTCGAGCACGACCGCGCCGTCCTCGCGCCCCAGTCGCAGCGTCGCGGTGCACGGAGCAGCGTGGCTGACGCTGTTGCGCAGGCACTCCTGGGCGACCCGGTAGACGAGTCGCTCCTGGTCCTGGGTCAACCCGAGGGCGTCGGCCCCCGCGGCGTCGACGTGCACCTGCACTCCACGAGACGTGCCCGACTGGGCCAGGTCGGTGAGCGAGTGCGCGAGGCCGGCCGTGGTCAGGCTCGGCGGGTAGATGTCGACGAGGAGGCTGCGCAGGGTCCGGATGTTTCCGCGGACCGAGGTGGCAAGACCGCGCAGGTCGTCGGCCATCCGTGGCTGCCCAGACGCCTCCGCCCTGGCGGCCGACCCTGCCGCGACGAACGCAGAGGCGACCAGGTCCTGCACCGGCCCGTCGTGGAGTGTCCCGGCGATCCGTCGACGCTCGGCGTCCGAGGCCTCGAGCGTGCGCTCGAGCAGGTGCTCCCGCTGTCGTTGCGCCTCGCCGAGGCGGCGCAACAGCCGCCAGAGGATCGGAGCGGTGAGCACCACGAGCATCAACAGGCTGCTCACGGTGACCCCGGCGAACCCTCGCCACAGCTGGCCGGAGCGCTCGGTCACCGACGTGTAGGGCGAGTACGTCTCGAACAGCAGCTCGCGCCCGCTGGGGGTCCACACCGGGCGATAGACCTCGAGCAGTCGCCCGCCGGTCTCGAACTCGTTCTCCGACGACTCGAGGTCGGAGACCTCCGCCTTGGTCTGCGGCTGCGAGATCGCCGCCCGCTGGTCGTCGCTGAGGGCGAAGGTGCGCCCGACGAGCTGCGGCTCGTCGGCGTACAGGACCCGGCCGTCGGGCGACCACAGCTTCACCCGGACGATGCGCGCCACCGAGGACGCGCTCCCGGACGACCGCGTCCATGGCCGCCACCGCCGCCACGTCGCCATCCGCGAGCGCGTCGGTCAGGGCGGGCGTGATCACCGCGTCCGCCAGGACGTCGGCGATGTTCGCGGCGTCGTTGACGGCCTCGCGCTCGGCGAGGCGCTGCGCGGCCAGCGAACCCAGCACCCCGACCAGCACGAGCACCACGGCCAGGCCCGCCACCACCTGGGTGACCACCCGACGCGGGCTTCACCGGTGCCTGCGGCGGCTCGGTGGCCTGGGTCCGGGAGACCGTCACCCAGGGGGCAGCCGCGGTCGCCTCGACGCGCAGGGGCTGCGTCGAGGCGACCGGCGTGGCGCTCTGGTCCATTCAGTCGTCACTTCTGTCGTCGTGTCCGCCGTGTCCGCCGGCGCCGCTGTCGTCGGACGTCCGGAGCCGCTGTCGTCGGACCCGTGACCGCCGCTGTCGCCGGACCGGTCGTCAGAGCCGGAGTGCCCAGAACCACTGGAGTCGTCCGATCCCGAACCACCCGAGCCCGGACCCGAGCTGTCGTCGGAACCCGGAGCCACCCGAGCCACCCGAACCGGAGTCGCGGTCGTCGCCGGGCTCGGTCCGCTGGTCGCGCGGGGTGTCACCGCCGTGGTCGTCGCCGGCTTCGGTCGTGCGGGTGCCCGTGGGTGACGTGGTCGAGGTGGCCGACCGGTCGTCGCGGTCGTCACCGGGCTCGGTCCGCTGGTCCCTCGGGGTGTCGCCGCCGTGGTCGTCGGCAGTGCTGCTGGTGGTCGTCGCCGGGGTCGGCGTCACGACCTGGGCGCTGGCGGGCACCCGGACAGGTACCGCCTGGGAGAAGGAGGCGTTGCCCCACAGTCCGACGGCTGCCGGGACGAGGGCAGCCAGCAGGGCGGCCAGGGTGATCGTCGTGCGCTTCATGATGGATCCTTCCGTTCACGAGTGTGACGGATCCAGAGTGCGGTCGGGTCATGGTCCGGCGGTATTGGTCGATGGTCGTACTACCTCCACGCCGTGCTCAGCCGGTCGACCGGGTCTGGGTGGCGGCCCACTCCGCGGCGGTCACGGCATAGAGGTAGTCGTCCATGCGGGGGTGACCGTCACCGTCGCTGCCCGCAGGCTTCTGCGCCACGCGTCGCAGCCCGGCCTTCTCGAGCACTCGCTGGGAGGCGCGGTGGGGCACGAACACGTCGGCAGTCACCATGGCCACCCCGAGCTCGGTGAAGCACAGCCGGACCAGCGCGCCGGCCACCTCGGTGGCCAGCCCCTGCCCGGCGAGGTCCGGATGGATCGTGTAGCCCAGCACCGCCGTCCACATCCCGTTGTCATCCGGCTCGAGCCGGACCATGGCGTCACCGACCACCGCACCCTCGACCTCGACGACCAGCCCGAGCAACGGCTCGGGGTGACCGGGCCGGCTGCGCGCCAGGTCACTCGGCGATCCGCTCCACCACCGCCGGCACGGTCGAGCGGACCCCGGCTGAGGAACTGCGCCACGTCGGGCCGCGAGCGGTAGGCGAGGACGGCGTCCACATCCTCGGCAGAGACCGGGCGCAGGTTGGTGCGGGGCGTCTGCACGGGCCAGGGCAGCGCACCGAAGTCCACACCGGTCGGGGTCACCCGGTCGATGCTAGCGACCACACCCGGCCGGTCGGGGTGACAGGATCGCCGGGTGGCACTGCGGATCGTCCGGCTCGGCACACCCCGGCACCTCGAGGAGGGACTGCGGGTCGGGACCGTGCGCCGGCCCCCGCGCGGCGTGCCCAAGCCAGAGTTTGCGAGCCGCGACTTCTACGACGTCTGGTTCCCCGAGCTGTCACCCAGCCAGGCGCTCGTGACCCAGGCGCTCTCGGCGACCACGGACGAGGACTGGGCGACGTTCGTCCGTGCCTTCCGCAAGGAGATGGCGACTCCGGGAGCGAGGCACGCCATCGACCTGCTGGCGGCGTTGTCGCGCGCGACGAACCTCTCGGTCGGCTGCTACTGCGAGGACGAGGCCAGGTGCCACCGCAGCGTGCTGCGCGAGCTGCTCACCGAGGCGGGGGCAGTGCTCGCGCCGGAGTAGGACGACGACACAGGTGTGCCGCGCGGCCGAGGTGGCCGCGCGGCATACCAGCTGGGGGCGTCAGCCCTCGTGCCTGTCGGCGTTCGCGTGGATCGCGTCGCGGACGTACTGCGCCATCCCGGGTCGGATCTCGTCGTAGGTGGCGATGAACCGCGGGTCGCTGACGTACATGTCCCCGAGGTTGCGGTGGAACTCGTGCGAGCAGGCGTAGAAGCGGTCGTCGATCTGGCGCCGGTGCGCCTCGGCCGCGTCCATCGCCGCCTCGCTCGTGGGAGGCTCACCGGCGTCCATGGCGTCGGTGAAGGCCTTGTGGAGGGCGTCGCTCTCCGCCTTCACCTCGGCCCAGTCCGCCTTGGTGTAGCCCTTGGTCCGCTGCTGCGACTGCTTCCAGGCGTCGGTGTCGCCCCAGCGCTGCTCGGCTTCGGCCTGGCCGTCTTGGAAGCCGTCGCCGAAGAGCTCCTTCATGTCCTCGGTGGTGGCTGGTTCGTGGTTCATCTCTCTCTCCAGTGCTCGGTCGATGGCCGTGACGAGGTCGCGCATCTCGTCGAGCCGTTGCTGGACCGCTGCGCGTTGACGACGCAGGTGCTGCTCGACGCTCTCGGGGTGGTCCAGCAGGAGTGCGATCTCCTCCAGGGTGAACCCGAGGCGGCGGTAGACCACCACGTGCTGCAGGCGGGTGAGGTCGTCCTCCGTGTAGAGCCGGTAGCCGGCAGTCGAACGCTCGCTCGGCTGCAGCAGCTCGATCTCGTCGTAGTGGTGCAAGGTGCGCACCGTGATGTCGAGCCGCTCGGCCACCTGCCCCACGGTGAGCAGTGTCTGGGTCCTCTCGGTCATGGTCACCACTGTGACGCCTCACGCGGCGTGAGGGTCAAGTGCCTTCTCCGGCTGGGCGGCAGGAGCGGGCTCCTCACCGCGCAGGAGGTGGCCGGTGAGGACGGCCAGGGCGAGCATGGTGGCCGCGGCGACGATCTCGGTCACCCGCATGCCCGACAGGTATGCCGTGCGGCCGGCTTCGAGGACGGCCGCGCCGACCTGGTCGGGCAGCTGGGCCGACGCGACGGATGCTCCGGCCAGGCTGTCGTGGGCGGTGGCGTGGGCTGCCGAGGAGAGGCCGTCCGGGAGCAGCGCGTCGACGTGGCTGCGGTAGCCCGCGGCGAGGATGCTGCCGAGGATCGCGATGCCGAGGGCGCCGCCGAACTCGCTGGTGGTCTCGAACAGGCCGGAGACGGCGCCCGCCCGCTCGGGGGGCGCGACCCCCAGGACGTAGTCGGTGACCAGGGTCAGGATCGCCACGGTGCCGCTCGCGACCACCCCGGCTCCCACGAGGACGACAGCCAGCGGACTGCCGGTGTGGACCGTCGCGAGGATCACGAATCCCACTGCGGCGACGGCGAACCCGCCCGCCATGATGCGCGCGCGGCCGAGCTTGGCGGAGAGACTGGCGGCCAGTGGTGCGGCCGCGCCGACACCCACCGACGGGACCAGCCCCCACAGCGCCGCGCGCAGCGGGCTCATGCCGAGCACCGACTGGAGGTACTGCGTCATCACGATCGCGTTGCCCATGACCCCGAACATCCCCACGATGTTGACGACGACCGCCCCACCGACCCGGCGGTCGCGGAAGAGGTCCGGGTCGACCATGGGGTGGGCGGCCGTGCGCTGCCGATGGACGAAGACCGCTGCCAGTCCCAGCCCGATGACCCCGAGGACGGTGGCCGGCAGCGACCAACCGTCGGTGGCGGTGGACTTCACGGCGTAGATGAACGGCAGCACGGACGCGAGCGAGAGGACGGCGCTGACCAGGTCGAACGGTCGACGCTCGGCCGACCGGAACTCGGGGAGCAGGAACGGGCCGGCGACGAGCAGCAGCACCATGACCGGCACGTTGATGAGGAAGACCGAGCCCCACCAGAAGTTCTGGAGCAGCACCCCGCCGAGCACCGGGCCCAGCGCGACGCCACCGGACATGACGGCGCTCCACACGGCGATCGCCTTGCCGCGGTCACGCTCGTCGTGGAACAGGTTGCGGATCAGCGCCAGGGTGCTGGGCATCAGCGTGGCTCCACCGACCCCGAGCAGGGCACGCGCTCCGATCAGCATGGCGGCACTGGTGCTGTAGGCCGCCACGAGGGACGCGGCGGAGAAGGTGGCGGCCCCGAGCAGCAGGAGCTTGCGGCGCCCGATCCGGTCCCCGATCGAGCCCATGGTGAGCAGCAGGCCCGCCAGGACGAAGCCGTAGATGTCGAAGATCCACAGCATCTGGGTGGCAGAGGGGTCCAGGTCGCGGGCGATGAACGGGACCGCGAAGAAGAGCACGGACACGTCCATCGACGCGACGAGCAGTGGCAGGCAGAGCACGGCGAGCGCGGTCCACTCGCGTCGCCCTGCCCTCGGTGAGTTCGACATCGCCGTCTTCCTATCTGTGTATGTTGCATAGTGTTTAGCTGGTACACGGAAAGGTAGACGGCAACTGTCTATAGCGCAAGCAGTTTCTCCTGAAATCCCCTAGACTCGCCCCGTGACCGAAGCCCAGCCCCGCCCCGGCGATTCCGCCACGGCCAGGACGCCTCGCTACCTGCAGCTCATGTGGGGCGTGCAGCCAGCTGGCCGGCGGGGACCCAAGCCGGGTCGCTCGATCCAGGAGATCGGCGAGGCCGCCGTGGCTCTCGCCGACCGCGAGGGGCTGGCCGCCGTCTCGATGAAGGCGGTCGCCGAGGCGCTCGGGCTCACCACCATGTCGCTCTACCGCTACGTCGACTCCAAGGACGAGCTGTATGCCGTGATGCTCGACGTCGCCTACGGCACACCGGACATGGCCATCACCGCCCGCGGCGGCTGGCGCGGACGCCTGGAGCGCTGGGCGCGGGCCATCGCGGCCACCCGGCTCGACCATCCCTGGACCGTGCACGGTGCCGCTCAGCGAGCCGCCTGCCACACCCAACACGGCACTGTGGACCGAGTGCGGGCTCCAGGCGTTCTCCCCCACGAACCTCGCTGCGCAGCAACGGTTCTCGTCGCTCCTGCTCATCGACGGGTTCGTCCAGCAGCACATCCGCCAGTCGCTCCAGCTCGGCTTCGTGACCGAGGGCGGCGAGTCACGCACCGGCGGCGACTCCTACCCGGAGAACCTCTACGCCCTGGCCGACCCGTCCCGCTTTCCGCTGCTGCTGTCCGGTGCCCGCGAGTCGATGGACCCGACCGAGCCCGAGGACTTCTTCGCGACCGAGCTCGACTTCGGCCTGGCCACGATCCTCGACGGCATCGCCCGCCTGGTCGACGGACCCTCCTGACCAACCACAGCTTTATCGGGTCTAGCAAGAAGGTTGACCTTCACCCCACTTCGCTTCTGGGGTGAAGGTCAATGTTCCTCGCTAGACCCGATAAAGCTGGGACGGGTCAGAGGTCGCGGGCGTGACGGCGTTTGCGCAGCCAGCCGTTGATGCCGTTGCGCGCGGTGCCCCAGATGCCGTGCCGGAAGGCCAGCACGATCACCACGAAGATCGCGCCGGTCACGATCCCGATCCCGTTGAACCCGGACGACGCGAGCTGGTCCTCGAGGGTGACGACCAGGCCGGCGCCGATCACCGCGCCCCAGAGGGTGCCGATCCCGCCCAGGACGGTGATGAGCACGACCTTGCCCGAGGTCGTCCAGATCAGCTCCTGCAACGACGCGAAACCGTGGCTGATCGAGAACACCCCGCCCGCCAGACCCGCGAGCCCCGCCGACAGCACGAACGCCATGATCTTGTAGCGCTCCACGTCGTAGCCGAGCGCCCTGGCCCGGGCCGGGTTGTCCCGGATCGCGACGAGCACCCGGCCGAACGGGCTGTTGACGGTGCGCCAGGCGATGAAGACGCCGAGCAGGATGATGGGCAGCGCGGCGTAGTAGAAGTAGAACGAGTCGGCGTTGATGGTGTCGGTCAGCGGGCCGAGGTTCTTGGGGATCCCCTGCAGGCCGTTCTCGCCACCGGTCACCGACCGCCACTGGTTGGCGATGAAGTAGATCATCTGGGCGAAGGCCAGGGTCACCATCGCGAAGTAGATGCCGGTGCGCTTGACCGACAGGTAGCCGATCGGCACGGCCAGCAGCATCGCGACGAGGGCGCCGCCGAGGATCGCGACCGGGAACGGCAGGCCGACGTGGCTGGCGATGAGTCCGGTCGTGTAGGCCGATGTGCCCCAGAAGGCCGCGTGCCCGAAGGACAGCAGTCCGGTGTAGCCGAGCAGCAGGTCGACGGAGATCGCGAACAGCGCCCAGGCGGCGATGTCCATGGCGACGGGCGGGTAGATGAACCACGGCAGTGCGAGGGTCACCACGAGTCCGACCGCGAGCATCGCCCAGCGGACCACGGGCCGGCGCGCCGCCGAGATCGGCGCGGCGGGCAGCTCGACATCGACCTTGCTCTCCAGCTGGCTGCTCATGACGCCGCCTCCTCACGGCCGAAGAGGCCGGAGGGCCGGACCAGGATCACCAGCGCCATGAGCATGAAGATGAAGACCTGGCTGAACCGGCCGGCATACCCCTGGCCGTAGGCCTCGACGAGGCCGACCAGGAAGCCTGCGACGACGGCCCCGAGGATCGACCCGAGCCCGCCGATCACGACGACGGCGAACAGGATGATGATGAAGAAGCCGCCCATGTCGGCGTTCACCGAGCCGGTGGGCGCCCGCAGCACCCCGGCGAGACCTGCGAGGGCGATGCCGAAGCCGAAGACCGGTGTCACCCAACGACTCACGTTGATGCCGAGCGCGCGCGACCGCTCAGCATCCTCGGTGGAGGCGCGCACGATCATGCCGACGCGGGTCTTGGTCAGCACCAGCCACACCGCGACGCAGACGACGATCGAGAAGACGGCAGCGAACACCTGGTAGGTCGACAGCGACACCGAGCCCACCGTGATCCGCCCACCCAGACCGGCAGGCAGCGGGTAGGGCAGCCCGGTCGCGCCGTACTTGCGCTTGACCAGGTCGACGAGCAGCAGGGTCAGCCCGAAGGTGAGCAGGAAGTTGTAGAGCGGGTCGAGCCGCAGCAGCCACTGGACGAGCAGCCGCTCCATGAGCACGCCGAACAGGAACATGGCGATGGTCATGATCGGCAGCGCCCACCAGAACCCCAGCCCGGTCGAGTCGAGCAGGACGGCGGCACCCACGGCGCCGAGCATGTAGCAGGCGCCGTGGCTGAAGTTCACGACGCCGAGGACTCCGAAGATCACGGCCAGTCCCAGCGCGGCCAGCGCGTAGAAGCCACCCAGGGCCAGGCCCTGGAGCGTGTACTGGATGAAGGCGGTCATGGCGTCTTCCCGTGGTCGGTGCGGCGTGCGGTCGTCCGTGGTGCCGAGGAGGTATGCCGCCCGCTCGAGCGGTCCCACGGTCGCGTGGGCGAGCGGGCGGCATACCGGAGCTCACATCTTGCAGGCGGGCGAGACGCGGGCCGTAGGCGTCGGCGGCGGGGATGGTCTTGACGACCTCCTCGTAGTCCCAGTCCTCCTTGACCTGGTCCTTGCTCTTGACCTTGACCTGGTAGACGTCGTGGATGACGTTGTGGTCGGCCGCACGGACCTCGCCGTTGCGCAGGAACATGTCGTTGATCTTCTTGCCCTCCAACGCCTTCACGATGTCGTCGGACTTGTCGGTGCCGGTCGACTGGATGGCCTCGAGGTAGTTCATCGCGGCCGAGTAGTTGCCGGCGTGGGCGAAGGACGGGCGGGTGTTGGTCTTGGCCTTGAACTTGTCGGCCCAGGCCTTGTTCTGCGCGTCGAAGTTCCAGTACCAGGCGTCGGTGAACGTGGTGCCCTGGAACTGGTCGACCCCCAGGCTGTGGATGTCGGTGATGAACATCAGGCCCACGGCCAGCTTGGCCTTGTCGGCCATGCCTGCCTGGTTGTACTGCTTGACGAAGTTCACCAGGTCACCACCGGCGGCCATGATCCCGATGACGTCGGGCTTGGAGGAACCGGCCTTGGTGATGAAGGTCGCGAAGTTCTCGTTGGGGAACGGCGTCGCGATCTTCTGCTGCACCGTTCCACCCGCGCGCTCGACGGCGGCGCTGAACGACTTGGTCATGTCCTGGCCGAAGGCGTAGTCGGGGTAGACGATCGACCAGTTCTTGCCGCCGCCCTCGACCAGCGCGGCACCGGTGCCCGACGCGAGCATGTAGGTGTCGTAGGCCCAGTGGAACGTGTACTTGTTGCACTGCGCTACCGGTCAGCGCCGTGGTGCCGGCACCGATGTCGATGAAGAGCTTCTTCTTCGCCTTGGCCTGCGTCGCGACGGCGAGCGCGGCCGACGAGGTGGGCACGTCGAGGATGATGTCGGCCTTGTCGCGGTCGTACATCTCCTGCGCCTTGGTGTTGGCGATGTCCGGCTTGTTCTGGTGGTCGGCCGTGACGATCTCGATGTCCTTGGCCACGGCCTTGTCGCCGTACTTGGCCTTGTAGTCGTCGATGGCCATCTGGATGGCGACCTTCGAGTTGGGGCCGGACAGGTCCTTGTAGACGCCGGACTGGTCGTTGAGCAGACCGATGACGACCTTGTCGTCACTGATCTTGCCGCCGCCGGAGCTCGGTCCGCCGGCCCCGCCACACGCGGCGAGCGCGAGGCTTCCGGTGACGGCCGTGGCGAGAACTGCCATGGTCCGTCGGCTGGTTCTGGTGCGCTGCATGGTCCCCTCCTGGGGTGTCGTGCGGGTCAGGTACTTGAATGTGTCTGTGTGGATGTGTCGGTCTGGGTCCCGGCGGTCGGAGCGTGGGGTGGTGGCGCGGCGACTACATACCGAGGTACTCGAGCAGCTCGGTGGTGCGGGACTGGAACGAGGCGTTGTCGAGGGACTCCACGACCCGCCCCTGGGCCAGGAGGTAGTGACGGTCGGCCACGGTCGAGGCGAACGTGACGTTCTGTTCGACGAGCAGGACCGAGACGCCCTGGTCCTTGATCTGGCGGATGATGTCGCCGATCTGCTGCACGATGACCGGTGCGAGTCCCTCGGACGGTTCGTCGAGGAGGAGGAGCCGTGAGCCGGTGCGCAGCACCCGGGCGATGGCGAGCATCTGCTGCTCACCGCCGGAGAGCTTGGTGCCGGGGAAGTCACGCCGCTCGTGCAGGACGGGGAACTGCTCGTAGACCTGGTCCAGGCTCCAGGCGTCGGCCTTGCTGGTGACCGGCGGCAGCAGGAGGTTCTCCTGGACGGACAGGGTGGCGTAGATGCCGCGGTCGTCGGGCACCCAGCCGATGCCGGCCTTGGCCCGCTTGTCAGCGGAGGCCTTGCCGAGCTCGTGGCCCGCCCAGGTGACGGTGCCCTGCACCTGGCGGTGCAGCCCCATCACCGAGCGCAGCAGGGTGGTCTTGCCCGCACCGTTGCGGCCGACGAGCGTGACGACCTCACCGGGCGCGACGCGCAGGTCCACGTCGGAGAGCACGCGGGCCTCGCCGTACCACGCGGACAGGCCGGCGACCTCGAGCGTCGACGCCATGGCCGACGCCGCCGATCCGTTGGCCATCGCCATCAGCCCGCCTGTCCGAGGTAGGCGGTGATGACGCGCTCGTCGTGGCGCACCTGGTCGTAGCTGCCCTCCGCGAGCACCTGCCCCGACTGCAACACGGTCACGGTGTCGGCGAGGGAGCCCACGACGTGCATGTTGTGGTCGACGAACACCACCGTGCGACCCTCGGACACCTTCTTCACCAGGGCGATCGTGCGGTCGACGTCCTCCAGGCCCATCCCGGCGGTCGGCTCGTCGAGCAGCAGCAGCTGGGGTTCGAGGGCGAGCGCGAGCGCCAGCTCGAGGGCACGCTTCTGGCCGTAGGCCAGCGACCCGGCGGCGGCGCCCGACCGGTCGGCGAGGCCCACCTGGTCGAGCAGGTCCATGGCGCGGTCGCGGAACTGGAGCATCTGGCTGGACGAGCGCCAGAACCGGTAGCCGAGACCCGGTCGGCGAGGCGAGCGCCAGCTCGACGTGGTCGACGGCGCTCATCTGGTCGAACAGGCTGGTGATCTGGAACGACCGGGCGATCCCGAGGTGGGCGATCTGCTCCGGCTGGCGCCCGGTGATGTCCTCGCCACGGAACAGGATCTCGCCCGATGTCGGCGCGAGGAAACCGGTCAGCAGGTTGAACAGCGTCGTCTTGCCCGCACCGTTGGGACCGACCAGCGCGTGCACGGTGCCTTCGGCGACGCTCAGGCTGACGTCCGAGACCGCCCGGAAGCCGCGGAACTCCTTGGTCAGCGCGCGGGTCTGGAGCAGTGCTCGAGCCGCGTCGGGCCCGTCGCCGGCCCTGGGGAGGGTGCCGGCGTCAGAGCTGGCGTCAGAGCTGGCGTCGATGGGCACCGGCACCTCCTCGTGCGGCTCGGTGCGACGGAGGGGGCACCGTCGCGTTCTGCAGAACCCTAGGGCGGCGCAGTGACGCCGGACATGTCCGGGTTCGCCACACAACCCTGACAGAACATGTCCTCGGCACACATCACGCGGGCATCACGTTTTGCCCGTTTCGGGCGGTTGCGCCCGGCTGTGTGTACCCCGCTGGCGCTCGGAAGAGCCCAAGCTGGTGCACCGGGATAGGTCAGTGCCAGCGGTCGGGGTGCAGGTCTCCGGGGATGTCGGCCGCCGGGTCGTAGGGGGTGCGGCTGAACCGGAACGAGCCCAGGTCGAGGTGGCTCGGGCGCCCCTCTGCGTCGCGCACGACGACGAGCGGCTCGCCCTCGTGGTAGCCGTCGAGCCCGACCCACCCGGTGTCGGTGGGCCGGAACCGCGAACCCCGGTGGCTCCCCGGCTCACCCAGGACGAGGTGGCCGTCGCCGGCCAGGCGCAGGTCGTATGCCGTGGTGCCCCAGTACCAGTCGCCCACCAGCTCCAGCCGGTCGACCTGGGTGCTGTCGGCGCTCCACGGCTGGACCGGCAGGGGCTCGGCCGCGACCAGCAGGTCCATCAGGTCGGTGCTGAGCGGCCCCATCCCGGAGGTGGCGTTGGCGAACACGACACAGCCGTCACCGGTCGCCCGGTCGACCCGCAGGCCGGCGAGGAAGCCGGGCATCGAGCCGCCGTGGCCGGCCAACCTGGTGCCGTCAAGGTTCCACAGCTGCCAGCGCGAGGCCGTGCGCGCTGACCCACCCCTGGCCTGGGACGTCGTTGACCGAGATCGGCTGGCACATCTCGTCGAGGGTGTCCTGTGCGAGCAGACCTGCGGTGTCACCGGCGAGGAAGGCAGCCCAGCGGGCGAGGTCCTCCACGGTCGACCACAGCTGTCCGGCCGGGGCCATCGTCCCCGCGTCGTGCTCGGGCTCGGCGTGGAGCAGGTCGGCCAGCGGGTGCACGCCCCAGCCGGGCGCGGACGGCGCGCTCGGGCCGGGTGGAGGTGCGCGGCATACCAAGCGGCTCAAGGAGATTCGCGCGGACGGCCTGGTCCCACGGCATCCCGCGGAGCCGACCCACGAGCTCGCCCAGCACGGCATACCCGACGTTGGAGTAGTGGAACCGCGCGCCCGGGCGGAAGCGCAGGGCCGGCCGGCTCGCGAGCAGGTCGGTCCAGCTGCCACCGGGCGTCCGCTCCCACCAGGGTCCGGAGGTCTCGGCCCGCAGCCCCGAGGTGTGCGACAGCAGCTGGGCGATCGTCACGCCACCGAACCCCGTGTCCGCGGTGTCGTCGAGGTGGCTGCTGATCGCGTCGTTGAGCTCGAACCGGCCCTCGTCGCGCAGCCGCAGCACCTCGACGCCGACGAAGGTCTTGGTGATCGAGCCCATGCGGTACTGCGTGTCGGTGGTGGCAGGGTCGCCGTCGGCCCGGCCGGACAGCGTGCCGACCGCCCCCGACCAGACCAGCTCACCAGCACGCACCAGACCCGCCGCCACGGACGGCAGCCGACGGTCGGACTGCTCGCTGGCGAGGCGGTGGTCCAGCTGGCGGGCGGTCGTCGGTTCGATCGGCACGGTGCTCAGGCCTTCTTGGTCGTTGCCTTCTTGGCGGTCTTCTTCGCCGCGGTCTTCTTGGTGGCGGACTTCCTGGTCGTCTTCTTGGCGGCCCGCTTGCGCGTGGTCGGACCCTTTGCCCGCTTCTCGGCGAGCAGCTCGGCGCCGCGCTCGGGGGTGATCGACTCGGGCTCGTCGCCCTTGCGCAGGGTCGAGTTGGTCTCGCCGTCGGTGACGTAGGGGCCGAACCGACCGTCCTTGACCACCATGGGACGCCCGGAGACCGGGTCGTTGCCGAGCTCCTTGAGCGGAGCACTCGACGCGCGGCCGCGCTGCTTGGGCTGGGCGTAGATCGCCAGTGCCTCCTCGAGCGTGATGTCGAAGAGCTGCTGCTCGGTCGTGAGCGAGCGGGAGTCGGTGCCCTTCTTGAGGTAGGGCCCGTAGCGACCGTTCTGGGCGGTGATCTCGACCTCGGTGCCGTCCTCCTCGGTCGCCATGCCGACCACGCGGGGCAGGCTCAGCAGCTTCAGCGCGGTGTCGAGGTCCATCGTCGCGAGGTCCATGTCCTTGAACAGGCTGGCCGTGCGCGGCTTGACCTTGGCCTTGCCGCGCGACTTCGTGCCGGACGTCTCCGCGGCGTCCTCTGGGAGCACCTCGGTGACGTAGGGGCCGTAGCGGCCGGCCTTCGCGACGATGTCGCGGCCGGTCGCGGGGTCCTGGCCGAGGACCCTGCCGTCGTCCGCCGACTGGTCGAGCAGCTCACGAGCCCGGGCCGGAGTCATCTCGTCCGGCGCGATGTCGTCGTTGATCGTGGCTCGCCGCGGCGTGGTGGCGGCGTCGTCGGACATCTCGCCGGTGGAGAGGTCCACTCCCTGCGGAACGGTCTCCTCGACGTAGGGCCCGTAGCGCCCCACCCGGACGACGATGCCGTCGCCGATCTCGATGGTCGAGATCGCGCGCGCGTCGATGTCTCCGAGGTCCTCGACCAGGTGCTTGAGGCCCTGGCCCGAACCGCCGACGAGGCCGCCGCCGGACCCGCCTACGTTGGGTACGCCCAGACCGTCACCACCGAAGTAGAACCGGTGCAGCCAGCGCGCCCGCTGCTCGTCGCCGCCGGCGATCCGGTCGAGGTCCTCCTCCATCGAGGCGGTGAAGTCGTAGTCGACCAGCTCGGTGAAGTGCTCCTCGAGCAGACGCGTCACGGCGAACGCGAGCCAGGTGGGGATGAGGGCGTTGCCACGGGTGTTGACGTAGCCGCGGTCCTGGATGGTGCCGACCGTGGAGGCGTAGGTCGACGGGCGGCCGATGCCCTTCTCCTCCATGGCCTTGACGAGGGTGGCCTCGGTGTAGCGCGGAGGCGGAGAGGTCTCGTGCCCGTCCGCGTCGGCGCGCAGCGTGGTGATCGCCACGCCTTCGCTGAGCTTGGGCAGGCGACGCTCCTCCTCGGCCTCCGCAGCCTTCGTGGCGCGCTCCTCGTCCCGACCTTCCTCATAGGCCGCGAGGAACCCGCGGAAGGTGATGACCGTGCCGCTCGCACTGAACTCGACGACCCGTCCGTCCTCGAGGGTGCCGCCGAGCTTGACGGTGGCGGTCGACCCGCGGGCATCGGCCATCTGGGAGGCGACGGTGCGCTTCCAGATCAGCTCGTAGAGGGCGAACTCGTCCCCGCGCAGCTCGCCGGCGACCTGGGCCGGGGTGCGGAACCGGTCACCCGCGGGGCGGATGGCCTCGTGCGCCTCCTGGGCGTTCTTGACCTTCTTCTCGTAGCGGCGAGGGGAATCGGGGACGTACTCCGCGCCGTACAGGTCCCTCGCCTGCTGGCGTGCCGCGGTGAGGGCCGCCTCCGACAGCGTGGTGCTGTCGGTGCGCATGTAGGTGATGTAGCCGTTCTCGTAGAGCCGCTGAGCAACGCGCATGGCGTTCTTCGAGGAGAGCCGGAGCTTTCGCGACGCCTCCTGCTGGAGGGTGCTCGTGGTGAAGGGGGCCGAGGGCCGACGGGTGTAGGGCTTCTCCTGGACGCTGGTGACCTTGACCTGCGCCGACAGCACCTGGGCCGCAATGGAGTTCGCGGTCTCCTCGTCGAGGTGGACGACGCTCGTGCTCTTCAGCGAACCGTCGTCGGCGAAGTCGCGGCCGGTGGCGACGCGGGCACCGTCGACGGCACTCAGTCGCGCGCCGAACTGGTTGGCGGCGCCGTCCGGGGTGAAGTCGCCCTCGACGTCCCAGTAGGACGCGCGGACGAACGCCATCCGCTCGCGCTCGCGCTCGACGACCATGCGGGTGGCGACGGACTGCACACGACCGGCGGACAGGCCGGCCTTGACCTTGCGCCACAGGACCGGGCTGACCTCGTAGCCGTAGAGGCGGTCGAGGATGCGCCGGGTCTCCTGGGCGTCGACCATCGCGACGTCGAGGTCACGGGTGGTGTTGGCGGCCCGCTGGATGGCTTCCTTGGTGATCTCGTGGAAGACCATCCGCTTGACCGGCACCTTGGGCTGGAGCACCTCGAGCAGGTGCCACGCGATGGCCTCGCCCTCGCGGTCCTCATCAGTGGCGAGGTAGAGCTCGTCGGCGCCCTTGAGCAGCCGCTTGAGCTCCGACACCTTCTTCTTCTTGTCGGAGTCGACGACGTAGTAGGCCTCGAAGCCGTTGTCGACGTCCACGCCGAAGCGGCCGAAGGGGCCCTTCTTCATGTCGGCGGGCATCTCCGACGGGGTGGGGATGTCGCGGATGTGACCGACCGACGCCTCGACGTCCCAGTCGTTGCCCAGGTAACCGCCGATGGTCTTCGCCTTGGCCGGCGACTCGACGATGACGAGCTTGCGCCCGGTACTCACGGATAGACCTCAGTTCTGACAACGTGAGCAGCGGATTCGTCGCTGCATGGACACGGCGTCGCGGATGACGGTATCCGAGGACGTCAAGTTCGCCGCGGAAGGTCCGTATTCCATGACGCCATTCCGTGGCGCCATCCGGTGGCGTCTCGTGTAGTTGAATATTCAATAGTAAGTGGGGTAGACTGAGCCATGAGCACGTACGCGACCGACAGCCGTCAGCCCGTGCTGTACCTCAGCCACGGCGCCCCGCCGCTGGCCGACGACCCGCGTGTGGACCGACCAGCTCGCGGCGTGGTCGACGCGGTTCGACAAGCCCGCCAACATCCTC
This sequence comes from uncultured Actinomycetota bacterium, assembly GCA_963759595.1. Lineage (GTDB taxonomy): Bacteria > Actinomycetota > Actinomycetes > Actinomycetales > Dermatophilaceae > Pedococcus. The sequence continues at coordinate 157,466 of CAVWZX010000004.1, forward strand.
ATGGTCTCCGCCCACTGGGAGCAGGCGCCGCTGTCGCTGTCCGCGACCAGCGGCGACGTGCCGCTCGTCTACGACTTCTACGGCTTCCCTCGGCACTACTACGAGGTCACGTATGCCGCCCCGGGTGCGCCCGAGCTCGCGGCCCAGGTCGCGCAGCTGATGCACTCGAGCGACACCCCCGTCCACCGCGACGAGACCCGCGGCCTCGACCACGGCGCCTACGTCCCGCTGGTGGAGATGTACCCCGACGCAGACATCCCCGTGCTCCAGATGTCGATGCCGACCCTCGACCCGCGGGCGCTGTTCGACCTCGGCCGCAAGCTCGCTCCCCTGCGTGACCAGGGGACGCTGATCGTCGGCTCGGGCTTCACCACCCACAACCTGCGCTGGTTCAACCCCGCAGGCGGCCCGGACGGCACTCCGCCCGCCGCCTCGGCCGAGTTCGACAACTGGGCCGCCGAGGCCCTCGAGCGCCAGGACGTCGATGCGATCCTCGACTTCATGAACAAGGCCCCGGCGGCCCGTGAGGCCCACCCGCGCACCGAGCACTGGGCACCGCTCTACGTGAGCCTGGGCGCGGCATACGAGTCGGGCAGCCTCGACAACGAGAGCGTCATCGACGGTTTCTGGTTCGGCTTGAGCAAGCGGTCCTGGCAGTTCGCCTGAGCGACACCGCTTCCTCCCCCTGCAACCTGGGCGTCCCGTCTCTCGGGCTGCACGAGCCGTTATGCCGGGTGCGTGACTCGCGGCTCGATCGGGGATGACCACCGACTTGCCGCGGGCGTGGAACTCGCCCTGCACCCGCAGCGCCTCGGCGGCATCGGCGAGCGCCCACTGACGGTCCATCACCGGCGTCAGCCGGCCGGACTCGACCAGCTCGCCGAGGAGCTCGAGGTCGGTCCGGCTGCGTGAGGCGACCTTGAACGCCGGGGCACTCTGCGCCCCGAAGGCGAAGAAGACCGGCACGCTGAGCATCCGCGGCAGCGGACGCAGCCACCTGGACTTGGGCGAGGTGACCATGACATAGGTGCCGTCCGGCGTCAGGAGACGGCGGCAGTCGCGCAGGCCCAGGGTGCCGGCGTTGTCGAAGAAGAGGTCGAAGGTGTCGCCGAGGTCGCGGACGTCCTCGCAGGTGTAGTCGACGACGCGGTCGGCTCCGGCGTTGCGCGCGGCCTCGACGTTGCCGGAGCTGCACACGGCTGTCACATGCGAGGCGCCCAGCGTCTTGGCGAGCTGGACGGCGAAGCTGCCGACCCCTCCCGAGGCGCCGTTGACGAGCACGCGCTGGCCGGGCTGCAACCCGCCCCAGTCGCGCAGACCCTGTAGCGCCGTCTCCGCCGCCACCCCGAGGGTCGCGGCGACCTCCGTCGACACCGCGTCGGGGACCGGCACCAGCCAGTGGGCCGGCGCCACGACGTACTGCGCGAACCCGCCGCCCGACACCTCCCCGAAGACGCGGTCGCCAGGGCTCAGGCTGGTCACGTCGGGGCCCGACGACCTCGACGACACCCGCGACGTCGGCGCCGGGGACCCGCCGCTTGGGACGACGCAGTCCCAGGGTGGGGCGGGCGAACATCGGCAGCCCCGTCACGTAGTGCCAGTCGAGGGCGTTGACCGAGGCCGCGCCGACGCGGACGAGCACGTCGCCTGGACCGACGTCCGGCACCGGAACGGTCCGCACGGTGACAACCTCCTCCGGGGCGCCGTACCGCTCGTGGACGGCAGCGAGCATGGTCGTCGGCGGCTTCGCGAGCGGGCCCACGGAGGGCTCGGCCGCGAGGGGGCCCACGGAGGGCTGGGCCCTCGGCGGGGAGGCGAGCTGTGCGACGGACTGGTCGGAGTGGGTCATGGTGGCTCCCGGTGTTGGTTGCTCGCGTCCCTTACGGCGTAAGCCTTACGGTGTAAGTTAGACCTACACCGTAAGGCTGTCAACCGTCGCGGGCTAGCATTCGTGACGACCCCCCAACGGAGAAGGCCCGTGACCGACACCGCTCGACGCAAGTCCGCCAGCCGGCGGTCCCCCACGTCGGCGAGCACCCCTCGCCAGCCGTTGAACCGCGAGCGGGTCAGCCGTGCGGCGGTCGAGCTGGCCGACCGCGAAGGCATCACCGCCGTGTCGATGCGCCGCATCGGGCAGGAGCTCGGCGTCGAGGCGATGTCCCTCTACAACCACGTCTCGGGCAAGGAGGCCCTGCTCGACGCGATGGTCGAACAGGTCGCGGCCGAGGTCAACGCCGCGGCCGACGGGCTCGACGCCCCCGACCCGGCGGACGACTGGCAGGCGACCCTGCGGGCTCGGGCGCTCGCAGCCCGCCAGGTGATGCTGCGTCACCGCTGGGCTCCGGGCGTGCTCGAGACGCGCACCACCATGAGTCTCGCCATCGTGCGCTACTACGACGGGGTGGTCGGGATCCTGCGTGCCGGCGGGTTCAGCCACGACCTGGCCCACCACTCCCTGCACGCCCTCGGGAGTCGGGTCATCGGCTTCTCGCAGGAGCTCTTCGACCCTGGCGACGCCGCGGCGGGCGACGCGTCGGAGGAGATGCTGGCGGCCATGGCCGAACAGATCCCACACCTCGTCGAGATGCTCGGCGAGGTGGCGCACGACGACCCGGGGTCGACGCTGGGCTGGTGCGACGACCAGAGCGAGTTCGAGTTCGGCCTCGACGTGGTCCTCGACGGGCTCGAGCGACGCCGGGCTTCTACGGTGGGTCCATGATCACCGCCTTGCACACCCTGGTCTACGCCGAGGACCCCGACGCCGCGCGCGCCTTCTTCCGCGACGTCCTGCAGTACCCGGGCACCGACACCGGCGGGGGCTGGCTCATCTTCGGCACCGGCCCCAGCGAGCTCGGCGTCCACCCGTCGTCGTGGGAGCACGGCGGCCACGCGGGCGGCACGGACCAGCGGTTCGACCTGTCGCTGATGTGCGACGACCTCACCACGACGATGGCCGAGCTCCGCGACCGTGGGGCCGAGTTCGAGGGTGGGATCGTCGAACAACCGTGGGGCACCACCGTCCAGCTCGTCGTGCCGGGCGCCGGCACGATGACCCTCTACCAGCCGACGTACGATCCGCCGGCCCTCGCGACCCACGACCTCGAGGCGATGTGGTGACCTCCAAGGCTCAGTGGTGACCTCCGAGGCTCAGTGGTGACCTCCGGGGCTCGGGGGGTGGCGGCCGCGTGAAGGAGCTGCCCCGGTGGGTCCGGTGGCTCCTCGTCGGCCGGTTCGTCAATGCCCTGGGCTCGATGGCCTGGGTCTTCATCCCGCTCTACCTGGTCTCCGACCGCGGCCTGAGCGAGGGCGCCGCCGGGTCGATCGCGGCCGTCTGGGGCATGGGCTTGATCGCCGGGAACCTGGCGGGCGGCTCCGTCGGCGACCGGTTCGGGCTGCGTCCAACGCTGGCCCTGGCCTCGCTGGCCTCGGCCGTGGGTTGCCTGCTCGTGCCCACGACACCGACCGCCGGGCTGCCCGTCGTGCTGGCCCTGATGGGAGCGCTCGGAGGCGTTGGGCGACCCGTGTCGTTCGCCCTCGTCACCAGCGCCCTGCCGACCGAGCACCGACGCCAGGCCTCTGCGTGGATGCGGGCGGTCAACAACGCCGGCACCGTCCTCGGCCCTCCGCTCGGTGGTCTGCTCGCCGTGCACCACTTCGGCGCGATCTTCGTCATCGACGCCCTCGCGAGCCTGATGATGCTCGGCGTCGTCCTGTTCGTGGTGCCCAAGGCCGCCCGCACCGTCCTGCCCGAGGGGGCCACCGCCCACCTGCTGGGCGCGCTGCGCCAGGACCCGCGGTTCGTCCTCCTGCTGCTGACCGTCCTGGCTGCCGACACGGCCTACCGGTTCGCCTACACCGCCGTCCCCTGGCAGCTCGACGCCCTCGGCGCCGCGCCCTGGGTCTACGGCACCACGATCTCCCTCAACTGCGCGCTCATCGTGGTGTTCGAGCCGTGGCTGGCCCACCGCCTGCGCGAGCGACACCCTGAACGGCTGATCGCGCTCGGGTTCCTGCTCGTCGGGATCGGCTGGGTCGTGGTCGCCCCGTCCCCCGGTCTCGTGGTCGTCCTCGTCGCCGTCGCCGTCGTCACCGCGGGCGAGATGCTCTACAAGCCGACCGCCACCGCGCATGCGTCGGACCGAGCGCCGGAGGGTATGCACGGGCGCTACCAGAGCCTCTACGGTGCCGCCTCGATCGGCGGCACCGTCATCGCACCTCCGCTCGCCGGCGCCCTCTTCGAGCTGAGCCCGCGGCTGATGTGGGTGGTCGGCGGCGCCCTCGGTGTGACCGCCGCGGCGGTCCTCGCCCTCACCGGCCGCCAGTCCCTCCGACGCCAGCGCACGACCACCCCAGCCGCCTGACGGCCTGACACCCGACCAGTGAGAACCCATGGATGACACCGCTGCCCTCGCCCTGCTGCCTGCGCCTCGGAAGGTGGACCGGCTCGACGGTCACTGGACGACCTCCGATCCCTGGGGAGAGGCGCAGCGAGCGCTGGACCCGGCCCTTGCCGCCGCGGCATACCGCATCGAGGTCGCACCTGACGGTGCCCGGCTGGCCGCGGGCGCGCAGGAGGGACTGCGGCTGGCGGAGTCGACGTTCGGCCAGCTGGTCGACTCGGCCAGGCGAGACTCCGGCGACCGCGCCGAGCTGTCGCTGCCCGCCGTCCTCGTCGAGGACGAGCCCGCCTTCGCGTGGCGCGGGGTCATGCTCGACGTCGCCCGACACTTCCTGCCGAAGGACTTCGTGCTGAACCTCCTGGACGTGCTCGCCCTGCACCGGCTCAACGTCCTGCACCTTCATCTCACCGACGACCAGGGCTGGCGGGTGGAGATCGACGCCTACCCGCGGCTCACCTCGGTCGGCGGCTGGCGCGAGGCATCGTTGGTGGGACGGATGAGCCACGACCAGACCGAGTTCAGCTACGACGGCGTGCGGCACGGCGGCTTCTACACCAAGGACGACCTGCGCGAGATCGTCCGGTATGCCGCGGAGCGAGGCATCACGGTGGTCCCGGAGATCGACCTGCCGGGGCACATGCAGGCGGCGATCGCCGCCTACCCTGCGCTGGGGACGGACCCGTCGGGATCCGTTGCGGTGCGCCAGGTCTGGGGCATCTCCGACGACGTCCTGGGGACCAGCGACGAGGCGCTGAAGTTCGTCGGGGCGGTGCTGTCGGAGGTGGCCGAGCTCTTCCCGGGCCCCTACGTCCACATCGGCGGCGACGAGTGCCCGACGACCCGGTGGGAGCAGTCCTCGGTCGCGCGTGAGCGGATGACCGAGCTCGGCTTCACCGAACCGCGCGAGCTGCAGGGCTGGTTCACAGACCATGCTGCGAAGGTCCTTGCCGAGCACGGCAAGCGGCTCGTCGGCTGGGACGAGATCCTCGAGGCACAGCGCCCCGGGGATGCCGTGGTCATGGCCTGGCGCAGCGCCGACGAAGGCGTGCGCGGCGTGAAGGCGGGGCACGAGGTCGTGATGGCCCCCAACCAGTCCCTCTACTTCGACTACTACCAGGCCGACCCCGAGGGCGAGCCGCTGGCGATCGGCGGACTCACCCGGCTCGAGGACGTCTTCGACTGGTCGGTCGTGCCGGACGAGCTGTCCGACGAGGAACGGGCCCTCGTGATCGGGGCCCAGTGCCAGCTGTGGACCGAGTACGTGCCGGACGCCACGCAGGCGGCATACCAGCTCGTGCCTCGTCTCTGCGCGTTCGCGGAGCGCGCCTGGGGGTCACCGCCCAGCACCTTCGAGGAGTTCACGACCCGACTACGTCGACACCTGCCACGGGTCGAGCAGCTCGGCCTGCGGGGCCGCCCGCTCGACTGAGGCCCGCGGCTCAGTGGCCGCTTGGGCGACGCTTCGGGGCCGGCCGGGTGGGGTCGTCCTCAACGCGCTCGACGTCGGGCGGGACGATGATCGGCTTGACCCGCGCCCACAGCAAGAAGGCGGCACCGACCACCAGGAGCGCCAGCCCCGTCCAGAGGTTGGCGTTGACGCCACCGGTCTTGGCCTCCGCCTTGTCCATGAAGAGGCCTGCCACCACGAGCAGCACGCCGTAGATCCCGAGCAGGGACCCGATGATGTTGCGGATGTCGAAGGCGCCTGCGGTGTGGCCGCCCGCGGCCTTGGCCGAGGGGTCGACGGTCTTGTCGGACATGTGCAGCCTCCCTTAGAACGCGAAGTTGAGGATGAGGACCATGACGAGCGCGATGCCTGCGAGCGGCATGGTGCGCTGGTACCACGGGAGGGTCGCCTCCTCGGGGTCGACGAGATCCTCCTTGGGCGTCTCCGAGTAGACCAGTCCCTTGAGCTCCGAGACTGGTTTCGGCCTCGTCACCAGGCTGACCACCACGCTGAGGACGATGTCGACCACGAACGCCGTCGACGCGGCCACGAAGCTCGCACCCTGTCCCGAGAGGGGGATGACGCCTTGGCTGGCCGAGCCGAACGCATCCTCGGAGAGGAAGGCGACCAGCACCGCCGAGAGCGTGCCGCTGGACAAGCCCACCCAACCGGCGGTCGCCGTCATCCGCTTCCAGAACATACCGAGGATGAACGTCGCGAACAGCGGTGCGTTGAAGAACCCGAAGAGCGTCTGCAGGTAGTCCATGATGTTGGAGAAGCTGCTCGCCAGGGTGGCCGTGAAGATCGCGATGAGGGTCGCCGCCACCGTGGCCAGCCGCCCGATTCGCAGGTAGTAGTCGTCGCTGTGGTCCTTGCGGATGTAGCGCTGCCACAAGTCGTAGCTGAAGACCGTGTTGAAGGCGGAGATGTTCGCGGCCATGCCGGCCATGAAGGCGGCCAGCAGGCCTGCGATGGCGAGTCCCAGGAGCCCGTTGGGGAGGATGTCGCGCATCAGCAGCAGGAGGGCGTCGTTGTACTTCACGCCCTCGCCCGATGCGCCGCCCGCTGGGGTGCCGCCGCCCTTGAGGTCGATCATCTCCTTGACCAGCACGGCCGAGACCATGCCGGGGAAGATGACCAGGAACGGCACGAACATCTTCGGGAAGGCGCCGATGATGGGCGTCTTGCGGGCCGCCGAGATCGACTTGGACGCCATCGCCCGCTGCACCTCGACGAAGTTCGTCGTCCAGTAGCCGAAGGAGAGCACGAAGCCGAGGCCGAAGACGATGCCGACGACCGACCAGAACGGTGAGTCGAAGCCGGACAGGGCTTGGCCAGGCCAGGACTCGAGCTGCTGCGCAGCCGGTGCGACCTTGGCGTTGGCCGGCGCGGAGTCGGCGAACGCCGTGATCTTGTCCTTCAGGCCCCCGTAACCGCCCACGCGGTGCAGGCCGATCAGGGTGAGCGGCAGGAGCGACGCGACGATGACGAAGAACTGCAGCACCTCGTTGTAGATCGCCGCCGACAGGCCACCGAGGGTGATGTAGGACAGCACGATCGCGGCGGCGACGATCAGGGCGACCCACAGCGGCCAGCCGAGGAGCGCGTGCACGATCGAGCCGAGGAGGTAGAGGTTGACGCCCGCGATGAGCAGCTGGGCGAAGGCGAAGCTGATCGCGTTGACCAGGTGGGCCCCGGTGCCGAACCGCCGGAACATGAACTCGGGGACGGACCGCACCTTGGAGCCGTAGTAGAACGGCATCATCACGACGCCGAGGAAGAGCATCGCCGGGATCGCGCCGACCCAGAAGTAGTGGACTGTGGGCAGCCCGATCTCGGCGCCGTTGGCCGACATGCCCATGATCTCGACGGCACCCAGGTTGGCCGAGATGAAGGCCAGGCCGGTCACCCAGGCGGGCAGTGAACGCCCCGACAGGAAGAAGTCGATCGAGTCGGAGACCGATCGCCGCGCCATGACACCGATGCCGAGCACGAACGCGAAGTAGATCGCGACGAACGTGTAGTCGAGCCAGTTGGCGTCGATGAGGGGTTCGACAGCGGGTAGAGCGAAGGGGGCAAGCGCGTTCATCAACGACTCCTGGGCGATACGTCGGCGGACCTCAGGCCAACCTAGGGCGTAGGCCTTGTTTCGGCACCCGGGAGGCCGTCACCCGGGGCGATGGGCGGCCGCCGCTGGCGAACCGGTCGCCGCCGGAGGCGATCCGGCGAATGGGCGCACGCGAAGCAGGGCGGCGCGGCGACGTGGCGCGCCCCTGGGCTTGCGGTGGACAGCCGCCCTCCCGTGACCGATGGTGGACAGATCCATCGAAGCTGGGGCAAATCGGCATACCGCGTCCGCACACACGGGAGGGGCCCTGGCTCAGGACCTAGGAGGAGACCAATGCACCTGCCCCGTTCCAGTCGTCGGACAGCCACCTTCGTGGCCGTCGCCGCCGTGCTCGGCACCAGCGGCGCCGCCACGACGACGGCCGTGTCCGACCAACCCGACACCTCGCTGCGCAAGGCGCTCCAGGCAGCGCCGAGCAACCTGACGACCCCGTTCGAGGACAGCAACGGGGCGACCTGGACGACCGTGGCCCAGTCGCAGAAGTTCTGGCGCGACCTCGACGCGAGCAGCGAGCGCGTCCGGGTCACGCGCATCGGAAGCACCACGCAGGGTCGGCCCCTGCAGCTCGTGCAGGTCGGAGCCCCCGCACCGAAGTCAGCCGCAGCCGCCAGGGGCGGCTCCGTCCTGATGTACACCTGCTCCGTCCACGGCAACGAACCCTCGGGGCGGGAGGCGTGCATGCAGCTCGCCCGCGACATGGCCTCGACGACGGACCCGGCCTGGACGAGGCTGCTGAAGAGCACGACGGTGCTCTTCATCAACGCCAACCCGGACGGCTGGGAGGCCAACACCCGCGGGAATGCCCAGGGCCTCGACGTCAACCGGGACTACATGGCCCTGGAGTCCCCCGAGGCCACCGCGATCACCAAGGTCATCCGAGACTGGAAGCCCGACGTCCTCAACGACCTGCACGAGTACGGTCCGAACCAGTACTACAAGACCGACCTGCTCCAGCTGTGGCCGCGCAACCGCCAGGCGGACCCGACCATCCACGACCTCGCCAAGACGATGAGCGAGGAGTACTCGGCCGCGCAGGTCGAGGTACTCGGCTACACGGCGGGCGAGTACGGCCTCTACGTCAAGGATGGTGAGCAGTTCCTCCAGGTCGCCGGTGACGAGCAGGCCCGCATCCTGCGCAACTACGCCGGGCTGGCCCACGTCGTGGGCATGCTGAGCGAGACTGCGAACCGGCCGCTCGACGACGCCGAGTCCGCCGACCCGACGCTGCTCAACCGCAGACGGGTCGAGGTCAACTACACGAGCGCGGTCGGCAGCGCGCAGATGGTGCTGGAGAACCGCGAGACCCTCGTGCGCGAGACGGCCGCGGCAGCGCAGCGGGTGACCCGGGAGGGCGCCGAGCGGTCCGGGGTCGTCTACTTCGCCGGTCAGGACAACGTCATCCCCGAGTCGTCCGGCGAGGTCGAGCCCGAGCCGATGTGTGGCTACCAGCTCACCGCCGCCCAGCGTGACGAGCTGGCCCCTGTGCTCCGCGCCCATGGGATCACGTGGAAGCGCAACGCTTCCGGTGCCTTCGTGACCATGGCTCAGGAGGACCAGCCGCTCATCCCGCTGCTTCTCGACGAACGCTCCGAGTACCGCATCGCGGAGGCGGCACCTGTCGAAACCTGTTGACAGGCAAGAGGTATGCCGCGTGGCCGACCCGGCCACGCGGCATACCTCTGCGGTGAGCGGAGGCGCCTCAGGCAGGAGCGCCCGCCAGGTCGGGCGCGGGCGCCTCGCCGGTGTCCACGTCCACTGCCGCACCACTGAACTGCGCCGCATACAGCTCGGCGTAGGCGCCGTCGGCGGCCAGCAGCTCCTCGTGCGACCCCTGCTCGACGATCGCGCCGTCACGCATGACGAGGATCACGTCGGCGTCGCGGATCGTCGAGAGCCGGTGGGCGATGACGAAGCTGGTGCGGTCGTGCCGCAGGGCCGACATCGCCTTCTGCACCAGCAGCTCGGTGCGGGTGTCGACCGAGCTGGTCGCCTCGTCGAGGATGAGCAGCGCCGGGTCGGACAGGAACGCCCTGGCGATCGTGATGAGCTGCTTCTCGCCCGCGCTGATGTTGCCGCCCTCGGCATCGAGCACCGTGTCGTAGCCGTCGGGCAGGGAGTGCACGAACCGGTCGACGTAGGTGGCGGTGGCCGCCTCGACGACCTCCTCCTCGCTGGCCCCCGGTCGGCCGTAGGCGATGTTGTCGCGGATCGTCCCGCCGAACAGCCAGGTGTCCTGGAGCACCATCCCGATCTCGCCACGCAGGTTGTGGCGGGTGAGGTCGGTGATGTCGACACCGTCGAGCGTGATCCGTCCCGAGTTGAGCTCGTAGAACCGCATGATGAGGTTGACCAGCGTGGTCTTCCCGGCACCCGTCGGCCCGACGATCGCCACGGTCTGGCCGGGCTCCACGCTGAGGTCCAGGTGCTCGATGAGCGGCGTGGCCGGGTCGTAGGAGAACGACACGTCCTCGAACTGCACGCGTCCGTGCGGGTCGTCCAGCGTCGTCGGCGAGGCCGAGTCCGGCCGTTGCTCGGGGGCGTCGATGACCTCGAAGACCCTTTCGGCAGAAGCCACTCCGGACTGCAAGAGGTTGGCCATCGAAGCCACCTGGGTGAGTGGCTGGGTGAACTGCCGTGAGTACTGGATGAAGGCCTGCACGTCGCCCAGGCTCATCGACCCGCTGGCCACCCGGAGACCGCCGACGACCGCGATGACGACGTAGTTGAGGTTCCCGATGAACATCATCGTCGGCATGATGATGCCGCTGATGAACTGGGCGCCGAAGCCTGCGTCGAAGAGGTCGTCGTTCTTGGCCTTGAACGAGGCTCGCACCTCGTCCTCCCGGCCGAACACCTTGACGAGCTGGTGCCCCGTGAACGACTCCTCGACGATCCCGTTGAGCTCGCCGGTCGACTTCCACTGCTGCATGAAGTGCTTCTGCGAGCGCTTGCCGATGGCAGCCGTGACGAACATCGTGACCGGGATGGTGACGAGCGCGATCAGCGCCAGAAGTGGCGAGATGTAGAGCATCATGCCGACCATCGCCACCACCGTCAGCAACGACGTCAGCATCTGGCTCAGCGTCTGCTGCATGCTCTGGGCGACGTTGTCGATGTCGTTGGTGACCCGGCTCAGCAGCTCACCCCGCGGCTGGTTGTCGAAGTACGGCAGCGGCAGCCGGTTGAGCTTGTCCTCGACGTCGCGCCGCAGGTTGAAGATCGTACGGTTGACCGCCCCGGTGAGGATCCAGCCCATCGCCCACGAGAGCACGCTCGCGACGGCGTAGAGCGCGAGGACGAAGAGCAGGACCCGGCCCACGGCGCCGAAGTCGATCCCCTGTCCGGGCACGAGGTGGTCCATCTTGGCGACCAGGTCGGCGCGAGTGTCCTCTCCCCGGGCTCTCAGCCCCGCCACCACCTGGTCTCGGGTCGCGGTGGGAGGCAGCGTCTTCCCGACGAAGCCCGCGAAGATGAGGTCGGTCGCCCTGCCCAGGATCTTGGGTCCCACGGCGTTGAGGGCGACGCTCGACACGGCGAGGGCCAGGACGGCATACAGCGACGTCCGCTCCGGACGGAGCAGCGACAGCAGCCGCTTGGCCGACGGGCCGAAGTTCTGCGACTTCTCCCCCGGCATCGCCATGGTCATCGGACCCCGACGCTGGGCGGCGTTGGCCCCCGGGCCGCGGCGCGCCTCGGCTGCCTTCTCCTCTTCCGTCTTCACACCTTCGCCGCTGCTCATGATTGCGCCCTCCCGCGCTCGCTCCGCGCCTCGCTCGTCCCTCGCTCGTGTGCGCCCACGCGGAGCGTGGGACCCGGCTTCCCTGTCCGGTCGCTCATGCCGCGGCCTCCTCTGCAGATCGCTGGGACTCGACGATCTCGACATAGGTCGGACACGTCTCGAGCAGTTCGTCGTGGCGGCCGGCACCGACCACCGCGCCGTCGTCGAGGACGACGATGTGGTCGGCATCGATGATCGTGGAGACGCGTTGCGCCACCACGATGACCGCGGCATGCCGGGTCACCGGGCGCAGTGCGGAGCGCAGCCTCGCGTCCGTCGACAGGTCCAGGGCGGAGAAGCTGTCGTCGAACAGGAACACCTCGGGCTTGGCCACCAGGGCCCGTGCGATGGCGAGCCGTTGTCGCTGCCCGCCCGACACGTTGGTGCCGCCCTGGGCGATCGGCGAGTCCAGGCCCTGCGGCATCGCGCGCACGAAGTCCTCGGCCTGCGCGATCCGCAGCGCTTCCCAGAGGTCCTCGTCAGTGGCCTCGGAGTCGCCGTAGCGCAGGTTGGAGGCCACCGTGCCGGTGAACAGGTAGGGCTTCTGGGGCACCAGGCCGATGCGGGCCCAGACGTCCTCGAGGGCGGCCTCACGCACGTCGACACCACCGAGACGCACCGTGCCACCGGTGACGTCGTAGAGCCGCGGGATGAGCGAGAGCAGGGTGGACTTGCCGGCACCCGTGCTGCCGATGATCGCAGTGGTCTTCCCCGACTCGGCGGTCATCGAGATCCGTTGCAACACGGGCACGTCCGCGCCCGGGTAGCAGAACTCGACGTCACGCAGCTCGACGGAGGTGCCCGTCGTGGGGATCGCCACCGGCGCGGCCGGCGGCACCACGGTGGAGTCGGTGTCGAGGACCTCGGCGATGCGTCCGGCCGAGACCGTGGCGCGCGGGATCATCATCGACATGAAGGTCGCCATCATCACCGACATCAGGATCTGCATGAGGTAGCTCATGAAGGCGGTCAGCTCACCGATCTGCATCTGACCGTTCTCGACGCGGTGCGAGCCGAACCACAGGACGGCCACGGTGGACGCGTTGAAGATGAGCATGACGATTGGGAACACCAGGGCCATCAGCCGTCCAACCGCGAGCGCCGTGCCGGTGTACTGGGTGTTCGCGTCGGCGAAGCGGGCCCGCTCGTGGTCCTCGCGGACGAACGCCCGGACCACCCGGATACCGGTGATCTGCTCGCGCAGCACGCGGTTGACCCAGTCGACCGACTCCTGCATGAGGCGGAAGTTGGGGATCATCTTGCGGATGACCAGGGCCACGGACAGCGCGAGCAGGGGCACCGCGACGGCCACGAGCCACGAGAGCCCGACATCCTCGCGCAACGCCATGACGATGCCGCCGACCATCATGATCGGCGCAGACACCATCATCGCCGCACCCATGAAGACGACCGTCTGCACCTGGGTGACGTCGTTGGTGTTGCGGGAGATCAGGGTGGGCGCCCCGAAGCGGGAGACCTCCTGGGCGGAGAAGTCGCCGACCCGGGCGAAGATCCCCGCCCGCAGGTCGCGGCCGAGGCCCGCCGCCGACTTCGCTCCGAGGTAGGTGGCGGCGATGGTCACGACGATCTGGACCAGCGACACGGCGAGCATCCACCCTCCGGTGCGCATGATGAAGCCGGTGTCGCCCTTGGCCACCCCCTCGTCGATGATCTTGCCGTTGAGACTCGGCAGGTAGAGCGACGCGATCGTGCCGACGAGCTGCAGTGCGACGAGCACGGCGACGAGGCCCCGGTACGGTCGCAGGTAGTCGCGAATGATCCGGATGAGCACTACTTCTTCCCCCTTGAGATGCGGCCCGCGGCGGCTGGCGTGCGCGACGCGGCGGTGGAGCGGCTGGGCGTTGCGGGACGCCTGAGGGCGCCCTCGAGGACGACGTCGACCAGCTCGGATGGGCTGGACTCCCGGCCGTCGAGCATCGGGTGGACGCTGGAAAGGGTCAGCATGCGCAGGTAGCCGATGAAGTTCTTGACCGGGATGCGCAGCAGTCTGGTGTCGTCGCCGATCAGGTCGGTGAACGCGTTGTCGAGCTCGACCGTTCCCTCCTGGCGGCGGCGGCGCGCGTCCGTGCCGGTGGGCCGATGGAGCGGCTGGCCCGACGACTGGAGCACGCTCATCAGCGCGAAGATGCCCTGCAGATGCGTCTGCATCACGGTGACCGCTGCCGCGAGTCGGTCGTGCAAGGGGAGCGAGCGGTCGACCGCCGCGAGCTCGGCCACCAACGTCGTCGTGTCGAAGGCCTCGTGGACACAGGCGAGGATGATCTCGTCCTTGCTCTCGAAGACCCGGAAGATGGTGCCCTCGGCGATACCGGCGGCACGGGCGATGTCACGGGTGCTGATCCCGCGTCCCTTGTCGCGGAGCAGCGGGATCGTGGCCGCGATGATCGAGGCCCGGCGGTCTTCCGGTGCCATCGCGGGGGCGCGTGGGGACATGTCACCAAGAGTAAGTGAGTGAGCGCTCACTCACAAGCGGGTTTTCTACCTGCGCAAATGCCCCTCGCCCTGACGAATGTCCCGGCTGTCACTCACTCGTTGCGACCCGGTTCGATGTAAACGCGCCGGTGATCACCGGCGCGTTTACATCGAGCCCCGGGGACCCTGGGCCTCAGACCAGCAGGCCCCCGGCGACGAGCTCACGCACGAGCGGGACGGCACCAGAACGCACCTCGTCGACAGCCAGGTCGAGCAGCTCGGCGATCGCCGCGAGCGCTCCGTCCGCGGGCAAGGTGCCGTCACAGACGCTGACGAGCGCGGCACCGACCGTGTCGAGCCGGACCGTGCGACCCAGGCCTCCACCCTGACGCAGCAGGATCACCGACGGGTCCTCCTCGCCCGGCCGGCCGTGCCGCTCCTCGGTCACGTCCGCGGCGCAGCGCCACGCGACGGCGAGCACCTCGTCGTCGGTGTGCTCGGCGAGCCAGGTCCGGGCCCGCAGCCCGGACAGGACGTGCGGTCCCATCGGCGTCGCCACCGGGCCAGTCGCCTCGGTCAGCTCGACGAACGGCTCGCGCTCCCCCACGGGTCGCTGGAGCGTGACCACACCGAACCCGATCGCACTCACGCCGCGCGAGGCGAAGTCGTCGAGCCACGCGGCATACATCGTGGCGAACTCCGTGGTGGCGCTGTGGTGCCCGCCGTCGCGCGACCAGGTCTCGGCGTACTCGGCGGGGTCCTGGACATCACGCTGGACGACCCACGCGTCGAGCCCGGTGCCGGTCACCCAGCCGCGGACCCGGTCGCGCCAGTCGGCGCCGCCCACGATCTCCCAGTTGCCGAGGAACTGGGCGACGCCGCCGGGTGCGAGGTGCGCTCCGATCGAGCGCACGAGGTCGGCGACGAGCGCGTCGCCGGCCTGCCCACCGTCGCGGTACTCGAACAGGGGCACGTCGGGGGTCCGGGGGGTGATGACGAAGGGAGGGTTGCTGACGATGAGCCCGAACTCTTGACCTGCGACGGGACCGAGCATCGAACCCTGGAGAACCTCCCAGTCGCAGTGGTTGAGGACGGCGTTGAACCGGGCATAGTCCAGGGCCCGCGCGGAGATGTCCGTGACGGTGACCCTCCGGGCGTGCCCGCCGAGGTGCAGGGCCTGGATGCCACAGCCCGTGCCGAGGTCGAGGGCACGCTCGACGGCGGGTCGCGGAGTCCACGAGGCCAACGTCGTCGACGCGCCCCCGATCCCCAGGACGTGGTCCTCACGAAGCGGTGCCCGGGTCTGCAGCTCGGTGAGGTCGGAGGCGATCCACCAGGCGTGGTCCTCGTCGCCGTAGGGCCGCAGGTCGCAGGTCGCGACCAAGCCGGGCCCCTGCTCGCGGACGATCCCGAGGGACATGGCGCCGGACAGACCCAAGGTCGGCAGCGCTTCCGCGGCCTCCTCGCTGTCTACGGCGTCGCCGAGTCCGAAGAGCCTCACCAGCGTGGCCAGCGGCGTGCCCGAGCCCGCGGTGACCCGCTGGGCGGGAATCATCTGCTCGCGGTCCAGGGCCGCGGACGCCAGCGGCCCGAGCAGGTCACCGACCGCCTCGACCGTGTATGCCGCCGCCTCCAGGTCGGCCCGGAGGCGGGCGACCAGCTCGGGGTCGGCTACCGGTGTCGGGGTGCTCATCCGTCGAGCAGCCCGCCGAGGTTGAAGCCGCCGCCACCCCCACCGCCGCCGCCGGCCGGCGGGGTCCACTCGCTGGGCTGGACGATGACGAACCCCGGACCGGAGAACGCGTACTGGAACGCCTCGCCGGACCCGCCGCGCAGCATCGAGCGGACGTTCATGCTCGAGACGACCTGAGGCACGAGGTTGGCCGACCAGCCCACGCAGGCCTGCACGTCGACGAAGGTGGGCTGCTGGCTGCAGTCGAGGATGACCGGCTGGCCGACGGTGTGGATCGCGACCGTGCCGGCGCCCTGCAAGGTGGTGTTGAACAGGCCGCCGCTGAGCATCCCGGCTCCCTGCACCCGCTTGATGTCCCACTCGATGCTGGAGTCGAAGGCCAGCAGGTTGCGGGCATTGACGCTCAGGGCATCGCCGGTGAGCTCGACGAGGAAGACGAACCCGGCCTCGGAGGCGAAGAACACGTCGCCGTCGCCGGACACCCGCATGAGCGAGACGTCCTCGCCGGTGACGACCTTCTTGAACAGCTTGCCGACGCTGCCGGCCTTCTCGTGGTCGAACCGGATCTGGCCCTGGTAGGACACCATCGCGCCCTTGACCGCGAGCACGTCGCCACCGAGGTGGACGCGCAGCATCTGGGGGTTCTGCAGCGCGAACCGCTGCTGCGCCTGGACTTCGAGGTTGGCCTGGTCAAAGAGCGGACTCTGCATGGCCCCAGCCTAGGTTGCGGGCGCCGCGGACGGGACAACGAAGCGGCCGGCCCGCCCCGAGGGGTGAGCCGGCCGCTTCGGTATGCCGTGCAGGAGCTAGCGGTTCACTGGCTCCTCGACCGTGCCGGTCGTCTCGTCGACGACCTGACCCGGCGCCGTCTCGGCCTCGCCCGCGTCCGGAGCGACGGCGTCGACCCGAGCCGCGCTCTGGCCGTCCTCCTCGCCACCGATCGCGAGGTCGCGCGTCTTGGAGATCGCGACCGCTGCGACGACGATGATCAGCGCGGCGGCGGCGATGCCGTAGCGGGCGAGGTTGTTGCGGTCGTCACCGAAGGACAGGGTCACGATCGCCGGGGCGATGAGCACCGAGACGAGGTTCATGACCTTGATCAGCGGGTTGATCGCCGGACCAGCGGTGTCCTTGAACGGGTCACCGACGGTGTCACCGATCACCGTGGCCGCGTGGGCCTCGCTGCCCTTGCCGCCGTGCGTGCCGTCCTCGACGATCTTCTTCGCGTTGTCCCAGGCGCCACCGGAGTTGGCCAGGAACACCGCCATCAGGCAGCCGGTGCCGATCGCGCCGGCGAGGAAGCCGGCGAGCGGGCCGATGCCGAGACCGAAGCCAACCGCGACAGGTGTCAGGGCGGCGAGCAGGCCGGGCGTGGCGAGCTCACGCAGCGAGTCCTTGGTGCAGATGTCGACGACGCGGCCGTACTCGGGCTTCTCGGTGTAGTCCATGATCCCGGGGTGCTCGCGGAACTGGCGACGCACCTCGAAGACGATGGCGCCGGCCGCGCGGGTCACCGCGTTGATGGCCAGACCCGAGAACAGGAACACCACTGCCGCACCGAGCAGCAGACCGACCAGCACGCTCGGCGTCACGATCTGCAGGTCGAACTGGGTGAGCTGCTTCTGGATCTCGGCGATCTGGGCCTGGGAGAGGGCGCCGGTCTGGGCCTTCTGCTGCAGACCCTGCAGGATCGGCTGGTACTTGGACTGCCACGCGTCGGAGTAGGAGCCGAACAGCGCGGTGGCCGCCAGCACCGCCGTCGCGATGGCGATGCCCTTGGTGATGGCCTTGGTGGTGTTGCCCACCGCATCGAGGTCGGTGAGGATCTGCGCGCCCTCGCCGTCGACGTCCCCGGACATCTCCGCGATGCCCTGGGCGTTGTCGGAGACCGGCCCGAAGGTGTCCATGGCCACGATGACGCCCACCGTGGTCAGCAGGCCACAGCCGGCCAGCGCGATGAGGAACAGCGACAGCACGACCGAGCCGCCACCGAGCAGGAACGCGGCGTAGACGGCGGCACCGATGATGACGGCCGTGTAGACCGCCGACTCGAGACCCACGCCGATACCGGACAGCACGACCGTGGCCGCCCCGGTGAGCGAGGTGCGGGCGACGTCCTTGGTCGGGCGCTTGTCGGTGCCGGTGAAGTAGCCGGTCAGCCAGAGGATGACCGCGGCCAGGACGATGCCGATGATGACGGCGAGCAGTGCCGAGCGACGCGGGTCGCCGGTGAGGGCGTTGATCCCCTCGTTGCTCGACCCCAGCCCGGCGAACGTGTCGGGGAGGTAGACGTAGGCGGCGACGCCGGAGAGCACAGCAGCGATGCCCGCCGAGATGTAGAACCCGCGGTTGATCGCGGACAGGGCGTTCTCGCCCGGCTTGACGCGGGTGATGAAGACGCCGATCAGGGCGGTGACCGCACCGATGGCCGGGACGATCAGCGGGAAGACCAGACCGAACTCGCCGAAGGCCGCCGAGCCCAGGATGAGGGCGGCGACCAGCATCACGGCATACGACTCGAAGAGGTCGGCAGCCATGCCGGCGCAGTCGCCGACGTTGTCTCCCACGTTGTCGGCGATCGTCGCGGCGTTGCGCGGGTCGTCCTCGGGGATGCCGGCCTCGACCTTGCCGACGAGGTCGGCGCCGACGTCGGCAGCCTTGGTGAAGATGCCGCCACCGACACGCATGAACATCGCGAGGAGAGCAGCACCGAAACCGAAGCCCTCGAGGACCTTCGGGGCGTCGCCCTTGTAGAGCAGGACGACGACCGAGGCGCCGAGCAGGCCGAGACCCACGGTCGCCATGCCGACGGTGCCACCGGTGCGGAACGCGATCCGCATGCCGCTGTCACGGTCGCCGTCGCGGGCGGCGGAGGCCACCCGGACGTTGGCCTTCACGGCCAGGCTCATGCCGAAGTAGCCGATGGCGGCCGAGAACAGCGCACCCACGACGAAGAAGGCGGACCGACCCCAGCGGACCCCGCCGGTGTCAGCAGGGAGCAGGAGCAGGAGCCCGAAGACGAGGACGACGAAGATGCCGAGGGTCTTGAACTGCCGGGCAAGGTAGGCCTGCGCGCCTTCTTCCACGGCAGCGCCGATTTCCTGCATCTTCTCGGTGCCGGGGTCGGCCGCCAGGACCTGCCGGCGGAAGAACACACCCATGACCAGCGCGATGATCGCAATGGCGAGCACGACCAAGACCAGGGTGAGATTGGTGCCGTCAAGCTGCAGGTCAGCAGCGGTGGCGGCAGGCGCGAGGCGCGACATTCCATCCTCCTCGATGGGGAATCATTCAGGACCGCCCACGGGCGCGCCACGATGGCGCACCGCAGAGGGGACGTTGGTGGTGAGGGTAATGCACGTCACAGGGTTTGGAAGCACGGGTGAGCATCGTCACAGCGATTTGGCGCCGCTGACACCTCAGGCGTTCGACGCCTCGGCGGCCGCGTCGACGGTCGGGTAGATGTGGAACACCTTGTCCAGACCGGTGATCTTGAAGACCTTGAGGATCCGATCCTGGGCGCTGACGATGCGCAGCGTGCCGTTCTGGCCACGGACCAGCTTGAGCCGGCCGACGAGCACGCCGAGCCCGGTGGAGTCCATGAACGTGACCTTCTCGAGGTCCACCACGAGGTCGGTCCGGCCAGCGGCCACCTGCTTGTCCAGCACTTCACGCAGCAGCGGAGCGGTGTAGACGTCGATCTCGCCCGCCACGTGGACGATCGTCACGGCGCCCTGCTCGCTGCTGGAGACCGACAGGTCCACGGTCACCCTTTCAGTTGCCCTCACGAGTGAGCAGGCGGTCCGACCGTCTGCCCTCGGGATTACGGTAGCGGCAATGTCCACCTCCGGCTCCACAGCACCCGGCGCGGCGGGCTCCGGACGTGCCCTCTTCGACCCGGAGGCCGCCCTCGGAGCCCTGGCTTCGGGGGCGCGCTCCGGGCGGCTGCTGCACGTCCACGAGGTGCCCGCCCGGGCCGCGTCCTCCGCGGGGTGGCCGACCTGGGTCGACCCCAGCGTGTATGCCGCGTGTGCCGGCTCCGGGGTCACCTCGCTCTGGTCGCACCAGCGGCAGGCCGCCGACCTGGCCCACGCAGGGGTCGCACGTCGTCATGGCGACGGGCACCGCGTCGGGCAAGAGCCTGGGCTACCTCCTGCCGCTGCTGTCGGCGGTCGTGGAGGGCACGGCGGCCCCCACCGGTCGCGGGTCGACGGCGCTCTACCTGTCCCCCACCAAGGCGCTGGCCGCCGACCAGCTCGCCCGGATCCAGGCGATGGCAGTGCCCGGGGTGCGCGCCGCGACCTACGACGGCGACACCGCCACCGAGGAACGCCGCTGGATCCGCGACCACGCCCACCTCGTGCTGACCAACCCCGACCTCGTGCACCACTCCCTGCTGCCGCTGCACGAGCGGTGGGCCCCGTTCCTGCGGGCGCTGCGCTACGTCGTCATCGACGAGTGCCACACCTACCGCGGCGTCTTCGGCTCCCACCTCGCCGCGCTGCTGCGCCGGCTGCGGCGGGTCTGTGCTCGCTACGGCTCCCATCCGACCTTCGTGCTCGCCTCCGCCACGGTGCGCGACCCCGGCGCCCACGCAGCCCGGCTCATCGGCATGCCGGTTGTCCCTGTCACCCAGGACGGCTCACCGCGCGAGGCGATGACCTTTGCGATGTGGGAGCCGGGGCAGCTGGGCGAGGGCGAGGGCCGCCGCTCCGCCACGTCGGAGGCGGCGGACCTGCTGGCCGACCTGGTCGCGCAGCGGGTGCAGACCGTGGCGTTCGCGAAGTCGCGTGCCGGGGTCGAGGCGCTGGCGACCAGCGCGCGTCGCACCCTCACCGAGGTGGAGCCCGGGCTGGGAGGTGCGGTCGCGGCATACCGAGGGGGCTATCTGCCGGAGGAACGCCGCGAGCTGGAGCGCTCGCTCCGATCCGGCGCGATCATCGGCCTCGCCGCGACCAACGCCCTGGAGCTCGGGATCGACATCAGCGGGCTCGACGCGGTGCTGCTGGCCGGGTGGCCGGGCACCCGGGCCTCGTTGTGGCAGCAGGCGGGTCGCGCCGGCCGCGCGGGGACCAGGTCGCTGGCCGTCTTCGTCGCCGCCGACGACCCGCTCGACACCTACGTCGTGCACCACCCCGAGGTGGTCTTCGGACAGCCGGTCGAGTCGACGGTCATCGACCCCGACAACCCCCACGTCCTGGGCCCGCACCTGGCGGCCGCCGCAGCCGAGCTGCCATTGCGCGAGGGCGATCTCGAGCTGTTCGGCGACCAGGCACGCGGGCTGGTGGACGCCCTCGTGGCGCGCGGGATCCTGCGACGACGGCCCACCGGCTGGTACTGGGCACGCACCGACCGCGCCTCGGACCACGTGTCGCTGCGCGGAGCCGGAGAGGTGGTGGGCATCGTGGAGCAGCGCACCGGCCGGGTCCTGGGCACCATCGACGAGGCGTCCGCCCACACGCAGGTGCACACGGGCGCGGTCCACGTGCACCAGGGGGAGACCTACGTCGTGACCGAGCTCGACCTCGCCCAAGGGACGGCGACTGTGGTGCGGGGCGACCCGGGGTGGAGCACGTTCGCCCAGTCGGTGAGCGCCTTCGACATCGTGACGGCCGCCCGGACCGTGGCCTGGGGCCCGGTGCAGGTGTCGTTCGGGACGGTGCAGGTTCACACCCAGGTCACGTCCTTCCTGCGGCGGCTCCCGAGTGGCGAGGTGATCGGCACCCACCCGCTCGAGCTGCCCCAGCGCACCCTGACGACCCGGGCGGTGTGGTGGACGATGCCGGTGGACTGGCTCGAGGCAGCCGGCGTGCCGGAGGCCGACATCCCCGGTGCCGCGCACGCAGCCGAGCACGCCGGGATCGGCATGCTGCCGCTGGTCGCGACCTGCGACCGGTGGGACATCGGTGGCGTCTCGACGGCTCTGCACCCCGACACCGGGCTGCCCACGATCATGGTCTACGACGGCCACCCGGGTGGGGCCGGTTTCGCCGAACGCGCGTTCGGGTCGTTCGAAGAGTGGCAGCGCTCGACCCTGGAGACGGTGAGCACGTGCCGCTGCGAGACCGGCTGCCCCGCCTGCGTGCAGTCCCCCAAGTGCGGCAACGGCAACGAACCGCTCGACAAGGCCCGTGCGGTGTCCCTGGTGCGGGCCGTGCTGACAGAGGCCCCCTCAGACGTGCCAGCCGACGTGCCCGCCGAGGTGCCTGCAGACGCGCATCGAGACGTGCCTGGAGGCGTGCCCGCGGAGCGCCTGGGCCGCCCTACCGTCGACGACGGACGCAGTTCGCGTTCGCCCGGTCCGGAGGCGACGAAACAGGCAAAGGTGCAGGCCAGCGGCTAGGGTCGAGGGCGGACGGTGCACCTCGCACCCCTCAATTTCGGAGGTTTCGACCCGTGATCGTGTTCGGACTGATCCTCGTGCTCCTGGCCGTCGCCGCAGGTGTCGTGCTGTTCCTCGCCACTCAGTCGCTGACCACTCCCGTGGACCTCGAGTTCGCTGGCTACACCTGGGGCATGACCCCGCTGGCCCTGCTCATCACGGGGGCCGCGGCGATGCTGCTGCTCTGGTTCGGCCTGGGCATGATCCGCGGCAGCGCCAAGCGCCGGCGCCGTCCGGCCCGGGAGGCCAAGGAGGCCGAGCGCCAGGCCAAGATCGAGGAGAGCATCCGCGCCGACGAGCGTGCCCGTGCCGAGGAGCAGCACCAGAGCACCTTGGCCGAGCGTGACCGGGTGCGCGACGAGGAGTTCGAGGCTCGCCTGGCCGAGCGGGATCGTGAGCGCGAGACCGAGTTCGCCACCCGCCAGCAGGAGGCCGAGGAGCGCGCTCGCGCCTACGAGCGCACCCGGCTGGAGGAGGAGCACGCGGCCCGACGCTCCACCGCGAGCGACCCATCGTCGTCCACGGCGGTCGGGGCGGGCGCCGGCCTCACAGCTGGTGCGGGGGCCGCGTCGGTCGCCTCGGACCACCGGTCGACCGACGAGGGCGTCGCCGATCGAGGCGTCGCCGACACGTCCGCAGACGACTCGACCCCTCGGTCGGGACACCAGGCCGCTGCGCCGGCCGCCATGGCGGCCGAGCCCGAGCCGGGCTCCTCGGGTGCTGTCGATGGGGGCGCCGTCGACACTGATTCCGACAACACCCACGCCAGCACCCATGGCGTCGACTCGGACGACTCGAACGACTCGACGCGGGTGATCGGGCACGGCGACCCGACGACCGACGGCGAGAGCGAGCACCAGTCGTCGCCCCACGGGTTCCGTACCGTGGCCGACAAGATCATGGGCCGCGATCCCGAGCACTCCGCAGAGCACGCCGACCACGCCGACCACGCGGACCTCGAGCACGGGGATGACTCAGAGCGCCGTTCCGACCGCGAGTGACCTCCCGGCTGACCAACACTCCTGACCGTGCCCTGTCGCGAGTGCGGAGGACGACAGCTCCATCACGGTGACGGTCGACCCTGTCGCACTCATGGTACGGGGCCGCCCGGGCCGTCGCTGGTACGGGGCCCGCCCGGGCCGTCGCTGGTACGGGGCCCGCCCGGGCCGTCGCGGTCGTCGTGCCTGCCCGGGTGCCGGGCAAGCCGTAGCTGGGCGTGGTGAGGGCCGTTGTCGTCACTGATCCGTCGGCTGCCACCTCGCAGCGATGGGAACGGCCGCCGTTCCGCTCCATGACGGAGGCCGCGAGGGAGCACGCGGCTGCCGAGGCCGCACCACGCTGGATGGCCTGGGCCGCCGCGAGGGCGCCGAGGTCTGCCGCCGCCCGGGCTCGATGGCTGGCTGTCACGGCACTGCCGAGGGCCAGGCCGCCCGTCAACAGCATCACGGCTACCCCGACGCCCGCGAGGACCAGCACGGTGGCACTGCCGCGCTCGCCGGGGCGCAGGCTCACCTCGTCCCACCCGACGCAGCATCTGGCTCCACCTCCTCGCGAGCGGCGACGGCCTGACCTGCCGGACTCGCTCTCGACCCCAGCCACCCCAGCCCGGGGGCGGGCCGCGACCTCACCACCACGACGACCTCCGCCGCAGATCCGGTGACCGCAAAGGTCGCGTCCCGAGGTGCCAGACGTCGCCCCACACCCAGGGCGGCACCCTCCCCGTCGCCGCGCGCCAACGCCCGTGCCGTGGCCCGCGCCGCGTCGACGCACCGGACCTGGTCCAGCACCGTCGTGATCGCCGACAGGACCAGCACCAGCACGAGGATGATCGCGGGGAGCGCCGCCGCAAACTCCGCCGTGGCCATCCCTGCTTCGCACCTGCGGCCGTCCCCGACGTGGCCGTCCCCGAGCCCGCCCGGCCCAAGCCTCCGACGACACGTCAGCCTGCTGAGCCCAGTGCCGTGGCGATGACGGACGCCAGGGCCGACTTCACCGCCCCCGACCGCACCACGGCCAGCAGGACGGCGGCGAACGCGCATGCCGCAAGCGTGCCGACGGCATACTCCGCGGTGGTCATGCCCGCCTCCGCGCGGCGACGAATGGTTGAGAATCGTTGCGCCAGTTTGCATTTCACGCTGCACTCCTTGGTTGTCGGTCGGGCTCGCACCCGTCTTCGTTCCTCAGAGTCCAGCGGATCCAGGGGTCAGCCACCAGCACCGAAGCTGCTTCCTGTGGACAACAGTCATCGGTCGCTGGCGCTGTGGACAGGTGGGCGGACACGGCACCGACGCCGAATGGACACCGGCAATGCCACGCCTCCTGGACGACCCGCGGTCCCGACTGCGGGTCGGCCCCGCTCGTCACACTCCGCCGGCCAGCACGGCGGAGGCGAGGTTGAGGACGACAGGGACCACAGCCGTGCAGGCGAAGGCCGGAAGGAAACCCAGGCCCAGCGGCAGCACCAGCAGCACCCCCGCCCGTGCCGCCGCGCGCTCGCGTTCCCTCTCTTGCTCGCCGCGGAGGCGAACCGCAGCCGCCGTGATGAGGCCGGCGGGAGCAGCGCCGGTCTGCTCGGACATGTGCGTGGCGAGAGCGGCCACCCGCCAGCCGTCGCCGGCGAATCCCCACGCCTCGTAGGCCGGGCGCCCCCATCTCAGGGCGGCGACCACGGACCCGAGCTCGGTGCGAACCCCCGGCCCCGCATCGGCCTGGACGTGCTGCAGGGCGTCGGCGAGCGGCAGGCCGGCCCTGAGGGCGAGGGCGACCAGGACGAGCGCGTCGGCGACCTCCTCCACGGAGGCACCGGAGCGGCGCCCGGCCACGAGTCGCGCGAGCAGCCTGTCCGCCGGCGACGAACGCCCGCGCCACAGCCTCGACGGCCGGTCGGGACCACCCGGGTGAGCACGGCCGGGCCACATCAGCACGGCCGAGGCGAGGAGCAGGCAGACCAGAACGGTGGTCACCGGGCCCGGCCCAGGATGCGCCGGCTCCACCACCAGGCACCGAGGGCCAGCAGGACACCGAGGACGAGGCTGGCAGTGGCCAGCGGGGAGGAGAAGTAGAGCGACTCAGGGCTGACACCGAGGGCGGCACCGACCACCGGACCGCTGGCGGGCAGGAGGCAGAGGACCGCCATCGAGGCTCGTGGACCGGCGGCCGCGCCGGCCAGGCGCTGCCGACCGACGGCTCGGGCTCGGAGGACCTCCTCCCCCGAGGCGAGCGCGTCGGCCAGCGGGGCACCGGTGCGCTCGCTGAGGGCCCAGGCCTGCCCGACGAACCTCAGGTCGGCGCTCTCGTGCACGTCAGCGTGGCGCAGCCACGCGTCGGCCAGCGATCCGCCACCCCGAGCTGCCTCGACCAGGTCACGCAGGAGCGGGCCGAGTGCAGGGTCGTCCCGACAGGTGGGCTCCACCGCGACCAGCGCGACGGATGGCGCGACCCCGGCCCGAAGGGGCGCGGCGATCACGGCCACCAGTTCGGCCAAGGATGACTCGAGTGCGACAGCGCGTGCCCGTCGACGCCGGGGGGCCCGCCAGCCGACCAGCCTCCACCGGATGGTCGAGGAACCACCGGCAACCGGCCAGAGGACTACCGCCGCGACCACGAGCGCGAGGACCAGCGCCATCGTCACGAGCGATCTCCCGTCAGGGCAGTGAGCTGGTCCCAACCGGGCCCACGCCGACCCGTCGTCGCCTCCAGACCAAGGTCGCACACCGCCTCGCCCGCGTCCCACCTCAGCACCGACAACGACTCGACCCGCCGGCCGTCGAGGCCACGCCCGACATGGACGACGACCTCGACGGCGCTGGCGAGCTGGGTCTGCACGGCGTCGCGGGGCATGGCGGCCAGGGCGCCGAGCGCATCGAATCGCCGTGGCACGTCAGCAGGGGCGTTGGCGTGCAACGTGCCGCAGCCGCCCTCGTGCCCGGTGTTGAGAGCCGCGAGCATCTCGCGCACTTCTGCCCCGCGCACCTCACCCACGACCAGGCGATCCGGCCTCATCCGCAGGGCTTGGCGCACGAGGTCGACGAGGCCGACCGCCCCCTGTCCTTCGACGTTGGCTCCTCGGCCCTGAAGACGCACCACGTGCGGGTGGGCGACGGCCAGCTCGCGAACGTCCTCCACGACGACGATGCGTTCGGCCTCCGGCACCTCAGCCAGCATCGCCGCCAGCAGTGTGGTCTTGCCGCAGCCGGTGCCACCGGTGACCACGAACGAACGCCGCGCCAGGACCAGCGCTCGGAGCAGGTGCTCGACGGCCGGCTCGAACATCCCCCGCGAGCGCAGGGTCCCCAGCCCGACGCCGGACACCCGCGGCACCCTCAGGCTCACGTGAGCGCCACCGTCGACCAGGGGCGGCAGGATGGCATGCAGCCGGATGCCACTGGGCAACAGCCCGTCCACCCACGCCTGGCTCTCGTCGAGCCTTCGCCCCGCGAGGCCTGCCAGCCGCACGGCGAGCCGCCGGGCCGCTTGTGCGTCGAGATCGAGGTCGGCCCGGTCCACGCCGCCTCGTCCGCGGTCCACCCACACCGACCCGTCACCGTTGACGAGCACGTCCGTCACGTCGGGGTCTGCGACGCAAGGCTCCAACGGGCCGAGACCAAGGACCTCCGAGGCCAGCTCGGCCCGAGCGACCTCGACTCCCCTGTCTCCGAGTCGTGCCGCATCGGCCGTCGCGATGTCGTGCACCGAGGCCGGGTCAGGCGCGCTCCCGCGCCGAATCCGCGCTGCGATGAGCGCCTCCTGCCTCACGGGTCCGCCCCCGGGACCACTGAGGCCGCCCCCGAGACCACGGATTTCGCCCACGGAGCCCGCCCGTCCCTCGCAACACGCTCACCCGGCATCAGACACCGGTCCCGCACGGGACGCGCTGGACCCGCGCTCATGCTCCAACCCGCTCGGCCAGCCAGGTGTCCTCCGGCGCGGCCGCCAGCACCGCATCGACCAGCGGGGACAGAGCGCCGGAGGAGCGGTTCCCGGGCGGCCGGGCCCGGTCGGCATCCACCGCGACACGCGAGTCCTCACGCAACGTGCCCGCCAGCGGGAGGTCGAGGTGCGCCGCAACCTCCTCGGGTGCGACGGGGTCCGAGCGTCCGGACCTGCCCGTCCGCAGGACGAGGGACGCTGGGCGGTCGAGGTCGTGGAGCAGCTCGACGAGCGCGCTGGCATCGGCGAGCTGGCGAGCGCTCGTGCCTGCCACGAACAGCAGCTCGGTGCACTCGTCGGCCAACCAGGGGGAACGCCCGAGGTCGAGCGCCACCACCCCGCAGACCCTGGCCAGGCCCGCCACGGCTGCTCGCACCAGCTCCGTGCCCAACCGCCGGGTGCTGCCGGCCAGCACTCGCGCGGTGCCCTCCGCCGGCAGTGCCTGCAGCAGCGCCGCGCCGTCGAGCGCGCCCTGTGCCGCCGCGAGGTCCGGCCAGCGCAGGCCGGGCAGGTGCTCCAGGCAGGCGGTGACGTCCAGTGCGCCGCCGTCCCGGGCGGCGTCCACCGCCGCGGCGGCGCCCACGGTCGGGCCGGCCCGCACGGCGAGTGCCACCGCGAGGGTCGACACCCCGAGTCCGCCCGACGCGCCGATCACGCCCATCACCCGGTGGTCCATGCGACCACCCTCGACGCCTTCACCACCTGCTGCGAGATCGTCAGCTGAGGCTGTGGACGGAGCCGGCACCCTCACCACGCCTGTGCACGACTCACGCCACGACGGCGCGACCGTGGCTTCCGGCGCCATGCGCGCGAGCATCCGCACGACCATCCCCACGACCACGACCACGACCACGCGCCATACCAGCGTGGAACTCGTGCGCCGATCCGGAGGAGAAAAGGGGACGGCCCCGGTCGGGGGGACAACCGGGGCCGTCGACGCGCCAAGCTCCGGGGGGGAGGAGCCGGTGCGCCGATCCGCTCTACCCACAAGGGGGAGCGGACTTCTTCATGGTGGACCATTTAGTGTTCAACCGCAACTCGTCCGTGGCGCGTTTTCCTGTGAGGTTCGGCACGGGGCAGGCCTGGGTCCGCCAATTGCGGGCAAACCATCGTCCGACGAAGGATGGCACCCCGCAGAGCGGGGTGCCATCGACCGTGATCCGCCACGAGTTACCAGGCGTGCATTGTGTAGTTGTCGCACCGGGACAAGCCCGTCACGATCGGTCCACCAGTGGACTGCCCGCGCGTGGGTGCTCGATGGGGTCACGGTGGTCGTCGGACTCCCGTTCGTCGACTTGCCTCCATGTGTACCCCTGCTCCGGCGCAAAGGAAACCCTTGACTTCCGGCGCTCGACAGCGGGAGGTCCAGCACAGCCGGGCGAAGCAGGAGATCCAGTAGGTGCCGGCGTGGCAGCCCTAGGGCTGGGTGAGACGGCCGGCGCGGACTGCGTCGCAGATCTGCACCCCGTGGGTGGCGCCGGCCACGATCGCGTCCGCACAGTGCCCGATCCACAGTCCCAGCCCCTCGGGGGTGCCGGTTCCGTATGCCGCGAGCGCACCGAGGTAGGCCGGACCACCCTGGGTGGCGTGCCCGGCCTCGGTGACCACGACGCCGGTCGGGTCGAGCCCGGTGGCCTGGACGAGGGACCGCTCTACGGCGCGGGCGACCACCCCGTTCCCACGGACGAACGGTCGGGTGTGGGCGATCTCGGCATGGGCGACAGCGGCGACGACGAGCGCCGGCACGGCGGCTCCTGCGGTGATCACCGCGACGAGGAGCTCGAGCCGGTCACGGAGGGCGTCCGCCGTGGGGGCCGGGCCGAGGTCACCGAACTCGTCGCTCAGCTCCTCACCTGTGCGGGGGCGGCCGAGCTGGTCAGCCGGGACGAGGTCGGCCGCCGCCGCGACGTGCAGCCTGGCCAGTGCCTGGAGGGGTGCGGTGGCCACGAGGCTCCGCACGTGTTCGCTCTCGGCGGTCGCGGTGACGGCGCCCCGAGCGACGAGCTCCACCGGATCGGGCTCCAGGGGCCACTGGGCGGCACCGCGCATCACGTCGCGCACGAGGTCCAGGGGGACCGTGGCGCCCTCCAGGGCGGCGCTCGCCTGGGCACCCCGCACCCGCGACTCCGCAGACGCCTCCGGTATGCGGCGACGCAAGGCCTCGTGCCAGCGCAGCTGCTCGCAGGCCTCGCGGGCAGCGGCGATCCGCTCCGGCACGCCCGGGAAGCTCGGCAACGGCGCGAAGCGAAGCGATGACGTCGACCACGCAGTGCAGCCTAGAGTTCGCCGTGTGTCGGGCAGCTTCCACCTCCCCACCGCGATCTTCGTCGCAGGTGCCATGGTGCTGCTCTACGCCCTCGTCCGGCTCGTGCGGCACGGCCGCAGCGCCTCCCAGGGGTTCGTGTCGGAGGTCGACCACGCCACGCACGCCACCCTCCACACCGCCTCCCTCGCCGCCCGCCACCTGCAGGACGGGCTGACGCCGGAAGGCACCGCTCGGGCCGCCCGCCACCTGCGCGAGCTGCTCGGCTCCCCGGCCGTCGCCATCTGTGACGCGAGTGGGCTGCTGGCCTGGGACGGTGCCCCGGAGCACCACTCGGCCGATGCCCCCGGCCACGCGGAGGAGGTGCTCCGCACGGGGCGCACGATCGTCCTGCGCGCCGGTCGGGTGGACTGCTCCGACCCGGACTGCCCGGCACGGACCGCCGTCATCGCTCCGGTCGTGACCGGCGAACGCGTCGTCGCCGCCATCGCGGCATACGGTCCGCAGGCCACTGCCGGCCTGGCCAGGGCGACGGAGGAGGTCGCGGGCTGGATGGCGACCCAGGCCGAGCTGGCAGACCTCGGGCACCAGCGCACCCGCACCATGGAGGCCGAGCTCCGCGCGCTCCGCGCCCAGATCAGCCCGCACTTCATCTACAACTCACTCGCCGCGATCGCCTCCTTCGTGCGCACCGACCCGGAGCGCGCCCGCGAGCTGCTGCTCGAGTTCGCAGACTTCACCCGCTACGCCCTGCGGCGAGGTGGGGCGTTCACGACGCTGGCCGAGGAGCTGCGCAACGTCGAGCGCTACCTCGTGCTGGAGCAGGCGAGGTTCGGGGACCGACTGCGGATCTCCCTGCTCATCGCACCCGAGGTGCTTCCGGTGACGGTGCCCTACCTCGCGATACAGCCCTTGGTGGAGAACGCAGTTCGGCACGGGCTGGCTTCGAAGGAGGGCGGTGGTCATGTCTCCATCTCGGCGAGCGACGAGGGTGCCGAGGCGGTCATCACGATCGAGGACGACGGCGTCGGGTCGGATCCCCAGGCGATCAGGACGGTGCTGGACGGTCGTGCCGAGGGCGAGAACGTCGGGCTGGCCAACGTCGACGCCCGACTGCGACAGGTCTACGGCGACGACTTCGGGCTGGTCGTGGAAACCGCGCCGGGAGCTGGGACGAAGGTGACCTTTCGGGTGCCCAAGTACGCCCCGGGCGTGCATCCCACGTCGTAGGCTCTCCCCCATGGCTGGCGCCCCCTCCGGCGGTCCGGAGCTCCGCCGCCCGCAGGACGCCACCGGTGGCTCCACGGGCGCAGCCCTGCGAGCGCTGGTCGTGGACGACGAGGCACCCGCGCTCGAGGAGCTCAGCTGGCTGTTGCGGCAGGACGACCGCATCGCCGAGGTCCTCACGGCCACCAGTGGCGCCGACGCGTTGCGTTCACTCCACGCAGGCAACATCGACGTCGTGTTCTCGGACATCTCCATGCCCGGTCTCGACGGGATGGAGCTCGCGCGGGTGATCGCCAGGTTCGTCGAGCGACCGCAGGTGGTCTTCGTGACGGCACACGACCAGCACGCCGTCGACGCTTTCGCGGTGGACGCCACCGACTACGTGATGAAGCCGGTGCGGGCCGACCGGCTCGCCGAGGCCGTACGCCGCGTCGTCGCCGCCGCGGACCCCACTCCCGTCTCCGGCGCCACGAGCGGCGTGGCGGAGCCCGAGGACGAGACGATCGCGGTCGAGCTAGCCGGGGTCACGCGGTTCATCACCCGGAGCCAGATCCGCTACGCCCAGGCGCAGGGCGACTACGCCAGGTTGCACACCGCATCCGGCTCCCACCTGGTCCGCATCCCGCTGAGCATCCTCGAAGAGCGTTGGGCGACAGCAGGTTTCGTACGCATCCACCGCAGCACCCTGGTATCGCTCAGCCACGTCAGGGAAGTCCGGATGGAGCATGGTCGCTGCAGCGTCGTCCTCGACGGCACCGAGCTCCAGGTCAGCCGCCGACACACCCGCGAGCTGCGCGACCGGCTGCTGCGGGCCGCTCCGCGCGCCTCTTCGTGAGCGACGCGGGAACCGGCCTCCCCGGCAAGGCCGAAGACCCGGGCGTCCCGGCCACTGCGCCGGCCCCGGAGCGGGTACGCGTCACCAGCACCCGGCGGGACGCCCCCACCCGCCGGGACCTGCGCCCACTGACCCACGACATCGACGAGCAGAGCACCCTGGGCGAGGTCTACATGTCCGGGCTGATGTCCGCGCAGCTGCGGCTGGCCCTGAGGGTGCTGGCGTTCGGCGCGGTCGGCCTCGGCGGGCTGCCACTCCTCTTCCTCTTCGTCCCCGCCACCCGGACGATGGAGATCCAGCGCGTTCCGCTGCCCTGGCTGGTCCTCGCGGTCGTGGTCTACCCGGTCGCGATCATCGTCGCGCGCTACTACGTCCGCGCCTCCGAACGCATCGAGGCCGAGTTCTCCCACGTGGTGCGCCGCCGATGAGTGGAGTCGGGGCGACACCGCGATGAGCTCGGCATACGGAGTCGTCGCGATCGTGCTCATCTGCACGGTGACGCTGGGCATCGGCGCCTTCGGCCTCCGCCTGTCGCGCACCACGAGCGACTTCTACGTGGCCGGACGGACGGTGACCCCCTACCGCAACGCGAGCGCGATCGGCGGCGAATACCTCTCCGCCGCAAGCTTTCTCGGAATCGCGGGGCTCGTCTACACCAACGGCCTCGACATGCTGTGGTTCCCCGTGGGCTACACGGTCGGCTACGTCGTGCTTCTCGTTCTGGTCGCCGCACCCCTGCGGCGGTCGGGGGCCTACACCCTGCCGGACTTCGCAGAGGCGCGCCTGGAGAGCACCGTGATCCGGCGGCTGTGCTCGGTGCTGGTCGTCGCGATCGGCTGGCTCTACCTCCTGCCGCAGCTGCAGGGAGCGGGGCTGGCGCTGGGGACGGTCACCGGCGCTCCGACATGGGTCGGCGGCCTCATCGTCGCCGTCGTCGTGGTGGCCAACGTCGCCGCCGGCGGCATGCGGTCCATCACCCTCGTGCAGGCGGTGCAGTACTGGATCAAGCTCACCGCCATCGCGGTGCCGGCCTTCGTCCTCCTCGGCGCCTGGGCGGGTGACGGCGCGCCAGGCCCGGCCATCGCCCAGACCACCAAGTGGGCCGAGCCGTTGAACGGCCTTGCCGGACAAGGACATCCCGTCTACGCCACCTACAGCCTGCTGCTCGCGCTGGCGCTCGGCACGATGGGCCTCCCCCACGTCCTCGTCCGCTTCTACACCAACCCCGACGGCAAGGCGGCCAGGCGCACGACGACCACCGTCGTGGCCCTGCTGGGCGCGTTCTACCTCTTCCCACCGCTCTACGGCGTGCTCGGCCGGGTCTACCTCCCCGAGCTACCGGTCGGCACGGCCGCCGACACCCTGGTCCTGCAGCTGCCCGGGGCGATGGTCCCCGACCGGCTCGGCGAGGTGCTGTCTGCCGTGCTGGCCGGCGGCGCCTTCGCGGCGTTCCTCTCGACCGCGTCCGGGCTCACCATGTCGGTGGCGGGCGTCGTCGACCAGGACCTGCTGCGCCGCCGCCTCGGCCGGATGACCGGCGACGACTTCACCGTCGCGCAGGGCTTCCGGCTCGCGACGGTGCTCGCCGTGATCGTCCCGTATGCCGCGTCGAGACTGATCGAGCCCGTCGGCCTCGCGACGATGGTGAGCCTCGCGTTCGCGGTGGCCGCCTCGACGTTCTGCCCGCTGCTCGTCCTCGGGTCGTGGTGGCGCGGCCTCAGCACGGTCGGGGCTGCCGCGGGGCTGGTCGTCGGGGGCGTGCTGGCTGCAACGGCGGTGGCGATCACGATCTTCGCCGGCCCGGTCCCGGGGTGGACCGGCGCACTGCTCGGTCAGCCGGCTGCCTGGACCATCCCGATCGCCTTCGCGACGTCGGTGGTCGTCTCGCTGGTGACACCCAGCCGGATCCCGCGTCACACGGCACGCACCATGGTGCGACTGCACACCCCCGAGGACCTCGCCCTCGACCGCGACTAGAACCGGGGCACGCGGCTCCGCTCGGCGCAGCACGCCGACCGTTCGGCGCAGCAATCCCGGCCACCCGGCGAGCGCACCGTCCACACGGCGCGTGACCGCGCGGCATACCTGCTGCTCAGGGGGTGTGCGGAGCACAGTGGCGACGAACGCGGGACAGGCCCGCGCCGCCACTGGAGGTGTCCCCGTGAGCAACGAGGCTCGCACGGAGCACGACCCGTTCGTCGACCTGCAAGGGTCGGCCGAGTTCGCGGACCTGAGGTCCCGGTTCCGCAGGTTCGTCTTCCCCATGACCGCGCTGTTCCTGGCGTGGTACTTCCTCTACGTCCTGCTGTCGGTCTACGCGTCAGACTTCATGAGCACCAAGGTGTTCGGCAACATCAACATCGGGCTCATCCTCGGCCTCGGCCAGTTCGTCTCGACGTTCGTCATCACGATCCTCTACGTGCGCTGGGCCGACCGTGAGTTCGACCCGCGCGCCGCCGCCCTCGCCACCACGATCGGGGAGGACCACCGATGAGCGCCCCCACCATCACCTCCTTGGCCCCCGCGGCCACCAACGTCGGCAGCCCTGCCCTGAACATCACCATCTTCGGTGTCTTCGTCCTCATCACGCTCGGCATCGTCATCCGGGCCTCGAAGAACAACCGCAGCGCAGCCGACTTCTACGCCGGCGGCCGCGCGTTCACCGGGCGCCAGAACGGCATCGCCATCGCGGGTGACTACCTGTCCGCCGCCAGCTTCCTCGGCATCGCGGGAGCCATCGCCCTCAACGGCTACGACGGCTTCCTCTACTCGATCGGCTTCCTCGTCGCGTGGCTCGTGGCCCTGCTCCTCGTGGCCGAGCTGTTGCGCAACGCCGGCAAGTACACGATGGCCGACGTGCTGTCGTTCCGCCTCAAGCAGCGCCCGGTGAGGATGGCCGCGGCGATCTCGACCCTCGCGGTCTGCTTCTTCTACCTGCTCGCCCAGATGGCCGGCGCCGGCGGTCTGGTGGCTCTGCTCCTCGGCATCGACGACAAGGCCGGCCAGTCGCTGGTCATCGCCGTCGTCGGCGTCATCATGATCGCCTACGTCCTCATCGGCGGCATGAAGGGCACCACCTGGGTGCAGATCATCAAGGCGGTGCTGCTCATCATCGGCGCCGCGGTGATGTTCGTCTGGGTGCTGAGCAAGTTCGGCCTCAACCTCTCCCACCTGCTCGGAGAGGCCGTCACGGAGTCGGGCGGCAAGAAGGTCCTCGATCCGGGTCTGCAGTACGGCAAGAGCGGCCTCACCAAGATCGACTTCATCTCCCTGTCGCTGGCCCTGGTGCTCGGCACTGCCGGCCTGCCGCACGTGCTGATGCGGTTCTACACCGTGCCGTCGTCGAGGGAGGCGCGCAAGTCGGTCGAGTGGGCCATCTGGCTGATCGGGATCTTCTACCTGTTCACCCTCGTGCTCGGCTACGGCGCCGCGGCTCTCGTCGGTCCCAAGGTCATCGCGGCAGCGCCCGGCAAGGCCAACTCGGCCGCGCCGTTGCTGGCGTTCGAGCTCGGTGGTGAGCTGTTGCTCGGCATCATCTCGGCGGTGGCGTTCGCGACGATCCTCGCGGTCGTCGCCGGACTCACGATCACCGCGAGCGCGAGCCTCTCCCACGACATCTACAACTCGGTCATCAAGGAGGGCAAGGCATCCTCGGAGGACGAGGTCCGCGTGGCACGCATCACGGCCATCGTCATCGGCGCCCTCGCCATCCTGGGAGGGATCCTCGCCAACGGTCAGAACATCGCGTTCCTCGTCGCCCTCGCGTTCGCCATCGCGGCGTCCGCGAACCTGCCGACGATCCTCTACTCGCTGTTCTGGAAGCGGTTCAACACCCGTGGAGCCCTGTGGTCGATCTACGGCGGCCTCATCACCTGCATCACGCTGATCATCTTCAGCCCGGTGGTGTCGGGCAAGGCGCCGGTCGCCCCGCTCAAGACGAGCGCCTCGATGATCACGGACCCGACGGTGGACTTCCACTGGTTCCCGCTGGACAACCCGGGCATCGTCTCGATCCCGGTGGCGTTCATCCTCGGCTGGCTGGGCACCATCACCAGCAAGGAGTACAACGCCGCCAAGTACGCCGAGATGGAGGTCCGTTCCCTCACCGGCCACGGCTCGGAGAAGGCGGTCTCGCACTAGGACGGGCCGGGCAACCACCCCGGCACACCCACGGACCACGGTGCCGCGTCCCCGGACAGGGGACGCGGCACCGTGCTGTCCCGGCCTGCCGTGTGGCACAGCGCCATTCGCGACACCGCCCGCACATGGGGACGTATCCGGACGACACGGTCAGCGGGCCGCCGAACGTCAACCGGGGAGCCGGCGACCGCGTCAGTGGGGTGTCCGGAAGGAGGACGCCATGAACATCACTCGAACCGCGATCACCCGGTCGCTCCTCGTCGCCGCACTGGCCGGGGCCGTCCCGGTCGCCACGGCGACCACGTCCGCCCAGGCTGCGCCGTACTGCGGCATCACCTGGGGCTCGCTGGCCAAGAGCACCAGCACGATGGTCCCCGGCCCGATCACCGCCGTCAGGGCCGGCCGGCACACCTGTTACGACCGGCTGGTCATCGACCTCAAGGGCAAAGCTCCCGGCTACACGGTGAAGTACGTGTCGAACGTCTTCTCCGAGGGCCAGGGCGCAGTCGTGCCGTTGCGCGGTGGCGCCAAGCTGCTCGTCGTCACCAGGGCACCCGCCTACACGGCCACCGGCGCTGCGAGCTACCTGCCGGCGAACCGCCGCGAGCTGGTCAACGTCACGGGATACACGACCTTCCGCCAGGTCGCCTGGGCAGGGACGTCAGAGGGACAGACGTCGATGGGCCTCGGAGTGCGCGCCCGGCTGCCGTTCCGCGCATTCACGATCCAGGACGCCACCGGCAGCCGCCTGGTCGTCGACGTCGCCCACCGCTGGTAGGCGATCGCTGACGGCGCGTGCGGCTCAGCGCGTCGTGCGGGTGCTGCTCGCGGGTGCTGACCGGCGGTTCCGACCGGTGGTCAGCGCCCGCGACGCTGCGACCAGGACGGCCAGCACCAGGGCGACCCAGAACCACCCGGCGGTCGCGCGGAGCAGAATCTCGGTCTGGTGCCACCACTGCGTCCGCAGGAACTCCCACGACGCGTCTGTCACCAGGCGCAGCTCGGCCCGCTTCGAACCGGCCTGCAGATGAGGGTGGAGGATGTCCCACCCCTGGCTGAGCGAACGCCCCAGCAGGGCGAAGACGAGCCACGTCACGAGGATTCGCGCAACGCTGAGCAGCGTCGGCGCGACCCGCTGCCAGGTGGCCACGACGAACGGCAGGGCCAGAGCCACGGCCAGCGGCAGCCCGTCCGGCCAGGTGGCCGGGGAAAGTCCCGCCACCACCGCCAGCACCGTCGCGGCGCCGAGTGGTCCCTTGTGCCCACGGGTGCCGAGCACGATTCCGGCGAAGCCTCCGACCGCCAGAAGCATGGCCAGGACCTCGTGCTCGTCCGGGTAGGTGTCGACCGCTGGTGCGGACAGCAGCCAGCCGAGGCCGCTGAAGGCGAGCACGATGACGAACCGCGGCCACGGCGAACGCACGACGAGGGAGACGGAGGCGGCGGCCGCGGTGGCCCCGAGGAGCAGGACGTCGCCATCCAGGGCCGCCAGGGGAAGGTGCAGCCACGACGTCACGCCCCAGAAACCGACCGGCCACCACAGCAGCGCTCCCGCCAGGAGAGCGACCTCGGGCAAGACCTGCCGGACCACGACGCGGAAACGCTCGAACCGGTGAGCCGGCGTGGCGCCCGACCCCGCGTCCGGCCCCGTGCCGGGGGTGGCGTGCGTCGCAGTGCTCACGACCCAAGGCTAGCCGTCTGCCGCTGCGACCGTCCGCCGACCGAACATCGGGACCGCCCCCCTTGAAGCCAGGCTCCGATACCGGTTGGCTGGCACTGTCACCGCGACCTCGCCGACCTCACCGCTGCGAGCGTCGCCTGCCGATGCCGCCAGGAGGAACCACCGTGTCCGAGACGTCCCAGAGCCAGTCCACCAGCCAGACCGAGGGACCGGACCTCTCGCCCACGCCCGAGTTCGCCTCCCAGGCCAACGGTCAGGCGGACCTCTACGACGCGGCCACCGACGACTTCGAGGGATTCTGGGCCGACCAGGGCCGCAAGTACCTCAGCTGGTCCAAGGACTTCGACCAGACCCTCGACTGGAGCGGCGCACCCTTCGCCAAGTGGTACGTCGGCGGCGAGGTCAACGCGGCATACAACTGCGTGGACCGCCACGTCGAGGCCGGCAACGGTGACCGCGTCGCCATCCACTTCGAGGGCGAGGGCGGGGACACCCGCACGATCACGTATGCCGACCTGCAGCGTGACGTGGCCAAGGCGGCCAACGCGCTGGAGTCCCTCGGCGTCGTCAAGGGCGACCGGGTCGCGATCTACCTGCCGATGATCCCGGAGGCCGTGGCGGCGATGCTCGCCTGTGCTCGGATCGGTGCGCCCCACTCGGTGGTGTTCGGCGGGTTCTCAGCCGACGCGCTGCGCACCCGCATCGCCGACGCCGAGGCGAAGGTCGTCATCACCGCCGACGGGCAGTTCCGCCGCGGCAAGCCGGTCGCGCTCAAGCAGGCCGTGGACGACGCGGTCACCGGGAAGTCGACCGTCGAGAAGGTCCTGGTCGTCAGGCGCACCGAGCAGGAGGTCGGCTGGGACGACGCGCGCGACGTCTGGTGGCATGACGTCGTCGACGCCGCGAGCGACCAGCACGAGGCCGTCGCCCACGACAGCGAGCACCCCCTCTTCATCCTCTACACGTCGGGGACCACCGGGAAGCCCAAGGGCATCTTCCACACGACGGGCGGCTACCTCACGCAGGCGGCATACACGAACTCGGTCGTCCACGACGTGCACCCGGAGACCGACGTCTACTGGTGCACGGCGGACATCGGCTGGGTGACCGGCCACTCCTACATCGTCTACGGGCCACTGGCCAACGGCGCGACGCAGGTCATCTACGAGGGCACCCCCGACACCCCGCACCAGGGGCGCTGGTGGGAGATCGTCGAGAAGTACAAGGTCTCGATCCTCTACACGGCCCCCACCGCGATCCGGACGTTCATGAAGTGGGGCGACGACATCCCCGCCAAGTTCGACCTGTCCTCGCTGCGGGTGCTGGGCTCGGTGGGTGAGCCGATCAACCCCGAGGCGTGGAACTGGTACCGCAAGCACATCGGCGGCGGCCGCACCCCGATCGTCGACACGTGGTGGCAGACCGAGACCGGCGGCATCATGATCAGCCCGCTGCCCGGGGTGACCACGCTCGAGCCCGGTTCCGCCCAGAAGCCGATCCCTGGCATCAACGCCGAGATCCTCGACGACGAGGGCAACCCGCTGCACGACCCGGAGGCGGTTGGCTACCTCGTCCTCACCAAGCCGTGGCCGGGCATGCTGCGCGGCATCTGGGGCGACGAGGAGCGCTACAAGGAGACCTACTGGTCGCGGTTCGGCCCGAAGTACTACTTCGCCGGCGACGGTGCGAAGTACGACGAGAAGGGCAACATCTGGCTGCTCGGCCGGGTCGACGACGTCATGAACGTCTCCGGCCACCGGCTCTCCACCGCCGAGATCGAGTCGGCCCTCGTGTCGCACCCGTCGGTGGCCGAGGCCGCCGTCGTCGGCGCGACCGACGAGACCACCGGTCAGGCCGTGGTCGCGTTCGTCATCCTCCGTGGCGGCCACGAGGACCACGGCGACAAGACCGTGCAGGAGCTGCGCAACCACGTGGCCAAGGAGATCGGCCCGATCGCCAAGCCCCGCTCGATCATGGTCGTCTCCGAGCTGCCCAAGACCCGGTCCGGCAAGATCATGCGCCGCCTGCTCCGTGACGTGGCCGAGAACCGCGAGGTCGGCGACGTCACCACGCTGGCCGACTCCTCGGTGATGAACCTCATCAAGGACGGCATGAGCTCCGGCAAGGAGGACTGACCGCCTTTCCGGCAGCCCGGCCCAGCACCACGCACAGGTATGCCGCGGACGCAGCGCGCGTCCGCGGCATACCTGTCTCGCGTGTGGTCGACAACTGCCAGGCGACGATCAGCTCAGCGTCGGCCGGGCCGTTCCGAGCAGGTGCGCGTCGCCCGGCGAGCCGAGCTGGTCGTCCGGCGGCAGGCCTGGGTCGTCCGCCCCCGGCCCCGTCCGGTCCTTCACCGTCTGCTCACCCTCAGCGCCGCGGAGAACGGTCCGGTCGCGCCTGTGGTCGCGTCAGGAGGGGCGGGACCCGACGAGGTGGAAGACGCGGCTGAGCTGTCGGTAGGGGTCGCGCAGGCTGGCCCTGAGCTCGAGGTCGGCCACGGCCTCCACGTCGGTGTCGTCGTCGGGTAGGTCCATCCAGTCCGAGAACAGCCAGACGCCGTACCAGGCTTGCGGCTCGACCCCGTTGCGCCGCAAGAGTCCTGAGAGATGCTCCACCGTGTCGCCGCGAGTCGGGGCGCCCAGGACGCCGATCTCGCTGTCGGCGTCGAGCCCAGACACCGCATCGGCCCACCGGTGATCGAGCGCCGGCCGCACGGCCATCGTCGCGGCGTTGAGGGCCATGACCGAGACCACGCCTCCAGGTTCGACGCAACGGCAGAGGACGTCCACCAGGGGCTCCGCTGCCGGCAGGTACATCAGGACGCCGTGGCACAGCACCGCTGAGAACAGCCGGCCATCGGTGACCTCGACGGCGGACTCGCCAGCCGCTTGGACCAGGCCGATACGCGAACGGACGTCGTGCGGCTCATCGGCCACCCGTTCCTCGGCCCTGGCCAGCATCGCCGCCGAGGGATCCAGGATCGTGACGTCGTAGCCGAGCCTGGCCAAGGGGATCGACTGGTGCCCGGCGCCGCCGCCGACATCCAGGACGGACGCGGGTGCGGGCGGCAGGTGTCGCAGCAGCTGCTGATGAAGGACGTGGGTCCGCACCTGCCCTTTCACCGTGGCGTACGCGCCGTCGACGAACGGGTCTGCCAGCCCCTGCCACTCGTCCTCGACCACGTGGACATCCTCGCAGCGTTCAGGCGTCACTTCGACGACGCGTGACCGTTCAGCGGCAGCGGTCCTGGTGAGAGGGTGGGGTCGACCAGGTCGAGTCACGCGAAGGAGACGCATGGGCAGCATCCCCGTCCCCGACGAGCAGACGCACTACTCGTCCGCGGCATGACGCCGTTGCGGATGCGTTGGCCTGGCCGGTCTTCAGCGACGAGGCGCTCGAGCTGCTGCGATCGGTGGGCGAGGTGCTGCACCCGGAGCCAGGCGAGGTGCTGTGGGAGGCCGGTGACACCTACGACCTCTACCTCGTCCTCAGCGGAGGAGTGCTCCTGGTGGACCGCCGGGACGACCGGGTGGTCTTCGTCGTCGAGGAGGGCGACTTCGTCGGCGAGCTGGGCATGCTGATGGGACAACGGGCCTTCCTCCCCGGGGTCGCCATCGCTGACACCTCCGTCCTCCGGGTGCGAGTGGAAGAGCTGCGCCGCCTGGTCGAGATCTCCGGGGAGCTGAGCGACGTCCTGCTGACCGCGTTCGACGCCCGCCGGCGCCTGCTGGCGAGGATGGGCGAGGGCGGTCTCGTGCTGGCTGGCGATGACGACCGGGACCTGCACCGGCTGCAACAGTTCGCCGAGCGCAACCAGCTGCCCTACCGGACCGTGCTGCGTTCGGACCTGTCAGCGTGGTCGGAGCTCACGAGGACCACACCTCTGCCCGCGGAGGGCACGGCGGTGGTGACCGGGGCGCGGCAGGTGATGACCGCGCCTACGACCCGCGACCTGGCCACTGCTCTCGGGATCGACCTCTGGTGCCTCTCGGACGACTCCCGGTGCGACCTGCTCGTGGTGGGAGCCGGACCTGCGGGACTCGCGGCCGCCGTGTACGGCGCCTCGGAGGGCCTGGACGTGGTCGTCGTCGAGGACGTCGCCATCGGCGGCCAGGCCGGCAGCTCGTCGCGGATCGAGAACTACCTGGGCTTTCCACGGGGCGTCTCCGGGACCGAGCTGGCACGGGCCGCGATGCTGCAGGCCGTCAAGTTCGGGACCAGGCTGGTGTCGCCTCGCTCCGTCACCAGCATGTCCCAGGTGACCGAGGGCTTCCTCGTCCGGCTCGACGACGAGTTCGACCTGGTGGCCGGCACGGTGGTCCTCGCCAGCGGCGTGCACTACCGACGCCTCGACGTGCCCGGCTTGGCCGACCTCGAGGGACGAGGTGTCTACTACGCGGCCAGCGACCTCGAGGCAAAGGTGGTGTCCGGCCAGAACGCAGTCGTCGTCGGGGGCGCCAACTCAGCGGGACAAGCCGCGCTCTTCCTGGCCCGCCACGCGGCCCAGGTCCACGTCCTGATCCGGCGTGACGACCTGCGCGAGACGATGTCCAACTACCTGGCGCAGCGCCTCACCCACCACGAGCGGGTCACCGTCCACCCGCGCTCAGAACTCGCCGCCGTGAGCGGGGACACTCGGCTGACTGCACTCAGCTGGCGCGACAGTGCTGTCGGGGAGGACGTCCGGCTCGACGCGGCCGGTCTCTTCCTGATGATCGGCGCCGAGCCGGGCACCGGCTGGCTGCGAGGGTCAGGCGTCGAGCTCGACGACAAGGGTTTCGTCGTCACCCGCGAGGGCTTCCTGACATCGGTGCCCGGGGTCTTCGCCGTCGGTGACGTTCGGGCCGGGTCCGTCAAGCGGGTCGCGTCGGCTGTCGGTGAGGGGTCCGTGGTGGTCTCCGCCGTCCACGCCCACCTCGCCAGTGTCCACGAGGCACCAGGTCACACACCGCCGGCTCACACCCCACCAGCTCACCCACCAGGAGACTGACGCCATGTCAACCGTACGTCGCTTCGACCACGTCGGCATCACCGTCGCCGACCTCGACACGGTCACCGCCTTCTTCGTGGCGATCGGCCTGGAGGCGGGCGACCGGATGGTCGTCGAGGGCGAGTTCCTGGACACCGTCATCGGCATCTCCGACTCCCGGACCGAGATCGTGATGCTGCAGGCGCCAGACGGAGGCACGACCCTGGAGCTATCCAGCTTCAGCCGCCCGGACCACCTGCCTGGCTCACCCGCCGCGCCCGCCAACGAGCTGGGCCTGCGCAACGTCGCCTTCGAGGTTGACGACGTGCGGGCGTCCGTGGACCGGGTGGCAGAGGACGGTTACGGACTGGTCGGCGGCATCGGCGACTACGAGGGTTCCTGGCGGATGGCCTACGTGCGAGGACCCGAGGGGATCATCGTCTCGCTCGCCCAGCGACTCGGCTGAGCGTCCGGGGCTGCTCCGACACCGTCGCTGCTAGGTTTCCGCAGACGGCACAACGCGGTGCCGGTGGGAGGGCGGCGATGGTGAGCACGGCGGCATACCGGACAGCGGGCGCGAGCCCGACCCGCCTCGGGCCGCGGCTCCGCCTCGTCCTGGCCAGCGCCCTCATGCTCTTCGTGGAGCTCGCGCTGATCCGGTGGACTTCGTCGAACAACCTCTACCTGGTGCACCTCACCAACTTCGTGCTGCTCGCGAGCTTCCTCGGCATCGGCGTGGGGTTCCTGCGCGCCGGCGCCTCGCGCGACCTGTTCCCGATGGCCCCCGTCCTGCTGGCGTCCCTCATCGGGTTCGTCCTGCTGTTCCCGGTGGGGACCGGCACCGGCCGCGACGGACGCTGGGAGCTGGTCGGGCTGTTCGGTTGGTCGCCGCTACCTCGCTACCTGAGCCTGACCGTGGTGTTCGTGCTGACCGTGGCCGTCATGGTCGCCCTCGCCCAGGAGGTGGCCAGGACCTTCGCCCAGTTCCCGGCCCTGGAGGCCTACCGCTTCGACGTCATCGGCAGCCTCACCGGCATCGCGGCGTTCGCCGCGTTGTCGTTCCTTCGCATGCCGCCGCTGGCCTGGGGCGTGGTCGCCGCCGGGGTGCTGGTGCTGCTCAGTCGGGTCCCGGCTCCGAGTCGGCAGGCGCCCGCGGGTCTGGCCAGCCATCGGCCTCGCCGTCATCGTCCTGGCGCTCGGCGCCGAGTCGGTCGTGGGCACGTTCCAGTGGTCGCCCTACTACAAGATCCACACCCAGGACCGGGCCGGTGGGCTGGTGCGGATCGACGTCAACAACACGCCGCTGCAGACCGCCCTCCCCGTCGCGGAGATCCGGCGCAGCTCGCCGTTCTACCTCTACCCCTACACGTATGCCGGGGCGCGCGACGACGTGCTCGTCGTCGGCGCGGGCACCGGCAACGACGTCGCAGTGGCGCTCGC
The DNA here is from genome assembly GCA_963759595.1 of uncultured Actinomycetota bacterium. Classification (GTDB taxonomy): domain Bacteria; phylum Actinomycetota; class Actinomycetes; order Actinomycetales; family Dermatophilaceae; genus Pedococcus. The sequence continues at coordinate 201,214 of CAVWZX010000004.1, forward strand.
CATGGGAGCCCAGCGGGTGGATGCCGTCGAGATCGACCCCGCGCTGGTCGAGATCGGCCGCGAGCGCCACCCCGACCGTCCCTACTCCGACCCCAGGGTCACCCTGCACGTCGACGACGGGCGCGCGTTCATGGAGCGCACCCATCGCCGCTACGACCTCATCCTGCTCGCGCTCCCGGACTCGGCCACGATCGTGACCGGCCAGTCCGCGCTGCGCCTCGAGAACTACCTGTTCACGACCCAGGCGCTCGAGCAGGCGCGGTCGCTGCTCAAGCCCGAGGGCAGCTTCGCGATGTACAACTACTACGAGCCGTGGCTGCTCGACCGCTACGCCAACACCATCCGCACCGTCTACGGCACCGCCCCCTGCGTCCAGAACGGCCCGAGCTACGGCCCGAGGCAGCAGGCCGTGCTGTCGCTGCACAAGGACGCCACCACCGGGGGTTGCCCGCAGACCTGGTCCCCGCGCGACACCGCGCTGGAGCCCTCCGTGGACGACCGGCCGTTCCCCTACCTCGGGTCGCGCTCGATCCCGTCGTTCTACCTCTGGATGCTCGGCCTCGTGCTCGCCGCCTCGGTCCTGCTCGTGCGCGCGACCGCGGGACCGTTGCGCCAGATGGTGACCGTATGTCGACCTGTTCTTCATGGGCACGGCGTTCCTGCTGCTGGAGACCAAGAACATCGTGCAGTTCGCGCTGTTGTTCGGCACGACCTGGGCCGTCAACGCCGGGGTCTTCGCCGGCGTGCTGCTCAGCGTGCTCGCCGCGATCGAGGTGACCCGGCGGGTCACCATCCGTCGTCCCATCCTGCTGTATGCCGCGCTGCTCGCCGCCCTTGCCGCCGCCTGGCTGATCCCGCAGGACGTCGTTGCTCAACCTCTCCCCGCGTCCCGCGGTTCGTGGTCGGCCGTGACGATCGCCTTCCTGCCGGTCTTCCTCGCCAACCTGGTCTTCGCCGTCCGGTTCAAGGACACGGCGTCGTCCACCACGGCGTTCGGCGCCAACCTGCTCGGCGCGATGCTCGGCGGCGCGCTGGAGTACCTCGCCCTCATCCTCGGCTTCGACGCCCTGCTCATCGTGGTCGCGGTCCTCTACGGGCTGGCGATGCTGACCGGACGCCGCCACCTGGTCGGCCGGCGCGCCTGACCCGACGACGGACCCGGTCGTGCCGGGTCGGTCCCGGCGATGTCAGTCGGCGCGGACGATGTCGACCGAGATCTCCACCGCCGCAACGGTTCCCCGGTTCTCGAGCCAATGGGTGGTGTGCCGGTCCTCGGGCCAGCCAGGGCCGGGTCCGTACTCCGTCGCGACCCCGTCCCTGTGGTCGGTGATCACTCCCCGCAGCACGTAGACCGTGCCCGGCCGGCCCTTGTGGTCGTGAAGTGGCCCGAAGACGCCCCCGGGCTCGATGGTCACCATCCGCATCCGGAGCTGCTGCCCCTCCAGGCCTTCGACCTCACCGGTGAGGTCGACAGTCTTCAGCAGCTCCACCGTGACACCGCTCGCCTCGCCAGGGATCCTTGGCTCGTCGCTCATGGCGCTCTCCTCTCGACGCTGGGCACCCCGACCATGGTGCGCCCGGCGCAGGGGCGCCGTCAGCGGTTTCGGCACCCCGAGCGTGCCGGGTGTCAGCTGGTGCAGAGGCAGAACGGGTGCCCGGCGGGGTCGAGCAGGACCCGGAACGAGGTCGCCGGCTGGTGCTCGTGCCTGGTGGCACCGAGCTCACGCAGGGCTGCCTCGGCCTCGTCGAGGTCGTCGACGATGACGTCGAAGTGCATCTGCTGGGGCACCTCCTGGCTGGGCCACGATGGGGCCTTGTAGTCCTGCACCCCCTGGAACGACAGGCACTGGCCGTAGTCGGCCTTCACGTCGATCCAGCCGCCGGACGCGTCGGCGTTGGAGGTGTCGACCGTCCAGTCCAGCATCGTCGCGTAGAACGTGGCGAGCGCCAGGGGGTCGGGACAGTCGAGGACGATGCTGGGGAAGCGTGCGATGGCCATGAGAGCACGCTACGGGCCGTTGCGGACGATCCACGTCCTGATCGGATCAGTATCCTGCGGCGGCACCCCGGTGCCCGCTGGTTTGGGACGGGACGGCGCGGGTAGGCCCACTGTGAACGACCATCACCGACAGAAGGAGAACCAGCCATGTCAGCTGACGAGAAGGTCGCCAAGGACCTCGTGGAGACCCTCAAGGACGGCCGGAACGGCTTCGCGTCCGCGGCCGAGAAGCTGCGTGACAGTGACAGCCCCGAGGTCGTCGCGACCCTGGAGCGCCTCTCCGAGCAGCGCGCCGGCTTCGCTCGCGACATCGTGGCCATGGGTCACGGTTACGGTGACGACGTCGACGAGAGCGGCTCGGTCGCCGCCAGCCTGCACCGTGGCTGGATCTCGCTCAAGGACGCGCTGACCGGCGACGACGCCTCCGGCGTCCTCGGTGCGGCTGTCACCGGTGAGGACCACGCGGTGTCGGAGTACGAGAAGGCGCTCGAGGAGGACGACCTCAGCGACGGCTTCCGTGCCCTCGTCCAGCAGCAGCACGCGGCGATCGTGGCCGCGCGCGACGAGGTCAAGGCCCTCCAGAACCTGACCTGAGGCACGCCCCCCGTGAGCGCTCGTCCCTCCAGGGGGACGGGCGCTCGCGAGCGTCCGGCCTCAGGTCGCCAGCCGCTCCTGCGACGGAGAGGTGGACGTGGAGGGGGGCGTGGAGGCGGACGTGGTGGGCCGGACCGGCATCGGGGTCCACTGCCCGCGGGCGATGAGGACCTCACGCAGCAGGTCGGGACGGTCCGTGATGATCCCGTCCACCCCGGCGTCGAGCAGCCGCACCATCGACGGCTGGTCGTTCACGGTCCAGACCACGACCTTCACACCGATCCCGTGCGCTCCCGTCACGAGCCGGTCGACGAACACCTGCACCCGTCCGAGCCGCAGCGGCACGTGCAGGAACTCGGCGGTCGCGAACCGGCGAGCGGGCGGCATACCGGCGCGGGCACACGTGACCACCGCGGCGAGTGCCCGCCACCCCAGGGCCGTCCGCACCCCCGGCACCTGCGCACGCACGACGTCGAGGCACCCGTCCCACGCACCTGCGACGCAGACTCGCTCGCGGAAGTTCTTGTGCTGCAACACCTTCGCCAGAGCGCCGATGGCGGACCGCTCCTTGAGGTCGACCGTGAACCTGGCGTCGGGGAAGGCCTCGAGCGCCTCGGACAGGGTAGGGATCGGCTCGTGCCCCAGCACGCGCAGCTGCCGCAGCGACGCCAGCGTATGCCGGGCCACCGGTCCGTGACCGTCGGTCACTCGGTCAAGGGTGGCGTCGTGGAAGCAGGCCAGCTGACCGTCGGCGGTGAGCCGGACGTCGGTCTCGAGGTAGCGGATGCCCAGGGCAGTCGCGAGGCTGAAGGCGGCCATCGTGTTCTCCGGCGCCAAGGAGGCGCCTCCGCGGTGGGCGAGGGCGATGGGTCCGAGCTCGGAGCCGTAGGCCATGGCTCCGAGCGTGCCGGATGCGGGCGCTCACTTACGCCGAAAACGGGCTGTGGCACCACTGTTCACCCCATGGAGGGCAACCGTTCGCCCGATGCTGACGTGCGGTCACCTGAGGGCCTCGGCGAGGTCGGTGACGTGGCTGAGTCGGCTGCTGCCCTTGGCCTCAGCCGACGTCACCCCGCAGCTCGGCCGAGATCACCATCGCCACCTCGCGCAACGGTCCGCTGGCGCGCTCGATGAAGTCGTCGGTCATCCTCGGCAACGGACCGGACACCGACAGGGCCAGCCGCTGCGGGGCGTCCGGCACCGCCACCGCGACGCAGCGCACCCCGATCTCCTGCTCACCCTCGTCGAGGGCGTATCCGCGTTCGCGGGTGCGGGCCAGCTCGGCGGCGAACTCGCCCGGGTCGGTGATGGTGTGCTCGGTGCGCGCGGGCATGCCCGTCCTGGCGAGGATCGCAGTCACCTCGTCGGGGTCCATCTCGGCCATGACCGCCTTGCCGACCCCGGTCGAGTGCGGCAGGACGCGGCGGCCCACCTCGGTGAACATCCGCATCGAGTTGCGGCTGGCCATGACCTGGCCGACGTAGACCACCTGGTCACCGTCGAGCATCGCCAGGTTGACCGTCTCGCCGAGCTCGTGGGCCAGCCGCTCCATGTGGGGCCTGGCCCATCGGCCGACCATCCGCGAGGTGGTCTCCCCCAGCCGGATGAGCCGGGGCCCCAGCGAGTACTGCCGGGAGGCCTCCTGCCGCACGTAGCCGAGGTCGACGAGGGTGCGCACGAGCCGGTGGATGGTCGGCAGCGGCAGCTGGGCGTCGGCAGCCAGCTGCGACAGGCTCATCACCCCCCCGGCGGCGGCCATCGTCTCCAGGATCGCGAAGGCGCGCTCGAGCGACTGCACCCCGCCACCGGTCTTCGTCACGGCAGCCAAGGGTTCGGCCGGGCTCTGCGCCGACGCCTGGTGAGGCGTCTGGCCACGGGTCTGGTCGGCGGTCATATATCTCTCCCCAGAACTTCCCCAATGAGAAGAAGATTTCGTATCATGGAACAATCCTAGTCCGTAAGCCGCTACCGCGGCACGCGACACCACCAACTGCTCCCGAGGATGCGCATGTCCCAGCCCACCACGCCCACCACGGACCCCGGAACCACCGTCGCCGTGGAGGCTCCCCACGAGGTCGAGCGCAGCGCGGAGATCCTCACCCCGGAGGCGCTGGCCTTCCTCGCCGAGCTGCAGACTCGGTTCGGTGCACGGCGGGACGAGCTGCTGGCTGCCCGCAAGGCACGCCGGGCCGAGGTCTCGCGCACCGGCCGGCTGGACTTCCTCGAGGAGACGCGCGAGATCCGTGAGGGCGACTGGACGGTGGCCCCCGCTCCGGCGGACTTCGCCGACCGTCGCGTCGAGATCACCGGACCCACCGAGCGCAAGATGGCGATCAACGCGCTCAACTCCGGCGCCAAGGTGTGGCTCGCCGACCTCGAGGACGCGAACACCCCCCACTGGGCCAACGTCATCGGCGGCCAGCTCAGCCTCTACGACGCGGTCCGCCGCACCATCGAGCTCACCACCGACCAGGGCAAGCACTACGAGCTCAAGGACCCGAACGGCATACCGGTGATCGTGCCGCGCCCGCGTGGCTGGCACTTCGACGAGGAGCACCTCACCCTCGACGGCCGCCCCCTCGTCGGAGCCCTGGTCGACTTCGGCCTCTACTTCTTCCACAACGCCGCCGAGCTCGTCTCCCGCGGCAGCGGACCCTACTTCTACCTGCCGAAGATGGAGTCCCACCTCGAGGCCCGGCTCTGGAACGACGTCTTCACCTTCAGCCAGGAGCGCCTCGGCATCGACCACGGCACGGTGCGTGCCACCGTCCTCATCGAGACCATCCCGGCCGCGTTCGAGATGGACGAGATCCTCTACGAGCTGCGCGACCACGCCGCCGGGCTCAACGCCGGTCGCTGGGACTACCTCTTCTCGATCATCAAGTACTTCCGCGACGCCGGCCCGTCGTTCACCCTCCCCGACCGGGGCGACGTGTCGATGAACGCGCCGATGATGAAGGCCTACAGCGACCTGCTCGTGCAGACCTGCCACAAGCGCGGCGCCTTCGCGATCGGTGGGATGGCCGCGTTCATCCCGAGCAAGGACCCCGAGGTCAACGAGGCCGCCTTCACCAAGGTGCGCGCCGACAAGGAGCGCGAGGCCGCGGCCGGGTTCGACGGGTCGTGGGTGGCGCACCCGGGAATGGTCGAGCTGTGCAAGGAGATCTTCACCGGCGTCCTCGGCGACTCCCCCAACCAGCTCGACAAGCAGCGCGACGACGTCTCGGTCTCGGCCGACGACCTGCTCGACGCGGGCGCGACGCCCGGCGAACGCACCATGGAAGGCCTGCGCGCCAACGTGTCCGTCGGCATCCAGTACCTCCAGGCCTGGCTCGAGGGCAACGGCGCCGTCGGCATCGACAACCTCATGGAGGACGCCGCGACCGCCGAGATCTCGCGCTCGCAGATCTGGCAGTGGCTGCACTCCGGGGCCACGCTGGCTTCCGGCGAGACCGTCACCCGTGAGCTCGTCGACCAGGTGGTGGAGCAGGAGTATGCCGGCCTGCGCGATCCCGTGGGCGACGACGGCTCTGTTAGGGTCATGGCGCTGCGGGGTCGTGGGAGGCGGCGCGACGGCTGTTCGTCGAGTGCGCGCTCGACCCCGACTTCCCCGACTTCCTGACCCTGCCGGCCTACGCCGAGGTGCTCCGGGTCGAGCGCGCCGGCTGACGCGGTTCGACGTGAACACGTCCGGATCTGCGGGCGCGTTCACATCGAACGGCGGTCGCGCAGTCAGCGGCTGGGGGGCATCCGCCAGCGACCGGCGGCGATCTGGTCGCCCCCGACCCAGACGCCGCCGACGTCGGCGGTGGTGCCGAGCGCGAAGACCTTGGACAGGGCGTCGTCGGCCGACTTGGCGTTGCCGAGCCCGACTGCCAGCGGGTCGCCGGCCTCGGGCAGCAGCCAGATCGCGTCGAACTGCTTGCCCACCGACAGGTCACCCACCTCGTCGGCCAGGCCCAGCGCATCGGCTCCGGCGACGGTGCACAGCCAGAGCAGGTGGGCCGACGTCAGGGGCAGACCCTCGGTCGCCCAGCAGCCGCTGCATGAAGTAGCCCTGCAGCCCCTCCTTGAGCATCGAGAACCCGGTGCCCGCACCGACATCCGAGCCCATCGCCACCCGGACACCGGCCTCGACGTGGCGCCGCAGCGGGAACAACCCACTGCCCAGCGCCGAGTTGCTCGTCGGGCAGTGCGCGACGGCGGCGTCGCGTTCGGCCAACGTGGCGAGCTCGGCATCGGTGGGGTGGACGTTGTGCGCCAGCACCGAGCGCGGGGTCACCAGCTCGTGCCGGTCGTAGGTGTCGACGTAGGAAGCACCGTCGAACAGCTGCCCGATCTCGGCGATCTCAGCGGTGTTCTCGTTGACGTGCGAGGTGAACCAGGCCCCCTCCACCTCGCGGAAGGTCGCGGCACACGACTCGAGGATGGCGTCGCTGGCCGACAGGGAGAAGCGCGGCGTCACGGCATACCGGAGCCGTCCCTTGCCGTGCCAGCGCGAGGCGAGGTCGCGGGACTCCTCGTAGGCGCGTTGCGGGGTGGTGAGCAGCGGTTCGGGCAGGATGCGGTCGGAGGTGACCAGACCGGTGGTGACGCGCAGCCCCCAGAGGTCGGCCGCCTCGAACATGGTGTCCACGGCCGAGGCGAAGTGCGACCCGAAGACGAGCGCGGTGGTCGTGCCCGCATCGACGAGACCGGTGACGAAGTCCCTTGCCACGCCACGGGCGTAGTCGACCTCCCCCATCCGCACCTCCTCGGGAAGCGCGCACTGGTCGAGCCAGTCCAGCAGCGGCATGCCCAGCCCGCCGATGACGCGCACCTGCGGGAAGTGGACATGCGTGTCCACGAGCCCGGGGAGCATCAAGCCTTCTCGGAGGTCGAGGACGGGTTCGTCGGGGTGCTCGGCCCGGATGGTCGCGAAGTCGCCGCGGGCCGTGATGACACCGCGCTCGACGAGCAGGCCGCAGTCCTCCTGCGATCGCAGGGTCCCACCCGCGAACGGGCTGACGGGAGTGTCGAGGACGGTGGCGCGGAACAGCGTCATCGTGGCGCCCGATCGGCGCGGGACCCGACGGCGCTGGAGATCGCGGCGCGCTCGGACTCGAACGCCCGGACGAGGTCGGCGGCGACGCTCACGGCGATGGTGGCCGGCTCCTTGCCGGTGACCTCGGGCATCCCGATCGGCGTCTTGATGCGCTCCAGCTCTGACTCCGAATGTCCTTCTGCCGCAAGGGCCTTGCGAAAGCGGGACCACTTCGCAGACGAGCCGATCAGGCCGACCGAGCCGAGGTGCTGGCAGCGCAGGGCTCCGTCGCACAGGGCAGCGTCCTCGGCGTGGTCATGGGTCATGATGAGCACGTGGGTGCCCTGCGGGACCTGGCCGAGGACGAGCTCGGGCACGGGTGCGTGGTGGACGTGCACCCTGGCGACCGCGTCGTCGAGCACGCCCAGCCGGTCGTGGCCGAGCTGGTCGGCGCGGGAGTCGACGAGGTGGAGCTCGAGATCGTGGCGCGCGAGGATCCGGGCCAGCTCGAGACCGACGTGGCCGACCCCGAAGACGGCGACGGACGGCACGACGGCGAGCGGTTCGAGGAGGACCTGCACCTCGCCACCGCAGCACTGCTGGCCGTGCTCCACAGGCGTCTTGTCATTGAGCGACAGCTCGAGCTGCTCGGGTGTGCCGCGATGCTCGCCGAGCATCGCACGGGCCCGGTCGATCGCGGTCGCCTCGAGGTTGCCACCGCCGATGCTCCCCCAGGTCGCATCACCGGAGACGACCATCTTGGCCCCCGCTGCGCGGGGCGAGTGTCCCCGGACGGAGGTCAGCGTGACCAGGACCCCGGGCCTACGCTCGCGGCGAAGCCGCTCGACCGCTGCCAGCCACTCCATGTCAGGTCCCCACCGGCTCGCCCTGGGCGGCCCGCTCGGACCGTGGACGCATCGCGGGTGCCTCGGGTCCGGGCTGGTCCGGTTCGACGCCGGGGGCCCCTTCGACCATGGCCACCATGTGCGGTGGCTCGGACCCACCACGGGCCTCCTCCACCGCCCAGTAGACGGCCTCGGGGGTCGCGGGCGAGGCGAGGTCGACGGTCGTGCCGGCCGGCCCGAACGCCGCCGCGGCCTCGCGCAGCGCCTCGCGCACCGAGAAGGCGAGCATGAGGGGCGGCTCACCGACCGCCTTGGAGCCGTAGACGGCGCCGTCCTCGTGGGCGTGCTCGAGCAGCGCGACGTTGAACTCCTCGGGCATCTCCGAGAAGCTCGGCAGCTTGTAGGTGCTGGCGGCCTGGGTGGCCAGCCGGCCGCGTGAAGGCCGGTCGGACTCGTCCCAGCGGAGGTCCTCGAGGGTCAGCCAGCCGGCACCCTGGACGAAGCCGCCCTCGATCTGCCCGATGTCGACCAAGCGGCGAGAGGCTGTCACCGACGTCGTGGACGATGTCGACCCTGCGGGTGCGGTAGGCGCCGGTGAACCCGTCCACCTCCACCTCCGTGGCCGCGGCGCCGTACGCGAAGTACTTGAAGGGCTCACCGTGGAAGACCGTGGAGTCCCAGTGCAGGCCCTCGGTGCGGTAGTAGCCGGCCGCGAACAGCTGGACCCGTTGGAAGTAGGCCTGCTGGCACAGGCTCGGCCACGGCACCTGCTCACCCCGGCCGTCACCACGGCAGACCATGCCATCGGCGAACCGCACGTCAGCCGCGGGGACGCCCAGCCGCTGCGCTGCGACCTCCCGAAGGCGCTCGAGAATCTGCTCGCAGGCGTCCTTGACGGCACCACCGTTGAGGTCTGCCCCGGAGCTCGCCGCGGTGGCCGAGGTGTTGGGCACCTTGTCGGTGCGGGTCGGGGCCAGTCGCACCATGGACAACGGCAGCCCCAGGGCCGTGGCGGCCACCTGCAGCATCTTGGTGTGCAGCCCCTGACCCATCTCGGTGCCGCCGTGGTTGATGAGGACCGAGCCGTCCTTGTAGACGTGCACGAGCGCGCCGGCCTGGTTGAACGCGGTGAGGTTGAACGAGATCCCGAACTTCACTGGAGTGATCGCGAGGGCCCGCTTGGTGTGCTGGTGGGCGGCGTTGAACGCAGCGATCTCGCGCTGGCGGTCGGCCCAGCCGCTGTTCGCCAGCACCTGGTCCCAGACGGCGACAGCGCGCTCGGGGTGGCGGACCGGCTGGCCGTAGGGGGTGGCCTGTCCCTCGACGTAGAAGTTGCGGCGACGCAGGTCGGCGGGGTCGATGCCGAGCTCGGGGGCGCAGCGGCCGAGGATGTCCTCGATGACGAGCATGCCCTGCGGGCCGCCGAACCCGCGGAACGCCGTCTGCGAGGTCTTGTTGGTCTTGGAGATCCGGCCGTTCACCCGCACGTTCGGCAACCAGTAGGTGTTGTCGATGTGGCACAGCGCCCGCGCCAGCACCGGCTCGGACAGGTCGAGGCTCCACCCGCCGTCCGCGGTCAGGGTGGCGTCGAGGGCCTGCAGCTTTCCGTCGTCAGAGAAGCCCACCCGCCACTGTGCATGGAAACCGTGGCGCTTCCCCGACATGGTCATGTCCTGCGTCCGGGTGAGGCGAAGGCGCACCGGTCGGCCGGTGAGGGTCGCCCCGATGGCCGCGATCGCGGCATACCCGTGGGGTTGCATCTCCTTGCCACCGAAGCCGCCGCCCATCCGCAGGCACTGCACGGTGACCGCGTTGCTGGGCACCCCGAGGACGTGCGCGACGATGTCCTGGGTCTCGGTGGGGTGCTGGGTGCTGCTCTGGACGAAGACCTGGCCGTTCTCGTCGACGAGGGCGATCGAGCAGTGCGTCTCGAGATAGAAGTGCTCCTGACCGGAGAACTCGAAGACCCCGCTGAACACGTGGTCGGAGGCGGCGAACCCGGCCTCGATGTCACCGCGCTCCATGCGCGGCTGCCCACCCTGGAAGCTGTCCGCCTCGATGGCGTCGGTGACGGAGACCAGCGCCGGCAGGACCTCGTAGTCGACCTCCACGGCGAGCGACCCGAGTCGCGCGGCCTCGAGGGTCTCGCCCAGCACCCAGCACACCGGGTGTCCGTAGTACATGACCTCCGTGGGAAAGAGCGGTTCGTCGTGCTTGATGCCGGCGTCGTTGACTCCCTTGACGTCGGCGGCGGTCAGCACGCGCACCACCCCGGGCACCGACATCGCCGGAGTGGGGTCGAGCCGGGTCACCCGTGCGTGCGCGTGCGGCGCCTGCACCGGGTGGGCGTGCAGGGTGCCGTGGGTGCGGACCCACAGGTCGTCGGTGTAGAGCGCTGCGCCCGTGACGTGCAGAGAGGCGGATTCGTGCGGAATCTCTTGTCCGACAACCGGATTGGCTGGACGCTGGGACAGGGCGCTCATGCTCCCACCTCCTGCGGGGTCGCGGTCTCGGCGTGCAGCTTGAGCAGCGCCGTGCCGAGCGTGGCCGTGCGGTATGCCGCGCTGGCCCGGTGGTCGTCCATCGGCGTGCCTTCGGCGCGCATCACCTCAGCGGCCTCCCGGGCGACCTCGGGGGTCCACGGACGACCCTCGAGCGCGGCCTCGGTGGCCAGCGCTCGGATGGGGGTCGCGGCAACGCCACCCAGGCCGATCCTCGCCTTGGCGACCACGCCGTCGCGGAGGTCGAGGGCGAAGCCGACCGCCACACTGGAGATGTCGTCGAACCGTCGCTTGGCGATCTTGTGGAACGCGGTGGTCTCGCTGAGCGGCAACGGGATCCGGACGGCGCGGATCAGCTCGCCGGGCACCTTGACGGTCTGCCGGTAGCCGGTGAAGTAGTCGGCCAGCGGCACCTCGCGCTCACCCTCGGGTGAGGCGAGGACGACGACCGCCTCGAGAGCGAGCAGTGCCGGAGGCGTGTCGCCGATCGGGGACCCGGTGCCGAGGTTGCCGCCGATGGTGGCGCCGTTGCGGATCAGGCGCGAGGCGAACTGCGGGAACATCTTGTCCAGCAACGGGATCCGGCCACCAAGGCCACGCTCGACCTCGCTCAGGCTGAGGGCCGCGCCGATCTCGACGACGTCTTCGCCGATGTCGAGGGTGCGCAGCTCGGGCAACCGGTCGATCCCGATCGCGAAGGGCGTGCGAGCGCCGCGGATGTTGACCTCGACGCCCCAGTCGGTCGAGCCGGCCACGAGGACGGCGTCCGGGTGCTCGGCCAGCAGCGCCAACGCCTCCCGCAGGTCGCCCGGGCGCGCGTAGGTGCCCGTCGTCCCGCTGAGCCGCGTCGAGGATGCAGCCGGCGGAGCGTCCGCCAGCCGCGCGGCATACGGGTCGTCGGTGGCGGGCTCGCCGAGGGCGAAGGCGGCGTCGCGGATCGGGCGGTAGCCGGTGCACCGGCACAGGTTGCCGGACAGGGCGTGCAGGTCGAAGCCGTTGGGACCGTGCTCGTGGTCGGGCGCCCGGTGGACGGAGTCGATCGGCTCCTGGCCGTGGTGGGAGCCCTGGTTCGAGTCGGCGGATGAGCCGTTGTGGGAGCCGTTGTGGGAGCCGTTGTGGGAGCCGTTGTGCGAGCCGTCAAGGGTGGGAGCGGCGGCGGGGGCGCAGCGACCGGCCCGGTAGTACTCCGCAGCCATGCTGCAGACGAAGCCGGGCGTGCAGTAGCCGCACTGCGACCCGCCGCGCACCGCCATCTCGCGCTGCACCGGGTGCAGGGAGTCCGGGCGACCGAGGCCCTCGGAGGTGACCACCTCCTGGCCGTCGAGCGCGGCGACCGGCACCAGGCACGCGTTGATCGCGGTCCACTGGGTGCCGTCGCCATCGGGACGGGCCACCATGATCGAGCAGGCGCCGCACTCGCCCTCGGCGCAGCCCTCCTTGGCTCCCGTCAGCCCCCGGTCACGGAGCCAGTCGAGGGTGGTCGTGCTGGGATCCGCACCGTCGAGCGCGCAGGGAGCGCCGTTGACCGTGATCTGGTGACCGACCTGGTGACCGCCTGCTGCAGGCATCGCACAACTCCCGTCGCCCCGTCCTGGGGTTCCATCATCTACCAGACACGCAGTGTCCGGGCATGGTTGCTGACAGCAGTGGGTCGCCGGTTATCCATGCCGAACGACGGCCCTGTCGTGGTCTGAGCACGGTAGCCCTCAACAGACTGTTGAATCAAGAGAAATGGAGAATTGTTTTCGCAATACGGAACAATCGCTTGCTGGGGTCCTGCGGAGTGAGACAACCCATTGACGCACGCCCGGGGTCGCCAGCACCATAGCCAAATCGATTTGGCTCACCTCAACCCCTACGGGAGCTGGCATGACAACGACGTCATCCGACACACCAAGACCGTCCACCACGCACCCGGTGGACGAGTACCGCCCCCTGGCGCGGACCGCACTCTTCGGGCTCCAGCACGTGCTCGTCATGGCCGCGACACCGATCTCCAGTGTGTTCCTCGTGGCCACGACCCTCGGCCTGAACCCCGAGGTCACCCGCAACCTGCTCGCGACATCGCTGGTGCTCTCCGGCCTGGGCTCGATCCTCCAGTCATGGGGCGTCGGCCCCTTCGGACCGCGGCTGCCGTTCGTCATGCTTCCCGGGGGTGCGCCGGTGATCCTCTTCATCGGGATCGCCCAGGCCCATGGCGTGCGAACCGCGACGGGGGCGGTCATCCTCACCGGGGTCTTCTACTTCCTCGTACTGCCGCTCTTCTGCCGGCTCCTGAAGTTCTTCCCGCCCATCGTGATCGGCACGATGATCGTCATCGTCGGGGTAAACCTGGTGAAGGTCGGGGGCCAGCTCATCTTCGGGCGTCCCGGCCAACCGCACTTCGGCGACCTGTCGAACATCGGTCTCGGGCTCGGCACCATCGGCCTGACCGTGCTCGTGTTCCTGCTCAGCACCGGCATGGCCCGTCGCTGCGCCGTGATGCTCGGACTGGTCGGCGGGTCGCTCCTCGGCCTGGCCATGGGCAAGACCGACTTCTCCGGGGTCGGGGCGGCCGGCGTCCTGCACCTGCCGTCCCTCATGCCCTTCGGCACCCCGGTCTTCAACCTCGCCGCGTCGGTCCCCCTGCTGATCTTCAGCCTGGCCTCCATGGCGGAGGCCACCGGCCAGACCGTCATCAACGCCGAGGCCGTCGGTCGGGAGGTCGACATCCGCCGTGACGCGGCCCGGACGATCCGCGGTGACGCCCTGGTCTCGACCCTGGGCGGCTTCTTCGGGATGCCACTACTGGTCACCAGCGGCGAGAACGTCGGGATCGTGCGGATCACCGGCGTCCGGAGCCGTTACGTCACCGTCGCCGCCGGTCTCATCCTCATCGTGGTGGGCCTCTTCGCTCCCATCAGCGCGGTCATCAACGGCATCCCGCCGGCCGTCGTCGGCGGCACTGCAGTCGTGGTCTTCTCGGTCATCGTCGTGCTCGGGGTGCAGATGCTCTCGCGCAGCGATCTCCACGACCAGGCCAACACCTTCATCGTCGCGGTGTCACTGGGTCTGGGGCTGCTACCCATCCTCATCACCAACCCGTATGCCGCCCTGCCGGACAACCTGCGGATCCTCCTGGAGAGCGGGGTCGCGGTGGGCGCGCTGAGTGCCGCGCTCCTCAACGGGCTGTTCAACCACGGTCCGTGGAACCGCGAGCGGTCACCTGCCGCGGGCCAGGCCGGTCGCGTCCGCGCGCGCGTCGGGGCGGACGCCAGCGATGCCTGACCTCGCAACCCTCGACGAGGCGGCATACATCGTTCTTCCCGAGCTGGTGCTGGCACCGGACGGGCTGCACGCGGGCTGGGCCGTCGCGGTCGACGGCACCACGTTCACCGCCGTCGGGCCCGCCGACGACGTGTGCGCCGCCCATCCCCACCTGGCGCAGGTCCCGGCCCCGGGTCGGCTCCTCATGCCCGGCTTCGTGGACGCGCACCACCACCTGACGCAGGCGTTCGGCACGCCCTACGCGTTCGGGGAGCCGTCCGAGATCTTCCGACGAGTGTGGGTGCCCCTGGAGTCCGCGCTCACCGAGGAGGAGGTGCGGGCCTCGGCCGAGCTCGCCGTGGTGGAGTCCCTGCGCGGCGGGTTCACGACGGTGGCGGACGCAGGCACCCGTTCCCCCCACGGACCGGCACCGGTGGCCGAGGCGACGCAGTCCCTCGGACTCCGGTGCGTGCTCGCGGTCGCGTGCAGCGACGGCGAAGACGAGCTCACGCCCGACCAGGCGTGGGACCGGGCCGCGCGCCACCTCGACGCCGTGCGCGGTCTCGAGCTGGTGCACGGCTCTGTGGCTGTGCCCGTCCCCGAGTCGCTGCAGCTGCCCGCGCTCAAGGCGCTGGTCGACCTCTGTCGCCAGACCGGGGCCACGCTGCAGATGCACGTGAACGAGCACCTGGCAGGAGTCGAGCGCACCCTCGTGGAGCACGGCCGTCGTCCCCTCGAGTACCTCGACGACGCCGAGGCCGTCGGCCCCTGGCTGCTCGCCGCCCACACCACCCTGCTCACGCCCGGTGAGGCACTGCTGCTGCGTGACCGCGGAGCCGCGGTGTCCTACAACCCCGTGGCCACCTTCTGGAAGGGCAACGCGGTCGCCCCCGCCCTGCTGCTCGCCTCCCTCGGTGTCCGCATGGGCCTGGGCACCGACGGCACCCGCAGCGACGGGCTGCGGCTGCTCGACGCCGCAGAAACCGCGCAGCGGCTCGGCTCCGCGATGGGCGTGGGCGACCCGATGGCCGGCCGCGGCAGGCTCTGGCTCGAGGCCGCGACCTCGGGAGGCGCTGACGCGCTCGGCCTCGGTGACGTGGTCGGTCGGGTCGCGGCCGGGTATGCCGCCGACTTCCTGCTCGTGGACCTCGACGTGCCGGAGCTGGTCGCCACCGCCGATCTCGAGTGGGAGCTGGTGCGCCGCGGCAACCGGGACCAGATCCGGGTGGTCGTCGTGGCCGGCCGGGTGCGGATGGTGGACGGCTGGCCACCGCACCTGGACCGCGACGCCTTCCTCGCCCGGTCGCGCGCGCTGCAGGCCACGGCGGCGCAGCGGGCGGGGTTGGCCGACCCGAGAGGGGCCCGCCGATGAGCGCCTGGGCCGTCCTGGCCCTGGTCCTGGCGAGCCTGGTGGCGGCGTTCGTGCAGGGGTCGAGCGGGCTCGGGTTCGCGCTGATCGTCGCGCCCGTCGCGGGCCTCGTGGAGCCGCGGCTCCTGCCCGTTGCCCTGCTGGTGCTGATGGTGCCGCTCAACGCCTACATCGCCTGGCGCGAGCGGCAGCACCTCGACCTGCGCGGCGCCAGCTGGATCACGGTCGCCCGCCTCGCCGCGACCCCGGCCGGAATCGCGGTCCTGGCCGTCGTCCCGGAGCGGTACCTCGGGATCCTCATCGGGGTCTCGACGATCCTGGCCGCCGCGGCCAGCCTCGCCCTGCCGGCTTTCCGGCCACGACCCCCCGCCTACCTCGCGGCAGGGCTCGTCACCGGGCTGAGCGAGACCGCCACCGGCATCGGTGGCCCGCCGCTGGCCCTGGTCTACCAGCACCGGCCGGCGCCGGAGCTACGCGCCACTGTCGCGCTCTGCTTCCTCCTCGGGGAGATCGCCTCGCTCGTCGGGCTCGCTGTCACCGGACGGCTGACCGGGCCGGGGCTGGCCGCCAGCGCCTGGCTGCTCCCGGCGGTCCTCGTCGGGATGGGGCTCAGCTCATTGGTGCACCACCGCGTGGGGGGCAAGGGGCTGCGCGTGGGCGTGCTCGGCTTCGCGATCGCCTCAGGCGCGCTGGTCCTGGCCAGCGCGCACTGAGGACGCCCGCACCACCAGGGTCGGCTCCCGGTGCGGGGGCGACGGCGGCAGCTGCGGCCCGTCCGCACCGGTGTCACCGACCTGAGCGATGAGCAGGTCGACCGCCTGCGCGGCGGCGGCGCCCAGGTGCAGGTCGACGGCCGTGAGCAGCGGGGTGCTTGTGCGCGCCCGGACCCCGTCGTAGCGGGTCATCACCACGACGTCGCGGGGGATCTGGCGCCGGAGATCGCCCAGGGCGGAGACCACCCCGGTGGCAAAGGCGTCCACGAAGGCGATGATGCCGTCGGTGCGCGGCTCAGCCTCCAGGAGAGCTCGCGTGGCCGCGCCGGCCCCTTCGACACCGTCTGCCTCGGGCACTGTCACGACCCTGCCCTCCCAGCCGCGCGCCCGCGCCTCCTCGCGGAACCGCGACACGACCTCACGGTAGGACGGGCGGGCACGGTCACCCACCATCAGGGCCGGATGTTCGACGCCCTGCTCGGCAAGGTGTGAGACCAGGAGCCCGGCCACCGCGGTCGCGTCGAGGTCGACGAACGCGTCGCCTTCGTCCGCCGTGGCCGAGCGGCCCAGCGAGACGAACGGAATCCGTTGCTCGCGCGCCAGCGCCACCATCGGGTCGTCGTCGGCTGGCTCCACGACGAGCAGGCCATCGACGGCGATGGTGTCGAGGGTCGTGGGGAGCTCGCCGCCGGTGGGCGGCACGAGCACCAGCGAGTACCCGTGTGCCAGAGCCCGTTCGGCCGCCGCGGCGGCGACCTCCATGAAGAAGCCGAGCCGCGCCGGTCCACCGGCCACCGAAGGCGTCATCGACGACACGACACCCAGGACGAAGGACCGGCCCCCACGCAGCGCCCTGGCCCGCGGGCTGGCCCGGTAGCCGACCTGTTCGGCGACGAGGCGGACGTGGTTCCTCGTCTCAGGGTTGACCTTCCCGAGCCCACGGAGGGCATGGGACACGGTGGTGCGCGAAACCCCTGCCGCCCTTGCCACGTCGGCGATCGTGGGGCGTGATCGGTGGAGGTCGCTCACGAGCCGAGCCTATGCCGCGCGCCTTCCCTCGAGGGTCACCGGACCAGGGGATGGCGCCCTCGCCGACAGCGCCTTCCGGCGGGCGCCACGGCCTCAGCTCCGGCCGAACGCCTGCAGCGCTCCGGTGTAGGCCTTCGGCGGGGGCGGGGCGAGCTCACCGTGCGTCGACGGTTTCAACCCCATCCGCACGATGCTCTCCGCGAGGAGGGTCCCGGCCGCGACACCGTCGACGACCGGCACCCCGAGCTGCTCGGTGAGCAGCTCCGGCAGGCCCGCCATCCCGGCACACCCGAGGACGATGGCGTCGGAGCCGTCGGCAGCGAGGGCGTTCTTCGCGAAGGCGAGGATCACGGCATACGTCCGATCCTGGTCGGCCTCGAGCTCGAGGACGGGGATGTCGCAGGCGTGCACGCCAGTGCACTGCCGCTCCAGCCCGTAGGTGCGGGTCAGGTCCCAGGCGCGGCCGACGGTGCGGCTCATCGTCGTGACGACGGAGAAGCTGCGGCCCAGCAGGGAGGCGGTCTTCATGGCCGCCTCGGCGATGCCGATCACCGGCCTGGACGCCGCCTCCCGAGCGGCGTCCAGACCGGGGTCTCCGAAGCAGGCCAGCACGAACGCATCGGCCTGCTGGTCCTCACGGATCACCTCGAGCAGCCCCGGGACAGCGAGGGCTTCGTCGTAGTGGCTCTCGATCGACGCCGGACCCATCGACGGGGTGCGCGCGGTGATGACCGTGTCGGGTCCGGCCACCCGACTGGCCTCCGCCTCGATCAGGGCCGTCATCGATGCCGTCGTGTTCGGGTTGATGACGGTCAGGTGGATGGTCACTTGATGCACGTCTTCGCGTCGAGCGGGCTGTCGCTGACGCCCATGCGCGGGGCCAGCAGGGCATAGGCGGCGAAGCCGATGCCGCAGCCGATGAACCAGGAGTAGTCGTCGAACCGGTTGATGCCTGGGACGAAGACGGCGGCGATGGCGCAGGCAGCCGCGATGGCGGTGGCCCAGATGGCAGGTGGGTTGTAGCCGCGCTTGTAGTGGTAGGCGCCCGACTTGTCGAGGGTGAACAGGTCGTCGATGCAGACCCGCTGCTTGTGCACCACGTAGTAGTGGGCGATGAGGACTCCGAACAGTGGCCCGATGAAGGCACCGAGGGTGTCCAGCGTGTAGTGGATCGTCTCGGGGCTCTTGTAGAGGTTCCACGGGGTCAGCAGGACCGAGCCGACCGCGGCGATCATGCCGCCCATCCGCCAGCTGATCTTCTGGGGGTTGACGTTGGAGAAGTCGAACGCCGGGGAGACGAAGTTGGCCACGATGTTGATGCCGATCGTCGCGGTCGTGAAGGTGAGGGCCGCAAGGACGAGGGCGAAGGTGTTGTCGATGCGACCGACCGTCTCCACCGGGTCGGTGATGAGCTTGCCGTAGACGGGGAGGGTCGCCGCGGCGGTCAGGACGGTCATGAGGGAGAAGAACACGAAGTTGACCGGCAGCCCCCAGAAGTTCCCCTTCTTCACGGCCTGGAAGGTCTTCCCGTAGCGCGAGAAGTCACCGAAGTTGAGCATCGGCCCGGAGAAGTAGGACACGACCAGGGCGGTGGCTGCGAGCATCGTCGTGAAGACCTTGGCGCCGGACAGCTCGTGGTCGGACAGGTTGAGGTTGATGTTCCAGTGCGCCTTGGTCAGCAGGTAGACGCACAGCGCGATCATCACGACGTAGACGGCGGGTCCGGCGAAGTCGATGAACTTGCGGATCGTGTTCATGCCCGTCCAGAAGACGGCGGCCTGGGCGACCCACAGGAGCGCGAAGGTGAAGTAGCCCAGCGTCGAGAGGCCGAGGAAGCCGTGCTGGTTGAGGTCGGCGTACGGCTCGAGGCCCGGCCACATCCGCACGAGCAGGATGTCGAGCGAGGCGGAGGCGAGGTAGGTCTGGATGCCGTACCAGGCCACCGCGATGAGCCCGCGGATGATGGCCGGGATGTTGGCGCCCAGCACACCGAACACCGAGCGGCAGATGACCGGGTAGGGGACACCGGTGCGCTGGCTCGGCTTGGCGACGAGGTTGCAGAAGAAGAGCACGATCGAGATGCCCACGATCAGGCAGATGAACACCTGCCAGCTGGTCAGGCCGAGGGCGAACAGGCTGCCTGCGGTGATGTAGCCGCC
This sequence comes from uncultured Actinomycetota bacterium, assembly GCA_963759595.1. GTDB lineage: Bacteria > Actinomycetota > Actinomycetes > Actinomycetales > Dermatophilaceae > Pedococcus. The sequence continues at coordinate 220,692 of CAVWZX010000004.1, forward strand.
GACGCTGTGCACGTCGGACATCCAGAACGCGAAGATGTTGTACCAGGACCAGGTCTGCTCCTTGAGCGGCGCCAGGTCCTCGTTGGTCAGGCGCGGGTCGTACGACTCCTTGATCAGGCCCGTGCCGGCGCCGTGGTCGTGGTCTCCGTGGTGGGTCGTGAACCCGGCAGCAGCCGCGGCCGCCTCGGTCTCGAAAGGTGTTTCTGTGGTGCTCATCCGGACTCCTTTGTCCACCGCGCCACGCGCGGATGTCTTGGGAGAACGCTAGGAGCGACTTCGTTGCGACATAAGGGCTTGAACCGTATATCCGGGTATATCCAGCGTGCGATCGGGCTTACGCCGCGGGGTTCGGCCGCGACGCCACGGCGGGGTTCGTCGCCCCTTGGTATGTTCGCGCAGCGATGCGCATCCTGTTCACCTTCATCGGCGGTCTGGGACACTTCCAGCCGCTCGTCCCGCTGGCGCGGGCGGCGGCTGCTGCCGGGCACGACGTCGCGGTCGCCGGCCCGGGCCGGGTCATACCTCAGGTGGAGGCCGCAGGTTTCCGCGCCTTCGCGACCAGCACGCCTGGCGGAGTGGGAGCGGTCGGGCCGCCACGGGGCATCGCTCCGATGGTCCCGGTCGACGCGCGCGGGGCCGAGCGCGAGTTCGCTGAGAACTTCGCCAACAAGGGTGCACGACGCCATGCGGCGGCGCTCGACGAGCTCTTCCGGGAATGGCGGCCGGACGTCGTGGTTCGCGACGAGGCGGACTTCGGATCGGCGATCGCGGCTGAGGTGGTCGAGGTCCCGACCGCCGTTGTGCTGGTGCTGGCCGCGGGGACACTGCCGCTCCTGGACCTCATCTCTCCGCCGCTCCAGGCGGTCCGGGCCGAGCACGGACTACCCCCCGACCCTGGGCTCGGCATGCTCACGCGCGACCTGGTGCTTGCACCGTTTCCAAGGTCGTTTCGGAGCCCGGACTCACAGATCCGGGTCCCCGAGACAGCCCTGTGGTACCGGCCCGGCGATCGCGTGCCGGCCAGGCCCCCCTCGTCACGGGCGAAGGTGTACGTGACGCTCGGGACAGTGTTCAGCTCCAGGAGCGGCGACCTCTTCGAGCGGCTGCTGGCCGGCCTGGCGGCGGTGGACGCGGACGTTCTCGTGACCGTCGGGCGAGACGTCGACCCGGAAGCGTTCGGCAGGCAGCCGGGCCACGTGCGCATCGCGCGCTTCATCGCCCAGTCACGCGTGCTTCCGGAGACAAGCCTGGTCGTGTCGCACGGCGGCTCCGGGAGCCTCATGGGTGCACTCGCCCATGGGCTGCCGTCGGTCCTCCTGCCGCTCGGAGCCGACCAGCCGCACAACGCCAGGCGTGCCGAGGAGCTGGGGCTGGCACGCACCCTGGATGCGGCGACGGTGACACCTGACACCCTCCGTCGAACCGTGACCGTGATGCTGGACGACGCGGACACGGCCGCTCGCACCCGACGGGTGGCGGCCGAGATCGACGCACAGCCAGGGGTGGATGAGGCAGCGCGACTGCTGTTCGCGCTGGGCACCAAGGACTGACCCAGCCTGGCCCGCGCTGAGGTCGAGCGGGCGGCAATGGACTTGAGGCCTAATGTCGTCGCGTGCGAGGCTCGCCCGATGTCCTCGTCTGCTCCGCTCGACGCCTCCGCTGCAGGCACCTGGAAGCTCGGTGACCGCACCGTCAACCGCCTCGGACTCGGGGCGATGCGGCTGACCGGGACTGCCGGCTTCGGCCTCGGCGGCAGACGTGATCGCCAGACGTCGATCGCGGTGCTGCGCCGAGCCGCGGAGACCGGCGTCAACCACGTCGACACGGCCGCCTTCTACTTCTCGCCGTGGCTCTCCGCGAACCAGCTGATCCACGCCGGGCTCGCGCCCTATGACGACAACCTGACCATCGTCACGAAGGTCGGTCCGAACCGCGACCCCTCCGGCGAGTGGACGGCCTGGGCCCGACCGGACCAGCTGCGCGGCCAGGTCGAGCAGAACCTCCGAGAGCTCGGACGCGACTACCTCGAGGTCGTGAACTACCGCCACAACGGGCCGGACAAGCCCATCGGCGACCACGTCGAGGCGCTGGCCGACCTGGTGCAGGAAGGGCTGGTCCGTCACGTCGGGGTCTCCAACGTGACGCTCGACCAGGTCCGCTCGGCTCAGGAGGTCACCCAGGTCGTCTGCGTGCAGAATCGTCACGCTGTCGGCTACGTGGCCGAAGGCGCGCGAGGCGTCATCAGCCACTGCGCGGACCAGGGCATCGCGTTCGTGCCGTTCTTCGCAATTGCCGGCCAAGGTCGCGAAGGCCGGCCGGCGGCGGAGAAGTCCACGGAGGACATGGTGCGCGCCATCGCGGAGGACCACGGAGTGAGCCCGTCACAAGTGCGGCTTGCCTGGTCGCTGGCCCAGGGCCCGCACGTGCTCGCGATTCCCGGCACTGGTGACCCGGACCACTTGGAGGACAACGTCGCGGCTGCATCGCTGCGACTGACATCGGACGAGGTCGCGCGCCTCGATGCGTTGGGCTGACGCCACAGCGGCGGTCCGGGGGCAGCGGTAGGGATTCCCACGCGCAACGTCTCATGACGCTCACCCAGGCGCGGACGAAGCCTTGCGTGGGCGGCCGCGAGGCCTCTTGCGTGGCGTGATCCGGCCATCGGCCAGGAGGTGCCCACCCCAGACGCCGACCGGTTCGCCGCGTTCGATTGCGGCGGTGAGGCAGGTGCGCTGCAGCGGGCAGATCCGACAGAGCTGTTTCGCTCGTTCGACCTCGTCCGGCTCGTGGGAGAACCACAGGTCGCCCGCATGGTGGCGACAAGGCAGGTGAGGTTGGTCTTGATCACTCATCGATCAGTGGTCGAGGCGATACGCCCCGGGCTCGTGCTCGTCACGTTCGCGGGCCCTCCTGGTGGTCGGTCATCTGGCCGCCCGCCGCCGAGCGCCATTATGGATCGCCCCGACTATACGACGTATAGTCAGATATGTGAAGCGTCCAGACTTCACAGACCAATTCCGAACGGAGGCTTCGATGGGCTTGACCACCGACGACCGCGTGGACGTCGCGGCAGTGATCGCACTCCATGGCCACCTGTGTGACGCAGGCGCCTACGAACGCTTCGACGAGGTGTTCACGGCTGATCTCGAGGTTGACGCCATCGACCTCACACTGGCGCCGCTTCCCCCTGGCGACCCTTCCGGTTCGCGCCTCGACGCCTACATCGCCGCCGCACACCGCCTGGGCGCCAAGGACACGCTTGCCATGCACGTCACGAACGTCCTGGTCCGGGAGGACGGCGACGGCGCCCGTGCGTGGTCCAAAGGACTGATCCTGAGACAGGACGGCACCTGCGCCGGCTTCACCTACGAGGACCAGGTCGTGCGCACGAGTCAGGGCTGGCGCATCAGGCATCGCACGATCTCAGCTCGGAGGGAGGCTGGCCGCGGCGTCGAGCCACTCGCCCTCTCGAACCAGGCTTCGACCTAGGCCGGGGTCACCTAGCGGGCGACTGTCGAGATGCCCGCCTCCGAGAGCTGGACGGTGTCGACGCCGCAGTGCCAGCGTCCGAGCTCGCGATCGCGGCAATGCCGCCGACGATCATGTCGATGCCGAGACGGTAGTAGTCCTCGAGGTCCGGCGGCGTGGTCAGATGGTCCGCTGCGGCACGGATGTTGGGAAACTCCTCAGGGGGCAGGGTCGTGAGGAACTCGAGGCGGGCCGCCCGCTCGGGTGTCGGTGGCGTCGCTTTCGCTCGAGGCTTGGGCTCGTAGTCGGCGAGGGCGACGGCGGCCTGCACGCCCTGCTGGACGACCAGCGACCCCTCGTAAGGTCCAAGACCCGCCTGCCGCGCGCTGTCCAGCAGGATCTCCAGAGCCGTCAGGTGTTTGGGCAGTGGCACCAGGCGCTCGATGACCGGGCGCCCCAGCCACGGATGGTCGTGAAGCAGATCGACCAAGCGCACCAGCACCTCTCGGAACCGGTCCTCCCACGCACCTCCGGGCACGTCGGTGAACCTCGCCTCGCCGAAGACCTGCTCGACCATGGCGTCGAGCAGCCGGTCCTTGTCCTCGAAGTGCCAGTACAACGCCATCGGCGTGACCGAGTGCTCCCGGGCCAGGCGGCGCATCGTCACTCCACCCAGACCCTCCCGGTCGGCGATGGCCACGGCGACGCTGAGGATCTTCTCCGGCGACAGGCCGTTCTTTGCCGCTCGCCCACTCATGGGGCTGGAAACTGACTTCACGACGATCACTATACGTTGTATGCTGCGTAGATTGCCTATACGGCGTACAGCCAATGCATGTCCCCATCGAAAGGCGACCCCTGTGCAGTTCTTCTGCTTCCACCGTGACCGGCGCGGCTCCGGACAGCTGCGCCAGGACCTGCGCGAGGAGCATTGGTCCTACATGGATCGGTTCGCGTCGCAGATGATCGCCCGCGGCCCGACCTTCGAGCGCGACACCGCGACCGGGAGCGTCCACATCCTCGACCTACCCAGTGCTGCGGCGGCCCGTTCGTTCGCCTTCGAGGAGCCCGGGTACCAGGCCGGGGTCTACCGGGACGTGTTGGTGCGCCGTTGGCGCAACGTCCTCGGCCGGACCATGTGGGAGTTCCCGGGCGGCCCGGAGGATGGACACCGCTTCCTCGTGCTCGGGCTCGGGACGGACGGGACCGCGGAACCGAGCACGTCCGGCGCCGGGGACGAGCTGATCGCCTTCGGACCGCTGCTCTCGGACGACGGGAACAGCTGGCTGGGCACCGCAGCCCTCGTCCGGGCGAACGACGCGCAAGCCGCGCGTGCAGTGCTGCCGCCGGAGCAGTACGCAGACATCGAGGTGCACCAGTGGCAGTTCGGCGGCCGGCCCTCATGACGGCGCCCACGTCACCCTCCCTGTCCTGACCCGTCGTGGCCCGCAACGGGCTCACGGCACGCACCGGGTCGGACCACGAACCTGTCCGACCCTGAGTTGGAACCCACCAAGAATCGGAGAATGCAGATGCAGGTGTTGTTGTCGACCTGGGGCTCACGCGGAGACCTCGAACCACTGGCTGGCCTTGGGGTTCGACTGCGTGAGCTCGGAGCAGACGTGCGCGTGTGCGCCCCACCGGACGAGGAGTACGCGGCCCTCCTGGCCCGAGTCGGCCTGGAGCACGTGCCACTCGGCCCCTCGGTGCGTTCCGTGGTGGCCGGCGCGCGGCCGCCCTCGGCACAGGACGCGTTCCGGCTCGCGGCAGAGCTGGTGGCCGCGCGGTTCACCACGATCGGTGCAGCGGCAGAGGGATGTGACGTCCTGGTGGCGACCGGCCTGATGCCCGCCGGGGCGCGGTCGGTGGCGGAGCACCTGGGCATCGCCTACGCGTTCGCGTGTCCCCACCCGTTCGGTATGCCGTCCACACACTTCCCCCCGTCCGGGCGACCCGGCAAGGCGGCACCGAGCGATGAGACCGACTACCAGGTGCTGTGGGAGCACGACGCCGAGCGTGTGAACGCGTTGTACGCCGAGGCCCTGAACAGCCACCGGGCGTCGCTCGGCCTTCCGCCGGTGGACAACGTCCGGGACTACGTCATGACCGACCAGCCGTGGCTGGCAGCCGACCCGGTCCTAGGGCCGTGGAAGGACCTGACCGACCTGGACCTCCTGCAGACCGGGGCATGGTTCCTGCCGGACGAACGCCCGCTCCCCGCCGAGCTCGAGGCCTTCCTCGATGCTGGCGCTCCACCGGTCTACGTGGGCTTCGGCAGCATGGTCATGCACACCTCGACTGACCTGGCCCAGGTGGCCATCGAGTCGGTCCGTGCGCACGGTCGTCGCATCCTCGTGTCGCGCGGCATGGCCGGCCTGGACCTGGTCGACGACCGGGACGACTGCTTTGTCGTCGGCGAGGTCAACCACCAGGAGCTCTTCCGCCGGGTGGCCGCCGTCGTGCACCACGGTGGCGCAGGCACCACCACGACCGCCGCCCGGGCAGGAGCACCCCAGGTCGTCGTCCCCCAGATCGTGGACCAGCCGCAGTGGGCCCGGCGGGTGGCCGAGCTGGGCATCGGCGCGGCTCACGAAGGCCCGAGCCCGACCGTGGACTCCCTGTCGGTCGCCCTCGCCACGGCCCTGAGTCCGGAGACCCGAGCACGCGCAAGAGCTCTTGCCCCCAGCATCCGCACCGACGGGACCAGTGTTGCCGCGCGGCTGGTCCTCGACTCCGTGCAGGGCGGTCGCCGCCCGGTCCGCCGCGCTCGCTCCGGGTCCCCGTCGCGCCCTTGACCGATCCACACGCGTCTGACGCGCCCCCGCCGATCCTCCCGCTGCCAGCAAGCAGATCCGTCATGGATGCACTGCACCCTGGCCCCGTCCTTCCCGACCACTGCACGATGAGCCGTCGGGCCGCAAAGCGCCACGCGGACCTGACTGCAGCGCGTCAAGAGCGCGCCGCCGGCCGCCGGTCCACACGGCGCATCCGCCTGACCACGTTCGTGGCATCCCTGGTGAAGGGGCGCCCCACTGCGCCTTCGCAGCCTCCCTAGCGAGCTCCGTGATCCCTTCAGCCGTCCCCGATCCGGGCGATGCACGCGGTGAGCCGGTCGTGGTGGGCGTCGGCAGCGGCCTTGAGCGCGTCGGCGTCCCTGGCGACGAAGGCGGCGAGCATCAGCTGGTGGTCCTCGCGCATGCCGGCGCGGTCCTCCTCGGTGGTACGCATCATCGTCTGCACCGGCTCGGTGAGGTTCCAGGCGATGTCGAGCATGTGCAGAAGTCGGGGCATCCGACAGGGCGACAGCAGCGCCTCGTGGAACTCGCGGCTGGCCCTCTGGAACCCCGGCGCGTCGTCGGCAGCCACGGCCCTGCCCAGCTCGTCGTGGATCGCCGTGGCCCGGTCGTGGTCGGCCTGGGTCGACTGGCGGACCGCTGCCTCCAGGGCGGCGGCCTCCAGGGCGCCCCGAACGACGTAGAGCTCGTCGAGCTCGGCCTGGGACAGGGCGGTCACGGTGTAGCCGAGCCTCGGCTGGTGCTCCAGGAGGCCCTCGCCGAGCAATGTCTTGAGCGCCTCGCGGACGGGGATCAGGCTGACTCCGAAGAACGCAGCGACGTCGTCGAGCGGGATCGGACTGCCGGGCGGCACCCGGCCGGACGCGATGACCCGCCTCAGCTCGGACAGCACCTGCGGGCCCGAGACGTAGGAGTCCTCGCGCGTGAGCAGGCTGACGATGCCGGACTGCCTCCTGGGCTGCGTCATCGCCGACCTCCTCGACCAGTCATCGGACCATCATGCCCATCACCGGCCGGCTCTCCCGACCCCCCTGACCACTTGCCGGCCCTAGACGAACTGCCGGCTGAGCACGGCGTGCCGGTTGACGTCCTTGTAGAGCAGGTAGCGGAACCGACCCGGCCCGCCGGCGTAGCAGGCCTGCGGGCAGAACGCGCGCAGCCACATGAAGTCGCCCGCCTGCACCTCGACCCAGTCGTCGTTGAGCAGGTACATGGCCTTGCCCTCGAGGACGTATAGCCCGTGCTCCATGACGTGGGTCTCGGGGAACGGGATCGCCCCACCCGGCTCGAAGTTGACGATGTTGACGTGCATGTCGTGGCGGATGTCGCTCGGGTCGGCGAACCGCTGCGTCGTCCACGCGCCGTTGGTCCCGGGCATCTCTCCGGCGACCACGTCGGACTCGTTGGTGACGAAGGCTTCTGGCAGCCTCGATGCCCTCGACGACCTGGTAGGCCTTGCGGATCCAGTGGAACGTCGCCAGGGCGTCCCCACGGTTGTGCAGGGTCCACACCTGGCCCGGCGGGATGAACGCGTAGCCGCCCTCCGCCAGCTCGTGCGTCTCGTCCCCGAGGGTGAGCGTGAGGCCGCCCGCCACGACGAAGACGACACCTTCCGCGCCGGGGTCGAGCTCGGGCTTGTCCGAACCGCCACCGGGCGAGACCTCGACGATGTACTGCGAGAAGGTCTCCGAGAACCCGGACAGCGGCCGGGCGATGACCCACAGCCGGGTCTTGTCCCAGAACGGCAGCAGGCTGGTGACGATGTCGGTCATCGTCCCCCGCGGCAGCACGGCATACGCCTCGGTGAACACCGCGCGGTCCGTGGTGAGCTGGGTCTGCGGCGGCAGCCCTCCGGCGGGTGCGTAGTAGCGGGGCGTCGTCATGACTGTCCTCTCCTCAGGAGCCGTCCGCGCGGGGCGGCTTCGATGTCGACCGGTATGCCGTGCAGCCAGGTCTGGCGCACCGTCCCGGTGAGCGTGCGGCCGGCATACGCCGACACGGGGTTCTTGTGCTGCAGGGACGTCACGTCGACGGTGAACGACTCGTCGGGGGCGAAGACCACGAGGTCAGCCGGGGAGCCCACCGCGATCCGGCCGCGGGTGGTCAGGCCGACCTGGTCGGCCGGGCCCTCGCCCATCCAGCGGACGACGTCCGCGAGCGAGTGGCCGCGCTCGCGGGCCTCGGTCCAGATGGCCGGGAGCCCGAGCTGCAGACCCGCGATCCCGCCCCAGGCCTCACCGAAGTCACCGGAGTCGAACCGCTTGAGGTCCTCGGTGCAGGGCGAGTGGTCCGAGACGATGGTTGCGATGACGCCGTCCTCGAGCCCGGCCCAGAGACGGTCGCGGTTGTCGTGCTCGCGGATGGGCGGGCAGCACTTGAACTGCGTCGCGCCGTCGGGGATCTCCTCGGCGTCGAGCGTGAGGTAGTGCGGGCAGGTCTCGACCGAGATCCGCAGACCCTCTGCCTGGGCCTTGGCGATGAGCGGGATCGCGTCGGCGTCGGACAGGTGCAGGATGTGCGTCCGGGCGCCGCTCTCGCGGGTCGCGTCGACGACCAGGGCGATGGCCCTCTCCTCGGCCTCCTTGGGACGTGAGCCCAGGAACCCGGCATACCCCTGGCCGCTCGGGGGTGGCGCGGAGTCGATGGTGGCGCCGTCCTCGGCGTGCACGATCGTCAGCGCGTCGAAGGTGGCGGTCTCGGCGAGCGCCTCGCGGAGCTCGGTCGGTGACAGGTGCGGGAACTCGTCGACGCCGGAGTGGAGCAGGAAGCACTTGAACCCGAAGACCCCGGCGTCGTGCAGCGGGCGCAGGTCGGGCACGTTGCCCGGGATCGCGCCGCCCCAGAAGCCCACGTCGACATAGGACTGGTCCTCGGCGACGGCGCGCTTCTCCTCCAGTGCCGCAACGGAGACCGTCGGCGGGATCGAGTTGAGCGGCATGTCGATGATGGTCGTCACGCCACCGGACGCGGCGGCCTTCGTCGCGCTGGCGAAGCCCTCCCAGTCGGTGCGGCCCGGCTCGTTGACGTGCACGTGCGCGTCGACCAGCCCCGGCAGCAGCACCTCGTCGTCGGCCAGCTCGAGCACCCGCGCGCCAGTGGCGTCGAGCTCGGCATCGAACGCCTCGACGGCCACGATGCGACCGTCGGCCACGGACACCGTGACGCCGACCTCGGCACCACCGACCACGGCACGCCGCGCGCGCACGATCAGCTCTGCAGCCACGCCGACCTCCTCCCGAAACCTTCTGTTCGACGACTCTGGCTCGACCCTGTCATGACGGTAATCCCTGCCTCAGCTCGCTGCTGGCCGTGCCGAGGAACGCGCCGCGGGACGCGCCGGGTCGACGACCAGGTTGCGGTGGGTTCCCAGCACTCCCCCGTCGAGCTCGACGACGTCGCCGTGACGAAGGTAGGGGCGGGGTTCGGGGTGGCCCATCGCCACGCCCGCAGGGGTCCCCGTGACGATGAGGTCGCCCGGCTCCAGCGTCATGATCCCGCTGACGTAGCAGAGCAGCTCCGCGACGGTGAACAGCATGTCGCCCGTCGACCCGTCCTGCCTGAGGACGTCGTTGACGGTCAGACGCAGCCGGACCTCACTGGGGTCGCCCAGCTCGTCGGGGGTGACCAGCCACGGTCCGACGGGGCAGAAGGTGTCGGCCGACTTCCCCTTGGTCCAGGTCCCGCCGCGCTCGAGCTGGAGCGCACGGTCCGAGACGTCGTGGGCGAGGACGTAGCCGGCGACGGCGGCCATCGCCCGGTCCGGGTCGCGCTCATCGCGCAACGTCGCGCCGACGACCACGCCCAGCTCGATCTCGTAGTCGGTCGTGACCGACTGCGGAAGCGTCCTGATGTCGTCGGTGGGCCCGCAGACCGAGGTCGGCGCCTTGAGGAACACGACCGGCTCCGAGGGCAGCGGCACCCTCGCCTCGGCCGCATGGTCACGGTAGTTGAGTCCGATGCCAACCACCTTGCCGGGCCGGGTGAACGGGACGCCGAACCGGAGGTCCTCGCCCCCCGGGAGGCGTTGCAGGCCAGCGGTCTCGACCGTGTCCAGTCGTCCGAGGAAGGCACCGTCGATGTCCGGCGTCAGCGCGCGTAGGTCGAGGAGGGTGCCGTCGGGTGCCACGACGACGGGTCGCTCGGCTCCAGGGGCTCCGACCCGGGCGATCCTCATCGCACACCTCCGAGGCGCTCGCGCGCGATGCGCGCCCCGACCCGTTCCAGGATCGGTCCCGGGTCGTCGAGCGCGGCCTGGCGCGAGGATGCCTCGTCGACCAGCGCGTATGCCGTGTCGAAGCCCGCCGAGGCGAGCTGGTCGTGGGTGAGCTGCACCTGCCCGGCGACAGCCACGACAGGAACCCCCTTGTCCCGGGCAAGGGCGGCGACTGCCGCGGGGGCCTTGCCGTGCAAGGTCTGGGTGTCGAGCGAGCCCTCGCCGGTCACGACGAGGTCGGCCGAGGCGACCGCGTCGGCCAGGCCAGTGAGCTCGAAGACGAGCTCGGCGCCGGGACGGGTCGTGGCGCCGAGGACGGCGATCAGCGCGAACCCCACACCCCCTGCAGCACCGGCCCCGGGCACCGCACGCTGGTCGGATCCGGTGGTGGCTGCGACGAGGTCGGCCCAGTGGGCCAGGGCGGTGTCCAACAGCTCGACGTCGCTGGGCCCGGCACCCTTCTGCGGCCCGTAGACCGCTGCGGCTCCCCTGGCGCCGGTGAGTGGGTTGTCGACGTCACAGGCGACCACGAGCTCGGCCGTAGCCAGACCGGGGTGCAGACCCGCGAGGTCGAGCGACTCGGCCCGACGCAGCCGGGCACCCCCCTGCTCGTCGGTCATCTCGCCCCGCATTCGAGGCGATATCCGCTCGGATTTCCGTCCGCTATCACTTCGAACCGCGGCCGGGGAGAAGGCAATCCGGGCGCCCAGGGCTTCGAGTAGTCCCGCGCCGCCGTCGGTGCAGGCACTTCCGCCGATCCCGACGACGATGCGACGGGCGCCCGCGTCGAGGGCGGCCGCGATGAGCTCACCGGTCCCCCGGCTGGTCGCGGTCAGCGGCTGGAACCGTCCGTCGGGCAGCTGACCCAGTCCCGAGACCTCCGCCAGCTCGACCACCGCCTCGGTGCCGCGCCTCCCCCAGCCGGAGGCACACGGCATACCGGTGGGGCCGGTGGCGGTGACGGGCACACGGGTGAAACCGGCCGCCTCTGCGGCGGCGAGGGTGCCGTCGCCCCCGTCAGCGACAGGGACGACGACGGTCTCGACGTCGGGCAGCACCGACAGCAGACCGGTCGCGAGGTGACCCGCGACCTGCGCGGCGGTCAGCGTGCCCTTGAACTTGTCGGGCGCGAGCAGGACGCGGGTCATCGACGGCACCTAGTCCAGGTTGGCGAACAGGGCTGTGGGGGCGTCCTGGCCGCTCTCGGCCAGCTCCTCGAACTCGGTGACGCTGTCGATCGACAGCCCCATCGAGACGTTGGTGACGCGCTCGAGGATGACCTCGACGACGACCGGCACGCGGTACTCGGCCGCGAGCCCCTTGGCCTTCTCCAGGGCGGGCGCGATCTCTTCAGGGTCGAAGACGCGGATCGCCTTGCAGCCCAGGCCTTCTGCGACCTTGACGTGGTCGACGCCGTAGCCACCGACCTCCGGGCTGTTGATGTTGTCGAAGGACAGCTGCACGCAGTAGTCCATGTCGAAGCCACGCTGGCTCTGGCGGATCAGGCCGAGGTAGGCGTTGTTCACGAGGACGTGGATGTAGGGGATGTTGAACTGTGCGCCGACGGCCAGCTCCTCGAGCATGAACTGGAAGTCGTAGTCACCGGAGAGCGCGACCACCGTCTCCTCGGGGACCGCGGTGGCCACGCCGAGGGCGGCCGGGACCGTCCAGCCGAGCGGACCCGCCTGGCCGGCGTTGATCCAGTGCCGGTCCTTGTAGACGTGCAGCAGCTGGGCCGCCTGGATCTGGGACAGGCCGATCGTCGAGACGTAGCGGACGTCCTTGCCGAAGGCCTTGTTCATCTCCTGGTAGACCCGCTGCGGCTTGACCGGGGTGACGTCGAAGTTGGTCTTGCGCCACATGGTCGCCTTGCGGTCCCGGCAGGACCGCGCCCACGCGGCACGGTCCTTGGACTCGGCCTGGGCGTCACGACGTGCGCGAGCGACCTCGACGAACAGCTCCAGCGCCGCCTTGGCGTCCGAGACGATCCCGTAGTCGGGCGCGAAGACCCGGCCGATCTGGGTGGGCTCGATGTCGACGTGCACGAAGGTGCGGTCCTTGGTGTAGGTCTCCACGTCGCCGGTGTGGCGGTTGGCCCACCTGTTGCCGATGCCCAGGACGAAGTCGGACTCGAGCATCGTGGCGTTGCCATAACGGTGGCTCGTCTGAAGACCGACCATGCCCGCATTGAGCTCGTGGTCGTCGGGGATGGCACCCCAGCCCATCAGCGTCGGGATGACCGGCACCCCGGTCAGCTCGGCGAACTCGACGAGCAGGTCGGCGGCGTCGGCGTTGATGATGCCTCCGCCCGCGACGATCAGCGGGCGGTCGCTCGCCTCGAGCATGTCGAGGGCCTTCTCCACCTGGGGGCGGGTGGCGGTCGGCTTGTAGACCGGCAGCGGCGAGTAGGTCTCGACGTCGAACTCGATCTCGGCCATCTGGACGTCGATCGGCAGGTCGATGAGGACCGGCCCGGGGCGACCCGAACGCATCAGGTGGAACGCCTGCTGGAAGGTGCCCGGCACCTGGGCCGGCTCGAGGACCGTGACGGCCATCTTGGTGAGCGGCTTGGCGATCGAGGAGATGTCGACGGCCTGGAAGTCCTCCTTGTGCAGCTTGGCGACCGGCGCCTGGCCCGTGATGCACAGGATCGGGATCGAGTCGGCACTGGCCGAGTAGAGCCCCGTGATCATGTCGGTGCCGGCCGGGCCGCTGGTGCCCACGCAGACGCCGATGTTGCCCGCCTTGGCGCGGGTGTAGCCCTCCGCCATGTGGGAGGCGCCCTCGACGTGGCGGGCGAGCGTGTGGTGCAGCCCGCCGTTGGTCTTCATCGCCTTGTAGAACGGGTTGATCGCGGCTCCGGGCAGGCCGAAGACGTTGGTCACCCCTTCCTTCTTGAGGATCTCGACGGCCGCTTGGGCCGCTGTCATGCGTGCCATGGTGGTGCTCCGGTTCTGGTCGTGGGCAGCGGCACGCAGCGTGACTGCGTTGATGCTGCTCCTGGTCTCACGTGGTTCGGTATGCCGAGTGGCTGGGTCTGGGGGTCGGCTCAGCTGGAGAGGCGGCCGGAGAGTCGCTCCACGCCGCGGAGCAGACCGGAGTGGTCGAGGCCGCCGTCGCCGTTGGCGCGGGCCGAGGCCATCAGCTGGGCGACGAGCCCGCCCAGCGGTACGACGACACCGGCCTCGCGGGCCGCGCTCGTCACGATGCCCAGGTCCTTGTGGTGCAGGTCGATCCGGAACCCCGGCTCGAAGGACTTGCTGGCCATGTTGTCCCGCTTCTGGTCCAGCACCTTCGAGCCGGCGAGCCCGCCCCCGAGGACGTCGAGGGCCGGGCCGAGGTCGACGCCGTAGGCCTCGAGGAAGACCACCGCCTCGGCGAGGGCCTGGATGTTCGCCGCCACGATGAGCTGGTTGGCGGCCTTGACGGTCTGGCCCGCGCCGTTGTCGCCGACGTGGACGACGGTCTTGCCCACGGCGTCGAGGACGGGCTTGGCCTCGTCGAAGTCCGCCTTGGCACCGCCCACCATGATCGACAGCGCGGCGTTCTTGGCACCTGCCTCGCCACCGGACACCGGGGCGTCGAGGAGTCGGAACCCCTTGTCCTTGGCCGTCTTCGCGATGTCGACCGTGACGTCGGGACGGATGCTGGAGAAGTCGATGACCAGCGTGCCCTCCTTGGCGTTGGCGAAGACGCCGTCCTCGCCGAGGAGCACGTCCTGCACATCAGGGCTGTCGGGCACCATCACGGCGACCATCTCGGCATCGCGGACCGCCTCGGCGATCGACCCGGCCTTGGCGCCGCCGGCCTCGACGAGCGGCTTGGTCTTGTCCGGGTGGAGGTTGTAGCCCACGACGTCGTGGCCGGCGTTCTGCAGGTGGACGGCCATGGGGCTGCCCATGATCCCGAGTCCGATGAAGGCGATGGTACTCATTGCGTTCTCCTTGAAGGTCGTTCGCGTCTGCGGGTGAGGCGGTCTGGCAGTCGGTGCGGTCAGGACGCGCGGCGTTCGCGCGGCAGCCAGCCGAAGCTCTCGGGGGTGGTCGCGGTGGTGGGCTTGTACTCCAGGCCCACCCACCCGGCATACCCGGCTGAGGCCAGTGCACCGAGGTGGCGCTGGAGGTCGAGGTCCCCCGAGCCGGGCTCGCCACGGCCGGGTGCGTCCGCAACCTGCACGTGGGCGGTGCGGTCGACGGCGGTCGCGATGGCCGCGTCGAGGTCGTCACCGTTCGCGGCGAGGTGGTAGAGGTCGAGCAGGAAGCCGACGTTGGTGGCACCGGCAGCGCGGACGTCGTCGACCACGGCAAGGGAGTCGGCAGCGGTGCGCAGCGGGTAGGGCTTGGGGCCGCTGACCGACTCGACCAGGACCGTGGCGCCGAGGCGCTCCGCAGCCTTGGCCGCGACGCTGATCGACTCGCGGCCGAGCTCGTCCTGCTCCTGCGGTGAGGCGCCGTCGACGCGGTTGCCGAACAGGGCGTTGAAGCCCTGGACGCCGAGACGTTCGCCGATGCCGACGGTGACGTCGACGTTGTCGCGGAACTGCTGCACGCGGTCGGGGATGGACAGCACGCCGCAGTCGGGACCCGCCAGGTCTCCCGCGAAGAAGTTGAGGCCGACGAGCTGCACGCCGGCGTCCTGGACCGACGACACGAAGGCGTCGATGTCGCGGTCTCCCGGCACCGGCTGGTCCGGCCAGGGCCACCAGAACTCGACGGCGTCGAACCCTGCCGCCTTGGCCGCGGCCGGGCGCTCCAGGAGCGGCAGCTCGGCGAACAGGATCGAGCAGTTCACCTCGTAGCGCAGTCCATGGTCGATCACGGCGATCACCTCTGGCTTCCTTACTTTTCCGGATTGTGGAATCTGTTTTCCGACTGATAAAAGAGTACGGGTCATCTCGTCAGGGCGTCAACCCTGGCGAGTGCCCTTCTCAGCTGGTGGCGCGGATATACGTCCCGCAGCCGCAAGCACCGCCGTGGGGTCAGCTGCCCCGGTAGGTGGAGTAGCCGAACGGGTTGAGCAGCACCGGCACGTGGTAGTGCTGGTCGGCGTCCGCGACGGTGAACACGACGACCACCTCGGGGTAGAACGCGTCGACCCCGCGACCGGCGAAGTACGCGCCCGAGGCGAACCGCAACCGGTAGTCCCCTTGGTCCAGGCGCTCAGGCCCGATGCTCCCGACCCGCCCGTCGCCGTCCGTGATCCCGTCGCCGATGACTTCGCCGTCAAGGGACTCGAGCACGACCGTGATCCCGGCCGCAGGCGCACCGAGGCTGGTGTCGAGGACGTGCGTGCTGAGGGTTCCCATCAGGAGACCACCTGTCGAAGTCGGAGCAGCGCGATCTCGCGCAGCTGGGTCACGGTCTCGGCGCGCTCGGCACCGTCGTCGTTGTCGAGGCGACGGGTGAGCTCGGCCAGGATCTCCTGCGCGGAGCGGCCCGCAGCCCGGATGAGGAAGACCCGGTCGAAACGCTCCTCGTATGCCGCGTTGCCCGCGGCGAGGGCGCGCGCCACCTCGGCGTCGTCCGGGTCCACCCCGGCCTGCTCCCTGGCACTCGCTTCCGCGTTGTGGCTCGGTCCGGCGGCCCGCTCGCCGATGCGCGGGTGCCCCGCCAGCGCCGCCGCGAGCTCGTCCTCGGTGAGGTCGGCTGCGGCAGCACCGGCGGTGCTCTCGAGGTCCGGCCACGCGGCATACGGGCGACCGTCCTTGACGGTGTCAACCCAGCGCGGCACCGGCAGGCACGCCGCCAGCCGCTCCCGCACCTCGAGGTCCGGAAGGTGGTTGAACGCCTCCAGGCTCACGAGCCCTCCACGAACCTGGTCCGGGCGGTGTGGATCGGGTTGGCGTCGGCCACGAGGTCATCAAACCGGTAACCGGCGATCTTGGCGATCTCGACGAGGGCGGAGGCGTGCTCCTGGGACGGGGAGTTGTTGAGCCGCTGCCAGCCGGTGCGCACCACCTGGTCGAAGGAGTCGCGGTCGCGCACGCAGGTGACCAGCGGGAAGCCGAACCGGTCGCGGTACTGCGAGGTGAGCTCCGACAGCTCGCCATGACCCTTCTCGTCGAGGCGGGTCAGCCCGAGGAACGACTGGTCGCTCAGGGAGCCCGGGCCCTCCTCGCCCTCGGCCACGCTGTCCGCACCGAGGTCGGGGTAGGAGTCGATCAGCTGGCGCTGCTCGTCCTCGGTCGCGGAGAACAACGCCTCCTGGAAGGCACGGCGCAGGTCGCTGGTGTCGCTGAACGGACGGGAGTCGAAGGCCCGCTCGACCACCCAGCGCGGCCCCTGGAAGAGCCCCCCGAAGGTGTCGACGAACTGCTCGCGGCCCATCTCGTTGACCTGGTCGAGCCGCACGAGGTCGCCGGGCGCGCCGGCGACGGCCGGGCCGTAGTTCTTGCCCACGTGGTGGAACAGGAAGTTGAGCACGATCGCGGTGATGGAGCCCAGGGTGATGCCCGAGCCCAGGATGATCTGGGCCCAGTCGGGGACGGCCTTGGCGACGTCGGGCTGGGCGGTGACGTACATCGCCAAGCCGACCGAGGTCGCCACGATGACGACGTTGCGGTGGTCGTGGAAGTCGACGCGGGACAGCGTCTGGAAGCCGACCACCGCGACGGTCGCGAACATCGCCAGGGCGGCACCGCCCAGCACGGGGTGCGGGATGCCGGCGACGATCGCCCCCGCCTTGGGGATCAGGCCGATCAGGATCATGATCAGCCCCGCCGTGGCGACGACGTAGCGGCTCTTGATCCGGGTCAGCCGGACCAGACCGACGTTCTCGGCGAAGCAGGTGTAGGGGAAGGAGTTGAAGACGCCACCGATGGTGGTGGCCAGGCCGTCGGCGCGCAGCGCCCGGGCGATGTCGTCCTTGCCGATCCGCTTCTCGACGATCTCACCGGTGGCGAAGACGTCACCGGTGGTCTCGACCGCGGTGATCAGCATGACGACGACCATCGAGATGATCGCGGCGACGGAGAACCGCGGCCAGCCGAAGTGGAACGGGGTGGTGACGCCCACCCAGGGTGAACCCGACACGCTGCCGAAGTGGGCGTCGCCGAGAGCCCAGGCGACGAGCGTGCCGACGACGAGGCCGACCAGGACCGCGACGGTGGCCATGAAGCCCTTGAAGATGCGCTGGATCGCCACGATGAGGGCGAGCGTGCCGAGCGCGTAGGCGAGGTTGCGGCCGCTGGCCGCGTCGAGGGTGGGCCCGGCGCCACCGGCGGCGTCGGCAGCTGCCACCGGCAGCAGCGCGAGTCCGATGATCGTGATGACCGAGCCGGTGACGACCGGTGGGAAGAACCGGATCAGCTTGCTGAAGTAGGGCGCGATGAGGAAGGTGAACAGGCCGGCGACGATGACGGCGCCGTAGATCACGAGCAGCCCGTCGGTGCCGCCCCCGGCCGCGGCGCCGATCGCGATCATCGGTGACACCGCGGTGAACGTGACCCCTTGCAGCAGGGGCAGCTTCACGCCGACCTTCCAGAACCCGATGCTCTGGATGATCGAGGCGATGCCGCAGGTGAAGAGGTCGGCGTTGATGAGGTGGATGAGCTCCTGGGTGGACAGGCCGATGGCGCTGGCCAGGAGGATCGGGACGATCACGGCACCGGCGTAGAACGCCAGGACGTGCTGGAACCCGTAGATGGCGAGCTTGGGGACCGGCAGGATCTCGTCTACCGGGTGTCGGGAGGCGCGCTTGGTGGACTGCGGTGAGCTGGACTGCGGTGAAGCGGTGGCTGTGCTCATGACAGGCCCTTTCTTGTGCGGGTGGTGCTCGGGAGGAGGGGGTGTGGCGCGTTGTCAGTGGCTGGAGAGCTTGTCGCGCGAGCTCTCGGCGGCCGAGAAGACCGAGGCACCGGGCCGGTTGCCGGCCTTCACCTCGTTGAACAGCACGTTCAGCACGACGGCGACGAGCGCGGTGGCGCTGATGCCCGAGTGCATGATCGTGGCGAACCAGTCCGGGAAGCCGTCCCAGAAGGTGGGGGCGGCGATCGGGATGATGCCGACGGAGACCGCTACCGAGACGATCACCATGTTGAGGTTGTCCTGGTAGTCGACCCGGGAGAGGGTTCGGATGCCGCTGGCGGCCACCGAACCGAAGAGCACGATGCCCGCGCCGCCGAGGACGGGGTAGGGAATAGCGGCGACGACGGCCCCGACGACCGGGAGCAGCCCGAGCAGGAGGAGCACCCCACCACCGGCGGCCACGGCATACCGGCTCTTGATGCCGGTGAGGGCGACCAGGCCGACGTTCTGCGCGAAGGCGCTGGCGGGGAAGGTGCCGAAGACCGGCGCGATCGTCGTGGCGGCCATGTCGGCACGTAGGCCGTCAGCCACGCGCTTGGCGTCCACCTTGGTGTCGACGATCTCGCCGATGGCGAGGATGTCAGCGGTCGTCTCCGTCATGATCACGAAGATCACGATCGTCATCGACACGATCGCGCCGACCTCGAACGTGGGGCTCCCGAAGTGGAAGAGCTGCGGGAGCGACACGATCTTGGAGTCGCCGACCTTGGAGAAGTCCGCCTTGCCCGTCAGTGCCGCCACGAGCGTGCCGGCGACCAGGCCGATGAGGATCGACAGCCGGGAGACCGCGCCCTGGAAGACCCTGCTGATGACCAGGATGATGACCAGGGTCAGGCCGGCGTAGCCGATGTTCTCCATCGAGCCGAGGTCCTTGGCGCCGGCGCCGCCCATGGCCCAGGTGAACGCCACCGGGAGCAGCGACAGGCCGATGACCGTGATGATCGTGCCGGTGACGACCGCTGGGAAGAGCCTGACCAGCTGGGCGAAGAAGGACGACGCCACGAGGCCGATCAGGCCGGCGACGATGATCGCGCCGAAGACCGGGCGCAGGCCGTCCTCGCTCGCGATGGCGACCATCGTGGAGACGCTCGCGAACGAGATGCCCTGCACGATCGGCAACCTGCTCCCGAACGGGCCGAGACCGAGGGTCTGCAGGAGGGTGGCCAGGCCGCTGACGAACAGGCCCGCGGTGACCAGCAGGGCCATGTCGCCCGGGGAGAGCCCGGCGGCACCGCCGACGATCAGGGGTGGGCGCGATGACGCCGCCGTACATCGTGAGGATGTGCTGCGTGCCGTAGGCGAGGAGCTGGCCGGGACCGTACATCTGGTCCTCGGGGCGCCCCCGGTGGGCGGACGACGCTGTCCGCAGTCGGAATCGCATGGCGACCTCAGCAGAATCCGGGGACGGTCAGCCAGGCGTCGCCGGCGTCCGACCCGTTCTCGCGCTGGACGGTCGCCTCGATGAGGCCGTAGGGCCGGTCGGCGGCCACGAACACCTCGCCGGGGTTCTCCAGCCCGAACGGTGACAGGTCGACCAGGAAGTGGTGCTTGTTGGGGGCGGAGAACTTGACCTCCGCGACGTCCGGATGGGCTGCGAGCACGGCCGAGCCCATGGCGTACAGGCTCTCCTGCAGGGCCCGGCTGTAGGTCGTGGCGAAGGTCTCGAGCAGCAGCGAGCGGATGTCGTCGAACGACTTGTTCCAGTCGACGCCCTCGGTGGTCTCGTAGCGCCAGCGGGCGACGAGCGAGGTCGCGAGGATCCGGTCGTCGGTCTCCTGCAGGGTCGTGTACTCGTCCTTGAGGAAGCCCTTGAACTCCGAGCCGGTGGACTTGAGGACCACCAGGTCCTTGACGCCCGAGACGACCCAGGAGCGCGGCGTCTCGCCGCTGCGGTCCTGGGTGACGACGGTGGTGCGCACCTCGCCGCCGCGCTTGACGAAGGCGTGGTCGTGCCCGGTGCCCCCGACCTCGATGCGGTCCCAGGCGTACTCCTCGACCTCGATCCGGCTGGCGCTCGCGGCCGGCGTCACGTCGAGGAAGCGGGCGCCGAGGGTGAGGGCGTAGTCCTCCGGGGAGGTGACGCCGTGCTCCTTGGCGAACGCGAAGCAGGTGTTCTTCTGGGTGTCGGTGGGCAGGACGTTGGCCTGGTCTCCCGTCGCGTGCGCCTCGGTGAAGTCGCCGCGCAGGGCGGTCGACACGTTGAGGTCGCGGATCTCGTGGCGGGCGGTGTCGCGGTAGACGCGGACGACGCGGTTCTCCGCCTTGCCGTACTGGTTGGGTCCGAGGACGAAGTTCACTGCGGTGCTCCTTGCGGTGCCCGTCGACCCTGACGGGCTGGGCGCGGCTGGCTTCCCGGGAGGCTTCGGAGGTCTTCCGAATGGTGGAAACCTATTTACGAATGATGGAACGATAGGTCGGCCGGAGCGCGGGAGTCAACAGTTTGTTGAAACGAATCTGTGGCCGGTCGGCCGGCGACCGGCGGGCCGCGGGCGGTTCGCTGAGCCGGTGACGGGGAAACCTTGTGTCAGGGATCCGGACCACTGAGCGCCTCCCCTCCCGCACCGATCTGTGACGACACCGTGGGGACCAAGTACGTCTTCGTGCTTCAAGAGGAGGAAGGAGTGTCGCGAACCCACAGCCTCTGCAGCACCACGACTGGGGCCAACGCGCCGTCAGAGAGGCTTCGCGGTCCAGACGGCTGGTCCTTGGACTTCCTCGTGGCCACAGGGGACGCCACCTCAGGAGCGGCACAGGTGGCCCCGTGCACATCACTGCAAGATCGGTGACCGTCTCGAGGTTGAAGTAGACGCCAGTGCCACCCCGGCGCGCCACACCTCCTGATCAGTCAACTACGCCTCGGATCGATGGCGGACGGATCAGCAACCCGGGTGTTTCACGCGGTGCTTTCGGCCGCCTGGTCCCGGATCCGGTTGAGGTAGTTGTAGACGGTGAAACGGGTCAGACCCATGGCCTCTGCGACCGTCTCCGCACTGCGCCGCATCTCGAACGCGCCACGCTCCTCCAACAGCCGCACGGCGTGCTGCTTCTCGGCGCGGGGCAGCCCCGCCAGCGCGCCGCCGAGCTCGCGCTCGACGTCGGCGATGAGCCGCGAGAGCCCGTCGGTGAGGTCGGTGGCATTCCCCGTGGCCCCGCCAACGGCCGGCTCAGGCGCACCGAACGCGGGGGCGGCTACAGCGTCGACATCGCCCAGGGTGAGGGTCACGCGGGTCGCGCCGTGGGACAGCGCCTCCTTGAGCGCCACCGCCACCGCGTCGACGACCACCTCGGCGTCGCCCTCCACGGACGTGCCGAGCGGGCCCAGGTCGGGTGACAGCCCGGCATACCGCAGGGCGTCGGCGGCGGCGGTGACGTGGGCCGGCAGCTGGTCGTCCTCGCCGTGGAACGGCTCGGTCGTGAACTCCACCCGCACGTGCATGCGCGCCAACCTACTCGCGTCGAGGCCCGCGGCTCGGGTCCGAGCCCATGACGGCCGGGTCAGGTGGTGGACCGCCTGGCGAGGCGGTCGATGGCAGGGCGGTCCAGGCCGGTCAGGCGCTGCACCTCCTGCTCGTCGGTGGCGCCGCAGTCGAGCGCACGGACCACGAAGTCAGACAGGGCGCGGGCGGTGGCGGGTTCGTCCATGACGCCCGAATCCACTTGTCCCACATAGTTCTTGAGCCGCTGACCGGCCTCGGCGAGCCCTTCGCGGTAGAACGCGTAGGTCGCCAGGAAGCGGCTGGGCAGCTGGGCCGGGTGCAGGTCCCAGCCCTGGTAGTAGCCGCGCTCGAGCGAGCGGCGGACGAGCCGGGCGTGCAGCCGCCAGCCGGCTCGGATCTGGTCGCGGGTGCCGACCGGGAGGAGGTTGGTGGAGCCGTCCGACAGGTGCACCCCGGTGCCCGCGGCGGCGACCTGCATGACCGCCTTGGCGTGGTCGGCGGCCGGGTGCTCCATGGACTGGTATGCCGCGGCGATGCCGCACGAGGCCGAGTAGTCGTAGGTGCCGTAGTGCAACGACGTGCACCGACCTGCGGAGGCGTGCACCATCCGGGCGACGAGCGCCGTGCCGTCGGGTCCGCAGATGGCCTGCGGCGTCTCGACCTGGATCTCGAACCGGATCGCGCCCGCCGCCGAGCCCGACGCCTGCCTCCACCTGCTCGCAGGCAAGGACCATCGCCTCGACCTGCTCGACGGAGGTCACCTTGGGGAAGGTGACGACGAACCCGTCCGGCAGCCTGCCCTCCCTCGCCACCGCGGCGACGAAACGGGCGAAGGTGCGCAGGCCGCGCTGACGGGTCGGCGCCTCGAAGCTCTTGAACCGGATGCCCGAGAAGGCCGTGCCGCGGCCGGAGTCGATCGCTCGCAGCAGCGACTCGCGCCGCCGTGTCCACCGCGGCGTCCTCCTCCTCGTCGCTGCGGACGCCGTAACCGTCCTCGAAGTCGATCCGCAGGTCCTCGATCGCCTCGCGCTCGAGCTTGTCGCGCAGCCGGCCGTAGAGGTCGGCAGCGAGGTCCGGGCGCAGCCCGAACGCATCGGCCAGGTCAGTGACCGCGCCTCCGTGCTCGGTGAGCGCGTCCAGCGCCTGCGCCGTCCACGTGGGGACGAGCGCGGAGTCGTAGCGGTCGGCGGGCACGTAGACCGTGTGCACCGGCTGCCGGACGGCGCGCTCCCCGGGAAACTGCCGGGCCAGCGCGGCGTCGGCCGCACCGAGTCGCTCGTCCAGCGTGGCGGCCAGGGCGGTCAGGTCCAGAGTCATCGGGCGGGGGCCTCCGTCGTGGTGGTTTCAGTGCGCGTCCGCGCCGGGGACATCGCCTGCAGTGCTGCCGGTATGCCGCGTGGTGTCGTCCGACTGCCGGCCGCCGGCTGCCTTCCGCACCGCCGCCGCGACCGCGGGCGCGACGTCGGCGTCGAACACGCTGGGCACGATGTAGCTGGCGTTGAGCTCGTCGGGGTGGACGCACTCGGCGATCGCGGTGGCGGCCGCGATCATCATCTCGTCGGTGATGTCGCTGGCACCGGCATCGAGCAGTCCGCGGAAGAAGCCGGGGAACGCGAGCACGTTGTTGATCTGGTTGGCGTAGTCCGACCGCCCGGTGGCGACGACCGAGGCGTGCCGGCTCGCGGCCACCGGGTCCACCTCGGGGTCCGGGTTGGCCATGGCGAAGACGATGGCGCCGTCGGCCATCCCGGCGATGTCGTCCTCGTCGAGCAGGTTCGGCGCCGAGACGCCGATGAAGACGTCGGCCCCACGCAGCACCTCCTTCAGCGTGCCGGTGGTGCGGGAAGGGTTGGTGTTCCTGGCGATCCACCCACGGAACTCGTCGGCGTGGCTGGAGTCCGGGTCGAGCGCACCTCGGCGGTCGCAGCCGATGATGTCGGTGGCGCCCTGCGCGTCGAGCAGTCGCACGATCGCGTGGCCGGCCGCACCCACGCCCGAGACGACGATCCGGACGTCTTCGATCCTCTTGTCGACCACCCGCAGGGCGTTGCGCAGCGCGGCGAGCGTCACGATGGCGGTGCCGTGCTGGTCGTCGTGGAAGACGGGGATGTCGAGCTCGTCGCGCAGCCGCCGCTCGATCTCGAAGCAACGCGGCGCCGAGATGTCCTCGAGGTTGACGCCGCCGTAGACGGGGGCGAGCGCCTTGACGATCAGGATGATCTCCTCGACGTCCTGGGTGTCCAGACAGACCGGCCAGGCGTCGACACCGGCGAACTGCTTGAACAGGGCGGCCTTGCCCTCCATGACCGGCAGCGCCGCGGCTGGGCCGATGTTGCCGAGGCCGAGCACAGCCGAGCCGTCCGTCACGACCGCGACGGTGTTGCGCTTGATGGTCAGGCGACGGGCGTCGTCGGGGTTCTCCGCGATCGCGAGGCAGACGCGGGCGACGCCCGGCGTGTAGGCGCGGGACAGGTCGTCACGGTGCTTGAGCGGCACCTTGGGCACCACCTCGAGCTTGCCGCCGAGGTGGAGCAGGAAGGTCCGGTCGCTGACCTTGCGGACCGTCACCCCGGGGACGGCCGCGATCTCCGCGGTGATCCGCTCGGCGTGCTGCTCGTCCGAGGCGTTGCAGGTGACGTCGACGACCAGGTGGTCGCTGCGGGACTCCACGACGTCCAGGGCGGTGAGGGCACCTCCGGCGGATGCCACCGCCGCGGCGATGACGCCCGTCGTGTCGATCGCAGCCGGCGCCTCGGCGCGCACGGTGATGGAGTATCCGGGGCTCGGTGCCGCCATCCCTGGCTTCCCTTCGTCGGTTCCGCATCATGGAAATGTTGCTTCTGATGAGCGGAAGACTACCGAGCCACCGATCTGCTGACAAGGCAGGCCCGACGCCCTGACAGACTGCCGCCATGCCTCGCCTGTCCGTCGTCATCGCCAGCACCCGCCCCCACCGGATCGGTCACGAGGTCGCGCAGTGGGTGCTCGACCAGGTGCCCGAGGACTTCGCCGTCACCGTCCACGACCTGCGCGAGATCGGGCTGCCGTTCCTCGACGAACCGGGCCAGCCCGCCGACGGCCACTACGCCAAGGAGCACACCCGCCGCTGGTCCGCGGCGATGCAGGCGACGGATGCGCTCGTGCTGGTCATGCCCGAGTACAACCGGGGCTACAACGCCGCCCTCAAGAACGCCATCGACTTCCTCTACGCCGAGTGGGAGGGACTGCCGGTGGGCTGCGTGGGCTACGGCTGGCACGGCGCCAGCTATGCGAAGTCGGCCCTGAAGCAGACCCTCGAGCGGGTCAAGATGACCGTCGTCGAGGGACCCGGCCTGGACTTCGGGAAGACGCTCACCCAGGACGGCGAGGTGCGTGCCGGCGAGGCGGACGACAAAGCCCTGGCGACGATGTTCGCCGAGCTCCTCGCGAAGGCCCGCTCCGCGAGCTGAGCCGAGCTGTCCCGTTCCAGCACGAGTCGGGCACGGCGGCATACCCGCGGTTGTCGCCGATAGACTCGAGGCGGTGAGCCGGGAAGTCTGGTCGGCGGCGTCTGCGGACGTCTGAGACGACGCCGACCCCGAAAGGCCCGATGAGCCTCAACCCGCTGCGACCCCGCCTCTTCGCCCGCACCACGTGGCAGGAGGCGCAGTACGTCGCCGGTGCGCTGCGCACCGAGACCGTCGGCGGAGCCCTGCTCCTCGCTGCCGCAGTCGCTGCGCTCGTGTGGGCGAACTCGCCGTGGTTCGAGGCCTATTCGTCTGCTGCGCGACTGGCAGGTCGGTCCGCACGCGCTGCACCTCGACCTCACCCTCGGCCAGTGGTCCGCGGACGGGCTGCTCGCCCTGTTCTTCTTCGTGGCCGGCCTCGAGCTCAAGCGCGAGTTCCTCGTCGGCGAGCTCCGCACGCCCGCCAAGGCGGCCCTGCCGGTGGCCGCCGCCCTGTGCGGCGTGGCGGTGCCCGCCCTCGGTGTATGCCGCGGCGGTGCTCCTCCTGGATGGCGGCGGTCCGGATGCGTGAGCGGCTGGGCCATCCCCACTGCCACCGACATCGCGTTCGCGCTCGCCGTGCTCGCCGTCATCGGCACGCACCTGCCCTCGGCGCTGCGCAGCTTCCTGCTCACCCTGGCCGTCGTCGACGACCTCGTCGCCATCACCATCATCGCGATCTTCTACACCGCCGACCTGACCTCGGCCTGCTGGTGGCTCGCACTCGTCCCGTTCGCCGCCTTCGCCTGGCTGGTGCAGCGGCGGATCGCGCGCTGGTGGCTGCTGCTGCCCCTCGCCGCCCTCACCTGGGGACTGGTCCACGCATCAGGCATCCACGCGACCGTCGCAGGCGTCCTGCTCGGGCTGGTCGTGCCGGTGAAGCCACGCGCTCGAGTGCCCCGCGTCAGCACCCTTGCTGCGGATGTCGATGTGGCGCAACGCTTCGAGCACCGGTTGCGGCCGCTGTCCGCCGGGGTGGCCGTACCGGTCTTCGCCTTCTTCGCCGCGGGGGTCCGCGTCGTGGGAGGCGGGTTCGGTGAGAGCCTGGCCGACGAGGCTGCCATCGCCGTGGTGCTCGGGCTCGTGCTCGGCAAGCTGGTCGGGGTCTTCGGGGGCACCTGGGCCGTCGCCAGGTTCACCAGGGCCGAGCTCGACGACGACCTGGCGTGGTGGGACGTGTCGGGACTCTCCCTGCTGGCAGGAATCGGGTTCACCGTCTCGCTCCTGATCGGCGAGCTTGCGTTCGCCGGGGATGCAGGCCGTGCACGAGCACGCCAAGCTCGCAGTCCTCGTCGGCTCGCTCGCGTCCGCCCTCCTCGCGGCGGTCGTGCTGCGTCGTCGCAACACGGTGTACCGCCGGATCGAGGCGGTCGAGTCGCGCGATGACGACGGCGACGGGGTCCCCGACTGTTTCGAGTCTCAGGCCAGAGCGAAGTAGCGCAGCCAGAGGTAGCCCCACGAGAGGGTCACGGTGATGGACGCGACCACCAGTCCATACTTGGTGAACGTCCAGAAGGTGATGGGATGGCCGTTGCGTGCGGCGATGCCGAGGATGACGACGTTGGCGCTGGCGCCGACCGCTGTCGCGTTCCCGCCGAGGTCGGCGCCCAGGGCCAGGGCCCACCAGAGGGAGTCGTGCTGGGGGTCCGCACCCAGTGGCCCGGCGAGGTCCTTGATGATGGGTGCCATCGTCGCGACGTAGGGAATGTTGTCGACGATCCCCGACAACACTGCCGAGCCGCCGACCACGACCGAGCTGGCCAGCAGCAGCTTGTCGCCAACGGCGTTGGTGAGGGTCTCGCCGACGGACTCGACGACGCCAGTCTCCACCAGCGCACCGACCATGACGAAGAGGCCGCCGAAGAAGACCAGCGTCGGCCACTCCACCTCGGCCAGGTAGTCCTTGGGCTCCATCCGCGAGACCGCCACTGCGGCACCGGCGCCGAGCAGGGCCACGATCGACGGCTCGAGGTGCAGGACGGAGTGGGACACGAACCCGATGAGCACGAGCCCAAGGATCACCAGGGATCGGATCAGGAGGCCCCTGTCCTCGATGGCCTCGCGCTCGTCGAGCTCCATCACGGCCTGGACTCGAGCCTCGTCGTAGGTCAGGGCTGACCGGAACATCACCCTGCACAGCCCGATGAAGACGACCAGGAGGATGATGATGATCGGCGCCATGTGCAGCACGAAGTCGTTGAAGGTCAGACCGGACCGGCTGGCGATGATGATGTTGGGAGGGTCGCCCACCAGGGTTGCGGCGCCTCCGATGTTGGAAGCCATGGCCTCAGCGATCAGGAAGGGCACCGGCTTGATGCCGAGGCGGTCGCACACGAGCAGTGTCACCGGCGCCACCAGGAGCACCGTGGTGACGTTGTCGAGCAGGGCCGAGGCGACAGCCGTGATGACGATGAGCATGCTCATCACGGCGAACGGCCTGCCGCGGGCCCGCTTGGCCGCCCAGATGGCGACGTACTCGAAGATGCCCGTCTGGCGCAGCACCCCGACGATGATCATCATCCCCAGCAGCAGGAAGATGACGTTCCAGTCGACCCCTGTCTCCTCGCTGAAGAATGCCGTCTTGGCATCGACGACTCCGAGCAGCACCATGGCGGCGGCACCCCAGAGGGCCGCGGCCACCCGATGGATGCGTTCGGTGGCGATCAGGACGTAGGCAGCGAGGAACGCCGTGACCACCAGCACGGTCGTCATGAGGCGGGCTCCCCGCCAGGCAGCACGGCCCGGAGGAGCCGGCTCACGGTGATGACGCCGAGGATCGTGTCGCCGTCCTGGACGACGGCCAGCGGGCTGCGCATCCTGGCCATCACGGCCGCCACCTCGATGGACGTCGCGTCCGGATCGACGACGGGGAGCTCTGCGTGCTCGTCGGCATCGGGCAGCAGGTCGCGCACGGCCTTGCCTGCCAGCGCACCGAACAGCTCGTCAGAGGTCTTCTCGTCGTAGACGCGGCAGAGGCGCGGGTCCTCCTGGACATAGCGCGGGATCGCGAACCGCAGGACCTGCGAACCGGGCAGGATGGTCCGCGCCCGCCCCGCGTCGTCGAGGACCACGATGCCGGGGCGGCCGCTCTCGGCCATCGTGCGGGCCGCTTCGAGGGCGTCCGCCGACTCCTGGACGGCCGGAAACTCCTCGGCCAGATCCCTTGCTCTCATGACATGTCTCCTGGCGGCAGAGCGGCGGAAATCGCGTCCGGCGAGTCTAGGCGGCCACGGTCGATGCGCGTTGACCTGGATCGCCTGAGTAGGGTCGTGGGGCGGCCTGGTTCCGCAGAATCGGAGGTAGCACCCATGCCCACTGCCAAGGATCCCTCAGCCGAGCGGACCATCGGTCAGCTCGTCGCCGACGCCACCCACGACGTCTCGACCATCGTCCGCAGTGAGATCGCGCTGGCCAAGGCCGAGATCACGGCCGATGCGAAGAAGGCCGGCGCCGGCGCGGGCATGTTCGCGGCCGCGGCGTTCGTGGCCCTGCTGGGTCTGATCTTCCTCTTCCACACCATCGTGGCCGTCCTCGACATCTGGCTGCCCGAGTGGGCCGGCTACCTCATCACCACCGGACTGCTGTTCCTCGTCGCGGCGATCCTGGCCCTCGTCGGGCGCTCGAGCATGAAGAAGCTGAAGGGCAAGCCCGAGCGCACCATCAAGAACGCCCAGGACACCGTGGCCGCCATCAAGTCCGGTTCCTGACCCGACACCCCCGGCGGGACTGCGCCCACGCTCCCCTTCCACCCAGCCGAACGGCATACCAAGCCATGAGTCTCGACGCCTCGATGGCCCTCATCGAGGGCCCCTGGGAGCACCGGTTCGTCGCCGCCAACGGCGCGCGATTCCACGTCGCCGAGCAGGGTGAGGGGCCGGTAGTCCTGCTGCTGCACGGCTTCCCACAGTTCTGGTGGGCCTGGCGACACCAGATGCAGGCCCTGGCCGACGCCGGTTACCGGGCCTGCGCGATGGACCTGCGCGGCTACGGCGCCTCCGACAAGCCACCGCGCGGCTACGACACCCGCACCTCGGCCACCGATGTCGCCTCGGTGCTGCGCTCCCTCGGGGCATCTCGCGCGATCGTCGTCGGACACGGATGGGGCGGCTGGATCGCGTGGAGCATGCCGACCCTGCAGCCCACCGTCACCCGCGCGATCGCCTCGCTGTCGATGCCGCACCCGCTCGTCTTCCGCAAGGCCTCCTTCGCGAACCCACGCCAGCTCAAGGCGAACGCGTACCTCGGCGGGCTGCAACGGCCGTTCGTGCCCGAGCGGCAGATGACCGTGCACGGCGGCTACGTCCAGCGGCTGCTGCGCGAATGGGCCTCGCCGGAGGGGATCTGGCCATCCCCCGAGGAGGCACGGATCTACGCGGACGCGATGGCGCTGCCGTTCGTGGCGCACTCGGCTGCGGAGTACTACCGCTGGGTGGTGCGCAGCCAGATCCGGCCCGACGGGTGGCGGTTCGCCGCCGCGATGAGGACGACCATCACGTTGCCGGTGCTGCAGCTGCACGGCGCGCACGACCGCGCGGTGCTGCCGGACACGTCCAGCGACTCCGCCGACTACGTCACCGGGCCGTTCGAGCGGCACCTCGTGCCGGGTGTCGGTCACTTCCTGCCGGAAGAGGCACCCCAGGTCGTGGGCGACCGCCTGGTCTCCTGGCTGGACACCCTCCCCCGCTGAGGCTGCCGCCCGGCACGACTTGTTGCCGCGAGATGGTCACCGGAGAGTCAGATCCGGGATCGGTGACCACCAGAGAGCAACAAGTCGCCGCACACCCCGACTTGTTGCCGCGAGATGGTCACCGGAGAGTCAGATCCGGGATCGGTGACCACCAGAGAGCAACAAGTCGCCAGAGGGCGGCCGCGACCCTAGGACCGTCAGCCGGCGACGCAGGCACCGGTGTCGACCGGCGAGGAGGCACTCGTGGCGGCGTCGAGCACGGGCCGGGCCTCGTCCATGGTGAGCGCGTACCCGGTGCTGGCGTCGTCGAGCGACTTGGCGAACACGACCCCCACGACTCGACCGTCTGTCGACAGCAGCGGGCCGCCGGAGTTGCCCGGACGCACCTGCGCGAAGAGGGAGTAGACCTCACGACTGGTCCCCGGGCGGCCGTAGATGTCCGACCCACGGGCGTCGACGACCTCGCGGACCCGGGCCGCGTCGAGCCGGTAGGGGCCGTCGAGCGGGAAACCGGCCACCACTCCGCTGTCACCCCGCGCGAGGTCGGAGCCCTGGGGCAGCGGCTGGGCCGGGAGCCCGGGGACGGCAAGCACGGCGAGGTCACGCTTGGCGTCGAAGATGACGACCTGCCCGGTGTAGGAACGGCCGGTGCCGTGGATGCGCAGCGTGGCGGTCTCCATCCCGGCCACGACGTGGGCGTTGGTCACCACGCGCTCCGGCGCGACGACCCACCCGCTGCCCTCCTGGCCCCGGTTGCAGGCTGCCGCGACGCCGGTGACCTTGATGATCGAGGCCGCTGCCTCGCGCACGCCGGGGGTCTGGGCCACCGACTGGTCGGGCGGGGCGACGGGTGCGATCCGCTCGCTCTCCAGGCCGTCGAACACACGCGGGAAGCCTTCGCGGTCGAGCACCTCGCGGAAGCCGGCGAACAGCCGGGAGGTGCTCGGGGGGACGACGGAGTCGATGGTGTGCAGGACCCGGGACTCGCCGATCGCCTTGGCGATGGGCGCCGGCGCCCCGCCGCGGAGCGCTCCGGCGATGAACCACACCAGCACCGCGGCCGACATGACGACGGCGACCGCCCCGAGCGACGCGTCGAACCACTGAGCCGGCTTGATCCTGAGGCGGGAGCGCAACGACCCCCCGATGGCGACGGCCACAGCCTGCCCCGCGGAGGCCAGGATGAACACGCCCGCGATGAGCACGACCGACCGCAGCAGGGGCGAGGACTCCAGCTCGGACCACTGGCCGATGGCGATCGGCAGCAGCCACATGGCGAGGGCTCCCCCGCTGAGGAAGCCCGCAAGCGACAGGACGCTGACGACCAGGCCCTGCCGGAACCCGGTGAAGGCATAACTGATGAAGAGCAGGATCAGCAGGTAGTCCAGGACGGTCAGTCCGAGGAACATCAGGCTCGGCCTTCCGTCGCGGTCTGGGTGAGGGCGTCCCGGGGACCTCCTGGCCGGTAACGGTCAGGCAGGGGACGCTCCACGCTACGGTCCCACGGAAGGGTCAAACCACCGAAATCGAGCACTGCCGAGAGCAAACCAGCGGTGAAGCCCCACACGAACAGGCCGTCGAACTCAAACCCCGGGCCGCGGTAGCCGCTGGGGTGGGTGACGGTGAACCTGGCGGCCGGGTCGAGCAGGTCGGCCAGCGGTGCGCGCACCGCCCGGTGCACCTCGGTGGGGTCGATCGCGTCGACCGTGCCCGGGTCGCGCCACCACGCCAGCACCGGGGTGACGACGAACTTGCGGGGGCTGAGGTAGATCTCGGGCAGGGTCGCGACCACGTCGATGGTCGCCGGGTCGATCCCGACCTCCTCCTGCGTCTCGCGGAGTGCGGCCGCGGCGTCGGAGGCGTCCGACTTCTCGCGCTTGCCCCCGGGGAAGGAGATGTCGCCGGGCTGGCTGCGCAGGGTGTGCGCACGCTCGGTCAGCACGACGTCCTCACCCCCACCGTCGGAGGGTCCGAACAGGATCATCACGCTGGAGCGCCGGCCGCCCTCCGAAGGTGGCGCGAACGTCTCGAAGTAGCCCGTGTCGGCAGCCGCGATGGCCTCGCGGGCGCGCTCCAGCCAGGCGGGTCTCGCCACCGTCACGACTCGGTGTCCCCAGCCTGCGACGCGACGGCCGACGAGGACGCAACGGGGGACGACTCGGGTGAGGAGACCGCCGACGGTGTGGGTGTGCCGCGGCGCCGGCGGGCAGCGTCCGCGGCAGGTGCGCCGCCCACGCCGGGTGCGAGCCCGGCATACGGGTTGGTGGCACCGGGGGCGAGCTCGAACTTGAGCAGCTTCTCGGCCTTGACCGGGTCGGTCTCGCCGATGCCGTAGGACGGGCACAGCCGGGCGATGGGGCAGGCGCCGCACGCGGGTTTCTTGGCGTGACAGGTGCGCCGGCCGTGGAAGATCAGGACGTGCGACAGCATCGTCCACTCCTTGCGGGGGATGAGGGCCCCGACCGCGTGCTCGACCTTGACCGGGTCCTCCTCGGTGGTCCAGCCGAAGCGGCGCACCAACCGACCGAAGTGGGTGTCGACCGTGATGCCCGGGATGCCGAACGCGTTGCCGAGCACGACGTTGGCGGTCTTGCGACCCACGCCGGGGAGGGTGACGAGGTCCTTCATCCGCGGTGGCACCTCGCCGTCGAACCGCTCGACGAGGTCGGCGCTGAGCTTGAGGACCGAGTTGGTCTTGGCGCGGAAGAAGCCGGTCGGCTTGAGCAGTGTCTCCAGGGCCTCGCGATCGGCCCCCGCGAGCGCGGCGGCGTCGGGGTAGCGGGCGAACAGCTGCGGCGTGACCTTGTTGACCATGACGTCGGTGGTCTGGGCTGACAGCACGGTGGCCACCAGGAGCTGGAGCGGGTTGTCGAAGTCGAGCTCGCAGTGGGCGTAGGGATAGTGCTCGTGGAGCGCGCGGTACATCCGCCGGGCCCGGCGGGTCAGCGCGACCGGCGACTCGTCACGGGCAGCACGCAAAGAGGCTCCAGACACCAGCCAAGACTACGGGGCGACCCGGACAACCGACGTGGCACACTGTCGCCCGTGGATCACGACGTGGTGAAGAAGGCCCCGCTGTTCGCTGCCCTCGACGACGAGGCGTCGGCAACGCTGATGTCCTCGATGACCCAGACCCGCCTGGAGCGCGGCGACGTGCTCTTCAACGAGGGCGACCAGGGCGACCGGCTCTACGTCATCCGCGAGGGCAAGGTGAAGATCGGGCGCCGCAGCCAGGACGGCCGCGAGAACCTCGTCGCGATCCTCGGCCCCGGCGAGATGTTCGGCGAGCTCAGCCTGTTCGACCCCGGTCCGCGCACCATGACCGCGACCGCCGTCGCCGAGACCCAGCTGCTCGGGCTCGGCAACGAGGACCTCAACGGCCTGCTGCAGGGTCGCCCCGGCGTCGCCAAGGTCCTGCTCGCCGCCCTCGCCCAGCGCCTGCGCCGCACCAACGAGAACCTCGCCGACCTCGTCTTCACCGACGTCCCCGGCCGCGTCGCGAAGGCGCTGCTCGACCTCTCGGCCCGGTTCGGCCGCCCCGTCGAGGAGGGCGTCCTGGTCGCCCACGACCTCACCCAGGAGGAGCTCGCCCAGCTGGTCGGCGCCTCCCGCGAGACGGTCAACAAGGCGCTCGCCGACTTCGCCACCCGCGGCTGGCTGCGCCTCGAGGCGCGAGCCGTGCTGATCCTCGACGTCGAGCGCCTCAAGCGTCGCGCGCGCTGAGGTAGTCCAGCTGGGCCGCCACCGACATCGCGGCGGCCGGCCACACCTCGCGGGGCACGTCGGCATACACCCGCTCGACGACGGCCTGCACGACGTCGGGTGACGTGGCCGCTCCCTCGGCGAGCGCCTGCCGCACCTGCTCGAGCCGTTCGGCGCGATGGGTCCGGTAGAACGCGACCATCGCCGCCGCGTCCGGCACGACCGGCCCGTGGCCCGGCAGGATGGCGGTCACCTCACCGTCGCCGGTCAGGTGGGCGATCCGCTCCAACGACGCGAGGTATGCCGCCAGCTCACCGTCGGGGTGCGCGACCACCGTGGTGCCGCGGCCGAGGACCGTGTCGCCGGTGAGCAGGGCGTGGTCGGCGGGCAGAGCGAAGGACAGCGAGTCCGAGGTGTGCCCGGGCGTCGCGACGACCCGGAGCTCCAGCCCTGCGACGCGGACGACGTCACCGTCGAAGAGGTCGTCGTGCCCGCGACCCACTGCTCGGGTCGGGGCGCCGGTGAGCTCGGCGAACCGTCCGGCGCCCTCGGCGTGGTCGGCGTGCCGGTGGGTGAGGATCGTCTGGGCGACCCTGGCTCCCCGTGCTGACACCGCCCCGACGACCGCCTGGAGATGCCCCTCGTCGAGCGGGCCGGGGTCGATGACGACGGCATCGGTGGCGCCGGGCTCCAGCAGCACCCAGGTGTTGGTGCCGTCGAGGGTCATCGGGCTCGGGTTGGGACAGAGGACGCAGAGGGCACGGTCGGTGACCTGGCCGCCGTGCCAGTCGCCGAACGCCGCCGACGGCTCCGGCGCCTCAGCCGGGCGCTGCTCTGCGCTCATCGGGGGAGCTCAGCACGCATCACCAGTCCGTCGCCGGTGTCGACGAGCTCGGGCTGCACAGCAGCGATGACCGGCTGCTCGGCGATGAACTCGGCCGCAGACCTTGCGGCGGCGACCTCCTCCACCGCCACGATGGTCGGCGGCAGCATCAAGGCGCTGCCGTCCCGCCAGGACCGCAGCAGCTCGGCCGGACGCACCCAGTCGGCGACATCTGCCTCCGTGGTGTCGTCGTCGGCCTGCTGTCCCGGCGGCACCGCCGCGCTGAAGAAGCGGGTGTCGTAACGGCGCACCTCGAACTCGGGCGTGATCCAGTGGGCGCGGTAGCCGAGCAGGTCCGAGCGCAGCAGCAGGTCGTGCTCGCGCAGGACCTCCGAGAGCGACGCCTCGCGCTCGAGCAGGCGTCTGCGCTGCTCGTGCCAGTGCGCACCGCTCACGTCGGCGATCACCTGGTCCGGCGTCGGGCCGGCCAGCAGGACGCCGGACTCCTCGAAGACCTCCCGGACGGCAGCCGCGACGAGCCCCCGTGCCGTCGCCTCGTCCACGTCGAGGCGGGCCGCCCACTGCGCCGGGGTGGGACCCGCCCACGGCAGCCCTTCATCCGCGTCGCGCGGGTCGACCCCGCCACCGGGAAACACCATCATCTGCGGCGCGAACTCCATCGTCGCGACGCGGCGGAGCATGAACACCTCGACACCCGGCGCACCGTCGGCGCAGTCACGCACGAACATGACGGTCGCGGCCCGCTTGGGCTCGACCGGCTCGGCGGGCTCGGTGGCGCCCAACCAGGCATCCGCTCGCGCGCGCAGCGACGGCGAGTCGGCGATCGGGAACTCGCGGATCACCGCGTCATTCGAGGTGATAGCGGCCGCCGAATCCGGTCCGCCATCCCCTCGAACCAACGGACGGTGCGACATCACGACATCACGACGTCACTCGTCGGCGAGCGCGACGACGATCTCGACCTCGACGGGGGCGTCCAGCGGGAGCACCGCGACCCCGACGGCCGAGCGGGCGTGGATGCCCGCGTCTCCGAAGGCCTTGCCCATCAGCTCGCTGGCTCCGTTGATGACGCCGGGCTGCCCGGTGAAGGCCGGGTCGGACGCGACGAACCCGACGAGCTTGACCACCTGGGTCACCTTGTCGAGGTCGCCCACGATGCTCTTGACCGCGGCGATCGCATTGAGAGCGCAGACCTCGGCCAGCTTCTTGGCGTCCTCGGGCGGGACCAGTCCGTGGCCGTCGCCGACCTTGCCGGTCTGGACGAGGGAGCCGGACACCATGGGCAGCTGTCCGGAGGTGTAGATCCGGCGTCCGTCCTGGATCGCCGGGACGTAGGCGGCCACCGGGGTGGCGACCTCGGGCACGGTCAGGCCGAGCTCGGCAAGACGATCTTCGACTGCACTCATGTCAGGCTTTCTCCCGCTTCAGGTAGGCGACCAGGCCGTTGCCGTCAGGACCGGTGAGGACCTGCACCAGCTCCCAGCCGTCCTCACCCCACTGGTCGAGGATCTGCTTGGTGGCGTGGACGATGAGCGGCACCGTCGCGTACTCCCATTTCTGCATGTCCCTCAGCCTAGCCACCGACCGGGAGGACCAGGGTGTCGGCCGGCTGCCTGGCCCGCTGGCCCGGAAGCGGAGTAGGGCCACCCCGCAGGGCTCGCTACGGTGTGCGGACAAGGACGGCCCGGGAGGAGGGCGGGGACGATGACGAGCACCATCGCCATGTCGTCGTGGGCGGTCGAGGACGCGTCTGCCTGGGTCGCGCGTGACCGGCGAATCCGGTACGACGAGCTCCTTGACGGTGATGCGCCGAGGCCCGCACGTCTGACGATCGCGAGGGTGGACGAGGCCGCGGCCCTCGCAGCGGGGTTGCGTCGCGAGCGCGGCATCTCGGTGGAGACCGGGCCGCTGCTCCTGGTCGGCGGCGGACCGACTGGACGCTTCGGACTGTCCACCGGCGGGCGCGAGCTCACGCAGGTGCTCGGACCCCTTCTCCTGCAGGCGCACGACATCGCCGTCGAGGAGGGGCGCCGAGCTGTCCTCACGTTCGTGCCGCCATGGGTCGTGGAGGGCGTGGAGGTCGTGTTCGGCGCCAGCCTCCACCGCACACCCCAGGCGGTCCGCAGCTGGCTCGACATCCGCGGGAGCACGTGGGACGGCTTCCTCGAGGGACTTGAGCGCAAGCAGCGTCAGACGTGGCTGCGTGATGTCCGCGATGAGCAGTCCCTCGGCCTCACGACGTCGTGGGCTCCACCTGGGAGTGGCGACCTCGACGACGCCGCGCCATTCCTGTCGGCGGTTGCCGGTGCCAACGGGACACCGCAGCCCGCGAGGCTCTCCCGGCTCGTCCTGGACCTCTGGTTGGGCACGCCCGGGGAGCACCTCCTGGGCCGGTCACGACGGGGCACGACCGACGTCGGGTTCACCTTCTGCCGCAGGCTCGGCGACGTCCTGGACGTCTACGCGGTCGGTCTCGACCCAGAGCTTTGGCCCGGCGACCCCTCACGGCGCGAGCTGTACCACTGCGCGGCATACCTCGCGCCTGTCCGCCTTGCCCTCCGCACGGGCATCCGGCACGTCGACTTCGGCCTTGACCACCCGGGACCGAAACACTTCCGAGGATGCTGGGCCGAACAGCTGTGGAGCATCCAGTGAGCCGCGGCCCCGTCCCCAGGGAGAGGACCGTCCGTATGAGGCTCGCGGGGACCACGCCATCACCGCCTTCGGAACGCTGCCCGCCACGACGACGGGGGCCCCCTCGTCGAGGACGTGGTCCGCTGGTGCGACAAGGCGGGTCTGCGCGGCGCCCTTCTCTACGATGACAACACGTTGCCCGACCCGTGGCTGCTCGCCGCGGACGCGATGGCCTCGAGCAGCACCTTCGTCCCCCTCGTCGCGGTCCAGCCCGAGTACCACCATCCCTTCGCGGTGGCGCGGATGGTCGCCGAGCTGGCCCACCGCCACGGACGCGTGGTGGACCTCAACCTCGTGACGGGCGGTTTCGCCGCGCATCGGCGGGCGCTGGGACTCCGGCTGGGCCACACCGAGCGCTACGCGCGTCTGGCTGAGTATGCCGCGATCGTGCGGGCTCTCTTCTCCGGCTCAGGGGTGGCGCGGGCAGCCGGCTCCTACTACGAGGTCCAGAACCTTCGGCTGCCACCCACCTCCTCGGCGTGCAGGCGCCAGGATGTTACTCTCCGGAAGCTCCGAGGCGAACCTCGCAGTGGCCAGCGCACTCGGCGTCGAACGGCTCTCCTACCCATCGCCGACCCACGCCACAGGACAGGCGCCCGCTCCCACCGGGTTGCGGATCGGGCTGCTGGCCCGCAGCGCCAGACCGAGGCGTGGGCGCTCGCCCGTCTGCGGTTCCCCCCGGACCGCGCCGGGGAACGCCTCCAGCGGTTCGCGTCGGGGGAGGGGGCCTCCGCGTGGCACTCCGCCTGGGGCGCTCCGCGGCAGCGGGAGCTGCAGCGGCACCGACCTGTGGCTCGACCCGTTCCGCCACTACCAGTCGTTCTGCCCCTATCTCGTCGGTGACGTGGAGCAGGTCTCGCGATCGCTCGCGTGGTGGCTCGACCGGTACTCCACGTCGACGCTCATCCTCGACCATCCCCGTGACCCCGAGGACTACGAGACGGCCGCCGAGGTCATCAGCCGGGCGGACACCCTGCGTCGGAGGAGCCCATGACGCCGGAGCCCATGACACGGTGCGCCGTCCTGTACGACCCGGACTCCTCCGTCACCTGCCTGAGCTCGCCGGGCTGCTCGTGGCCGCTGCGATCTCGTCCTCGTCACCTCCGACATCCCCCTGGTTCACCCCTTGCCGCGTACTCGGCGCAGTGGGGTCACATCTTGACCTGCCGCAAGGACAGTGGGAGGCGGCACTCAGGGAGGCGGGGGTAGGCGGCGTGGTGACGTTCGCCGACCGTCTCGTCGACAGCGCGGACGACCTGGCCGGCGCACTGCGTGCCGCAGGGGGTCGGTGGACGGGGCATGGGACAAGCTCACGCAGCGCCGCCTGCTCGACGCGGTGGGCGCCAGCGCACTGGGGTGTCGAGGGGTCGCGTGGGAAGCGGACCTCACGGCGGCACGCCGCCAGCTGGGCGCCGAGGGGATGGTGAAGCCCCGACGGTCGTCCACCGGCCGCGGAATCGTCGCTGTGCAGGCGGCCGACCGTTCGGCCGACGTGTGGGCACGGGTGTGCGACTCGAGCCGCGCACTCCTCGCCGACGGGCCGGGATTCATGTACGAACCGATGCTGCCTGGCGCCGGGACAGCCGCGCCGAGGCGCCGTTCGTCTCGGTCGAGACGGTCAGCACGGGAGAAGAGCGCCACCACGTCGCGGTGTTCGACAAGCTGCCGTTGGCCTTCGGCTTCGCCGAGACAGGAGACATCGGCCTGACCCGTCGCTCCCGCGACGAGGTCGTCGAGATCGTGGCGACCGTCGACGCGGCACTGTCGGCGTTGGAGGTGCGCGACCGGGTCACGCACACGGAAGTGGCCGTGACGACGAGCGGCCCCCAGGTCATCGAGGTGAACGGCCGCCTGGGCGGTTACGTCCAAGGGATGTGCCAGGTGCTGGAGCCGGGGTTGGACATGGCAGCCCTCGCCTCGACGTCGCCATGGGGCACAGGGCGCCGGCGACCCCGCTCGCCTCTCAGACGGTTGCCTGCTCCGTCCAGGTCCCGCTGGGGACCGACTCGGAGGACATCGTGCGGCGGGCACTCGCAGTGCTGCGCACCCAGCCCGGCGTCAGGTCGGTCGGGATGCCGACACCGTCCACGCGCGGCTGCGGTACGTCGGCGGATGGTTGTCCGGCCCCTCCCGGCGTGAGGTTCGGGCCCAGCTGTCCGATGCCGTCCGAGCGCTCGCTGCCGACCCAGTCGTCGCGGCGGCGCTGGACGAGCCTTGGGTAGCGGACGTCACCGAGGTGGGCTGACCACCCTCAGGTGGCCGCCTCGGTCGCCTCGACCAGGGCGCCGAGGGTGCCCTCGAAGAAGATCGGCTCCAGCGGGACCTCGCGTCCCAGCTCGTCACCGATCGCGGCAACGAGCTCGACCGCTGCAAGGGAGTCCCCGCCCTCGACGAAGAAGTTGGAGTCGGCGTCAACCGGTCCCTCGATGCCGAGCACGACGGTCCAGTGTCGTGCCACGACCTCGTGGATGTCGGGGGCGATCATGACGGAAGTCCTTTCACCTTTGCCTGCAGCCTGCACGGTCAACTTGCTCGAAGGCGTCATCGGCAGCTCGTCCACCTCGTGACGGAGACCGGCAGCATGTAGTGGGGGAGGGTAGACGACAGGGATCGGCGCACCCTGCGAGGGAGAGCTCGTCGCAGACGTAGAACGCATGCAGCGCTGCTCCCGATGGTGAGTGTCCCACCGTCACCACAGCCTCCAGGATTCCCGCCACCTCGCGGAGGTGCGTCTCGACGTCACCAAGTTCGACACGGTAGCCGCCAACCTTCACCTGGTCGTCGAGCCTTCCAGGTGGACGAGCTCGTCGCCCACCAGCTCGACGACG
This sequence comes from uncultured Actinomycetota bacterium, assembly GCA_963759595.1. Taxonomy (GTDB): domain Bacteria; phylum Actinomycetota; class Actinomycetes; order Actinomycetales; family Dermatophilaceae; genus Pedococcus. The sequence goes on from CAVWZX010000004.1 coordinate 260,650, forward strand.
TCGCTGGTCCGGTACCAGCGTAGACGTCGGGCACAGACGGCTCGCCGTCGGCCCCCTGGTCTGCGCTGCCGAGGTATCCGGCGAACACCTGGCTCCCCCGCAGATGCAGCTCGCCGCGGGATCCAGGTGATCTCGTCCAGGCACCGGCACGACCCGCCACTCGACCCCCTCGAACATGGTCCCGATGGGGACCGACCCGTTGCGGGTCGCAACCGCTCACGCGCGTCCCTTGGAAGGGTGTACGAGCTGACGGCCACCGTCGCCTCCGCGGGACCGTAGAAGTTGACGACCTCGGAGCCAGGAGCCGCCGCGGACCAGAGCTCGGCGAGTTGCAGGGTCAGCGCTCGCCGATGAACATGCTCCTGCGCAGGTGAGGCATCACACCCGGCTGAAGATCACCGCTTCGCACGGCCAGCGACACGGAGGACGGGACACCGGCTCAGTGTGTGAGACGGCGTCGGGTCACCCACTCGACCGGCCGCAGTCGCTCCGACTGGGTCGGGACCACCAGGGTGGCGCTCGCGGCGAGGGTGCTGAAGATGTCGAAGACCGACACGTCGAAGGACAGGTCGAAGAACTGCGACACACGGTCCCCAGGCCCAAGGGCGAAACGGCGCGCGGAAGCCGCAACGAACGCGAGCGCGTTCTCGTGGGTGATCGGGACACCCTTGGGTGAGCCGTGGAGCCGGAGGTGAAGATGATGTATGCAGTGTACTCCGGGTCACGTCGCGCCCGCGCGGGGGGCACTGGCGACCTGGCCCAGGAGCTCGTAGATCGACACGACGGGACGACCTTCCACGGGGGGGACCGGTGCGCCGGCCACCACCAGGTCGACCGCAGCGTCCGAATGGCCGAAGCCGTGCGGGGCGGTGGGGACGCCGCACCGAGCGGGACGACGGTGGCGCCCGCGACAAGGGTGCGAGATAGAGCGCGATCGAGTCGCGCGACGAGGGAGCACGCAGGGCGAGTCGTCGAACACCTCGTAGACGCAGCTCGGCTGCGAGGCCGAGAGCCTGCCGCCACAGCTGGTCGTACGTGAGCTGACCCGATGGGTACTCCACGGCGGTCTGCTTCGGGTGGCGCAAGACAGACTCGGCGACCAGGTCCTCGAGCCGGGTGATCATGTAGTCCAGACGCAGGCAGCATCACGAGCAGGGTAGGACCGGAACGACAGGACGTCGCGCGGGAGCAGGCTGAGCAGGCACGCTGCCACCATGACCGCGGAGCAGAGGAGGAGCGTGTGCGCCTCTCCCACCAGCGAGATGAGGGGTACCGCCGCGAGGTAGCCAGCGGCCGCAGGCCGATGCTGATCATCCAGTAGAACGACGTCACTGCCGCGAGCGAGGCGTCGTCGAGGCGCTCCTGCAGGGCGGTGAACCACAACGTGTACGGGATCGCTTGGCCGCGCCTGAGAGCGCGGCGGCTGCCAGGAGGGCCAGCGAAGGAGCAGACACGGCGACCAGGACCATCACGGGGTGATGCCGAGCTCGACGATGCGGGAGGCGATCAGCGGACGCTCTGGCGTGACGCATCATGGCTAGGTAGCTCAGCACTGCGCTGGCACGACGAGAGCTAGGTTGACACACACTAGACGAACTAGGTGTAGTAGTCCGCTACGAGCAGCGGGCGGCGATGTAGAAGACGGTGCAACAGGTTGCACACATGAACACGGCGAGGCTGGACCAGAAACAGGGGCGGCGAAGCAGGTCACGGAGCTTGGTAAGGGGCGCGGTGGCGGTAGTCGCGTAGGCGCGTGGCTGCGCGGGCAGAGTGGCGCGCTGGGCTGATAGGGGCAGGCGAGCGAGAAGGACGCGCAACCAGGAAGGACACGGTAGATGGCGATCGCGCAGTCGCTCAGACGGTAACGGTCAGCGCGGCACGGCTGCGGGCTAGATGGTACAGCGACACTGCGGGAGAACGATATTAGCGCGTTAGCTGCTTGGAGGGCGTCACGGTAGGCGTGGGCGCGGACGAGGCGAGGGACGGCTGGGAAGTAGAGCGCGGCGGCCAGTACGGTACACAGCGCACAGGGAACCAGCAGGCTGAGGTGCAGCGTGCGAAGTGCGAAGACGAGGGCTAAGCTGAGCTGTGAGACGCGCGAGTAGGCAAGAGAACACGCCTGGGTCAGTGGGCAGACTAGACGGCCAGCGGTGGACGAGGCAGAACTAGACGACGGCTGGGACAGCACTGCGGCGAGCGCGACGGCGAGGACACGCGGGTACTCGCCCGGTAGATGAGTCAGAGCGTCAGCGCCAGGCGCCAGTGCGCTGCCTGCCACATTGACGCTGTGACCGACCAGAGGTACTAGAAACGGTCCCCCGATCCGCCACTCGCGTCTTGCATCACACTCATCCTCTCCCCTGTCGGTTGCTCAGAGGATCCTATGCGCACGGCTCACTAAGAGGCTCAGTCGCGAGCGTGGCTGCTACGTCAGAGAGCATGCGCGCCCCCGTACACGCCACAGCGCAGCGCGCACGGCTGGCATCTTCCATCCAGAGGCACAGTTCCGGCAGGACTACCGGCACGGCTAGGACGCCTCGACAGAGAGCTTGTTAGAGCGACGGTTAGAGGCGGCGAACCTGCATGACTCTTACCACCACGATCTGCGCGAGCGCACGTCAGAGGACCTGCTGAGTCCCCCGACGACGTAGAGCGGCTGCACGTCACGTGACATGCTCTGAGCTACGTCTGATCGCACGTTCGGTGACGACGCCGCGGAGCTCTTGCTCGGTACAGCGAGCGCTCGTGGACGACGACGTGCTCGCTCGGCACACCAAGGACTGGCACGCCAGGCTGCAGCACCTCGCTGACGTGATGGTGCAGAACAGCGCGGACAACGATCGCGTCACGTGGTACAGCGAGCTAACTGGTTCATCAGCAACGCCTGTCCGATGCTGTGCAAGGGGTGCTACAGCGAGTTCGTGGCAGACGGATAGGGCTCTCAGAGGCGCTCGAGATAGTTGCCACCTGGCAGATCACGGCACCAGCGGGCTGATGATCAGCGGCGGCGACTCGCTCATGTGGCCAGGGATCGTAGAGGTGGTGGCGGCAGCGGCGACGCGGGGCTGGAGGTGGGGCTCGACTCGACGTTACACCACCAGACTCGCTGGACCTGCTGCGTGCTATCGCGCGCACGTCAGCACGTGGGGGTGCGTTGGACGGGCCGGACGAGGCGTACATCTGGCAGTTACGGCGCGGGGCTGTGGGCGAGATACTCCCCCGCGTGCTTCGGCGCTCACGGAGCTCGACGGTTGGGGCTGCACGGGCGGGCGCACACGGTAGTGCACGCGGCAACGTCGCGAGCCTCGATGGCATCGCTGCACTGCTCGCTGAACACTGTCTATCCGCCAGTGGGCTCTCTACCAGTACTGGGGACGACGTGCGTAGAGCGTGCTCAACGCTCCATGGACATCACACCGAGGATTAGACTCGGAGTCGCGGGTATCCGCGCGCTGGAGACATCGAGGTGCTCGCTACTCTGCGGCTCGACGCAGCATGACAACTTCATGATCACGGCGTGGCTGGTGGTCACGACGGCGGACGGTGTGCTGAAGAGTTCATCTCGGCGACATCTCACGATCGATGAGCGTCTGTTGAGGCGTAAGGAGATTAAAGCTGTGGTATGGGTACAGAGATGAGATGCTTACGTGCGCGCTGCTGGAAAGAGAGTTTGGAGTTGTGTGTTTGAGAGATTAGGTTTTTGGGTTGAGTGTTTGTGATTTGGGAATTGCAGGGTAGGGAGCTCATAGAGTAAGGATTGAGCTTGCTGGAGGTGTGTGGTTGTTACGGTATGGTGTGCTACAGCGCGCTTAAGCTGGTAGGTAGAGCGCGAGGTGGAAGGTTTGATGATGAGTGGTGAAGGGTGCTGAGCGCTACAGATGGAGCAGTACTTGGGATGAGGAGCTGATGAGAGGTGTGGCTGGGGTGTGTTAGTGCTGAGGTGGTGATGTGGCGCCAGCGTGGTTATGCGGGTTTTCTGCGATTTCAGCAGTGAAAGTGGTGGGTGATGGTGATTGGCTGGGCAGCGCGGTGAAGGTGAAGGGTTGAGAGAGATGCGGCAGAGAGGGAGCGGGGTCAGGAGCGCGGGAGTGGGGGGTTTGTGCGAGGGGTGGAGGATTCAGGGTGGCGGAGGAGTGAGGGTTGAGCTGGGCTGGAGCCGCGGCGCGCGATTGTGTGAGCGCGAGGGGGTGGAGTGGCGGTGGCTGGTGCAGAGGTGTTACTGGAGGGGTGAGGATGGGGATGAGTGGGATGAGGTGTTGCACGGAGATTGCGAGCTGGTGATGATGATTGATACGTGGTGATGATTGATGCCAGGACGCTGGAGGGTGCGGGTTTCAGGTGATGGCAGAGCGTACCAGCTCGCCACAGCTTCCGACAGAGCGCACGCACAGTGAGATGGTGGCTGCGCGTTGTGCGCGGATGCTGGGACTGCGCTTCGATTCACGCTCGCGGACTGGCGCACGGACAGCGACACGCGACGCTCGCTCTCGTCGTGAACGGATGCCCTTCTTCGCCGACCAGTCGATGATCCTCACCCACGACCACCGCTCGGAGTTCACCGACAGCGAGTGGAGGACTCTGGTCCGGCTCCCCCACGACCTGGGCGTCCCCTACCTCGCTGCGCAGCAAGCCGGCAGCGGTGCCACCGTCCCCGAGCACGCGCACGTCGCGGTCAGCACCAGCGGCTGCCGATCTTGGATCTCGCCTCGACCACGGTGGGCACCGGTTCGGGCGTGAGGGTGTCGACTCTCGATGCCTACCCCGGACTCGCGATCGTCCTCGACGAGACGCAGGAGCGTCGTTGTCGTGGACTCCTCACGGTGCTGCACGCCTTGGCGTCCTCCGGTATGCCGTGCAACGTCTTCACAGGTCACGCGGACGGCACGGTCGTGGTTCCGCGTCCCCGCGAACGCGACCGTACGGGGCGTCGGGCAGGCAGCCCGGAGATCGGTGGTGTCCTCCTCTCCAACGCCGACGGTTACCACGAGGGCGACATCGACGGACTCATGCAGCACATGCTGCAGATGGCCGAGGGCGCCACCGCAGAGGACTTCGTCGTGCTCGTGACGGACACGACCTTGCCCGCTGAGACACCGCTCGACGCTGTCGTGCCCCTCAGGAGCGTGCTGTCATGAAGAGCCGACGATGAGCGACCTGTCCCAGGCGATCACCGCCAGTCGCCGTGGCGACAGGGACGAAGCGCACCGGGTGATCAGTGGCATCGGGCTGTTGGCACCCGACGAGAGGATCATCCGCCTGGGGCACGGCGGCAGCGAGTCCCTCGTCTTCGTGGCGGAGCGGGCGGGTGAGCACTTCGTCCGCAAGATCAGCTCGACAGCCCTGTCCACGGTCGCGTGGCCCCGCCTCGGCGGGGGTCATGACCGACCCTTCCACCGAGCCTGCACCAGGCACGGTTCCTGCGCGGTCTGCCGGCCGACGTGGCCCGCCTCTTCCCGGGCGTCCGGAACTTCCGGGTGGCATCTGCCCCTGCCCACCACGGGCGCCGCGCAGAGACGCGATCCTCGACCTGGACCTCATCCCCGGCCACACCGTCTCCCACCTCGTCGCCCACGGTCAGCTCGAGGGAGAGGAGCTGCTCACGGCATACCACGCGCTCGCAGACGTGCTCGCAGACGTGGTGCACCCGAGCCGGACGGCACGCCGGTCCGAGCCCACGGTCCAGGCGATGCACCTGGACAAGATCGAGTCCCGCCTGGCCCTCGCCGCCACCACCTCTTGGCCGGGCCGGAAGGCAGCGACGGAGCCGGAGCTCGTGCTGAGGGGACGCCGGGTACGCGGACTCCTGGCAGCCCTGGCGGAGGTGCGGGCGGACCCCGAGCTGTTGGCGGCGCTCGAGCCGCCAGAGCTCTGTCGTGTCGTCGGGGACACGAACACCCAGAACGTCATGCTCACGTCGACGCCCCCGGACGGAGCATCACCCGACGAGTTCCGCAGCAAGCTGCGGTTCCTCGACCCCCGCGGACTCGGCGTCACCTCGTCCCACCTCGACGACCCGTTGTACGACTGGAAGTTCTGGCACAACACGATCGGCCACTACGACCAGATCTTCGCGAACGACTTCACGATCACCCACTCCGAGGAACTGGGGTGGACCGTGGACTTCGCGACAGGCAGCCCTCGCAGCCAGGTGGTCGAGGTCGTCCGCCAGGGCTTCGGCCCCGTCAGCGAGCGCTATCTCCAGCGGGCCGCCTCCCGCGGGCTCGACGTCGGCGAGGCGCCATATCTGCGCTTCATGTTCCTCATGGCCAGCCACTTCGCCGCCATGATGCCGTTTCACGTACCCCGCGAGGCGCACTCCCTGACGGACTGGAAACCGTTGGCCATGTACTGCGAGGCCGCCTGGTGGATGGACGCCTGCCTGCGCCACTGGCGCGGAGCGAGCGTCGAGGAAGCTCTCTTCGCTCCATCCGGTCCAGCCCCACGCAGGCCGGTGCGCCTGCCCTCATCACGACCAACGAAGGTGGAGATCGCATGAGGACCCTTGTCACCGGCTCGTCCGGCTTCATCGGTGCCGCACTGGCACGGCACCTCGTCGCGGATGGACAGGAGGTCCTCGGCGTGGACCGGGCCCCGACCCCGGAGGAGCTCACGTCCAACGCTGGGTACACGCACGTCGAGCGTGAGGTCGCCGACATCGCCTCCGTCGACCTGCAGGACGTCGACGTGGTGTTCCACTGCTCGGCGGCAACCGGGATCGGCTCGTCGTGGGGAGAAGGCTTCGATGCCTTCGTGCACGACAACATCGTGGCCACCCAGCGGTTGCTCGACGTGGCTCGAAGCCTGCCGTCGCTGCGGCGACTCGTGTACCTGGGCAGCGGTCAGGCCTACGGCGATGGCGACGGGTCTCCGGTCGCCGAGGCCACCGCACCACGCCCGCACAGTCCCTACGCGGTGACCAAGTGTGCCGGCGAGAGCCTCGTCGGGGCGTATGCCGCAAACTTCGGCCTCCCGGCCGTGACGACCCGGCTGTTCTACGTCGTCGGTCCCGGACAACGCGACGACGTCTTTGTCCACCGCCTCATCGACAGCGCCCTGCACGGGTTGCCCCTCGAGCTCTACGCGAACGCTGCCCACGCGCGGCGGGACTTCGTCCACGTCGACGACGTGGTGGTCGCACTGCGGGCAGCAGCCGACCTGAGCCGCGACGCAGTGGGCCAGACCATCAACATCGGTAGTGGTGTCGCCACCCCGCTCGTCGACGTGGTCAGGATGGTCGGCGACCTTCTCGGAGTCCACGTCACTGTGGACGCCGGGGACGCGCGCCCGGGATACGTGAGCGGGGCACCTGCCAGCATCGAGCGAGCTCGCGAGGTGCTCGGCTGGACTCCGTCGCGCTCTGTCGACGAGGCAATCTTCGACCAGGTTGAGTGGCAGCGGACCCGACGATGACGGAGTCTTGTGTCCGCACTCCGGGCGCACCGGGGCGGCCCAGCGTCCGGCACGAGAAGTTCCTCGACAGCATCTCAACCTATCCCCAGACGGGGGTGAGCCGCCCGATCATTCGCGTCCTGCGTGCCGCCTCCGCCGACTACGCGCAGCTCTGGGGCGCAACCCGGGCCGCCGTTCTGGCCGAGTGCGGCCTCCGGAGCCGGTTCGTCGACAGCGCCACGGGTTGGCGCGTCGTGGTCGACGGCACGGACGACGAGAACCGCATCGACGAGCAGGACGGACCGGTCGCCGATGCGGTGCGACGAGTCGGCCAGACCGACTTCGCTCCAGGGCTCCGGCAGTTCCGGCTCGTCGGGATCCCTGACGAGTCCTCGGTCGTCCTGGCCGTGAACCACCTCGTCTTCGACGGCTTCTCCCTCCTGCTCCTGACGCAGCGGATCGCAGACGTTGTCGAGGGGAAGGTCTCCGAACGAGTCTGCCCACACGCCCTCGCAGATGCGTGGTGGGCGGAGGACCGCGCCGGGGGCCACGACGGGGCACGTCAGCACTGGACCCAGCACGTCGAGCGGCACGGGATCTGGACCAGCCTGCGCCTTCCCACGCTGGTGGAGTCGCCCGGCCTCGACCCCCGTCCCGCGTTCGCAGCGGAGCGCCTGCTCAGCCCAGCCGAGCTACCCGACCCGCGACGAACCTCTGGGCTGGGTGGCTACGGCGCCGTGCCTGCACTGGTCGAGTCGGTGCGCGCGATGTCCGCCCAGGACGACCGCTTCGGGGTGGAGCTCATCAGCTCGGGTCGCTACGACCGCCAGCGGGCCAAGTGCGTCGACTTCCTCGGCGACTACCTCAGCGTGGGGCTGTCCGACGAATCCCTGACCGACCGTGAGGTCATCGCCCGCTGCCTGGACGTCCACCGGTATGCGACGTACCCACGGCACCTCTTGCGGCCGGGTGACCCGCAGACCTTGGTTCCCCACACGGCCAACCTTCTCTACCGTGCCGACGACGAGTCGGGCACGGAGACGACCAAGTACCTGCGAGGAGTGGCGGTCGACGTCACGGAAGCCGTCGGCAGTGCCGCTGGAGCACCAACGACGGCTCCGCAACGGGTGCTCCCCGGAGTGATGGCCAGCCTGCTCCGGCTGGCCGACGGGATGGTGCGCCTGCGCCTCGACGCAGCCTCGGCCGACCTGCGCCCGGACGTTGCGGAGGACTTGGTCGACACGTGGGCAGCCGCACTTCGTCGACCATGAGCAGACCTCCCGGCGAGACCGTGGGGAACACCCAGGACGGCCCTGACCGGAGCGAGCCCGAAGCGGCCGAGCCCGATCGCGCTGGCAGGATGATCGCATGGCCCGTGACCCGATCGAGGTGCTCGACGAGAGAGCCGGGCCTCCGACACGCACCACGGCCTATGGCGACGACCCCGCCCAGGTCTACGACGTCCGTCTCCCCGAGCGGGTGACGCGGCGGGTGACCGTCGTCGTCGTGCACGGTGGGTTCTGGCGCGCCGAGTACGACCGCGGCCACGCCGGCCGCCAGGCGCAGGCGTTCGCCGACGCCGGCTACCCCACGGCCGTCCTGGAGTACCGCCGCAGCGGGATGCCCGGTGGCGGGTGGCCGGGCACCGCAGAGGACGTTGCCGCGGCGGTCGCCGCCGTCCGCCGCGACCCCGACCTCGACCGCCCCCCGGTCCTCGTGGGTCACTCCGCCGGTGGCCAGCTCGTCACCTGGGCCGCAGCCCAGTCGTGGGCCCACGGCATCCGCGGGGTGGTGAGCCTCGCCGGGGTGCTCGACCTGGCCCATTGCGCGACGAACCGCGTGGGCGACGACGCGGTCGTCACCTTCCTCGGCGGCCGGCCGGCCGACGTGCCCGAGGCGTATGCCGCGGCCGACCCCGTCGGGCTCGTACCCGGCATACCGGCGGTGCTCGTGCACGCCCGTGACGACGACGTCGTGCCGTTCGAGGTGAGCGAGCGGTATGCCGCGGCGCACGTCGCGCCGAACCTGCGCCTCACGCCCGTGGAGCGCGGCGGCCACTACAGCCTCATCGACCCGGAGAACGCGGCGTTCGTCCAGGTGCTGAGCGCGGTCGACCTCCTCGCGTCCTAGCGGGCTGTCTAGGCTGGCGCCATGCCCGAGGCCGCCCCCGACCTGTCGAAGGTCCGTCTCCACGTGGTCACCGGCAAGGGCGGAACGGGCAAGACCACGGTCGCCGCGGCACTCGCGCTCGCCCTCACCCGCCAGGGCAGACGGGTGCTGCTCGTCGAGGTGGAGGGGCGGCAGGGGATCTCCCAGACGTTCGACGTGCCACCGCTCGGCCACACCGAGACGCGAATCCTGACCGACCGCGGCGGCGGCCAGCTCTGGGCGATCTCCGTGGACGCGAAGGACTCGTTGCGGGAGTACCTCCAGAAGTTCTACAAGGTGGGCCGGGCGATGTCGGTGCTCGACCGGTTCGGTGCGGTCGACTTCGCGACGACCATCGCCCCAGGGGTGCGCGACGTCCTGCTCATCGGCAAGGTCTACGAAGCGGCAGGGCGACGCACCGGCAAGGGGCCGGCGGCCCCCGCCTACGACGCGGTCGTCCTCGACGCTCCCCCGACGGGCCGGGTGGTGAGGTTCCTCAACGTCAACGCCGAGGTGGCCGACGTCGCCAAGGTGGGCCCGATCCGCTCGCAGGCCGACTCGATCACCCGGATGCTCCGCAGCCACACGACGGCCGTCCACGTCGTCACCCTGCTCGAGGAGATGCCGGTCCAGGAGACTGTCGACGCCCTCACCGAGCTGCGCCGCACCGACCTGCCTCTCGGGGCCATCGTCGTCAACCAGCTCCGCGACCCCCTCCTGTCGGACCGCGCGCTGAAGGCCGTCCGCAGCAGCCGCACCGCTCGCCTGGCCACCGGGGTGGAGGCCGACCTCGTGACGGCCGGCGTCAAGGTCACGGGCGGGATGGTGGCGGGACTGCTCTCCGATGCCTCCGACCACGCCGACCGGGTCGCCCTCGAACGCGAGCAGGACGCCATCCTCACCGCGCAGGGCCGCCTCATGGTGCGGCTGCCCCTGCTGTCGGAGGGCACCGAGGCCGGCGGGATCACCGTCCTCGCCCGGGCCCTCGCAGACCAGGGGATGGTGTGATGACGCCCCGCGCCAAACCGGCGGCCACGCGCACCGGCAGACCCTCCCCCGGGGTGGCCGCCCTCGACCTGGCTGCCCTGCTCACCGACGAGCAGACCCGGATCGTCGTGTGCTGTGGCGCGGGCGGGGTCGGCAAGACCACGACGGCCGCTGCGCTGGGCCTGTGGGCCGCCGAACACGGCCGCAAGGTCGTCGTGCTGACCATCGACCCGGCACGCCGGCTGGCCCAGTCGCTCGGCCTCACCGAGCTCGACAACACGCCTCGTCCGGTGGGGGGCGTCGGCGCGGTGACCGGGCAGGGGGCCGCAGGCTCCCTCGACGCCATGATGCTCGACATGAAGCGCACCTTCGACGAGGTGGTCGAGCAGCACGCCACCCCCGAGAAGGCCGCCCAGATCCTCGCCAACCCGTTCTACCAGGCCGTCTCGAGCTCGTTCGCGGGCACGCAGGAGTACATGGCGATGGAGAAGCTGGGGCAGCTGCGCGCCGAGGCGAGCGACAGCACGGGGGACGGCCGCTGGGACCTCATCATCGTCGACACTCCCCCGTCGCGGTCCGCGCTGGACTTCCTCGACGCACCCAAGCGCCTCGGGTCGTTCCTCGACGGCCGGTTCATCCGGCTGCTCTCGGCGCCGGCCAAGGCCGGTGGCCGCGCCGGCTTCAAGGTCTTCAGCGTCGGCGTCAACGTCGTCACCAGCACCCTGTCCAAGGTGCTCGGCGGCCAGCTGCTCCAGGACGTGCAGACCTTCGTGGCGGCGCTCGACACGATGTTCGGCGGCTTCCGCGAGCGCGCCGACCAGACCTACGCCCTGCTCAAGGACTCCGAGACCGCGTTCGTCGTCGTGGCCGCACCGGAGCGCGACGCGCTGCGCGAGGCGTCCTTCTTCGCCGGCCGCCTCGACGAGGAGGGTATGCCGCTCGCCGGGCTCGTCGTGAACCGGATCCAGCGCGTCCGCGCACCGTCGCTGACGTCGTCCCGCGCCCTGGCGGCCGCCGAGCAGCTCGCCGATGCCGACGACCGCTCGACGACCGCTGCGACCACCGAGGGACTGCTGCGGCTGCACGCCTCCCTGGCCGAGACGGCCTCACGCCAGGAGCGGCTGGCGGCGCGGTTCACCGCCGGGCACCCCGGCATACCCGTGGTCGAGGTGCCGGCGTCAGCGCAGGACATCCACGACCTCGAGGGACTGCGGGAGGTCGGCGTGGCACTCACGCGGGGCACCGCGCCTGCTTCGTGAGGAGGACGGTCCGGGTGGCGGCCAGCTGCAGCACCCAGCCGCGGCCCGGACACGACGAAGTCCCTGGACCCAGGGGGTAGGTCAGGGACTTGGTCGCGGGGTCGTGCGGATCGCGAGGTGCGTGCAGGGTCAGGCGCTCTCGGCCGGCGACTGGGAGCGGGCCTGGGCGAAGAGGGCGGCCCAGGAGGCGATGTTGGGACGGCGCTTGAGCAGGGCCCGGCGCTCGCGCTCGGTCATCCCACCCCAGACACCGAACTCGGTGCGGTTGTCGAGGGCGTCCGCGAGGCACTCGGCGATGACGGGGCAGCGCTGGCAGACGACCTTGGCGGTCTGCTGGGCAGCGCCCTGGACGAACAACGCGTCAGGGTCGGACTTCGAGCAGGAACCGAGCGGTGCCCAGTCGTCCATCCACCCGGTGCTGACCGAGGTTCCACTCGGTCGGGCTGGTGCGATCGTCATTTCAGGTGCCTCCAGATACTGCTGGTTCAGACGCTTCACCGTGCGTCTTATGTCCGTATCGACGTGTGGGAAACGATAGGAAGCGGAGGCACTCCGACGACATGGCCCATTCGTGTAGTTCTGCGATGTCCAAAGGGACTAGTCATTTCGAGCCATGGCGTCCCGCCCGATCGAGTCGTGCTCAAACTGGGCCAAGAGTGACAACCCGGGGCCAACCAGCCCCGCGCTGACCTCGGGAAACGGGTTCCCGACCGTTCGGCAGTTACCCTGTGGGCATGCAAGGACGTGCCACCCACCTCGGAAATGTCGTCAGCCTGCTCGGAGCCTTCGTCGCCACCGCGATGGTCATGGGACTCCTGGTGGCCGGCCTGCTCATCCCCGCAGTGGGCGCCACGGGCAGTGCCGCGACTGCCGGGGTGAACATGTTCGACGACCTCCCCGGCGAGTTCACGGCGTCCCAGCTCTCCCAGCAGTCGAAGATCCTGGACTCCAGCGGCGGGGTGCTGGCAACGCCGCAGCAGGAGAACCGGATCATCGTCAACCTCAAGGACGTCGCGCCGATCATGCAGAAGGCGCAGATCGCGATCGAGGACGACCGGTTCTACGAGCACGGCGGCGTCGACGCCCGCGGCATCATGCGTGCGGCGGTGTCGAACGCCCAGGGGGGCGACACCCAGGGTGCGTCCACGCTGACCCAGCAGTACGTCAAGCTGACGCTGCAGGAGAACGCGCTGCGCAACAACGACGAGGAGGCCGCGAAGGCGGCGGTGGCCCAGAGCGCCTCCCGCAAGATCCAGGAGATCAAGTACGCGGTCACCCTCGAGAAGGAGATGACCAAGGACCAGATCCTGCAGGGCTACCTCAACCTCGCCTACTACGGCGACCTCGCCTACGGTGTCGAAGCTGCCGCCCAGCACTACTTCAGCGTCAGCGCGAAGAAGCTGACCCTGCCGCAGGCCGCGCTGCTGGCCGGGCTCGTCCAGAACCCCGGCAAGACCGACCCGGTCCACTACCCGGAGAAGGCCCAGGCCCGCCGCGACATCGTCCTCGACCGGATGCGCGTCCTCGGCATCATCACCGACAAGGAGCTGAAGTCGTCCAAGGCGATCCCGGTGGAGAAGATGCTCAAGAAGAAGAACCCGGTGAGCAACTGCGCCGCGTCCACCGAGCCCTACTTCTGCAACTACGTCATGGCCTACCTCAAGGACACCAGCAACCACGCCCTCGACGCGCTCGGCAAGACCACGCCCGAGCGGATCAAGAACATCACCGGCGGCGGCCTGACGATCCAGACCACGCTCGACCCGACCGTGCAGAAGATGGCGCGCAAGGAGCTCACCAAGCGGGTGCCGATCGGCAACAAGGCACTCCCGAGGGCCAAGGGCGACACGTCCAAGAGCGGCAAGACCAAGTTCGTGGGAGCCGCCGCCAGCGTGGTCGCGCCGGGCACGGGACGGATCGTGGCGATGGTGCAGAACACCAGCTTCCCCAAGTCGAGCAAGGACACCAGCGTCTCCTACAACCAGGTCAACCTGAACGTCGACCGCAAGTACGGCGGCACAGTGGGTCAGCACTTCGGCTCGACCGCCAAGATGTACGCGATCGTCACCGCCCTGCAGAGGGGCATGGCGGTCAACGGCACCGTCCCGTCGAAGTACGCCAACACCAGGCAGCCGGCGCACTACAGCCCGAAGGAGCAGGGCACGTGCGGGTCCCAGGACACCTGGGACGTCCGGAACGACGAGTCGATCGGCGGCAAGCCGATCCCCTTCAAGAAGGCCACGGCCAGCTCGGTCAACACGGCGTTCGCCTCGCTGGTCCTCAAGCTGGGGACGCCGAACGTGCGCAAGACGATGACGACCATGGGACTGCACCAGGGCAGCGGAGAGCCGATCGAGTGCCTCCCCTCACCGGTGACCCTCGGTTCGTCGGACGCGACCCCGTTGACCCTCGCGGCGTCCTACGCCACGTTGGCCGCCGACGGGAAGTACTGCCCCCCGAACCCGATCCTGTCGATCACCACGGCTGACAAGAAGCCGCTCAAGATCGGCGCCAACCCGTGCAAGCAGGTCATCGACAAGGACATCGCGCGCGGGACGACCGAGCTCCTCAAGGGCGTCATCAAGAGCGGCACCGGCACCGGCGCCTCGCTCGGCAGCCGGCCGGCCGCAGGCAAGACGGGCACGACCGAGGACAACGCGGAGGGCTGGTTCATCGGCTACACCGCGCAGCTCTCGACCGCGGTGTGGATCGGCACCCCGAACAGCCAGTCCAGCCTGAAGAACCTGACCCTCGGTGGCCACAGCTACGGCGACATCTTCGGTGGCACCCTGTCCGCGCCCACCTGGCGCGCGATCATGCTGGGCGCCTCCAAGGGGATGCCGGAGCGGGACTTCGCCGACCCGAGCAGCAAGGTGCTCAACGGCGACAAGATCTCGGTGCCGTACGTGAGCGGGATGTCCGTCGCCCAGGCCACGAGCCGGCTCAAGGAGGCCGGGTTCCTGGTCCAGGTGGCCGGGCAGACCGGCAGCGGGCTGTCCCGAGGGCTCGTCGTCTACACCAATCCCAGCGGCACCGCCCTGCGCGGCTCGACCGTCGGCCTCTACACCTCCTCCGGCTACACCCCGCCGCCCACGCAGAACAAGCCCAGGACGACGAACACCCCCGACCCCAGGAAGACCAAGGGCAAGCCCCACAACCGGACCACGACACCGCCACCCGCCGCTGACGGACTCGCGAGGCGGTCAGCCTGCGGTGAGGGCCGCCTTGACGGCGGCAGCCACGCGGCCACCGTCGGCGCGGCCGGCCACGACGCCCTGGGCGACCTTCATGACCTGGCCGAGCTGCGGCATACCGGTCGCGCCGGTCTGCTCGATCGCGGCGGCCACGATCGTGCTGAGCTCGTCGTCGGAGAGCTGGGCCGGCAGGTAGGCCTCGAGCACGGCGAGCTCGGCCTCCTCCTTGGCGGCGAGCTCGGGACGGTTGGCGCCGGCGTAGGCCGTGGCGGCCTCCTTGCGCTTCTTGGCCTCCTTGGCGAGCACCTTGAGCACCTCGTCGTCGCTGAGCTCGCGGGCCTCGGTGCCGGAGACCTCCTCGGTGGTGATGGCCGTCAGGACGAGCCGCAGGGTGCCCGAACGCACCTGGTCGCGCTGGCGGATCGCGTCGGTGAGGTCGCTCTGGACGGTGGCCTTGAGGCTCTGCTCGGTCATGACCCCAGTCTCGCAGGCGGGCGGCGGTCCGACCTACCGACCTCTGTCGGCGAGGACCGGTTTGCAAGGATGGCGGTGATGAACAGGATCCTCGGGACTGCAGCGGGCGTCGCCGCCCTGGGGGTGGCGGGCGTCGGCTACGCGAGCGTGGTCGAGCGGAACTGGTTCGCGCTGCGCCGGTTCACGGTGCCGGTGCTGGCTCCCGGCTCGCCGCCGATGCGGGTCCTGCAGATCTCCGACCTGCACCTCGTGCCGCGCCAGCGTCGTCGGATCGAGTGGGTCCGCGGGCTGGCTGCGCTGTCCCCCGACCTCGTCGTCAACTCCGGCGACAACCTGGCCGCGCTGGACGCCGTGCCCGGGGCGCTGCACGCGATGGAGCCGCTGTTCGCCTTCCCCGGAGTCTTCGTCATGGGGTCGAACGACTACTTCGCACCCGTGCCGAAGAACCCGGTCCGCTACCTCACCCGTCGCCACGCCGAGGCCAAGCCGGGCCGGGTGAGACTGCCGGTCGACGACCTCCGCAAGGGCATGGTGGGCCGCGGCTGGGTCGACCTCGACAACGCCCGGGCGACCCTCTCGGTCGCCGGTGCGGAGGTCGAGCTCGTCGGCACCGACGACGCCCACGTCTCCTTCGACCGGTATGCCGCGGTCGCCGGTCCGGCATCGTCCACCGCGGCGGTGACGATCGGGGTGACGCACGCGCCCTACCAGCGAGTGCTGGACCCCATGGCCGCCGACGGCGCGCGGCTGCTCCTCGCGGGACACACCCACGGCGGCCAGCTCGCGCTGCCGTTCCACGGCGCCCTCGTGTCCAACTGCGACCTGCCGACCGCCCGTGCCAAGGGAGTGTCACGCTGGTGGCCCGGAGCGGGATCGGCCCCGTCGTCCGCGGCGCCCGCCGACGCCGCCTGGCTGCACGTGTCGGCCGGGCTCGGCACCTCCCCCTACGCCCCCGTGCGGTTCTGCTGCCGGCCCGAGGCCACCCTCCTGACGCTCGTGCCCACGGCCTGAGCCCGTCGGGCCGTGACCACGCGGCATACGGCTCCCGCCCGCGAGGTCGATCTGTGGCCCGGGAGCCACGAATCGACGCCGTCAGCCTCGAATCGGGTGCATCTGTGGCCCGGGAGCCGCGAATGCCGGCGACCGGAGGGATGAGCCGTGGCGGGCCGCACACCGATTGGGAGCGGCCGGGCCGGGTGGGCTATCCTTCACTGTCGCTGCTCCCGTCGAACTGGCGTGGGTGGCGATTGCCACGGGGTGTGGCGCAGCTTGGTAGCGCGCTTCGTTCGGGACGAAGAGGCCGCAGGTTCAAATCCTGTCACCCCGACCACCACAACCGCAGGTCAAGGCCCGCGCGACAATTGCTTTGCGGCGCAGACCCGCAGCCCCTAGCGTGCAGGTTCTCAGGAGCACGGCGGGTGTCGTGCCTACCGCACGATCCGCAGGTCGGAGGTGCCAGGGCAGATGAGTAGTCAGCTCCACGCGCTCTGCTTCGATGCGAACGAACCACGCCGGCTCGCCGAATTCTGGGCCGGTCATGCTCGGGCGCCAGGTGGTCGATGATCCCGATGGCGGCGTCGCGCTGCCTCCCCGCGATGAGCCCGGGTTCCGGATCCGGTTCCTGCCCACGGACGTGCCGAACGTCGGGCTGCACCAGATCCACTTCGACCTGACGACCACGAGCCTCGAGGACATGGAGGCCACCGTGGCGCGCGCGCTCGAGCTCGGCGGATCACACCTCGACATCGGCCAGCGGCCGGAGGAGCGGCACGTCGTGCTGGCCGACCCGGAGGGCTACGAGTTCTGCGTGATCCCGCCCGACAACAACTTCCTCGCCGGCACCGACCTCATCGGTGCGGTCAACTGCGACGGCACCCAGGCGGTCGGCTACTTCTGGAGCAAGGCCCTCGACTGGCCCCTCGTCTGGGACCAGGACGAGGAGACCGCGATCCAGTCACCGCCAAGGCGGTTCGAAGATGGCATGGGGCGGGCCGCCCGTGAGGGAGAAGACCGGGAAGAACCGGCTGCACCTCGACCTCGCTCCACCGCCCGACGGCGACCAGCAGGCCGAGGTCGAGCGCCTGGTCGCCCTCGGCGCCACCCGCCTCGACATCGGACAGGGCGAGGTCAGCTGGGTGGTCATGGCCGACCCCGACGGCAACGAGTTCTGCGTCCTGACCCCCCGCTGAGCCGTCGCGCACGGCACCACCTGCCAGACCGCGTGCGCCCCTGGCCGGGCCGTGGGCCAAGATGCAGGTATGCCGGACATCGCACCTTCCCCGGGCGGCGTGCGCGTGCAGCGCGTCGTGACCGCAGGCACCTACGGCGGACCCGGCGGTTCGCTGACGCTCGAGAACAACACCTGGGTCATCGGCGACGGTGCGCAGTGCCTCGTCATCGACGCCGGGCACGACGGGCGCGCCATCGTCAAGGCGATCCCCCGCGAACAACGGGTGCAGGGAGTCCTCGTCACGCACGGGCACCACGACCACATCGACGCGGTCGGCGAGGTGTGCGACGGCACCCGCGCACCGGCACACCTGCATCCGCGCGACCGGTTCCTCTGGGACGAGCTCTATCCCGTCACCCCCGACGGCGAGCTGGCCGACGGCCAGGTGCTGACCGTCGGAGACGTCGAGCTGCACGTGATCCACACCCCCGGACACACGCCCGGGGTCGTGCTGCTTCCACGCCCCGTCACTGGGGGTCGTCTTCACCGGGGACACGCTGTTCCCCGGCGGACCGGGAGCCACCCGCCACGACTACAGCGACTTCGACACGATCATCGAGTCCATCCGCCACCGGCTGTTCTCCCTGCCGGAGGACACCGTCGTCCTTCCCGGGCACGGCGACTCGACCGTCATCGGCGCCGAGCTGCCCCACCTCCAGGAGTGGGTCGACCGGCGCTGGTGACCGAATCGCCCGGCTGGCGCCGCCCACAAGGGCGGACGTCGTCAGGAGAAGAGCAGCACCCCGGTGAGGACCAGCAGCACCGAGGCCGCGTAGACGAGCACGAGCGCGGCGACGAGGGCAGCGAGACCGTGGCTCAGCCACCACGTCGGCTGGTGCTGGGGGACGTGCAGATGGGCGAGTGCTGTGCGCATGGCGCACCCCCTTGCGTCGGGAAACCGGCCTCCTTCGAGAGTAGGGCGAAGACTCGTCCTGTCCGGTTCGCCACGCCGCCGCGCCACGCCGCCGCGCACGCCGAGCGAGCCCGGCCCAAGCAGCTCGCCCACGCAGGGCGAGGTCAGCCGCGGTAGTTCTCCACGGTGCCGGGGTCACGCACCTGCGCGTCCGCAGGGTCCTCGCCGAACTCGCGCTTGGCCCGCCGCTGCCGCAGCAGGTCCCAGCACTGGTCGAGCTCGACCTCGATGCTGCGCAGCCTCTGGTTCTCCTCCTCGACGCTGATCTCGCCGGAGCCGAGCCGGCCACGCAGGCCGTGCTCCTCGTCGATGAGTCCCTTGATGTGCTGCTGGATGTCGATGTCGTCGGCCACCCGTTCACTATGGCACCGCCCCCTGTCGCTGGCGAGGGCGCGCTGGTTTCATTGACGGATGGCACCGCGCCGCGTGCCGAGCCGGGATCCACTGGCCTGCCTGGTGGTCAGGGGTGCGGCTCTCGACGCCCTGGGCTCGGCGGTGGACCGGCTGGAACCCTCCCCACTGTCTGGTCCCGCAGCCTCTGCAGTGGTCCTCACCCGCCTCTCGCAGCCGACGCCCGCGAGCCCCTCCGTCGTGCACGCGGTCGTGGACCTGCTCCACGACCGCGGCTGCGACGACGTGGTCGTGGGTGCCAGCCTGCGTGCCCTCGACCGGGACCGCGGGCACCTCTCGATCGACGAGCTGGCCCGCCAGGCGGGCCTGACCGGGCTCACGCCGCGAGGCACCTCCTACGCCGTGGTCGACCTCGGCGCCGACCTCGTCCCGGCGCCGGTCCCGGACACCAGCGTCCTGTCGGGACAACGGGTCTCACGGCAGTGGGCGGAGGCGGGCACGCGAGTCGTGGTCGGCCGCGCGGTCACCGAGCTCGTCGACGGGTATGCCGCGTGCCTGGCAACGCTGCTCGGCGCAGCTCCCGAGGTGGCCGGCGCAGACCCCGCCGACCTGGCCGCCGACCTGCTCGCGCACCTGCCTGCCAGCGCTGTGGGTGGTCGATGCACTCGCCGCCAGCGTCGGCCCGGACGGTGCCCGGCTGCCCCGCCCCCTCGACGGTGACGCCCTGGTGCTCGCGACCGACGCTCTCCTCGCAGACGGCGCCACGGCCTCCCTGCTCGGTCTGGACCGGTCGGCGTCCCCGCTCGTGGAACGCGCCCTCGCGGCCCTCGGGCCGCCCGCCGGCCGAAGCGAGGGACATCCCGCGGCCCTGGCAGGCGCCCACGCGGCCCACCCGCTCGCCAGGGCCGCCGCCAGGTCGTTGGCGGCGGAGCCCCGCCTGGCCCGCGTCCTCAGCGCCGCCATCGGGGGACCCGACGACGGGACCGCCGCGTCGGATCCGGTGCTCGGCACGGTGCGAGCCGTCATCACGCCCCTCGTCATGGCTGCCGACGACCCAGCCGGTCACCTTCCGCTCACGGCCGTCCTGGGGAGTCTCGCCACGCTGGGCCAGGGTGCGCTCGACCTGGGCCACCACCGCCGACAAGGCGACCGTCGACAGGCGCGAGGTGCCGCTCGGCTTCGACCCCACGGCATATCCCGGCGAGGCCTATGACGGGCTCCCGGCCTTCGTCGCGCCGTTCGAGAGTCTGCTGGTGGGGTTGCCCGACCACGACGACCAGATGAGCTGGCGGCTCGTCGACGGGGCAACCGTCTTCGCGGTGGGACGAGACATCCGGGCGGACTTCGACGAGTTCGTGGCCAGGGTGGACGTCGCGGCCGGGATCAGCCTGATGGCCGACTACCTCGGCGGCCGTCGCGTCACCGTCCCCGGCGGTGGAGCGGGTCAGCACCCGGCAGGCCGAACGCAACCTCTACCTCCCCCAGCCCAACTACCTCGCGGCCTGGGGTGGCGAAGCCATCGATGTCTGCAAGATCGAGCTGGTCGAACGCAGCGCCGACCTGCACCGGCTCACCTGGCGAACCGTCAAGAGCCCCAACGGTTCTGCGCAGTTCGACGACGGCAGCCTGACCTTCGCCCGCACCACCACCGGCACCCGGGCGGTCGTCCGCGGCCGCCAGCTGTTCGCCCTCCCGTCGTCGTGGTCGGGAGTCGACCTGACCGTCCTCCCGGAGCTGCGCGACCCGCTGCTCGAGGAGGCCTACCGGCGGTTCTTCACCACCACCTTCGACAACCTGGAGGCCTGCTTCGAGGGGCGCGAGTTCCGGATCGGGCGCCCGCCGATGGACCCCACCGAGCCGCTGCTCACCCAGTCGCTCGACCTGCTGCTCGGCGCGGCGAAGGAGTGGCTCGGCGACCCCGCGGTGGAGGCGGGCCCCCGGCCGGAGGCTCCCGGCAGGGCGACAGCGAGGGACGTCGACGCCCACGGGTTCCGGCACGTCAGGGGCGGGCGGTGAGGCTCGCCGTCACGGGAGCCACCGGCATGGTCGGCGGCCAGGTCGTGGCGGCCGCCATCGCTGCCGGACACGAGGTCCTCGCCGTCACCCGGCCCGACCCGGAACGCCGCGGTGACGCCGTGCGCATCGGCGGGTCCACCGTGCCCTCGGCGGCCGTGGGCCTCACGGACCGTGCCTCGCTCACCGCTGCGCTCCGCGGCTGCGAGGCGCTGGTCCACTGTGCAGCGGTCTACGCCTTCGGTGCCGCCCGAGCCGCCGAGGTCGAGCAGGTGAACGCGGACGGCACGCGTGCGGTCCTCGAGGCAGCGGCTGCAGCAGGGGTGTCCCGCGCGGTCGTCACCTCGTCGTCCGTCACCCGGGGCTCGAGCCTGCTCCCCCGCGCCCGGTCCGAACGCGACGCCCTCGGCTCCGAACCCGCCCCCGCCTACTACGCGAGCAAGGTCGCCCAGGAAGAGGTGGCGCTGGAGACCGGCCGGCGCAGCGGCCTACCCGTCGTGCTCGCCCTGCCGACCGTCGTGCTCGGCGGACCGTTCACCCGACTCGCACCGAGCAACGCCATCGTCCTGCGCTACCTCCTCGACCCGACCCGCAGCACCTTCGCCGGTGGCTGCAACGTCGTCGACGCCCGCGACGTCGGCGCCGGCCACGTGGCGCTGCTGGAGCGCGGCGTGGCCGGCGAGCGCTACCTGCTCGGCGGGGACGACGTCAGCTGGCGGATGCTGCACAACCTGGTCTCCGACCTCGCCGGCCTGCCGGGGCCCTTCGCCGAGATGCCGCCCGGCAACGCGTGGGCCCTGTCCGCCGCCACCGAGTGGTGGGCGGGCCTGCGCAACGCGACGCCACTCACCACCCGCGACGAGGCGAGCACGGTCGGCCGGTTCTACTGGTACACCTCGGCCAAGGCGCACGAGCTCGGGTATGCCGCGCGGCCGGCCCGAGCGACCGTCGCCGCCTCGCTGGCGTGGCTGGCGGTCAGCCCCGACCTGCCGCGGTGGGCCCGCGAGGGGCTGCGGCTGCACCCCGAGGTGCGGGCCGCACGCGACCTGGTGGCGGCGCCGCTGGCCACCGCGGATGACGTCAGTCCGCGACCTCGACGGTCACCTCCAGCGTGGCCTCGTCGCCGCCGCTGACGGCCACCGTCCCGACATACCCCTGACCCGGCTGCACGATGCCCTCGTCGAGGTCGGCCTCGATCCGCACCTGGTACTCGCCACCCGCGGGGATGGTGACGTGCTCCGGGTCGACGCGCAGGGTCACCGCGACCACCGTGCCGGTCGCGTCCCGCAGCTCGCTCGGCTCGAGCTCGACCCGACGGGCTCGGGGGTGCCGGTTGACCACGGTGACCGTCGCCTGGGCGGTCTGCCCGACGGCCGCCCGCAGCCGGACCGCAGACCGGCGGATGCCGTCGTCGTCGTCGGTCGAGGGCGCGGGCGGTGCCGTGCCGCGGGACTCGGTCGCGCCGCGCCGCGTGCGTGAGCTCGCTCCCGCCGACGACGCGTCGCTGAGAATCCGGGCAGCGCTGCGGGTGCCGAGCGCCATCAGCTCACTCGCGTAGTCGAGCCCGAGCGCACCCGCCTCGCGCCAGTACCGAGCACCTTCGCGGCTGACCGCGTCCACATAGGCTCGACTCGTGGACGACCTGTCCACGTCGCCGGACAGGGTCGCCCGCCCCAGCTCGAGCGACTGCTTCGCCAGGGTCGCCTGGGCCTGCAGCGCCTGCCGGGCCAGCTCGGTGATCCGGGCGAGCGTCTCGTCGGTGGTGTTGTTCGCGTCAGTCATCGCAGCTCTCCTAGCAGCATCCGCAGTCACAGCCGGTCTCCACGGCATCGCACTCCGCCGGGAGCACGACGACGGCCACGCGTTGAGGTCGTGCGCACCCCTCGAAGCGGACGTCCGCGTAGGCGCTCACACAGGACTCCACGTCGCTCGTCCGCCGCGTGGCGCCCGCCACGACGTCGACCGGCTCGCGTCCCGCGCCGGCCGTCCTGGCTCGCTTGGCGGCGGCGACTGGCTCGGTGGGAACGGCCGCGTCGTTCGCCCCCCTGTTGTCTCGCGGGCTCCACACACCGTCGTCGTCGACCCCGCGAGTCGAGATGAGCAAACGGACGATCCGGTCCTCGCATGGCTTGAGGACGATCTTCTCGTCCTCGAGGACGGCGCGGACCTCGAGGTCCTCGTCACCTGCGCAGACGTGCCACGGCCCGATCTCGAGCGACACCTCGCGCTCACGGCGCCAGGGGTTGTGCAACCGGAACGGCACCACGCGCACCTCGCCGGCCCGCGCCCGCACGATGACATCCGCCTCCGGCACGCAGCAGTCGCAGGCATCCCGGCAACAGCTGTCATGGCACCCACACCCCTCCGTGTGGGTGTGCCACTCTCCACACTCGCAGCCGCGGTCCCTCGGGCTGTGCTTCCCTTGACGGTGACCGCCATGCTCACGGCAGCCTGCGCCGGAGTCCCCACAGCCGCAGTCCCTTTCGCCATGCCGGTGAGCACGCCGGTGCTGGCGCGGCACCGCGCCGAGCGCCCCCGGCATACCGAGGCCGACGGCTGCCGCCGCGGGCGACCAGGCCTGCGACCACTGGTCCCAGGCGGTGGTCGACTGGTCCACCCACTGCTGCACGGCGTCGGCGAACCCGTCGCGCAGGGTCGTGAGGTACTCGGGTGCGGTCGTGCTCATGGTGATTCCTCCGATGGGTCGCGAGGCAGGATGATGACGTCGAGATCGGCTGTGCCGACGGGGATGCGCGCGGTATGCCGCCGCGTGGGGTCGAGCTCCGCGGGCACGGTGAGGTGCCCCTCGAGGACGGCCGTGGACCCGGGGGCCACCGAAGTTGAGACGGCCAGGGTCAGGGTGACGTCCGGACCCGGGTCGGGGCCGCCGTCGTCGGTGCGGGCGCGCACCACAGCAGCGAGCGCCATGGTGACGTTGCCCTCGTTCGCGACCGAGAACGTGACCGCACGGCGCCCGACCTCGGCGAGCATGCGCCTCGGGGAGACCCGCATCGACAGGTCGGGTTCCACTCGCAGCAGCGCCTCGCGTCGGAGCCCGCCGACCTCGACCTCCGCGGCGTACTCGCCCGGCGGCGTGTCCTGCTCCAGCCGGAAGGCGACGGGCACGTCCGCGGTGGCCCCGGGGGCGATGACCGCCGCACCCGCGGACGTCATCGCCTGCCGCCCACGGCGGTGCAAGGTGAGCCCGCGGACCGTGACCCGTTGGTCGACGGCGTTCTCCACCGAGACCGTGGCCCGCAGCATGGTGGGCGGGCCGGTCAGCACGACCACATCGGCACCACGCGACTTGTCCGCCGTGACGTTGTCCCTCGTCGGCCTTGGCTGCCGTGGCCCTGGCTGCCGTGGCCCTGGCTCCGTGGCGTGCAGTGCCCTTGGACCCGCTGGACCTGGCCGCGCCCGCCTTGGACCCGCCCGCCTTGGACCCGCCCGCCTTGGACCCGCCCGCCTTGGACGCGCCTGCCTTGGACGCCGTCTTGCGGGCCGCGGGCCTGCCGGCGGCCTTCGTGGGTTTGCGGCGGGACGG
Source organism: uncultured Actinomycetota bacterium (assembly GCA_963759595.1). GTDB lineage: Bacteria > Actinomycetota > Actinomycetes > Actinomycetales > Dermatophilaceae > Pedococcus. The sequence goes on from CAVWZX010000004.1 coordinate 285,152, forward strand.
AGTCATGTCGGGCTCACAGGTCGATCACGACGGGGCCGTGGTGCTCGGGCCGGATGTGCGTCGTGGTGCTGCCGCGCACCGTGATCGCGAACAGCTCGAGCCCGAGGACCGACCAGCCCCAGGTCTGCTCGTAGGGCGTGCACACCTCGGTGGCCGGGGGCGGGCCGAGCTCGAGGCGCACACACGTGTCGACCGCCACCGGCTTGAGGTCGACGGTCGAGCTCGTGTCGACGCTCGAGGCCGAGTCGACCCGTGAGGTGGTGTCGATGGTCGACCTGGTCGTGACCGGCTCGAGGGTGATGGTCGAGTCGGAGTGGACGGTGTTCTCGCCGTTGTTGGTGTTCGTCGTGCCCCCGGCGAGCGTCAGGTTCATGGCGTCGAGCCCGGTCAGCGTCGACGTCACGTCCGCGGAGACGTCCGAGGTGAACGTGTTGCCACCGAACACGGTGGTGTCGATCGTGTAGTCGGCCATCAGAGAGCTCCTGCGGGTCTGGGGTCGAGGCTGGGCGCGTCGGGGCTCACGAGGTAGGAGTGGTGGAAGCCCAGCCGGGGGTCGCCCCACGCCCCCAACCGCGGGTCGAGCTCCTGGAGCTCCGGCATGACGACGCGGTCGCGGACCTCCAGGGACGGGTAGTCGTAGACGGTGATGTGGTTCTGGCCGCGGTTGGCCGTGAAGAGCAGCGACTGGTCGGCCGACAGCTGACAGGCGTAGATGCCGTCGACCAGGGCGCCACGACTGACGCGCAGCGACTCGGCATACAGGTGGGAGTTGCCGAAGAAGTTGCCCCGCATCACCGACTCGGCCACGGTGCTGGCCGACTGGCGGGTGAGGGCCAGGCTCTCCAGTGCTCCCGGGTGCTCGTCGATGAGCCGGTGCTGGCTCAACGTGAGGAGGTCGACGAAGACCACGGTGTGGCTGCCCCCGGTGCAGAAGATGAGCTCGGAGTCCGAGATCGTGACGTCGGAGTTGATGTGCGCGGGCAGGTCGCGGTCGGCAGCCCAGTGGCGCACGATGCGACCGTCCTCGGCGTCGATCTCGAAGGCGTACTGGCGCAGCCAGGCCATCCCCCAGTGCTCCCAGTCCGAGCGGTCGGCCGGGTTGACCCGGAACGAGATCGCGTAGAAGACGTCGAGCACCGGATGGCAGACGACGTGCCAGCAGGTGGTCGGCAGGACGATCCGCCGCACGGCCCCGGTGAGGGTGTCGAGGATGCCGACCTCCTTCGCCTCGCCTCGTGTCGGGTGGTCCATCCCGCCGTAGACGATGTAGCGGCCCGAGGCGGTGCGCTTCATGGCGTGCGGGATCTTCAGCCCGTGTGGCGCGACCTGCTCGGCCTTGGTCAGCCGGTTGACGTCGAACGCCCACAGGTGCTCGCCGATCGAGGTGACGAACTGGGTGTCGTCGAGCCAGACGAGGTGGGTGCTGCCCTTGATCGTCGTGTCCGGTACCTCGAACCGCAGCGTCGAGACCCGGTCCGCCTCCTCGAGGGTGACCAGGTCGTAGAACAACAGGTGCTGGCCGGTGTTGCCGAGGAAGCCGACCCGTCGGCTCGGGTCGACGCTCGGTGCGTGACCGCCGGACGCCCCCGCGAAGTAGGTCACCTTGTAGGCGTGGTCGCCGGTGGCCGGGTCGTAGTGGAACAGGCACACGCCCGCCCTGCCCTCGAGACCGTTGAGTCCGTTGCCGTCGAGGGCGACGTGAAAGGCATATGGGTAGGTACGCACTGGCGGCCCCGGCCTGTCGAACACCCAGCGGACCCGGCGGACCGCCGCATTTCACCGTACTCGGGGTCCAACGTCCTCGAAAGGTCTCAACGGCCGCCCATTGCGGCCAACCGCGTTCGTTCGCAACGGAATGCCCGTATTAGCCGGATTGCCCGGAGCCGCGCCCGGGCGGTCAGCCGAGCTCAGGTGTCCGGCCAGATCATCGACCACCGGGATGCCAGCGCCTTCCGGGTCCGGGCGGACAGCTTGAGCCCGACGATCTCGGGCAGGCTCCACCACAGCGCGGACGAGCCGGCATCCGACCGCAGCAGTGACGGCTCGGCTCCGCACTCGAAGACCATGTGCACCATGTGCACGTCGCCCTCCACGACACTCTCGAGGTCGATGACCTCCACCCGGGTGGCGGCGAGCGCGCCGGCTTCGGAAACCAGGGTCCTGGCCCGCAGGACCGGGTCCTCGCCCACCTCGACCATGGCACCGGGCAGTCCCCAGACCGGCTCCTGGGGCGGGCGGGCACGGTCGAGCAGCACCCGGCGGTCGGGATCGACCCCGAGCACGTGGACGGCGATGCGCGTCCTCAGCGGCACGGCTGCCGCCACTCCAGACATGCGAACTCCCACGTGGACCAACAGGAACCATTCCCCGCACGGCGCCGACCGACACCGCTCCCGGGTCCCGTTCGAGACGGGCCAAGACTAGACGCTGCGCTCGAGCCAGACCTCCCGGGCCGCCAGCCGCGCCGGTCACGCCAGCAGGTCTGGGAACTGGTCGTCGCGGAACTCCTCGGACAGCGACCGCCCCCCGTCGAAGGCCTGCTGCTCGCGGTCGCGAAGCTCGACCCGCCGGATCTTGCCCGACACCGTCTTGGGCAGCTCGAAGAACTCCAGGCGCCGGACCCGCAGATAGGGCGCGAGGTTGGCCCGGGCATGACCCAGGATCGCGCGGGCGGTCTCGGCGTCCGGCTTCCAGCCCGGGGCCAGCGCGACGTAGGCCTTGGGCACGGCCAGCCGGGTCGGGTCGGGCGCCGGCACCACGGCCGCCTCTGCCACGGCCGGGTGCTCGATGAGCACGCTCTCGAGCTCGAACGGCGACACCTTGTAGTCGCTCGCCTTGAACACGTCGTCGGTCCGCCCGATGTAGGTGATGTAGCCGTCGGCGTCCCGCTGGGCGACGTCGCCCGTGTGGTAGTACCCACCGGCCATCGCCTCGGCCTGGCGCTCGTCGTCGCCGAGGTAGCCGGTCATCAGGTTGACCGGGTGCTTCGACAGGTCCAGCACGATCTCCCCCTCGTCGGCGGGCTGGCCCGTGAGCGGGTCGACGAGCGCCACGGGAACACCGGGCATGGGGCGTCCCATCGACCCGGGCTTGAGCGGTTCACCGGCGATGTTGCCGATCTGCAGGGTGGTCTCGGTCTGTCCGTAACCGTCCCGGATCGTCAGTCCCCACGCCTTCTGCACCTGGCTGATGACCTCGGGGTTGAGTGGTTCACCTGCGGCCAACAGCTCCCGCAGGTCGCCCTTGCCGCCGCTGAGGTCTGCCTGGATCAGCATGCGCCAGACCGTCGGAGGGGCGCAGAAGGTGGTCACCTCGGCCCGCCGGATCTGGTCCAGCAGCGCCGCCGCGTCGAACCGCGTGTAGTTGTAGACGAAGATCGTGGCCTCGGCGATCCAGGGCGCGAAGAAGCACGACCACGCGTGCTTCGCCCAGCCGGGTGAGCTGATGGCCAGGTGCACGTCGCCGGGTCGGGCGCCGATCCAGTACATCGTCGAGAGGTGACCGACGGGGTAGGAGACCTGGGTGTGCTCGACGAGCTTCGGCTTGCTGGTCGTCCCGGACGTGAAGTAGAGCAGGAGCGGGTCGGTCGCAGCGGTGACCGTGTCGAAGGCTCGCGGCTGCGCGGCGTCGGCATCGGCATACGCGTTCCAGCCGTCAGCGTCACCCACGCACACCCGCAGGTAGTCGCCGGGGACCTCCTCGAACTTCGCGGCATCCGCGGCGTTGGCCACGACGACCCTGGCGCCACCGCGGCCGACCCGGTCGCGCAGGTCGGCCGGTCCGAGGGCGGCCGTGGTCGGCATCACGATGGCACCGAGCTTGAACACCGCGAGCATCGTCTCCCACAGCTCGATCTGGTTGCCGAGCATCAGCAGGACGCGATCTCCTTGCGCCACACCGAGTTCCGAGAGCCAGACAGCCACCTGGTCAGAGCGGGTAGCCATCTCGTCGAAGGTCAGCCGCCGCTCCGAACCGTCCTCCTCGACGATCCACAGTGCCGTCGCGGAGTTGCCGCGGGCGATCGCGTCGAACCAGTCGACCGCCCAGTTGAACCGATCGCCCACGTCGGGCCAGGTGAACTCGGCGACGGCGCGGTCGTGCTGGCCGGTCAGTGCGACGAGGGCGTCCCGGGCCTCCCGGTATGCCGTGGTGCTGGGTTTGGGGTCTGCCGTGGGCGTGGGTGCCATGCCTCCGACCCTGCTACAGGCCCCGCCCTGCGGCAAGGGCCCCGGGGACCAGGCCGGCGACGAGCAGTGGGCCCTCAGCCCTGCCCGAGCTCGGCGAGCAGGTCGGTGAACCACCCCACGGACGGGTCGAACTCCTTGCCGCCCTTGATCCGGTCGAACTCGATGGCCCGCAGGACGTCCTCGCGCTCCTCGTCCTGGCCCACCACACCGGACTCGCCACGCAGCGCTGCGTCGACGGCATACCTCGTGCAGTCCTTGATGAGGGCGAGGTCGGCGTCGTTGGCTGCGGCGGACCGGGCGAAGTAGCCGCTCTTCTGGACCAGCACCTTCTCGGCGCCCAGCTGGTCGGCGAACTGCTCGGCGAACCAGGCTCCGGGGTTGACCTTGTCGAGCTGGACGTGGCCGAACGGGTCGCGCGGCACCTCCTGCCCGGCCTCCTCCATCGAGGCGACGATCTCGGCGACGCCGGCGCCCTCGGAGATGAACAGGTTGACGCCGTCCGACTCGTCCATGACGGTGCGCAGCCGCTTCGCCTCGCTCGGAATGTCCAGGGGCTGCTCGGGCACGAACACCCCGTGCACGTCCCACCGCTCGGGCGAGTTCTCCAGCCAGCCGCTGAACTCCGCGCCCTGGACCCACTGGTGGTGCGCCAGTGCGGTCGCAGCGGTCAGCCACCCGCAGTTGCGACCCATCACCTCGTGGACGATGAGCATCCGGGGGTTGGCGGAGTGCTCGGCGATGACGTTGCGGGCGAAGACCGCGCCCTGCTCCGCAGCGGTCCAGGCGCCCAGGGACTGCCGGATCGGGGACGACGTCGTTGTCGATGGTCTTGGGGAGCCCCACGACGGTGAGCTCGTAGCCGTTGCGAGTGCAGGTATGCCGCGAGGTCGGCTGCCGTGCCGTTGGTGTCGTCACCACCGATGGTGTGCAGGACGTCGACGCCGTCACGGGTGAGCTGCTCGGCCGCGACGTGGAGGGGGTCCTGGCCCTCCATGACCAGTCCTCGCTTCACGCAGTCGGCGACATTGGTGAGCTTGACCCGGCTGTTGCCGATCGGGCTGCCGCCGAACCCGTGCAACAGGTGGGCCTTGGCGCGCACGTCGTCGGTGACCTCGACCGAGTCACCGGTGAGCAGGCCGGCATACCCGTTGCGGTAGGCCATGATCCGCACGTCCGGGGCGACCTCGGTGTACCTCTCGATGAGCCCGCCGACGGCGGAGGAGAGGCAGGGGGCGAGGCCACCCGCGGTGAGCATGGCGACGGTCTTCATGCGGGGTCCTCGCAGAGTTGTTCGAGGAAGCGCAGCGGAGGAGCAGAACTCTGTGGGGTGCTCATGGGGCCACTCTGCCGTGTCCTGGGGGGCGCGGCCAGACCGGTCTCACGGGGTCGACCTCAGCTGATCGACATGACCGCGCCGGACCGCTCCCACCGCATCACGGCGAGCAGCGCCGAGGTCGGCAGCGAGACGCAGCCGGCCGTTCCCCCGCCGGTGTCGACGTGGAAGAAGATCGCGGAACCCCTGCCGGGAGTGCGCGACTCGTTGTAGCCGATCACCTGGGCGTAGTTGTAGGCCGGCGTGTTGAGCAGGTTCTCCGCGGAGTCCCATCGACCGTTGACAGGCTTGCGCTGGTGGGTGTTGTAGAGGCTCGAGCTGCTGTCATCGACCCACACGTCCGAGCTGTCCACCCGGAACCAGCCCTGCGGCAGACCGGGGTTCGCGCGGGCGCCGAAGCCACCACGGAGCGGGTAGGTCCCTGCGGGTGTCTTCAGGTCACCCTCGCGCTTGGACCAGCTGACTCCGTTGCGGCCGACGTGGCCGTAGTAGGGACCCAGGTCGACGACGTAGCCCTTCGACGTCTTGCGACAGGCCCGCACCGTCGCGCGCGAGCCGGACGACCGGACCACGACAACCTGCGCCGCACTGACTCCCGAAGGCACCGTGCAGGTCGAGGCGGGCGCCGGTTTGGCGCTGGGCCTGGGCGATGGCTTCGCGGCAGGCCTCGGCGAGGTCCTCGACGGCGACGGCTTCGGGGGCAACGGTGTGCGGGTGGACGACGTCGGCGAGGGGGCGCGCCTGGTCGTCGTGGCGGAGCTCGGGGTGCTGGTCGTGGAGGTCGAGGAGGTCGTCGAGGAGCTGGTCGTGGACGGGGGCGCCGCCCGGTCGTCGGCCCCGGCGCCGCACGCCGCGAGCAGCGGCACCAGGGCCAGCCAAGCGGCATACCCGCGGCTCACTCCGGACCGACCGGCCCTCGTCACGCCGGCTCATCGGTCGAAGTGCTGGTAGTCGGGGTTGGCCCACAGCCCGCCCCAGCGCAGGCCCTGACTGGTGAACGCGCGCACAGCGGCGCTGCCACTCGAGGAGAAGACGCCGGGCGCAGGTCCGCGCCGGGTGAGGAAGTAGCGGTCGGGGTAGACGGTGCCGTCGTCCGCGACGTACGGGTTCTCGAAGTCGTTGACGTCGATGGCGGTGCCGGAGGCGTGCTTGCTGTAGACCTTGCTCGCTTCCTCGCCCCCGACGTAGCGGCAGTTGAACGCCGAGGTGTTGTCGGCCTCCATCGCCGCGTAGTCGTTGGCACCGGGCCCCTTGGGGTTCTTGCCCCACGACGAATCCATCGGCTTCATCTGCCGGATCCGGAACTGCAACGAGTACAGCCGCGTGAACGCCGCGGCGGTCTCGCGCGCGATCGAGGCGTTCACCACGATCGCGCCACGGGAGCGCTTGCCGTCGAAACCCCAGAAGTTGACCCGCACGTAGCGCAGCTGCGAGCGCCCGACCGGGCACCCCTGGGTCCACGAGTAGCCGACCATCCGGTCCCAGACGGCGTCCGGGATCCGCGCGATCGAGGCGTTGGCTCCCGAGCCGACGGCCGGAGCGTTCTGCGGGAACCGCACCCTGGGTTCTGCGCCCGCCCGAGGGACCGGCGCCAACGCCGTGGCCGGCCTGGGCTTCGGTGCAGCCGTCGTATGCCGCGCGGTGGGCGTCGGTTTCGTGGTCGCCTTCGTGGCAGTCGTCGGTGACCGTGCGGGTGGTCGACGGCGTCGTCGTCGAGCTCGTCGGTGTGGTGCTGGTGCCTGTCGCCGGACCGGACGTGGGTGCCGCGGCCGGGTCGGGGTCGCCGCCGCAGGCGGAGGCGAGCACCGCGCACAGGAGGGGCACGGCATACAGGGGGCGAGGCGTCATGGGCCTACCACTGTGCCGGTTTGCGTCGCGAGTCGCCAGCCAGCGGACCGCCCCCTCTCAGCCGGTGGTCATGAACACGGCCGGGCCACGGTCGGCGGCGCCTGCTTGGGCCGCGCGGGAAGTGGCGGCACGTCGGCCGTGGGAGTCAGGGCCGTGAAGGCGTTGCCGATGACGAGGTCGACGCCCGCGCCGAGCCGGTCGTCCTTGACGAGCTGGGCACCCGGGACGTGCCCCTGCAGGAGCGCCGCTGCAAGGTCGCCCTCCTCGCCGTACCGGATGACGGCGGTGCCCATCTGCATGCTGCGCAGCGGGTCGTTGGAGACCTCCTTGACCTTGAAGCCACGCGCCTTGACCTCGTCGGCGACGGTCTTGGCGAGTCCCGTCTTGTAGGTCGTGTTGTAGACGTTGACCTTGACCTCGGAGGGGATCGGCTTGAGGCGCTCGGGGATCGCGACCATGCCCTTGTAGCCGAGCCCCACGACCACGTCGACCGAGGTGTTGCTGCGGGAGTCGGCGAACAGCTTGGCGCCCGGGATCTGGGAGGCGGCAAGGAGTGCCTCGTCCAGGCCCTTGGGCCCGTGGTGAACGACGGCGGTCTGGGTGACGTACCAGGAGTCGGGAGCGTTGCTGATGCCGCCGATCGAGAACTTGCGCTTGGCCAGGCCGGTCGCGACCTCGGCGGCAACGCCTTGGTGCCCCGTCGCGTTCATGACGTTCACGGTGAAGGAGCCGCGCGGAGGCGCGACCACGACGACGGGGTTGCAGGCGGGCTTCGGCGGGTCCGGGCTCATCCAGCCCGCCGAGTAGGCGGCCGTGATGCTGGCCGTGCCCAGGAGCACGCCGGGGATGGTGACGAAGAGCATGACCTGGCGCAACCGGTGCTTGCGCCACAGCTGTGTCGGTGTGAGGTTCTCGTCCTTCATCCTGGCCCCCTGGCTACCATGTTGCTCGAGCCCCAATAGTCACAGCAGTCACATGAGTCACACGTCAAGCGACACGCTGACGACACGTTTCGTCACCGACCCGTGATCGCCGTCGATGCGCGCGCGGGGTGCGCGAGGATGTCGGCCCATGACCTCCCCCATCCCCGCCGCTGGGCGATCGCATCCCCGCAGAGCGGTCGCCGCTGCCGGGCCGGCTCTGCTGCTGGTGCTCGCGCTGACCGGGGTCGCGGGCTGCGGCGGGCCGGACGGGCTCGAGGGCACGGTCGTCTCCGCCGACGACACGGGCGGGCACGGTCGGCCCCTCGGCGGCGGCTGGGTCGCGGTGTTCGGGGACGACGCACTGCGGGAATTTCTGTCGGGGTCGGGCATCGACGTCCCCGGCAGCGCCGACCTGCCCTACGTCGGTGGCCGGGTCCTGCACGACGACGTGACCCGGTCCGGAGGGAGCCTGGCAACCATCGACCGGGACGGGGAGTTCACGCTGACGCTCGCCGGACGGCATACCGTGTGCCGCCTCGTGGAGGCGCCCCAGGTGGACATCGTCAAGGGCTGCGCCGTCGTGGACCTCCCCTCGAAGGGCAAGCTCAAGCTCTCCGTCGGGGAGGCCGGCCTGCGAGCCGCACTCGACGACTGACCTCAGCCGACGACGGCCAGGTCCTTCGCGACCAGCTCGGCAACCTGCACCATGTTGAGCGCGGCACCCTTGCGCAGGTTGTCTCCGCAGATGAAGAAGTCGAGGGTGTTGGGGAAGTCGAGCGCCTGGCGCAAGCGGCCGGCGAACCGCGGGTCCGAGCCGACGATGTCCGACGGCGTCGGGAACTCCAGGCTCTCGGGGTCGTCGAGCACCACCACCGCCGGCGCCTCGACCAGCGCCTGACGTGCCTCGGCGACGTCGATCTTGCGGGCGAAGCTGGCGTGCACCGCGACCGAGTGCGTCGTGATCACGGGCACCCGGACGCAGGTCGCGGAGACGCGCAGGTCAGGCAGGCCCAGCACCTTGCGGGTCTCGTTGCGGATCTTGAGCTCCTCGGAGGTCCAGCCGTCCTCGGCCGCCACCCCGATCCACGGCACGACGTTGAGCGCCAGCGGGGCCGGGAACGGTGAGTCGGCGCCGAGCTCGTGCTCGATGAGACGACGCACGTCGCCGGGCTGATGACCGAGCTCGCGATGTCCGGCCACCACCTCGAGCTCGTCGTAGAGGCGCGCCATCCCGACTCGCCCCGCGCCAGACGCGGCCTGGTACGAGGCGACCACCAGCTCGGTCAGCTCCCAGCCGGCGTGCAGGACACCCAGGGCGTCGATCATGGTCAGGGTCGTGGCACCCGGGTTGGCGATGATGCCCTTGGGGCGGTTGCGGATCTGGGGAGCGTTCACCTCCGGGACCACGAGAGGGATGTCCGGGTCGCCGCGCAGGGCCGAGCTGTTGTCGATGACGACCGCGCCGCGCGACACCGCGATCGGCGCCCACAGGGCGGCGACCGGCGCCGGCACGTCGACCAGGGCGATGTCGACACCGTCGAAGAACTCGGGCGAAAGCTCCTGCACGACCAGCTCGCGACCACAGACGACCAGCTCCGTGCCCGCGTCCTCGACGGCGGCGGCGACCCGGATCTCACCCCAGATGTCGGCCCGCATCCCCAGCACCTGCCGGGTCACCGCCCCCACCGCACCCGTGACGCCCACCAGCGCGAGCGTCGGGCGCGCAGCCTTCGCGGCCAGTGAGGTCACCTGCCGGTGCCTCCGTAGACGACGGCTTCACCCTCGGCGGAGTCCAGCCCGAAGGCGGAGTGCACCGCACGGACGGCGTCGTCGAGCAGATCGGCGCGGGTCACGACGGAGATGCGGATCTCGGAGGTGGAGATCATCTCGATGTTGACGCCCGTGTCGGCAAGGGCCTTGAAGAAGGTGGCCGAGACCCCGGGGTGCGAACGCATCCCGGCACCGACGAGGGACAGCTTGCCGATCTGGTCGTCGTACTGGATGGAGGTGAAACCGACCGACGCCTGAACCTTCCTGAGCGCATGCACCCCGGCCTGGCCGTCCGTCTTGGGGCAGGTGAAGGAGATGTCGGTGAGTCCGGTCGCGGTCGCCGACACGTTCTGGACGATCATGTCGATGTTGATCTCGGCGTCGGCGCAGGTCTGGAAGATCTCGGCGGCCTTGCCGGGGTGGTCGGGGACCCCGACGACGGTGATCTTGGCCTCGCTGCGGTCGTGGGCGACACCGGCGATGATCGGGGCTTCCACGGTGTCTCCTTCTGCTGGTTTGTCCGTGACGAGGGTGCCCTCCTTCGCTGAGAAGGAGCTGCGGACGTGGATGGGGATGTCGAAACGCCGGGCGTACTCGACGCTGCGCAGGTGCAGCACCTTCGAACCGGAGGCGGCCAGCTCGAGCATCTCCTCGTTGGAGATGCGGTGGATCTTCCTGGCAGCAGGGACGATTCGCGGGTCGGCGGTGAAGACCCCGTCGACGTCGGTGTAGATCTCGCAGACCTCGGCGTTGAGCGCTGCCGCGAGGGCGACGGCGGTCGTGTCGGTCCCACCGCGGCCGAGCGTGGTGATCTCCTTGGTGTCCTGGCTGACGCCTTGGAACCCGGCGACGATGACGATGTGTCCCTTGTCGAGCGCGTCCGTCACCCGGCCGGGGGTGACATCGATGATCCGCGCCCTGCCGTGGGAGGAGTCGGTGATGACGCCCGCCTGGCTGCCGGTGAACGAGCGCACGGTGTACCCGAGGTCGGCAATCGCCATGGCCACCAGGGCCATCGAGATCCGCTCGCCGGCGGTGAGGAGCATGTCCAGCTCGCGCGGCGGGGGCTGCGGGCTGACCTGGTTGGCCAGGTCGAGCAGCTCGTCGGTGCTGTCGCCCATGGCCGAGACCGCCACGCACACGTCGTTGCCGGCCTTCTTGGCCTCGGCGATCCGGCGGGCGACACGCTTGATGCTGGCTGCATCGGCCAGCGATGAGCCGCCATATTTCTGGACGACGATCGGCACGGTGGAAACTCCTGGGGACCCGAGACTGCGGTGCAGCGGTGCGGAGTCGCCAGCATAACGGCCGTCCTCATCGTGGGACGGCAGTGCCGAATGCCGGACGTGGCCCTGCTTCCCGGTGGTCGCGGGGTGGCCTAGGGTCCATGCCGTGAACGGACACGTGGGGATGCTGGTCGTGACCGTCGCAGTGGGGGCGGTGCTCGGCCGCCTGCTGCGCGGGAGACTCCGGACAGGGGCCCACCGGCGCCCGGACGACGAGCACACCCAGAAGTCGTTCGCCTGGGTGGTCGTCGCCGTCCCGCTGGCCGCCGCCTGCGTGGCCGCCGGCCAGTGGGAGCTCGAGGGTATGCCGCGGGCGGCCGTCTACGCGCTGCTCACCGTGCCGCTCGTCGCGCTCAGTGCCGTCGACGTCGACGTCCTGCGGTTGCCGGACAAGCTCAACGCCGCGGCCGCAGGTCTCGCCGTCGTCGGTCTCGCGGTGACGGCGGCTGCCGAGGACGCGTGGCCCGACCTGGCTCGCGGATTTCTGGCCGCCGTCGTGCTGGGCCTGGTCTACCTCGTCCTGGCCGTCATCGCGTCGTTCCTGCCCGGCAGCCCGTTCGGCATGGGTGACGTCAAGCTGGCACCCGCACTCGGTCTGCTGCTCGGGTACGTCGGCTGGACCCAGGTGGTAGTAGGGAGCGTGCTCGCCTTCGTCCTGGCGGTGGTCGTCGGCACGATCCTCGTGGTGGCCAGGCGCGGCCGCCGGGACACCGAGATCCCGTTCGGGCCCTATCTGGTCTCCGGGACCCTGCTGGTGCTCGCGCTGCCCGCCCTGGGCTGAGGACGCCTCAGCGACCGGAGCACTGCGCCCAGGGTGCCCAGTCCTGGCCGTTGTAGTACTCGGCGCTGGTCACCTTGGCCGCGGGCAGCGCGAACCCGGCGTTGACCCCGCCCTCCTCGATCGCCCGGACGGTGGCCGCCCCAGACACGTCGAGACCGTCCGTCTCGTAGTCGACCTTGGACACCGAGCCGTGGTCCTTGGCAGCGTCGAAGAACGGTGTCCACGCCGTCGGCAACGGGTTGTAGAGGAGGTTCGTCGCGGCGGCGCGATCGGCCTCGCTCTTCACCGGCAGGGACCAGGTGTGCATCGTCTGCCTGCCGTCGGAGGTCGTGACCGCCTTGACCTGGGTCGACTTCAGGGTGCTGCCGTCATAGGTCGCCTCGACGGTGAAGGCCGCGTTGCCCCCGAGGTCGCCGTGCTCGATCGAGATGGCGCCGGCGAGCTGGGCGGTGCCGTCCACCTTGCCGATCACGGTCGTGGTGCCGTCGGCGTTCATCCGGACCCCCAGCACGGCGCCGATGCCCAGCTTGGCCTCGGCGCCCCCGATGACAGGAGTGATCTGGGCACTGGCGTTGGCGCTGACCCCGCCGGTGTAGACCTTGGCGTCCGGCTCCGGCGGCTCCTTGATCCCGACCTTGTCGGCGACGAAGTCGGTGACCGGGCGGGTGACGTGCTCGCTGAGCCACCCCATGCCCGGAACCGGGCTGCTGACGTCGGTCGCGGTGTCGAGCGTCTGGTCATACATCGCCCAGTTGCGGATCGCCTCGGCAGAGCCGCGACTGTCCACGAGGTAGACGTCTGACTGGACGTAGTCGCCCTTCGCGCCGACCTTGGCGCCGATGTCGTTTCCCCAGCGGGTGCCGTTGACCTGGACCCTTGCGTCCCAACCGATACCGGTCTCGACCCCTGCCGACTTGCCTGAGGCCACCACGACACGGAACTTGCCGTTGCTCAGCTTCTCGATCGTGACCGCCTTGGTGCCGCCGGCTGTGAAGTTGAAGGCGGCACCCTCCGCGGTGACGCTGTAGCCGTCGGAGGCCGTGGCACAGGGCTCGGTCGGCGGTGCCTTCTCGGCCTCCGTCGAGGTGCCGTAGTCGCACGAGCCCTGGCCGCCGGTGAGGATGGTGCACACGGCGCCGGACACCGCCTGGGTCAGCCGGTTGTTGCCGGAGAGGGCCACGAACACGACCGAGCTCAACATCGCAGCGATGAGCACCAGCCCCACCGTCTCGAGCGTCACCGCGCCCCGCTCGCTGCCCCCAGCAGCGCGCGCGCGACCCGACATCCCCCTGGCGTGCACAGTGGCTCCTCCCTCCGCCGTCACGGGGAAGTATGGCAGAGTGAGTACGACGAAGTGATGGGCCCGCGGGCCCATCAGCCGGGGGCGTGTCGACGACCCGGAGGACCGATTCTCTGGGGGTAGCACGCGATGCGCACGGTGGGGCGGTGGCTCGCGCTCTGGCTGGTGCTGACGCTCGCCTGCGGCCTGCTGGGGGTCATCGGCACGGTCATGGGTGCCAGCCGTTTTGACGCGTCCCTGGCGGTCTGGCTCCGCACCCTGCTCACGCTCATGGGTCTCGCGGTGCTGCTGGCGGTCGCCGTGATCCGTTGGCGCGAACCGGCGCTCGCCTTCTTCCTGTCGGCCGCCGGCGCGGCATACCTCTTCATGCCGTTGACCTGGAGCGGCGCGGCACTGCTCGGCCGGCTGGTGACGGACAACGCCACCATCGCCCTGTTCGTCGACCTCGTGGTCTGGCTCGCCGCGGCCGCCGCGACCGTGGTGCTACAGATCCGCCGTTCACCCCGCGTCGACACCCTGGAGTCGGCGTGGCCCGCATGAGACCCGCACTGAGGGTGAGCGCACTGGTCGTCGTGCCGGTCCTGACGCTGACTGCCCTGGGCGGCTGCGGTGGTTCCGACGAGCCGTCCTCTGCCCTGCCGAGCCGGCTCGAGCGCATCCGGCCGACAGCCACCGCACCCCCGTGGCTGCGGCCCGACACCACGAAGCACCTCGACCTGCGCCGCTACACCGGTAAGGGCTACACCATCGACGTGCCCACGAGCTGGCGCGAGCAGACCCTCCCCGTCCAGACCAAGGACGCGGTGCCCACGGTGCTGTTCGAGGAGCAGGGGCACGAGCCCACCGACACCGTCAGGCTGGGCGTCGTCGTGGACCCCCAGCCCAAGACCGACGCCATCGAGCAGTCCCAGGTCCTGGCCGTCGCGAAGTCCGCGGCTGGGGTCAAGGACATGGTGCGGGCCGAGATCCCGTGGCCGGGCGCCGTGCGCGCGATCTTCCTCGACTGGACCGAAGGGCTCGGCGGTGAAGGCGGCACCCTGCGCACGCAACAGCTGATGGTGCAGGTGAAGTCGGACCTCATCGTCAACGTCGTGGCGGTCGCCCCGGCGTCGGACTTCGAGGAGACCCAGCTCGAACAGTCGCTCGTCACCTTCAAGGTCGTGCCCTGACGCGGAAGCCTTTGGCAGCCCGGGCCTCTCCGCATCGTCAGGCCTGTGTCGGCCGCGCGCTCCTCGCTACGAGGAAGACGACGAGGGCGAAGATCCAGAGGAAGGGGGCCCCGACCCCGAGGCCGATCGCGAACACCAGCCACCGCCCTCGCGCGTCATGGGTGAGCAGGATCTGCTCCACCCCCGGCCCGGAGCAGGTGACCGTCTGGCCCGCCTTCCACCCCTCGGCGAGGTGACCGATCCGCACCCACTCGCGTCCGTCGTGAGTCAGCCTCCGCCGATAGCCGTAGTCGTCGAAGACCGCGTGGTCCTTCGCCGTGCACGAGGCCGGGTCGTCCGGGTCTGGTGAGGGGGCGGCATACACGTCGAGGCTCGCACCCTCGCCGCCGGCCACGCTGCCCAGGATGGCCACCGGCGTGTCGGCAGGTCCGGTGCCGTGGAAGGACCGCTGGGCGGTGGCTGCGGCGACCGCGAAGACGCCCGCGAAGAGGGTGACCGCGAGGGCAGCCGTCAGGATGAGGAAGCGGTAGCGCCGCGCGGCGATGGACAGACGGGACACGGCGGGCAGCCTAGTGCGACACCCGTGCGCTGCTCACTGCCCGAACCGCTCCAGGCCCCGCGAGCGCGGATGGACCAGCGCGCCACCGCCCAGGAGGGCGAACCCGCCGACGACCATGGCCAGCGCCACCTTGGGGAGGCCGGCATCCGTGGGCAGCACCCACATCGCGCCCGATGGTGCGGCTGCGCTGCCGTCACAGCTGATCGTGGACCCCGCGCTGCTGGGACCGACGGTGACGACGGGGACCAGCGCCTGTCCGTCGATGACCCGGGTGCCGACCAGGTTGACGTCGGGCACACCCGTCAGCCTGCGGGTGGCGCCCTCGTCGGTGAGCTCGCAGTTCCAGTCGGAGGGCTTGGTGGGCCCGGTGTCCTGCGCGACGGTGAACACCGTTGAGCCCGAACGGAACCAGGGACTGCGACCCAGCGCGGCGTCCTCACCCGCGACGAGACGGACCGGCGGGATCTGGTCCATCTGCCACGCCACGATCCCGGCGACCAGGCTGGCGAGCCCGCCGACCATCAGCACGATGCTCAGGACCAACCCACCGAGGTAGGACCGGTTCGCACTGGTGCTGGTCCTCCCTCTGGAAGAGCGCGGTCCACGGGACCTGTGGGGTGGCGGCATCGTGTTGTAGTCTTTCGCGGGCGACATGGCTGGGGAGTCCCGGGGGACTCTAACGCGTCGGGGTGTTCGCCCAGCACACTGTTGGCGGGACTTTGGGGGAACAGGCACGTGAGCATGACGGTCGTGATTGTCGTGGACAGGCTTGCCATCGCCGAGGACCCGGCGTCATGGCCGGCTCCCGGGTCTGCCGTCATCGTCGCTCCCGGGCTGGACGTGACCGTGGCCGTGCAGGTCGTGCCGGCGGAGGCAACGCACCTGGTCGTGCTCGCCTCCCGCGGTGACCAAGCGCACGCCGGGATCGTGGCCAATGTCGCCGCCGGCGCACGTCCCGAGCTTGCCGTCGCCGTTCGTGCCTACGACGCGACCCCGCTCGCGCTGGCGGCCATCGCCTCGGCGGCCCTGGAGGCCGCCCCCGACCCCGCCACGATGATCGCGGCGATCGAGTCGCGACTTGCGGACGCGCGTTGGGGAGTGTGGCTGCCCAAGATCGCCAAGCTCGACCAGCCGGCCCCGAGCTTGGTGCAGCACCTGCGCTCCCTCCTCCCGGGCGGCTCCGGCTACGTCGCACGGATGGGCCCGGGGGGCACCGTCGTCAACGCGGACGAGGCGGGCGCCCTGGCCGCGCCCGACGAGGTCTTCCTGATCGGTGCCGCCCCCGACACGGCAGAGCACGCCCGACTGACGACCCTCGCCGGCCACGGTTCCCCGGTCACGGTCCCTCCCATCACCAGCACCAAGCGCCGCTATGGCGCGCCGGGTGCCGAGTTCGTCACCATGAAGGAGTCCCAAACCGTGCAGCGCACCGTCGTCACGTGTCCCGTCTGTGAGCTACCGGTCCACGGTGACTCCTGCGCCTTCTGCCACGTCGTTCCCGGGACGCGGGAGGCGGCATGAACCCCCGCCAGCGCCGCGGCCTGTTCCTCCTGATCGCTTCCGCCCTCGTGGCCGTCGCGACGTTCTTCGTCGTGACCGGCTACGTCGCCTCCGTCAACAGCCAGGTGGGGTCGCGGGTCACCGTCTACCGCGCCTCCCAGGCGATCGACCCCTACACGCCGCTCAGCGCCTCCAACCTCGAACCGGTCGAGGTGCCCGAGCGCTGGGTGTCCAAGGCGTCGATCCTCAAGCTCGACGACCTCCAGGGTCGGCGCGTGGGCTTCCGCATCAACAGCGGCAGCACGATCAGCTCCGACATGCTGATCCCCAGCTCCAGCCTCGAGCGCAACCAGCGTGAGATCGCCATCAACGTCAACTCGGTGACGGGTGTGGCAGGGCGCGTGCGGCCCGGCGACCGAGTCGACATCTACGCCGTGTTCGCCGACATCCCCGGGCTCCCCAAGTCGGTGCGGGCGCTCACCCGCGACGTCCGCGTGGTCTCGATCGCCGGTCAGCAGACCGTGGTGCGTCGTGACCAGGAGGGCGGCGCCAACGAACAGAGCGTCATCCCCGTCACCTTGGCCCTCGAGCCCGAGGACGCGATGGGCGTGACGTATGCCGCGGCGTTCGCCCAGGAGGTGCGCCTCGTGGCCCTGCCCACCGACGTGGGCGCCGACCGCGCGAGGGAGCCCAACGAGTTCGACGCGGACGACCTCGGCGGCAAGGCGATCCCGGAGGAGGGCCGATGACCACCGTGCTCCTCGGTCTGGCCGACCAGAACCTCGTCGCCGACCTCACCGCGATCATCGACGAGCTCGAGGACGTCACTGTCCGGGCAGTGGCTCGGAACACCGTCGAGGTCCAGGACCTCGTGCGCAGGCTCGAGCCCGACGTCGTCTTCGTGCACGACGAGCTCGGCCCCGAGCCCTCGCTGCAGCTCATCCGGGACCTGAGTGCCCGCCGCCCGGGCACCGCGATCGTCCAGATCTCGGCGACCCGCACGAGCAACTCGGTCATCCGGGCCCTCGAGGCCGGAGCGAGGGGCGTCGTCGCCTACCCCTTCGCCTTCGAGGACGTCTCCAGCAGGCTCCAGACCGCGCTCGAGTGGGCCGGCCAGATGCAGCAGCTGCTGCTCGAGGGCACCGCGGCCAACGCGGGCCAGCGTGGCCGGGTCGTCGCGGTCGTCGGCGCCAAGGGCGGGGTCGGAGCCACCACCGTGGCCGTGCACCTGGCCCAGGACCACATCACCCGCACCCCGGACATCAAGGTCTGCCTGGTCGACGTCGACGTCGAGAAGGGCGACGTGAGCGCGGTCCTGGACGTGCGCCAGTCCGTGTCCATCGCCGACGTGGCCAAGGTGTCCGAGGACCTCTCGGTCCACTCGGTCAACGACGCGCTCATCCAGCACGAGACCGGCATCCACCTCCTCCTCGCGCCCATCGACGTGCGTGAGGCCGAGGCCGTCACGCCCGAGGCGCTGCGCGCCGTGATCGAGGTGCTGCGCCGCGAGTTCCCGCTCGTCATCATCGACGGCGGCGGCCATGTCTCCCCGGCCCAGGCCGCGGTGATCGAGATCGCCGACGAGGTCGTGGTCGTGACCACCGCCGACACGCTGGCCATGCGTGGGATGCGCAAGCGCATCCTGGCCTGGGAGGCTCTGGGCGTCCGCGACGAGGCGACCCTCAAGGTCCTGGTCAACAAGGTCGACAAGACCAGCATCTTCCCGGCATCGGCGGTGGCGAAGCTCACCACCGCCCACGTCCTCCCCACGACGATCCCGCTCTCCCAGCGGGTCCTGGAGGCGGCGGTCAACGCCCGCACGCCCCAGGCCGTCACCGAGGTCGCGTGGTGGCGACTGATGCTCAATCTCCGCCAGGAGCTGGGCATCGCCGCCGCCCCCGCCGTTGCTGCCGCGCCGGTGGCCGCCAAGAGCCGAAGCAAGCGAGGCAAGAAGGTCGAGACGGCCGGCGCCGAGAGCGGGGCCATCGCGATCGAGACCGCCGGGATCATCCCCCTCGCCCTGCTCACGGCGGTCATGTGCTGGCACATCGCGGTCATCGGCCTCTCCTTCATCTGGGGCGGCCACGCCACGAGCATCGCCGCCCGCGAGTACGCCATCACCTCGGACACCACCGTGGCCCGGAATGCAGCGCAGAGGGCGATCCCCGATGCATTCGGTCGACACCTGACGGTCTCGAACCCGAGTGGCGACCGGATCTCGGTGACGGTGGACATCCCGCTGTCGTTCGCCGACAGCATCGGGTTCCCGGACACGTTCACGACGACGCGGGACGTGGTGAGGGAGCCGTGACCGCGCACAGGAGGGGCAACCGCGAACGCGGCACGGCTGCGCTCGAGTACATCGGGATGCTGCCGATCATCCTCTTCGCCGCCCTGATCGCCCTGCAGATGGGCGTCGTGGCCTGGACGGTGGTCGCCACCGGACAGGCTGCTCGCGACGCGGCACGCGCCGCGTCCCTCGGGCGGAGTCCCCAAGCTGCGGCCAACGGCGCGCTGCCCAGCCTGCTCACCGCGAGCAGCGTCTCCGGTGGCCCGGTGGCGCAGGGTCAGCGTTACACGGTGGAGGTACCGATCCCCAGCGTTTTCAAGGTCGTCGGTTTCGGCAGCGTGTCACGCACCTCGACGATGCCGGACATCCGATGACGCGGCGGGGGTACGAGTCCTTCACCGGTGGCACCGAGATCGGTGGCAGGGAAGACATCTCCCTGGTCTCGACGTTCCGCCGGCTGTTGCTGGACGAGGTCGACCTCAACGAGCTGAGCAAGCTCGACGCGACCCAGCGCCGGGCCCGGCTCGAGCGCGTCATCGCCCACCTCGTCTCGCGCGAGGGTGTGATCCTCTCGGCAAGCGAGCGCAACCAGCTGATCCGCCGGGTGGTCGACGAGGCGGTCGGCCTGGGCGTCCTCGAACCCATCCTCGCCGACCCGACGATCAGCGAGATCATGATCAACGGCCACGACACGATCTACGTCGAGCGACACGGCCAGCTGGAGCGGTGGCCCGCTCCGTTCAGCAGCGAAGAGCAGCTGATGCAGACCATCGACCGCATCGTCTCCACCGTGAACCGCCGCGTCGACGAGTCGAGCCCGATGGCCGACGCCCGGCTTCCCGCGGACAGCCGACTCCCGCGCGGTGCGCGCGTCAACGTCGTCCTGCCACCTCTGTCGCTCGGCGGTCCGACGGTGACGATCCGGCTGTTCCCGCGCGCCCTCTCCCTCGACCAGCTCATTGCCATGGGCAGCATCGACCAGCGATCGGCCGACCTGCTCCACGCGTTCGTCGAGGCCAAGCTCAACATCGTCGTCTCCGGCGGCACCGGGTCGGGCAAGACGACCCTGCTCAACGCCCTGTCGACCTTCATCTCCCCGCGCGAGCGGATCATCACGGTCGAGGACGCGGCCGAGCTCAACCTCAACCAGCCACACACCATTCGGCTCGAGACCCGGCCCCCGAACGTCGAGGGCCGCGGACAGGTGACGATCCGGGACCTCGTGCGCAACGCCCTGCGAATGCGCCCCGACCGGATCATCGTCGGGGAGTGTCGTGGCGGCGAGGCGCTCGACATGCTCCAGGCCATGAACACCGGTCACGAGGGCTCGCTGACCACGGTGCACGCGAACTCCCCGGAGGATGCCCTCAGCCGACTCGAGACCCTGGCCTCGATGAGCGACGTCGAGGTGCCGTTCCACGCCATCCGCGACCAGGTGAACTCGGCGATCGACGTGATCATCCAGCTCAACCGCATCAACGGCAAGCGCCGGGTCAGCGAGATCGCCTGGGTGGCGAGCCGACGCCAGGAGCCGTTCGAGCTCCAGCCCATCATGGTGTGGGACCCCACTGCCCCGGGCGTGGAGGGCGAGCGCGGCAGCTTCATCGAGAGGGACGTCCCGCAGGCCCTGGCCGACCGGCTCGCCATCGCCGACATCCACCGGTCGGAGCGGACATGATCCTCGTCATGTTCCTCGGCGTGCTGCTCACCATCGCGTTGGTGCTGCTCGGCCTCCGAGAGTTCGCTGCCAGTGCAGCCGGCCGTCGCCAGGCGGTCGCCGGTGCGGAGACCCTCGACGGTGACCGCCCCGGGGGCTCCCTGGTCGACGAGCTCGACGCACGCCTGCGACGGATGCGCGTGGGGCGCTGGGTCGAGCGCGAGCTCGACCTTGCTGGTGTGCGACGACGCCCGATCGTGGTGTTGTCTGCAGCGGCGGCCGTCGCCCTCGTGAGCACCTACATCATCTGGAAGCTCCTGGCTCCGCTGCTCGCGGTCCTGGGCCTGGTCGCCGGCTACCTCGCGATCCGCTGGTACCTGCGTCGCGAACAGGCTCGCCGCACCGAGGCCTTCGTCGGACAGCTCCCGGAGCTGGCGCGGGTGCTGGCCAACGCCAGCTACGCCGGACTGTCGCTGCCGACCGCGATCGGGATCGCCGGCGAGGAGCTCGCGGAGCCGGCACACACCGAGCTCAGCCGCGTGGCGACCCGGCTCAAGTTCGGAGCACCCCTGGCGACGGCGCTCGACGAGCTGCGCGGCCGGGTGGGGTCCCGGGAGGTGGGCGTCCTCATCTCCACGCTGGTCGTGGCCTCGCGCAGCGGCGGGTCCTTGGTGACCGCGCTGCGCAGCATCGCCGACACCCTGGAGCAGCGCAAGGAGACGCGGCGCGAGATCCAGACGGTACTGGCCCAGGTCGTCGCCACCTCCTACATCGTCGTCTTCATGGGCGTGGTCATCCTGCTCATGCTCAACGCGTTCAACTCGGGCACGGTGGCCAAGATGACGACCGAGTTCATCGGTCAGCTGGCGCTGGCCGTGTCCGGCCTGCTCTTCGGCGGCGGATTCCTGATGATCCGTCGGATGACGAGGATCGACCTGTGAACGTCCTGATCGGCGCGGTGCCCGGGCTGGTCGCCACTGCCGCGGTTCTCCTGCTGATCCGCGGCTACCACATGCTGCGCACCGACCCCGACCTCGAGCTCACCGACGACGAGATCGCCCTGCTCCGCGGGTCCGCCCAGAAAGAGGCCAAGGGCCAGAGTGCGCTCGGCAGGCTGGCCGCGGCGCTCGCCATCCGCGTGCGACAGCTGCTGCCACGACGGGCGACCGACTGGCTCCAGTCACAGATCGACCTCGCCGGCCGCCCCGATGGCCTCGACCTGGACGCCGTCATCGCCGGAAGCATGCGCTGGGCCCTGATGCTCAGCCCGGGCATGGCCATCTTCATCCTGCGCGGGCAGGTGGTGTTCGTCATCATCGGCCTCACCTGCGTGGTGGTCCTGCCCCTGGCGCGCCTGTCCGGCCTCGCCCGCAAGCGCCAGGAGCAGATCCAGCGCGACTTCCCCGACTTCCTCGACGTCCTCGCGGTGACCGTGAGCGCAGGCATCGGGTTCCGCTCGGCGCTCTCGACGGTGGCCAGCCGGTTCGGCGGGCCACTGGGCGAGGAGGTGCAGCTCACCCTGCACCAGGTCGCCAACGGCGCCTCCCTGCGCTCGGCGTTCCTCGCCCTCCGCCAGCGCAGCCGCAACGAGAGCATCAACGAGTTCGTCACGGCATACCTCCAGGCGGAGGAGCTCGGCGCCCCGCTCGTCGACACCCTGAACCACATCGCCAACGACTTCCGGCGCGCCGAGGCGCAGCGGCTGCGGCAGAAGGCCGCCCGGGTGGAGCCGCGCGCCACCCTCGTCGTCACCCTCGTCATGGTCCCCGGCACGCTGATCCTGCTGTCCGTCGGCATGTACCTCGGCATGGACGTCGACTTCGGGGGGATCCTCGGTGGTTAACGAGCCGGTGACGCACTCACGCCTGGCCGTGCAGGTGACCCAGGCGGCGTTCGTCGTCCGCCTGATCGCCATCATCGCGGCCCTGCTCGCGAGCATCGGCGAGCGGATCACGTTGCCCACCATGGTGATCCTCACGGTGGCCGCCGGCACCAGCTACCTCGGCCTGGCCCGCACCGACATCCTGCAACGGGTCACCAAGCACCCGTCGCTCGCGATCGCCGACCTGCTCCTGCTCGCAGGTGCCACCGCGATCGGCGGGGCGAGCAGCCCGTTCGCGCTCGCCATGCTCTCGACGGCCGTGCTCCTGGGGCTGTGGGTCGATCTGCTTCCCGGCGTCCTGGTCATCGTCAGCCTGCTGGGCCTCTACGTCCTCGGCATCATGAGCGGAGACGTCGACCCGGACACCGTGTTCCTCCAGGCGGTCATCCTGCCCTTCGCCTACCTCATGTTCTGGTACCTCGGCATGACGATCCGGCGGTCGCTGGCCTCGGAGGCCAGCGGGCACAACGCCCTGCGTGACGCGATCGTGACGGCCTCGGCCACCGAGGAGCGCAACGCCATTGCCCGGCAGCTGCACGACTCGCTCGCCAAGACACTGCAGGGCATGGTCCTGGCCACCTCATCCCTCCCGACCTACATCGACCGCGACTCCGATCGCGCCAAGTCACTGGCCCGGGACGTGCAGCACATGGCGGGCGAGGCTGTCCACCAGGTCCGCGGGATGATGGCGACACTGCGCGAGCGAACGTCGTCCGAACCCTTGCCCGACGTCGTGCGCCAGGTCGTGGTCGGCTGGGAGTCCCGCACCGGTCGCACCGCGAGGGTGACGGTCGAGGAGTCCGCAGACACCCCCGACGAGGCGGTTCGCTACGAGCTGCTGCACATCCTCGAGGAGGCCTTGGACAACGTGCACCGCCACGCGGGTCCGTGCGAGACCCAGGTCGAGCTCACGGTGGTCGGCGACCAGATGAACCTCATCGTGGCCGACACGGGCAACGGGGTGGCCGACGAGCAGCTCGAGAGGGCTGCTGAGGCCGGGCACCTCGGGGTCAAGGGATTCCACGAGCGGATGGCGCGGATCGGAGGGTGGGTGACGTGGTCGTCCTCGCCCGGCCGCGGTACGCGGGTCGTCTGCACGGTCCACCGGGAGGGGCTGGTCGAGCGATGAGCACCACCGTGATGCTGGTCGACGACAGCTCCGTCGTCAGGGTCGGGCTGCGCGCCCTGCTCGAGACCGAGCCGGACATCGAGGTCGTGGCCGAGGCCGCCGACGGCCACGAGGCCCTCGCCCTGGCGGACAAGCACACTCCGGACGTGGTGCTGCTCGATGTCCGGATGCCCAACCGCGACGGGCTGTCCGTGGTCGGCGAGCTCGCCGCCGACGCCGTGGTCATCATGATGACCTTCACCGACGAGCCGGCCGTCATCCACCGGGCGCTGGCCGCAGGGGCCGCCGGCTACCTCGTCCACGGCACCTTCGACGCGTCGTCGCTCGCTCACCTCGTGCGCGGCGCGGCCGCCGGCCTCGGAGCGTTCTCAGGCACCGCATTGGGCGCCCTGCAGGATGCGGCCAGGGTGGGTGACCCGGGCGCACGGACGGCAGCCGCCCCCGAGCACGGCCTCAGCAGCCGCCAGATCGAGGTGATGGAGCTGATCGCCAAGGGCCGCAGCAACGGAGCCATCGCCCAGGAGCTCTTCCTCGCGGAGAAGACGGTCAAGAACCACATCAACCAGATCTTCGCGACCCTCGGCGTCGCCACCCGCGCTGAGGCGATCGCCCTGTGGCTGGGCAGCGCCGGCCAGCCTCTCGCCTGACAACAGGCCAGCCTTTCGCCTGACAACAGGCCAGCCCGCGCCCCTGCGCAGTGCCCTCGCGCTGGGCCGCGCTTTGGGCCCGGTTTTGGGCCCTCGGACCCTCGTGACACCCCGCCCCGCTCCGTAGGTTCTTCCTTGTCAGCAGGACATGGCCCCGGCAGAACCGGAGCCCACAGACCACTAGGGGACACCATGACTCACGCACTCGCAGCCAAGATCAGCACCACCAGCTACGTCATCAAGGACCGCCTGGCCAACAGCGAGCGCGGCGCCTCCGCCCTCGAGTACGTCGGCATGGTCCTGGTCGCCGCCTTCATCTGCGGCGCCGTCTACGTCGCCTTCTCCGGTGGCGACAACGACGTCAAGACCAAGGTCAAGGACGCCGTCGCCAACGTCCTGAAGGGCCCGCAGTGATCAGCTGATCACCACCAGCTCGGGGGGAAGACGATGCGGGGCACGGAGCAGACCGTGCCCCGCATTGTCGTGTCGGATACCATCTTGGCTCGCAGAAGGGGGACAGCGTGAGAATCGAACGATGGCGGTGTGGCGCGCGCGAGGACGGGGCGGTGGCCCTGGTCACCATGCTGCTGACGGCTCTGCTCGTGCTCAGCCTGGGTGCGGTGTTCTTCGTCCAGTACGCCAAGGCAGAGGACGAGGCGGGGAGCATCCAGAATGCCGCGGACGCGGCTGCGCTGGCCGGCGCCCAGTCGGTGGCCAAGGACTCACTCGGCGCGTTGGTCAGCGCGATCCGCAACGGCCATGGCCTGCAGTGCGGCCTCGGGCAGGAGGCCGCTTCGGACTTCGCCACGCGCAACGACACGACGCTGGTGTCCTACTGCTACTCGCCGTCGCAGGACCGGATCGAGGTGACCGTCCGCAGCAACTACGTGACCGAGAGCGGCCGCCGGGAGGAGCGCAAGTCCCGTTCGCGCCTCGGCAAGGAGCTGGGTCCGTGCAAGATCCCGGACCGCCCCACCCAGCCGACCACCCCCACGACGACGACCACGACGACTCCCGATCCTGACGACCCGCCGCCGACCCCGACCACCCCACCACCCCCGCCGGACGTGGATGACACGATCACCTGCGGTGACATCGACTTCGACATCACCTGGCCGGGCGACGGCGGCGACTTCGTGATCCATCCGTGGAGCCCCTCGGACTGGCGCAACCTGTTCGACCCCGCGCTGGACTGAGCACCGCTGGCGCCGCTCGGGGATAGGGCCCTGCAGCTGGGGGCCTTGGAGCTGGGTCCGGCTTTGGGCCTGGTTTTGGGCCCTCGGACCCTCGTGACACCCCGCCCCGCTCCGTAGGTTCTTCCTTGTCAGCAGGACATGGCCCCGGCAGAACCGGAGCCCACAGACCACTAGGGGACACCATGACTCACGCACTCGCAGCCAAGATCAGCACCACCAGCTACGTCATCAAGGACCGCCTGGCCAACAGCGAGCGCGGCGCCTCCGCCCTCGAGTACGTCGGCATGGTCCTGGTCGCCGCCTTCATCTGCGGCGCCGTCTACGTCGCCTTCTCCGGTGGCGACAACGACGTCAAGACCAAGGTCAAGGACGCCGTCGCCAACGTCCTGAAGGGCCCGCAGTGATCAGCTGATCACCACCAGCTCGGGGGGAACGAGACGAAGGGCCCGGTACGGCACCAGCCGCACCGGGCCCTTTGTCCTCCCTCACAGGGGGCAGGGCTCCGCGAGTGACGGGGTCAGCGGGTGACGGGGACCTTGATCGCACCGAACGGCTTCATCCTGACCTCGACCTGGGTGACGTCGTCGGGCAACGGGGCGAACAGTGCCGTGTTGAGCCTGGGCTCCTGGTAGGCGTAGCTCAACCGTGTGCAGACGCAGGACTGGCCTTCTCGCACGCCCGCCGTGTCGACCGTGTAGACCTTCTTGCCGGCCGTGTCCACCAGGGTCGGGAAGACCTCCCAGTCCGAGGCGCGGCCGACGAACATCGCGTCCTCCTTGCCGCTGAGGTCCTTCACCCAGTAGACGAGCACCGCGCCGGTCGGAGTGGACCGGACGCTGGCGACGTTGAGCTCCAGCTCGCTGTCCCCGGCTGCGAACTCGGGGTTGAAGTGTGCTTTCGCCGATCCGACGGACGTGGGTGGCTGGTAGCCGAGGACGTCCTCCACGGAGGCGCCGCCGCCCCCCGTGGTGGTCGTGCCCGAACCGCCGCTGGACGACGTGCTCGGCTTGGGGTCGTCGCCGTCACCGGTGCAGCCAGCGACGAGCAGTGCAGAGCAGGCCAGGGCTGCCGTGAGGGCGAGCGAGGTTCTCTTCATCATCACTTGCCTCCCGTGGCGAAGGTGATGCTGACACGTCGGTTCAGCGCCTTGCCCGCCTTGGTCTCGTTGCTGGCGATCGGCTCAGCCTCGCCCTTGCCCGCAGCCTTGAGGGTCACCGTGCCACCGAGCATCGGCTGGAGGATCTTGACGACCGCGGCCGCCCGGCGCCGGGACAGCGCCAGGTTGTACGAGTCGTCGCCGTCGGAGTCGGTGTGGCCCGTCACGGTGACCGTGCCGCTGGCGCCGAGGCGTTTGAGCTCAGCGGCTGCCTTCTGCAAGGTGGCCCTGCCCTTGGACGACACATCGGCCTTGTCGACGGCGAAGAGCACGTCGGCGTTCACGTCGACGGCCTGCTCGGTCGCCTTCTTGCGGGTCGCCACGGCGTTCTCCAGGTCGGCGACCCGCTCGGTCACGACGTAGGTCGACTTCGCCGGGTCTGCCTGGGCGACCCGCGCCGGGTCGATCCTGGGCCAGCCCGTGCCCAGCTTCACCACAGGGTTGTCCTTGGTCGTGGCGACCTCGGGAGTCATTGCCCCGTCCTCGACGGGGATGTCGGGGAAGACCTGGTTGGCCAGGAACACCGAGACCTTGTCGACTCCGGCCGGCAGCTCCGGGACGACCGTGTACAGGACATCGGCCTCACCCGGGGTGCCCGTGTAGGGGTAGTCGAAGCCGAGCCCGTCCTGGGAACAGATGCAGACGCCGCCGCTCGGCTGCAACCCGGCATACAGCGTGAGGCCCTTCTGGTCCACGAGGGCCACGTCGGCCAGCTTCTCGCCGTGCTGGTCCGGGGTGAACACCGTCGTGCCGGGTCCGAGCGCGAGCGCCACCGACAACGGCTTGGTGTCCTTGGCGCTGGCGGGGAAGCCCACCGAGTAGTAGACCGCCGTGCCGCCCTCGATCCGGCGGACGGCGTGCAGCGTGGTCACCAGTCGGCCGTTGACCTCGGCGTGGTCGCCCAGGGTCTGGCCGAGGACGGGGATGTCGACGTCTTGGGCCAGCGCGCTCGAGGGCCCCAGACACAGAGCCCCCACCACCAGCAGGATGGGCATGGCGCCATGGCGAAAACGCATTGATCCCCCTCGGGTCATCATCAGATTCCGCATCGACCATACCCAACGAGGTGCACACGATGCTCGTTCGGGCCCAACGGATTGGGTCGCACAGCGGGCCCTGGGGCCCATCTCACCCGACCCGATCCCAACTAGCGTCGCGGCATGCCACGAATGCTTCATGCGCGGGGGGACCGCGGAGCAACAGCCCTCGAGTACATCGCGTCGATCATCTGCGCCGCCATGCTCGCCGGCGCCGTCTACGTGGCCGTCGGGGGCAGCGACGGGAAGATCCAGCAGGCCCTGTGCAAGGCGGTCGGCACCATCCTGCAGAACGAGAACGGCTGCAGCGGCGGGGACGACCAGGCCGACGACCCGCAGACCGACGAGGACTTCGAACCCGACAAGTGCAAGTACAACGAGAAGGGCGAGGAGTTCAGCTCGAAGGTCAAGATCTTCTTCATCGAGATCGGTGAGAACTCCGGCTTCGTCGTGACGCAGTACAGCGACGGCACCGTCACCATGACCGCCACCGACGGCGGGAGCCTCGGCGCGACGGGAGGCGTCGGCGCGGACGTGTCCCTCGGCAAGCTGGAGGCGGGCGCGAAGGTCGACTTCGGTGGCGGCTTCGAGGTGGCCTACGGCTCGACCTGGAAGTTCAAGAACATGGACGAGGCCAACTCCATGAAGGACCAGCTCAACAAGTACCTCATGGAGCAGTACCAGATGACCCACCCGCCGATGGGTCCGATGGGTCCGATGCCGGTCATCATCCTCAACCCCACCGACCCGCCGAAGGCACCGTCGGAGACGGTGAGCGACTTCAAGCTGTTCGGCGAGGTGAAGGGCACCCTCGGCATCGACGTGACCGGCACCAGCTCGAGCGGCACCAAGTCGAAGATCCCTGCGGCCCAGGTGGTCGGCAGCATCGGCGCGGACAGCAAGTGGTCGGTCCGCACGAACAACGACGACAAGACCACGACCTACACCACGGCTCTCAATCTCAACCCCTCCGTGTCCGGGCAGATCTGGACCTCCACGTTCGGCACCAAGGCCAGCGCTGGTGCGTCGATGTCCATCACCAAGGACAAGGACGGCAGGATCACCAACATCACGTTCGTGACCACCAACAAGGGGTCGATCTCCAACGGCGGCAAGGCCGGGGGCAGCGGCAAGAACGGCGACGACAGCGGTGGCGGATCGGTGGGGGCCTCGAGCGACGCCGAGCAGGCCACGGTCACCACCACGTCGATCGCCATCGACCCCGACAACGCCGGCGAGCAGCAGATTGCCCGGGACTGGCTCGGCGGGGACACCAATTACAGTTGGTCGGGGGCGATGAGCGCCGGGGACCTGAACCCCGAGGTCGCAGACCCGAACGACCCGTTCCAGAACCTCGTCCACTCCAAGGGGAAGGTCAGTGCCGTGACGTACGACAACGTCAAGGACACCGTGTCCTTCGGCCTCAACGTCAAGCTGGGCGTCGCGCTCGGGTTCGACTTCAGCCTCAGCAACTCCGAGTCGCAGGCGGTCGACGCCTCCTACCTGGGCGCACCCGACGCGAGCGGCACCCGCCACCCCCTCCCCTACACCGAATGCGTGAAGTGATCCAGACATGTCTCTGCGGAAACGAACCCTGCGAAACCTCGTCGCACTGTCCGGCGCAACGGCCCTGGTCCTCGGCATGACCGGATGTGGAGACGGCGGGGAGAAGACGACGGCCGGGCACTGGGTCATCACCCACCCGGAGTCGTGGAAGAAGATCGCGCCCATCGGCAAGCCGTGGACGGTGGCCTACCAGGTGGGCGACATGCAGGTGCAGGTGGCCGGCGAGTTCAGTGACGACCCGACTCCACTGGCAGCACTGGGCCGGCTCGACCTGCCCGCAACCCTCAAGCTCGAGGGCTACGAGTCGGTCCGCACCGACGACCTCGAGATCAAGGACTCCAGCGGGGCGATGGCCCGCTACTACACCTACCAGGACAAGGGCGCGGCCAAGAACGGCGTGTGGATCGTCGCGAGCCAGTTCCCCTACCCGGCGTCGGCCGTGATCAGCATCAGCGGACCACGGCTCGACGACCAGGCGATTCAGGACCTCATCGACGACCTGACCTTCGTCAAGAACCAGAAGTCGGGGCCTTCGGGCGACACCGACTCCCCAGGGACCGTCAGTGGTTAGGCCCGGACGCGTCCTGTGCGCTGCTGCCCTGTCCACCGCGGTGGTCCTGTTGTCGCTGAGCATGGTCCCCCTGCCGAGCAGCCCGATGACGGCGCTCGCGGCGACCACGGTGCTGCCCATGGCACTCGGTGCGGTCGCCTGCTTCGCACTGCTCCGCGACGAGCCGTGGACGGTGGTGGCCGGGCTTTCGGCCGTGGTCGCCGCCGTACCGGCCGTGCTGGGGGTGGTCGCTCGCAGCGCTGCAGGCGCCTCGTCGATGGTGCTCGGCTCGCTCACCGGCGGTGTCGTGATGGCCGGGGTCCACGCCTTCATCGTCATCGGCCTCGGGTATGCCGTGGGGTCCGGCTCTCGGGAGCTGGACCGGCTCTGACTGCTCTGGGGCCGATCAGGCGCCCTCAGGGGTGCAGGGCGTCGAACTCCGCCTCGGAGATCATCTCCTCGTCGGCGTCGAGCCGGATGTGGCCGAGCAGCGACTGGAGGACCCGCAGGGCCGATGCCGCGCGCTCGCCCCAGTCGGACAGGTAGCTGAACTGCCACCACCACAGCGCCTCGGACAACCGCCCGGCGTCGTAGTGGCGCAGGCCGTGGGAGAGCGCGCCCGCAACGACCGTCAGGTCGTTGGACAGCGAGCCGTTGGTCAGCTCGGTCGAGGTGACCGGGTCGACCAGGTCGGCGTACTCGTCGAGCCCCTCGAAGAGGTTGGCGACACCCGTGCGCAAGGGGTCGAGCTCGGCCTCCACCGTGTCGGCCTCGAACCGCTCCACGGGCACGATGTCCTCGATGGCGCCGAGCCGGGCACCCATGACGAGCACCTGCGAGACCGCGAGAAGCGTCATGGGGATGGCCGCGTCGGGGGCCGTGCCGGAGGCCACCTCGGTGACCGTCGAGAGATAGGCGCGGGCGTCTGCTGCCGACTCGTCGGCGAGCACCCGCAGGTCGTCAGACATCGAGAAGCCTCCGTCCTTCGAACGCGCGACCGAGGGTGACCTCGTCGGCATACTCCAGGTCGCCACCCACGGGCAGGCCCGAGGCGAGGCGGGTGACCCGCAGACCCATGGGGCGCAGGAAGCGGGCCAGGTAGCTGGCCGTCGCCTCGCCCTCGAGGTTGGGGTCGGTGGCGATGATGACCTCGGTGACCTCGTCGGACGCCAGCCGAGTCATCAGCTCCTTGATCCGTAGGTCGTCGGGGCCGACGCCGTCGATCGGGCTGATCGCGCCACCGAGCACGTGGTAGCGACCGCGGAACTCACGGGTGCGTTCGATGGCCACCACGTCCTTCGGCTCCTCGACGACACAGATGGCGGTGCCGTCTCGGCGCGGGTCGGCGCAGATCCGGCACTGCTCGGACTCCGCCACGTTGCCGCAGGTCTCGCAGAACCGCACCTTGGCCTTGACCTCGGTGAGCACCTCGACCAGTCGCTTGACGTCGATCGCGTCGGCCTGAAGCAGGTGGAAGGCGATCCGCTGCGCGCTCTTGGGACCGACGCCGGGCAGTCGCCCGAGCTCGTCGATCAGGTCCTGGACCACGCCCTCGTACACACCGGTGAGCCTATGCCCTCGAGGTGTCAGCGCCTGCGAGGACTCGCTCGCGCAGCCCCGCCGCCAGTCCCACCACGGTGAGCTGGTCGAACAGCCCGCCCACCCGGTCGGCGACCACGGGGTGTCTCACCGGGGCCAGCCGCAGGCGCAGGTGCATCCGGGTCCGCGTCGCGCCGACCGCGGACAGTCGCAGGCACCAGGTGAGCCGGGTGTGGCCACGGGTCGACCCGTAGAGGAGGTGGGAGCCGACCACCAGCTCGAGCACCGTGAAGGTCGCGTCGGCGCCGCCCCAGTCGGGGACCACGTCACCGACCGCCAGCTCGAGCAGGTCCGGGTCGATGGTGCGCAGTCCGCGGCGCCGGCGGGGGACGAACCGCTCGACGGCTCTCGGGAAGTACCAGCCCGCCCGGCGCTTGCCCAGCTGGACGACCCACGGCCAGACCACGTGGGGTGGCGAGTCGAGGGTGAACGCCCTGTCCATCACCACGTCCGCAGGCGACACGACCTCGTCGCCGGGCAGCCGCGCGGTGCGCTCGGCGACGGTCGGACGGGTCAGGATCTCGTCGAGCCCCATCGAGGGTTCAGCTCCCCTCGTCGATGACCTTGCCGCCCAGCAGCCGCTCGATGACGGGTCGGCCCACCTCGCCGAGCTCGGCGATGTCCTCGTCGTCGGCGCTGGCCGCGCTGTCGTCAGCGACGTAGGCGTCGGGGGTGCGGGCCGGCGCCTCGGCCGCGACAGCAGCCCGCGCGGCAGCCAACCGCGAGGTCCTGGCGGCGTCGGCGCCGCCCGTCGACGGCCCGCCGGAAGCCTGGACGTCGGCGGGGGCGTCAGTCTCCGCGGAGGCAGACGCCCCCGAGACAGGGCCGCTCGCGGTCGTCGGGTCGTCGCTGGCCCAGCTCGGTCCGGCCGATGGACCGGAGGAGGCGCTGGCCCACCCGCCGCCGGTCTCCGGTGGCGGGCTGGAGGCCGCGATGCCGCTGTAGGCCGGCTCGTCACCGGTCGGGCGCGCGCGCTCACCCTGGCGTTGGCCCACGGGGGTGGGCCCCGGGGAGTCACCCTTGACCGCGGGGTCGTCCGAGGGGAACCGGTTGGCCGGTCGCACCGTGGGGTGGGCCTCGCCGCTGGGCGCCGGCGAGCCGGCATCGGGCGGTGGGGATCCCCTCGACCCGGGCGTCCACACCCAGCACGTCGATCAGCGCCTGCCGGACCAGGTCGGCGTGCGGACCGTGCCGGAAGGTGTTGGCGATGCCGACGGTGGAGATGCCGAGGACCACCTTGGTGCCGTCGTAGTCGTGCACGGTGGCGTGCTCGGACAACAGGGTCCAGGTGGTGCGCTTGTGCTTGAAGATCCAGCCCAGGACGTCCGGCCAGGCCCGCCGGATCGCCGCGGTGTCGATCCCACCGGACACGACGTGAGTGGCCGGAACCTCTTGCACCGCAGCGGGTGCGGCGACGTCCTCCACGGTCGTCACGGGCGTCGGGTCGGGCTCAGGCTCGGCCGTGACGGCCGACTCCGGCTGCGACTCCGGCGCGGGTCGCTCGGGCGCGGCGGCCGGCGACCGGCGCGTGCGCTCGACGCTGCCGGCTCGGCGGCACGACGGACGGCTCGGGCGCCGCGGCCGGCTCGGAGGCTCGCCGCCCGGTCGCGGAGCAGCGGCGAGCGCGGCGCGGGAGCGCTGCTGCCGGCGCGGCGCAGCGGCAGGGCGGGAGACCGGCGGCTGCGCGCTGACCGGTCGGGCGCCGGAGGGCACGCCCTCGACGTCGAGGCGCCGCTCGAGGCGGTCCAGGCGCGCGGCATACCCGGACTCGCCGGAGGCGGCCGGGAGCAGCACCCGCGCGCAGATCAGCTCGAGCTGGAGCCGTGGCGCGGTGGCGCCGGTCATCTCGGTGAGACCGGCGTTGACGATGTCGGCGGCCCTGGACAGGGCACCACCGCCGAAGGCGGCCGACTGCTGGCGCATGCGCTCGAGCTGGTCCTCGGGCACCCCCCGCAGGACGGACGAGGCACCATCGGGGACGGCGGCGACGACGATGAGGTCGCGGAGCCGCTCGAGCAGGTCCTCGACGAACCGGCGCGGGTCGAGCCCGGTCTCGATGACGCGGTCGACCTGGTGGAACACGCCCGCCGCGTCGGCCGCGGCGAACGCGTCGATGATGGCGTCGAGCAGCTCGGCGTCGGTGAACCCGAGCAGCGCCGCCGCCCCTTCGTAGGTCAGCCCCTCGTCGCTGGACCCGGCGATCAGCTGGTCGAGCACCGAGAGCGAGTCACGCACCGAGCCCACCGCCGGCGCGGGTGACGAACGACAGCACACCGGGCGCGACGGCGACACCCTCCTGCTGGCAGAGCGAGGCCATGTAGTCGGAGAGCTGGCCGGGCGGGACGAGGCGGAACGGGTAGTGGTGGGTGCGGCTGCGGATCGTGCCGATGACCTTCTCGGGCTCGGTCGTCGCGAAGACGAACTTCACGTGCTCCGGCGGCTCCTCGACGATCTTGAGCAGGGCGTTGAAGCCCTGCGGCGTGACCATGTGGGCCTCGTCGATGATGTAGATCTTGTAGCGGCTCTGGGCCGGCCCGTAGGACGCGCGTTCGCGCAGGTCACGGGCGTCATCGACACCACCGTGGCTGGCCGCGTCGATCTCGATCACGTCGACGCTGCCCGCTCCTCCGCGGGCCAGGGCCACGCACGAGTCGCAGCTGCCACAGGGCGCCGGCGTCGGGCCCTGCTCGCAGTTGAGGCAGCGGGCCAGGATGCGGGCGCTGGTCGTCTTGCCGCACCCGCGCGGACCCGAGAACAGGTAGGCGTGGTTGACCCGGCCGGTGCGCAGCGCCTGCATCAGCGGCTCGGTGACGTGCTCCTGGCCGATCACGTCGGCGAAGGTCTCGGGCCGGTAGCGGCGGTACAGGGCGGTGCTCACCCGGGGAACCCTAGTCCGGTTGTCCGACACCGGGAACGCCGCCGCCGACTCTGGACGACGACGCCCCGCGGCCGGCGGGTAGGCGGGCCGCAGGGCACCTCAGCCGACTAGTCAGTCGGTCGTCACGGACCCGTCCGGCGCCTGCGCACCATCAGGGCCCCCGCGCCGAGGGTGAGGAGCAGGACGGCCAGACCGGTCAGGGCGGCGGCCGGCGCCCCGGTGTAGGGCAGGGTCCCGCTCGGGCCGGCCGCGTCCGAGGGGTCGGCGGGGTCCGCGGGGTCAGCCGGGTCGGCAGGGTCAGCCGGGTCGGCGGGGTCGGCGGGGTCCACCGGCCCTGCGCTGTCGGCCGCGACGATCGTGACCAGGTCGGTGTTGTCGTCGGCCTGGGGGTCGGCCACGGCTGCGGCGGTGACCTCGGCGTGGTTGGACACCTGGTTGGCCGTGACGGAGTATGCCGCGGTCAGGGTCGCCGACTCCCCGACACCGAGCTCGCTCAGGGTCCACACTCCGCCGGTGAAGGCGCCCGTGGAGGGCTGTGCCGACGTGGCCCGCAGGCCGGCGGGGGTGTCGGTGACCTCGACGTCGCGAGCGACGGACGGCCCGGCGTTGGTGACCGTCACGGTGAACGTCACGGTGTCACCGACCCGCAGCTCGGTGTCATCGGCGGTCTTGGTCAGCTGCAGGTCCGCGCTGGCCGTGGTGGTCGCCGACGCCGCCGCGCGGTTGTCGCCGATCATCGGGTCGTACGTCGTGGCGTAGGCAGCGGTCTGGTTGACCAACGCCGTGCCCGCGAGCAGGGCACTGTCCACCGTGCCGGTGATGGTGTCGTGCACCGTGACTCCCGACGGCAGCTCGGGGTAGACGCAGTCCACGACGGCAGGGTGCGACTCCACCGTGTAGGGGCCGAAGGCGGGGTCGAGCAGGTCGAGGTCGGCCGTCGTCGTCGCGCGCGTGGTGCAGGTCCCCGACGCCACGGACGGGTCGGGGGTGCCCACCGGGTCCAGGATCGCGGCCGGCACGGGGTCGATGCTGTGCACCCCCGTCGCTGCCGATGGTCCGTGGTTGGTCAGCGCCACGTCGTAGCGCACGGGCAGGCCGGCCACGACCTTCGGCTGGTCCAGCACCTTGGTCGTGGCCAGGTCGGCGACCGGTGAGACGGTCACGGTGATCCTGCCGGAGGCGCACACCGGCGTCGGGTGCGAGGTGTCGCAGACCCGGTAGGTGAGGAAGTCGGTGCCGTCGAAGCCGCCTGCCGGGGTGTAGATGATGGCGCCGTCGCCGTCGACCACCGCCGTGCCGTGGTCAGGGAGACCGGTGATGGTCGGGTGGGCCAGGTCCTGTCCGGACCCCGACACCACCTGCCCCAGCAGGTCGATCGGCTCGGTGGGCTCGTCGACCCGGGTATCGGCAGCCAGGTCGGGGGCAGTCACCGTGTTGGCCAGCACCGTGACCGGCACGGTCACGAGGTGGCACTGCTCGGTGGGGGTCGAGGTGTCGCACAACGAGACCGCGTAGGAGTCCGTCCCGGTGAAGCCGGCCTCCGGGGCGTAGGTCACCGCGCCGGTCACCGAGTCGATCGTCACCGTCCCGTTCGTCGGGAACCCGGCGAAGCTCACCGAGCTCGGGTCCACCGGTGCACCGACGACCGACACGAGCTCATCCACGGGAGTGGTGACCGACCGGTTCTGCGGGGTCTGCACCCCGTCCGCCGCGGGACCGTCGGTCCACAGGTTCATCACGGTGACGGTGACCGTTGCGGTGTCGCACACCGCCGTCGGGGCCGAGGTGTCGCACACCCGGTAGTCGTAGGAGTCCTCGCCGCTCGTGCCCGGGTCGGGGGTGTAGGTGATCGTGCCGTCCGCTCCCACGGTCGTCGACCCCTTGGACGGCTGCGAGGTGACCGTCGGCTGCGCCGAGCGACTGCCCGGAAGCCGAGGTGTCGTTGAGGAGCACGGCGAAGCCGACCGGCTGGCCCGCATCGGTGGTCGCCGCGTCGTCCACGGCCGTCACCAGGTTGGCACCGACGCTCACCTGCACGCGGGCGAGGAAGCACTGCGCCGTCGGCGAGGACGTGTCACACACCCGCACCAGGTAGGAGTCCTCGCCGGTGAACCCCGACGCCGGGGTGAAGGTGACCGCCCCCGTGTCCGCGTCGATGGTCAACGACCCGTGCGCGGGAGCCGTCGCCTGGGTGACCGCCCGTGGGTCGATCGGGGCGCCCGTCGTCGAGGCGATCTCGGCCAGGGGCGTCGTCACCGAGGTGTTCTGGGGCGTGGTCTCCTCGGCTCCCAGGTCGGTGAACACGTTCAAGACACTGTCCACGTCGTCGTCCTGCGCGGACAGGGTGATGGCCGGGTCGGCCGGGTCCATCCCGGTCGCCACGGCACTGTTGGTCACGTCGTCCTGCGTGCCGGGGCGCACCCGCACGGTGACGGCCACGGACCTCGAGGAACCCGGTCCACCGCTGGTGAGGTCGCCACCGTCACTGGGGATGCCCGCAGCCTCGAGCCGCCCCAGGTCCCACCTCAGGAGCTGACCCGCCACAGTCGTCGGGGCCGGCAGGGCAGAGACGAGCTCCAGGTCCTGGGGCAAGGTGTCCGTCAGGACGACGTCGCCGATCGGCTCGGAGACCAGCCTGCTGGACGCCGACAGCGTGTAGGTGTACTCCTCCCCCACCGACACCGTGGACCGACCGTCATCCTTGCTGACGAGCAGCTCGGGCTTGGCCGACAGCGCGGTCGAGCACAACTGGGTCTCGTCGTTGCCGGTCTCCGGGTCGAACATCAGCGTCGTCACCGCCGCGTGGAAGCAGAGCTGGGCCGGCGCCTGCTCGGTCGGCCGCACCGACAGGGCGAGCGGGTCGGCGACGTCGAGCTCCAGCGTCCGGGGGGCGCCTGTACCGGTGACCGGTGCACAGGTCACGGCCACCGGACCCTGCATGGACGGAGCGGTGCAGCTCCAGCCGGACACGGTGAGCGAGTTGACCGTGACTGCCGCCGGCACGTCGAGCGTGACGGTGCCCGTCGCGCTCTGCGAGCCGCCGTGGTTGGTCACGGCGAACGGCACCACGCCGACCCGCCCGGCCTGGAGTGGCAGGCGGTTGGTCGGCTCGATGCCGAGGTCTGCCTCCTGCGTCGTCGCGCAGACGGGACGGGGCTCCACGGCGACCAGCCCCGTCGCGGCGACCGCCACGGAGTTGCAGGCCACCTGGTCGGCGGACCCGCCCACCAGGGCCGCCTCGTAGACGAACGAGCGGGACTGCCCCGGCGCCAGCGACGCGAGCCGGACCTGGATGGCGCTGGCACCACTCATGGGATCCGACCAGTCCCCCGAGATCGGGCCGGAGAAGACCTCCGGGCGCGGTGGGCTGGTCGAGGACGAGTAGCTCAGTGCCAGACCTGAGCCGACAGCACTCACGCTGACGAGCTCCTCCTTGACCGAGCTGCCTCGGGGCGTCCCAGCCGTCGCGGTCGTCGTGCCCACGTCGTCGGGGTAGGGCAGCACGTCGTACGCCACCGCGTTGGTGAGGTCGGCGTTGCCCTTGTTCTGGATGGTCACGCGGTACTTGATCGAGCTCGCGCTGGGCGGCACGCCGACCTTGACGCTGGAGTCGGAGATCCACTGGCAGCCGTCAGCCGCAGCGAGGTCGGGGCGGCAGATCTCCTTGGTCAGCCCGATGGCGGCACTGGCCGCGAGGCTCGTGGTGCCCGAGCCGCGGGAGAAGACGTCGGTCGTGACTCCGTCGTCGTCCACGTCCGTGGTGTCGACCACCTTGGCGTTGCCGTACGCGTCCGCCAGCCCGTTGGCGGCCTCACCCATGAAGAAGTACCCGACCTGGTTGCTCGTCCCGGGGGTGGCCGCGCCGGTCGGCGTCGTCTTCACCTGCAACGCGGGGAAGGTGATCGCGCCCGTGCTCGTCGTCGGCGCCGGCCAGGTGACGATGACGGCCTGGTGGCTGTTGCCTCCGTAGGTCACCGTCCGGTAGTCGAACGTGGCGCCGGGGTCTGCGGTCACGAAGGAGGCACCCGCGGGCTTGATGTCCCAGCCGCGGGGAGCGAGGAAGACGTACTGCGGCGTGAGGGAGGTGCTTGCGTCGACGTTGGAAGCCGCGCCGTTGCCCTGCCAGACGACCTCTCCACCGACGAGGGGAACTCCTCCGCCGGTCACGGTGGCACCCAGGTTGCTGGCGCCGAGGGTGAACGGGGTCGTGGGGTTGACGAGCGTGACCGTCCTCGTGGAGGGGCTGCCGGTCGGGCGTGATGGTGCCGAGCGAGGGGTCGTCGGGATAGGTCATCGTCGCGGTGGCGGTGTTGGTGCGGGTCCCGGGGGTGGCGCCCGACCCGCAGCGTGGCGATGAAGCGCACCGTGAAGGGCGTCGCCCCGGTGTCCGTGGTCTTGACGTTGGGTCCGGCGAGGGTGGCCGAGGTGACGACGGCCTTGGCGAAGCGCCGGCCCGCGGGCGCGTTGAGGGACGTCACGTCGGTGGCCGAGCCGGTCGTGCCGTTGTCCAGGGTGTAGGCGATGTCGGCCGGCCCACCGGCCGGCACCGTGATGGAGGTCACCGGCAGGTCCGCCTGGTTGAGGTCGTCGTCGACGATCGTGGCGACTCCCGGGACGTTGGCCTGGTTGGACGCGACGACGTTCCAGAAGACGTTGTAGGCGTCGGCCGCCGTAGCCGGGATGTTCCACGTCGTCGACGTGTAGGCCGCTCCTGCGATGTAGGAGCTCTTGCCCAGTGCCGCCTTGGCGAAGGGAGCGCAGTTGCCGACGGTGACGGTGGCCGAGGCGCGCGCTGGGTTGGAGGCCTTGGTCGTGCCGTCGAGGTAGGTCAGCGAGGCGTCGTGAGCGGTGAAGGTCTCCGGGACGACACACCCGTCCCCGGAGGTGGGGTAGGCCGAGCCCGGGAACCTCACCGTGACCGCCGCGTCCTCCTGCCCGCGGTAGACCCGAGGGCCGTTGGTGAAGGTCACCGAGTGCGACGCGGCGTCGTAGACACCGTTGCCGGTGGAGCTGACGTACACGGCCTTGGCCGGCAGGTCGAGGGTCAGCCGCCCCGAGTCCGCACAGAGGTACCACGGCCAGGAGCGCAGCACGCCGTTGTACAGGCGCCAGCAGCCGGACGTGTCCGACGCGCGGACCGTGAGGTTCTGGTCGGTGTTGATCCTCGGCGTGCCCGCGATCACCGAGAGCGCAGGCGTTGGAAGGTAGGACTTCCAGGTGGCGGCCGCCGTGTCCGTGACCGCTGTCGCGTTGCTCGCGGACACCGTCACCGAAGGGGTGATGGGTGAGCCGTCGGGGAAGAAGTTGCCCCTGCTGATCCCGCCCTGCGCGTTGACGGTGTAGTCGAACCGGATCACGCCGTTGGTGCCGGCGCCCACCGTGCCAAGGGCCACGGTGTAGCCGGCGTTGATGCTTCCGGTCAGCGTCGGCGCGGGGCTGAACGGCGGGATGTAGGTCGCCGCGCTCTCCTTGCGCTGCGTCCCGAGGTAGGGGTCGAGGAGGGTCGGCGCCACAACCACCTTGGTGCCGGTGCAGTCCGCGCCGTTGCAGCCGTAGGCGATGTTGACGCGGTAGGCCGCGGTGACCGAGGCGTCCACCGTGGACAGGGGCGCGCCGTTGGTGTCCGTGATCGTCACGTCGAGGACCAGGGTGCCGTCCGCGGCGAACGCCGGAGCGCTCAGCGGACCCGCCACCAGGCCGATCAGGGCCAGTGCGACGAGGACGGCGCCGCGCCGCGCTCCCCGGGCCACCCAACCGGAACGTCGAGCCCCTGCTGCGGTCATCATCACTCCCTGCCCCTCAACTGCACCCAGTGCACGCAAAGGGATGCTGGCACAGGATTACCGTCCGGGGAGTGCTTTCCGGAACAAATGCACCGTTCGTCCCACCCTCGGGCCGAGGGCTGCCACAGGGACCCTGCGTGCCCAGAAGAGCTCTCCCACCCTTGCCGCAGACATCGGGTATGCCGTGGGCACACCGCTGCGCGCCCCTCACGGAAGATGGCGGCGACAGGGCGGTGAACCGACGGTGGCAGACTGACCGCGACGAGGGAGACAGATGTTCGCACGCCGTAGACAGGCCACCGCGGAGCCCGGTCCCGACGGGGCGGGGACGCCCGGTCCGGTCACCCTGAGCGCCGCCGGGGTCGGCAAGCAGATCGACGGCAACGTCCTGCTCAGACCGGTCGACCTCACGGTCACGTCGGGGAAGTGCGTCGTGCTGCGCGGGGAGAACGGCAGCGGCAAGACGACGTTGCTTCGCATCCTCGCCGGGACGCTCGAGCCCTCCGAGGGCGAGGCGACCCTGGACGGCGGACCTCTCGACGAACGCAACCCGGCCACCCGCGCGCGGGTGGCCGCGCTCCTGGGCGCGCCCACGGCATACCGCGACCTCACCGTCATCGACCACCTCGTCCTCATCGACTCGACGTGGGGTGGCGACATCGGCACCGCGGACGAGCGGGCGGACGACCTCCTCGCCACCCTCGAGATCGACCACCTCACCGAACGCTTCCCGCACGAGCTGTCGTCGGGCCAGCAGCAGCTCTTCCACCTCGCGATGGTGCTGTTCCGCCCCGCCCGCGTCCTGCTCCTCGACGAGACCGAGCAGCGGCTCGACACCCACAAGCGCGGCCTGCTCACCGACCTCCTGGTCGCCCGCAAGTCCGCCGGCTGCGCGCTGGTCGTGGCCTGCCACGACCCCGCCATGACGGCTGCCATCGCCGACCACGTGGTCGACATCTCGGGCCCATGAGCCGACGAGACGCCGGCGACGGACCCGTGGCTGGCACCGGTCCCACGACCGACCGCGAGCGCCTCGCCGAGGCCCGTCGCGTCATCCGCGGCGGGCTGCCCGAGGAGGGCAACGGCAACGCCGTGTATGCCGCGTACGTCGCCGTCATCGCCTCGCTCGTCTACGGCGTCCCGGCATCCCGCGCCTTCTTCGAGTTCGTCGACCCGGCCTGGCTGTCGCGACACCTGACCGGAGTCCAGGGCGTCCTCGTCGTCGGCGCGGTCGTCGCGGCGCTCGTGCTGCTGGGCCACCGGCTGGGGTCGATCCGCGGACCCGTCGTGCCCGACCTGCCCTACCTCGACCACGTGGCGGACAGCGTCCTCGACCGCGCGGTGGTGCTGCGTCGCTGGTGGCGGCTCAGCCTGGTGGGCTGCCTCGTCGGCGGGCTCCTCACGGGTGCGGTGGTCGGGACGGGGATGGTCGTCGCCCAGGTCGCCTCACCCCTGGCGCTCCTGCCGTCGACCCTCGTGGGCCTGGCCGTCGGGCTGGGGTTCGCCGCCGCCTGGCTGTGGGGCCAGGTGCGGTCCTGGCCGACCGGCGACAGAGGGGCCGAGCACCGTGCTGCGCGAGGTCCGCTCGCTGCGGGCCCTGCACCGTGTCGGCCTGCGCACCCAGTCGGCCCGGGCGGTGACGATGGGCGGTGCGGTCCTCGCCGGCGACCTGCGCGCGGCACGGCTCGACGTCGCCTCCCCCACGACACGGCTGCGACGGACCCGGCTCCGCGCCCGCGGGCCGGTGGCGGTGGTGGCCGGGCGTGACCTGCTCGGCCTGCGCCGCTCCCCCGGCACCCTGCTCGTCGGGACGGTGCTCTCCGGGGCCGGCTGCTGGGCGATCGCCCACGCGACGACACCCGGTGTGCCCAGCATCGTCAGCTTCGCCGGCCTGCTCGCCTGCTACCTCGGGTACGGCGCCTGGGCCGAAGGACTGCGACTGCAGGGGGACAACGCCGGCACTCCACCCCTGATCGGGCTGGCGTACGGCCAGGAGGCGCTGGCCCACCTCGTGACACCCTCGGTCCTCTACGCCGCCGTGGCCGTCATCGCGGGTGGAGCGGTCGTGCTGACCTCCACGGCCGGTGTCGCCGCGCTCGTCTGGCCGCTGGCCATGGTCGCGCTGCTGGCCGGCGCGCACCTGATGGCGTCGTTCCGCGGCCTGCCCCCGGTCGCGCTGTTCTCGCCGGGGTCGGCCGTGATGTCGGTCGCGTTCTGGTACTCGCGCCCGCTGCTGCTCACCCTCGTCGGAGGGGTGGCGGCCTCGGCGCTGCTGACCCGGTCCGGGGCCTCGAACGCCGTCTACGTGCTGGCGCTCGCGTCCTACGCGGCGGTGATGTTCGGCCGCCGCCGGGTCCGCCTGCTCGACGAGGGCCACCGCACCTGAGGGTCGCTTCGGTGGGCCAGGTGCGCGACTCGGGGCGAGGCGGCGCCCCGGGCGCAAAGAGGGACACCCCGCGTACCTGGAAGAGCTCTCCTACCCTTGCTGCATTCCTGCCCTGGGGGAGTTCGGAGAGGTACCACCACACGGGGTGCCTGGCTCCAGTGTAGACAGGGCCCGGGCACGTCGGCCAATCCCCTCCTTGAGACGATGGACGGACCTGCCCTGCCACCTCGCCCAGGAGAACCACACCCATGCCGCCCCTCACCCTGTTCCGCCGCCTCGCCTTCGCCGAGGCAGTCACCTGGGCGCTGCTGCTCCTCGGGATGTTCCTCAAGTACGTCACCGAGACCACCGAGCTGGGCGTCCGCGTCTTCGGCATGGCACACGGTGTCGTCTTCATCGCGTACTGCCTCACGGCCGTCTTCGTCGCCATCAACCAGCGCTGGTCGCTCGGCATCCTGGCGCTGGCCCTGGTGTCGGCCGTGCCGCCCTTCATGACGGTGTGGTTCGACCGTCGGGCCGAGCGACGCGGGATGCTCGACGGCGGCTGGCGGCTCGCTCCCGGTGGCGAGCAGGCCGTCACACCGGCCGAGCGGCTCCAGGCCCTGATGCTGGCGCGTCCGCTGGCTGCGGTCGGCGCCGCCGTGGTCGCCGTCGCGGCGCTGACGACCATCGCCCTGCTGGTCGGCCCGCCGGTCGGTTCCCAGAGCTGATCGGCGACAGAGCCCTGGACCGGCCGCGCCTCGATCCCCGCAGGCCCAGATCCAGCCTGGGCAGCGGTCCGGTCGGGCGCTCCTCGGCGGCGATTTCAGAGGTGGCTGCCCGCTCAGGTAGCCTCCTCGGCGGAGGATTCGCATAGTGGCCTAGTGCGCACGCTTGGAAAGCGTGTTGAGTGAAAGCTCTCAGGGGTTCGAATCCCCTATCCTCCGCCAGGCAAACGACCTGGGCTCAATGGCCCAGGTCGGGCTGTCTGCAAGGGCCATGTGCTGAGATGTGTGCTGAGCTCGATCGAGGTGCGCGGCGAAGCGACCCAGGCGGCCTTCTGCATCGTCGGGGTGAGGTGCCTCTAGATGTTCATCGTCGGGGTGATCGTCGAGTGTCCGAGGCGTTCGTGAACGACCTTCGTGTGGCAACCCGCCTGCTCGGCGCGGAGCGTTCCTCGATGGGTCCTCTGGTGGCCGATGTTCGGGTCAACGCCGCTAGGTCAGCTGTTGTGCGATGGTTCGGGCGCACTCGATGGACTCCGTGTTCGTCGTATCGACTTCGAGGTCGTACCTCACGCCCTCGTGAACCAGATCGGCCTGCGTCGCTGCCATGCCGGCGGTTCGGTCGCCACGGGCGATCTCGCGGCCGACCGCGACGTCAGCCGCGCAGCGCACCCCGACCCACAAGGCCTCTAGGTCACCGATGCGGTCCTCCCACCTTCTCTGCGAGATGCGCTCACCGAGGAAGACCTCGTCGACGATGACGAGCGCGCCGCCCCGGGCCATGGCGATGACTCCGTCCATCCAGGCCAGCTCGAGCTTGCTGAAGACCGGCCCCACGATCACTTGTCCCTCAGGACCGAACTCGATGCCGCCGGCACCCGGCGCCTGCATCCTGGCCGGCAGGGCGTCGACGAATTCGTCGACACCGAACGCCAACCACGGTTCGGGGAGGATCTCTTGCAGGCATCGGACGATGCCTGACTTGCCCGAACTGGAGCCGCCGTTGAGGATGATCATGCGTGCTGTCACACGGCGACGGCCGGCAAGGGCCGTCGCGGCGTCGTGGACGCCTGTTGTCATGGATGCATCCCCGAGCCGCTTGTCGCCAGGACCAGTTTTCCTGCTACTTCTCTGCGTTCGAGACGCTGGTGGGCGTAGGCCGCCTGCGCGAGCGGCAGGATGTCGACTGGCACGTCGACGGAGCCCGCCGTCAGGAGGTCCAGGGCAAGGGTGGCGAACTCCCGAGCGCGGTGCGGTTGAGCCATCAGGAACCCTCCGACGTTGAATCCGACGACGCCGGCGTTGGCGAGCCACAACTCGTTGGCGCCGATCCCCACGTCGGCCTTACCGCTGGCGTTGCCGACGACCAGAAGGCGGCCAAGTGGGTTCAGCAACGCGAGGCTCGCGGACCGGCGATCTCCGCCGACAGGATCGATGATGAGGTCAAATCTCTGGTCGCCGTGCTCTAGGTCCGAGGTCAGTGCCAGCTCGTCGAAGCCGAAGCCCGACGCGGACTTGAGCTTGTCAGGACTGCTGACCGCGCCGATGATGCGGGAGGCGCCTAGGGACCGCGCTACGGGGGGGAAAGCCGATGCGAGGCCGCCCGCAGCGCCGTGGACCATCAGTGTCTCGCCGCCGCACAGTGGTGACGCCACTGTGAGTGCTCCGATAGCGGTCACCAAGTTGGGCACCATCGCAACCGCTGCTGCCGAATCTACGCCGGCTCCGTCTGGGATCGGGATGGCCAGAGCCGCGTCGACCACAGCGACGTCGGCA
The DNA here is from genome assembly GCA_963759595.1 of uncultured Actinomycetota bacterium. GTDB lineage: Bacteria > Actinomycetota > Actinomycetes > Actinomycetales > Dermatophilaceae > Pedococcus. The sequence goes on from CAVWZX010000004.1 coordinate 330,044, forward strand.
TACCCACCGCCGGCTGGCCTGCTCAGGGTGACGACCCGCTCGCCCACCTCGAACCCGGAGACTCCCGCACCGAGCGAACGGATGCGTCCAGAGACCTCGAGTCCAGGGATGAAGGGCGGGGCGACCAGACCTGGCAGGTCGCCCCGACGCAGAAGCACATCCAGCAGGCCGACGCCGCATGCTCGACATCGATCGACACCTCGCCAGGCCCGGGGTCCGGAGCGGGAACCTCCGTCACTCGCATCGCGTCCGAGTCGCCGAACCTTGTGACGACCATCGCCTGCACTCGCGGCACCTCCAGTGCGTCGTTGGCATTCGCTGCAATCATACGAAGGGAACCTGCCCGTCGGAATCGACATTTCTCATGCGGGTCGTGGCAGGCTCGTTGTAGGCCGCACGCAGCGTCGACTTCCACCCCCGGGCAGGCCGCCTCGGCGAGTGCAGGGACCCGCCCAGCTTCGTTCTCACGCCGACGTCTGTGCTTTCTTGGTCGCTCGCGCCCCCGTGAACGTGTTCATCCGGAGGAAGAGCGAGTTCTTCTTGGTGACCTGGAACGCCGCGCAGCGCCAGCCTTCATCGGTGCGCACCATCGTGAACGTCTGGATCTTGTCGGGCTTGCCCCTTCCCGTGCCGACGTCACCTCGGTGACCACGATCTCGAGGCCCGGGACAGGACTTGCGCGATGCAGAACGTTCATCCGCATCCGGCTCCCGCGCTGATGGCGCTCGAAGACCGGCACGAGTGCCCGTTCGATCTCCTCGCTCCCCTCGTATGTCACTCCCACGTAGATCACATAGCTCGCGTTGTCGGTGAACTCCGCGGCGTACGCGCTGGCGTCCCCGCGCGCCACGCCTGCTGCATGCGGTCCAGTGCGGCGTCGACTGATGTGGTCTCAGCATTCGTACTCATGATTCTGCTTCCCTTCGAAAGGTGGAGTTCCACCACGATGGAGCCGGGCTGGCCACTCGTGGTCTGCATGATCGACTGCGACGAGGATGCTCCGCTGGCATCGGGCGTCAGGTCGTGCCGTCGAGGGCGACCGGATGATCGGCTCGTGCACCGTGGCGTGAGTCACGCTGAGCGGGCGGCTCCGGCGCGTTGGGACGGACAGACCTCAACGACCTCCGCGGCACGTCGGCCAGTCCTCAATGGTGATGGGCGCCCATCGACTCATCCGGCTCCTCGGCCTGATATCCGCGCGGCATCTCGCTCATCGCCTCCCCCGGCCCCACGACGACGAACTGACCCATCATGCCTTGGTCCTCGTGCCGCAGCATGTGGCAGTGGAACATGTAAGGCGCATGGGGGTCTGCGTAGTCGGCGAAGCGCATGATGAGCCGCACGGGTTTGTTGGGCGGGAGCCACACGGTGTCCTTCCATCCCGACAGCAGCGGGGAGGGGGTCGCCCGTCGAGCTCGAACACCTGGAACTGCACGTCGTGGACGTGGAAGCTGTGGTGCGATCCGTCTGTGTTGGTGATCTCCCAGATCTCGGTCGTGCCGAGCTTCGCAGCGAAGTCGACGCGCGACATGTCCATCGTCTTTCGGTTGATCGAGACGCCCTGCATCTCGAACTTCCGGGTGATCGCAGCGTCATCGGGATCGAGCCGCTCCATAGTCGTCAGGCGTGCGGGCATCGAGGGCGACCGTGTCAGGGATAGCCCGGCACGTAGCTGTAGGACGTCGAACCGTGAGTCGCTGCCAGCGAACCTGCCGCCACCGTCGCCGAGCTGCTCGCTCCGGAGCACCGTCCGTTCGCCAGGCACGAGTCGGACGACGATCTCGGCACGCTCCCCCGGAGCGAGCCGCACGTTGCTGACGCTGACCGGGGTGTCGAGAAGCCCACCGTCGGTGGCGATGACTCGGAGGCCCGGTGGTCGTCGAACGTGAAGTTGAACACCCTCCCGCCCGATCCGTTCAGCAGGCGCAGGCGGACCGCCTGGGTCGTGACGTCGAGGTAGGGCGAGGGTGTCCCGTTGACAAGGATCTTGTCGCCCATCGTCCCGACGTTGCTGAATATCGAGTGCTCCTCGTCCAGCTGACCGACGCCGTCGAACGACTTGTCCTGCACGATGACCGGCACATCGTCGACGCCATACTCGGAGGGCAGCGGCAGCGCGGAGGCCTCTGGATCGTCGAGGATGAACATCCCGGCCAGGCCCCTGTAGACGTGTGAGCGGTCTTGCCGTGAAGGTGTGGGTGATACCAGAGGGTCGCGGCCGATTGATTGATCGTCCAGTGCGGCCGCCAGGTCTGGCCCTCGTCGATCATCTGGTGCGGGCCGCCGTCCATACCTGCAGGCAGGTGCATCCCGTGCCAGTGCAGCGTGGTGGGCTCGCCGACGTGATTGGTCGCCTCGATGCGCACCTTATCGCCCCGGGTCGCCCTCAGCGTGGGGCCCAGGAATGTTCCGTTGATGCCCCACGTGCGGGTGGGCCTGCCCTGTCCGAGGTCGGTCTCGCCGGCTTGAAGGTCAAGGTCGAAGACTCGGGTGCCATCAGCCTCGACCGTGGAGTGTGCAAGCTCCGGGATCGCGAGCTTGCGGTCGAAGTTGACCCTGCCGACGGTGTCGACCGTGCGTCCTGGTAGGCGACCAGCACCGACACCCCGAGTCCCAAGACAGCGACCAAGAGGAGCGCGCTGAGGATCATGACGGCGCGGGCCAGCCTTCTCATCACGCCGACTTCTGCGCCTTCTTGGCGGCCAGGCGTTCCGTGAGGGCGTTCATCCGGATGAAGAACGAGTTCTTCTTCGTGTTCTGGAACGCCGCCAGCGCCAGCCGTCCTGTGTCGGACCATCGTGAACGTTTGTATCTTGTCGAGCTTGATCCGCTTGCCTTGCCGACTCCGCTCGTGGTGACGACGATCTCGACGTCTGCTGCCGGACTCGCACGATGCAGGACTCCATCCGCATTCGGCTGCCCGCTGGTAGCGCTCGAACACCGGCACATGGGCACGCTCGATCGCCTCGCGACCCATATAGGTCAGCCGACGTAGATCACGTAGGTCGCGTAAGGGTGAACTCCTGCGCGTACTGGACGGCGTCACCGCTGTCCCACGCCTGCACCATCCGGGCCAGGCTCTCGTTACCGAGCTCGCCACTGTGTTTTCCACTTCTTCTTCCTCAATCCTGATAGACTCTGCATGCATGCAATAGTTGCACACATGCAGAGAATAGTCACGAGAGGTCAAACATGGCAAGCACGCCGTCGGGGATCCCGTCCGAGACGTACCGCCGCTACCTCGCCGCGGTCGTGCAGTTCCACCTCGTCACCGCGGACGAGGTCGGACTGAGCGGCACCGACTACCAGGCGACAAACCTCCTCGCACTGGACGGTCCGTTGTCGAGCGGAGAGCTCGCGGCACGGCTCGGCCTGACGACGGGCGCTACGACCAGGCTCATCGACCGCCTCGAACGTGCCGGGTACCTGCGACGCGTGCACGATCCTGCTGACAGACGCCGTGTCATGGTCGAGCAGCCGGGGTCGTCCCAGAAGGTCTGAAGCACCACCTGGCAGCTGTCCGCGGACCCATCAAAGCGGTGCTTGACGGACTTACCGCCAAGCAACGAGAAGGAGTCCTCGCCTACCTCGAAGGCTCCACCGCCGCCTACTGCGAAGCCACCGCCAGCGTGCGCGGCGCATAGAGCCGGGGCCAGATGCCTGCCGGATCCGAGCCACCCCTCGAGGAAGCGGGGCGGTCAACGACTCTCCAGCGATCCAGAGGAATCGACGATCCGCGGGGCGTCCCCAGCGCCAGGACTGCGGCGGAGCGAGCCTCGATGACCTCGGGAAGCCAGTCCGGGACACGGTGCAGACATACGTGCGGACCAGGCCGTAGGGATTGTCGATGGCGGCGACCCGGACCAGGGCTGGTGGCGCGCGGTGGGGTGGGTGTAGCGCGCGCGGGCGAGCTCCTGCAGTCGCTGGTGAGTGCGCTCGTTGACGGACACCACGCGGCGCTGTGACTCCCTGGCACGGACGAGGACCCCGAGGATCTCGCGGTACCCGTCGTCGTCGTTGACGCCGGTGGCGACCATTGCCGCGAGCTCGACGACCCGCCCGCCCTCGCAGACCGTCCGGCGCCGCACACACTGCCGGCCCGACAGACAGCAGCGTGATGACGAATCCCTTCATCCGCGACGTCTCCGGTCCGGGCTGGCCTGGGCCTGGTGCTCGTGCAGGAGCTCGGCAGGGTCGTACTGGGTCGTGCGGGTCGTCGCAGCGATCGGACGTTCCGGGACAGGATGGGCGCACGCCAGCCGAGGAGGGTTTCCCAGATGGCCAGACAGATCCCGTGGCGCGGTGTCCTCAGCGCGGACAGCGCCGGCGGGCGCGCCGAGCCGATGACCTGGCAGCCGCGCACGCCTCTGGTCCCTCCGCGGTCCATCACCGACGCCGTCAGGCTGATGCAGTTCGGCGCGGTGCTCGAGGTGCTGGAGATCGCCCGGGGGTTCCTGACCCGTGGAGGGTTGCGTTCGGCCGTCGTCGCCGAGGCCACCACGAGCGGCCTGTCGACCCACGACGCCGACATCGACACGGTGGTGTTCGTGAGCCTGGCCGTCACCACGGTGATCGCGGTGCTGAGCTGCATCGGGTGGCTGCTGCTGGCCCGCGCGACGGCGCGCGGGTCGAGATGGGGCCGGTTCATCGCCACCGGCCTGTTCGCACTCGCGTTGTTCGGCTTCTTCGGGGGCTTGCTCCCCACTGGTGGAGCGTTCGCGCGGACCTTGGCCCTCGCGCTGCTGATGGTGGGCGGCTGGGCCGTGATCCGGTTGTGGCACAGGGACTCCAGCGCGTTCATCCGGTACCAGTCGGTCCCTCGCGACTGATCTGACTGGGCCCTCCGGCGGCTCAGGGCCTGGCGTCAGTCGCGGGCGGTGTGCGCCGGCACTGACAGGCCGCCGTCGGGCTCGGCGAGCGACAGGTCGCCGCCGGACTCGGCGAGCGGTGCGGCCGCCAGGGTGAGGGCCGACAGGGCTTGCGCGACCGAACCGTGGTGCTCCGCGATGGAGGCCCGGGCGGTGGCTGCGTCGACGCCTGCGAGCATCGCGAGCAGCGCGGGCTTCAGCTCACCGTCCGCGGAATCCAAGGCTGCGCGGGCCTGCGCCTCGTCGGCGCCGCTGGCCTCCTGCAGGATGCGCACCACCCGGCCGCGCAGCTTGGCATTGGTCGCCACGACGTCGACCATGAGGTTGGACCAGGTTCGGCCGAGCCGGATCATCACTGCAGTGGAGAACGAGTTGAGGATGAGCTTCTGGGCCGTGCCGGCCTTGAGCCGGGTCGAGCCGGTGAGCACCTCGGGGCCGGTCCGGGGGGCCAGCACGTGGTCGGCGTATGCCGCGAGCTCGGCTTCGGGGTTCGACGTCACCAGGGCGGTCACCGCGCCCGCCGCCCGGGCTCGCTGCAACGCGCCACCCACGTAGGGCGTGCGCCCGGAGGCGGTGAGCCCGATGACGACATCGCCAGGCCGGACCGATCCCGCCTCCTGCGCGCCAGCAACCTCGTCGTCCTCGACGTTCTCGACAGCCTTGAGGAGTGCCCCCATGCCACCGGCGTGGTGAGCCACGAACAGACCCTGCGGTGCGTTGAACGTGGGGAGCAGCTCGGCCGCGTCGAGCACCGCGAGGCGGCCGGACGTGCCCGCACCGAAGTAGTGCACCGTGCCACCGGCGCGGATGGCCTCGACCGTGCGGTCGACGAGCGCTGCCAGCTCGGGCAGCACCTCGGCCACGGCAGGGGCGACCTTGGCGTCGTCGTCGTTGAGCAGTCGGAGGACGTCGAGGGTGGCCTCCGTGTCGATCGAGGTGGTCCCCGGGTGACGCTCCTCCGTCGGGGCGCTCACGTTCACGTCACTGCTCATTCTGGCGAGGTTAGTTTCTTACGGTTTCGACGTCAACGGCGTGAATGAGTAACACCCAGGGCAGCGGCCCAGCACGGCACGACGACAACGGTCCGAGCAGCGCGGAACCGGCCGCCGCTCACGGCCGCAGATGGTGGCTCGCCACCGCCGCACGCGTCTCCTGGACGGCCTTGCGGGCCCGCGACAGATGCCGCTGCGCGACCGCGATGTAGAGGCAGTCGACGATGGTGAGTGCTGCGATGCGGCTGGCCGTGGCACCGGACCGCAGGCTGGTCTCGCGGGCCGCGGTGGTGAGGAGGTGGTCGGCGCGGGCGGCCAGGAGAGACAACGGGAAGTTGGTGATGGCGACAGTGGTGGCCCCGCGCTGGCGCGCGACATCCAGGGACTCGATCGTCTCGGACGTGGTGCCCGAGTGCGAGATGCCGATCGCGACATCGCCCTTCTCCAACAGGGTCGCGCTGGTGAGCGCGATGTGAGGGTCGTTCCAGGCGAACGCGACCACCCCGATCCGGTGCAGCTTCTGCTGGAGGTCAGTGCCGACGACGGCGCTCGCCCCGATGCCATAGACGTCGACGCGGCCGGCTCCGGCGACCGCCGCGGCGGTCGCCGCCAGGGCGTCACGGTCGAGCTGCTGAGCGGTCTCCTCCACCGCGCTGGAGTCCGCGAACGCGACCTTGGCGATGATGTCGTCGATGGTGTCCTTGGCACTGATGTCGGTGTCCTGGGCGCCGCTCGAGCGCGGCTGGGCGCTCTCCTCCGCCAGCCCGAGGCGTAGCTGCGGATAGCCGGGCAGGCCCAACCGCCGACAGAACCGCAACACGGTCGTCTCCGAAGTCGCTGCGGCCGTGGCAAGTTCGCTGATCGTCATGGCTGCGGCTGCTCGTGGGCTCGCGAGCACCTTCTCCGCCACCCGGTCCTCGGCCGGTGACAAGGACGGCCGGATGCCGCGCAGGCGAACGAGCAGCGGGACGGTCTGCGTCGGCATGGCGGACTCTTCGCGCGAGGGCATGCGCCTACCGTACGGCCTCGATCACTCCGGCACAGGCACCCCGACAGGGTCGGCCGTCACCACCAGGTTGTGGTCATAGTGCCTGGTCCGCGCGTCAAAGGTCCCGGTGCAGGTGATGAGCACCAGGTGACCAGCAGCTTGCCGGTCGAACACGTCAGTGCTGACGGACAGGACGTCCTTGTCGACCTCACGGTTGGAGCGCACGAGATAGGTCTGGCGCAACCCGTTGCCCGACAGTGCGATGCGGTCCCCAGGTGAAGCATCCAGCAGTGCCGCGAAGAAGCCGATCCCGCGCCTGCGGGAGTCGATGTGCCCAGCGAGGACGACGCTACCGAAGACCTCACCGGCCAACGCACCGCTCACCCACCACCCCACGGTTCCGGGATCCGGAGGGAGCATGAGCGTGCCGTCCGCGCCGGTGTCGACCGCATCGACCGGTGCGGTCACACCATGATCGGACAGGAGCCGAATTCGCCTGGGCGCAAAGGTCTTTCGTTGTGTGGCCGCCGCCGTCCCCTCGGCGGCGACGGGAGGTGTGCCCGGATCAGGTGTCGCGGCGGTGTCCACGGCTCCCCCGGTCGCGGTGCCCGGGGTTCCTCGGGTCGCATCGCTCCACGAACCGGTGTCGTGGGTAGCCGTCCAGGCCGTTCCGCCTCCTGGCAATGCGTCACCCACGGCGGCAGCGCAGCCGCCCAGCACGAGGGTGAGACCGAGGCCAGATGCCGCCGCGACAACGGCGGCCCTGCGCGGCATGCTCAGGCCCGACGTAGGCGGCCCCGCGCCAACCCTCCAACCCCAGCGATCGCCACCAGCGCGGCGAGCAGCAGGAGTAGCGCGTCGCTGCGCCCGGAACCGCCCGCTCGGTGCGCGTCGATGAGTGCCTGTGCCTGGCCTCCGTCTCCGGCCTCGACCCGGGACGGGACCTCGCCGCCGCCGCGCGTCGCCACCGGCAGCACCTGCACGACGGCGTCCATCGAACCCGTCGCCGCGACACCGATGGCGAACACTCTCGTGAGCGAGGCCTTGCCCACGACCAGGTCGACCGGTCCGAACACGACCGGCCCCGTCGCCGCTGTCGGCACGATGTCGACGGGATAGGTGCCGGCAGGCACGGTGAGGGTCAGCTGCTCGCCGTTCGCGACGTTCGCGAACAGCACCTTGCCCTTGACGCGGATGTCGGCGGGTCCGACAGCAGCCGTGTGGGCGACAGTCAGGCGGCTGGAGCCCGCCGTGACAGGCGAAAGATCGTTCCTGTATGCCGTGAACACCGGCGGCTTGGTGACGTCGGCCTGGCGGTGGAGTATCGCGTCCGTGCTGGAGCCAGCGGCGACTCGCAGGGTGGCGGTCACGGGCGTGCCACCCGAGGGCGGTTTGGCGGTGACGGTGTGCTGGCCAGCCGTGAGGCGCAACGGGCCAACGACAGACTTGGCTGCTGCGTCCTTGGCCACCGAACGACCGTCGACCGTCAGGGCCATGGTGGTCGCGTCGACACCCTGGATGAGATAGACGGTGCCCGTGCCGGAGGCGGCAGGCAGCGCCTCTGCGGTGGTTGCGCTGATGGCAGCGAGCCCGACTGCTGCACAGCAGGCCACGGCCAACTTGGCGGCCTGGATCGTGTTGCGGCCCATGGCGTCTCCCTACACGCAAGTAGTCCCCCGTGTGGTGATGATGGCGCCGCCCCTGTCGGACCGGCTCGTGCAAATGACGTAAATCCGACCCATGGGGTGGTGTTGGCGGCAAAGGCCCGCACATACTCGAAGACAGTTACGAGGGGACTCGCCATGAGTATGAGCCGCAAGCGCAAGAAGGCCGCCCGTCACCAGACCGTCCCACCACGAGACACCTCGGCTGGTACGCCGGATGCTGCTGACGCGGCTGCCCGGACCTCCCCAGCGGGGCAGCCGCTTCAGGCAGCGTCACTGACCGCCATCTCCGCCGCCATCGAGACCATGGTCCAGGCTCTCGACGCCCAGCCAGGACCTCGGCGGCCGGCCACCGACGTGCTCGACTCGGGTCTGAGGCCGGATGAAGCGACGATGGACCGTGTCGGCCCCGCCAAGGGCCCCGGATCCGACCCGCGTCAGGCCCACGGTCCGGGGCGGGTCGAGGACGACCGGCTCGACCAGAGCAGGGACCACGGGCAGGAGGGCGGGCAGGACCAGGTCGAGGACGAACGGCTCGATGGGCACCGGACATCGCGTCGTCCCGGACGCCGCGTGACCATCGCGGTGGCCGTCGCAGCACCGCTGATGTTCGCGGCTGCGTTTCTTCTGGGCCAGTGGCTCATCGGCGGGGTCGAGTCCGACCCGCCACCGAGCCCGACCCTTCTCGAGGCGCGCTCCCTACCCACCCCTGCGGCACGTGCAACCCCTGCCCCACCAGCGTCCAAGCCCTCCACGACGCCTTTCGTCCCGGGTGGGCTCGAGGGCCCCGGCCTGAGCGAACCCGGGGCGCTCGTCCAGGTGGTCCCAGGGGCAGACGGGTCGCTCGAGGTGCTCGAACGGGTGCGTTTCGCCAATGGCGCCACAGAGCTGGCGATCGCTCCTCCGGTCACCAAGGGTGTGAACGCCCGCAGCCTGCCTCGCGGCATCAGCATCGCCGACCTGCAGGTCACGGCCGACCAGGCTGTCGTGGACACGGGCTTCCGGGGACTCACGAGGGCCCAGACGGTGGAGCTCCCCAGTGGCACCCGCTTCGTGGTCATGCGCTACCGCCTGACCGGGGCCACCGTCCGAAGCCTCCCGTCCACCCCGGGCCGGGCACTGACCGTGTTGCCACCGATCACGAGCCCGGCAACGCTGGGGTCGATGCCCTTCGTCGTCGAGGTGTCCGGGGTCGAGGTGTCCAACCTGTTGTGCCCGGGGCTCTCTCCGGAGGACCAGCTCTGTGGCCGGAACTGGAGCAAAGGGTGGTACTCGGTACCCCAGCCCGCAGGGAGGACCGCCGTGCTGGCCCAGTTGGTCCTGCCTGATCCCGTGGGCGGGTGACGGCTGAAGGCACCAGGCTCTCGCCTCGGCCGAAGCCATCACCCGTCCACGACGACGGACCTCACCGCGAGCGCAGCGTCCATCCGTCCGAGACGAAGACGTCGGGTGCCTTCTCGCCGTCGAGGAGCGCACGGCCACGAGCCTTCACGACGACGCCGTCGACGTAGACCCCACGGCCGAGGTAGCTCGCGTCGGTCGTGTAGCGCCAGCGCACCTGTTGGCTGCCCGGGGCGAGATCGGCGCGAGCCTGCACCCATCGTCGGTTGCCGCTGCCGGAGACGACCCCGTCGGTCGTGCTGGTCTCCCCCCGGTCCCTGATCTCGAACGGCTGCTTGGCCCAGGTGTTCCCTCCGTCGCTGGAGGTCTCGAGGGTAAGCAGGTCGGTCTCCTCGGTGTCGAGGAACAGGTCGAACCCGAGGTTCGCCCCCGTCGCCGGCACGTCGAGCGCCGGGGTGGTGAGCGTGTGGGTGGAGGCGTCCTGGGCGCCGGAGAACCACGCGGTGGGGCCGTCTGCCGGACGCACCCGCATCGCCTGGCCGAGACCACCGGCCCACTCGCGGCGAGCCAGGTTGTTGCTCCCCCAGTTCCGCGAGGGGTGGACCCGGTTGGTGAGCAGGACCGCGAACGACCGAGAGCTGAAGTCGATGACGATCGAGGTGCCGGTGTAGCCGGTGTGCCCAGCGGTGCGCGGTCCCGACAACGAGTCCATGTACCAACGCTGGTTGAGCTCGAAGCCCAGGCCGTGGTCGTCACCAGGGAAGGCCCCGTTGAAGTTGGTGATGAGCGAGGTCACGCTCTGGCGGCTGAGGATCCGGTGGCCACGGTAGGTGCCGCCGTTGAGCAGCGCCTGGCTGAGGATCGCCAGGTCGTCGACCGTGGAGAAGACTCCCGCGTGGCCGGCCACCCCTCCCAGGGACCAGGCGTTCTCGTCGTGGACCTCGCCCCAGACCATGCCGCGGGCGGGGGCGGTCTGGTACTCGGTGGCCGCCGTCCTCGCCTTGTCGGTCGGGTTGAAGCCGGTGTCCTTCATCCCCAGCGGCCCGGTGATCCGGTCCGCCACGACGCGGTCGAGGGACTCTCCCCGCAGACGTTCGACCATGACTCCGAGCGTGATGAGGTTGAGGTCGCTGTAGAGGTAGGTGCTGCCCGCGGGATTGGTCAGCGGCTGGTCCATCACGGCCTTGATGCGCGCGGCCTTGTCCGGGTACTGGCTCCACAGGGGCAGCCAGGCGACGAACCCGGAGGTGTGGGTGAGCAGCTGGCGGACCGTCACGGCCTCCTTGCCGTTGGCGGCGAACTCCGGCAGGTACGTCGCGACGGGGCTCTCGAGGTCGACCTTGCCCTCCTCGATGAGCTGCACCACGGCGAGGGAGGTGAACAGCTTGGTGACGGAGGCCAGGTCGAACAGGGTGTCGTCACGCATGGGCACCCACTGGTCGCGCGGGAGCTCGGTCGTGTCGGTGGCGTAGCGCAGCGCATAGCCACTGGCGTCGCGCTCCACGATCCGCCCGTCGTGCCCCATGATCCCCACCGCACCGGCATACATGGGGTGTCCACCGGGTGGGGCGGTCTCGTGCGACCGGATCCGTTCGACGGCCGTGGCGATCGCGGCGGGGTCGAGTCCGACGCTGGCGGGCGAGCCGTCACGCAACACCGTGTTGGGTGGCGCGAAGCCCTTGAACGGCTTGCTGAAGTCCTGGGCGCCAGCTGGCGTGGCGGTCACCAGCAGCCCGGCGAAGACCGCAGCACACACGGCGACGACGGCAACTCCCTTGGTACGCATACGGTTACGCATGACTGTCCTCGCACTCATGTCAGGCGGCCTTGCCGCGGTAGATGAGGTACTGCCGACGCCGGCGGTCGAACGCCGCGAGCTCGGCCGACCAGGCGCCGATCACCTCGTCCGCCGACGCACCCGCGGTGATCTGCTCGCGCAACCGGGTCGAGCCGCTGAGCTTGTCGATCCAGTAGGGGCGCGGGTCGTTGTCCACCCGCCAGGCGAAGTCGGGGTAGAGCGACCTGGCCGCCACGAGCATCTCGACGCCGACCCGCATGGGGTCGAACCGCGACGGGTCGGTGATGTGAACCTGGACGCCACCGCAGACCTTGTTGAGGTGCTTGCTGAACGTCGGGGTGAAGTAGGCCTCGCGGAAACCCGCGCCCGGGATCTCCCGCGCGGCGAGGGTCTCCGCCCACTTGTAGTCGACGTACGGCGCACCGACGAGCTCGAACGGTCGGGTCGTGCCCCGTCCCTCGGAGAGGTTCGTCCCCTCGAACATGCCCGTGCCCGGGTAGACGAGGGCGGTGTCGGGGGTCGGCATGTTGGGGCTGGGCATCACCCACGGCAGTCCCGTCGCGGCATACGGCATGTCACGTCGCCAGCCCTTGACCTCCACGACGGACAGCTCGGACACGCGACCGCCCGCGTCGGCCGGCAGGAACTCGCCGTCGAAGAAGCGTGCCAGCTCCCCGACGCTCATGCCGTGGGCCTGGACGATCTCCTTGGCACCCACGCCCGACGTGTAGGCCGTGGTCATCATCGGCCCACGGGCCGTGCCACCGGTGGGGTTGGGCCGGTCGAGCACGACGAAGCGCGCGCCGGTGGCGACCGCTGCCCGCATCGCGGTGTACATGGTCCAGATGTAGGTGTAGAAGCGCGCTCCGGCGTCCTGGATGTCGAAGACCACGGTCTCCACGCCTGCCGTCCGGAACAGCTGCTCCATCTTGGCGGCGTTGGCACCGTAGGCGTCGTAGACCGTCAGGCCGGTACGCGGGTCGATGTAGGTGTCCTCGGAGTCCCCAGCTTGGGCGGCGCCGCGGAACCCGTGCTCCGGACCGAACACCCCACGGATGTCGACGTTCCCCGACTCGTGCATCTCGTCGACGATGCTGCGCAGGTTGGTCAGGATGCCGGTCGGGTTGGTGATGATGCCGACCTTCTGGCCCTGGAGCGACGACCAGCCGTTCGCCGCCTCGCGCTCGGCCCCGGTCGTCACGGGCCGGGAGGGATAGTGCGCGGCGTCACCGGCTGGGGGACTTGCGGGGCCGGCGGCGCGGGCCGCGCTGGCACCGAGTGGGAGCGCGAGGGCACTCGCACCGGCTGCGGTGATGAGCTGTCGGCGGTTGAGGTTGGTCATCGGTGGGGCTCCGATCCCTGGTGGAGGAGGACTGTCGCGGCGACAGCCCGGTGGTCGCTGGCCCCGATGAGTGCGGGGTCGCTCTGGGTCTGGGCGTCCCGGACCACGATGTGCGGCGAGACGGTGACGACGTCGATCCGTTTGGTGGGGTCGACTGCGGGATAGGTCAGGCCGGGTTGCCCCGTCCGTAGGGGTGCGACGGCCCACGCGTCGTCGAGGACCTCCCACAGGGGAGCGAGCTCGGGCGCGCTGGCCTCGGCGTTGAGATCGCCGAGCAGGACCTGGTTCGCACCGGGTGGGTCCTCCGCGAGGATCCTGCGGGTGTCAGCCACCTGCATGACGCGCACGCTGGGATCGCCGCGGTAGTCGAGGTGGGTGACGTAGACGTGTGTCCGGGCGCCGCCCACCTGGATGGTCGCCTCGAGGAAGCCCGGCGCCGGCTCGGGGACCGGGTCGGGCACCTGCGTGGACAGTCGGGTGATCGTGTGGTTCTCCAGGGCGACGATGGGCTGTCGGGACAGCACGGCCACGCCGTACTCCCGTCGCGGGTCGCCGGGTTCGAGCGGGTCGAGGCTGTAGATCGGCGCGAACCCGACGCGCATGCCCAGCCGCCGGCCGAGCTCGGTCACGGTGTCCTGCCACTGGCTGCGTTCACCCCAGTGGACGTCGGCCTCCTCCAGCCCGACCACGTCGGCGTGCAGCGCGCGGATCGCCGCGGCGGTGCGGTCGAGGTCGTAGACGTTGTCCATCCCCGCACCGGCGTGGATGTTGTAGCTCGCGAACCGCGCCACCACGGGCGAAGGGGATGCGGTGGCGGTGGGAGTCCCTGCAGCTCCCACCGCCACCGCGGCAACGAGCGCCAGCGCGGCGCAGCGGATCCGGTTGCTTGCGGTGCGCATCGCCGGTCTCAGAACGTCAGGCCGTGGCCGAACGGGTACAGGACGGTCGACGGATCGCCGGCCACCGGGATGTCCACCGGCAGCTTTCCGGTCGGCTCGACCTCACCGGTCAGGACCCGCACCAGGGCGTCGATGGCGACGGGGCTGTAGGAGTACGTCGCGACGTAGGTCGGTGCCTCGGTGAAGTAGGCGATGTCGTATGGGTCGCGCACTGCCACGACGATCACCTGCTTCCCGGTCGCCAACAGGTCCTTGACCAGCTTCTGCTGCTTGGCGTTCTTGTCGGTGACCTCGGTGTCCCAGGCCTTCTGGGTGGTGACGACCACGGCGTCCGAGGCCTTCGCGGCGGTCACGGCGCCGGCGATGGCGGCGTCGCTGGGGGCCGTGCCGGTCTGCCTGACCGTCGTCTGCGCGCCGCGTTCAGCCAGCCCGTCGGCCAGGAGCTGCGTGGTGGTCACGCCGTAGCCCGTGACGAGGACCTTCTTGCCGTCGACGGCCATGGGCAGTGCGTCGTCGTCGTTCTTGACCAGGGTCGTGGTCCGGTCGCTGATCTGGCCAGCCGCCGCGAGGTGCGCAGGCGTGCCGACGATGCCGTCGATCGCGGCGGCGTCGGCGTAGGGGTTCGCCACCACGCCGCGGTCGTACTTCAGCTCCAGGACGCGGCGCACCTTGGCGTCGAGGTCCTTCACCGGGATCCGGCCGCTCTTCACGGCGGCGATCACGGCGGCATACGCCTCGTCCATCGCCGGGGTCATGAGCAGCTGGTCGACGCCCGCCTCCAGCGCGCGGACGGCCACCTCGGCGTCGCCGTAGAGGTCGCGCACGCCCTGCATGGCAAGGGAGTCGGTGATGATGACGCCCTTGAAGCCGAGTTCGTTGCGCAGCAGGTCGGTCATGACGGCCTTGCTGAGCGTGGCCGGGTCACCGGAGTCGTCGAGCGCCGGGAAGTTGAGGTGCGCCGTCATGATCATGTCGATGCCGTTGGCGATCGCTCTCTTGAACGGCGGGGCGTCCAGCTGCTCCCACTGCTCGCGGGTGTGCGTGATGATCGGGAAGGCGACGTGGCTGTCCGTGGCGGTGTCGCCGTGGCCGGGGAAGTGCTTGGCCGAGGAGGAGATGTCCGCGTCGTCCTGGAAACCACGGACCTGGGCCCCGACCAGGTCGGCGACCAGCGAGGGGTCGGACGAGAAGGAGCGGACGCCGATGACCGGGTTCAAGGCGTTGACGTTGACGTCGGAGACCGGCGCGAAGTTGGTGTTGATGCCGACGGCCTTGAGCTCCTCGCCCGTGATGCGTGCCGCGGTGCGGGCGTCGTCGGTGCTGCGGCCGGCGCCGAGGGCCATCGAGCCGGGGAACTGCGTCGCGGGCGGGCCGAAGCGGGTGACCACGCCCTGCTCCTGATCGGTGGAGATCGACAGCGGCACGTGGACCTTGCTGTCCTGCGACAGGGCTGCGCGCTGGAGCCCGTTGGAGAGCCCCGCGATCTGCTGCGGGTTCTGGACGCTGTCGGTCCAGGCGAAGTAGATGACGCCGCCGAGGTGGTACTTCTGCACGACCTCGGCCGGACTGGCCACGCCGTAGAGCGGGACGTTCCTGGCATCAGGCGTGTCGGCGTCCGACCCGTAGGCGTACTGGACGAACAGCTGGCCGACCTTCTCGTCGAGCGTCATGCGCGCGATGGTGGAGGTGATCCAGCCGTTCCGGCCGGCCTGCGCAGCGCCGGGTGCCCCCGATGGCGCGGCCGCTGCGGCGAGGCCGGAGCCGGCTCCCGCGAGCAGCATGCCAGCGGCGACACCGCCGGCGACGAAGGTACGGCGGGACAGTCCTGACCTGGACATTCAGTTCCTCCAGGAGCCTATGTGAACGATTCACCATCAAAGTGCTCTCTACGGAACTTACCTACGCACTCCTCGTCGCCACAAGGGGCTGAGATGTCCTCGTTGGTCAGGATTTGGCAAGAACCGGGTGCAGGCGCACCGTTCGGCGCACGCATCTCCCCCTCCCCGCCGCGCGGACGCACCCTCTGGCGGGACCCCGCCTCGTGCCGCACGATGGCGGCATGGGCGACGGTGCGTACAGCGCGGCATACCGGCAGAGCCTCGAGGACCCGGAGGGCTTCTGGGGCGAGGCCGCGAAGGCGATCGACTGGATCACACCCCCGCAACGGGTGCTCGACGACGACCGGCCGCCGTTCTACCGCTGGTTTGCCGGTGGCACCCTCAACACCTGCTTCAACGCGCTCGACCGGCACGTGGCCGCGGGGCGCGGCGACCAGCCCGCACTGCACTACGACAGCCCGGTGACCGGCGCCACCGAGACCATCACGTATGCCGCGTTGCTGGGTCGCGTCGCGACGTTCGCCGGCGCGCTGGCGTCCCTCGGCGTGGACAAGGGGGACCGGGTCGTCATCTACATGCCGATGGTCCCCGAGGCGGTCGTCGCGATGCTGGCCTGCGCCCGGCTCGGCGCGGTGCACTCGGTGGTGTTCGGGGGCTTCGCGCCGGCCGAGCTGGCCGCGCGGATCGAGGACGCCAAGCCGACGGTCGTGGTGGCCGCGAGCTGCGGGGTGGAGCCGAGCCGGGTGGTCGAGTACAAGCCGCTCCTGGACGCCGCCCTCGACCGGAGCACCCACAAGCCCGAGTCGGTCGTCGTCCTGCAGCGCGAACAGGCAAGGGCCGCCATCGGCGAGCGCGACACGGACTGGGAGGAGCTGGACTGGGAGGAGCTCGTGTCGGACGCCGAGCCCGCCGACTGCGTCGAGGTCGCGGCGACCGACCCGCTCTACATCCTCTACACGTCGGGGACGACCGGTCGCCCAAAGGGCATCGTCCGCGACAACGGCGGGCACGCGGTGGCGCTGCGCTGGTCGATGGGCAACGTCTTCGGCATCGACCCCGGCGACACGTGGTTCACGGCGAGCGACGTGGGCTGGGTCGTGGGGCACTCCTACATCGTCTACGCGCCACTGCTGACCGGCGCGACGTCCGTTCTCTACGAAGGGAAGCCAGTCGGCACCCCCGACGCGAGCGCGTTCTGGAGGGTGATCGCCGCCCACGGCGTGAAGGCCATGTTCACCGCGCCCACGGCATACCGGGCGATCAAGCGTGACGACCCCGATGGTGCCCTGATGAAGGCGCACGACCTGTCCTCGCTCGAGACCGTGTTCCTTGCGGGGGAGCGGCTGGACCCCGACACCTACGCGTGGGCGACGGATCGGCTCGGGGTGCCCGTCGTCGACAACTGGTGGCAGACCGAGACGGGCTGGCCGATCGCCGCCAACCTGCGCGGGCTGGAGCCGATGCCGATCAAGGCGGGGTCTCCGACCGTGGCCGTCCCCGGGTTCGACGTGCAGGTCCTGGGCGACAACGGCGCCCCGGTGCCCGCTGGCGAGGACGGCGCGATCTGCATCAAGCTGCCGCTTCCGCCCGGCACGCTGGCCACCCTCTGGGGTGACGACGACCGCTATGTCTCGGGCTACCTGTCGGCCTTCGACGGCTACTACCTCACCGGCGACGGCGGGCTCGTCGACGAGGACGGCTACCTGTTCGTCATGGGCCGCACCGACGACGTGCTCAACGTCGCCGGGCACCGGCTGTCGACCGGGTCGATCGAGGCGGCCCTCGCGGGTCATCCAGCGGTCGCGGAGTGCGCCGTCATCGGCGTCAACGACGAGCTCAAGGGTCAGGTGCCGCGTGCCCTCGTGGTCCTCAAGGCCGGGGTGGACGGGGCGGCCGAGGGAGAGACGATCCGCACCGAGCTAGGCCAACGGGTCCGTGACGAGGTGGGCGCGATCGCCTCACTGCGGCGGGTCGACATCGTCAGCGCTCTGCCCAAGACCCGCTCGGGCAAGATCCTGCGCAAGACGATGCGCGAGATCGCTGACGGCAAGACCCCCACCGTGCCGGGCACCATCGAGGACGCCTCAGTCCTTGACACCCTTGCGCCGGTGCTGCGGCCCCCCGCCTAGCCTGTCTGCGTGCAGGGAGTCTTCACCGGGTTCGCCACGATCGCCGTCGTCATCGGCGTCGGTGCCCTGCTCGCGCACCTGCGCATCCTGGATCTCGGTGCGCAGCAGGTCCTTTCGCGCATCGCCTTCTTCGTCGCCAGCCCGGCCCTCATGGTCATCACGTTGTCCCGGGCCGACGTCCACCAGGTGCTCTCTGCCAACCTGGTGGCGTCCATCGCGGGAGTGGTCGCGGCCGCGGCGATCTACGTCGCCCTGGCCCGCTGGGTCTGGCACCGCGGCCTCGGTGACACCACCATCGGCGCCCTGTCCGCGGCATACGTCAACGCTGGCAACCTCGGCATCCCGGTGGCCAGCTACGTCCTCGGGGACGCGGCCTACGTGGCACCCACCCTCCTGCTGCAGATGCTCGTCCTGCAGCCACTGGCCCTGGGCTTCCTGGACGCCGACGCCCACGGGCGTACCGCGTCACCGTGGCAGCTCGCCTCGCGTCCGTTCAAGAACCCACTCACGGTCGGCTCGCTGGTCGGAGTGCTGTTGTCGATCACCGGCTGGACCCTCCCGACCTACGTCGCTGACCCGCTCGGCCTGCTCGGCAACATGGCGGTGCCGTCCATGCTCGTCGCCTACGGCATCGCGCTGCGGCTGGGTCCCGGGCTGGGGAAGGCCGGGTCGCAGGCCGAGCTCGCCACGACCTCCACGCTCAAGCTGCTCGTCCAGCCGGTGGTGGCCTACCTCGTCGCCAGCGTGGTGCTCGGCGTCGAGGGACACGCGTTGCTGGCGATCGTGGTGACCTCGGCCCTGCCGACGGCGCAGAACATCTTCGTGCACGCCACCCGCTACGACCGCGCCACCGTGCTGGCCCGCGACACCATCCTCATCACGACGATCGGAGCCGTGCCGGTCATCCTGGTGGTCGCCGCCCTGCTGGGGTGAGCCGCGGAGCCAGGTCTCGCTGCGTCTTGCCGCCGGAAGATCAGGTCGCGCTCGGGCTGGCGTTGCCCGTGCTCAGAGCCCAGTCGACGTCGGCGACCTGATCGTCGGGCGGCAGAGTCAGGCAGCCCGCGGCGGTCAGGCGGCCCGCTGAGCGCCGGCCCGCTGAACGACCGCCTTCGCGAGCATGGTGGCCACCCATTCCGGTCTGGTCATGACGTGGTACCAGGTGAACCGGAGCACCAGCCACCCGTCGCAGGTCAGCCGGGTGTAGCGCTCCACGTCCTTGTCCATCGCCTCCCGCTCGCCGTGGTACTCCATGCTGTCGGCTTCGATGACAATGCGCAGACTGCGATCGGCCAGGTCGACGCGACCGACCCAGCCGCGCTCGTCATCGATCCGCAGCTGGCACTGTACTTCGAGCCCCGGCACCTCCATCGCGATAGCGCGAAGGGCGGACTCGAACGGGTTGGCAGCCAGTGGGCTGGCCAGGCTGAACACCCGCTCGACCCGACCGCGATGCAGCCGGGACAGGGACGAGGCACGAACCATCAGGTCGGACCGAGTGACGGCGCGATCCCTGAGGGCGGAGTCGGTGATGGCCAGTGCCTGGTCGAACGGCAGCGAGGTCGCGCAGTCGACCAGCGTGCGCTCCCGGGAGGTAACCCAGCCGTCGACCACATCCGACACGGGAATGGTCCGCCATTTCAGGTCGACGCAATGACGTCGCTCCGCCATGACGTTGCGGCCGCGCGGCACGGCAATCTGCGGCCTGCGCGGCTCCCACATCCGGGCCCATCCCCAGTGCGCGGCCGCCGTGATCAGCACAGCGGTGCCCGTCATCTCGTGCGCGAGCTTCTGTGCGATGTCGTCGGTTGGCAGCGCGTAGCGGCCGCGAGTCACGCGCACCACCTGTCCCGACGCCACCGCACGGTCGAGGTCGCCCCGGGTCACCATGCCCAACAGCGGCTTGCGGGACGTGATCCCGCCGAGCTCGGCCACCGCTGCTGATACCTGCACCACCTCAGTCTGGACACGACCCGCGGTCGGGCGGCGAGTTCTCCACAGGCAGATGGCGCGCGAGGCCGCCGCCGAGAGATCAGGTGACGCTCCCTTTCACGCTCCTCGTGCTCAGGGTCACCGCGAGCAGGGCGACCTGATCGTCCGGCGGCAGTCGAACGCCCCAGCGGGCTCGTGCAGGGGTACGCCGCGTGGTGACCACGCGGCATACCTCGCGTCAGCGGCGGGCGGTGCCGAAGATCGAGCGGGTGATCTCGCGGCCGAGCACCGTGCCAGCCGACCGCAGCGCGGACTTGAACGCGCTGGACTTGACCACCTGCTCGACGATGCCCGGCTCTGCCTTGGGCGTCCGAGTCTTGCTGGTCTGCCCAGCCCGGGTCGGCTGAGGCGTGGGGGTCTGTGACCTGGCCGCGCGCTCGGCGGTCGCAGCAGTGGCCGCCTCCTTGGCCTGGAGCATCTCGAAGGCGGAGTCCCGGTTGGTGGCCGTCGCGTACTTCACGCCGAGGGTCGAGGCCGCGATGATGCCCTTGACGGTGGCTTCGTCGGACGGCGCCATCAGCGACTGGGGCGCGATCATCCGGGTCCACGCGACCGGGGTCGGCGCCCCCCTCTCGGAGAGCACGGTCACGACGGCCTCGCCCGTGCCGAGCGAGGTCAGCAGCTCTTCGAGGTCGTACTCGCTGTGCGGGTAGGTCGAGACCGCGGCCCTCAGCGCCTTGGCGTCCTCGGGGGTGTAGGCGCGCAGCGCGTGCTGGACCCGGTTGCCGAGCTGGGCGAGCACGTCGCCCGGCACGTCCTTGGGGCTCTGCGTCACGAAGAAGACACCGACGCCCTTGGAACGGATCAGCCGGACGGTCTGCTGGATCGCGTCGAGGAACGCCTTCGACGCACCATTGAACAGCAGGTGCGCCTCGTCGAAGAAGAAGACCAGGTTGGGCTTCTCGGGGTCACCCACCTCGGGCAGGTCGTGGTAGAGGTCGGCGAGCATCCACATGAGGAACGTCGAGAACAGCGCTGGCCGGTCCTGCACCGCAGGCAGCTCGAGGCAGGTCACCAGACCCTTGCCGTCGCCGGCCAGGCGCAGCAGGTCCTTGGTGTCGAACTCGGGCGTGCCGAAGAACGCCTCGGCCCCCTGGTCGGCGAACGTGACGAGCTCGCGCAGGATGACCCCGGCCGTCGCCGACGAGAGGCCGCCGAGCTCCTTGAGGTCGGCCTTGCCCTCGTCGGAGGTGAGGAAGGAGACGACGGCCCGCAGGTCCTTGAGGTCGTCGAGCCACAGCTGCTTGGAGTCGGCGTAGTGGAAGACGAGCCCGAGGCTGGACTCCTGCGTCTCGTTGAGCCCGAGGACCTTCGAGAGCAGGGTCGGGCCGAACGACGAGACCGCCGCGCGGATCGGGATGCCGTTGCCCTGGCCGCCGAGTGAGAGGAACTCGGTCGGGTATGCCGTGCCGACCCACTGCTGCCCGACTTCCGTCGAGCGGGCGGTGATCTTGTCGTTGGCAGTCGCGGCCGTGGCCATCCCGGAGAGGTCACCCTTGATGTCGGCGAGGAACACCGGCACGCCCTGACCGGACAGCTGTTCGGCCATCAGCTGCAAGGTCTTGGTCTTGCCGGTGCCGGTGGCCCCGGCCACGAGGCCGTGTCGGTTCAGGGTGGCGAGCGGGACTCGCACGGGCGCATCGGGATGAGCCTTGCCGTCGATGACGGTGGCGCCGAAGAGCAGGGCCGCTCCTTCGAAGGAGTAGCCCGCCCGGATCTCGTCGAGGTGCGCGCTCGACCCTGCGGGGACGTCGGCGGGCTTCGGTGCAGGCGCGGGCGATGCGCCTGCTGGCGCCTCGACGGCCGGCGCAGCTGTGGCCGGCTCGGTCGTGGGCTGCTCGGGCTGTGCTGGCGTCGCGTTCTCGGTCACATTCGGCACTCTAGTGCGGCCGCGCACCCGTCGGGCGGGTGAGACGACGCGCGTGCTGCAGCACCGGAGCACGTCCAGCAGGTCGGACGAACTCGGACCTCCACCCGTCCCACCGCCTATGGTGGCTGGGTGATCTTCAAGAAGGTGGGCGAGGGCCGTCCCTACCCCGACCACGGCAAGCAGACGCCCAGGGACTGGGCCGACGTGCCGCCACGCCTGGTGCGTCTCGAGCAGCTCGTCACCACGAAGCGCACCCTCGACCTGGGCCACCTGCTGGCCGAGGACTCGACCTTCTACGGGGACCTGTTCGCCCACGTGGTCGAGTGGGAGGGCACCCTCTACCTCGAGGACGGGCTGCACCGTGCGCTTCGCGCCGCACTCCAGCAGCGTCCTACCCTGCACGCGCGCGTCCTCGTGCTTGACTGACCCCAGGTGTCTGAGGCTGCACTGAGCCATCCAGACAGCGTGTCGCGGGCGGAGGTGGGTGCATGAGCTACGTCGTGGAGTCGGGTGCGTCGCGATCGCGACGCGCGCGTCGACGGCGAGCCCTGATCACGCTCGGTGTCGTGGCGCTCATGCTGTTCTTCGCGTTCTGGTACGCCTACTCCTACTACCAGCACAGCGACAAGCCACGAGCCACGCCCACGACGTCGTGCACGGCCACGACCGCCGCCGCCGTCCTGGCTCCGAAACAGGTCACGGTCAACGTCTACAACGCCACCGACCGCAACGGGTTGGCCGCCAAGACCGCCGCCGATGTCCGCAAGCGCGGGTTCAAGGTGGGGACGGTGAGCAACGACCCGCTCTCGAAGGACGTCACCACGACCGCCGAGGTCCGCTACGGGCCCAAGGGCAAGGCGGCCGGCAAGCTGGTGCTGGGTCTGGTCAAGGGCTCCAAGGCGGTGGCGGACAAGCGCACGGACACGTCGGTGGACCTCGTCCTCGGCACCAAGTTCGCCGCCCTCGCCGCCCCTGCCAAGTCCGCCCAGGCGACCCAACCGCACACCGCCGGCTGCTGACCCGGACGACCTGACCCGGCGGCCGGTTCAGGTCGTCCGGGTGACCTTCGACAGCCCCCGCGGCGCATCCGGGTCGTAGTGCCGGGCGACGGCCATGGCGTGCGCGAGCCGTTGCAGCGGGATGATCTCCAGCAGGGGGCTCAGCTCCTCGGCGACGGACGGCAGCGCGATGAGCGGGTTGCTGCCGGCCATCGAGGGGTCACCCACGACGGTGAGGTCGGCGCCCCGTTCACCCAGGCGTTCGAGGACCGGCGCCATCGCGGCGCCGGCCACGCCGTGCGGGACGACGGCCACGACCGGACGGTCCTCGTCGATCATGGCCAGCGGTCCGTGCAGCAGATCCGCGCCCGAGAAGGCGTGTGCCGCCAGGTAGGACGTCTCCATCAGCTTGAGCGCTGCCTCCCGGGCCGTGGGGTAGGCGTAGCCGCGCCCGGTGACGACGATCTTGTCGACGAACCGGAACCGTCCGGCGACGGCTGCGACGTCCTGGCTCGTCACGACCTCGTCAGCGAGATCCGAGAGCCCGGCCGCCGCCGAGCCGTCCCCGCCGCGCCACGCGTCGAAGAGCAGCCAGAGGGAGAGCAGCGTCGCCGTGTAGGTCTTGGTCGCGGCCACCGCCCGCTCGGCACCTGCCCGGATGTCGAGGTGCAACCGGGCGGCCTGGGCCAGGGGCGAGTCGGGGGCGTTGGTCACCGCGAGCGTGAGCGCGCCTGCCTCGGCCGCCGCGCGGGTCGACTGCAGCAGGTCGGGCGAGCCACCCGACTGGCTGACCGCCAACCACAGGACGTCCTTCAGGTCGGGCGTCGCGCCGTACGCGGTGGTGGTCGACGGCGAGGCGAGGCCGCAGGGCAGACCGAGGCCGATCTCCACGAGGTACTTGAAGTAGAGAGCCGCGTGGTCGCTCGTCCCCCGTGCAGCGATGACGACGAACCGCGGTGCAGTGCGCCGGATCTCGTCCACGAGCGCACTCACCGGCGCAGGGCTCTCGAGCAGGATCCGGTCGAAGACCGCCGGCTGCTCTGAGATCTCGGCCGCCATCAGGCTGCCGGGTGCACCGCTGGTGGGGGAAGGTGGGGTCATGCGTCTCTCTTCTCTACGGCGTCGGTGACCGCTGTCGCGAACGTCCAGTGTGGCAGCCAGCCGCGGCACAGCGTCCTGCGACGTAGGCTCGACAGGTGATCACCGTCGAGCTGGCCCGCAGCCTCAGCCGCGATGGCGTGCTCTGGGAGCCGGCACCGGGTGACCGGTTCACCATCGACCAGCCCAACGTGGTGGGCGAGGTCTTCTGGATCAGCCACCTCACCATCGACGTGCACACCTTCAAGGGCCAGCCGCTGCTCGGGTTCAACGGCACCACCGAGTGGGCCCTCGACTCGGTCACCCTCGACACCGCTCTGTGGCTGCCCCGCGAGGACCAGCTGCGTGAGCTGATCGGCGAACGGCTCGTGTCGCTCAGCCGTGAGGACGGGCAGTGGCTCGTGCGTGTGGAGACCGAGGAGGCCCGGGCGTCCTTCAGCGACCCGGATGCCGAGTGCGCCTACGCGCTCGCCCTGCTCAGTCTGACCTGAACAGGGAGAGCGGGTGACCACGGCGGCTCAGGCGACGTCGCGCCGGCGAGCCACGGCGACCAGCGCGAGGCCTGCGACGAGGACGTAGGTGGCCACCGTCACGAGCCCTCGCTGACCACTCACCGCGGCCTGCACCCCTGGCGGCAGCTCGCCGGTCTGGGCGGGCAGCACCGACAGGATGAGCGACCCGGAGCTCACGCCGGGAAGGACGTCGCGCAGTGGCTTGAGTGCCGTCAGTGAGCTGCCGGCCACGGCCGAGATGAGGTTCTCGATCCCCAGGATCCAGACGACGCCCAGCCCGATCGGCAGTGCGACCGCCCGCAGGACGACGCCGAGCGAGGCGCCGAGGGTGGCCCACATCGCCATGACGAGCCAGCCCGATCCGAGCCCGGACGCGAGCGAGGCGAGGGACGGCCAGTCCATCGACTGGTTCTCCGCGAGCGCGATTCCGGCCGAGCTCGCGGCGGACGCGGCGAACATCGCCAGCACCCCGACGCCGGTCGCGACGACCAGGGCGACGACCTGACCGCCGAGCACGACGGCACGGCGCGGACCCTGGGTGAACAGGGTCTTGATGGTCCCGCCGGTGAACTCGTTGCCGGCGACCAGCGCCCCCAGCACGAGGGCGAGTGCACCGGCGAACACCGGGAAGGCGGCCGTCGTGTTGGTCACGACCTCGGCCGGCAGGGTGCCGGCGAGCAGCTGCGCCTTGCTCTCCCCGTCGGTCATGGCACCGCCCGAACCGGTGCGGTACGACAGGTAGGGGATGACGAAGCCGAACACCTGGCTGAGCGTGATCGCGGTGGCGAGCAGCACCCAGGCTGCAGGCCGACGGACGAGCTTGGACAGCTCGGCGCGGGTGATGGCGGTGAGGTCAGACATGGGACACCTCCTGGGTGTCGGAGCTGTTGGTGGTGTGTCCAACGGCGCCAGCGGCAGCACCGTGGGTGGTCAGGTCGAAGAAGACGTCCTCCAGCTGCCGCTCGGCGCGGCGCAGCCCGGTCACGGACACCCCCGCCTCCACGAGCACGCGGGTGATGTCAGCGGTATGCCGCGTCGGCGCCTTCACGAGCAGGCGCACCGTCGACCCGGCGGACCTCCTCGACGAAGGGCAGCGCTCGCAGCTGCGCGAGGGCGGTGTCGGACGGAGTGGCGGTCACCTCGAGCTCGCTCTCTCCGCGGAGCTGCTCGACAGTGCCCTCGGTGACGATCCGGCCCCGGTCGATGACCGCCACGCGCTCGCAGATCGCCTGCACCTCGCCCAGCAGGTGGCTGGACAGGATGACGGTCCTGCCCTGGGCGCCGAGGTCCGCGATGAGGCGACGCATGTCGCGCATGCCTTGCGGGTCAAGGCCGTTCGTGGGTTCGTCGAGGATCACCAGCTCCGGGTCCTTGAGCAGCGCGGCGGCCACGCCGAGCCGCTGCTTCATGCCGAGCGAGTAGGTGCCGAACTTGTCGCCGGCGCGCCCGGCGAGGTCGACCAGCTCCAGCGCCGGCATGACGCTGGAACCGGGCACACCGGCATACCGGGCCAGCACGTCGAGGTTGGCGCGGCCGGACAGGTAGGGGTAGAAGCCGGGACCCTCGATCAGGGATCCGGTGCGGCGCAACGACATCCGGGTCGCCCGGCGAGCGGCCGAGCACGCTGGCTCGGCCACTCGTCGGGGACACCAGGCCGAGCAGCATGCGAAGCGTGGTGGTCTTGCCGGCGCCGTTGGGTCCGAGGAAGCCGAAGACCTCCCCGCGGTGGACGGTGAGGCTGACCCCGTCCACCGCGGCGACCGCGCCGTAGCGCTTGGTCAGGTCCGAGACCTCGACGACCGGCGGGCCGTGTGTCGTGACGGAGGCGGTCATGACGACCCCATCCGCTTGAGGGTGGCGAGCCGGCGCTCGTACTCCTGCTCGTCGATCTCGCCGGCGGCATAGCGCTCGGCGAGCTTGGCCTCCCCGGCGCGGGTGCCGGCGTACCCCTGCACCTGGCGCCAGCGGCGGAAGCCGAAGAAGCGGAAGGCGGCGAAGATGCCGATGATGAAGAGCAGCCACAGGAACGGGAAGATCGGCCACCACGGGCCGGGGCCGTTCCAGTGGTCGTGGTCGGCAGCCAGGGTGGCTGCGGTTGTCGCGGTGGCGATCGACGGTGATCATGGGAACTCCTTGGTCGGATTGAGCTGACTCCTCAATCCTTCGGTGGGAGAGCACTTTCCGAATCCCACCGCGGGCGACACCTGGCCTGCTCCCCTGGGCGTAGCCCGAGTGGCCGCGGCTACTCCTCGGACCACCCCGGCCGCACGAGCCCCGACTCGTAGGCGAGCACCACGAGCTGGGCGCGGTCGCGCACGTGCAGCTTGATCATCGAGCGGCTCACGTGGGTCTTGGCGGTCGCAGGGCTGAGGAACAGCCGCTGCGCGATCTCGTCGTTGTTGAGACCCTCGCCGACGAGCGCGACGACCTCGCGCTCGCGCTCGGTCAGCTCGCCGAGGCGTCCGGCCGCGGCGGGTGCGGCGTTCGGTCGGCTCCGGGTGGCGAACTCACCGATCAGCCGACGGGTGACGCCGGGGCTGAGCAGGGCGTCACCTGCCGCGACCGCGCGGACCCCGCGCAGCAGCTCGGCCGGCTCGGTGTCCTTGACGAGGAACCCGCTCGCTCCGATCCGCACCGCCTCGAAGACGTACTCGTCGAGGTCGAAGGTGGTCAGCATCACGACCCGGGTGCCCGCCAACCGCTCGTCCGCTGCGATCTGGCGGGTGGCCTCGAGGCCGTCGGTGCCCGGCATCCTGATGTCCATCAGCACGACGTCCGGCTCGGTCTCGCGCACGAGGAGCGACCGCCTCCGCACCGTCCGAGGCCTCCCCCACGACCTCGATGTCGTCCTCGGCATCCAGCAGCGCGCGGATGCCGGCTCGCAGGAGGGCCTGGTCGTCGGCCAGCACGACGCGGATCATCGCGGGCCACCCGTCGGGAGGCCGGCCTCGACGTGCAGCCCTCCACTGGTGGCCGCCGCGATCCGCAGGTCTCCGCCCAGGGCGCGCGCACGTTCCTGCATGCCGCTGATCCCGTTGCCCTGCACCAGGTTTGCCAGCCGTGCCCCGCCGTCGCCGTCGTCCTCGATCATGAGCGAGAGCACGTCGTCACCGTAGTCGAGGGTCACCGCGGCCCGCGTCGCGTGCGCGTGCCGGACGATGTTGGTGATCGCCTCCTGCACGATCCGGTATGCCGCGAGCTCCACCGCCGCGGGCAGCGCCCGCACGGTCCCGGTCACCGTCTTGGTGACCTGCAGACCGGCGTGGCCGCTGCGTTCGACGATGTCGTCGAGACCGGCGAGGTTCGCCACCGGCGAGCGGGGCGCGGGGGCGCCGTCGAGGCGCAGCACGTCGATCAGCGACCTGAGCTCGGTCAGGGCTTCCTTGCTCGCGTCGCGAATGGCGAGCAGGGCCGGCTCGACCTGTTCGGGCTTGCGGTCGGCGAGGTGCAGCGCGACCCCCGCCTGCACGTTGATGAGCGACATGTGGTGCGCGACGACGTCGTGCAGCTCCTGCGCGATGCGCAGCCGCTCCTCCCCGGCCTGGCGCAGCCGGGTCTCCCGCGCCGCCTGCCCGGTAGGTCGCCGCGCGCTCCCGCCAGCTGCGCACCACCTCCGCGACGGCGAGCACCACGAGGGTCCAGGCGAGCAGCCCGCCCTGCGACTGCCAGGACCAGGTGTCGGTGTCGAACAGCAGCCGGCCGACGGCATCACCCGCGAGCACGACGGCAGCGCCGAGCCAGGCGACCAGCGCGGTGGCCGCGCACGACGGCGGAGAGCAGGGCGACGGCCAGCCCGAGGAAGACCGGACCGTAGGCATAGCCGCGGCCGAGGTAGACGGCGACGGCGACCGCGACGGCCGCGGTCGCCTGCACCGGGAACCGGCGCAGCCACCGTGATCGCCACCGGTGCGACGAGGAGCAGCAGGACTGCCAGCACGTCGAGCGGGCGCCGCTGCGGCTGGGCGTGGCTCGAGGCGCCGAAGCTGCCGCCGACCTGGATCACACCGACGACGAAGGCGAACACGAAGCGTGCGACCGGTGGTGGCCCCTGACGCGCCCACGTCCTCGCGACCGCGCATCCACGGTGGACCCCAGGGGGCACCGTCAGGTCGTCGGGCTCACGCATGCCAGCCACCCTAGGGAACGACGCCGCTTCGGCGGCGTCAGCCACAGGGGGCGACGCGGCATACTCCCGTGGGCGTATGCCGCGCTGCCTGGCCGCCCTTGAGGTCTCACCGCCGGTCGGCACCGACGCAGCGCATCCAGATCACTATTCGTCATACGTCATTGTCGACAGCTCCTCTCGCTAGGCTCCGGACATGATCGAGGCGACCGCCACACCCTGGCCACGACGGCCCCGACGGCTCGCGACCGCTGTGGTCGAGGAGCTCGTCGACCGGCTCGTCGGCGGCGAGCTGCCCACCGGAGCGAGCCTGCCGATCGAGCCTGTCCTCTGCGAGACCTTCGGGGTGTCCCGCACCGTGGTCCGGGAGGCCGTCAAGACGCTCGAGACGATGCGGCTGGTGACGGTCCAGCAGGGTCAGGGCACGCGGATCTGCCCGATGACCGAGTGGGACCTGCTCAACCCCACGGTCCTGTCCGCGGTGGTACGCCATGACGCGGAGAACTCCATCCTCGGCGACCTCGTGGACGTCCGCCGGGCACTGGAGGCCCAGATGGCCGGCCAGGCGGCGACCAAGGCCGACGACGAGGAACGCGCCCTCATCACCGCACGGATGCACGAGCTGGACGACACCATCGGCGACGCCCCGGCATACCTCAAGGCGGACGTCGCGTTCCACGACGCGATCATGGCCGCCTCCCGAAACCGCTTGGGGCGCGCCATGATCCACAACCTCACGGTCGAGGCCTACCGGTCACTGCGATACGTCGGCGATCCCTCTGCCGAACACATCCGGCTCACCAACGAGGCGCACCAGCGCGTCCACGACGCCGTGCTGTCCGGTGACGCCGAGGCCGCGAGCCGGGCCATGGACGTGCACATCCTGGAGTCCTGGCGTCGTCGTCGCCCCTCCCAGCACTGACGCAGCCGCCGACCCACTCCAAGCCCTGTTGGAAGCGAAACTTCCGGATACCCGGAAGTTCCCGCTCCAATCCAGAGCGTGCGGGTATGCCGCGTGCGCCGGACGGCGCGCTGGCTCAGCGGCCGCGGCGACCTGCGGAGAAGGCGGCGATGCCGCCACCGGAGCGGGAGCCGCCCTGCGAGCCGCCACCCTGACGGGCGCCACCGCGCGACGGCTGGGAACGGTTGCGCTGCGAGCTGGCGCCGCCCGACCCGGGGGTCTCGGTTCGGTAGGACGCCGTGCCGGAAGACTGCGTGCTCGAGGACTGCGAGCCACCGCGACGACCGCGGCCGCCACTTGCGGGACCACGAGCGCCGCCACCGGCTGCCCGACCGGAGCCGCCCTGCTGGCGGGGCCCGCCCGAGCCGCCACGGCCACGCTGCGAGCGTCCACCGTTGCCGTTGCCGGGCTGCGCCGCCACGGGGGCCGGGGTGACGAGCTCGGCTGCCGGACCGGTCAGGTCGCCGATGGCCGGGTGCCCAGGGGCCACGTCGACGGCGGTCGGCTTGATGCCGGCCTGGCGCATGAGGGTGCGCGTGTCACCACGCTCCTCGGGGGTGGACACGGTCACGACGACGCCCTCGGCGCCGGCGCGGGCGGTGCGGCCCGAACGGTGCAGGTAGGCCTTGTGCTCGGCCGGCGGGTCGACGTGCACGACAAGCGTGACGTCGTCGACGTGGATGCCACGAGCGGCGATGTCGGTGGCGACGAGCACCCGGCTGCTGCCTTCGCTGAAGGCCGCGAGGTTGCGCTGGCGTGCGCTCTGGGACAGGTTGCCGTGCAGGTCGACTGCTGGGATGCCTGACGCGGTGAGCTGCTTGGCGAGCTTCTTGGCGGCGTGCTTGGTGCGGGTGAAGGCAAGCGTCCGGCCTTGTCCTGCAACGAGCTCGCGCACCACGGCCGGCTTGTTGTCACGCGACACGTTGAAGAGGTGGTGCGTCATGGCCGGCACCGGGGAGGCGGCACTGTCGACGCTGTGGGTGACCGGGTTGTGCAGGTAGCGCTTCACCAGCTGGTCGATCGCGTTGTCGAGGGTGGCGGAGAAGAGCAGCCGCTGGCCGTCCCGCGGGGTGGCGTCGAGCAGGCGCTTCACGGCGGGCAGGAACCCGAGGTCGGCCATGTGGTCGGCCTCGTCGAGGACGGTCACCTCGATCTCACCCAGGCGGACATGGCCCTGACCGATGAGGTCCTCGAGCCGGCCCGGGGTGGCGATGACGATGTCGATCCCGCGACGCAGCGCGGAGACCTGCGGGTTCTGGCCCACGCCACCGAAGATGGTCATGGTGCGCAGCTCGAGCGCGGCCGCAAGGGGTGTCACGGTCTCGGCGACCTGGATGGCCAGCTCACGGGTGGGGACGAGCACGAGGGCACGCGGGGTGTGCGGCGCGCGACGGCGACCGGACTTCGCGAGAGCGGCGACCATCGGCAGCGCGAAGGCTACCGTCTTGCCGCTGCCGGTGCGGCCACGGCCGAGGACGTCGCGGCCCGCGAGCGAGTCGGGCAGGGTCGCTGCCTGGATCGGGAACGGCAGCTCGATGCCGCGCTCACGCAGTGCGGCAAGCACACGGGGGTGGATGCCGAGGTCGACAAATGACACAGGGACGGGGGCGCGGTTCAGGGACATGGCGTGCGTGGACAAAGGATGCTCTCATCAGCAGTAGGGAGTGGCCGAAGATGCTGGACCACTCACGAACCTGTGAGCTGACGGCGCCAACCAGTAGTTGGGGCGCGGAGCAGACGACCTGTGGTGCACGACAGTGCGCAACCAACGGGTCAAACACTACCGGGCCGGGCGTTCATTCCCGAATCGCCCGAACGGGTGACCACCTGGGCAGCGAGGTCGGGCTCCGCCATGTCGCGGTCCCAGGGGTACATGGGGCGCCGGATCCTCTTGTGTCCCAACCGCTGCAGGTCCTGGTCGACGCCTCCGGGTGTCAGTGCGAGCATCCAGTCGGTGGCCGCCGCGTAGAGCTCGGGTTCGAGGTAGCCGATCTTCACGACGACGACATCGCGGTCTGCGAGGTCGATCCCGTTGCGCAGGAAGTCCTCGACGAGGTGAAAGGGTTTGCGCCGCTCGGTGACGACCACCTCGAGACCGCCGACTCGCAGGACCACCTCCGTCAGGGCCACCGGGTCGCCGCGGGTGATGTGCTCGACCGTGCCGGCGAGCCGCACCGGCGGCGACAACCGCCGGT
The DNA here is from genome assembly GCA_963759595.1 of uncultured Actinomycetota bacterium. Taxonomy (GTDB): domain Bacteria; phylum Actinomycetota; class Actinomycetes; order Actinomycetales; family Dermatophilaceae; genus Pedococcus. The sequence continues at coordinate 361,649 of CAVWZX010000004.1, forward strand.
CCACGACTGCTCCGACGTCCACGGTCAGCTCTGCCCCCACACCGGCCTCGACGCAACGCCGCACCGCGCCCGCGTCGGGGATGGAGGCGTAGACCACCGACCGGGCGCCCATGACCTCGGGCCGCTCGAGCAGCCTGGCCAGAGTCCATGTGACGTCGCCGGCACCCCCTGCAGTGGGGTTGTCCCCCGAGTCCGAGACGAAGAACGGGCGGCTGGTCGACGCGAACGCCGTGTCCAGGCACTCGTCGAGCGGAGCCGCGGGCGCTACGAAGCCGAACTCCTCGCGTGCGCTCCACATCTCCTGCGCAATCCGTCCGGCGTGGCCCACCGGGTCGGCTTCGGGCTGCCCCACGACGACCACGGTCGCGTGGTTGCGGGGCTCGTCGGCCCACGGGTAGCCGATCCAGAGGCCCGCGTCCACGATGCCGGGCAGCCCGGCCACCTGCTCCACCGCGGCGTACAACCGGTCAGCAGGCGGGTTGCGGGTGCTCGTCATCTCCCCCGGCAGGAGGACCGGGACCACCGCCCGGGCCTTGAGCGCCCTGCTGCCACCAAAACCCACCCGCGCGAGCTCTGCGACCAGGGTCCGCGCCGAGCGCTCCTTCGTCTCGAGCCAGTCCTCGTGGGGAGCCTGCCGGTAGCAGGTCAGCAGGTCGAGCGCGCCGGCCAGCCGGTCCGACACGTTGCCGTGCAGGTCCATCCCGCTCGACATCAGCGCCTCCGACCCGACGACCTCCCGGATCCGCTCGGCCAGCTCCCCCTCCGGGTCGAGCCTTGGCTCGCCGGCCGGGTCCAGCACGCTCAGGGCGCCGTGGAGGTCCACCAGCACGCCGTCATAGCGGCCACCAGTGGCGGCACCAGTGGCGAGCGCGGCCAGCATCCGCTGGCACATCCGGTCGAAGTCGGCTTCGGGGACCGCCCCGCCGGGCAGTGAGCGGTAGTGCACGAGCAGGTCCCATCGCGCGCTGTCACCGACAGGATGGCCCGGCGCGAGAAACGGGTAGTAGTCCGCGATCTCGTCACCCTCGCGACAGGTGAAGTCGGCCTCCACCGTCCGCGCCGGCGAGAAGGTGCTCGCCTCGAGCGAGATCCCGACGAGCGCGATCCTCGGGAGCCGCCCACTCACGAGGCTGCCATCCGCCGCACCGCGGCCACGACAGCCGACACCTCGTCGGCGGACGTGCGCGTGCGGCCGTCCCGCTCGTGCGGGGCGCGCTGGTGGATCTCGCGGACGCCCGTGGCCGCGAGCAGCGCCTCGACGTTGGCAGCACGTATGCCGCCGGCGGCCAACACCTCGACGCCTGCCTCTGCGTCTCCGAGGTGCACGAGCTCGCGCAGCCGCGCCGTGCCGGCCGCGGCCATGCCTGGGCCTCCGGCAGTGAGCACCCTCCCCACGCCGAGTCCGGCCAGGGTGCGCACGGCGGACAGCTGGTCGGGCACCTCGTCGAAGGCGCGGCTGAAGGTCACGGGCGACCCTTCGCAGGCGTCGACGAGCGCGGCCACGGTCGGCTCGTCGACCTCACCTGACGCTGTCAGGGCGTTGACGACGAAGCCCAGGGTGACCCGCCTCGGGAGCGCGAGCATGGCCCGGATGTCGGTGAGCATCGTGGCCACCTCGTCGCCGTCGTAGACGAAGTCGCCGCCCCGGGGCCGCACGAGGACCTGTACGCCGACCCGCTGGACGACGGACAGCACCGTGGCCACCATGCCGAGGCTCGGGGTCGTGCCGCCCTCAGCCAGGTTCGTGCAGAGCTCGACCCGGTCAGCGCCGCACCGCTCGGCCGTACGGGCACCGTCGACGTCGTCGACACAGATCTCGACAAGCACCATGGAGCGGGTCAGTGCCCGACAGAGGTCCCGGACTCGGCTGTGGCCTGGCGCTTGGCCAGCCGGAGCCAGGTCTCGACGACGGTGTCGGGGTTGAGCGACATCGACTCGATGCCCTGGTCCATCAGCCAGTCGGCGAGGTCGGGGTGGTCCGAGGGGCCCTGGCCGCAGATCCCGACGTACTTGCCCTTGGCCCGGCACGCCTCGATCGCCATCGTGAGCATCTTCTTCACCGCGGGGTCGCGCTCGTCGAAGCCGCCCGCGACCAGTGCGGAGTCGCGGTCCAGCCCGAGGGTCAGCTGGGTCAGGTCGTTCGAGCCGATGGAGAACCCGTCGAAGTGCTCGAGGAACGCATCGGCGTTGACCGCGTTCGACGGCACCTCGCACATCATCACGACCTGCAGGTCGTTCTCCCCGCGCCGCAGGCCGTTCTCACCCAGCAGCGCGATGACGCCCTCGGCCTCGGTCAGCGTGCGGACGAACGGGATCATCACCTTGACGTTGGTCAGGCCCATCTCGTCACGCACCAGCCGCAGCGCCTCGCACTCCATCGCGAAGCACTCGGCGAATTCCGGTGAGAGGTAGCGTGCGGCGCCGCGGTACCCGATCATCGGGTTCTCCTCGTCCGGCTCGTAGCGCTCCCCACCCAGCATCCCGGCATACTCGTTGGACTTGAAGTCGCTCATCCGCACGATGACCGGTTCGGGGGCGAAGGCCGCCGCGAGCATCGAGACACCTTCGGCGACGCGCTTGACGAAGTAGTCGCGCGGGCCGTCGTAGGCCGCGATGAGGGCCTCGATCTCCGCGCGGATGCCGGGCTCCTGGTCCTCGAGCTCGAGCAGCGCCTTGGGGTGGATGCCGATCTGGCGGTTGATGATGAACTCGAGGCGCGCAAGCCCAATTCCCTTGTGGGGCAAGCGGGAGAACTCGAACGCCTGGTCGGGCGTCCCGACGTTCATCATGATCTTGACGGCCACGTCGGGCATGTCGTCGAGCGCGGTCTCGGTGACGGAGAACTTCTGGAGACCGTCGTAGACGAGGCCGGTGTCACCCTCGGCGGCCGACACCGTCACCTCCTGCCCGTCGGTGAGCGTGGTCGTCGCGGTGCCCGTGCCGACCACAGCCGGGATGCCGAGCTCGCGGGCGATGATCGCCGCGTGACAGGTGCGTCCGCCGCGGTTGGTGACGATGGCGCTGGCCCGCTTCATGACCGGCTCCCAGTCGGGGTCGGTCATGTCGGCGACGAGGATCTCGCCGGGCTTGAACTCGTGCATCGACTCGGCCGAGGTGAGGATCCGCACCGCACCGGCGCCGATCTTCTGGCCGATCGCGCGGCCCTCGACGATGACCGGACCGCGTTCGTCCATCCGGAACCGCTGCAGCGTCGAGCCGGACTGGCGCGACTTCACCGTCTCGGGCCGCGCCTGCAGGATGTAGAGCCCGCCGTCGACGCCGTCCTTGCCCCACTCGATGTCCATCGGCCGGCCGTAGTGCTCCTCGATCCTGAGGGCGTGCTGGGCGAGCTCGGTGACCTCGTCGTCGGTCAGGCTGAGCAGCCCGCGGTCGGCCTCGTCGACCGGCACGAAGTCGATCGAGCGACCCACCTCGGAGTCCTGCGTGTAGACCATCTTGGTGGCCTTGCCGCCGACACCACGCTTGAGGATCGCGGGCCGGCCGGCGCGCAGAGCCGGCTTGTAGACGTAGAACTCGTCCGGGTTCACCGCGCCCTGCACGACCGCCTCGCCGAGCCCGTAGCTGCTGGTGACGAAGACCGCGTCGGGGAAGCCGGACTCGGTGTCGATCGTGAACATCACGCCGGAGGAGCCGATGTCGGAGCGCACCATCCGCTGGACTCCGGCCGACAGCGCGACGACGTCGTGCTCGTAGCTGCTGTGCACGCGGTAGGCGATCGCCCGGTCGTTGTAGAGCGAGGCGAAGACCTTCTTGATGGCGAGCAGGATGTTGTCGATCCCCGTCACGTTGAGGAAGGTCTCCTGCTGCCCGGCGAACGACGCGTCCGGCAGGTCCTCGGCGGTGGCACTGGAACGCACTGCCCAGCTCACCTCACCGGGGGTGTCGGCCACGAGCTGGTCGTATGCCGCGCGGATGTCGGTGTCGAGGTCCTCCGGGAAGGGCTGCTCCTCGACGAGGTCGCGGATCTGGGCGCCGGCCTCGGCGAGCGCCCGGGTGTCCTCGACGTCGAGGTCGGCGAGCGTCGCACTGATCCGGTCGGCCAGGCCCTCGTGGGCGAGGAAGCGCCGGTAGGCGTCCGCGGTCGTGGCGAACCCGTCGGGTACGCGCACGCCCGCCTTGGACAGGTGCTGGACCATCTCACCGAGCGAGGCGTTCTTGCCGCCCACCGAGTCGACGTCGCCCAACCCGAGTTCCTTGAACCAGGAGATGTTGCCGGTCACGGCGGTCCTTTCGACAGGCGGCAGTGGCCGCGAGTGTGTTGCTGGGTCGATTGTGCCGCTAGGCGAGGTTGCCCAGGCGACTGGTCTGCATGATGACCGCGGCCATCTCCTCCACCGACATCGAGGCCGAGTTGATCGACGGGATGCGGTGCGGCCCGGTAGAGCGCCTCGGCCCGGCGCAGCTCGTAGCTGCACTGGGCGAGGCTGGCATAGGTCGACCCCGGGCGGCGCTCGGTCCTCACCTGGCTGAGCCGGGCGGGTGTGGAGAGCAGGCCGTAGCACTTGTCGACCAGACCACGGATGGGGCGAGGTATGCCGCCGGTGTCGAAGTCCTCGTCGACGAGGGGGTAGTTGGCCACCTTGAGACCGTGCTGCAACGCGAGGTACATCGAGGTGGGCGTCTTGCCGCACCGGGACGGCGCCACGAGGATCAGGTCGGCCTGCTCGAGGTTGCGCAGGCTCGCGCCGTCGTCGTGCTCCATCGCGAACTCGATGGCCTTCATCCGGGCGTCGTAGCGGCCCTTGTCGCCGACACCGTGCAGGGCGCCGACGCCGTGGGTGGCGTTGACGTGCAGCACCCGCTCGACGGTGTCGAGGTGGGAGCCGAACAGGTCGATGAACGCGCAGTCCGTCTTCTGCAGCTCCTCACGGATGTCCTCGTCGGACACCGTCGAGAAGACCAGGGGCGTCACCGAGTCGGTGATGGCGGCGTCGAGCTCGACGACGACCTGCTGCGCCTGCTCCACCGTGGTGATGAACGGGATCTTGCGCCGGGTGAAGGTAGACCGAGGGGAACTGCTGCAGCATCATGTTGCCGAGAGTCTCGGCCGAGATCCCCGTGCCGCCCGCCAGGAAGAAGACCGGGGTGGGAGGAGCCGCGAGTTCATCCACCGCGCCAATGTCCCACACCACGGGCGACGCCCGCTTCCGGGTCGCGAACTGGGAGGTCAGGAAGTCGAGCGGATCCCGCCCGAGCACGATGGCCACCACCCGCTTCTGCTGCTCCGGCTCGAGCTCGCCCATCATGGTGCAGCCCCCGACGAGGCGGAGCAGGTCGGACGGCTCGACCTCGGCCCTGGCCACGCCCGCCTCCTGGGCGTTGCGCAGCACCAGCCCGGCCGCGCCGTTGACCGCCTCGCGCGAGTGGGTCAACAGCTCGGAGTCGCGGCCCACCGCGTCGACCAGCTCCTGGAAGAGCGCGCGCTTGGTGGCGGCGTAGTCGAGCAGGACCCAGACCCAGGCCTCGAGGGCTTCCCAGGGCTCCTCCTGCTCGACGAGCCGGGCGGTGTTCTCACCGAGGGCGTCGACGTCTTCGCGGTAGACCGCCTCCAGCAGCGACAGCCGGGTCGGGAACCGGCGGTACAACGTGCCGATCCCCACACCTGCGCGACGGGCGATCTCCTCCAGCGAGGACTCGGTGCCGGACTCACGCAGCACCTCGCGAGCCGCGAGCACGAGGCGCTCGTAGTTGCGCTGCGCGTCGGCACGCATCGGCCGCTCGTCACTGAGCTGGTCGGTCGCACTCGTCGGGACCACCCGGCATACCTCTCTCTGTTTCACGGCTCGCGCGTCACAGCCGCGCACAACCCACTTGCAAACCGGAGGCGGCCTCCGTATTGTTCATCCGGAGGGACCTTCCACTTACTCACCCATCGTACCCGAAGGAGCAAGACCTCGTGTCTGCCCAGACTTCCGCCGCTCCGGCGGCTCCTGCTGCACCGGCTTCCCCGCGGGGCCCGCGTCGGCAGGTCTCCCCCGGCGTCGTCCTCGGCGTCATCCTCATCGCCCAGCTGATGGTCGTCCTCGACGCCACGATCGTGAACGTCGCCCTGCCCAAGATCCAGACGGCGCTCGACTTCACTCCCACCGGCCTCTCGTGGGTGCTCAGCGCCTACACGCTCGCGTTCGGTGGCCTGCTGCTCTTCGGCGCGCGGGCCGGCGACCTCTTCGGCCGCCGCCGCGTCTTCGTCGCCGGGATGGCGCTGTTCGCCGTCTCGTCGTTCGCCGGCGGCTTCGCGACCACCGCCACCTGGCTCGTCGCCTCGCGCGCCGCCCAGGGCGTCGGTGCCGCACTCGCCGCGCCCGCCGTGCTGGCACTGCTGATGTCCACGTTCACGGACCCGCGCGAACGCACCCGCGCCCTCGGCCTCTTCACCGGCGTCTCCATCGGCGGGGCGGCCATCGGCCTCATCGCCGGGGGACTGCTCACCGAGTGGTTCTCGTGGCGCTGGGTGATGTTCGTCAACGTGCCGATCGGCCTGGCCGTCGTCGCAGCCGCCCTGGTCGTCGTCCCGGAAACGGCTCGGGCGCGGGGCAAGATCGACGTGGCCGGCGCCCTCACCTCCACGCTCGGGATGACCGCGCTGGTCTACGGCTTCGTCCACGCGGCCGAGGCCGGCTGGGGCAACGCCGAGACGATCGCGTCCTTCGTCGCGGCGGTCGCCCTGCTCGCCGCGTTCGTCGTCATCGAGCGGCGGGCGCCGCACCCGATCACCCCGCTGGAGCTGTTCGCCAACCGCACCCGTGCGGGTTCGTATGCCGGTCGGTTGCTGCTCGTGGCCGCCATCATGGGGACCTTCTTCTTCACGACCTTGTTCCTCCAGGACGTCCTCGGCTACACGCCGCTGCAGACCGGGCTCGGCTTCCTGCCGCTGACGGCAGCGCTCTTCCTGGCCTCCCAGCTGAGCGCCCGCCGGTTCGTCGAGCAGTTCGGGCCCAGGCGCGTGATGGTCGCGGGGACGCTGCTGTCCACCACCGCCCTCGCCCTCCTGAGCCGGGTGTCGGAGACGAGCAGCTACTGGTCGATCCTCCTGCCGCTGGTCCTGCTGGGGCTCGGCAACGGCACGGCCTTCGTCCCGCTGACCGGTGCGTCGCTGCACGAGGTCGAGCCGCAGCACGCCGGTGCCGCGTCGGGTCTGGTCAACGTGACGCAACAGGTCGGCGGGTCCCTGGGCCTGGCCCTGCTCGTCACGGTCTTCGGCACGGCCACCCGTCACGCGGCGGCCGAGCCCACCCTGGGCCGGACCGCCGTCGAGCAGGCGCACCACGTCTTCGTCGTCGGCGCCAACTCGGCCCTGACCGTGGCCGCCGGCTTCCTGCTCCTGACGGTGCTGGTCGTCTCACAGCTGCACCGGACTCCACGGACGAGCGCTGTCAGCCTGGTCGCGACCGCCGACTGACCCGCGTCTCACCGCGCGAACGAGAAGGACCCGACGGATGCGCGTGTCGGGTCCTTCTCGTGGTGGTTGGCGGTGGCGGTGGGATTTGAACCCACGGTGGGCTTTCACCCACACACGCTTTCGAGGCGTGCTCCTTAGGCCGCTCGGACACGCCACCGCGGAGCAGGTTACTAGAGCGCTGCACGGCGACGAAATCGCCTCGGAACCGCCTGCGAGCGGCCGCAAGAAGGTGCCGACACGGCATACCTCGGGGTGGTCGGGCCCGGCACCTGGACGGGCGGGGGAATGCGCAGGCGCGCCCGGCACTTGTCATCCCAGATGACCTCCACCACCACGACCACCGCCGCAGTGGGCCTGCGCTCGGACCGGGGCCCGATCCTGCTGGCCCTGATGGTCTCGACCGGCCTCATCGCGATCGACGCGACCATCATCGCCACCGCAGTGCCGTCGATCGTGCGCGACCTCGGCGGCTTCTCCCAGTTCCCCTGGCTCTTCTCGGTCTACCTGCTGGCCCAGGCCGTCTCCGTGCCGATCTACGCCAAGCTGGCCGACATCGTGGGCCGCAAGCCGCTGATGCTCTTCGGCATCGGGCTCTTCCTCGCCGGGTCGATCCTGTGCGGGTTCGCGTGGAGCATGACCTCGCTGATCATCTTCCGTGCCGTGCAGGGCCTCGGCGCCGGTGCCGTCCAGCCCATGGCGATGACGATCGCGGGTGACATCTACACCGTCGCTGAACGCGCCAAGGCGCAGGGCTACATCGCCAGCGTCTGGGCCGTCTCGTCCGTCGTTGGGCCGACCCTGGGCGGGGTCTTCTCGCAGCTCGGCATCTGGCGGTGGATCTTCTTCGTCAACGTGCCGCTCTGCCTGCTGGCCGGAGCCCTCATCGTCCGCAGCTTCCACGAACGCGTGGACCGCCAGCGGCACCGGGTCGACTACCTCGGTGCGACCCTGCTCACCGTCGCGATGTCGCTGCTCATCCTCGGGGTCCTCGAGGGCGGTCAGGCGTGGGCCTGGTCGTCACCGCACCAGCATCGCGGTCTTCGGCGTCGGCGCCCTCCTGCTCGCCGGGTTCGCCCTGGTCGAGCGTCGGGCCGCCGAACCCGTCCTGCCCCTCTGGGTCCTCAGCCGCAGGCTGCTCGCGACGACCACGGTCCTGGCCCTCGGGGTCGGCGTCATCCTCATCGGGCTCACGTCGTTCGTCCCCACCTACCTGGAGAACTCCCTCGGCATCGAGCCGCTGGTCGGCGGTCTCGCTCTGGCCGCACTCACGATCGGGTGGCCCATCGCCGCCACGCTGTCGGGGCGGCTGCTGTACCTCCGGTTCGGGTTCCGTCCCACGGTCCTGGTCGGGATGGCGCTCGTCGTCATCGGCACCGGCGCCCTCGCCCTCCTCTCGCAGCACCCGTCGGTCGCGGTCGTCGCCATCACGTGCTTCGTCACCGGCCTGGGGCTCGGGCTCGTCGCCAGTCCTTCGCTGATCGCGGCGCAGGCCAGCGTCGAGTGGCACGAGCGCGGGGTGGCCACCGGCACCAACATGTTCGCCCGCTCGATCGGAAGCGCCGTCGGGGCCGCGGTGCTCGGAGCCGTCGCCAACGGTGTGATCGCGGGCTCCGGCCGGTCCGAGACCGACCCCGCCACCGCGACCGACGCCGGGAGCGCGGTCTTCGTCGGCAGTCCTCGTCGCGGCGCTCGTGACGGTCGTCGCCGCAGTCCTGATGCCCAAGGCCACCGCTGATACCTCGCCCCCCACGCCATCACGCGGTTCGATGTAAACGCGCCGGGGATCACCGGCGGGTCCATCGAACCAGCCTGCGCGCTAGTCCTCGGTGGACTGGGCCGCGATGGCGGCGCACGGCCCACACCACGATCGCGACCACCACGATCAGGCCGACGATCGCGGCAGCGCCCCGGCCCAGCCACTTCTCGACCCGGTGGTAGGACTCTCCGGCGAGGTAGCCAGCGGTGACCGCCGTTGCGCCCCAGGCGATTCCGCCGATCGCGTTCCACGGCAGGAACACGCGGTAGCGCATCCCTGACAGCCCCGCGAGCGCCGGCATGACCGCCCGGAAGAACGCCGTCCACCTGCCGAGGAAGACCGCTGAACCCCCTCGGCGCCGCAGGAACTCCTGCGCCGAGTCGAGCCGTTCGCGACGACGCTCGAGGATCTTCAGCCCCATGACCCGCGGCCCGAAGAGCCTCCCGATCTCGTAGCCCACCGAGTCGCCGATGACTGCCGCGAGGATGACGACGACCAGCACCCACGCCAGCGACGTGTGCCCCAGGCTGGCGGTCACCCCGCCGATGATGGCCAGCGTCTCACCGGGGATCACGAACCCCACGAACAGCGCGTCCTCGGCGAACACCACCAGCGCCACGATGAGGTAGACCAGCCACGGCGGCGCGCCCAGCACCTGGTTGACCAGGCTCTCGATGATGCCGCTCACGCGCGCTCCCCGTGCTCGTCGAAGCTGGCCGTCCGGCGACCAGCCGGTGCGGTGCCTCTCGAAGAATGACAGCAGGAGCTGGGAGCACTCCGACTCGCGGACCCCGCCGACCACCTCGACGCGGTGCGTCGCGCGGCGGTCGCGCACGAGGTCCCACACCGAACCAGTCGCCCCGAGCTTCGGGTCCCAGGCCCCGAGCACCAGCCGCGAGATCCGCGAGAGCATGAGCGCGCCGGCGCACATCGGGCACGGCTCCAGCGTCACGACCAGCGTGCAGTCCTCGAGCCGCCACTCGCCGAGCGACCGGGCAGCCGCCCGCAGCGCGACCACCTCGGCGTGGGCCGTGGGGTCCCCGTCGACCTCACGCAGGTTGCGACCCTCCCCGACCACCTCGCCGGACGGGGAGACCACGACCGCGCCGACCGGCACGTCTCCGTCTCGAGCGGCCGCGGCGGCGAGGTCGAGCGCCAGGCCCATCCAGGCGGCATACCGCTCATCGACCGAGGGTCCGCGGGGTGGGGTCACACGCTAAGTTTCGCCTATGCGCGTCCACGTTGCCGACCACCCGCTGATCACCCACAAGCTGACCTACCTGCGCGACAAGCGCACGGACAGCCCGACCTTCCGTCGGCTGGCCGAGGAGCTGGTGACGCTGCTGGCCTACGAGGCGACGCGGGACGTGCGCGTCGAGCCCTTCGAGATCGAGACGCCCGTCGCCGCGACCACGGGTATCAAGCTGTCCAACCCCAAACCGCTCATCGTCCCGATCCTGCGCGCCGGGCTGGGCATGCTCGAGGGCATGGTGCGGCTGCTGCCGAGTGCCGAGGTCGGCTTCCTGGGCATGCAGCGCAACGAGGAGACCCTCGAGGCCATCACCTACGCCAACCGCCTCCCCGACGACCTCAAGGGTCGCCAGTGCTACGTCATCGACCCGATGCTGGCCACCGGCGGCACCCTGGTCGACGCCATCCGCTACCTCGCCGACCGCGGCGCGGACGACATCACCGCCGTCACCCTGCTGGCCGCCCCCGAGGGCGTCAAGCACGTCGAGGAGGCGCTGGCCGACCTCGACATCCCGATCACCATCGTCACCGGCGCCCTCGACGAGAGGCTCAACGAGAAGGGCTACATCGTCCCCGGCCTGGGCGATGCGGGCGACCGCCTATACGGCGTGGTGTGAGCGGCGCTGGACGACGGGGCGTATGCCGCGTGGCGACCGCCCGCGGGACCGACCCGGCGGCGCGCCTCTCGGCCCCGGGGTCGCCTCTCGGGCAACATGAAGGCTGAGGTGTGCCCGTCCGGCCTGCCCAACGACGACCGATCAAGGAGCTGACATGCAGCGCCTGAAGAAGATCCTGCTGTGGGTCCTCGTCGCGTTCGCCGCCTACGCGATCTTCACCTCCCCCGACCAGGCCGCCGACATCGTCAAGACGTCCGGTTCGATCCTGGGTGACGGGCTGAAGAACATCGGCAACTTCTTCGACGCACTCCTCGGCCGGTAGCGGAGCGGGCCGGATGGCTCCCTCGCAGCGACGCCACGACGAGCTCGACCGCTACCTGCTGGACGGCGAGCGGCTCGTCACCGCGGTGCACCAGCACTGGGGCAAGGTCGCCGAGCCGGTGGGTTCGGCGATCGCAGGCTGCATCGTCGCACTCTGGGTGGACGCGCGGATCGACCCCGCCCTCGGCCTGGTCAGCACGATCGTGTGGTGGGCGTGGTTCGCGCTCGTCGCACGGATGGCCTGGAAGCTGGCCGAGTGGCGGCACGACTGGTTCGTGGCGACGGACAAGCGGCTGCTGCTCTTCTACGGCTTCATCACCCGCAAGGTGTCGATGATGCCGCTCATGAAGGTCACCGACATGTCCTACGAGCGCTCCGTGCCGGGCCGGGTCCTCGGCTACGGACGGTTCGTGATGGAGTCGGCCGGGCAGGACCAGGCTCTGCGCGAGGTCAACTGGGTGCCCGAGCCCGACGAGCACTACCGCTCCATCTGCGCCGAGATCTTCGGCGTCGCAGACCACGCCGACCGGGGGTTCGACGAGGACGGCCACGACGAACGGTGGGAGGACGGGCCGGGAGACGGCGGCCGACCGCCGCACGACGGCATACCCGATCCGTATGAGGGCTGGGACGATCCGCGGCACACGCCGCGGGCGCCGGGCGCCGGCCCCGGAGCACCGTCCCTCTACCGCAGCCCCGACCTCAGGGCACGCGACCGCACGGCGGACACCGGACCGATACCCATCCGGCCACGGCGGGACTGGAGCGACGACTGACGGTCTCGGCCCCTCCAGAGGGCGCCGCGGACACGGCGGCGATAGCGTGGCCCGACCGTGCCGTGCCGCACGGCGAACCGTCAGAGTCGGGAGGCGATGCGATGTCCGTCATGAGGACCAAGTCGATCGAGCAGTCGATCCGCGAGACCGAGGATCCGGAGTTCGCTCTCAAGAAGAGCCTGTCGTGGCTCGACCTCACCGTCTTCGGGATCGGCGTCATCATCGGTGCCGGCATCTTCACCTTCACCGGCAAGGCCGCCCAGGCCTACGCGGGACCGTCCATCGTCATCTCCTTCGTGGTGGCCGCCATCGTCTGCGGGCTGGCCGCGCTGTGCTACGCCGAGTTCGCGTCCACCGTCCCGGTGTCGGGCTCGGCCTACACGTTCTCCTACGCCTCGCTGGGCGAGCTGGTCGCCTGGATCATCGGATGGGACCTGCTCCTCGAGCTCGCGCTCGGTGCCGGTGTCGTCTCGCAGGGTTGGTCGCAGTACGCCAACCTGCTGCTCGGTGACATGGGCATCAACCTTCCCGACGTCCTTGCCCCGCGCACCGACGACAACCCCGGTGGGCAGTTCAACCTCCTGGCCTTCCTGCTCATCGCGGTGCTCACGGCTCTGGTGGCGTGGGGCATCAAGGAGTCGATGCGGGTCAACCTGGTCCTCGTCGCGATCAAGCTCTTCGTCGTCCTGTTCGTCATCGTCGCCGGGATCGCCTACATCAAGTCGGCCAACTACGACCCCTTCATCCCGCCCGCCAAGGCCGGGGCTGGCAGCGAGGGCATCAAGCAACCGCTCATCCAGGCGATCTTCGGTTTCACCCCGACGACCTACGGAGTCGGGGGCATCTTCGCGGGCGCCTCGATCGTCTTCTTCGCCTACATCGGCTTCGACGTGGTGGCCACCACGGCCGAGGAGGCGAGGAAGCCGCAGCGCGACCTTCCGATCGGCATCATCGCCTCGCTGGTGATCTGCACGATCCTCTACGTCGCAGTCGCCTTCGTGATCACCGGGATGGTCAAGTACGACAAGATCGACCCCGATGCCGCCCTGGCCACCGCCTTCAAGGACGTGGGGAAGAGCGGCTACGGCACGCTGATCTCGTGTGGCGCCGTGGCGGGTCTGACCACCGTCGTCATGACGCTGATCATCGGCGCGACCCGCGTCCTGTTCGCCATGTGCCGTGACTGGCTCCTGCCGCCGTCCTTCGGTCGCACGAACCCGAGGACCGGCACACCGATCCGCATCACCATCGTGGTGGGCCTCGCGGTCGCGTTCATCGGCGCGTGGCTGGGCAACCACGTCGATCTGGAGCAGATGGTGAACATCGGCACGCTGGCCGCGTTCACCCTCGTGTCGATCGCCGTTCCCATCCTGCGGCGCAAGCGACCCGACCTCAAGCGCGCCTTCACGGTGCCGCTCTCCCCGGGCCTACCCATCCTGGCGGCGGTCGCCTCCGTCTATCTCATGCTCAACCTGTCGATCGAGACGTGGGTCCGCTTCCTGGTCTGGATGGCGATCGGTTTCGTCATCTACTTCGCCTACAGCATGCACAACAGCAGGTTGACCGGGAAGCCCAAGAAGGGCGAGCTGCCAAGCATGACCAGCACCTGAGTCGGTGCTGGCCGCGCCGCTCAGCCCCAGTTGGCCGCCTTGGTGAGGCAGAACGGGTGACCGTCGGGGTCACGCATGACGACCCAGTCCTGCGACGGCTGCGGCTCGGCACGACTCGCGCCGAGGTCGGTCAAAGCTGCCTCGGCAGCGGCGAGGTCGTCGACCGCGAGGTCGAAGTGGAACTGCTTGGTGCCCGACGTGTTGGGCCACCCGGGCGCCTTCCACCCCTCCACGCGGCCGAACCCGATGCGCTGGTCCCCGTGGGTGACCATGCCGTAGTCGCCGTCGGCGTGCGCGACCTCCCAGCCGAGTGCGGCGGCCCAGAACCGCGCCTCCGCGCTCGGGTCGGCGCAGTCGATGGTCGTCATGGCGAGAGTCGCGGGCGCGTTGCCCGAGGTGCTGGGCGTCATGGGTCCTCCTGCTGTCGTTGGTGGTCTTCCTGCCCCTGACCTTCCTAGACTCGGCTCGTGGCGACTAGCACAAACACGACAGGCCGGACGCCGTCGACGAAGGGCGTGCTGCGGCCCGAGGAGATGGCCCGCCACGTCAGCTTCGACGAGATCGATCCGTCGCCGGGTGCCGCGCCGTGGGTCGAGCGGCTGTGGTCCGTCACGTGGGATCTCCCCGAGGGCGTCGAGCACGTCAGCTCGATCGTGCCGCACCCCTCGGTCAGCCTCACCGTCGAGCGCGGCGAGGTCGACCGCGACGGGGCGCACGGGCCGGGCGTGTGGGTCACCGGGGTGAGCACCCGCCGTTTCGACGCGGTATGCCGTGGCCGCGGCGGGGTCGTCGGCGTCAAGTTCCACCCGGGCGGTTTCAGTGCCCTCACGGGCATCCCGGCAGCCGACCTGACGGACCGCAGCCGCCTCGCAGACGGGCTGGTCCCGGGCTGGGCGACCCTGGCCGACCTGCCGCTCGACGCGCGGGCGGCCGGTCCGTCGCTGTGCGCCTTCGTCGAGGACCTGGCCCAGAACCGTGTGCCCGACCCCGCCTACGGTCAGGTCACCCTCGTGGTCCAGCACCTGCAAGACCCGACGGTCACCCGCGTCGACGACCTCGCCGACCGGTGCGGGCTGTCGGTCCGGGCGCTCCAGCGCCTGCTGCGCCAGTACGTCGGAGTCGGACCGAAGTGGATGGTCGCCCGCCGCCGGCTGCACGACGCCGTGGCCACGCTCGATGAGGGCTACGCCGGCACCCTGGCCGACCTCGCTGCGGCGGCCGGCTGGTACGACCAGAACCAGTTCGCCCGCGACTTCGCCGCGCTCGTCGGCAGCACGCCGAGTGCCTACCGCAGCCGCGTCACGGTCGGCTGAGCACACGGGAGCCACGGCGGCGAGCACGCGGCATACTCGCGCCATGCGACTCTCAGTGGTCCTCGACGTGCACGACCCGGGGCGGCTGGTGCCGTTCTGGTCAGCGGCGCTCGGCTATGACGATGCAGGGCTAGGCCCCCTCGGCAGCCCCAGCGACCGAGTGCGACGATCGCCTCGCGCAGTGCGAGCCCGCGATCAGTCAGACGCGTAGGCCCGCGTGTTGTGCCGGAGCGGCAGGCGGTGGAGCACGCCAGCCGCTTCCAGCTCGCGCAGGCGGGTCGCCAGCATGTTCGTCGGCGCTCCGAGGTCGCGCTGCAGGTCGCCGTAGCGTTGAGGCCCGTCGAGCAGCCGCTCCACGATGAGCAGGGCCCACCGGCTTCCGACGATGTCGAGAGCCGCGGCGAGGCCGCTCACTCGGTCGGATCGGTGTTCGGCTTCATCCAGAACGGCGAGTAGTGGTAGCCGTCGGGGTCGTCGAACTGCCGCTGGTACATGAAGGGGTAGTCGTCGACGTCGCCGATCCGGCCGCCCGCAGCGCCGGCGCGTTCGACGAGCTCATCGACCGCCTCGCGGCTGCCGAGGTCGAACGAGACCGTGACCTTCGAGGGGGTGTCCGGTCCGCCGACCAGCTCCTCGACGCCGCCGACGCCCGCGTACATCTCGCGGCTGCCGAGCATGACGTACTGCTCGGGCGCGATCGCGAAGCACGAGACGTTGTGATCGGACATCTCGCTGTTGAGGGTCCACCCGAGGGCGGTGTAGAAGGAGGTCGCGCGCGCCACGCTCTGGACGGGGCAGGTGATGAAGAGGCTCATGGAGCCATACTTGCAAAATACAAGTGCCACCGTCAATAGGCGGACCTCAGAGGGCCTTGATGATGTCCTCTACGCGTTCCTTGGCGTCGCCGAAGAGCATCTGGCTGTTGTCCTTGAAGAACAGCGGGTTCTGCACTCCCGCATAGCCGGTGGCCATCGAGCGCTTGAAGACGACCACGTTGCGGGCCTTCCAGACCTCGAGCACTGGCATCCCCGCGATGGGGCTGCCCGGGTCCTCTGCAGCCGACGGGTTGACCGTGTCGTTGGCACCGATGACGAGCACGACATCGGTGTCGGCCAGGTCGCCGTTGATCTCGTCCATCTCGAGGACGATGTCGTAGGGCACCTTGGCCTCGGCGAGCAGGACGTTCATGTGCCCGGGGAGGCGCCCGGCGACCGGGTGGATGCCGAACCGGACGTTGACGCCCTTCTTGCGCAGCTGGCTGGTCAGCTCGGCCACGGGATACTGCGCCTGGGCGACGGCCATGCCGTAGCCGGGGGTGATGACGACGGTCGAGGCGTCCCGCAGGAGCTCCGCGACATCGGCGGCGATGGTCTCCCGGTGGTCGCCGTAGTCGGTGTCGTCACCGACCGACACCTCCTGACCGAATCCGCCTGCGATCACTGAGAAGAACGACCGGTTCATCGCCTTGCACATGATGTAGGACAGGATCGCACCGGACGAGCCGACGAGGGCGCCGGTGACGATGAGCAGGTCGTTGCCGAGCATGAAGCCTGCCGCGGCCGCGGCCCACCCGGAGTAGCTGTTCAGCATCGACACGACGACCGGCATGTCGCCCCCGCCGATCGAGGCGACGAGGTGCCAGCCGAACGCGAGGGCCACGATCGTCATGAGGATCAGCGGCAGCACCGAGTGGGACTGGACGAACCAGAACAGCAGGACGGCAGACACGAGCAGCGCCGCCAGGTTGAGCCAGTGTCGAGCGGGCAGCATCAGCGGCGAGGACTTGATCCGCGCGCTGAGCTTGAGGAACGCCACGATCGACCCGGTGAAGGTGACCGCACCGATGAACACTCCCACGAAGACCTCGACGAGGTGCAGCTTGTCGTCGGTGCCGGCGTCACGGGACTCGAGGTAGGAGCTGTAGCCGACCAGCACCGCCGCAAGGCCGACGAAGCTGTGCAGCATCGCCACGAGCTCGGGCATCTGGGTCATCTCGACGACGCGGGCGCGCCACAGCCCGATCGCGGCACCGACCGCCATGGCCACGGCGATCAAGGCGATGGTGAGCAGCGGGTGGGCCGCCCGGTCCACCGACAGCCAGATGGTCGCGCCCAGCGCGAGGACCATCCCGGCGACGCCGAAAGCGTTGCCCTCCTTGGCCTTCTCGTGCTTCGAGAGCCCGGCGAGCGAGAGGACGAAGAGCACAGCCGCGACGATGTATGCCGCCTGGACGAGGTTCGTGGTGACGTTGCCGCTCATACCGGGTCAGTCCTTCCTGAACATCTGGAGCATCCGGCCGGTCACGGCGAACCCTCCGAAGATGTTGATGCTGGCCACCAGGGTGGCGGCGAAGGCGAGCGCCTGGATCAGGGCGTTCGAGCTGCCGAGCTGGAGCACCCCGCCGACGAGGATGATGCCGCTGATCGCGTTGGTCTCTGCCATCAGCGGAGTGTGCAGGGCGTGGGCGACGTTGGAGATGACGTAGAAGCCCACGATGACGGCGAGCGCGAACACGGTGAAGTGTCCGAGGAAGACCGCGGGCGAGTTGATGGCGACGAGCCCGAAGAGCACTGCGGCCAGAGCCATGCCGGCGTACTTGCGGCGCGGGTCGCGTGGCCTGGGCTCTGGCTTCAGGACCGCAGCAACTGGTGCGGCTGCGGCCGGGGCGGCGCTCACCTGCACGGCCGGCGGGGGCCACAGGGTCTCGCCGTCGCGACACACGGTCATGCCTCGCTGGACCACGTCGTCGAGGTCGAGGACGACCCGCCCGTCCTTGCCGGGGGTGAGCAGCTTGAGCAGGTTGACGAGGTTGGTGCCGAACAGCTGGCTGGCCTGGGTCGGGAGGCGACCCGGCAGGTCGGTGTAGCCGATCAGCTTGACGCCGTTCGCGGTCGTCACGATCTGGTCGGCGACCGTGCCTGCGACGTTGCCACCGTTGGCGGCAGCGAGGTCCACGACCACCGAGCCGGGCTTCATCGTCGCGACCATCTCCTCGGTGAGCAGCCGCGGAGCGGGCCTGCCGGGGATCAGGGCGGTGGTGATGACGATGTCGACGTCCTTGGCCTGCTCGGCGTAGAGCTCGGCGGCCTTGCGGTTGAAGTCCTCGCCCATCTCCTTGGCGTAGCCGGTGGCGGACGGACCCTCGTCCTCGACCTCGATGCGCAGGAACTCGGCGCCCATCGACTCGACCTGCTCGCCGACCTCGGCCCGGGCGTCGAACGCCCGCACCACCGCACCCAGGCTGCTGGCCGTGCCGATCGCCGCGAGACCGGCGACCCCGGCGCCGACGACGAGCACCTTGGCGGGCGGCACCTTGCCGGCAGCGGTGACCTGCCCGGTGAAGAGCGAGCCGAACTCGTGGGCCGCCTCGATCACCGCGCGGTAGCCGCCGATGTTGGCCATCGACGAGAGCACGTCGAGCGACTGGGCCCGGGAGATGCGCGGCACCGCGTCCATGGCGAGGGCGGTCACCCCGGCCGCCGTGAGCTTGTCGACCAGCGCCGGGTTGAGCGCCGGGGAGATGAGAGAGGCCAGCAGCGTCCCGGCGCGCAGCCGGGCGATCTCCTCGTCGGTGGGGCCGTTGATCTTGAGGACGACATCGCTCGTCCAGGCCTCTGAGCCACTGACCACCGAGCCGTTGACCACCGAGCCGTTGACCACGGTGGCGCCGGCTGCGGCATACGCGTCGTCGGCGAAGGAGGAACGCGCACCCGCGCCCGCCTCGACCACCACGTCATAGCCCAGGCCGACCAGCTGGCTCACGGTCTTGGGCGTGGCAGCGACCCGGGTCTCACCCGGCTTGGACTCCGCTGGGACACCGATCCGCACTACTGCTCCCGTCGTTGGAAGGTCGTGGAACGTCTTGCGACGCCTCGTGACGTCGCCAAACCTATGTGTTGAGCCGTTGCGATGGTGGGGCAACGTGACGACAGTCGCGCCCGCCGTCCACACGGTGGACGACGGGCGCGACAGCGGTGCGAGAGTGGTGCGTGAGTGGCAGCTCGGACCGAGCTCAGAGCTCAGACGACGTCGGAAGGCTCAGACCAGGCCGACGACGATCAGGGTCATCAGGGCGATGAGAGTGATCGCCCCGAGGAAGAGGCCGCCGCCGATGTCTGACTGCCTCTCGGCGTACGGGCGGTCGTCGTGCAGGTAGTCGTGCGGGTAGTGAGCGGCGCGCTCGGCGCGATGCGCGGCGCTGCCTCGGGTCGTGCGAGTCGTGCTTCGAGAGGTTGCTCGGGTCATGTCTCGCCTCTACCTCGTCACCCCGCGCGAGGAGTTCCGCGACCCGGCGAGCGTGCGGCTGTGGGTGTTCGTGGTCCTGCTGATGACCGGGCATGATCGCCGGCAACCTGCGCACCATCGCCCTGCCCACCGTCGTGACCGCCCTCGTCCCGGAGCACCAGCGCGACCGCGCCAACGGCCTCGTCGGCACCACCTCGGGGGTGTCGTTCCTGGTGACCTCGGTCATCAGCGGCCTGCTCGTCGGGGCCAGCGGCATGTTCGGGGTGCTGGTCCTGGCCATCGTCGTGCATCGGGCTGGCCCTGGTGCACCTGCCGTTCGTGAAGATCCCCGCCGCCGTCGACTCCGCTGCCGACGGCGGCGACCACAAGGTCGACCTGCGCGGCACCGTGAAGGTGGTCCGCGGCATACCGGGCATGCCTGCGCTCATCGTCTTCTCGACGATCAACAACTTCCTCGGCGGCGTCTTCATGGCGCTGATGGACGCCTACGGCCTGTCGATGGTCTCGGTGCAGGCGTGGGGGCTGATCTGGGGCGCGCTCAGTCCAGCGTGCTCATCGTCGCCGGACTGCTGATCACCCGCACCGGCCTGTCAGCTCCAACCCGGTGCGGCTGATCCTGCTCATCAACCTGGCGCTGTGGACGACCACCGTGGTCTTCCCGATGCGCAACTCGATCATCTGGCTGACCGTCGGCATGGTCGTCTACATGGCGCTGATCCCCTACGTCGAGGCCGCCGAGCAGACCGTGCTGCAGAAGGTCGTGCCCTACGAGCGACAGGGCCGGGTCTTCGGGTTCGCCCAGAGCGTCGAGCAGTCGGCCTCGCCGCTGACCGCTTTCCTCGATCAGCCCGCTGGCGCAGTTAGCGTTCATCCGTTCATGCCGACGGGTGCGAAGCCGACTGGATCGGTGGGTGGTTCGGCACCGGCCCGATGCGTGGGCGTCGCGCTGGTCTTCGTCCTCGCCGGGCTGCTCGGTCTGGCGCTGACGACCTACGCCCTCACCAGCCGCTTCTACCGCCAGCCTCCGCGACCGGTATGCCGCGGCGCCAGCTCCCAGCGAGCCGTCCACTTCCGGCGAGCCGGCCGCACCCGCCGCGAGTCTTTGATGGGTTGACCCCACCCTGGTGTGGTCAACCCATCAAAGACTGTCGAGAGGCAGGTCAGGCGGTGCCGCCGACGTCGCCGTGCGGCACTGGCTGGCCGAGCCGACCGGCCTGGTAGTCCTCGAAGGCCTTGCGGACCTCGGCCTCGGTGTTCATGACGAACGGGCCCGCCCACGCGACCGGTTCGCGGATCGGGAGGCCACCGAGGACGACCACGTCGAGCCCCGCGGCATACCGCTCCTGCTGGGTGCGGGCGGACGACAGCTGGATCGCGTCGCCTGGACCGAAGACGGCGAGCTGGCCGGGACCGACCGGGGTCTGGTCGGGGCCGACGAAACCGTCGCCGCTCATGACGTAGACGAGCGCGTTGAAGTCACGTCGCCACGGGAGCGACAGCTCACCGCCCGGTGCGACCGTCGCGTGGACCATCGCCATGGGGGTGTGCGTCGAACCGGGCCCGGACACTCCGCCGACCTCGCCGGCGATGACGCGCAGCAGCGAGCCTCCGTCGGCGGAGGTCAGCAGGCCGACCTCGCTGGACCGGAGGTCCTGGTAGGCCGGGGCCTTGAGCTTGTCGACCTTGGGCAGGTTGACCCACAGCTGGAACCCGTGGAACAGCCCGCCGCTGACGACGAGGTGCTCCGGCGGTGCCTCGATGTGCAGGATCCCGGAGCCGGCCGTCATCCACTGGGTGTCGCCGTCGGTGATCGTGCCGCCGCCGCCGAACGAGTCATGGTGGTCGAAGATGCCGTCGATGATGTAGGTGACCGTCTCGAAGCCGCGGTGCGGGTGCCACGGGGTGCCCTTGGGCTCGCCCGGCGCGTACTCGACGGCGCCCATCTCGTCCATGTGGATGAACGGGTCGAGGTCGCGCAGGTCGACACCGGCAAAGGCGCGCTTGACCGGGAACCCCTCGCCCTCGAGCCCGCTGGGCGCGCTCGTGACCGAGCGGACGCGGCGCTGCTCGGCTTTCGCGGCGGGTGCGTTGACGCGCGGCAGGACGGTGAGGTCGGCGACGGAGACAGCTGGCATGGTCACTCCAGATCTAGTTCGATATTCAACTATCTCCTAGAACCAACCACACCGTCAACCCATTCCCGACCAAGCCCGGCCGCTGCACGTCGCTGCGGCCGGGCTGGT
Source organism: uncultured Actinomycetota bacterium (assembly GCA_963759595.1). Lineage (GTDB taxonomy): Bacteria > Actinomycetota > Actinomycetes > Actinomycetales > Dermatophilaceae > Pedococcus. The sequence goes on from CAVWZX010000004.1 coordinate 383,201, forward strand.
CAGGTCAGGCCACGTCAGACCTGTCGGGGCCGGTCCCCGGGATCGGGGTCTGCCCGGTCGGCGCCGGCGGGATCGGGGTCTGCCCGGTCGGCGCCGGCGCGGATCGGGGTCTGCCCGGTCGGCGCCGGCGCGATCGCCGTCCACCGATTCCGCAGCGGTGACGTCGGCCGGAGCGGAGCCGGGCTCGCCGCGGTCACGGAGCTCGTCGTGACCGGTCTCGGACACGTCGACGTCCGGGTCGCGCTCGTCCGCCTGACGGAGGTGTTCGTCGCGGGTGTCCCGCGCCTCCGTGGCCGCCTCCCCGCGACGCTCCGCCTCGGCCTCGAGCCGCTGCGCGCGGGCCTGCTGCTCCTCCGCCTCCGCACGAGCCTTGTCCGCCTGGGCCTGCGCCTCGGCGGCGGCGGCATCGCGCTCACGATGGTCGCGATCGTGCCGCTGCGCCTCGGACCGCAGGTCGGCCGCCTCCTCGCGGCGGGTCTCGAGCTGTCGGCGCCTGCTCATCATGACGAGCAGGCCGATCACGGCCAGCACCACCACGACGAGGATGATCCAGACGATGGGTTTCATGGGCCCTCCTGGTTCAGGCCGGAACGAGGTCTCCGGCTCCCGCAACCTAGGGCTAGTCACGCCCCCACGTCTACCAGTGGCGGAGACGTTCGCGCAGGTCAGGAGAGGTGCTCGAGACCCGGGCTAGGTGTCGAGGCCGAGATCGGCGACGGTCTTCTCGCGCATCTCGACCTTGCGGACCTTGCCGGTCACGGTCATCGGGAACTCGTCCACGATGGTGACGTAGCGGGGGATCTTGTAGTGCGCGAGCTTCCCGTTGGCGAAGGCCCGCACCGCCTCGGCGTCCAGCGGCGCCGCTCCCTCCCGCATCCGGATCCAGGCGCAGAGCTCCTCGCCGTACTTCTCGTCCGGCACCCCGATCACCTGGGCGTCGAGGATGTCCGGGTGGGTGTAGAGGAACTCCTCGATCTCGCGCGGGTAGATGTTCTCGCCTCCCCGGATCACCATGTCCTTGATCCGGCCGGTGATCTGCACGTAGCCGTCGTCGTCCATGACCGCGATGTCGCCGGTGTGCATCCACCCGTCCACCAGCACCTCGTCGGTCTTGTCCTGCTGCTCCCAGTAGCCGAGCATCACCGAGTAGCCCTTGGTGCAGAACTCACCGGCCTCGCCGCGCGGCAAGGTCTCGCCGGACACCGGGTCGACGACCTTGATCTCGAGGTGCGGCCCGACCCGCCCGACCGTGCCGACCTTCTGCTCGAAGGTGTCGTCCGTGCGGTTCTGGGTGGACACCGGAGAGGTCTCGGTCATGCCGTAGCAGATCGTCATCTCGGTGATGCCCGCGTCGATGAGCTTGGTCATCATCGTTGCAGGACAAGGGGATCCGGCCATGATCCCGGTCCGCACCGAGGACAAGTCGTATGCCGCGAAGTCCGGGAGCGACCACTCCGCGATGAACATCGTGGGCACGCCGTAGAGCGAGGTGCACTTCTCGTCGGCCGTCGCCTTGAGCGTCGCCGCGGGATCGAAACCGGGTGCCGGGATCACCATCGCGGCACCGTGGGTGGTGCAGGCGAGGTTGCCCATCACCATGCCGAAGCAGTGGTAGAAGGGCACGGGGATGCAGACCCGGTCGGCCTCGGTGTAGCGGCAGAGCTCGCCGACGAAGTAGCCGTTGTTGAGGATGTTGCGGTGGCTCAGGGTCGCGCCCTTGGGGAAGCCGGTGGTGCCGGAGGTGTACTGGATGTTGATCGCGTCGTGCGGGTCGAGCGTCGCCTGGACCTCGGCCACGCGGCTCCGCGCCGACGCGCTCGGCCTGGTCCAGCAGGGCATCCCAGCTCGCTGTGCCCAGCACCGTCCGGTCCCGCACGTCGGGGCAGCTGGCGCGGACCTCGTCGAACATCGCCACGTAGTCGCTGGTCTTGAACGACTGCGCCAGGAAGAGGTGCGAGATGCCGGCCTGCTTGAGCACGAACTCCAGCTCGTGGGTCCGGTAGCTCGGGTTGATGTTGACCAGGATCGCGCCGATCTTGGCCGTCGCGTACTGGACCACCGTCCACTGCGCGCAGTTCGGCGCCCAGATCCCGACCCGCTCCCCCTTGACCAGCCCGGTGGCGAGCAGCGCCCTGGCGAGCCGGTCCACCTCGTCGGCGAACTCGGCATACGTCCACCTGATCCCCTGCGCCACGTCGACCAGGGCGTCGCGGTCCCCGAAGCGGGCCACGGTCGCGTCGAGGTTGTCGGGGATGGTCTGCTCGAGCAGTGGGACGTCGGTCTCACCCGCGGCGTGCGACAGCGTGGTCATGGTTGCCATCCCACCCCTCCGGCGCGGCTGGCGACAACCCCTCGCGCGAAGCGTTCCGCGACGGAAACCCGTTGTCGGCGTGCGGGCGCTTGCGGGTAGCGTCCCTCCAGACATGAGCGCCACCCTCAAGGCCACCAACCTCGCCGCCGGCCACGGCGCCCGAGCCCTGTTCTCGGGGCTCGACCTCGTCGTCGGGTCGGGTGACGTCGTCGGCCTCGTCGGTGCCAACGGTGCGGGCAAGTCCACCCTGCTGCGACTCCTCGCCGGCGAGCTCGAGCCCGAGGACGGCTCGGTCACCCTCACACCGACGAGCGCGACGATCGGCCACCTCCCCCAGGAACCCGAGCGCAGGCCCGGCGAGACCGTGGCCGCCTTCCTGGCGCGCCGCACCGGCGTCAGTCGCGCCGAAGCCGTGATGAACGATGCCGCCGACGCGCTCGCCGACCCGGCGCCCGGCGCCGACGACCGGTATGCCGCGGCGCTGGAGACGTGGCTCGCCCTCGGTGGCGCGGACCTCGAGCAGCGGGCGGCGGCGACCGTCGCCTCGCTGGGCCTCGGGGTCGACCTCGAGATGCCGATGACCGCGCTGTCCGGTGGGCAGGCCGCTCGCGCCGGGCTCGGCAGCCCTCCTCCTCTCGCGCTACGACGTGCTGCTGCTCGACGAGCCCACCAACGACCTGGACCTCGACGGGCTGGACCGGCTGGAGCAGTTCGTGGCGGGTCTGCGCAGCCCGGCCGTCATCATCAGCCACGACCGCGAGTTCCTGGCGCGCACGGTGACCCGGGTGGTCGAGCTCGACCTCGCGCAGCAGGCGGTGGGGGTCTACGAGGGCGGCTACGACAACTACCTCGCCGAGCGCGAGATCGCCCGCCGGCACGCCCGGGAGGACTACGAGGAGTACGCCGACACCCGCACCCGGCTCGAGCAACGTGCTGTCACGCAACGCAACTGGATGGCGGTCGGGGTCCGCAACGCCCGCCGCAAGAAGACCGACAACGACAAGTTCATCCCCGCCTTCCGGGCCGAGTCGGCCGAGAAGCAGGCGGCCAAGGCCCGGCAGACGGAGCGGATGATCGAGCGCCTCGAGGTCGTCGAGGAGCCTCGCAAGGAGTGGGACCTGCGGATGACGATCGCGGCGGCCCCGCGTTCGGGCTCCGTGGTGGCCTCGGCGGCCGGCGCCGTGGTCCGTCGCGGCGACTTCACCCTGGGTCCGGTCGACCTGCAGGTGGACTGGGCCGACCGGATCGTCGTCACCGGTGCCAACGGCTCGGGCAAGACCACGCTGCTCGGGCGTGTTGCTCGGCACGATCCCGGTCGACGAGGGCACGGCCGGGCTCGGCTCGTCGGTCCGGGTCGGCGAGGTGGACCAGGCACGTGGGCTCTTCCTCGGACCTCAGTTCCCCTGGCTCGGGCGTTCGGTGACGCGTTGCCGGACTGGCCGGACGCCGAGGTCCGCACCCTGCTCGCCAAGTTCGGGCTCGGCGCCGAGCACGTGCACCGCGCCGGCCGACTCGCTGTCACCGGGCGAGCGCACCCGGGCCGCCCTGGCCCTGCTGCAGGCCCGCGAGGTCAACCTGCTCGTCCTCGACGAGCCCACCAACCACCTCGACCTTCCGGCCATCGAGCAGCTCGAGGAGGCCCTCGACTCCTTCGGCGGGACCGTCCTGCTCGTCACCCACGACCGCCGGATGTTGGCCGACGTCAACGCAACCCGTCGCTGGCACGTCGAGGACGGACAGGTCACCGAGCTCTAGGTGCACCGCCTACCGGGCGCAGACGCGGCATACCTGTCGCGACTCAGGACAGGAAGAGGTCGGGCGCGAGACCCTCGTCCTTGCCCGTCATCGAGTAGTGCGCGAAGTCGGCGACGCCCGCGAGCCGCAACAGGTCCTCGTCGATCAGCGTCTGGCCGTTGAGGCCCTGGCCCTCGGTCGTGAGGATCTCCCAGGCGGCGTCGGCGACGATGTCGGGCTTGCGGCTCACCTTGAGCATCTGGTCGCCGCCGGGCAGGTTGCCGATGGCGTCGGTGGCGACGAGGGTCCGCGGCCAGAGGCAGGTCGACGAGACGCCCTTCTGGCCGAGCTCGTGCGCGAATCCCAGTGCTGCCAGCGTCATCCCGTACTTCGCCATCGTGTATGCCGGGTGCCCGGCGAACCAGCGCGGGTCCAGGTTGATGGGTGGGGAGAGGGTGAGGACCTTCGGGTCGGGGCTGGCCAGCAGGTGCGGGATGGCGGCCCGGGTCAGCATGAAGGTGCCGCGGACGTTGATGTCCTGCATCAGGTCGTAGCGCTTCGGCTCGAGCTGGGCGGTCGGGCTGAGGTTGAGGACGCTGGCGTTGTTGACGACGATGTCGATCCCGCCGAAGGCTGCGCCGCCGTCTGCTCGACCGCAGCTCGCGAGGAGGGCGTCGTCGCGGACGTCGCCGACGATCGGCAGGGCCTTGCCGCCGGCCGCCTCGATGGCCTCGGCCGCGGTGTGGATCGTCCCGGCCAGACGAGGGTCGGGCTTGTCGGTCTTGGCGATCAGTGCGACGTTGGCCCCGTCGCGGGCGGCGCGAACGGCGATCGCCAGGCCGATGCCACGGCTGCCGCCGGACATGATGATGGTCTTGCCGGAGAGCGTCGTCATGGCTGCGAGCCTAGTTACCGATCAGTAGCCCGGGAACCCGAGCGCCCCGTGGCCCTCGTCACGCGTCCCGGCTCGCCCCTACCGGCGCCCTCACCTGCCGAACCTCAACCGGCACGGCGCGCCGCGCCGGGGCCGCTCGGCCCGCGGACGTCGGCCGTGGTGTCCTCGGTGCGTGGGGTCAGACGACGGCGCGCCGGTGCCGGTCGTGGCCGCAGCCTTGACCTCCTCGGTCATCGAGACGGTCGTGCGCAGCGGCACCTCCTTGAGGAACAGCACCGCGAGCAGTGCCACGGCCGCGAAGGCCGCACTGATCAGGAAGATGTGGCCGGTCGCGTCGCCGTAGGCGGACCGGACGATCGTGGCGATCGGTCCGGGCATGTCCTTGAGGTCCAGGGTGCCGGTGCCGCCGCTGGACTGGGCTGCGGCGGCTGCCTTCGGGCCCGAGCTGGGCGAGCCCGGCTGCGATGTTGTCGCGCACGCCGTTGGCCAGGATCGCGCCCAGCACCGAGACGCCGATCGCGCCACCCAGCGTGCGGAAGAACGCGATGGTGGCGGAGGCCGAGCCGATGTTGCTGACATCGACCGAGTTCTGCACGGCGAGGACGAGGTTCTGCATCATCGCGCCGATGCCGAAGCCCATCAGCGCCATCGAGACACCGATCTGCCACATCGGGGTGACGTGGTCGATCTGGCCGAGCCAGGCGGTGCCGCCGACGAGGAAGACCGCGCCGCCGATGATGATGCCCTTCCACTTGCCCGTGCGGCTGACGATCTGGCCGCCGACGGTCGAGGAGAGGAGCAGGGCGCCCATGAGCGGGATGGTGAGCAGTCCGGCGTGGGTCGGGCTGTAGTCGCGCGAGATCTGGAAGTACTGCGTGAGGAAGGTCGTGCCACCGAACATCGCGACCCCGACCGCGGCGCTGGCGATGACGACCAGACCGGTGGTGGCGTTCTTGAGCAGCCTGATCGGGATGATCGGCTCCGCCGCGCGCAGCTCCACGACGAGCGTGAGGGCCAGGGCGACGAGCGTGCCGCCGAGGTACCAGCCGGTCTGGGCGGACCACCACGGGAAGTCGTTGCCCGCGAAGGTGACCCACAGCAGGGGCAGCGAGGCCGTGACCGCGATCAGCGCCGCGCCGAGGTAGTCGATCTTGGGCGTGCGCTTGGGCGTCGTGATGTGCAGCGTCGCCTGGAGGATGAACAGGGCAATGACGGCCAGCGGGATGCAGACGTAGAACGTCCAGCGCCAGCCCAGGCTGCTGTCGACGATGAGGCCGCCCAGCAGGGGGCCGCTCACGGTGGCGACCGCCATCACGGCACCCATGTAACCGGCATACCGGCCGCGCTGTCGCGGCGCGATCATCGCGCCCATGATCGACTGGGTGAGCGCGGTGAGCCCGCCCATGCCGAGCCCCTGGATGACGCGGCAGGCGATGAGGAATCCCACCGACTGCGACAGGCCCGCGGCGATCGAGCCGGCGACGAAGACGACGAGAGACAGCTGGACGAGCAGCTTCTTGCTGAACAGGTCGGACAGCTTGCCCCAGATCGGGGTGCTGACGGTGGTGGCGAGCAGCGCCGCCGTGATCACCCAGGTGTACTGGCGCTGGGTGCCGTGCAGGTCACCGATGATGGTGGGCAGGGCGGTCGAGACGATGGTGCTGCTGAGCATGGCCGTGAAGAGGCCGGCCAGCAGACCGGTCATCGCCTCGAGGATCTGGCGGTGCGACATCTCGCCGTTGTCCACAGCGGGGGCAGCGGTGGACGGTGTGGCCGTCGCGGCAGGTGCGGGTGCGGAGGTCGTTGACATCAAAGCTCTCAGTTGATCGTGGTCGGGTGGAGGGTCGAGCTGGTGGGGTCGCGGGGCGCGGCCTCGGCGAGGCTGGGCGCCAGCGAGGTATGCCGCGGGGGTGCGGCCCGCTCGCCGGCCCGGCGCAGTGCCTGCTCAAGGGTCTGGAGCAGGCCGGGGAGTCGTTCGACGTCGTCGTCGTCGAGGTCGGCCAGCGCGTCGTCGAGGAGAGCGGCGTACTGGTCGGAGATGGCGGCGAGCTGGTCGCGGCCCTCGGCGGTGAGGCTGATGTGACAGGCGCGGGCATCGGCCTCGTCCTTGTGGCGGACGACCAGGCCGTCCTCCTCGAGCCGGGTCAGGGCCCGGCTGACGACCGATGGCGCCACCCCGGTCGCCTGGGCGAGGTCGCCGGGACGGTCCTCGCCGTTCTGCGAGGCGAGGGCCTTGAGGATCGCCAGGGGTGTGCCAGAGGCGCCCAGCTCTGCCTGTCGCTGGCGGGCGATCGATCGGCTGGCCCGGATCAGGCTGGAGAGGGCCGACACCACGTCAGCGGTGGCGCGGTGCGAGCTCGTCCGAGGCTCGGGGGAGAGAGTGGTCATGCGAGGGTCCTTTGGTTGCAGAACACAACCATAACCCTAGTTAGTTGCTGCACGCAACTTGTGGTGGGAGGTGGGCAGGCTGCGGGACATCCGCCGGGCTCCGATCCCGCCGCGCGTCGGCTTCACCCCGGAACGTTGACCTTCACCCCGGAACGGTTCCGGGGTGAAGGTCAACCTTGTCCCTAGACCCGATAAAGCTGTGACCTAGGGGGCGGTGTCGTTGAGCAGGCGCAGCAGCCGGGCCAGGTCTGCGACATCGCGCGCGTCCCAGCTGGCCAGCCGCTCGCGCAACCGCTCCCGTCGCCCCGACACGGATCGCTCCACCGCCTCCGCGCCGGCAGTGGTCAGCCTGACCTGCCGGGCGCGGGCGTCGGCCGGGTCGGGGATCCGCTCGATGAGACCGAGCTCCTCCAGGGTGGTGAGGTTCCGGCTCGTGGTCGACTTGTGCAGCCCGAGCAGGTCCGAGATGTCACCGCCCCGGGCACCGCCACCAGCCGCAGCCAGTTCACGCACGGCGACCAGCACGGCATACCCGGCAGAGTCCAGGTCGGGGTGCACGTCCGCAGCGGTGCGCTGCTGCGCGCTGCGGGCCCGGCGAAGCAGCCGGCTGAGCTCTACCTCGAGTTCACCGAGGTCCGACGTGGGAGCCATGCAGGGGAGCCTAGGGCCTCGGGCAGGTGGTGGCGTCGGATCGCGAGACGCTGTCTATCGACTCCGGTCACGGCCCGATTGGTCGGGAGAGCCGGTCGAGGAAGGTCACGAGCAGGGCCTCGCGCAGCCGGGGCGGTGCGACGTCGAGCAGGGCGTTGACCGGCGCCATTCGCTCGGGCAACGCGAGCGCACCGTCGGCGCCGGCCAGCCCGGCCACCTGGAGCAGTCCGTCGAAAGCTGCGTCGTCCAGGGTCGCCGGGTCGATCGCCCTCGCAGCGGCGGCGAGCTCCGGCTGCCACGTGGACCGGCCCGCTCTCGACGGCAGCGGCGACCGACTCGCCCAGGGCGGCCAGGAACTCCGGCACACGTGGCGCGGTCGCCGCGCTCAGGGTCAGGTGCAGTGTCGGGGGCTCGCCCGCGAAGGCCATCTGCGGCTGGACGAACCAGCCACGCGCCAGCATCTCGTCGCAGATCGTGAACACGTCACACGTGTCGTCGGCCCGCAGCGCGACGAGGGTGGACTCCGGCGCGGCCACGGGGGTCAGCTGCGGGATCGAGGACAGTCCCTCGAGCAGGGCCAGCATGCCGTCGCGCACCTGTGCGGCGAGCGTCTCGTACCCGTCGTCCCCGAGATGGGTGACCACGGCCCACGCCGCGGCGAGGGGTCCGCCGGACTTGGTCGACTGGGTGGTCGAGTTGAGCATCGTGTAGCCGGGCCAGTCCGCCGAGGCGAAGAACTGCGGCCGTCGCAGGTCCGCCGACCGGTGCAGGAGGAGCGAGACGCCCTTGGGGGTGTAGGCGTACTTGTGCAGGTCGACGGACAGGCTCGTGACGCCCTCGACCGCGAACGTCCAGTCGGGCTGGTCCGTCCCGAGCCGGCGCAGGTAGGGCAGCACCCAGCCGCCGATGCAGGCGTCGACGTGACAGCGCACGCCTGCCGCGTGCGCCGCGGCCGCGATCTCGGCGACCGGGTCGACCACGCCGTGTGCGTAGGACGGTGCGCTCGCGACGACCAGGACGGTCCGGTCGTCGAGGGCAGCCGCCATGGCGTCTGCGTCCGCGCGGAAGGTCGCTGGGTCGACCGGCACGAAGACCGGTTCGACGCCGAAGTAGTGCGCCGCCTTGTGGAACGCGGCATGCGCGGTGGTCGGCAGCACCATGCGCGGACGCCCGACCTCCGGATGCGCGTCACGGGCGGTCTGCACGGCCAAGAGGATCGACTCGGTGCCGCCGCTGGTCGCCGTCCCCACGAAGCCGTCCGGCGCGTCGACGAGGCCTCCGGCGAAGCCGACGAGCTCCTGCTCCATCTGCAGCAGGCTCGGGAACGCGGTCGGGTCGAGGCCGTTGGCCGAGGCGAACATGGCGAGCGCCTGGCGTCCCAGCGCGTCCGCGTCGGCCAGCCCGGAGTCGTAGACGTACGCGAGGGTGCGGCCACCGTGGGTCGGCAGGTCGCCGGACCGCATCGCCTCGAGCCGGGCCAGTACCTCATCAGCCGACAGTCCCATCAGACCTCCTCGTGCGTCGGTGCCGCGGCAGCTGCGGACACTGCAGCCTCGTCGAGCCGGTACCGCGCCAGCAACAGCAGACTGAGGGCCACGAGGACGGCCGGCACCAGCGAGAAGCCGAGACCGATCGCCGTCACCGCCGAGTCCGGTTGCGCCGCGGTGGAGTCCGTCGACGAGACATAGCCACCGAGAGCCAGCACCACGGCATACAGGCCGGGGCCGAGCGCCAGCCCGAGCGTCTCCCCTGCGGTCCAGACACCGGTGAACACCCCGATCCGGTTCCCGCCGGTGCGCACCGCGTCGACCGCCGCGACGTCGGGCAGCATCGCCAGCGGGAACAGCTGAGCACCTGCGTAGCCCACTCCCACCACGCGCCACCGCGAGGTAGACCGCGACCACGGGCAACGAACGGGCCGGGACCAGGGCCAGCGCCCCGAGGGCGAGCACGACCGACGACGCGGCATACCCCCAGCGCTTGCCCCGGACGGCGCCCACGCGCTGCCACAGGGGGGCCACGAGCAGGGCCGGTCCCACGAAGCAGACGAACAGCACGGTGGAGGCCGACGCCCTGCCCAGCACGTGCCGCGCCACGTAGTCGACGCCGGCCAGCATCGCGCCGGTGGCCAGCGCCTGCAGGACGAACGTGGCAAGCAGGAGGCGGAAGTCCCTGGCACCGGCCACGATCCGCAGCTGGGTGCCCAGCCCGCCGGTCGAGGCGCGCACCGTGCCGACCGGCGCCTCGGTCGTGCCGCGCCAGGCGCCCAGCACGCCCACGAGGATGAGGCAGGCCACCACCAGGCCCATGACGCGATATCCCTGTCCGGGACCGACGGCATCGCGGATGACAGGGGCGGAGGCTCCACTGACGAGGATCGCCAGGGCCAGGACGGCCACCCGCCAGGTCATCAGCCGGGTGCGCTCGCGGTAGTCGCTCGTCATCTCCGCCGGCATCGCGACGTAGGGGACCTGGAAGAAGGCGTATGCCGTGGCGCAGGCCAGGAACGCGACGACCACCCAGGCCGCCGCCAGCCCTCGGGGCGCAGCAGGGCCGGCGAAGAGCAGGGCGAAACCGAGTGCGAGCGCCACTCCTGCGCGCAGCAGGAACGGCCGCCGCGGCCCCGACGGCGAGACGGTGTGGTCGCTGATCCGTCCCGCGATCGGGTTGAGGACCACGTCCCACGCCTTGGGGAGGAAGACGATCGCCCCGGCCAGGCCGGCCGCGATCCCGAGACGGTCGGTCAGGTAGGGCAGCAGGAGCAGGCCGGGCACCGTCCCGAAGGCACCCGTGGCGACCGAACCCAGCGCATAGCCGCGGACCGTTCGCGGTGACAACGGCTGGCTCACGGGCCGACTCTAGGGGTGCCTCGTCGTCCCAAGTTGGCGATCGCGCCAGGACCGCCCCATATGTCCCGGGTTGACGATCGCGACAGGAGCACTCTATATTCCGCGTGGAATATTTCACCCGGAACGACATGGACGACGATGCACCTCACTCCCCTCGCCGTCTCGGCGCTGGCACTGCTCGCCGAGCGCGCCATGCACCCCTACGAGATGTACCAGCTGCTCCTGGAGCGCCACGAGGACCGGATCGTCCGGGTCACGCCCGGCTCGCTCTACCGCACGGTCGACCGCCTCACCGAGGAGGGCTTCGCCGAGGCGACAGGCACGGCGCGTGAGGGCAACCGGCCCGAGCGCACGACCTACGCCATCACCGAGAACGGCCGCACGGCGATGGTCGAACAGATCCGCCAGATCCTGCGCCAACCCGTCAACGAGTTCCCCAGCTTCGCCCTGGCCCTGGCCGAGGCCCACAACGCCCCGGCGAGCGCAGTCTGCGCCGACCTGCGCGACCACCTCAAGGTCATCGAGGGCGAGCTGGCCGACATCGACCGCCTCGTCGACAAGGCCCGGGCCCGCGAGGTGGCCGAGGCCTACTGGATCACCGCCAGCTACATCCGCCACATGACCGTCGCCCAGCAGGAGTGGATCGACGGTTTCATCACCCGACTCGAGAAAGGCGACCTCCCATGGCCGCACCCGCACGCCTGAGGACCGACCTCCCCGCCGACTACCGTCCCTGGCCGGCGTTGTGGGCCATGGTGATCGGCTTCTTCATGATCCTCGTCGACTCGACCATCGTCTCGGTCGCGACGCCGGCGATCATGCAGGGGCTGGACTCCGACGTGAACGCCGTCATCTGGGTCACCTCCGCCTACCTGCTCGCGTATGCCGTGCCACTGCTGATCACCGGACGGCTCGGCGACCGGATCGGGCCGAAGTACGTCTACCTCGCCGGGCTCGCGCTGTTCACGGTCGCCTCGCTGTGGTGCGGGCTCACCGGCACCATCGAGATGCTCATCATCGCCAGGGTGGTGCAGGGGCTCGGCGCCTCGCTGATGACCCCGCAGACGATGGCCGTGATCACCCGCACGTTCCCGGCTGCGTCCCGCGGCCAGGCGATGTCGCTCTGGGGGGCCACCGCGGGTGTCGCCATCCTCGTCGGCCCGTTGCTCGGTGGCCTGCTCGTCGACGGCCCTGGGTGGGAGTGGATCTTCTTCATCAACATCCCAGTCGGCGTCATCGCCTTCGCCCTCGCGATGCGCCTGGTGCCGAAGCTCGAGACCCACACCCACACCTTCGACTGGATCGGCGTCGCCCTGTCGGCGATCGGCATGTTCCTGCTCGTCTTCGGGATCCAGGAGGGCGAGCGCTACGAGTGGGGCCAGATCACGGGCATCATCTCGGTCCCGATGCTGATCGTCACGGGCCTCGTCGTCTTCGGTCTGTTCGTCTTCTGGCAGAGCCGGATCCGCACCGAACCGCTGGTGCCGCTCGGCCTGTTCCGCGACCGCAACTTCTCACTGTCCAACATCGCCATCAGCGCCGTCGGCTTCTCCATCACCGGCATGGCGTTCCCGTTCATGCTCTACGCCCAGGTCGTGCGCGGCATGACCCCGACCAGGTCGGCCCTGCTGCTCGTCCCGATGGCCGTCCTCTCGGGTGCACTCGCCCCGGTCGCCGGCAAGCTGACCGACAGGGTGCACCCCCGGACCATCACGGCGTTCGGGCTGGCCCTGTGCTCGGTCGCCTTGTTCTGGCTGAGCCGGGTCACGACCGTGGAGACCCGCACCTGGGTGCTGCTGCTGCCGATGGCGCTCATGGGCATCGCCAACGCGTTCATGTGGGCTCCGCTGGCCGCGACCGCCACCCGCAACCTCCCGCTGTCGTCGGCCGGAGCGGGTTCCGGCATCTACAACACGACGCGCCAGGTCGGCGCGGTCCTCGGCAGTGCGGCCATCGCCGCCCTGATCACCGCGCGGCTCTCGGCCAACCTGCCGGGCGTGCCCCAGGACATGTCCCAGCGTTCGGCGGGAGTGAAGCTGCCGCCGCAGCTCGCGGAGGGGTTCGCCACCGCCATGTCGCAGACCCTGCTGCTTCCCGCCGCGGTGCTGCTCATCGGCGTGGCTGCCGCCCTGGCCTTCACCAAGCCGACGCACTAACGCCCCGTTGAGGGGTTCCCTCCTGACAGGCTGGCACCCGTGCAGCGACTTCGTTTCACGGGCGCCATCGCCGGGGTCGGATCGGCCAGCGGGGTGCGCTTCGTCGTGGGTCGGTGGATGGAGTCACCGTTCGGTCCGTTCGCAGACGTGATGGTCGAGGACGCCGAGGGCCACCGCACCCTGCTGGCGCCGAGCGACTGAGGTGGCCGACTTCGTGCAGCAGACCTACTCATTCGACGAGGTCTGCACCATGCCGGTGTCGGTCGGGGCCGACTCTGGACGGATGGGACGTGCACGTGGATGGCCACCTCGTCGGCATACCTCGCGTCTCGGAGCTCGTATGCCGCTCGGCTGGGTGCTGCGCGCCGTGCCACCCAGGGTGGCCACCAGCACGATGTGGGCGACCCTGGTCGACCCCGTCGCGCGGTTCGCGCTGCGGGGGGTGCGGACTCGCGGGGTGGCGCTGGAAGGCCGTCGCGAGTGGTACGGCGCCACCGACCTGCGCTCCGTGAGCAGCCTTGCCGGCTCGTGGCGGGGCGCCCCGCTCGGGACGCTTGCCGATGTCGACCCTCCGTGCAGGTTCGGGTTCAGCTCCACGCCGACTCGCCCATCGGTGACCAGCGTTGTCACGACCGTGGAGGACCTTGGTGGTGCAGGTCCACAAACAACGCCGTCGTGACCTCGCGCACGGCCCAGGCGCGCGTGCGCCCGGGGCTACCAAGGAGGACCTCCAAGGCATAGCCGTCCATCAGCCGGCAGGCGCGGTAGGCGAAGGCAGCAGGATCCGCGCAGCTGAACTGGTGAGCCGTGACGCCTGCGGCAACGACCCGCTCCAGAGCCACGCTCCAGGAGTCCACCGCCTGGGCATAGGCCACGAGCGTCGTCCGGTCCCGAGGCGGGCTCGCCACGAGCTGTGACCACAGCTTCCAGCGCGCATCCTCGCGCCTGGCTGGCAGATAGAGCCGCACCACCTCGACCACTGCGGCCGGGGCGTCGGCGGCCCGGGCCAGCGCGCGGTCACGCCGCACGGCGAGCTCTGCCTCGGCGAACAGGAGCGTCTCGGCCACGACGCGGTCGCGGGAGCCGAAGTAGTACATGACGTGACCCGCACTCATCTGCGCCCGGGCGGCGATGTCCTGCACCCGGATCGGTGCCGCACCAGCGTCCTTGGCGGCTTCCAGCGCAGCCCTCATGACGACGGACCGACGTGCCTCCCGGTCGGTGGCGCGTTTGCTCATTGAACAAACCTATCAAGAAATTTTGAACACGAATCTAGAAATATGTTCTAAAAGCGGTTAGCGTCGACCGCGGACGAAGGAGATCGGCATGACCCAGCAGTCGGGCATCGAGACCAACGGCGTGGACACCATCCCCGCGGCCGAGCGCACATCGGGTCCGCGTGAGCTGATCGGGATCCTGTGGGGTGGCAACATGGCCGTGTCCGTCGCCGTCTTCGGCTGGCTCGTCATCCTCTACGGCCTGGGCTGGTGGCAGTCCGTCTCGGCCATCGTCGTCGGGACGCTCGTGGGCAGCCTGGCGGTGGCGCCGATGGCCCTACTCGGCTACCGCTCCGGCACGAACAACTCGGTGACCAGCGGCGCCTGGTTCGGAGTGCGCGGGCGACTCATCGCCTCGGCGATCGGCCTGCTGCTGTGTCTGGGCTACGTCGCCCTGACGATCTGGACCGGTGGGGAGGCACTGGTCACGGGTCTCGACAGAGCGTTGGGGGTCGAGCCCGGCAACGTCCAGTATGCCGCGGGCTACGCCGTGCTCGCGGCCCTGGTGGGAGTCGTCGCGATCTACGGGTACGGCTGGCTCGTGCGCGTCAACACGGTGATCATCGGGGTGGTCGGCGCCGCCATGCTGGTCAGCGTCATCGGGCTGTGGGGGCGGTTCGACCCCGCTTACGCCGGCACCCCGGACCACTATCTGCTCGGCGGACTGTGGCCCACTTGGGTCCTGGCAGCCATCACTGCTGGAGTGGCCGGCCCCGTTTCCTACGTCACTCAGACCGGTGACTGGACGCGCTATGTGTCGCCGCGGCGGCATACCCCACGCCGAGTGGTGGCCAGCGTGTTCGCGGGACTGTTCGTGGGCCTGCTGGTGCCAACGCTGTGGGGTGCCTTCGTGTCGACGATCGCCTTCGCGGACAACAGCTTCGTCGGTGGCCTCGTCGCGGGCGTGCCCGGCTGGCTGGTCGCCCCTATGGTCCTCGCCGCCCTCGTCGGCAGCCTCGGCCAGGGCGGCATGAACCTCTACTCGATGGGTCTGGACCTCGACGCGATCCTGCCCCGGCTCACCCGGGTGCAGTCCACCCTCCTGGTCACTGGCGGCGCCACCGCTCTGGTGTTCCTCGGGACCTTCGTCTGGAGTGCCGAGGCAGCGGTCACCACCTTCGTGCTCGTCCTCACCTCTCTTGCCACACCCTGGGCCGCCATCACGATGGTCGGCCTGCTCCGCGACGGGGGCCGACTCGACACCGAGTCCCTGCAGGTGTTCAACCGGGGCGGCACGGGCGGTGCCTACTGGTACACCGCCGGTTGGAACCCTGCTGCCGTGGTCGCCTGGGTCGCCGGCAGCGTCGTCGGGGTGCTGTCCAACGCGACGGACAGCTGGGTCGGCCCCATCGCGAACGCTGCGGGCGGCGTCGACGTGAGCTTCCTGAGCTCGGCGGCGACCGCCGTCGTCGATCTACCTCGCGCTTCGCCGGGTGACGCCATCCGTCGTTCCTGGTCGTCCCCTGCCGCCTTCCCCACAGCCGAACGCCGCGGCTCCTGAGCTGGGCTCCTGACCCCCGTCGCGCGTGAGGCGCTCCTCCAGCCGTCTCAGGGCGTGATCCGTTGGTCACGTTCGTGCGTGGTGGCCGCCCTGCGGCCCGCCTCGGCTGCGAGACTGGGCCGGTGCGCCGAATCACCCAGTCCCGCAAGCTCCATCAGGTCCGCTACGACGTTCGCGGGCCGATCCTCGAGGAGGCCCACCGGCTCGAGGCCGAGGGGCACAAGATCCTCAAGCTCAACATCGGCAACCCGCAGCCGTTCGGCTTCGAGGCCCCCGACGCGATCCTGCAGGACATGGTCCACCACCTGCCGAACTCGCAGGGCTACAGCGACTCGCGCGGCATCTACTCCGCCCGCACCGCCGTCGCGCACTACTACCAGTCGCGCGGGCTGACCGACACGCACGTCGACGACGTCTTCATCGGCAACGGCGTCTCCGAGCTCATCTCGATGGTGCTCACCGCGTTCGTCGACGAGGGCAACGAGATCCTCATCCCGGCGCCGGACTACCCGCTCTGGACCGGGGCCGTGACCCTGGCCGGCGGCACGCCCGTGCACTACCGCTGCGACGAGACCAACGGGTGGAACCCGGACCTCGCCGACATCGAGTCCAAGATCACCGAGAACACCCACGCGCTGGTCGTCATCAACCCCAACAACCCGACCGGCGCCGTCTACAGCGACGACATCGTGCGCGGCATGGCCGACATCGCCCGGCGGCACAACCTGGTCCTGATGTCCGACGAGATCTACGAGAAGATCCTCTTCGGCGACGACGTCCTCCAGCCCGTCCACCACCACACCGCGACCTTCGCCGGCGACGACGTGCTGTGCCTGACGTTCAGCGGGCTGTCCAAGGCCTACCGGGTCTGCGGCTACCGCGCGGGCTGGGTGATGGTGTCGGGGCCCAAGGAGCTGGCCACCGACTTCCTCGAGGGCCTGACCCTGCTGGCCAACATGCGGATGTGCGCCAACGTGCCCGGCCAGCACGCGATCCAGACCGCGCTCGGCGGCTACCAGTCGATCGAGGAGTACATCCACCCCGGCGGCCGGTTCTACGAGCAGAGCAAGACGGCCTGGCGGCTGCTCAACGAGATCCCCGGCGTCTCCTGCGTCGAACCCCACGGCGCCCTCTACTGCTTCCCGCGCCTCGACCCCGAGGTCTACCCCATCGAGGACGACCAGGCGTTCGTCATCGACCTGTTGCGCACCAAGAAGATCCTCGTCACCCACGGCACCGGCTTCAACTGGTTCGAGCCCGACCACTTCCGCCTCGTGACGCTGCCCGACATCGAGGTCCTCACCGAGGCGATCGGGCGGATCGCGGACTTCCTGGAGACCAAGCGCGCCTGATGCGTCGTCGTCCGCGCGGTGACGCTGGGCTGCTCGCGGCCGTCGCCGCGGGTGGCGTGCTGGGCTCCCTCGGCCGGTATGCCGTGGGGCTGGCCGCTCCCGCACGGCGCCGGCGCCTTCGCGTGGTCGACCTTCCTGGTCAACGTGACGGGGTCGCTGGCGATGGGGGTGCTGGTCGTCTGGGTGCTGTCCCTCGTGACTCCCGCATCCCGTGGCTGCGACCGTTCCTCGGCGTGGGGGTGCTCGGCGGGTGGACGACCTTCTCGTCGTACGCCCTGGACATCCACGCGATGGTGCAGGCGGGGCACGGACTCGTCGCCGCGGCATACCTCGTGGGGTCGCTGGTCGTGGGGCTCGTGGCGGTGGGGCTGGGCATCAGCCTGGGCGAGCGGCTCTTCGGGAGGCGGCCGTGAGCGGCTCGTCGACACCGCGTCGTCGGTGCTGCTCGTGGCGCTCGGGGCTGCTGTCGGGGCGCCACTGCGCTTCGTCGTGGACCGGTGGGCGCGCGAGCACACTCGCGGCCGGGACCATCCTCGGCACCCTCGTCGTCAACGTCGTCGGGTCGTTCGTGCTGGGCGTCGTGGCGGGCGTCCCGCACGCCCGCGGACTGGGTGATGCCGCTGCGTGGGCATCGGCTTCTGCGGGGCGTTGACGACGTTCTCGACGCTGGCCTTCGAGTGCTGGGTGTTCCTCGAGGAACGGGCCTGGAGACCCCTTGCCACCAACCTCGTCCTGTCCCTCGGCCTCGGCCTGCCCGCCGTCTGGCTCGGCTACGCGCTCACGTCCTGACCCGATCACCGTCGCCTCACCCTCACCAGCTTTATCGGGTCTAGGGAGAAGGTTGACCTTCACCCGGAACGGTTCCGGGGTGAAGGTCAACCTTCTGGGGTGAAGCGAGTCGGCTCAGTGGCCCGCCGAGACCTCCTCCGGCAACGCGCTCGGCATGGCCGGCAGCTGGCGCGCCACGACCGCAGCCACCAGCATCAGCCCGACCAGGACCGCGAGCGCGACCTGCATCGCGGGCCGGAACATCGTCACCGGCGCCGACGAGGCGTGCGCGTCGACCACGGAGAAGAACACCGAACCCACGATCGCCACACCCGCCGCTCCGGCCAGCTGACCGGTCGTGCTGAACAGCCCGGACGCCGATCCCGCCTTCTCGACCGGCACGTCGGCCAGGGTGAAGACCCCGATCGGCGAGACCATCAGGCCGAACCCGGCACCCGCCACGACGAACCCCGGGAGGAACGCCCACACCGAGGTGGTCGGCCCTGCACCGTGGACCGTGACACCGAGGATCACGGCTCCGGCGGCCCAGGTGAGCGCTCCGATCTGCAGCACCCTGCGGCCGATCTTCGGCGCCAGCACCGCGACGCCGAGTCCGGCGAAGACGGTCGTGGTCAGCGGCGAAGGGCACACCCGCCAGCCCGGCCTTGAGCACCGACCAGCCGAGGCCTGCCTGCAGGTAGATCGTCTGGCACAGGAAGTAGGAGGCCATCGCCATGAACAGCAGCGAGTTCATCGCCGAGCCGGCCGCGAACCCGCGTCCCCGGTAGAGGCTCAGCGCAACCAGCGGCTCACGTCCCGCCCGCTCGGCCCGCACCTGCGACCGCGCGAAGAGCCCGAGGACCACGACACCGACAGCCATCGCGGCATACACCCAGGCCGGCCAACCCAGCTCGCGGCCCATGGTGAGCGGGATAGAGGACGGCGAGCAGGCCCACGGCGAGCACCGCGACGCTGCGCAGGTCGAGACGAGGGCGTTGCGCCGCAACGGATTCCGGGACCCACCGCACGGCGGCCAGGATGGCCAGCACACCGAAAGGCACGTTGACGAGGAAGATCGAGCGCCACCCGAGGCCACCGAGGTCGGCCTCGGTCAGCACCGCGCCGATGACCGGACCCGAGCACCGCCGAGAGCCCGGCGAGCCCGGTGAAGAGCCCCATCGCCTTGGCCCGCTCGTGTGGCGCGTACATCACCTGCAGGCTCGACAGCACCTGCGGGATCATCGCGGCCGCGGCGAACCCCTGCAGGGCCCGGAAGCCCACCAGCGCCTCGGCGTTCGGGGCGAACCCGCACGCCGCCGACATGAGCGTGAACCCCACGAGCCCGACGACGAAGACCCGCTTGCGCCCCGACGAGGTCACCGAGCCGCGAGCCGGTGATGAGGCCGACGGCGAACGCCAGCGGGTAGGCCGCGACCATCCACTGCAGCTGCGCTGCGCTGGCCTGCAGCCCCGACTCGATGGTCGGCAGCGCGACGTTGACGATCGTGGTGTCGAGCAGCTCCATCGTCGAGGCGAGGAACAGGCTGAGCAGAGCGATGGTGCGCGCCCGACCGACCGGCAGCGCACCTCGCGCGACGACCGCTTCGTCCTGGGTGGGCTCGGCTGGGTCTCGAGCGGCGGGTATGCCGTGGGCTCCCCTTCGTGGGTGAGCCTCGAGGATGGTGGTCATGTCCTTCTCCTGACTGGCGTGGTCTGCGTGCCGGATTCCTGTCATCTCCGACGCTAGAAGGACATCCGGCCACTTTCTGACCGCTATCTCCGGCATTCTGAGGTCATGGCCAACACCAGCTCCCGCACCCTGCGCCTGCTCTCGCTCCTCCAGACCCACCGGTTCTGGGGCGGACCCGAGCTCGCCGACCGCCTCGAGGTCTCCGAACGCACCCTGCGCCGTGACGTCGAGCGGCTGCGCGAGCTCGGCTACCCCGTCGACTCGGTGCGCGGGGTCGAGGGCGGCTACCAGCTGGGCGCCGGCGCGACGATGCCACCGCTGACCGTCGACGAGGACGAGGCGATCGCCATGGTGGTGGCGCTCAACGGAGCAGCGCAGCTCACGTCGGGGGCACTCTCCGAGGCGAGTGTCAGCGCGCTCTCCAAGGTCGTCCAGGTGCTGCCGCCCAAGCTGAGGCGCCGGGCCGAGGCGCTGCGCACCGTCACCGACGACTCGCCCTTCTCGCGAGGCGCCGGCGGTGCACGCGGAGGTCCTCGCGGCCGTCGCCCAGGCCACCCGCGACACCGAGCGGATCCGGTTCACCTACCGCGCCCGTGGCGGCCAGGTAGCCGGTGAGGACGTCCGCCGGCACCTCGAACCGCACCGTCTCGTCACCGTCGGGAGGCGGTGGTACCTCCTGGGCTACGACCTGGACCGGCAGGACTGGCGCTCGTTCCGGCTGGACCGGCTGAGCGAGCCGTTCGGCACCCGGTCACGGTTCCGGCCGCGCGAGATCCCCGGAGGTGACGCCGCGGCATACGTGCGAAAGGGCTTGTCACGCAACGACTCACCCCTCGTCGTACGCGCCCTCGTGCAGGCTCCCGCCGAACAGGTGGAGCCCCGCACGGGACGCTGGGGTCGCGTGACGCCGATCGACGAGACGTCCTGTCGGCTCGAGATGGACGCCCTCAACCCGCTCTGGGCGGCGTTCGGGCTGGGCGCGATCGCCGCACCGTTCACGCTCGAGGAGGCGACGCCCCAGCTGCGCGCCCTCCTCGCCGACTGGTCCGGGCGGTTCGCCGCGGCCGACGCGCCCGTCGGTGGCCGCTGAGACACTCGGGGGCATGACCACCACCTGGCACCTCACGATCGACTGCAAGGACTCAGCCCTCCTGACGGCCTTCTGGTGCGAGGCGCTGGGCTACGTGCCGGAGCCCGCCCCGGAGGGCTGGGACTCGTGGCTGGCCTACTGGCGCGCCGCGGGCATACCCGAGGACCAGCTCGAGGGCGCCGAGGAGGGCAGCGGCGCGATCGTCGACCCCGACGGGGTGCGACCACGCATCTGGTTCCAGGCGGTGCCCGAACCCAAGACGGGCAAGAACCGCCTCCACGTCGACATCCGCCACACTCCAGGCCGCGAGGCGATGCCGTATGCCGAGCGCCGGGCGAGCGTCGACGCGGAGGTCGCGCGGCTCGTCGCCCTCGGCGCGACGGTGGCCTACGTCAACGCCCCCGAGGGCGCCGACTACTACGCCCAGACGCTGCGCGACCCGGAGGGCAACGAGTTCTGCGTGGTGTGACAGCTGCGTCGGTGACCGTGGCGTGGTGTGACAGCTGCGTCGCGTGACCGTTGCGTGGTGTGACCGCGTGGCCACCTGGACCTGAGCGGCTGTCGCGGCGCTCGTCCCTCGCGTCGTGGGGCTGTGGGGCCTCATTGCCGCAAACACGCCACCACGTCGGCGGGGCATACGCTCCGGAGCGTGAACCCTCGCATCGCGCTCGCCATCGGTGTCCTGCTCGTGCTCATCGGCCTGGTCTGGACACTGCAGGGCCTGGACATCCTCGGCGGCAGCGGCATGAGCGGTGTCGTGATCTGGGCCGTCATCGGCCCGTTCGTCGCGCTCGTCGGCATCGTCATCGCACTGGGAGCCCGCCGGAGGAAGTAGCCGGGGGGCCCGTCCGACCCGGTCGCAGCCCGACGGGTGCCGGTCAGCCTCAGTCGGCCCTTCCTTCGTACATCCTCTCCCGGACCCCGCCCAGGCCTTCCTTGGTGACGAGCTCGGTGATCTTGGCCTGGTCGACGGCTTGGACGATGTCGCGCCACGACCGCCGGCCCACGACGGCCGCCTCGAGCACGAAGTCGTCGAAGTCCCGGTCGCTCCCCGTGTCGTCGTACTTGATCGTGGACAGCGTGCCGTTCTCGTAGATGTCGTAGGTGTGGCCGTTGAGCTTGTCGGACAGCCAGTCGCCGCCGGCCGGGTCGCGGTGCTGCCCGAAGAACCAGTAGAACCGCTCGCCCGACTGGGTGGGGAACTTGAGCCAGTCGCTGGGTCGGGGACGGAAGTCGCCACCGAGGACGAAGTCGGGCGGGAAGTGCTCAAGGAGCGGACCCGGGATCGACAGGTCCGAGGTCATCCTGACCAGGGCCCGCTGGAAGTGGCCCGCGTGGCCGCACTGCACCCGGAAGTAGACCTGGTGGTGGCTGGGGTGGAAGTCGATCGACGGGTTGAGCTCCGTGTGGATGTTGCGCTCGAAATCGTTGGACTCGAACCCGTGCTTGCGCCGGACGAAACACCCCAGGTCGGGCACGTCGGGAGTGGCGAACAGCGAGATGTTCTCGAGCACCGGGGAACTCATGATGTGACCTCCGTCCGGACCACGCAGAGGGTCCATTTGCGAGAGTCCTCTTGCGTATGCCGCCGGTCAAGGCCCGTTGTCGCGCTTGCGTCGTTTGTCCACAAGGGTCCCGTCCGAACTGCCGCCGCTCCGATCAGCGGGGTCGTGTCAGCGCAGGACCAGCACGGCGACGTCCACCAGCGCGATACCGATCGCCGCCGCGAAGGGGCCTCTCCCGCGCCCGATCGTCGCCACCCCAGCGAGGACCGTGCAGGCGGCCAGTCCGAACCACGCCCCTGGCGGAACGGTCCCGGCAGGGCCGAGCGTCGCCACGATGGAGCCCGCGAGCAGCACGGCCGGCGCGAGCACCCGCACCCGCGCGGCACCGAGCCGTTGCGGCAGCCCACGGACACCCGTGGCGACGTCGTCGGCCAGGTCGGGCAACGCGTTGAGCAGGTGCGCCCCCACGCCGAGCAGGGCGCCGGTGCCCACCATCCAGGCCGGCGGCGCTGTCCGGCCGGGCAGCGCGAGCGAGACCACGGCGGGCAGCGCACCGAACGCCGCGGCATACGGGAGAGGGGACCACGCGGTGCGCTTGAAGCCGAGGTTGTAAGCCCAGCCGCCCCCCACGCCCAGCACCAGGTGGGTGACTGCCGAGCGCCAGCCGCACGCGAGGGACAGGGCGATGCAGGCGACGCCGGCCACACCGATCGCCTTGCGCACCAACGCCTCCGAGAGGTCACCGCGCGCAAGGGGCTTGTCCTGGCGGGCAACTGCCCGGTCGCGCGCGACGTCGACCAGGTCGTTGGACCAGCCGATCGTCAGCTGCCCGGCCAGGACCGCGGCGGTGACCGTCAGCCCGGTTGCCCAGCGGTGCCCGAGCGCGCCCGCGAGCAGCGCCGTCAGCACGGTCACGGCCAGGGTCGGACCCGCGTGACAGGCTCGCACCAGGGCGGTGAGCTGCGACCTCCGGGGTGGGGACGCGGTCGGGGTGGGCACGGGCCAACCCTAGGTCGGTGAACAGGCCGTGGAGCAGAGCGCGCCCAACTGTGCCTACGCTCACCCAGTGAGCCGCATCGTGTCAGTCGCCGGGATCGTGCCGGACCACCGCTATGCCCAGGAGGAGGTCACCGCGGCCTTCGCGGCCGTCCTCGGGGCGCACGGAGTGGACCGGCTCCTGCTCGAACGGATCCATGCCAACGCCGGCGTGAGCCACCGTCACCTCGCGCTCCCCCTGGACAGGTATGCCGCGCTGCGCGACTTCGGCGAGGCCAACGACGCGTTCATCGCGGCCGGGGTCGACCTGGGCGCCCGGGCGGTCGTCGACGCACTCAAGGAAGCGGACCTCACCCCCACCGACGTCGACCTGGTCATCTCGACGACGGTGACGGGGTTGGCGGTCCCGTCCATCGAGGCCCGGGTCGCCGCCCGCATCGGGCTGCGGGACGACGTCAAGCGGGTGCCGATCGTGGGCCTGGGGTGCGTGGCCGGCGCGGCGGGGGTGGCGCGCATCCACGACCACCTGCTCGGCCACCCGGACGACGTCGCCGTGCTGCTCTCCGTGGAGCTGTGCAGCCTGACGGTCCAGCGGGACGACACCTCCACGGCGAACCTGGTGGCCAGTGGGCTGTTCGGGGACGGTGCCGCCGCGGTGGTGATGCTCGGCCGCGACCGGGCGGAGCAGGTCGGCGACACCGCCGGCCACGACCTGCGGGTGCTTGCGACCCGCAGCCGGATGTACCCCGACAGCGAGCGTGCGATGGGCTGGGACGTCGGGGCGTCCGGGCTGCGGATCGTCCTGGGGGTCGAGGTGCCCGAGCTCGTGCGGGCGAACCTGCGCGACGACGTCGATGGCTTCCTCGCCCCGCACGGCCTGACCCGCGGCGACATCGGCTTCTGGGTCGCCCATCCCGGCGGCCCCAAGGTGCTCGAGGCGATGGCCGACGCGCTCGAGGTCCCCCGGGAGGCCCTGGGCGTGACATGGGACTCGCTCGACCGGATCGGCAACCTCTCGTCCGCGTCGGTCCTGCACGTCCTCGCCGACACGATGCGCGACCGGACGCCGCAACCCGGCTCGTTCGGCGTCCTGATGGCGATGGGGCCCGGCTTCTGCCTCGAGATGGTGCTGCTCCGGGCCTCGGGCCCCGACGACCGGGACGCCGGGCGATGACCACCTCCCAGGCCCTGTTCACGGCCTTCGTCGCCGGCGGTCGGGCTCGAACGCCTCGCCGAGATGGTCGTGTCCAAGCGCCATGCGGACTGGGCCTTCGCGCGGGGAGGGGTGGAGTCGGGCCGTGGCCATTTCCCGGTCATGGTGCTGCTGCACACGGCCCTGCTCGTGGGTGCGGTCGTCGAGGTCGTCGTGGCCGACCGAGCCGTTCCTGCCCCTGCTCGGCTGGCCCATGCTCGCCCTCGTCGTCCTCGCCCAGGGTCTGCGCTGGTGGTGCATCACGACCCTGGGGCCGCACTGGAACACCCGGGTGATCGTGGTGCCGGGTGCGCCGCTCGTCGCTGCCGGCCCGTACCGCCTCCTGCGCCACCCCAACTACGTCGCCGTCGTCGTCGAAGGAGCGGCCCTCCCCCTCGTGCACACCGCCTGGGTGACGGCCGTGGCGTTCACCGCGCTCAACCTCGTGCTGCTGTCCGTCCGCATCCGTGTCGAGGAGCAGGCCCTCGGCCTGCGGCCCGGTGCCGCGTGAGCACTGACGTCCTCGTCATCGGCGGCGGGCCGGTGGGGCTGGCCACCGCCCTGTATGCCGCCCGGCGCGGTCTCACGGTCACCGTGCTCGAACCGCGCGCGGGCCCGGTGGACAAGGCGTGCGGAGAGGGCCTGATGCCGGGAGGGCTGGCCGCCCTCGCGGACCTGGGCGTGGACCCGAGCGGCCACGCCTTCGCCGGGATCCGGTACCTCTCGCCCCGGGGCAGCGCGGTGGCGGACTTCACCGACGGCCCCGGCCGCGGGGTGCGACGCACCGAGCTCCACGCCAGGCTCACCGCAGCAACCGCGGCGGCCGGTGTCACGGTCCTGCCGGTGACGGCCACGGGCCTGCGCCAGGACGACGACGGGGTCGACGTGACCACGCGGCGCCCCGGGGGCGAGCGCGGACCGACCGAGCGGGCCCGCTACGTGATCGCGGCGGACGGGTTGCACTCCTGGACTCGCCGGCAGCTGGGCCTGGACCGTCCGTCGACCGGCTCCGGGCGGTACGGCCTGCGTCAGCACTTCCGGGTCGCGCCCTGGTCGAGCCACGTCGACGTCCTGTGGGGCGCGCACGCCGAGGCCTACGTCACCCCGGTGGCCGAGGACGTGGTGGGGGTCGCGGTGCTCAGCCGTCGGCGCGGCCCCTTCGCCGAGCACCTCGCCCAGTTCGGCCCCCTCGCACTGCGGCTCGCCGACGCCGAGCCGGTCTCGCAGGTGCAGGGCGCCGGTCCGCTGCGACAGCGCACCCGCCGTCGGACATGGCCGGGCGGGTCCTCCTGGTGGGCGACGCCAGCGGCTACGTGGATGCGTTGACCGGCGAGGGCATCTCGCTCGGCCTGGCGCAGTCCCGGGCCGCCGTGGCGGCGGTCGCGGTGGACCGTCCGGGCGACTACGAGCGCGGCTGGCTGGTGGCGACCTGGCGCTGCTCGCTGCTCACCCACGGACTGCTCACCGCCACCCGGCCCCCGGTCGCCCGCCGTGCCCTCGTGCCAATGGCAGCCGTTGCCCCCTGGGTCTTCTCCGCCGCCGTCAACGAGCTGGGCAGGTCGGCATGACCGAGCAGGTGGTCCTCCTCGATGCCCTGGGCCGGGCCGTGGGCACGGCTCCCAAGTCGGACGTCCACCACGCTTCGACGCCCCTCCACCTGGCGTTCTCGGCATACCTCTTCGACGCCGAGGGCGCGCTCCTGGTCACCCGGCGGTCCCCGGCGAAGCTGACCTTTCCGGGGGTGTGGACCAACTCGCTCTGCGGCCATCCTGGTCCGGGCGAGGCCCTGGACGCGGCGGTCAGGCGTCGCGCGCTGGACGAGCTCGGCGCGACCGTCGAAGGCCTGCGTCTCGTCCTGCCCGAGTTCGCGTACGTGGCCGAGATGGACTCCGTGGTGGAGAACGAGTGGTGTCCTGTCTTCGCCTCGGTGCTCGGCGGGCGCGAGCTGGACCCGGACCCCGCCGAGGTCGCCGCGGTCGAATGGGTGCCGTGGGAGTCCTTCGTGGCCGGGGTCCGCAACGGTGACAGGGACGTCTCGCCGTGGTGCCGCCTGCAGGTGGCACAGCTGTCGCTGCTCGGCCCGGACCCGTCGCGCTGGCCGGCGGCCGACCCTGCCCGGCTCCCTCCGGCGGCCCGGCGCCCTTCACCGTGACACGGGTGCGCTGACGAGGCGGGTCGAGGTCCCGAGCGGATCGGAGCTGCGCGTCCTGGGACCGTGGTGGTCCCCTTGAGGAGCGCCTCCCCGAGCACACGTGGACAATGACCGACGTGTCGTCGTGGTGGCAGGTCCTGGTGAGCGTCGTAGGCGGCGTGCTCCTGGTGTGGGCCGCGCTCGTCACCGTTCTCTGGGTGTCCAAGCCCGACGAGCTGCGACTGCGGGACCTCATGCGCCTGCTGCCGGATCTCCTGCGGCTGTTGCGGCGACTGGCCTCCGACCCGACCCAGCCACGCGGCGTACGCGTTCGGCTGTGGCTGCTCCTCGGATACCTGGCGATGCCGATCGACCTGGTGCCGGACTTCGTGCCGGTCATCGGCTACGCCGACGACGCGGTCGTGGTCGCCATCGCCCTGCGGTCGGTCACCCGCCGCGCCGGGCCGGAGGCGTTGGAGCATCACTGGCCCGGCACCCCAGAGGGGCTCGCCGCGGTCCGACGGCTGGCAGGCCTTCCAACCCGGTGACGGCGCAAGCTGGGGAGCACCGCGTTCCAACACGGAGGGTCACCACCCGTGAGGCCACCCTGACAGAGCAACAGCCCCGGCCGTGTGGACGGCGCGGGGCTGTTGGTTTCTGTCTCAACACAGAGTGCGCCCGAAGGGATTCGAACCCCTAACCTTCTGATCCGTAGTCAGATGCTCTATCCGTTGAGCTACGGGCGCAGATGCTGCCCTGAGGTTCCTTGTGGGATCGCCCAGAGCAACGACGGGCAAGACTACCGGGTCTCCCCCGCGGCCACGAAATCGGTGGGCCAGGGTGACCCTGCCGCCTCCGGCAAGCGCGCGGCATACCCGTGCCCAGTGGTTGTAGGACGTCCCCAGCCGGGGTGGGCGCGATCGCGCCGGCGGACGCGACCGACCGCGCGGAACGGCAAGAAACGCAACGGCAATCCGAGCGGTTCTTGCAGCTCTTGCAAGAACCCGGCAGGGCGCTCGTCGCGACCGTCGAGGTTGTGAGGCTTTTCACGAGCGATCTACTGCGCTGCACGGTACCTACCGGCGCGTAGGTGGGCGTACCTTGGCCAGATCAGGAGCGTTCACCATGTGGACACGGCCGACTGTCGCCGTGTCGGTGAGCGCATCACCTCACTGATCCGGGGGTCACGCACCGGACGAAAGGGACGGCCGATCAGATGACGACCGAGGCGACGCACACCGACCAGCGCGCAGGCGGCACCACGCACGCCCGCCTGCAGGCATGGGTCGACGAGGTGGCAGCGATGACCACCCCCGACTCCATCGAGTGGGTCACCGGCTCCGACGCCGAGTGGACCCGCCTGACCGAGAAGCTCGTCGAGGCCGGCACCTTCG
Organism: uncultured Actinomycetota bacterium; assembly: GCA_963759595.1. GTDB lineage: Bacteria > Actinomycetota > Actinomycetes > Actinomycetales > Dermatophilaceae > Pedococcus. The sequence continues at coordinate 411,081 of CAVWZX010000004.1, forward strand.
TGCGGCTCAACGAGGAGAAGAAGCCCAACAGCTTCTACGCAGCCTCCGACCCGACCGACGTCGCCCGGGTCGAGGACCGCACCTTCATCTGCAGCGTCGAGGAGAAGGACGCCGGGCCCACCAACAACTGGATGGACCCGAACGAGATGAAGGACCTCATGCGCGGGCTCTACGCCGGCTGCATGAAGGGCCGCACCATGTACGTCATCCCGTTCGTCATGGGCCACGTCGAGGCGGAGAACCCGATGTTCGGCGTCGAGATCACCGACTCCGAGTACGTCGTGGTCTCGATGCGCGTGATGGCCCGCACCGGTGTCAACGTGCTGCGCCGCATCGAGGAGCTCGGCGAGGACGCCAAGTACGTCCCCGCGCTGCACTCCGTCGGCGCCCCGCTCGAGCCGGGCCAGCAGGACGTCAAGTGGCCGTGCAACCCCGAGAAGTACATCGTCCAGTTCCCCGAGGAGCGGATGATCTGGTCGTACGGCTCCGGCTACGGCGGCAACGCGCTCCTGGGCAAGAAGTGCTACTCGCTGCGGATCGCCTCGGTGATGGCCCGCGACGAGGGCTGGCTCGCCGAGCACATGCTCATCCTCAAGCTGATCTCCCCCGAGCAGCAGGTCTACTACATCGCGGCGGCGTTCCCGAGCGCCTGCGGCAAGACCAACCTCGCGATGCTCGCCCCGACGATCCCGGGCTGGAAGGTCGAGACGCTCGGCGACGACATCGCCTGGATGCGCTTCGGTGAGGACGGCCGGCTGTATGCCGTGAACCCCGAGTTCGGGTTCTTCGGCGTCGCCCCCGGCACCAACGAGCACACCAACCCCAACGCCATGAAGACCATCAACAAGGGCAACTCGGTCTTCACCAACGTCGCGCTGACCGACGACCAGGACATCTGGTGGGAGGGACTGGAGAACACCCCGGCCCACGCCACCAGCTGGAAGGGCGAGGACTGGACGCCCGACTCCGACGAGCTGTCGAGCCACGCGAACAGCCGCTACTGCACCCCGATCGAGCAGTGCGACATCCTCGCGGACGAGTACTACGACCCCAAGGGCGTGCCGATCTCGGCGATCTTCTTCGGCGGCCGCCGCAAGACCACGGTCCCGCTGGTGACCGAGTCGCGCGACTGGACCCACGGCACCTTCATGGGCGCCACGCTCTCGTCCGAGACGACGGCGGCCGCGACCGGAGCCGTGGGCGTCGTCCGCCGCGACCCGATGGCGATGCTGCCGTTCATCGGCTACAACGCAGGCGACTACTTCCAGCACTGGATCAACATGGGCAAGGACGCCGACGCGTCCAAGCTCCCGAAGATCTTCTACGTCAACTGGTTCCGCCGCGGCGACGACGGTGGCTTCCTGTGGCCGGGCTTCGGCGAGAACAGCCGCGTCCTCAAGTGGGCCATCGAGCGCATCGAGGGCAAGGCCGCAGCCGTCGAGACCCCGATCGGCCACGTGCCGACCCCGGAGTCGCTCGACACCGAGGGCCTCGACATGACCGACGCCGAGCTCGAGCAGGCGCTCGCCGTCGACCCCGAGGAGTGGAAGGCCGAGATCCCGCAGATCGAGGAGTGGTTCGCCAAGTTCGGCGACAACCTCCCGACCCAGCTCGAGGTCGAGCTCGACGGCCTCAAGGCGCGCCTCGGCGTCGAGTGACCGTACGGTGAGCTAGCCCGTATGCCGCCCGCGCGGCATACCCTCGAAAGGCCCGGAACCCCTGTGGTTCCGGGCCTTTCGCGTGGTCACTCCGGCTCGCGACCTTCGAGGACGGCGAGGTCACGGATGGCGTACTGGTGGTGGTGCCACTCCTCGTTGACGATGCGCCGACGCACCGCTGCGACCGGATGGGCCACGGACTCGGGGTAGCCGGGCTCGGTGACCGGTGTGGTCTGCCTCGGCCAGCTGCTCGTCGGTGAGCCCGTCGACCACCTGTCGCATCGTGGCCATCCGGTCGCGTCGCAGCGCGAGCACCTCGTCGAGCGAGGGCCGTGCCGTCTCGTCGCGCGGCACCGACGGGGATGTCGGCCATGTCGTCATGGGGCAGGTCGAGCGGGCTCCACGGCGAGGGGTCCCCGAGCAGGGCCCTGCGGATCCACGCGTCGGTGGCGAAGACGAGGTGGCGCTGGGTCTCGATGAAGGACCACTCGCCGTCGACGCGCTCGTGCAGCTGCTCCGGGGTGAGGCGAGCCGCCCGTTCGAAGGTCTGCGCCCACCGCCGCTCGAGGATGTCCCAGGCCTCGCGGAAGCCGGCCGGGTCGGTGGGGTGCATCTTGGTGCGGTCGGGTTCGCGTCGGTCGAGCTCGGCCTCGACGAAGTCGGTGACGTCGACCCCGTTGACGGTGAGGTGCTCCACCTCGCCAGTGATCTCGCCGCTGAGCCACGCTCCCCGGATCACGACGCCCCGCAGGTCGACGTTCTTGAACCGGGCGCCTTCCATGAGGCAGTCGTCGAAGGTGGCTGCGCCGAAGTCGACGCCGCGCCAGGTCCGGTCCTTGGAGCTGGCGTCGTAGTCCTCGAGCCTCATCGCCCAGCACCTCCGGCAGTCCGGACACCGGCCGCCAGCCGGGGGGTGGATCCTCGCCGACGCGACCGTCGACCGCCTCGCGCAGCAGGTCGGCGTGACCGGTGTGGCGGCCGTACTCCTCGAGCATGTCGAGCAGCAGCCGGCGCAGGTTCGCGTGGTTGCCCTGTCCGTCCTCCCAGGTGGCGGCCTGGTCGAGCCCGCCGGCCCGGAGGGCCTCGGCGACGCGCTGGCGAGCGCGGCCGACGGCCCCGTCGTAGAGCGCGTACAGCTGCTCCGGGGTGTCCTGTGCAGCCGACTCGAACTCCCAGTCGTCGTTGCCGTCCCAGCCGTTCTCGTCCCACACCGGGTCCATCGGCGCACCGGTCAGCCGCACGGTGAACTTGTAGTCCTCGTTGGCGGCGAGGTGCTTGAGCAGCCCGCCCAGGGTCAGGGACGAGGCCCCGACTCGCGCGTTCAGCCCCGCGGCGTCGAGGCCGTCGGCCTTGTAGCGGAAGGTGGCTCGCATCCGATCGAGCGCGCCGAGCAGCGCGGTCTCCTCCGTGCCCGCGAACGGCGGCTCCCACGGAGTATCGGTCACGGTCGCGTCCATTCCTGCACGGTAGGGCCTGTTCCGGACGTTCGCCTTCCGCATCCTGCCCTACGCTGTCGCCATGTCGTCCATGGCACGCGAGGACACCAGCCCGACCGCGCGGGCCCTGCTCGCCCTCGAGCTCATCCAGGGCAGTCCCGGCATCACCGCGGCACGCCTGGCCGAGCGGCTCGGGGTCACCGAGCGCGCGGCCCGGCGCTACGTCGCGATCCTGCGCGAGGCCGGCATACCCCTGGAGTCCGAGCGCGGCCCCTACGGCGGCTACCGCGTGGGGCGCGGGCTGCGGCTGCCCCCGCTGATGTTCGAGGCGGCCGAGGCGCTGGCCCTGGTCATGGCCGTGCTCGACGGCCACCACGAGGCCGCCGACCCCGCCGACCCGGCCGGGAGCGCACTCGGCAAGATCGTCCGCGCCCTGCCGGAGCCGGTCGCCGCCCAGGCCGAGGCGGTCCGCCGGGCGACCGCGCCGGCACCCGACCGCGGCGCCGCCCGCCCCAACCCGCAGACCACGACCACCCTCGTGCAGGCCAGCATCGACCGCCGCGCGGGTGCGGATCGGCTACCGGACCGAGGCCGGACGCGAGTGGTCGCAGGAGGTGGACCCGTGGGCCGTCGTGGTCCGCCACGGCCGGTGGTACCTGCTGTGCTGGAGCCACGTGGCCGAGCGCCCGCCGCGCGTTCCGCATCGACCGCGTCACCGCCGTCGCGGTGCTCGACGACTCGTTCCAGCCGCCGGCCGACCTCGACGCCGTCGCCGAGCTCGAGACGCACATGTCGGCCGGCTGGGAGTACGACACGGAGGTGCTCATCGAGGCCCCGCTCGACACGGTGACGCATGTCCTCCCCCGTGGCCTCGGCCGGCTCGAGGAGGCTCCCGAGGGCACCACCAGGTTGGTGGGCAGCACCAGCAACCCCGCCTGGTATGCCGAGCAGCTGGCCGTCCTGCCCGTCCCCTTCCGCATCGTGAACGGACCCGAACTGCGCACTGCCGCAAGGGAGATCGCCGAGCGCATGGCCGACGCCGCTCGCTGAGCCGGCCCGTCGGCGGGGACTGCTCCCCATCGACGCCGCAGGCACGCCCGCGGTGTGATCGGTGGCGACAACCACCACCGATCGGAGCACACCATGTCCACCCGTCGACTCACCAAGAGGCGTCGTCGTCCGGCCGCGGCAGTCCTCGTGGCCACCACCGGCGTGGCCGCGGCCGGCGCCGGCCAGGGCCGCACGGCCAGGGCGGTGGCAGCGGCGGCCGGCCGCAGCAGCAGGGCCAGGGCAAGCGGTCAGGGCGGGCAGGGCCAGGGCGGCGGCAGCGCGCGGCAACGGCCAGGGCAAGGGCGGCAGCCGGGCAGAGGCGGCAAGGCCGAGCAAGCGCCAAGAACGGCAAGGGTGACGGCAAGGGCCGGACCAGCCAGGACGGCAAGGGCCGACGGACGGTGCAAGAGGCCAGGCCAGGGCAAGGGCAAGGGCAAGGGCAAGGGCGGCAGGAAGGACGCGGTCGCAGCCAGGGCAGTGGCGAGGGTGACGACCTGCGCTACCCCGGGGTCGACACCATGGCACTGCCGGGCACCGACCGGTTCGTCAGCTACGGCGCGAGCGCCAGCGAGGGCGGCCGCCACTACCGGGTGCCGTTCACGATCCACGGCGTCGGGCAACGTGCCGACCACGTCGGCCAAGATCAACGGCGACGCCCTGCCCCGCACCGGAGCCTGGGTGGCCCCGGGCTCGGGCATCTGGGCCCCGGCGGCCTTCTACCAGCCGGCGGCCAAGGGCCGGGGCTACTACCTCTTCTACACGGCCACCCACCGCGACGACAACGGTCGCAAGTGCATCGGCGTCGCCTGGTCGGCCACCGCGCGGGGTCCGTTCACCGCCGGCCGCCAAGCCACTCGTCTGCCCGACCAAGGGAGACCGGTGGGCGCTGGACGCCGACGTCGCGCGCGGCCCGAACGGCGGCATCTGGTTCACCTGGCGGGACGGCCAGCGCGCCAACGGGCCGGAGTCGGCGCTGTCGGTCATGCTGCTGAAGTTCGACGAGCACCACCGCGTCAGCGGCGCCAGCACCCCGCGGGTCATCATGCGCAGCGACGGCCTCGCGTGGGCGCACTACCGCGACGGCGTCGGGCGTGACGGTCATCGAGAACCCCGCCCTGCTCTACGACAACGGCTGGTACCTCTTCTACTCGGGCAACTCGTGGCCGACCAACTACTACGCCACCGGCATCGCGTGGTGCGGCGCCAAGCTGGGTGACGGCATGTGCACGCCCATCCCGGGGCCGCGCAAGGCGTCTTCGCCTACACCGGTCCGCAGACCCACCTCCCGCGCGACATGTACGTCCACGGCCTGCCCGGCAACAAGCGCGGGCCCGGGCGCGATGGCTCCGTTCCGCAGCAACGACGGCCAGCTCTGGGTGACGTGGAACTACTTCCGCGACGGCAGCCGCGAGCGGTTCAGCCGCACCGGCCGGCTCGTCGTCACCGGCAGCGGAGCCGACGCGGACTTCACGGGTCGTCGCTCCCTGAGACCACGCGGCATACTCGCCGCATGGCGCACAGCGGCTCACCAAGGCGTGGCTCGACACCGCGTGGCCCTGCACCGCGTGGCCCCGAGCCCCGCGGGGTGGTCTTCCCCGAGGTCGACGGCAAGCGGAGCACGTCGGCACTGGGGCGGGCCGTGGTCGCGGACGCGCTGCGCGACGGTCGACCCGGTGGGCGCCCAGGCGGCCGAGCGCGAGACGAACTGGCGCCAGGGCTACCTCACCCACTTCCGGCGGATGGTCGAGGCCGGGCTGCTGCGCGACGGTGAGGCGGCGGTCGATGTCGCCCGCGCCGGGCTGGCGTCCCTGCACTCCCGGATGCGCGCGACGACCGCCTGGACGGTGAGGGACCGCTGGGTGAGGTGTTCGCGGCCGGCGGTGGCACGGCGCTGGGCACCGCCACGGTCCGCGGCACCGGCGAGCGGGCGACGGAGCTGAGCCTGCCCGCTGCACGGCGAGCGGCTGCGCGGGGACGCCCTCCGCCGCCAGCTCGACGACTGGACCGCCCGCGGGCATCATCGAGCCGTCGGCGGCCGAGGCGGTGCGGACCGTGCTGGCCAACCCCGACTGGCTCGACCTCAGCGACCAGCGCGTCGTGGTGCTCGGCGCCGGGGCCGAGATGGGGCCGCTGCGGTCGATCCTGTCCTGGGGCGGCGACGTCGTCGGTGTCGACCTGCCACGCCCCGACATCTGGAAACGCGTGCTCGGCGTCGCGGCGGCCATCGGCAGGGACGCTGCACCTGCCGGTCGCCGCCGACGCGCCCTGGTCGGCCGTCGGACCTCGCTGCCCACGCCGGGGCCGACCTGCTGCACGGGCTGCCCGCGATCGCCGACTGGCTCACCGAGCTCGATGGGCCCGCTCGTGCTCGGCAACTACGTCTACGCCGACGGCGCCACCAACGTCCGCGTCTCCACCGCCGTCGACGCGCTCAGCACGGAGCTGATGGCCCGACGCACCGATCGTCGCGCTGGCGTTCCTCGCCACGCCGACCGACGTCTTCGCCGTGCCGGGTGAGGCGGTGGAGCACTCCACCCGCGCCTACCGTGGGCCGTCGAAGCCGATGCGGCTGGTCCGCCCGGCGCTGCGCACCGTGAGCGGGGGTCGGCTGCTTCGCCGCAACTACGCGCCGGGCACCGATCCCGGGTCTCAACGACAGCCTCGTGCCGCAGCAAGGGCCGAACTACGCTCTGGCCAAACGACTCCAGCGCTGGCGCGCGACCGTCGCCCGACGTGACGGGCGCGTCGTGTCGCTCAATGTCGCCCCTCCGACGCGCACCCGGTCGGTGGTCAAGAACCGCGCGCTGGCCAGTGCCTATGCAGGCGCCCACCGGTTCGGCATCGAGGTGTTCGAACCGGCCACCAGCAACACGCTCATGGCTGCGCTGCTCGTCCACGACCTGCGGACCGCGCCCCACCCAGCCGACCACGCCGTGGCGCGAGGAGGCGGCCGGCGCGGTGCACGGCGGGCTGTGGCGCACGGCCTACGACCCGCGCAGCGCACTCGGGATCGCGGTCGTCCTCGGGCTGGGCTCAGCCCGCACCTGACCGCCCACCGGCAACGAGTCCCGCACCAGGGACGAGCGACGCCCCTCCTCGTCGGAGGGACGCCGCTCGCGTTCGGGGGGACCCGGCTGTCGGTCCGGGTCAGCCGGCCGGCGCCGCCTTCACGGCGAGCACGGGACAGAGGGCGTCGAGCAGCACCTGTTGCGAGGTGCTGCCGAGGATGAGCTTCCCGACGGGGGTGCGACGCCGCACCCCGATCACGATGAGGCGGGCATCCTTCTCGGCGGCGACCCGCAGGATCTCCTCGGCCGGCGCCAGTGCATCCGTGGCCTGGATCACCTCGTGGTCGATCCCGGCGTCGGACAGCTCGACGTCGATCGCGTCGATGTCCGCGGGGCTCGCGAACGTCGACCCGGCGAAGTTGCCGCTCTGGCCGGCGTTGACCACCACGAGGCGTGGAGCCGCCGAGCACCGCCTCGTCCTTGGCCCGCTCGAAGGCAGCGATGCCCTCGGGCGTCGGGATGTAGCCGACGACGACGACGCCGCTCACGACGCGCCGTCCAGCCGCTTGGCTCCGGTCATGATGGCCACGCCCTCACCCATGTCGTGCGTCTGCGGCGTGATGACACCGGCCCGGCCACCGAGCCGCTGGATGTGGATGCGGTCGGCCACCTCCCAGACGTGCGGCATGTTGTGGCTGATCAGGATGATCGACAGGCCCTGGTCGCGCAGCTGCTTGACCATGTCGAGGACCATGCCGGACTCCTTGACGCCCAGCGCAGCGGTCGGCTCGTCGAGGACGACGACCTTGCTGCCGAACGCCGCGGCGCGTGCCACCGCGACAGCCTGGCGCTGGCCTCCGGAGAGGGTCTCCACCGCCTGGCTCATGTTCTGGATGGTCTGGATGCCCAGGTTCTGCACCGACTCACCGGCCCGCTTCTCCATGCCCTTCTTGTCGAGCATGCGCAGCACCGACCCCGAGCGGGCCCTTGCGTCGCTCCTCGCGGGCGAGGTAGAGGTTGCTCGCGATGTCGAGGGCGGGGATGACGGCCAGCTGCTGGTAGACCGTCTCGATGCCGGCCTCACGGGCGTCCTGCGGCTTCCTGAAGTGGACCGGCTGCCCGTTCAGCGTGATGTCGCCGGAGTCGGGGACGTACGCCCCGGTCAGGCACTTGATCAGGGTGGACTTGCCCGCGCCGTTGTCTCCGATGACCGCCAGCACCTCGCCGGGGTAGAGGTCGAGGTCGACCCCGTCCAGGCCGACGACGCGGCCGAAGGTGATGACGAGCTTGCGGGCCGAGAGGACCGGCTCCTGGCGAGTAGATGTCCTCCTTGCCCGCCGGGATGCCACCGTGGGCGACCTCCAGCGTGCTGCGTGCTCATGCCTTCACCTTCCTGATCCACTGGTCGATGGCGACGGCCACGATGACGAGGACGCCGGTCGCAAGGACACGCCACTGCTGGTCGACGCCCATCTGGGCCAGGCCGAAGGCGAAGCGTCTGCACGATGAGCGCACCGATGAGGGTGCCGATGAGGCGACCACGGCCGCCGAAGAGGCTGGTGCCGCCGATGACGACAGCAGTGATGCTGGCCAGGTTGGCGTCGGGAGCTGCGTTGGGAGTCGCTGCGCCCGCTCGCCCGATGAGGATCCAGCCCGCGATGCCGTAGATGAGGCCGGCCACGGTGTAGACGGCAAGCAGCATCCGCTTGCTCGGCACACCGGACAGGCGCGCCGACTCGGTGTCGTCACCCACGGCATACACGTAGCGTCCCCAGGCCGTCTGGGAGAGGACGAACCCCATGACGGCGTAGAGGAGGATCACCACGACGATGCCCCAGGTGAGCCGGAACTGGCCGATGCCGAAGCCCTTCACCGAGGAAGTTGAGCAACCGCGGCAGGTGGTCTGCCTGGATGCTCTCACCGCCGGAGTAGAGCAGGGCGATGGCCGTGAAGATGCTCAGCGTGCCGAGGGTGACGATGAACGGCGGGAGGTTGATCCGCGTGACCAGGAGACCGTTCAGGAACCCTGCCCCGGTCGCCAGGGCCACCCCGATGAACAGGGCGATGATGGCCGGCATGCCGCCGTCCTTGGCGAGCGTTGCCGTCACCATCATCGAGAGCACCATGATCGCGCCCACGGACAGGTCGATGCCGGCCGTGAGGATGACCAGCGTCTGACCCACCGCGAGGGCCGCGACGACAGCGGTCTGCTGGAGCAGGATGCCCATCGAGTTGGCGGTGAGGAACGTCGGCGTCGCCACGAAGAACGCGACGAACGCCACGAGGAGCAGGAACAGCGGGCTGAGCCACGGCTTGCCGTGCAGCTGGTGCTGCACGCGCTGGAGGGGCGACTGCTGCCGCCGAGCGAACTCGGCGGCCGCAGACGTGACGTCAGTGCTCATGGTCAGTTGCCCCAGCAGATCTTGGTGCCTTCGTCGGAGGAGATGCTGTCGACGCCGTCAGCCTTCTTGTCGGTGACGAGCGCGACGCCGGTGTCGAAGAAGTCGAGGCCCTCGGTGACCTTCGGCTTCTCGCCACCGCGGGCGATCTTGGCGATGGCCTCCATGCCGAGGGTGGCCATCTTCAGCGGGTACTGCTGGGCGGTCGCACCGATGACGCCGCTCTTGACCTGGCTGACACCGGCGCAGCCGCCGTCGACCGACACGATGAGGGCGGTCTTGCCCGCAGCCTTGAGGGCGGCGTTGGCGCCGACGGCGGTCGGCTCGTTGATCGTGTAGACGAGGTTGATGTTGGGGTTCTTGGCCAGGCACTTCTCCATCGCCGAGCGGCCGCCGTCCTCGGCGCCCTCGCCGGCCTCGTTGCAGACGATCGTGTAGTCGCCGCCCTTGCCACCGGTGTACTTGCCGGTCTTGGCCTCGTCGCCGTTCTTCTTGCCGTCGGCCACGTCGATGCCCATGCCCTCGAGGAAGCCCTGGTCACGGTTGTAGTCGACCGACACGATCTTGTCGCTGAAGAGGTCGAGCAGCGCGATCACCGCGGGCTTGCCGTCGAGCTGGGCGGCAGCCCACTGGCCGTCGAGCTTGCCGGCGTTGCGGTTGTTGGTCGCGAACGTGATGTCCACGACGTCGGCCGGGTCGGGCGGGGTGTCGAGGGCGATGACGAAGAGCCCCGCGTCACGCGCCTTCTTGATGGCGGCGTTGACGCCCGTACTCATCGGGGTGATGAGGATGCCCTTGTCGCCACGGGCGATGGAGTCCTCGATCGCCGTGATCTGGCCCTGGTCGTCGCCCTCCTTCTTGCCGGAGGCGACGGTCAGCTTGACGTTGTTCTTGGCGGCGTCGGCCTTGCCGCCCTTCTGCATGGCGACGAAGAACGGGTTGGACGAGTCCTTGGTGATGAGCGAGACGCCCACCGTGGCCTCTCCACCGCCGTCGCCGCCGGTGTCGGCTCCGCCGCGGTTGCAGGCGCCGAGCGCGAGCGCCGTGGAGGCAGCCAGTGTGACGGCAAGCGTCCCGCGGACGGTTGGGCTCTGCAGGGTGCTGTGACGCATGGGGTCTCCCATTCTTAGGCGGCTCCATCGCCGCTGACAACGTTGTCAAGAGAGTTTCTAGTCCTCTCTTGTGCTTTTGTCAACGGGTCCTGTACAACTGCACTCGTGATCGTGACACCGTTGTCAGAGGGCGACCGGCGCCGGCCCCGCGCCACCATGCGCGAGGTGGCAGCCCTCGCGGGCGTCAGCCTCAAGACGGTGTCGAGGGTGGTCAACCGTGAGGCGGGTGTGTCGCCCGTCGTGACGTCCCGGGTCGAGCGGGCCGTGGCGCAGCTCGGCTACCGCCACAACCTCGCGGCGAGCAACTTGCGACGCGGCGACGGTCGCAGCGCCATGGTCGGCGCGCTGCTGCAGGACGTGAGCAACAGCTTCTCGGCCAGCCTGCTGCGCAGCCTCGAGGATGCGGCGCACGAGCGCGACGTCGCCATCGTGGCGTCCAGCCTGGACGAGGAGCCCGAGCGCGAACGGTCCCTGGTCGAGAGTCTGGTGCGCCGCAGGGTCGACGGCCTCCTGCTCATGCCCGCGACCGAGCGCCAGGAGTACCTCGCGGATGACCTGCGCAGCGGGCTGCCGGTGGTGTTCGTCGACCGGCGCCCCAACGGGGTCGACACGGACTCGGTCACCATCGACAACGACCTGGGTGCCCGGCTCGCCGTGAACCACCTGATCGCCCACGGCCACCGGCGCATCGCGTTGCTCGGTGACCTGACCTCGATCCAGACCGCCCGGTCCCGGCACGAGGGCTACCTGGCTGCCCTTCGTGAGGCCGGCCTGGAGCCCGATCCCCGCATCACCATGACTGCCCTCCGCTCACCCGAGGATGCGGATGACGCAACGGGCCGTCTGCTCGACCTGGATGACCCCCCCACGGCAGTGTTCGCCGCTCGAAACTCCTTGGCAGTGGGCGCAATTCGCGCACTGCACCAACGCGGGGTCGCCGGCCGCGTCGCCCTCGTGGGCTTCGACGACTTCCCTCTGGCCGACATCGTCGACCCCCCGCTCACCGTGATCCGCCAGAACGTCGCAGCGATCGGGGCCGAGGTCGCCGCGCGACTCTTCGCCCGCATCGACGGCGACACCTCGGCACCCAGTCACATCGTCCTCAAACCCGAGCTCGTCCCCCGCGGCTCGGGCGAGATACGCCCTTAGTCGACAGCACCTGCGGACTGGCGCTGCTGGGAGTCCAGCGGTCGCAGGGAGCCACACACGGGGATGATCCTGAAGTCCTTGCGCTGCAATGCTTTCCATCCACTCAGGTATGCCGCGTGGTCACCTCCCGCCCGAGCGCCCCCGAAGCGCGGAAAGCGTATCGACCGCCGCACGGCCGCGACGCAGCCACCGGCTGGGCGCTCGCCGTCGGCGGCTGCAGACCCGACGCGCTGGGAGGCGCGGTGGGTTGGCGGAGCCGGCGGCGCGGCATACGGAATGGTCTGGGTCTGTGCCCACGGGATCTGGGCGGTGTCGTCGGTGTGCGGGGTCGTCATCGGGTCTCCGAACGTCGAAGGTGAGGTGGTCGACTCCGAGACTCGGCGGACGGGCTGTGGTCAGGCTGTGCGGGTGATGTCGGGTGGCTGAGCCTGAGACAGCCAGCCACACAAACCGCTCCCCTGGACGCGAAGCCGGCACAGAGGGCTCACAGGATTCGCACAGGCGATGCGAGGGCACCGCACATGGTTCCGGTGTTTCCTTGGGGACATGACCACGAAGCAGTCCACGTCCGCCAAGCTCCAGCGCCTCGACGGCTCGCCCGTCCGGGTGCTCGTCGTCGACGACGAGAACAACCTGACCGAGCTGCTGAGCATGGCGCTGCGCTACGAGGGCTGGGAGGTCCGCACCGCGGCCACCGGCATCGCCGCCGTGCGGGCGGCCCGCGAGTTCCAGCCCGACGCCGTCGCGCTCGACATGATGCTCCCCGACTTCGACGGGCTCGAGGTGCTGCGCCGGATGCGTGGCGACAGCCCGAACGTGCCCGTCCTGTTCCTCACCGCCAAGGACGCCGTCGAGGACCGGGTGGCCGGGCTGACCGCAGGCGGCGACGACTACGTCACCAAGCCGTTCAGCCTCGAGGAGGTGGTCGCCCGGCTGCGCGCCCTGATGCGCCGCACCGCCCTCGTGACCGACGACTCCGCCTCGGTGCTCGCCGTCGGGGACCTCACGATGGACGAGGACAGCCACGAGGTCATGCGCGACGGCGACCAGATCAACCTCACCGCCACGGAGTTCGAGCTGTTGCGCTACCTCATGCGCAACCCCAAGCGGGTGCTGTCCAAGGCCCAGATCCTCGACCGCGTCTGGAACTACGACTTCGGCGGGCAGGCCAACGTCGTCGAGCTCTACATCTCCTACCTGCGCAAGAAGGTCGACGCCGGCCGTGAGCCGATGATCCACACCATGCGCGGCGTCGGATACGTCCTCAAGCCCACCACATGAGCCCCGCCGCCGTGGTGGGTTCGGCCCGGTCGCACCTCAACCCGGCCACCTGGACGCTGAGCACCAAGCTGATCGCCACGGTCGTCGGGCTGTTCCTCGCCGTCACGCTGGCGACGGCCTCGCTCACCGTCGTCCTCCTCCACCACTTCCTCCTCGACCGTCTCGCCGACGACGTGCAGTCGATCTCGCAGCGCGCGGTCGGCGGCCCCTCACGGACTCGGCGGTCGCCCCGACGGCGACCGGCGCCCGGGCCCGCCCGGTGGCGGCGCCGAGTCGCTCAGCCTGGTGCTCGACGACGGTGCCGTGGTCAGCAGCTACTTCGACCGAGGGACCACCTACGGCACGCTGACCGACCACCCAGATCGCGCAGCTGAACGACGCCAGCATCGGCTCCCAGCCGAAGGTGGTCGACGTCGAGGGGCTCGGCGACTACCTCACCGTCTCGGCACGCAGTCGCGACGGACAGACGTACATCTCCGGCCTGCCCACGGCTGGGGTGACCGAGACCGTGAGCCAGGTGGTCACCCTGATCACCGGCGGCACCATCGTCGGGTTCATCCTCGTCACCGCCGGTGGCCTGTGGCTGGTCCGGCGCAACCTCGCACCCCTGCAACGGGTCGCGCACACCGCCACGCACGTCTCCAACCTCAAGCTCGACTCCGGTGACGTCGCCCTCGCCGAGCGCATCCCCTCCGCCGACACCGACCCCCGCACCGAGGTGGGCCAGGTCGGGCTCGCTCTCAACAACATGCTCGACAACGTCGAGGGCGCGCTTCGGTCGCGTCACGAGAGCGAGCTGCGGGTGCGCCAGTTCGTCGCCGACGCCTCGCACGAGCTGCGCACCCCCCTCGCCTCCATCCGCGGGTATGCCGAGCTGTCCCGTCGCGAGCGCGAGCCGGTGCCCGCCTCGGTCACCCACGCGCTGTCGCGCGTCGAGTCGGAGGCGCTGCGGATGCAGGGCCTCGTGGAGGACCTGCTCCTGCTCGCCCGCCTCGACGCGGGTCGTCCGCTCGACCGCGAGCCGGTGGACCTGTCGCTGCTCGCGATGGACGCGGTCAGTGACGCGCACGCCGCCTCGCCGGACCACCGGTGGGAGCTCGACCTCCCCGACGAGCCGGTCGAGGTCACCGGCGACCGGGCCAGGTTGCACCAGGTCGTGGCCAACCTCCTGGCCAACGCCCGCACCCACACCCCGGCAGGGACCCGCGTGGTCATGTCGGTCAAGCCGGACGGCAGAGTGGGTCAGCGCTGAGCGTGTCGGACGACGGCCCGGGCGTGCCGGAGGCGTTGCAGCCCAACGTCTTCAGTCGGTTCACCCGGGGCGACGACTCGCGCAACCGGGCCGCCGGGTCCACCGGGCTCGGCCTCTCGATCGTCGACGCCGTGGCCACGTCGCACGGCGGACAGCGTCGAGCTCGCGTCCGCCCCGGGTGACACCACCTTCACGGTGCTGCTCCCCGCCTGAACCGCCCTGCTCCCACTCCAGGGCTCGGCACTGCGCGCGGCTCACTCCCCGGTCTGACCGTCGATGGCCTCGCGCAGCACGTCCGCATGACCGTTGTGTCGCGCGTACTCCTCGACCATGTGCACCAGCACCCAGCGCAGGGACGGGAAACCCCGACCTCCCCACGCCGAGTGGGTCCGCCCCAGCGCGGCCGGACCCTCCGCCGCGAGCCGTTCGGCCACCACGGCACGGGAGCGCTCCACCCGTTCTGACCAGAGAGCCCGCAGCTCGTCGGCGCCGAAGTCCTCCGCGCCCGGCCAGCCCCAGTCGCGGGTGTGGCCGGACCCGGGGACCGGCTCGGTCCACGGGTCCGGGACCGGCTTGCCCGGCCACGACCTCGGTGAACCAGAAGTCCTCGACGGAGGCGAGGTGGCGCAACAGGCCACCGAGGCTGTTCGTCGAGGGTGGCACCCGATGCCGGAGCTGGTCGTCGTCGAGCCCACGACACTTCCACTCGAGGGTGGCCCGCTGGAAGTCGAGGAAGCCGAGCAGGGTCGCGGCCTCGCCCTCGTCCATGGGAGGTTCCGGTCGTCCGTGGTCGTCGACCTGCACGTCAGCCATCGACCCACGGTAGGGCCACGCTCATCACTGCGCCTCAGGAGTGGCACAGGGACCGCACAGTGGCCACCCGACCGTAGGGGCATGGACACGATGACCCTCCACCCCGACACCGGCGGCCCGACCGGCGCGGCCGGCGCAACCGGCCCGGCACGCGCCGACGCACCACTCTCGTGCAGGCGCGCCACCTCCGCGGCGCAGGCGGCCCCGACTGAGCCGACCACGCCGACCGGATCCAGCGCCTGTGGCGCGGCCCGGCAGGACGACCCGGCCTGGGCGCGCCGGCCCTGCTCGGCCTGCTCCTCGCGACGGCCCTCTTCTACTTCTCCAACCTCACCTCGAGCGGCTACGCCAACTCGTTCTACTCCGCCGCGGTCCAGGCCGGCAGCGACAGCTGGAAGGCGTTCTTCTTCGGCTCCTCCGACGCGGGCAACTCGATCACCGTCGACAAGCCCCCGGCGTCCCTGTGGGTGATGGCCCTGTCGGTGCGGGTCTTCGGGCTCAGCTCGTTCAGCATCCTCATGCCCGAGGTGCTGATGGGCGTCGCCACGGTCGGCGTGGTCCACGCGACCGTCAAGCGGCACTTCGGCGCCGCCGCAGGACTGATCGGCGGTGCCGTCATGGCGCTGACCCCGGTGGCGGTCCTGATGTTCCGGTTCAACAACCCCGACGCGCTGCTCGTCCTGCTCATGGCCCTCGGCGCCTGGGCGACGATGAAGTCGATCGAGCAGGGTTCGGCCAGGTGGTTCGCCGTCGTCGGGCGTCTTCATCGGCCTCGGTTTCCTCACCAAGGCGCTCCAGGTCCTGCTCGTCGTCCCGGCGTTCGGCCTGGCCTACCTGCTGTTCGCCGCCACGACCCTCCGCCGACGGATCGCCGGCGCGCTCATCGGCACCGCCGCGATGGTCCTCTCGGCCGCCTGGTGGGTCGCCATCGTCGAGCTCGTCCCCGCGAGCATGCGTCCCTACATCGGCGGCTCGCAGGACAACTCGTTCCTGTCGGTCACCTTCGGCTACAACGGGCTCGGCCGGATCAGCGGCGACGAGACCGGCTCGGTCGGGGGCGGAAACGGCTGGGGCACCACCGGACTCGGGCCGCATGTTCAGCGCCTCGGTCGGTGGCCAGATCTCCTGGCTGATCCCCTCGGCCTTCATCCTGCTCGCCGTCGGACTGTTCCTGCGCGGCCGTGCCCCGCGCACGGACGCCCGCCGCGCGGCATACGTCGTCTGGGGCGGTTGGCTGCTCGTCACGATGGTGACGTTCTCGCTGATGGCCGGCATCTTCCACGAGTACTACACCGTCGCCCTCGCCCCCGCCATCGCCGCGCTCGTCGGCATGGGTGCGGCCGAGGCGTGGGAGCACCGCGCCAAGGCCGATCGGCTCGATCACCCTCGCGGCTGCGACGGCTGCCGCTGCGACCTGGTCGTTCATCCTCCTGTCGCGCACCGACTGGCAGAACTGGCTGCGCGATCGGCGTCCTCGTCCTCGGTGTCGCGAGCGCCTGCCTGCTCCTCGCCATCACCCAGCTGCACCGGCGGTTCGTGCCCGTCGTCATCGCCGGGGCGCTCGTCGCGGCCCTTGCCGGGCCCGGCGGCCTACAGCGTCGCAGACCGTCGGCACGGCCCACACCGGCTCGATCGTGACCGCGGGCCCGTCCACCGGACGCGGTGGTCCCGGCGGCGGTGGCGGTATGCCGGGCGCTGGCCGCGGCCCGACGGGCGCACCGTCCCCAGCAGGGGCACCGGCACGCCACCGGCACCCGTGCCGGCGGTGGCATGGGCGGTCTGCTGGACGCCTCGACGCCCAACGACCGAGGTCGTCTCGGCGCTGTCTGCCGACGCGAGCTCGTACCGCTGGGTGGCCGCCGCCATCGGGTCGCAGAACGCAGCCGGCCTGCAGCTCGGGACCGGGTTGCCGGTCATGGCCATCGGCGGCTTCAACGGCAGCGACCCCAGCCCGACGCTGGCGCAGTTCCAGCAGTACGTCGCCGACGGTGACATCCACTACCTTGCCGGAGGCGGGGGTGTTCCCGGTGCCGGCGGCGCTGGCGGACCCGGCGGCACATTGCGTGGCGGACCCGGCGGTGGAGCGGGCTTCGCCGGGACCGGGACGCAGATCTCCGCGTGGGTGGCAGCCAACTTCACCCAGGTCACCATCGGCGGGTCGACGTTCTACGACCTCACCCAGCCGCTGACCTCGGCGGGCACGACCGCCACCGGCACCACGACCCAGACCACCTGAGGAGCGGCGCGATGCCCACCCCCGTCGCCTCGGGTCGGCTGCCGGTGGCCGCGATCGCCCGCCGGATCGGTCGTCGTGAACCCGCTGCCGACACGTGGCACCTGGTCCGCCGGTTTGCGGCCGTGGGTCTGGTGTCGACCGCGATCCACCTCGGCCTCTTCGCCACCCTGTCACCCGACCTCGGCTCCACCCAGGCGGCGAACGTCCTCGCCCTGCTGGTGGCCACGGTGGCGAACACGGCCCTGAACCGGCGCTGGACGTTCTCAGTGCGGGGCGCGGGGGCTGTCCGTCACCAGCTGCAGGGACTCGCCGTCCTCGCCGTCACCTGGCTCGCGACGGCCGCCGCGCTCGGTCTGCTGCACCTGCTCGTCCCCGCGCCGGGCACCGGAACGGCCACCCTCGTGGTCGCGCTGGCCACCGCCGCCTCCACCGCTCTGCGGTTCGCGGCGATGCGGTCCTGGATGTTCCAGCGAGGACGTCGGTACTCGGTGCCGACGAACGCCCCGTCGTCGTCCTTGAACACCACGACACCCGTCCAGTCCAAGCCGTCGACCGTATGCCGCGTGCCGGTCGCAGCGCCTGACTTCTCTCGAGCGCTCGTGCAACGGACGAAGGACCCGACGAGAAGCGTGTCGGGTCCTTCATCTGTTGGCGGAGGCGGAGGGATTTGAACCCTCGATGGGTGTTAAACCCAAACCGCATTAGCAGTGCGGCGCCATAAACCGGGCTAGGCGACGCCTCCACGCCCAGTCGCGGAGCAACCGAGCCCGCACAGGGTATCCGCCCGGTACGGACCGGAGCAAAATGGCTGCGTCGACCTCACCGCCGCGACCACCGCCGACGTCGCCGGCCGATGCCGGTGGAGGGTCAGCTGCAGATGTCCTGGTTCGCGGTGCGCGCCTGGACGGTCTCCACCGGACCGGGCTTGGCGGTCACCGTCGGCCTTGGGCAGCGGCTTGGTCCCGAGCCGGTTGGGGATCTCGACGGCGTCCGGCGAGCCCTTCCCCATGCTCAGCTCGATCGTCGAGCCCAGCAGGTCGTCGGCGCTTCAGCTCGGCACCGGGGTAGACCGCCGCGACGGTGCGGGCGGCCTCCTTCATGCCCGGCCCGTAGCGGACCACCGCGCCCTCGGTCGACCTTGCCGGTGCCGGTGACGTAGCTCGCGATCTTGAAGCCCTGGACCTCGAGCTGCCCGGCAGCCTGCTTGGCGAGGCCGGGCACCCCCGAGTCGTTGGTGACCCGGACGTCGATCTCCCCCGGGCTGACCGTCAGGGCGTGCCGTCGTGGGCGAGGCCGGTGGGGGTGCCCGTGCTCTTCGGCACCTTGGTCCCGGGGAGCGGCTTGTCCTCCCGGATCGCCTTCCAGATCGGGTCGGCTGCGGCGGTCCACTGGACCCGGTTGGGGTCGGGCTGCGTACGTCGTGGTCGGCAGCTTGACGAACCGGATCTGGTCGGTGCCGATCCTGCCCACGCTCTGGGCGATGTCCTTCATCGCACCTACCGACAGGCCCTTGTCGGTGGTCATCGCCGAGGTGGTGGCGTTGAGGAAGCGGAACAGCTTGTCGGGGCGCAGGAGCAGCGACGACTTGGTCGCCTCCTGGATGACCGAGGAGAGGAAGGCCTGCTGGCGGTCGATCCGGCCCAGGTCCGAGCCGTCACCGATGTTGTGGCGCACCCGGACGTAGGCCAGGGCGTCCTTGCCGTTCGACCTTGCTCTTGCCGGCCGGGAGGTCGAGGTGGCTCTGCCGGTCGTTGACCGCCTCGGGCAGGCAGACGGTGACGCCGCCCAGGGAGTCGACCATGCTCTGGAAACCGCGGAAGTCGATGACGACGAAGTGGTCGACGAAGATGCCCGTGAGCCCCTCGAAGGTGCGGATCGTGCAGGCCGGCCCGCCGAGGGTGAAGTTGGAGTTCCACTGGCGGATGACGCCGTTCTCGACCTTGTCGTTCTTGTTCTTGCAGTCGCGCGGAGCCTTCGTCATCGAGTCGCGCGGGATCGACACCACGATCGCGGACTTGCGGTCTGCCGAGAGGTGGACGATCAGGTTGGTGTCGGAGCGCGCGCCATAGGTGTCGTACTCGGTCTGCTGCTTGCCGAGCTTGGTGCCCTCGCGGCTGTCCGAACCCATCACGAAGATGTTGACCGGACCGAGGTTGGTCTGCGCGTCCGTGGTGGCCTGCGGGGCAGGGCGTTCACCCAGGGCGCTCGAGATGTCGAGCCGGTTGATGTTGCCGTTGAGCTTCACGTAGGCCGCGATCCCCAGGACGAGGGCCACGACGAGCACACCCGCCACACCGAACACACCACGACGCAGCCACGGGTGGCGGTGCGCCTTGCGCGGCGTGGCGGTCGGACCGACGCGGCGGCGGGCTCTGCTGCGTGCCCGTCTCCGTGGACACCCGTGCCCTGGTCCGGCGTGTCCTCGCCGGGCGCAGAGCCGTTGGTGGGCTCGCTCACGTGTACCTCTCTGATTTCCGAAAATCGCCACCCTTTCGGGTGGCTGGGCGACGAATCGCCTCCGTGAGTGTAAGGGCGCAGCCTGAGTGTCTCGGGCGCCGCGCTCCCACTCTGATGACGCCGTAGCAGGGCGCATGGTTGCCCCGGGGCGACAAAAGGGACGAACCGATTGCCGGTCGAGCTCAGGCGTGGGGTTGGATGGTGGCATGAGCGGACGCGCAGTAGTGGGGGGAGTCACGGCAGCCGTGCTGGTTGCCGGGGCGGTCGGCGGAGGGTTGTGGTGGCGGCACACCGAGCAGGAGAAGGACCTCGATGCCGCTGCCCGCGCGGAGGTGGCGGCGTTCGCCACCGCGTGGTCGGGCCGCTCCTTCACCAAGCCCGCCATCCAGTTCACCGGTGCCACCACCGAGGAGGTCCAGTCCGAGTTCGCCAAGGCCACGGCGGGGCTGGGCACCGGACCGGTGAAGGTCACCGCAGACGGCATCCGTCGCACCGGAGAGCGGGCCACCGCCACGGCGCACGTCACGTGGACACCTGGCCGGTGGGGCTGCCTGGTCCTACGACGTGCCGGTCACCGTGCAGCGGGCCGCGGGCGACGGGAGCCGGTGGGCCGTCACGCCTGCCCAGCGACCACTCGCCGTGGCACCCGGAGCTCAAGACCGGTGCCACGCTCACGGCCACCCGCACGTGGGGCGACCGCGGGCACCCTGCTCGACCGCGACGGGAAGGCGCTCACGCCGATCGGCAAGGTCTACCCGGTGCAGATCGACCCCGCCCGGGCGACGCCGGCCACCGCCAGCGCGCTCGAGAAGGTCGTCGACGAGCCGAAGGGCTCCCTCGTGGCCAAGCTGGCGGCGGCGACCAAGGCCGGCAGCAAGGCGCCGATCCCGGTCATCACCTACCGCCAGAGCGACTTCGACGAGCGCAAGGCCGCGCTCGACGCGCTCAAGGGCGTGATCTACCCGGCGCGCGAGCAGCCGCTGGCCAAGACGCGCACCTTCGGCCAGCCGCTGCTCGGGTCGTTCGGCGCCGTCAGTGCCGAGCTCGTCGCCAAGAGCAAGGGCCGGTATGCCGCGGGCGACTACGCCGGGGTCAGCGGGCTCCAGGGGCAGTACGACGCGATCCTCGGCGGGACGGCCGGGGTGAAGGTCACCTCGAGCGCGGCACCGGACACCGCGCTGTTCTCCAAGGAGGCCGTGGCCGGCAAGGACGTCACGACGACGCTGTCCCCGCCTGTGCAGGACGCTGCCGAGACTGCGCTCGAGGGCACCGGTGACGTGCCGTCCGCCCTTGTCGCCGTGGACGTCAAGACCGGCGACGTGCTGGCCTCGGCCAACTCGCCGGAGCTCGGGTTCGACCGCGCCATCACCGGGCGCTACCCGCCGGGCTCGGCCTTCAAGATCGCCACGACCTACGCGCTGCTCTCGAAGCAGAAGGTCACGCCGGCCACGCCCGTCACCTGTCCGAAGACGTTCACGGTCGACGGCCGGTCGTACAAGAACTTCGAGGGCGAGGAGCTGGGCACCCCGACCTTCGCCCAGGACTTCGCCCACTCGTGCAACACCGCCTTCGTCCAGGTGTCCTCGAAGCTCGGTGCCGACGACCTGGCCAGCGGCCGCGACCTCGCTGGGCATCGGTACCGGCTGGGCCAAGACGCTCGGCGTGGCCAACGCGTTCGACGGGAGCGTGCCGCAGAACAACGGCAAGACCGACCAGGCGTCCGCCTCGATCGGCCAGGGCCGCAACCTGGTCTCGCCCCTGGGCCTCGCGGTGCTGACTGCCAACGTGGCCCGCGGGTCCACGATCGCCCCCGCGCTGGTGACCGACCCGGCGCCCGCCGGAGCCGACCGCGCGCCCAAGCCTCTCGACGGCAAGGTCGTCGGCCAGCTCCGGACCCTGATGGGTCAGGTCGTCAGCGACGGCACGGCGACGGTGCTGCGCGGCACCCCTGGCGGCACGGTCCGGGGCAAGACGGGCACGGCGGAGTTCGGCTCCGAGAACCCGCCCGAGACGCATGCCTGGTTCGTCGGCTACCAGGGCGACGTCGCCTTCGCGGTGCTGGTCGAGAAGGGCAAGAGCGGCGGCAGCGTCGCGGCTCCCATCGCCAAGGACTTCCTCACCGCCCTCGCTGGCTCCTGAGTCCGGCCAGCTGGGCAGGCACGCGGCATACCGGGACGCGACGAGGCCCCCACCGCGATGGTGGGGGCCTCGCCGGAAGACTGTTGGTTGAGCAGTCCTCGGATCAGATCGGGCGAACGGCGTCAGCCTGGGGACCCTTGGGTCCCTGGGTGACCTCGAACTCCACGCGCTGCGCCTCGTCCAACGAGCGGTAGCCCGAGGAGTCGATCGCCGAATAGTGGACGAACACGTCCGGGCCGCCGCCATCCTGGGCGATGAAGCCGAAGCCCTTCTCAGCGTTGAACCACTTAACGGTTCCCTGTGCCATGGGGTAACTCTTTCCTTTGTAGCCATTGGGAACTCGCACTTCGCGAGACCCAGGCTGCCGTACACAACCCCACCGACGAGACATGCTCGCCCTCAGATGACCTGCGTCCATTCATGAAAGCTAATGCCCGCTCTGATGGTGCTAGGGCGGGCATTTCGTCGTCCGTGCGAGGAACTGCTTGATGCAACCGTGCAGAACGCTAGCACGCGATCCGGACCCCGTGCGGGTCCAGTGCGGGTCAAAATTCGGTATGCCGTGGGGGCCACGTCCGGGCCGCTCGACCGGTGCGCGGCGGCGACCCACGACGCGCCGAACGCGGCACCGCGACGTCCGGCGTCAGACCCCGCGGACGGCGCGCACCGGGCTGCGGTCGCCGCGGATCACGGCCACCATGTCCACGACCCGCCTGGTCGCGCGGACGTCGTGGGCCCGGAAGACCGTCGCACCCAGCCAGGCGGCGATCGCCGTGGAAGCGAGCGTCCCCTCGAGCCGGTCGTCCGCCTCGAGGTCGAGCGACTCCCCGACGAAGTCCTTGCGGGAGAGCGCCTGCAGGATCGGGTAGCCGAGCTCGGCGACGTCGGCTGTGTGCCGCAGCACCTCGAGCGAGTGGGCCGTGGTCTTGCCGAAGTCGAGGGTCGGGTCGATGAGGATGCGATCGTCGGGTATGCCGGCCTGCTTGGCCTGCGAGTGCGCCATCGGCCAGCGTGCGGAGGACGTCGCGGACGACATCCAGCGGGTCGGGCCCGTAGCTCACCTTGACCGGGTCGGTGCGCGGCGGCAGGCCGCCGGTGTGCGAGCAGACGACTCCTGCGCCGATGCGTGCGGCGACGTGCACCAGCTCGGGGTCGTGGCCCGCCCAGGTGTCGTTGACGAGGTCCAGCCCGTGGCGCCCGGCTTCGGCCGCCACCTCGGATCGCCAGGTGTCGAGGCTGAGCACGAGGTCGGGGTAGGCCTCGCGGGCGTGCGCCACGAACGGGATGACCCGGTCCATCTCCTGCTGGGCGTCGACGGTCTCGCCCTCCTGGCCTGCACGGACCCCACCGATGTCCACGATGTCGGCGCCCGCCGCGACCATGTCCTCCAGGGCCCGCTTGGCCGAGTCGAGGTCCGCGTGCCGGTTACGTGCGAAGAAGGAGTCGCTGGTGCGGTTGATGATGCCCATGACCGCAGGGCTCGACGCGTCGAAGGTGCGGCCTCGCAGACGCAGCGGTGGGGTGCGCGGCAGGTCGAGGGCGCGCGGCTCGGGGAGGCTCACCTCGTCATCCTGCGCTGAGTCCCCCTGTCCGAGGACACGACTCGCCGCGGTGTCGGCCGGGTACCGGCCGACGGCGCGGCGAGTCGTGTCCTCGGACGGTGGTCAGGAGTCGAAGCCGAGGCCGGCGCGGTCCAGCGCCTTCAGCCACAGGTTGCGTCGACCACCGTGTCGGTCGGCCCGGGCCAGCGCCCAGCGGGTGAGCTGGATCCCGGTGTAGGCCAAGGGTTCCGGTGGGAACGGAAGCGGCTTCTCGCGCACCATCTGGCAGCCGGGTGCGCTCGGTCTCGGCGTCCGTCGAGCAGGTCGAGCATGACCTGGGCGCCGAACCTCGTGGCTCCGACTCCCAGGCCGGTGAACCCGAGCGCGTAGGCGACACGGCCGCGGTGGGCGGTGCCGTAGAAGGCGCAGAACCGGGTGCAGGTGTCGATCGCCCCGCCCCACCGGTGGCTGAACCGCAGGCCCTCGAGCTGGGGGAAGGTCTCGAAGAAGTGGCCGGCCAGCCGGTCGAACGTCGCGGGGCGCTGGTCCAGGCTCGGGTCGAGGCGACGGCCGTAGTGGTAGATCGCGTCGTAGCCGCCCCACAGGATCCGGTTGTCGGCGGAGAGCCGGTAGTAGTGGAACTGGTTCGACATGTCCCCCACCCCGGCGCGGCTCGCCCAGCCGAGGGAGTCGAGCTGGGCGTCGGACAGCGGCTCGGTCATGAGGGCGTAGTCGTAGACGGGCACGGTGTGCAGCGCGGTCCGCTTGACGAGTGAAGGAAAGGCGTTGGTGCCCAGGGCAACTCGTCCAGCCCTGATGACGTCGCCGTCGGCCGTGGTCACGTCGACACCGGAGCCGGCCGTCGACAGCCCGGTGACCCGCACCCCTTCGGCGATCCGCACGCCCACCGACTCGGCCGCCCGCGCGAGTCCCCACGCCAGCCTGGCCGGGTCGACCATGGCGGTGTGGTCGGTCTCGTGGACACCGGCGAGATAGGTCGGCGAGTCGAGGTGGGCCCGCACCGCATCGCGGTCGAGGAACGTGCCTGGTTCGTCGGCAAGCCACTCCACCTGGTGCGGCTCGGTCGCCACGGTCAGCGAGCCGGACCGTCGGAAGTCGCACTCGATCCCGTACCGCTGCACCGTCGCCTCGATCCCGTCGAGGTTCTCGCGCCCGAGGCGGCGCAGCGCGGCATACTCCTGCGGCCACCGGGCCATCCCGTTGGCTTCGCCGTGGGTCAGGCTCGCGTCGCAGAACCCGCCGTTGCGGCCCGAGGCGGCCCAGCCGACCGAGCCTGCCTCGAGGACCAGCACGTCACGCGACGGGTCGGCCTCCTTGGCGAGCAGTGCGGTCCACAGCCCCGAGTACCCGGCGCCGACCACCACCAGGTCGGCCGAACGCACGCCGTCCAGTCCCGGCGCGGGGCGCCGGTCGGTCGGGCTGGTCGAGCCAGAACACCGCCGGGGCGGCATCGGCGAGCGCGGGGTGGCGGGTGGCGTGGCTCCTCTGTCGACCCACCGGAGTCAGGCGTCGGCGCCGGTGTAGAACGCGTCCGCGACGGTGAGCGCCTCGTCGAGGATCGCCAGGCCCTCACGCACCTCGTCGGCCGTGGTGGTGCACGGCGGCACGACGTGGGTGCGGTTGAAGTGGATGAACGGCCAGAGCCCACGCTCCTTGCAGGCCGCGGCGAAGTCGTTCATCGGCGTGGCGTCGGCGCCCGACGGCGTTGAACGGCACCAGCGGCTCACGGGTGCGCCGGTCGCGCACCAGCTCGAGCGCCCAGAAGGCGCCCAGTCCGCGCACCTCCCCGATGCTCGGGTGCCGCTGGGCCAGCTCGCGCAGACCGGGCCCGATGACGTCCTCTCCGAGGTCGCGGGCGTGCTCGACGATGCCCTCCTCCTTGAAGATGTTGATCGAGGCGACGGCCGACGCGCAGGCGAGCGGGTGACCCGAGTAGGTCAGCCCGCCGGGGAAGGGACGCTGGTCGAAGGTCGCGGCGATGCGCTCGGAGATGATGACGCCGCCGAGGGGGACGTAGCCGCTGTTGACACCCTTGGCGAAGGTGATCAGGTCAGGCGCCACGCCCCAGTGGTCGACGGCGAACCACTCACCGCAGCGGGCGAACCCGGACATCACCTCGTCGGCGATCATCACGATGCCGAACTCGTCGCAGAGGTCGCGTACGCCCTGGAGGTAGCCCGGTGGCGGCACGAGGATGCCGTTGGTGCCGACCACGGACTCGAGGATGATCGCGGCAATCGTCTGCGGGCCCTCGACCATGACGAGGTCGCGCAGGTGCTGCAGTGCGCGCACGCCCTCCTCCTGCTCGGTCTCGGCGTGGAACGCCGAGCGGTAGGGGTACGGACCCCAGTAGCGCACGATGCCCGGCATACCCGGCTCCGAGGCCCAGCGGCGCGGATCGCCAGTCACGGCAATGGCTCCGGCAGTCGCGCCGTGGTAGCTGCGGTAGGCCGCCATCACCTTGTGGCGCCCCGTGTGGAGCCGTGCCATCCGCAGGGCGTTCTCGGTGGCCTCTGCCCCGCCGTTGGTGAAGAACACCTTGGTGAGGTCGCCGGGGGCCAGCTCGGTGATGAGGCGGGCCGCTTCGGACCGGGCGTCGTTCGCGAAGGCGGGGCTGATCGTGGTGAGCCGACCAGCCTGCTCCTGGATCGCCGCGACCAGCTTGGGGTGCTGGTAGCCGATGTTGACGTTGACCAGCTGGCTGGAGAAGTCGAGGTAGCGCTTGCCGGCGTAGTCGGTGAAGTGCGAGCCCAGTGCGTCGGCGATCGGCAGCGGGTCGATCAGGCCCTGCGCCGACCAGGAGTGGAACACGTGGGCGCGGTCGTCGCGCCGCACCTGCTCCTCGGAGGCGGTGGGGGAGGTGGCCACTGGCAGCGTGTCGGTCATCGGGAGTCCTTGGTATGCCGGGTGGTCCGGACAGTGTGTCGGCGTGGTTCAGGGGCTGCTGGGTCAGCGGGTGCGCGGGAAGCCGAGGTCGACCGAGGAGGTGGCCGGGTCGGGCCAGCGCTGCGTGACCACCTTGCCGCGGGTGTAGAAGCTGATGCCCTCAGGGCCGTACATGTGGGTGTCGCCGAAGAGCGAGTCCTTCCACCCGCCGAACGAGTAGTAGGCGACGGGGACGGGGATCGGGACGTTGATCCCGACCATGCCGACCTCGACGTCGTACTGGAACTGACGAGCCACCCCACCGTCGCGGGTGAAGATCGCCGTGCCGTTGGCGTACTGGTTGGCGTTGATCAGCGCGATGCCCGCCTCGTAGGTGTCGACACGGACGACGGACAGGACCGGGCCGAAGATCTCGTCCGTGTAGACGGTCATCTCGGGGCGTGACGTGGTCGAGGAGCGTGGTGCCGAGGAAGAAGCCCTCGGTCGGGAGCTCGCCGGTCCGGCCGTCGACGACGACCGCGGCACCTGCGGCCTCGCCCGCGTCGACGTAGCCCGCGACCTTGTCACGGTGCTCGGCGGTGATGAGCGGGCCCATGTCGGTGTCGGGGTCGGCACCGTCGCCGACGGTGAGCTTGGGCAACCTGGCGGCGATGGCGTCGACCAGGGGCTGGGCGACATCGCCGACGGCGACCGCGACGGACAGGGCCATGCAGCGCTCGCCGGCGGCGCCATAGGCCGCGGAGACCACCGCGTCGGCCGCCATGTCGATGTCGGCGTCGGGGAGCACGAGCGCGTGGTTCTTGGCACCGCCCAGGGCCTGCACGCGCTTGCCGTTGGCCGTTCCCCGCTCGTAGATGTACTTCGCGATCGGGGTGGAGCCGACGAAGCTGACCGCGGCGACGTCGGGGTGGTCGAGGATCGCGTCGACGGCGACCTTGTCACCGTGCACGACCGTGAAGACGCCGTCGGGCAGGCCGGCGTCCTTCCAGAGCTGGGCGAGGAACAACGCCGCCGACGGGTCCTTCTCACTGGGCTTGAGGATGAACGCGTTACCGCAGGCGATCGCGTTGGCGCACATCCACAGCGGCACCATCGCGGGGAAGTTGAAGGGCGTGATCCCCGCGACCACACCGAGCGGCTGCCGGATGTTGTAGACGTCGACCCCGGTCGAGGCCTGCTCGCTGAAGCCACCCTTGAGCAGCGTGGGGACCCCGGTGGCGAACTCGACGTTCTCCAGGCCGCGGGCGATCTCCCCCGCCGCGTCGGACAGCACCTTGCCGTGTTCGGCCGTGATGATCGCGGCCAGCTCGGGCGAGCGCCGGTGCAGCAGGTCGCGGAACGCGAAGAGCACGCCGGCACGCTGCGACAGCGACGAGTGCCGCCACTCGCGGGCGGCCGCGGTCGCGCTGGCTACCGCGGCCTCGAGCTCCTCGGCCGAGGCGAGGTCGACCTCGCCGGTCACCACCCCCGTGGCGGGGTTGTGGACAGGTGCAGTGCGGCCGGATCGACCCTCGGCGGGGCGGCCGTCGATCCAGTGGGAGATGCGCGTCGTCATGCCACCACCATACGATCCACCTCCTGGTAACACAATCAGTCTATTGCTATGGTACAAACCGTGACCGTACTCCTGTCGGCGTTGGAGCAACGCCTCGACCAGCCCACCGCCAAGGGCCTGGCCCATGCCGTCTCGGCCGCCATCCGCGACGGCGTCCTGGTCGCCGGTGACCGTCTGCCGGCGATCCGGACGGTGGCAGCACAGCTGGCCCTGTCCCCCACGACGGTCAGCGCGGCCTGGGGCCTGCTCGTGCGGTCCGGGGCCGTCAGCACGGACGGCCGACGTGGCACCACCGTCCTGGACCAGCGCGGGCCGACCGGCGGCCGCTACCGACAGGCACTGCGCCACGAGTCAGGGTTCACCCTCGACCTGTCCACCGGGGTGCCCGACCCGGCGCTGCTGCCGCCGCTCGGTCCCGTCCTCGCCCAGCTCACCGCGGCGCCGCCCACGGGCAGCTACCTCGACGACCCGGTCCTCCCGGGCCTCGCCGAGGTCCTGCGCTCGGACTGGCCGTATGCGGCGCCGCACCTGGCCGTCGTGGACGGCGCCATGGACGCGATGGACCTCGTCGTGCGCACGACGCTGCGGTTCGGGGACCGCGTCGTGGTCGAGGACCCGGGGTTTCCGCCACTCGTCGACCTCCTCGAGTCCGTCGGGGCGCAGCTCGTCGGCGTGCCGGTGGACGACGAAGGACTCTCGCTCGACGCCTTGAGGGCCGCGTTGACCGAGCCCGTCGCCGCGATCTTCCTGCAGCCCCGTGCCCAGAACCCGGTCGGCGTGACCATGACAGCGAGTCGTGCGCAAGCGATCGCCGCCAGCCTGGATGGCACCGAAACCCTTGTGGTGGAGGACGACTCAGCGGCCGGCCTGTCCTCGGCAGCGCTGGTGAGCATCGGCCGCTGGCGGCCCGACCACACGGCATACATCCGGTCGTTCTCGAAGTCGCACGGGCCCGACCTGCGCCTGGCAGCCCTCAGCGCGCCCCCCGCCCTGCACCGCGCGATCACCTCTCGCCGTGAGCTGGGACAGGGGTGGTCCAGTCGGCTGCTCCAGCAGGTGCTGCTCGGACTGCTCACCAGCGACGAGGCCGGGGCGCAGGTGGCACGGGCGTCGAGGACGTATGCCGCGCGACGGGCTCGGGTGGTCGAGGCGCTCTCCGGGCAGGGGGTGCGGGTGCCGGGCACCGAGGGCATCAACATCTGGGTGCCCGTGCACGACGAGACGGCAGCGGTCATGCGGCTGGCCAGCCAGGGGATAGGGGTGGCGCCGGGGGCGCCGTTCCGGCTGAGCGCCGTCAAGGGCGATGGCCACATCAGGGTCTCAGTCGGGGCTGCCGGCGACGACCTCGACGGGTTGGCCGAGGCGCTGGCCGACGCCGCGCTCGCGGGCGGTCGCCCGGGGCTGGCGCGCTGAGCCGAGCGAGCCGCACCCGAACCGGGTCACTGGTGGGGGGCGGCACAGAGGCCGGGCTGCAGGGTTGCCCGGCCTCCGACCCGCCGCCCGAAGGCGGACGCCTATATCTCCCCGAAACGAGACGCTACTTGCTGCAGGCACTCCTCAGGATCGTTCAATTCGCGTATGAGTGCACTTGGACAGTTCGGCTGACTTCACGGATTTTGCTGTCATTCAACGCATTTCGGACCGGAACTACGAGTCGTCGGCTCGTCTGGTCGGGCGTGTCTGCCCTGAAGGCACGGTACTCGCTCCCGGTCCGCGGGGGCAGTCTGGAAGACTCTGCCAGGCAGCACCTGGCGGGTTCGCATAGTGGCCTAGTGCAGTCGCCTTGAAAGCGACCAGAGGGCAACCTCTCGTGGGTTCAAATCCCACACCCGCCGCCGAAACGGCGCAGGGCCCGACTCCCAGGTCGGGCCCTGCTCTGCCTTTCGGCTGGCCACCGCTAGGCCCCTGACCAGCGGGTTTGTTAGGGTCGAAGCACCCCGACCAAAGGATGCGAACCATGGCAAAGCTGTCCTTCCTCGCCGGTCTCGCCGCGGGCTACGTGCTCGGGGCCAAGGCCGGCCACAAGCGCTACGAGCAGATCAAGACCCAGACCGACCGCGTCTGGGGCAGCGCCCCCGTGCAGGCCCGCGTGGACACCGTGAAGCAGGCCGTCAAGGACCAGGCGCCGGTCGTCGCGGCCAAGCTCGGCGACGCCGCGAAGACCGCGGGCGCGACCGCCAGGGAGCGGCTCACGGGTGAGGAGCTGCCCGAGACGCTGCACCGTGGCACCGACGGACGCCTGCACGCGGACACCACCGGGTTCGGCCCGGGGCCCGGAAAGCTCCCCTGATTCCGGCACGGCGGTACTGAGACGACGCCGCAGGGCGGCGCACGCCGGCCCACGCGGAAGCGGCACGGCATACGAGGTCGGTATGCCGTGCCGCTCCTGTTGCTGGGCTCAACGGCGTCGCCGAGGAGGTGCGGCTGGGCGCGTGCTGGGAACCCCTGACCAGCACCTTCCACATCCCGACCTACCCGGCGACGCGCCCCGAAGGGCGGAACGGCAGCGCGCCCCCACGACCTGCCGTCCAAGCCGCTGGCACCCCTGTGCCCAGCGGTCCTCCATCGGCCGAACCCGCCGCCCCCTGCGACAGGTCCTGCACGACATCTGGACTTCCTCTCCGTTGTGCCCACCTCGTCCCCCGACCAGGTCTGACACCGGAGAAGAGTGGGCCGGCGGACGCCTGATACATCCCGCCCAGAACTTTCTTCGGGGACGCGAGATGTATCAACCCGGGTCCCTCGATCTCCTGTCAGTTGACGCGTTGTCTCACTACGCTGGCAGCGAGCGCACCCGTGCGCTTCGGCTGGCGCCTCTCCAGGAGCACTCATGGCACAGATGACCCCCCCGTCCGCGGGAGGACCGGGTCGCCGCATCCCACGAGTAGGGGTGCCCGGCAGTGCGATCCGCCGGTTGGAGGCCAAGGCTCTCGACCCGACCACCGCCCAGCGCCTCGGCGACCAGCCCGCGCCGAGCCCCACCGTCTACGTCGCGGACTGCCTGTTGGTCCGCGGTCTCCCGCAGCTTCGCGCCGGGGGCCCGATCGAGGCCCTGCGCGAGATGTTGAAGGGCCGCTACACGGTGGAGGAGCGCCGCGAGAACAGTCTCGGCGACCTGTTCGCCCGGCTGCGCCTCGTCGAGGAGCTCGACCGGTACGGCTCCACGAGCGTCCGCATCCAGCCAGTGGCGGACAGGGCGGTCGAGCCCGCGGACGCGTGGAAGATCCTGCAGGACCTGCGCGCGACCGACCCCGGGGCGGCCGCCTCGGTCTCGCTCTGCCACGTGGCGGTCGGTGCCGGCTACGGCGACGGCGTGGGGTACGGCGACGGCGTGGGCTACGGCGACGGTGTCGGGTACGGCGACGGGGTCGGGTACGGCGACGGCGTCGGGTACGGCGACGGCGTGGGGCTGGGCGGCCTCCCCGGTGGCGGTCCGTCGGGCCGCTCGCCCGTGACCTGGGCTGCGACCAACCCCCGCAGGGACGACGACGCGACCGGGCCGGTGGTGGCGCTGCTCGACACCGGCATCGGCAAGCACCCGTGGTTCAGCAACGGCGTGATGAGGAACGTCGAGGTCGGCGGCGAGCCGGTGGGTCTCGTGTTCTCCCCGCAGGAGGACCCCGAGCTCACCGGCTGCACCGTCGACCGGGTCAACGGCGTCCTCGACCGGCTGGCCGGGCACGGCACGTTCATCGCCGGTGTGGTGCGTCAGCACTGTCCCGGCGCCACACTGATGGCGGTCCCGGTCATGTACGGCGACGGCATCGCCGACGAGGCGGTCATCGTCGACGCCCTCCAGCTCCTCTACGCCAGGCAGCTGCTGGCCCTGCGTGACCCGGACCAGGGCCCCCTCGTCGACGTCGTGTCGTTGTCCCTCGGCTACTACCACGAGACGGCCGGCAGCTTCGACGACGAAGGGGCCTTGGTCTCTGCCCTGCGGGCACTGGCCTCGACGGGGGTGGCCGTCGTCGCCGCAGCCGGGAACGGCTCCAGCGACGTCGAGTTCTTCCCGGCGGCGTTCTCGAAGGCGACCGGGTTCGACGTGCCGCTGCTCAGCGTCGGGGCCTACAACCCGGGCGGCCAGAACAAGGGCGGCCCGACGGTCTCGGTCTACTCCAACACCGGGGGCTGGGTCACGACCTACCGCTGCGGCACCGCCGTGGTCAGCACCATGCCGACCACCTTCGACGGCAGCATCCGCAGCGTCCTCAACCTGCCGGGCTCGAAGAACCCGACCCGCGGCTCGATCGACCTCGACGACTACTCCGGGGGGTTCGGCCAGTGGAGCGGCACCTCGTTCGCCGCTCCGGCCCTGGCCGGGGACCTCGCGGCCCGGCTCCTCGAGGAGGGCGCGGCCAGCCGCGACCAGGGCGATCGCGTGAAGGCCGCAGCCGAGGCCGTGGCCGAGGTCCTCGCAGAGACCGCGAAGGGCGGCAGCTGATGCACACCGACGGCACCACCGAGAGCCTGGCCGAGCGGGCGGCGCTCGCGTTCGCGGCATACCGCAGCGGTGATCCCGAGGGGATGGCGGCGCTGGTCGACGCCACCACGCCACTGCTGTGGCACACGGCCCGGTCGCAAGGGCTCGGCGCAGACCCAGGCGGAGGACGTCGTGCAGAGCACCTGGCTGCTGCTCGTGCAGCACTCGGCCGGCATCACCGAGCCTCGCGGGGTCCTCAAGTGGCTCCTCACCACCGCGCGGCGCGAGGCGTGGGCGGTGTCCAAACGGGTCCGGCGCGAGGACGTCCGCGACGACATGGGCGATGCGATGCCCGACCTGGCCGTGACAGGTGACGAGCCGGCCGAGGCCGTCGTGCGCGAGCGCGGAACAGGGACTGCTGTGGCGTCACTTCAAGGACCTGCCCGAGCGCTGCCAGCAGCTGCTGCGGGTGATCGCCATCGCCGAGCGACCCGACTACGCCCAGGTCGCGGACGCCTTGGGTATGCCGGTCGGCAGCATCGGCCCCACCCGCGGGCGGTGCCTGGCCAAGCTCCGAACAGCCCTGCTCGGCGACCCGGGGTGGGCGACCACGTGAGCGCCGACCAGGACTGGGAGGCCGCTGCTGCGGGCGAGATCGACGCGGAGGACCTCCGCGCGCTCGCGACGCTCCGCTCCGTCCTGCAGGCGAGCGACCCGGTGCCGAGCGGGCTCGCCGACCGGGCGAAGTTCGCGATGTCGGTGGCCGCACTCGAGGCCGAGATCGCCGAGATCACCACGACGAGCGCGGAGCTGGCCGGCGTCCGCTCGACGCAGTACGACCGAGCCGGGACGATCACGTTCTCCAGCGACCAGCTCAGCGCGATGATCACCATCGAGCTGGTCGAGGGCGGGAGCGCCCGGTTGAGCGGCTGGGTCACCACGGGTCCCACGCACATCGAGCTGCGCGAGCGGTCCCGGACCCAGGAGGCCACGACCGACGAGGCAGGCCGGTTCACCTTCACCGGGGTCGAACGCGGCCTGGTCCACCTCGTCATGCGCCGGCTCGACGACCCGCAGAGCCGTCCGGTCATCACCCCTGCCATCGAGATCTAGGGGACGCCATCGAGGTCGCGGATCACCAGGTCGCGGAGCTGCTGACGCGGGCTCGAAACCTCAACGAGATCGGCCGGTTCCGGGCGGCCGAACGCGACCTCCGCCGTGCCCTCGCGCTGTCGCGAGCGACTGGACGACGAGGAGCGGGTGTCCACCCGGGCCCGGCTGCTCATCACCCTGGCCTGGCCGACCCTGGCGCTGCACGGGCTGGACCAGGCGCTGGCGATGCTCGCCGAGTCCCGGCCCAGACCGACTCGGCGAGGCTGCGCGCGCTGAGCTGGATCCAGGAGGCGGTGGTCCAGGTCTCCTGCCAGGACTGGCGGGCGGCCCTCGCGGCCCTGGACCGGCTCGGCGACGACCACGGGGCTGCTCGACCCCGGCGAGGAGGTCGCCGCCCGGATCAACGCGGGACTGGCCCATCTGTCCCTGCTCGAGCTCGGCCCCGCCCGCGCCGATCTCAGGACCGCGCTGGAGCTCAGCGTCGAGCACGGGCTCACCGAGCAAGGAGTTCAAGGTCGCGCCACAACCTCGGCTGCCTCGAGTACTACGCGGGCCGGCTGCCCGGAGGCCATCGCGCCTGATGCGCGAGGCCGACGAGATGGACGTGCAGGTCGGCCGGGTCGGGCCCAGCACGACCTCGCCCTGGTCCTGCTCGAGGTCGGGTTGCTCGACCAGGCCCGCGAGACCCTGACCCGGGCCCTCGACGAGGCACGGCGGGACGGGCACCGCCTCGAGGAGGCCGACCTGCGGCTCGACCTCGCGACGACCGCCATGCTTCGCGACGACCTGTCGACCGCGCGCGACCACCTCGACGCTGCCGTGACGGCGTTCCGGGCCCGCGGCGCCACCGAGCGCCAGCGGAGTGCCGCACTGCTCCGGGCCTCGGTCGCGGTGACCGAGGGCACCGTCCCGCGCGGTCTCGACCGGACCCTCGCACCGTGGCTGGCCGTCAAGCGCCCGGTCACCCCCGACGAGCGGCTCGCGGCCCGGGTGCAGGTCGAGGCCCTGCTGCTGCGTGGTCGGGTCGCCGAGGCCGGGTATGCCGTGCGACGGCTTCGCGGGCGCGTTCGCCAAGGCTTCGCCGCCGACATGCACGACCGACTGCTGTTCGCGAAAGTGGCTGCGGCACAGGGTGATGCACGCCGCGTCACGCAGGACGGTCCGCGCGGCGATGAACCGACTGACCGAGCGCCAGGCGCCGAGCCAGAGCCTCGAGATCCGGTCGGCGTTGTCCCTGCACGGGCGACGTCTGGCCGACTTCGACGTCGACGACGCGCTGGCGAGCGGGTCGGCCGGCCCGGGTCTTCGACGCCGTCGAGCGCTGGCGTGCGGTGTCCCACCGGCTGCCGCTGCTGTCCGCGCCCGACGACGAGCGCTCGGCAGCCCTGGTGGCCGAGCTGCGACAGGCGCGTCGTGAGGCAGCCGTCCCTGGCGAGGAGGGCGCACGGCATCGCGCCCGAGCCACTGAGCTCGAGTGGGAGGTCAGCCGACTCGACTGGTCACGCGCCGAGCAGGACACCGGCGGAGCCGCCGTCGCTCCCATCGGGCACGCCGCCACCCGCGAGCTGCTCGCGTCGCGCGGCGAACAGGCCCTGGTCTGGGTGGCACAGGGCGGCGAGGAGTACCTCCTGGTCGTCACGCCTCGCGGCACCCGGATGCACCATGTCGGCTCTGCCGGCGACGTCGCGGCGCTGGCCGACCGGCTCACCCGCGACCTGCACGCCCATGCCTTCGCGGCGACCAACCCCGCACTCGAGGCGGCGGTCGGGCGGGCGGTGAGAGGGTCCGTGGCTGCCCTGGACGCGCAGCTCCTCGCACGACATCGACCTGGCCGACGGACCGGTCGTGGTCGTGCCCGGCCGGACCCTGATGGCCGTGCCCTGGGGGATGCTGCCGAGCCTGTCGGGGCGTCCGGTCACGGTCGCCCCGTCGGTCACGCGCTGGTCCGGTCCGCTGCTCACCCCGACTGCCGGCGTCGCCGAGCGCCTGCGGGTCACCACGCTCACGGGGCCGAGACTCGACCGCGCGGCCGCGGAGGCGGACGCCGTGACCGGCGTCTGGGACGTCGGCGCGGGGCGACGGCGACCCGTCAGGCGGGGCGACGGCCGCGGCGGTCCGGGACGCACTGGTCAGCGGCGAGGTGCTCCATGTGGCGGCGCACGGGACCCACGAGCGGCAGAGCCCGTGGTTCTCGTCACTGCTCATGGCCGACGGTCCCGTCTTCGCGCACGAGCTGCCCCGGCAGTCGACCGCGCAGCACGTCGTGCTCTCGGCCTGCGACGTGGGGCGGCTCGACCCTCGTCCCGGCGACGAGCCGCTGGGACTCACTGCTGCCCTGATGGCCCTGGGTGTGCGCAGCGTCGTGGCGCCGGTCGCTCCCGTGTCGGACGCAGCGGCCGCCGAGGCGATGGTGGCCTACCACCGGCACCTGGCGGGCGGCAGCTCCGCATCCGAAGCGCTGGCCGCGACGTTGACCGAGCACGCCGGGCGCCGGCGCGTTCTGCCTCTACGGCACCGACTGGCGACCGGACGACCCAGCTCCGGCGGCGGATGCGACTCAGATCCAGAGCGCCGGGTCCTTGAACATCGCCTCGTAGGGGTCCTCCCGGCCCGTGCGGGAACCGGATGGTCGCGGGGATGCCCGTGGCGATCGCTCCGGCCGGGACGTCTTTGACGACAACGGAGTTCGCGCCGATCTGCACGTCGTCACCGATGTAGACCGGCCCCAGGATGCGGGCGCCGGCGCCGATCGTCACCCGTGACCCGACGGTGGGGTGCCGCTTGACCCGCTGCATCGAACGGCCACCCAGGGTGACCCCGTGGTAGAGCATCACGTCGTCGCCGACCTCGGCCGTCTCGCCGATGACGACGCCCATGCCGTGGTCGATGAAGAACCGGTGTCCGATCACCGCCCCGGGGTGGATCTCGATTCCCGTCACCGACCGCACCAAGGTCATCAGGACGCGGGCGACGGGCTTGGCCACGCCTCCGCGCACCCACAGCCGGTGCGCGAACCGGTAGGCCCAGATCGCATGCAGGCCAGGCGAGTTCAGCGCGACGTCCACCCGCGACGTGGCCGCCGGGTCGCGCGCGATGGCCGCGTCGAGGTCGTCGACGACGCGGCTGCGAGCGTGCCGGGCATACAGGGCGAGGGTCACGGGCGAAGCGCCACCTTGGGGTCGGGTCGGTCTGGTGCGTCGGTCGAGCGGTCAGTCGAGCAGGTCGGAGAAGAGGATCGTCGAGAGGTAGCGCTCACCGAACGACGGGATGATGACGACGATCGTCTTGCCGGCGTTCTCGGGACGCTTGGCCACCTGGTCGGCGGCCGCGAGCGCTGCACCCGAGGAGATCCCGACGAGCAGGCCCTCCTCCTTGGCGGCGCGCTTGGCCCACTCCACGGCCGTCTCGGCGTTGATGTCGATGACCTCGTCGTAGATGTCGCGGTCGAGGATCTCGGGCACGAAGTTGGCGCCGAGTGCCCTGGATCTTGTGCGGGCCGGGCTCGCCACCGTTGAGGATCGGCGACTCGGCCGGCTCGACGGCGATCATCTGCACACCGGGCTTGCGCGACTTGAGCACCTGCCCGACGCCGGTGATGGTCCCGCCGGTGCCGATGCCGGACACGACGATGTCGACCTGGCCGTCGGTGTCCTTCCAGATCTCCTCGGCGGTGGTCTTGCGGTGGATCTCCGGGTTGGCCTCGTTGGCGAACTGCTTGGCCAGGATCCCGCCGCGCTCGGCGGCGATCTCCTCCGACTTGGCGACCGCACCCTTCATGCCCAGGGCACCCTCGGTGAGGACGAGCTCGGCGCCGTAGGCGCGCAGCAGCGCCCGGCGCTCCTTGGACATCGTCTCCGGCATGGTCAGCACGACGTTGTAGCCGCGGGCCGCCCCGACCATCGCCAGCGCGATGCCGGTGTTGCCCGACGTCGCCTCGACGATCGTGCCGCCCGGCTCGAGCTGCCCGGACGCCTCGGCCGCGTCGATGATCGAGACGCCGATCCGGTCCTTCACCGACGAGGCCGGGTTGTAGAACTCGAGCTTCGCGGCGACGGTCGCCTCGCTGTCGATCAACCGGTTGATCCGCACCAGCGGCGTGTTGCCGATGAGCTGGGTGACGTCGTCATAGATGGGCATGCGAGCTTCCTTGCGTCGGTATGCCGCGGCCTGCCGTGCGCGCGGTCGTGGGCGTTCGTCCAGTTCAGCGAACCAGACGTTATGCATATTCCAACAGATCGTTATGCGATCTGGCAACGCGCGGTCGTCGGACTCCGCGGCGCCCCGGCAGGCCCTGCGGCCGTCGACGCGGTGCACTGTCACAGAGGGGTGAGCGGGCGCTTACCGGCCAGTAGAGTGACGGCCATGTCTGCGCTCCAGATCGTCGCGCTCGTCGTCTGCGGAGTGGTCACCCTCGTGGGGATCGCGCTGTTCGCCCGGGTGGTCCGGCACTTCCTGTCCGTCTTCCGGCTCGGCCAGCCCGACCCCACCCGCACCGGCGACAAGGGCGCGCGGACGGTGACGTTGTTGCGCGAGTTCCTCGGGCACACCCGGATGTCGCGGCTGCCGGTGGTGGCGGTGGCGCACTGGTTCACGATGATCAGCTTCGGGGTGCTGTTCTTCACGCTGCTCAACGCGTTCGGCCAGCTCGTCAAGGCCGGACTTCGTGCTGCCGCTGATCGGCCACTTCCTGCCCTTCGAGTGGGTCACCGAGTTCTTCGCCTGGACCGGCCTGGTCGGCATCGTGGTCCTGATGGTGATCCGGCAGAAGAACCACCCGCGCTCGGCTGCCGGTGAGGGCGGTCGGCGGTCGCGGTTCTTCGGGTCGAACTTCTGGCAGGCCTACTACGTCGAGCTGACCATCCTCGGCGTCACGATCTGCATCCTCACCCTGCGCGCGCTGGAGTACGCGCTCGACGCCAAGGGCGGCACCACCGGCACCACCGCGGCGAGGGACACGCCGAACGCGCTGCACTACCCGCTGACCGGCTGGCTCGGCGGATGCGTTCGACGGCGGCCTCGGTGAGCACGCCTCGAGAACGTCATCGTCGTCGTCGCGGCCGTGAAGATCCTCATCTCGTTCGCGTGGATGATCACCATCTCGCTCACCCCGACGATGGGTGTGGCCTGGCACCGCTTCCTGGCCTTCTTCAACATCTTCCTCAAGCGCCACGCCGACGGCCGCACCTCGCTCGGCGAGCTCCAGCCGATGACGGTCAAGGGCGAGCCGGTCGACTTCGAGAACATCGAGGAGCTCGACGAGGACGCCGCGCTCGGTGTCGGCAAGGTCGAGGACTTCACCTGGAAGGGGCTGCTCGACTTCAGCACCTGCACCGAGTGCGGTCGCTGCCAGAGCCAGTGCCCGGCGTGGAACACCGACAAGCCGCTCTCGCCCAAGCTGCTCGTCATGGCGATGCGCGACCACGCCCACGCCAAGGCGCCGTGGCTGCTCGCCACCGAGGCCGAGCGCGAGGAGCTGCCCGAGAGCGTGAACGCGCTGGCCGCGGCGCAGCCTGGTCGGCGACACCGGCTACGACATCACCAACCCCCTCGCGGCATACAACCCCCACGGCCCCGACGCGGTCATCGACCAGGACGTGCTGTGGTCCTGCACCACGTGCGGCGCGTGCGTCGAGCAGTGCCCCGTCGACATCGAGCACGTCGACGCGATCGTCGACATGCGCCGCTACCAGGTGCTGATCGAGAGCGCGTTCCCCAACGAGCTGAACGGCCTGTTCAAGAACCTCGAGAACAAGGGCAACCCGTGGGGCATGGCCGCGCGGGCCCGCCTCGACTGGGCCAAGGACCTGCCGTTCGAGGTCAAGATCCTCGGCCAGGACGTCGAGTCCGCCGACGACGTCGACTACCTGTTCTGGGTCGGCTGCGCCGGCGCCTACGAGGACCGCGCCAAGAAGACGACGCGTGCGGTCGCCGAGCTGCTCGACCAGGCCGGGGTCACGTTCGCGATCCTCGGTGACGGCGAGTCCTGCACCGGCGACTCGGCGCGACGGGCGGGCAACGAGTTCCTCTTCCAGATGCTCGCCCAGCAGAACGTCGAGACCCTCAACGAGGTCGGCGCCACCAAGATCGTCGTCACCTGCGCGCACTGCTTCAACACGATCAAGAACGAGTACCCGCAGCTCGGCGGCAAGTACGAGGTCGTCCACCACACCCAGCTGCTCAACCGGCTCGTCCGCGAGAAGAAGCTCGTCCCGGTGGCCCGCCCGGCCGACGTCCCCGGCAAGTCGTCCACCAAGGACGTCGCCTCCACCGCGGAGACCGTGACCTACCACGACCCCTGCTACCTCGGCCGGCACAACGGCGTCTACGCCCCGCCCCGCGAGCTCATCGGCGCCCTGCCCGGCGTCGAGCTGCGCGAGATGGAGCGCACCAAGGAGAAGTCGTTCTGCTGCGGCGCCGGCGGCGCCCGGATGTGGATGGAGGAGAAGCTCGGCACGCGGATCAACACCAACCGCACCGAGGAGGCCATCGGCACCGGGGCGGAGCGGATCGCCATCGGCTGCCCGTTCTGCCGCGTGATGATGTCCGACGGCCTCACCGCCGCCCAGTCCGAGGGCAAGGGCGAGGACGTCGAGGTCGTCGACGTCGCCCAGATGCTGCTCGCCGCGGTGAAGCGCCGCGACGACGGCCAGCCGGCCGAGACCGTCGAGCCCGAGCCGACCGAGCCGACTCCCGACCCGGAGCCCCAGCCGGTCGCCTGACCAGGGTCAGGGGCGGATGTCGGCCCGGTGAAGGGCGGCGACGTCGAGGTCCCTGGCGTCGGCGATGGTCGGCGCGCCCCCGCCGCGCGAGGCAGGCCACCACCATGCGGCGGCCGGGTCCATCGGTGCCTGCGGGTAGCGTGGCCACGAGCTCGTCGACCATCTCGGCCAGGACGTCGTGCAGCCGCGTCGTGAGGGCCTCGGGCGACTCAGCCGGCAGGGGCACGAGCGGCTCGCCGACGACGCAGCTCACGGCCCTGCCGCGCCGCACCGACCACCGGCCGTCGACGGTGAGGATCCGGTGGATCCCCCAGTGCGCCACGGGAACCAGCGGGGCGCCCGTGGCCAGCGCCAGGTAGGCCGCACCCCGCCGGAAGTCCTCCTGGTCCTTGACGACGAACGCCCGCCCGATGGTTGCCTCCGGGTAGACGCCCACGATCTCCCCGGCCCGCAACGCGCGCAGCGCCTGTCGAGCCGCCAGCTCGCCATGGGCACGGTCGACCGGCAGGTGCCTCATGCCGCGCATGAGCGGCCCGGACAGGCGGGACCGGAACACCGACTCCTTGGCCATGAACCGCACGAGCCGCCCCCGCTGCACCCCCGCCAGGCCCACGAACATGAAGTCGAGGAAGCTGGAGTGGTTCGCGGCCACGACGACCGGGCCGGCCTGTCGGCAGGTGATCGGCGCCGGACACCGTGATCCGCAGGCCCAGCGCACGGAACACCGCGCGGCACAGCCCGATGACGATGCGGTAGGGAAGATCCGGCACCGTGGGCATTCGGAGCTGCGGTCGCCGTTGGTTGGTCAGGCGATCTCGACCATCAACGCGGCGAGCTTGGCCCGCGAGGCGATCTCCAGCTTGCGGAAGATGTGCGAGAGGTGGGCGTCGACGGTGCGCGGCGAGACGAACAGCTGCTCGGCGATCTGCCGGCTGGTCAG
Organism: uncultured Actinomycetota bacterium; assembly: GCA_963759595.1. GTDB lineage: Bacteria > Actinomycetota > Actinomycetes > Actinomycetales > Dermatophilaceae > Pedococcus. The sequence goes on from CAVWZX010000004.1 coordinate 452,266, forward strand.
TCCTTCGGCCACCAGCTCGGCCACCCCGCGCTCGGCCTTGGTCAGCACCCGCAACGGCGACGAGGACGGCTCGGCCGGTTCGTCGCCCGCGAAGAGCTGGGCGGCAGCCGCCGCACCCGCTGCGCTGAGCTGGCCACGCTCCAGCCAGCCGGCCGGGCAGTCACGCAGCGCACCCGCGGCATACCGGACGCCGGGGCGGTCACGGCCCACGGCGCGACGGCTGACCCGCAGCGCAGCCGCTGCGCCCGTCACCGCCCGGTATGCCGGCGTGCCCGGGTCCGCCGCGATGGCCGCCAACCCGTCGAGGGCGTCGGCCGCCCGCAACGGCATCGGTACCTCCGTAGCGCGGCGCAGGACCGACAGGTAGGACGCCTGCGCCTGGGCAGGTTCTCCCAGCACCATCAACGCGTCGGCCACCAGCAGCCTGGCCTCGACCGCGTCACGTCCGAGCTTGCTGCTGTCGGCGAGGACCACGATGTCGGCGGCGGCGCCGGCTGCGCGGCTGCCGTCGCCAGAGGCAAGCAGGTCACGGGCGTCCTGGAGCTGGACGCAGAGGCGGACGGCCCACGGCAGGTTGTCGGAGTCGACCTCGAGACCGGGGCCACCGGCCACCATCCGGTGCACGGTGTCGGCGAGGAGGGCGATGCGGTCCTCACGGATCTCCTCGGCCTGCGTGCGCGCGAAGAGCGCCAGGGAAGCCGCCTCGACGAGCCGGCCCTGCTCCCAGGCGATCTTGGCCTGGAGGGTGCGGGCGGACAGCGCGATCCACAGCTCGTCCGGTGGTGGTGACTCCACGATGAGGGCGGCGAGCTTGTCGGCCTGGCCGAAGTCGCCGGCGGAGACGCAGACATCCATCAGCGTGCGACGGACCTGGCGGATGACGTAGGGGTCGTCCCCACCGAGAGCGAGGGTGCGCTCCGCATCGGTCCGGGCCGCCGCCAGGTCGCCGGCGTCGAGGTGCATCTCGGCACGGATCGCGGCCGTCCTGGCCAGCTCGACGTCGCGCATGCCGTCGTCGAGTGCCTGGGCGTGCTCCTCGGAGCGGCCCAGCAGTCGGAGTCCTTCATAGGTGCCGCGCACCTCCGACGCGCAGATGCCGGCCCGCCGCGCCAGCTGCGAGCCGATGATCGGTGGTCCGTCACCGCTGGCCAGGGCAGCGTCCATCAGCTCGAGGGCCTCACGGGCACGCATGGCCGAGGAGAGCGAGGGAAACGCCCGGTTGGCGATGGCATAACCGCGAGGGCGGGTCTCGGGCTCGGCGCAGGCCTGGCGGACCGCCGTGGCGACGAGGGAGAGCTGGGTGAGGAAGGGCGCGTCGGCCGAGCCGGTGTTGACCTCTTGGGGGACAGCGCGATCCGCCCAGCGGAGCAGTCCGGCGAGCGACTCCTGGGCGTCATCGGTCGACGCCGCGAGCGCGCTGCCGACCTCGCGCATCGGCGGCAGCATGTCGAACGTCCCGTCGGGCTGCACCTCGACCAGGCTGCGCCGGGCCAGCGCGGAGCCGAGCTGAACTGCCTGCGGTCGGCTGACCCCGCAGACATCGGCCACGACGTCGAGACCCACCGGCCGGCCGATCACGGCGAGCCGCCGGAAGCATTGCTGCTCAGCCCCGTCGAGCAGGTCGTAGGACCGGCGGACGGCCTCTGCCAGGGTGTCGGCCGGCGACACGTCGCTGACCCCGATGAACGCGATCTGTACCGCCAGCTGCTCGATCAGGGACGGCAGGCCGCCGCTGGCACTCAGCAGCCTCCGCAGGATCGCGTCGTGTTGTTCGAGGTCGATCGAGTGACCTCCGGCGGTGGCGACCCTGGCGAGCAGCAGCTCGAGCGCGGGACCCTCCAGCGGCCCTCGTGACGAGGGGACCGCCAGGGGCGGCACCCGCAGCACCTGTTCGTAGGAGCGACCCGCCACGGTGGTGGCCGTGCAGAGGAGGGTCCAGTCCTCAGCCTCCTCGACGAGGTCGTTGAGGACCTCCCCGAGCCCGTCGATCGCGTCCACACCGTCGAGGACGACGAGCACGTCGCGACCGTCGAGCGCGCGCTTGAGGGCCATCGTCGGGGAGTCCCCCGGCGCCACCTCCGCGTCGAGGGCGTCGAGGCAGGCGGTGACGAGGGCCTCGGCTGTCGGGTGCGGGTAGCCGGCCACCCACGCGACGTCGGACCGGGAGCGGGCCGCGTGCCTGGCCAGCAGCGTCTTGCCACAGCCGGGGGCGCCGGTCAGGGTCACCCAACGGTTGCTGCTGAGCAGAAGGCGGAGGCGATCGAGGACGTCGTCGCGACCCACACACGGAGTCAGCACGTCCACAGGCTATCGATACCTACGAACGAATATCGGTGGTTTCACCGATGCCTGCCCACCCCCGCCCCGGCCAGTCTTGGGGGACGACGAAGAACACCGGATCCGAAGTCGCGGGAGATGCGGAGGGGCACCTCCCGAGGCGGCGGATCCGGGAAGGCGGACCGGGGGGTCCCGCAAAGGCCGGGTGTGGTTCCGGGGGGAATCCACACCCGGCCTTTCCGCGTGTCCGGGGTGCTGCGTGTCCTGCGGGTCGTGCGGTCGTGAGGGTCCAGGAGCGTCAGGCGAGACCGCTCTTGGTCAGGAAGTCCTTGGCGACGGTATCGGCGTCCTTCTTGTCGACCACGACCTGCTTGAGCAGGGCGGCCAGCGTGGCCGTGTCGAGCTTGGCCGACACGGCGTTGAGGGCGCCCTCGATGGTCGGGTTGCTCTTGCTCTTGGTGATCAGGGGCACGACGTTCTGTGCCGCGTACATGTTCTTCGGGTCCTCGAGCGCCACGAGGTCGTTGGCCGCGATGCTCGGGTCGGTGGTGAACAGGTCACCGGCGTCGATCTGGCCGTTCTTCAGCGCGGCCAGCGTGAGCGGGCCACCGGCGTCGAGGGGGCGGAACGACTTGAACTCCAGGCCGTAGATCTTCTTGAACCCGGGGATGCCGGTGTCGCGGGTCTTCCACTCCGGCGGGCCACCCACGGTGAGGGTGTTGGCCTTGCCGGCGAGGTCGGCGATCGACTTCACGCCCAGCTCGTCGGCCTTGGACTTCTTCATGACGAGCGCGTCCTTGTCCTCGGCCGCGGACTTGTCGAGCACCGTGAGCTTCGCCGGGACGGAGGCCTTGAGCTCGGTGTAGACGGCATCGGCGTCGGTGCCGGTCTGCCCCTTCTTGAAGTAGTCGCGCAGCACCCCGGTGTACTCGGGGATGAGGTCGATCGAGCCGTCCTGCAGGGCGGGGATGTAGGCCTCGCGGGCGCCGATGTTGAGCTTCTTCTCGACCTTGACGCCCTTGGCCGTGAGGGCCCCGGCATAGATCTCGGCGAGCAGGGCGCTCTCCGGGAAGTCGGCGGAGCCGACCGTGACGGCGCTGGAAGCCCCAGCGCCGGAGCTGCTGCTGTCCTTGGCGAGCGGGTCGCCGGAGCCCCCACAGGCTGCGGTGGCCATCAGGGACGCCGCTGTGACGGCGACGAGGGTCATCTTGCTGAGCTTCACGATCCGGCTCCTCCATTGGTCAACGGGGACTGGCTTCCACCGTACGCTGCGACGACGGAATCTCTACATCAAGGGGGGTATTACCTTGGTTACGGTTCGATGACCCAGGGCGAGCCCCCGCTGCGCGCCTCGCGCCACGTCCCGTGAGTCCCGGCGACACGGCATACCGCTGCACCAGGGCGAGGAGCCCGTCGATGAGCAGCGCGAGCAGCGCCACCACGATTGCCCCTGAGACCATCTGCTCGTACTCGAGGATCTTCTGGCCGTCGATGAGGTAGCGCCCGAGCCCTCCCGCTCCCGCGATGGCGGCAAGCGTCGTGGTTGCGATCACCTGCAGGGTGGCGGAGCGGAAGCCCGAGAAGATCAAGGGCATGGCGTTGGGGACCTCGACCTTGCGGAGCACCTGCATCCCCGTCATCCCCATCCCCTTGGCCGCGTCACGAGCTGCCGGGTCGACACCTTCGACGCCGGCATACGCGCCCGCCATGAGCGGCGGGATGGCCAGCACGATGAGCACGATGAAGATCGGGACGAGGAAGGCGTTGTCACCTTTGATCTTCGGGAACAGCCAGAGCACCATGAGATAGAGGAGGCCGAGGCTCGGAATGGCTCGCGCCGCCCCCGCGAGGTTGACGACGAACAACCGCCCGCGACCGGTGTGGCCGATGGCCAGCCCCAAGGGGATGGCGATCAGGGAGGCGATGAGGAGCACGAAGGCGGAGTACCAGACGTGCTCGAAGATCCGATGGGGTATGCCGTCGGTGCCGGACCAGTGCACCGCGTCGGTCAGCCAGGCGATCGTCTTGTTGATCACGCGCGCGCTCCCGTCGCTCGCACCCACGGGGTGGCCAGCCGGGTCAGGACCAGGATGACGGCGTCGAACAGCAGCGCGAGGACGACACAGGCGACGATCCCCACGAAGAGGGGGTCGTAGAAGTCGCGGTTGAAGCCGTCGCTGAAGAACAGGCCGAGCTGGTTGACACCGATGATCGTGCCGACGCTGACGATGCTGACGTTGCTCACCGCCGCCACCCGTAGCCCGGCCGAGATGACGGGCACGGCCAGCGGGAGCTCGACGGCGAAGAACCGCTTGACCCGGGTGTAACCCATTGCAGTGGCGGCCTGCTGCACGTGGTCCGGAACGGCACCGAGGCCGTCGGCGACCGTGCGGACCAGGAGCGCCAGCGTGTAGAGCGTCATCGCGACGACGACGTTGATGGAGTCGAGGGCTTTGGTGCCCAGGATCACGGGGAGGATGACGAACAGGGCGAGGCTCGGGATGGTGTAGAGCAGCCCGAAGCCTGCGGTGAATGGTGCGTAGAGCCGGGGGTAGCGTCGCGCCAGCCACCCGAGCGGCAGCGCCAGCAGGAGCCCGATGACCAGTGGAACTCCGGCGAGGTAGACGTGCTGGAGGCCACGGCTCCAGACGTCGTCGAGGTGGTCGAGGAACCAGGTCATGCCGCCGGCGCTCCCGGCTTGGTGGGGTCCTCCAGCTCGGGACGGTCGGCTTCCTCGATCGCGGTGAGCACCTCGTGCGCCTTGACCGTGCCCACCAAGGCCCCCGTGTCGTCGACGATCACCCCGCGCCGGCTGGGGCTGGAGAGTGCGCTGTCGAGCGCGGCGCGCAGCGGGCCGCTAGCCCGTGCGACGGTGCCACCGCGGTGCAGGGTCTCGCTGCGCACCTCGCCCTTGATCCGGTGGGGCTCGACCCAGCCGAGCGGGTGGTTCTGCTGGTCGACGACCAGGACCCAGTCGGCGTCGACGCCCTCGATGCGCTCGCCCATGCCGACGGTGCGCTCGGCCGCGAGCGGCAGCCGGGGCGTGGCCTGGAACGACAGCGCGCGGTAGCCGCGGTCGCGGCCCACGAAGTCGGCGACGAAGTCGTCGACCGGGTGGGCGAGCAGGTATGCCGGTGCGGCGATCTGCGCGAGGTGGCCACCGACCTTGAGGACCGCGACCTGGTCGCCGAGCTTGATGGCCTCGTCGATGTCATGGGTGACGAAGATGATCGTCTTGCCGAGCTCGCCCTGCAGGCGCAGGAACTCGTCCTGCAGCTGCTCGCGCACGACCGGGTCGACGGCGCTGAACGGCTCGTCCATGAGCATCACCGGCGGGTCTGCCGCGAGCGCGCGGGCGACCCCGACGCGCTGCTGCTGTCCACCGGACAGCTGGGCGGGGTAGCGCGAGGCGAACGCCGGGTCCAGCCCGACGCGCTCGAGCAGCTCCATCGACCGCTTCCGGGTCTCGGTCTTGTCCATCCCGAGCAGTCGCGGAACCGTCGACACGTTGTCGATCACGGTGCGGTGCGGGAAGAGGCCGGCGTGCTGGATGACGTAGCCGATGCCACGACGCAGGTCGGACTCCTTCAGCCGCCCGGTGTCCTTGCCGTCGAGGCTGATCGTGCCCGACGTGGGCCGGATCATCCGGTTGACCATGCGCAACGACGTCGTCTTGCCACAGCCCGAGGGACCGACCAGGACGGTGATCTTGCCGCTGGGCGCCTCGAGACTGAGGTCGTCGACAGCCACAGTGCCGTCCGGATACTTCTTCGTGACACCGTCGAAGGCGATCATGCGGATCAACCTAACCCAGCGCACCGACGGGCGCGATGCCCGAAATGCTGACGGCGTGACCTCCGACGACGCCGGGAGTCGGGCGGATCGGCCGGCTGCGCGCCGACGCGCGATACTTGCGCACGTGACTGCACCGGTGCGCCTCGACGGCCACAGCCTCGACCTCGACGGGCTGGAACGTGCCGCCAGCGGCGCGGCGACCTCGATCGACCCGACCGCCGTCCGGGTGGCCGAGAGGTCGCACCGGAATGCCGCCGAGGTCAGCTCGCGACGGTCCGTCTACGGGCGCACCACCGGGGTGGGGGCTGCCCGTGAGGAGAGCACCGACTCCGAGGTCGACCACGGCCTGCGTCTGCTGCGCTCCCATGCTGCGGGTTGGGGCGAGGTGATGCCGTCGACCGTCGTGCGAGCGGCCTTGGCCGTGCGGGCGAACCAGCTGCTGGCAGGCGGCTCCGGCGCGAGCCCCGTGCTCGCCCAGGCGCTCGCCGACCTGGTGGGGGCTCCCGGGGCCGACCTCCCAGTGGTCCACCGCTACGGCTCACTCGGCACTGGAGACCTGACGGCGCTCGCCGAGGTCGGGCTCGCCCTCATCGGCGAACGCGACCGGGCTGGGGGCCGGCGTCGCGCCGACGTGCACCTCACGTCGGCGGATGCCCTGCCGCTGATGTCGTCGAACGCGTTCGCGATCGCGGAAACCGGCCTCCATGCGGCGTCGCTGCACTCCCTCGCCCGCGCGGCGGACACCGTCTGCGCACTGAGCTTCGTTGCCCTGCAAGGCAATCCGGAAGCAGTCAGCGAGACAGCGGCAGCGGCGACGCCGTTCCGGGGCGCCCGAGAGGTCATGCGGGTGCTGCGCGAGCTGCTGGCCGACCAGCCGGGTGCTCCCGCCCACCTGCAGGACTTCTTCGGGCTGCGCACCTGGCCCCAGGTGCACGGCCCGGTGCTCGACACCGTGCTCGACCTCAAGGCGGTGGTCGAGACGGCCGCCAACACGGCGTCCGAGAACCCGCTCTTCACCGTGGCCGACGGTGTCGCGGAGGTGACGCACCACGGCGGCTTCCACGCGGCATACCTCGTGCTGGCGGTGGACACGACGTTGCTGGCGCTGACGCGTTCGGCCCAGGCCGTGCAGTCGCGGATCAGCCACACGCTCACCGACTCGGACAGCGGGCTGCCGCTGTTCCTGTCGGACTCGACGATGGGTTCCTCGGGGGTGCTCATCGCGGAATACGTTGCGGCGTCTGCCCTGTCGACCATCCGCGGGGTCGCGTCGACGCCGTCGAGCGTGCAGACGGCAGGAGTGTCAGCGGGGATCGAGGATGACGCGAGCTTCGCCGGCCAGGCGGCGCTGCGGCTCGGCGAGGCGACCACGGCCTACCGGCGGATCCTGGCGGTCGAGCTGGTGTGCACGGTCAGGGCGTTGCGGATGCGCGGGGTGGTGCCCGTGGGCGAGCTCGGCGAGGCTTTCGCCCGCTGCGCGATGCTGCCCGCGGGCACCGAGGACCGTGACCTGTCACCCGAGCTCATGGTCGCGGAGCACATCGTGGAGCGGTATGCCGTGTCGACGCCGGAAGCGCGCTAGGCGCCGAGGCGCAGAGTCCGGTGCGACCTCAACCCGAGCGGGGCCGACAGGGCTGCTCGAGAAGGGCCCCGGCGAGGAACGCTGCGGCCTCGCGGTGCCACCGACCCGCCTGGCGCAGCATGGCGTGGCTGTCGCCCTTGACGGACTCGTAGGTGACGTCGGCCCCCAGCTTGGCCATCGCGGTCGCCATCGCGCGCGACGCCCGGGGGGAGGTCATCCGGTCGAGACTGCCGTGCATGAAGAGGACGTGCAGCCCGCGGTGGGAGCGCGGCCGGTCCTGTCCCTCGACCCACGGGGCCAGCGCCACGATGGCTGACACCCGCTCGTCGTCGGCGAGGTGCAACGCGACCCGGCCGCCCATCGAGTGGCCGAGCAGGCCGATCGGTACGCCCGGGTACTTCGCCGCGATCTGCTCAAGGGCCAGCCTGGTGTCGGCGACGGGGCTCTGCTCGGCACCGTTCCAGCCGCGCACCGCGAAGCGGATGGACGCCACGGCGATCTTCCCCTTGCCGGCTGCCGTCACGGCAGCGGCGAACGGCACCATGCGCAGCACAGCGACCTGCCAGGGGCGCACGGCTTGGCGGCTGCGCGACCTGCCGCCGTGGAGGACGAGGACGACGGCGCGCGGCTGGCCGACCTGCGGCGCCCAGAGCAGTCGGGATGCAGGCACAAGGGCTCCTTCGAGTGTGTGTACGGGACCTGTCCCAGTCCTTCGTAGTCCGGTCGCTGCCGGATGCCACATTTCAGGCATACCCACTGTGGCCGCGCTCACGCATGGGGTGCGCTCGGGTGAGCACGCGGCATACCCGGGCGTCGGTCAGACGTCTGTGGTGTGGAAGTTCTTGAACGAACGGCTCGCCGTCGGGCCCCGCTGCCCTTGGTAGTGGGAGCCGTACTTGGCTGAGCCGTACGGGTTTTCGACCGGGCTGGACAGGCGGAAGAAGCAGAGCTGGCCGATCTTCATGCCCGGCCACAGCTTGATCGGGAGGGTCGCGACGTTGCTGAGCTCCAGCGTGACGTGACCGGTGAACCCGGGGTCGACGAAGCCGGCGGTGGCGTGGGTCAGCAGCCCGAGGCGACCGAGGCTCGACTTGCCCTCGACGCGAGCGGCGACGTCGTCGGGGAGCGTGACCGTCTCGAAGATGGACCCGAGGACGAACTCGCCGGGGTGCAGGATGAACGGCTCCCCCTTGTCCACCTCGACGAGGCGGGTGAGGTCGGGCTGGTCCTCACGGGGGTCGATGAACGGGTACTTGTGGTTGTCGAACAACCGGAAGTAGCGGTCGAGGCGCACGTCGATGCTCGACGGCTGGACCATCTCCGGGTCCCAGGGGTCGAGGACGACCCGTCCGTTGTCGATCTCGGCCTTGATGTCACGGTCGCTCAGCAGCACGGTGAGAGACTAACGCGAGGGGTATGCCGGGGGCCGTCAGTCCCGTGCGCGCGTTCGGTTAGACTTCCTGCCGCACCGCCGGTGGGCGGTGTTCGCGCCGCTTCCGGGCGGCGTGCGCCGGTGTAGCTCAATGGTAGAGCGCCAGCT